>NZ_JBIUYF010000020.1:0-2692 GCF_044744405.1 Streptomyces sp. NPDC087310 | reverse complement strand
ACACAGTGGACGCGAGCAACTGAGGACAAGCCCTCGGCCTATTAGTACCAGTCAGCTCCAACCGTTACCGGTCTTCCACATCTGGCCTATCAACCCAGTAGTCTCCTGGGAGCCTTAACCCCTCATGGGGGTGGGAGTCCTCATCTCGAAGCAGGCTTCCCGCTTAGATGCTTTCAGCGGTTATCCTTTCCGAACGTAGCCAACCAGCCATGCCCTTGGCAGAACAACTGGCACACCAGAGGTTCGTCCGTCCCGGTCCTCTCGTACTAGGGACAGCCCTTCTCAAGACTCCTGCGCGCGCAGCGGATAGGGACCGAACTGTCTCACGACGTTCTAAACCCAGCTCGCGTACCGCTTTAATGGGCGAACAGCCCAACCCTTGGGACCGACTCCAGCCCCAGGATGCGACGAGCCGACATCGAGGTGCCAAACCATCCCGTCGATATGGACTCTTGGGGAAGATCAGCCTGTTATCCCCGGGGTACCTTTTATCCGTTGAGCGACGGCGCTTCCACAAGCCACCGCCGGATCACTAGTCCCGACTTTCGTCCCTGCTCGACCCGTCGGTCTCACAGTCAAGCTCCCTTGTGCACTTACACTCAACACCTGATTACCAACCAGGCTGAGGGAACCTTTGGGCGCCTCCGTTACTCTTTAGGAGGCAACCGCCCCAGTTAAACTACCCATCAGACACTGTCCCTGATCCGGATCACGGACCCAGGTTAGACATCCAGCACGACCAGAGTGGTATTTCAACGACGACTCCACCTGAACTGGCGTCCAAGCTTCAAAGTCTCCCACCTATCCTACACAAGCCGAACCGAACACCAATATCAAACTATAGTAAAGGTCCCGGGGTCTTTCCGTCCTGCTGCGCGAAACGAGCATCTTTACTCGTAGTGCAATTTCACCGGGCCTATGGTTGAGACAGTCGAGAAGTCGTTACGCCATTCGTGCAGGTCGGAACTTACCCGACAAGGAATTTCGCTACCTTAGGATGGTTATAGTTACCACCGCCGTTTACTGGCGCTTAAGTTCTCAGCTTCGCCACCCCGAAGAATGACTAACCGGTCCCCTTAACGTTCCAGCACCGGGCAGGCGTCAGTCCGTATACATCGCCTTACGGCTTCGCACGGACCTGTGTTTTTAGTAAACAGTCGCTTCTCGCTGGTCTCTGCGGCCACCCCAAGCTCACACCGTAAAGATGATCACCTAGAATGGCCCCCCTTCTCCCGAAGTTACGGGGGCATTTTGCCGAGTTCCTTAACCATAGTTCACCCGAACGCCTCGGTATTCTCTACCTGACCACCTGAGTCGGTTTAGGGTACGGGCCGCCATGAAACTCGCTAGAGGCTTTTCTCGACAGCATAGGATCATCCACTTCACCACAATCGGCTCGGCATCAGGTCTCAGACTATGTGCACGACGGATTTACCTACCGTGCGTCCTACACCCTTACCCCGGGACAACCACCGCCCGGGCTGGACTACCTTCCTGCGTCACCCCATCGCTTACCTACTACAGATCTGGTCCGACGGCTCCACCACTTTCCATTCCCCGAAGGGTCCGGAACGGCTTCACGGTCTCAGCATCGTCTGATTCGATATTGGGCGTTTCAAAGCGGGTACCGGAATATCAACCGGTTGTCCATCGACTACGCCTGTCGGCCTCGCCTTAGGTCCCGACTTACCCTGGGCAGATCAGCTTGACCCAGGAACCCTTAGTCAATCGGCGCACACGTTTCCCACGTGTGTATCGCTACTCATGCCTGCATTCTCACTCGTGAACCGTCCACAACTAGCTTCCGCTGCTGCTTCACCCGGCACACGACGCTCCCCTACCCATCACAGCGGGCGTTGGCCCTCATGCTGCAATGACACGACTTCGGCGGTACGCTTGAGCCCCGCTACATTGTCGGCGCGGAATCACTTGACCAGTGAGCTATTACGCACTCTTTCAAGGGTGGCTGCTTCTAAGCCAACCTCCTGGTTGTCTCTGCGACTCCACATCCTTTCCCACTTAGCGTACGCTTAGGGGCCTTAGTCGATGCTCTGGGCTGTTTCCCTCTCGACCATGGAGCTTATCCCCCACAGTCTCACTGCCGCGCTCTCACTTACCGGCATTCGGAGTTTGGCTAAGGTCAGTAACCCGGTAGGGCCCATCGCCTATCCAGTGCTCTACCTCCGGCAAGAAACACACGACGCTGCACCTAAATGCATTTCGGGGAGAACCAGCTATCACGGAGTTTGATTGGCCTTTCACCCCTAACCACAGGTCATCCCCCAGGTTTTCAACCCTGGTGGGTTCGGTCCTCCACGAAGTCTTACCTCCGCTTCAACCTGCCCATGGCTAGATCACTCCGCTTCGGGTCTTGAGCGCGCTACTATACCGCCCTGTTCGGACTCGCTTTCGCTACGGCTTCCCCACACGGGTTAACCTCGCAACACACCGCAAACTCGCAGGCTCATTCTTCAAAAGGCACGCAGTCACGACGCACCGAGCAAGCTCGATGCGCGACGCTCCCACGGCTTGTAGGCACACGGTTTCAGGTACTATTTCACTCCGCTCCCGCGGTACTTTTCACCATTCCCTCACGGTACTATCCGCTATCGGTCACCAGGGAATATTTAGGCTTAGCGGGTGGTCCCGCCAGATTCACACGGGATTTCTCGGGCCCCGTGCTACTTGGGTG
>NZ_JBIUYF010000019.1:0-3280 GCF_044744405.1 Streptomyces sp. NPDC087310 | reverse complement strand
TATTGATCAGAAACTCATGGGGTTCTCGTTCAGGGCGTAACGGAGGTGTGTGCCGCGCCGTACGCGAATCCGCGTCCCGTCGGCCTCGGGGCCGTGACCCGAATCGCCGAGGAGGCTTGGGCGGGGTCGGCGCCGACCGCTGAGACCCGGGACGGTGCGGTGCGTCGCCCGCGTTGAGCGGGAGGTGGACCGCGTTCAGGGCAGCGGGGTGAGTGCGTCCTCCAGCGCCGCCCGCGCGCCGCGCAGGGCGAGACGGAGCTGGTCCGGTGTACGGCGGATCTGGGCCAGCAGGAGGCCGCCCTGGATTGCGGCCATGGTGAGGTCGGCCAGCTCCGTCACGTCCGCGTCCGGGCGTAGCTCGCCCGACTCCTGCATACGGCGCAGGCCCGCGATGAGGGGTGCTTCCCAGCGTGCGAAGGCGTCCACGAACGCTTGTCGGGTGAGGTCGTCCCGGCCGCTGAGCTGGCTGGCCAACGAGCCGATCGCGCAGCCGCCCACCGCGTCCTGCCGCGTCCCGTTGGCCACGATCGCGTCGAACCAGCGGTCGATGCCAGCCAGTGAGTCGACGTCCAGGAGCAGCGGTTCCTGTGCGGCCAGCACCATGTCCACGGTGGAATGAACCACGGAGCGGATGAGATCGTCCCGGTCGTCGAAGTAGTGGTAGAGCTGGCTGCGGCCGACCCCCGCGGCGCGTTCGACATCGTCCAGCGTGACCGCCGCGACGCCGCGCTGCTGGATGAGGTCTGCTGCCGAATCGAGGATGCGCTCTCGGGTCGCGCGACCCCGCGCGGTGGTCGGTGTGTGTCCCATGCCCCCTCCTCCGTGTTCTGTGCCTCACGGTACAGAGACTTTGTACTTTCCGATACAGTCTGACGCAGGCCGCTCTGTACTGAGCGATACAGTCTGCGAGGAGGAGCTGTGAGTCGGTTCGCGGTTACGAACACACGAGTTTTCACCGGGACGCACATAGCCGATGCCTCGGTGGTCGTCGTCGAGGACGGGACGATCGCCGCAGTCGGCCACGAGGTCCCCGAGGGTGTGGAAGAGCTCGACGGCGGGGGCGGGACCCTGCTGCCGGGTCTGATCGACGCCCACACCCATACAGACGAGGACGGTCTGCGCACGGCCCTGCGCTTCGGCGTGACAACCGAGCTGGACATGATGTCGGTACCGGACGTGATGAACCCGGTACGGAAGAAGGCGCAGACCGAGTTCGATCTGGCCGATGTCCGCACCGCCTCGTGGGGCCTCGCCCACCCCGACGGACATCCTCACCAACTGCGGCGCGACCTGGACGACCCGGTGTGGCCCACCGCCACCGTCCCGAGCCAGGCGCCTGCCTTCGTTGAGGGACGCCTGTCCGAGGGCGCGGACTACATCAAGATCATGGTCGAGGACGGCACCGCGTTCGGCACGTCGCTGCCCGTGGTGCCGCCCGAGGTCGTCGCCGCGGCTGTCGAGGCGGCTCACGAGCGCGGGGCGATGGCCCTGGTCCACGCCCTCAGCGCCACGGCTACACGGGTGGCTGTCGAGGCGGGCGCGGACGGCGTGACCCACCTGCACTATGACGAGGTCATCAGCGACGACCTGATCCTCCGGATGCGCGAACAGGGCATGTTCGTCATCACCACCCTGGCCGTCACTGCCTCCGGCGCCTCCGACGGCGCTGGCCCACGCCTGGCCGCCGACCTGCGTGTGGCATCCCGCCTGAACGCGGCATGGCGCGACAACCTGGGGCGCGAGTTCGCCTGGAACGCCCACTTGCCCAACGCCCTGCGCTCGGTCGGGCTGCTCCACGCCGCCGGCGTCGAGGTCCTGGCCGGTACCGATGCGGCCCACCTCGGTGCCCCGGGCCTCGCTCACGGCGCCAGCCTGCACGACGAGCTACGCCTGCTCGAGGCCGGCGGGCTGAGTCCGGTCGAGGCGCTCACTGCGGCGACACGGCGTACCGCTGACCGGTTCGGCCTTACCGACCGCGGGCGAATCGAGCCCGGCGCCTCGGCGGACCTGGTGCTCGTGGACGGTGACCCGACCTCGCAGCTCTCCGCGACACTCAACACCCGCGCGGTGTGGCGTCGGGGGCACCGCCTGGCACCGGCCGGCGTGACGGGAGAGCATGATGCCTGAGCGCTCGCTGGTTGACGTCCACGCCCGATTCACCACCTCGCACTACATCTATTGATCTGAAACGGTAGGTATTCTGGTTCGTTGATCCCTGCGTGAGTGAACTGGTGGGGGGCGCACGGCAGTTGTCGCCGTCGGCGCAGGAGGCCCTTCGGCTGCGGGCGGTAGCCGCGTTGGTGGCGGGCCGGACTCGCGAGGATGTCTCGGCGGTGTTCCAGGTCTCGCTCAAGGCGGTGGACAAGTGGTGGGCGAAGTGGCGGGCCGGCGGGCGCGAAGCGCTGGTGGCCCAGCCGCGCGGGCGCCGGGTCGGCGAGCATCAGCTGCTCGACGCGGTCGAGCAGCAGGCGGTCCGGCAGGCCGTGCTGGATCACCGTCCCTGCGACCTGGGTCTGGCGGGGCAGCTGTGGACGCGCGCCGCAGTCAGGGATCTGATCGCGAAGCTGTACCGGGCACGGCTGACCGACCAGGGGGTGGGCAAGTACCTGCGCCGGTGGGGCCTGTCCTTCCAGCGCCCGGACAAGCGGGCCGTCGAGCAGGACGCGGAAGCAATGCGTGTCTGGCGGAAGAAAACCTGGCCGGCGATTCGGGCCAGCGCGAAGGCCGAAGACGGGGAGGTCCTCTTCGCCGACCAGGTCGGCATCCGTTCCGACCAGGTCACCGGCCTCACCTGGGGCGCCAAGGGGCGCACCCCGATCGTGCGCCGCACGGGCAACCGGTTCTCGGTCAACGCGATGTCCGCACCAAGGGCCGTATGCACTTCATGGTCTTCACCGAGACCTTCGACGCCGACGTCATGTGCCGCTTCCTGGACCGGCTCGCAGGCCACTTCGACCGCAAGGTGCACCTCGTCGTGGACGGCCACTCCGCGCACCGCTCCCGAAAGGTCCGCGCCCGGCTGGCCGATCACCCGGACCGCATCAAGCTGCACTTCCTGCCGTCGTACTCGCCGGAGCTGAACCCCGACGAACTGGTCAACGCCGACCTCAAACGGAGCCTGCCCATGCACAGCAGGGCCCGCGACCAGGCCCAACTCGCAGCCGAAACCCGCCGGTTCTTCCACCGCCGCCAACGGCAGCCACACATCGTCCGCGGATACTTCGGCGGATCCCACGTCCGCTACACCCTCGAATAGAACCGATTGAGTTTCGGATCAATA
>NZ_JBIUYF010000018.1:0-14829 GCF_044744405.1 Streptomyces sp. NPDC087310 | reverse complement strand
GGCGAACCGATCCATCCGCAAGCCCGTGAACGTCTCCACCCAGACCGGCTCAGCCCGCAACACCCCACCCATACAGACAAAATGCCCAGAACTGAACCTTGTGCAACACCCTTTAAGGGCTGTCCCGTTATGGCTGACCACAGGTGAGACGATCTTGATGTGGCTGGTGTGATTACGGCGTCGGAGCCGTCCTGGACAGGCCCGTTCACCGGCTTGAGCCCGCGCTGTTTCCGTACGTTGGTCACTGCGCTGCGCCGCGAAGAAGCGATGCCGGGCGTCGAGGTCGGCCATGGAGCCTGCCGTTGGAAGACCGGGTGTTGCTGGTCACGACGTACTGGCGGACGAACTTGACGATCCGCCAACTGGCTCCGCTGTTCGGGATCCCGAAGTCCGCGGTCGACCGGATCATCGATCAGGTCGGCCCGCTCCTCGCGCTGCGACCACAGGTCGTCATCGACGCCGACATCTGCCTCGTCGGCCTGGCCGGCCGACCGCTGCCGGGCAACCGCAATGACTGCAAGGCATAGGAGGAATCTGGAGTAAAGGCCGCTGTCGGCAAGACCATGACCATTGCCGACAGCGGCTGTCCCGGCGCTGGCGTCGCCATGCCCCACCGTCGGCGGGCGGGCGAGGAACTGCCTGCCTGGAAACAGGAGCACAACCGCTCACACAAGCAGGTCCGCGCCCGCGTCGAGCATGCCTTCGCGCGGATGAAGACGTGGAAGACCCTCCGGGACTGCCGGTTGAAAGGCGAAGGTGTCCACCACGCGGTCCTCGGCATCGCCCGTCCACACAACCTTGCGCGCAGCGCGTGACCGCACTCAACCGAAGCAACTGACCGTTTCACGATTCGATGGGCAGGATCTGGACCAGGCCGACCCAGTTCTCTTCGTCCGCCTTGGTATGGGTGGCTCGGACCCTCCAGCAGCCGGTGGGCAGCGCAACCGATGCCTGGGAGGGCATCCCGCCGCCGGGATATTCGATGTCCAATTCGGAGCCTGCTTCGGTGGAGTCCATGAGTGTGGCTGGACCATCTGAGAACCACGTGCCGCACTCCTCCCACTCGGTGGCGGGGTCTGCGAGCACAGCCCTGGCCGCCGCCTTCAGCTCGGCTTCGGAGTCGGCGGCAAGCCACCGCAGGAAGGCCCGATGCTCGGGTAGATAGCAGCTGGTGGCCGGCTCGTCCGCCAGCACCAGTGCCTGCGCACCGTTCTCGCCAACAGTGATCACACCGGCCAGATCGTCCACCGCGCAGGCTCGGTCGTAGTCGTCTGGAGCGGTGGCGTCTCCTGCCATGACTCCGGTCTCCGTACACCCACGCCATGCGGCCAACGCGGAGACGGGGACGACGAGCAAAGGCCCGCCCATCGACTCCACCCAGACAGGAGAGGTGTCGGACGCATGGGCTTCGGTAGACGTAGAAACGCTCATGCCAGCAGTGTGCCCGCGCCCACTGACAATGCCCACGGTGGCCGATTGGCACTCAGGACAGGAACGGCCCAGGGCCTGCGGCAACCTGCGGTTACGGGACAGCCCTTAGCCTAGTTCGGAACGAGGACCACATCCTGAGCGAAGCCGAGGCGGAAGTCGCCGGCACGAGAGCGGAACCCGAGCTGTGGCAGGTGAACATCGCCTTACCGGCGACAGCCGCCCAGCATGAGGAAGTGATGGACCGGCTGGTGGAAGTGCTGTGCCCTGACTCCTCGCACGAAGGGCCGTGCCCCATTCCCTGGGGCGTGCACAGCGTGAACGGTGACTCTCTCTCCAAGAAGAAGCGGAAGGCCCTCCGGGAGGAAATCGCCGAGACCAACGGTCCGGATCCGGTCTGACCGACCCTTTGCGCCCGGTTCCGCACGCCATGCGGAACCGGGCTCGTTCATGGTCGGGTGGATCTTCGTCGGCGGTGGAACAGCCTGTCGCCGAGGCAAGGGGGACCCACATACCCAACTCTTTCAGATTGATGCCCACTTGGGACCGGCGATGTGAGGGAGTCCGGGGGAATCGGTGTACGTTCTCGCCCAGGGGTGCACCGGGAGTGTGCTGTTGGGTGCATCCGGTTGCCAGTTGCCAGTTGCCGGTTTCCGGTTTCCGGTGGGGAAGTCGGATAAAAGGGGTGGGGTCGCGTGGCGCGAAGACGGATCTGGATGACAGCGGCGACGGTGGTGGCCGGGGTGACAGGGGTGCTGGTGTTCCAGGCACTGCCCGACGACGCGGGGAAGGGCGACGCGGCCGAGGGCAAGGCCGGCCCGGTCAGGGCGCAGGCGCGTACGGCCGAGTTGACGGCGGACAGGGACGGCCGTAGCGCGTCGTTGGCGCGGCGGGAGACCGCGCCGTTCAGCATGGTGGGGGTGACGTGGACCGATCCCGCCGCGCGGGCCACGGGAACGGTGGAGGTCCGTACGCGTGCGTCGGGGTCCGGGACGTGGTCGTCGTGGCTGCGGCTGGACGGGGACAGCGGGCAGGGTGAGCGGGGAGCGGCCCGGGGCGGTACGGAGCCGGCCTGGGTGGGGCCGTCCGACAGTGTCGAGGCGCGGGTGCGTTCGGGTGCGCGGACGGCCGCGGGGCTGCCCGAGGGTCTGCGGCTGGACATGATCGACCCGGGCGCGGCTTCGGTCACCTCGATGGATCCGGCGTCCTTCAGCGTCGATGGGGACGAGGAGCCGCCTTCCTCCGACACCACGCCGTTGCCCAGTGAGGGCTCGCCCACGGCCGATCCCTCGGAGCAGACGTCGGCGGAACCCCCGGCCCCCGAGGCCCCGGAGGAGACGGCGGACGACACGCCGAGCACACCTCCGTCCGCCGAAGTGCCGCCGTCCGACGCGCCGTCCGGCGGTACGCCGACGCCGTCCGCCCCTGACACGTCCACCCCGGCACCGTCAGCCCCGGCACCGACGACATCGGTGCCGCCCGACCGTCCTTCCACCGTGCCGCAGCCGCCCGTGACATCCCGGGCGGCCTGGGGAGCGGACGAGTCGATCAGCCCGGAGGAACCCGGCTACCTCCCCGACGGCAAGGTCAAGGCCGTGGTGGTGCACCACACCGCCGAGTCCAACACGTACACCTGCGCCCAGGCGTCCGCCGTCGTACGCGGCATCTACGCCTACCACGTCAAGCAGTTGGGCTGGAAGGACATCGGCTACAACTTCCTCGTCGACAAGTGCGGCACCGTCTACGAGGGGCGCAAGGGCGGCATCGGCCAGCCCGTGCAGGGCGCGCACGCCTATGGTTTCAACGCCGAGACCGCCGGGATCTCGGTCCTGGGCACCTACACCGACACCGCGCCCGCCCAGGCCGCGATGACGTCCGTCGCCCGTGTCGCCGCCTGGAAGCTCGGGCAGTATGGTGTCGACCCGGCCGGCACCACCACACTCACCGCCGGTGACAGCGGCCGCAGCTTCACCGGCAAGACCTGGGCCAAGGGCGCCAAGCTGTCCTTCCCCACGGTCCACGGCCACCGCGACGGCTACAACACGCAGTGCCCCGGCAACTCCTTCTACAACCAACTGCCCGCCCTGCGCACTCTGACCGCGGGCCCGGTCACCGGACTGGCCCTCACCTCCCTCACCGGAGCCGCGAAGTCCGGGACGACCTACTACACCAAGTCCGCCGTCACCGTGAACTGGTCGTCCAAGACGCCGAGTTCACTCATCAGGCAGTACGAGGTCCTCGTCGACGGCATCGCCGCCGCCAAGACCGCAGGCACCGCCGGCTCCGCCAAGGTGACGCTCACCCCTGGCAGCCACAAGATCAGCGTGCGCGCGGTGCACCAGTCCGGCAAGGCCGTCACCACGGAGGCCACCACCGTCATCGCGGACACCACCGCCCCCACCTTCACCACGAAGCCCAACCTCAGCCTGCGTACCGGCGTCGTCAACACCACCGCCGTACCTCTCACCCTGGGATGGAAGGCCACCGACAAGGCGGCGCTCAAGGATGTCCTGCTGACCGCCCCCGTGGCCAAGACGTACGGGCCGACCACCACCAGCGCCGCACACACCGCCAAGTCCGGCGCCTCGACAACCTGGAACATGACGGCCCGCGACCAGGCCGGCAACACGGTCGCTGCGTCCGTGGCCGGAAAGCCGACCATCCTCCAGGAAACCGCAGCCGCCAGGACCGGCACCTGGACCACCAAGTCCTCCACCAACTACCTCGGCGGGAAGTCCTACGCCAGCTCCGCCAAGAACGCCAGCCTGACCTGGACCTTCACCGGCAGATCCGCGGCCTGGGTGGTCTCCCGCGCCACCACCTCCGGACAGGCCCACATCTACGTCGACGGCGTCAAGACCACCACGGTCGACCTCAAATCCGCCACCACCACCTACCGCCACGCCATCTGGACCAAGAGCTGGGCCACCAGCGCCAAACACACCATCAAGATCGTCGTCGTCGGCACCACAGGACGCCCGACCATCACCACCGACGGCCTCGTCCACCTCCCCTGACCGACCAGCCCACCACCGCCCTTCGGAGTGGGAGCGTCTTGAGCCGCTCCTGCTTCGAGGCGCGAGTCGTGGTGATCACCGGAGTGATCACCACGAGGTGACCGACGGTGTCCTGCCCCGGGTCCGGAGGCCCCAACTGGCCCCCGGGCAGCAGACCTCGCTCCCTCACCCGGTACGAAGGGCGTACCCGTGCTCGCCCACACGCTTCCGCCCGCGCACTCTTCCGCCCGCGCAGCACAGAGCCCCTCCATGATGGACGCCTCGGTAGACCTGCCGCCCATGGTCATCGCCGACCCGCTCGGCATCCACCCCAAGACAGCCGGAGGGCATCCGTGCCGGATTGGCCACCACCGTCGCCCGGCTGCGCGAACGCACCCACTCCGGGTGCGAGGCTTCTGCGGCTTCGCGGAGGCCGGGCTCTCGTACGAGCGAGGGCGGGATGCTCGTCCGCCGGTCCAACGGATCGAACTGCCCCGGGGCGCGCGGCTACTGGGTCAGGAGTTCCTGCGACCTGATGATTGCGGGGGCGACGGCCTTGTCCTGGTTGGTCAGGACGACGACCGTGTGCCCCAGGTCGGGGTAGATGTCCATTTGACATTGGTATCCCGGGGTGCCGCCGTTGTGGCCGACGAAGCGTATGGCGTTGCGCTTCTCTTCCAGGAAGCCGTAGCCGTACCTGAGCCCGGGGGCGTGGCTGGGGATGTCCAGCTTGCCGGTGATGACGGTTTCGGTGAAGGCCGGGCTGAGCAGCCTGTGCCGGGTCAGGGCCCGGGAGAAGCGGTACATGTCGACCACCGTGGAGTAGGCCCCGCCGGAGGGGTTGCCGATCTGGACGGAATCGCTGATGTCCTTGAGGGTGCCTTCGACGAGCGCGTAGCCGTGCGCCATCCCGGAGACGTCCTTGGGCCGGTAGACATCGATGCGGGTCCGGGTCATGGCGGCGGGCTGGAAGATGTGTTTACGGATGTGGGCGGCGTAGTCGTGCCCGGTGACCCGTTCCAGGAGTGCTCCCAGCACGATGAAGCCGGAGTTGCTGTACCCGAACTGTGCACCCGGTTCGAACAGGAGGGGTTTCCCGACGATGATCTCCATCAGACCGGCGAGCGTGTGGGGCGGTTCCTCCCCGCTGGGCGGGAAGAGCACGTCGCCCATTCCCGAGGTGTGGGTGAGCAGGTGGTGGATCGTGACCCGGTCGGCTATCTCGGGCGGGAAGCCGGGGACGTACCGGCCGATCGTGTCATGGAACGTAAGCCGGCCCCGCTGGACGAGTTGGGCGACGGCGACCGCCGTGAACATCTTGCCCATCGAGGCGATGCAGAATCTGGTCTGTACGGTGTTGGCGATCCCGCGCCCCCGGTCCGCCATGCCGTAGCCCTGCGCCAGCACAGGTCGGCCTCCACGGTCCCCGTCGGCGACCAGGACCGTTCCTGAGAATTCCCCGGCAGCAGTACGTTCGCTCAGGTAATCGTGATAGGAACGCCATTGACCAGCGGACTCGGCGGAATGGGAGATATTTGTTCCACCGAGCATGGAAACCGCGGGGGAAAGAATTATTCCACCCACGACCGACCTACGACTGATTGCCATTTTCCGACGCCCTTTCCTGTTGGCTTGGAAATGACCGTAGACTGTGCCGATGATCCGTATCAACTGATCAACCAACTGGTTGAGCAAAGGTGGAGGTGTGCGATGAGTGTCCGGCTGAGACTCCATGGCGTAGGTCTTGAGCAGGTGGCTTTCTGCTGCTCGCCGACGTACGAGACGCTGCGCAGCCTGCACGTGCTCATCGATGTCAAGCATCATCCACTCCATATTTCATGGGCCGTGCGGACGCGGACGAGAATGAGTTCGGCACTGAAAGAAGAATGTGAGGCATTCTCTTTCTGGTACATGCGCGTACCGCTGCTTTTCCAAGACATATGGCCACCGGCGGAGACGTGGTCCTGGGAGGAGGAGACAACGGCTCTGCGCAAGGCGCCCATTGAGCACTTCGCGGAGCCGTTGATCCAGGCGGCTCTGATACGGAACGGCCGGGGGCGCCGGATTCCGCTGGATTCGTTTCTCAAGGATTCGGAGCTGCGCGAGGAGGCGCTGGCACGCGTCGAAACCCGCCGCCCGGCCTCGCTCCCCGTGTTACGGGAGCTGATCGCCGACCCCGAGCAGTGCAGGGAGCGTTTCGCCGCGTTCCTTTCGGCCTACCGGAGCGCTTGTATCCTGCCCGACTGGCCGGATCAGGAGACGCGGCTCCGCGACGACATCCGCCACCGGGGCCTGGCGCTGGCCCGGCACGGCCTGCCCCGGATGCTGGAAGGGGTGTCTCCCCGGGTGCGGGAGGACCGAAGCACCGGCGAGGTCGTACTTCCGTCGATAGGGCCGCGCGGAGGCGGCGAACTGCTCGACCTCATCCTGGGCGAGCGTGACCGGGTTTTGATCGCCCCTTCCCACTTCGCCTGGCCGGAGATGACCGTTCTCGTCCATAAAGACCTCGTGGACGGCGAGGAGCGGCAAACCCTGTGGATCGTGCACGCCTTGGCGGAAATGCAGGAGGAGGGCCATGCTCCGGTGCCTCCGGGGGACCTGCTCAAGCTCCTGCGCTCGGCCGGTGACCCGACTCGATTGCAGATCCTCCAACTGCTGGCCCAACGCCCGCGCTCGACCCGCGAGATAGCAGGACTGATCCGACTCACCGAGGCGGCGATCTCCAAACATCTGAAGCTTCTGCAGGAAGCCGGCTGGGTCGTGCCGGAGCGGAACAGCTATTACGTCTACTACACCCTGGTCCGGGAGGCGCGCGGCAAGTTGACGCACGGCCTTGAACGCGCACTCGGCTGATCCTGGCCTACGGGAACGGGTGGGAAACGATGCCCGGCGATCCGGGAAGCGATCTTCGGCGGACTCCCCCGTCACCGGTCAGATCCACCCGTGGACAGCCCGGAGGGGGCCGCGGAGCGCCGGGAGTCCGCCGTCGGCCAAAGCCCGCCGACCGCCGAGACCACAAGCGGCGCAAGGAGGCGCGGCCCGGCGTCTCCGACGTGTGGATCGTCCCCGCGCGAATCTGACGGGCGACCGCCGGTGGAGCGCGTGGGGGGCCTGGTCGGATTCGAAGTGGCCGCCCGGTTCACGGCCGGCGGCCCGGCCGTCACCGGATGGTGGAGCAGTGGCGACACGGCCGTGGGGAAGTACCGCTCCTCCGTCGGGCTCCACGGTGACTACTCCGCTGCCATCACTCTCACGCGCTCGGACCACGACCGGCCACAGGCGGTTCACTCCCGCTCGCGCGGGAAACACAGGGGACCGGATCAACGGTGACGGCACCGCGCTTGGGGTCATCACCGCGATAGTTGGTGTCGTCGGCTCCCTGCTGGCCGCCCGGCAGGAGGCGCCCGAGAAGATCCCCGCCGGACTCGTCCCGTACAGCATCGACTGACTGCGCCCCTCCGTCCTGGCTTCGGCCGGGCCGGGGGCGCAGTGGCGTACGGCTTGTTACTCGTCAGCGGGCTCTTCGGATCCCTGTCCGGAATCGTCGCTTTCGGAGTCCACCGGACTCTCCTCTTCTTCCCGGTCGCCGAACGGGCTGGTCTTCGCGCTCACAGCGAGCATCTGCACGTGTTCCTCGCTTCCTGGTGACACGCTCCCGCGCCACTGGCTCGTGCGGCCCTGCGCGGCCGCGTGTGCATCCGTCTACCTACCCAGCACGAATGCCTGATTCACTCGGATTGGCTACTTACGCAGGAGGCTCCGCGAAGTCGGAGGCGTAATACTCCTTGCCCGATGGGCATAGGGTCGAGATCGACTGCTGGGGATACGGATCGAGCGTCGGAGGCTACAACATCTGGGCCAAGCTCTACTCGCCGTTGGGAAATCGATGGGTCAGCGACTTGTACCTGAATACCGGTCGCATCCAAAGTTTCATCAGCCAGTGCTGACTTCCCATAATTCAGCGAGGAACTAAAAGGCTAACCGTCACGCACGGAGACACTGAGCCGTTTCCAACCTCACGGTGAAGTTGCGTGATGGAAAAGCCTGCCGTGCTAGCTCGCATTTCGTTGCCCGACGGCCTCGTGACATCGGCGGGTTAGCAGTGATCAGGTGCGGTCTGTGGGGCTGCTGTCGGTGATCGCTCGGAACAGCTCGCGAGCCCGAAGCGGACCCGGCAGCGGGTGGCCGCGCTGCAGCGTGGTGAGCGGGCGGAGTGCCCGGTTCACGGACGGTCGTGGACCGTGGGGGTGGAGCGGTCGAGGGCGGCAGTGTGCTGCTCGGACCGTTACCGGGTGCGGGCCTGCCGCCAGCGGCGGGCGTCGCGGAGTGGCGTTACGGAAACGCATAGCCGAACGTCTCTCGGGCACCTCGAACCCCCTAGGTTTTGCAGGGAAGTTGAGAGCGACGCCCGTACGCTTCGAGCGCCCGCCCGCCGACGTCCAGGACCGTGACGCCGCGCGCGATGTGTTCTGGCGGCTGCGTCTCACCCAGCCGCAGATCACCCAGGTCCGGGCCGACCACGGCCACGCCGGCGACCTCGCCGGCTAGGCCCGCGACCGGCTCTGACTGAGCCTGCGCATCGTCTCCCTGCCCAAGGGCACCAAGAGATTCGTCGTCCTGCCCCGCCTTGTGGAAAGTCGGGCGCACGATCGGCTGGTGCATGAACGCCCGCCGCAACGCACGCGACTACGAACCTCTACCGCAGCACTCCGAAGCACACCTGAACTGGGCCCTCATCACCACGATGCCCCGGCGCCTCACCCGCAAGAACCTGCGGACCAGCCAGTGGACGAAGAAGCCGGCCCGTTGACCTGGCAGGGCTGGTGTTTTTGGCAACCGAGCAGCACCTGTGCGAGCCTTCTGCCACTCCTCCGAAAGGGCTCACCCTGATGCTCGGCATGGTTGTCTGGGACGTCCGCTCCCGCGCTTCGACGCGAGAGCGGTAACGGCCACCTGCTTCAACGCACACGCCTGTCCCATGGACAGGCGTGGGTTCAGCCTGCTCCTCGTCGAAGTGCTCTTCGTGCCCCTGCACGTTCGACCACGAGGAGTACGTGGTGTCCACCATCCACTGGACCGAAAACCACACCCACCAGTCCGCCATCTGGCATTCCGAGAACGCCGCCCCTCTTCCCCAGCGAACCGTCGTCGCCGATGACCGAATGAAGGCCAACGACGCCTACCGACAGGCGTGCGAAGGAACGGCCCTACTCTGGCAAGGCGACTTCCACAACGCCCGGCAACTCTTGCAGGCGATGGGCCGTCGCATCGACCGCAAGCCACCCAGGTCCAGCACTTCCCTGAGCGAGTCCTTCCACCTGCACCGACACAGCCGCAGTCACCGCGCCCGTGTCCTCGGAATGCTCCTGGTGCTGTTGGACGACGACTACACCTTGACGTTGCGCCGGGCTCCCGACGTCCGCCAGGCGTGTCTGGAAGCTTACGGCCCCTCAAAGGGGCCCATGGCGGTCTCTCTGCGGGAACTGCTGGGAGTGATCGGCGCTCACCAGTGGCGGCTGAAAGGGATCGACGTGCCGACGCTCGGGACTCGCATCCACCCCCACTACGGCGTGTTCGCACCCGTCAGAGGTGAGTACATTGACCTGGTCGCCCGCACGCCACTGCCGCCGGCGACCCGGCACAGTCCCGCCATCAGTACGGCATTCGACCTCGGTACGGGAACGGGCGTCCTCGCTGCGGTCCTGACCCACCGCGGAATCCGGCACGTCGTGGCCACCGACATCAGCCCACGCGCCCTGGCCTGCGCCAAGGAGAACGTCCACCGGCTAACGTTGACCGACCGTATCGAGGTGTCGGGCCCCGGCCTGTTCCCCGGGGGCCGCGCCGACCTCATCGTCTGCAACCCGCCCTGGCTCCCCGCCCGTCCGACCGGCCCCATCGAACAAGGCGTCTACGACCCGGACAGCACCATGCTCCACAGCTTCCTCGCCGGACTGCCCGCCCACCTCCGACCAGGCGGCGAGGGCTGGCTCATCCTGTCCGACCTGGCAGAGCACCTCGGCCTCCGGACACGTCAGCAGCTGCTCGACGCTATCCAGGCAGCACAACTTCGCGTTGTGGACAGGATCGATACCAAACCCCGGCACCCACGCTCCAAGGATGCCGCCGACCCACTCCACACAGCACGAAGCGCCGAGACCACGTCCCTCTGGCGTCTGATCCCGGCGCCATGACCGGCACCCGGACCACGCAACGGCATCCAGCCTCCCGACTCGCCGGGCACGCCCGGGCCGTGAGGTTCCACGCGGAGAGCGGGAAACTGGACATCGTCCCCGACGCGCCCGCCTACGGCACCAAACTCCGCTGGACCGCGCCGAAGCTGATCGCCCGGCCAACCAGCAGGTCAAGGACGCGAACGTCCGCACCATCCACGTCCTGGCGCCCGCCGCACCCACGGCCACCGCATCTGCCACGGCGATGGCGCCCGCGGGCCCGGAACCGGTGGCCGCCGCACTTCGGCTGGGATGTTGCCGAGTAGTGCAATCGTTGCCGCGCCGGCGGCAACGCCGCAGTCAACCGCCAAGGATAAGTCGGTCGTCGCAAGCACCTGCCCGCAGGGGTATGTCTGCGGGTGGCCGCAGCCGAACCGGCAGGGAAAAAGGTTGGCTTTCAAGGTGACGTCAGGGTGCGGCTGTTTCCCGAATTCCCGCTCTGTCTCGAACCAGTCGGGGTACCTGATCCGATTCCACCACGACACCATCGGTAACCTGGCGGGGCCCTCGCCCCGTTCCTGTGGCAAGTCAGCCCATCGGCCACAGGAACGGGACATCACAATCACGAAAAGAAGCGAATCTCATGGCTGATCCGACAAGCCCCCTTGTCAGTACCCAGACGCGACCACGCGTCGAGTACAGCCAGTTCCTACTCGCCGACGAGTCATCTCTCCCAGAGTTCCCTGGCAACTGGAAAGGGTCGACTCGCATCTTGGTGGAAGGCGATCGAGGAACCCTGTTCCGGACCGCAGGCAATGACTTCCACCCCGATGTCCGCATCGAAGTGTGGGCGAGCGAACCCCACCCTCCGCGAGATCACCCGTGGGATGTGGTCGAGGAAGCTGTCGTCGTCAGCCAAACCGGGCGGATGGAACTGCGCGGGTGGGACCACAGCCCCAGCGGGGAACCACTACCACTCGGATCACCGGCAAACTACCGTCTGCGAGCCCATTGCCGTGGACGCGCAGAGGCCACTGCACGCTCTGCCCAAGAGATGTACTACGAGGGCGTCGAAGAGTGGCTCCTGCAGCTCTGGCCCATCGCACCCGCCGATTGATCAGTCGAGCATTGCCGCAGGGCGGCGGTCACGAGTGTGGCATCGTCCGCGGGGCCCAGGCGCACCGCGTCGAGCAGCGCGCCCCAGGAAGTGCGGCCGACTTCCAGAGCGGCGACGAAGGAGTACGGCCCGCCCGGCACCAAGTGGCACAGGGCGGGCCACGCCAGGCACCCTGCTCCGTAGGAGACCCGATGCCCACCCGAGACCAGTCCACCGCCGATCTGCTCCAGCACATCACCGACCTGCGAGCCGCACTCCAGCACGCGATCCGCCTGCCCGCCCATCCCGCCGGACGGGAGGCGGCTGAGGACCCCAGGTACTCGGGTCGGCTGATGGCAGCCACCGAAGGGATGGCGCCCGTCCTGGCCCGTACCGCCGTACCCTCGCCGGCAGAGCCTTCTGCTGCTGGCGCTGTGGCCGAACCGGAACCGCGAGGGTGATCCGATGACGGAGGTGAGCAACCCGTTCGGCAGCGCCCCGATGGCCCGGCGCTACGCCCGCGGACGCCGGTACTACCAGGACAAGGCACTCGACCTCGCCCTCGGTGCGGCCCAGGCAGATCCGGCCGGTCTGGCGCTGGACATCGCCTGCGGCACCGGACTTTCCACCTGGGCACTACTAGAACGCGCGCACCGGGTGGTCGCCTTCGACGTGTCACCGGCGATGCTGGCCCAGGCACCGCGGTTTCCGGGCGCGCACTACCTGGTGGCCCCAGCCGAACGGATCCCACTGCGCGACGCGACGGCCGATCTCGCCACGGTCGGTGCCGCTTTCCACTGGTTCGACCAGTCGGCCGTGTTCGCCGAACTCGCTCGCGTGCTGCGGCCCGGAGGCGGACTCGCCGTCTACAGCGACTTCTTCCTCGGCCGCATCGAAGACGTACCGGACTTCACCACCTGGTTCGAGCAGACCTACCTCCGCAGATACCCGACGCCGCGGCGCCACGGCCACTTCGACCCCGGTGCCGCCGTTGCAGCCGGATTCACCGAGGTGACGTCGAAACAGGCCGAGTTCCCCGTACCGCTCACCCTCCGGCAACTGACAGATTTCTTGTTGAGCCAGAGCAACGCCGGTGCCGCGATCGAGTCCGGCACGACCACCGAGGAACGGCTGGCGGAAGCCCTGGCACAGGAGCTGGCGCAGTTCTTTCCGGACGGCGGCACCACGCGGGTCCTCTACGGCATCAGGACATGGACAAGCACGCGCCGGCCATGACCGCGTCCCCCTGACCGCCGCTGCCCGCGTGCTCACCTGCCGGCCTTTCGGAAGGTCGCCGGTCTGCCAGGCGCTGTAAGTCGATGCTGCCGCTCCACGATGTCTGTAGACGCAGCGTCAAGACGTGTGGACTCTCGGATAAAGACATTCTGTCGAAACCATGGCAGCATCGCTTCCAAGACGAGCACGAATGCAACACAAGGAAATTGCGTGCAATTTACCTTAGCAGTAAAGTCGGAAAAGTAAAGCAATCAGGGGGATTGCACCATGAGAAAATCTTTGCTTTCCGTAGGCGTGGGCCTGGCATTCTTCGCCACATTCGCCACATCGGGAACGGCCCAAGCGGCGGGAGCGTCGGGCACTATCACCTGCAAGGCGACCGGGGTGTACGGGGAACTCGATTACAGCAACTGGAAATCCAGTTCCGCCGGCTCTTCGATAGATCTCGGATTGTACGCCTACGACACATTGGCCGACGGGCATCACGTAAAAATCCGGTTCGTATCGGAAGCCCTGAGCGGCAATAAAACCTACTGGCCCTGGCGCTCGTGGTACGGCGGAAAAGATACAGGCCGAGCTTGGTACACTTACGCCTCGAACGGGGCGAATGGCCTCTACGCCATATCACTTGAGGTCGCAAGATTCGAAGGTAGTACGAAGCTGAATTCGAATCTGTGTGGGTGAAGTAAATCCTGTCACGCCAAATATCGGCGGGGCTCGGATCGCAATGACCTTCGTGGTTGCTTATCGTGCCACGCTCGGCCTGCCTGATGCCCTGGTTTCCTGGGTGGAGGACCTCATCGGGACCCGAAGGTGTGAACTCGCCGGCCCCTGGCGAAAGCTGACCACCTTCGACCAAGCCGTCATGCTGCTGGTCCATCTCGCCAAGGGCGATACGTTTGCCGGCAAGGGGCGCAACGGCCGGGGGAAACTGACCAACTCCGCCCACGCCTGACTCCGGGCACCAGCCGAGCGGGCCTTCGCCGTCCTCAAACGCCGGCGAATCCTGGACCTGGTACGCATCAGCCCGAACCGCATCACCGCACTGCCTCACGCGACCTTCGCGGTCATTCAGACGATCTTCACTCGCCAGAGCGTAGTTCGGAAACGCTCAATGAGTAACCGGCGGTGGCGGTCGATGGCCAAATCGACACTGAGGGCAGCCAGCCCTACTTCCTTCAAGGGGAGCATATGAAGATGAACAAGGTTACCCGCGCGCTAATCACCGTTGGTGGCGCGGCAGGTCTGGTGTTCACGATGCAGGGATCTGCGTGGGCTGCGCAGACCGCCACGATACCCGGTGCCGGGTACGGCCAGTGGCAGGCGGATCCGGACGGTTCGATACCGGGTGACTCGATCAGGGCTTGCGATAACGTCACAGACGGGTACGGAATCCAGGTGCAGCTGGATATTGGCCGGGACGGAGATATAGACCGACTCGCCACGACGGAGGGGCATGACGCGCCGTATTGCTCCGCATGGAAGTCGGGCAATATTGCCGAAGGGACCCCGATCACCATCTGGGTCTACAAGGTCAGGGGCGGCGAGATCTATGGCCAGTTTGCCTACCTGAACGGCACCGCCTGATCTGCGATCGGGGACTGGCGCGGTGGCTTCCGCTCAGTTTCCATTCCCCGCCGCTTCAAACCGTGCATGACCCTGTCGATGCCCCCACATCCCACATAACCCCCACGGTCCTGGCGCCGGTCGACGAGGACGACGACCGGCGCCAGGCCGCGGTCGCCGGCGCGGTCATCCGCTACACGTAGCAGAAGATCTTGGTGGTGACCGTCGGCCGCGTCTTCTATTGATCCGAAACTCAATCGGTTCTATTCGAGGGTGTAGCGGACGTGGGATCCGCCGAAGTATCCGCGGACGATGTGTGGCTGCCGTTGGCGGC
>NZ_JBIUYF010000017.1:0-32925 GCF_044744405.1 Streptomyces sp. NPDC087310 | reverse complement strand
GCCTCCTTGGTTCTCGACGCCGAAGACGAGCATCTCCCCGAGATGGTCGGTGTGCAGGTCCGGCTCGGGCAGGATCCTGTTCTGGATTCCGAGGGTACCCGGCCGCTGCTTCGCGAGCCGGTACAGCTGTCTCAGTCCACCGGGAAGGCGTGACGCGGAGTCGCTGGTAGGCGATTCGGTGGCGTCTGCGGTGGGGTACCAGCCGGTGACGAACTGCTCAAGAGCTGCCGCACGGTCACCGTTCACATTCCCCAGCCACTCCAAGCCCGGCAAGTGCTCAGGTCGAAGTGGTGGGCGCACTCGGTTGAGGAGTTCTCTGCTTAAGGGTGCTTCAAAGCGCAGTTCGCAGTCGGTGAGAACGCCATCGGAGGTACCAGCCTGGCTCACTTGGGCGGTGCCCAGGTATAAAACCTCGACTCCGACGCGGACCGCGATGTGGATCGGCAACGAGCCTTCGTTCAGACCCCAGGGAGCTCCCATGAGTCGCTCTGTGACTGGTGCCGGTGCGGGCCCGATCAAGCGGACCTCCTCAGCGCTCCACACACCGCTTTTGGCGGGTGCGTCACTCGCTTCCGCGACGATCAGCATTCCGACCGGGCCTATGACGACACTGGCACCCCCCACCGTGAAGCGCCCGGCTACCACCGAGCCGCCGACGAGCGCGGGTACGTGCTCCCGATCGAACACCAGTGCTGGAATCACGGCGGGAACCTGATCATTCATTCCCGCATCATCCTCAACCGCCACCGGCCACTCCTGGGCCGTGTATCGGAAGTGACTGTACGCATAAGATATCGGCATGGCACTGGGTCACATAGTCCTCTCATCTGGTCGTTCGATCCGGCTCACCGAGCTACGGATTTCTTCGACCTACGGGGAGATGCTGGAGGGCTACCCGTGCAAGCGCATCAACGACCTGAAGGTCAGTTGGCTCCAGCGGCAGGCCGAGCGTGCGTTTCCCTCCAAACCGACCCATCTCGTTCCGCCCTCCCGCGAGTACCCGGACGAGACCGCCGGCGCTTTCGGTCCCGTTGAGGTGCTGTCTTCCGTGGCCTGCGTCGGTCTCTTCGACTCCACGGCGCTCGACCCGGCAATGGATCGTTCCGCCCTCGTCGTCGCCTGGTTCCAGTCGGCACCGGAGGTGCCGGCGGGTGAGGGCGCTGATCTTGCGCTTCGCAGCATTCGTTGGGAGGAGCTGGCCCAGGACTACGAGCTGTAGCGACGGGCGCTGATCACAGCCACTCGTTGATGGCCCCTACGAGGACGGTGGCCTCAAAGCGGACCGCGAGCTTGTCGTAGCGGGTGGCCACCGCCTGGTGGCCCTTGAGGCGGTTGATCCCGCACTCGACCGCATGACGCTCGCCATAGTCGACCGGGGCGAAATGCGGTGGCCGGCCGCCACGGGAGCTGAGCTTCTGGCGGTTGCGCGCCTGGTCGGCCTTGTCCGGGATGGTGCAGCGGATCCCCAGGCGGCGCAGGTAGGCACGGTGCTTGCGGGAGGTGTACGCCTTGTCAGCCCGCACCCGATCGGGACGGACGCGTGGCCGGCACGACACGTGGCTGATGAGAGCCGAGGTCACTCTGACCGGCATGAACTGATAGTCGCGTGGGATCAGCAAGACAGGGCGAGTAGTTCGTCGATCACCGGCTCCGGACCCTCATAGGTGAGGTGCGCGATGGCTGCCATTGGCGCGATCACTCGGCTCCAGGCATACAACCGGTCCCCATCGAGCCCGCATGCGGTCGCCACCCGCTGGCAACGGGCCTCGACACCCTCTTGTCCGGCGCCGGCCACCACGTAGTCGACGGCATCGAAGCATGGGTCGCCAATGCATGCCTTGGGGTCGATCGCGATCAGACCGCGCGACGGGCCGCCGTCCAGGACGTTGCCGAGGTGCAGATCGCCGTGCAGCAACACGAGCCTGGCCTGACTGTCCAGCAACCTCTCACAGCGCCGTATCGCCCGCTGCCACGCGGCCTGGTCGATCCGTGCACCGATGGCCGGCTCGGACAGCCGCCGGCCGATCCGGACGAAGGCCTCGTCACACCGACCGCGCAGATCCAGTGGCCAGTGCGCGGGTGGGGCCACGGCGTGCAGTGCGGCAAGCAACTCTCCCCACTGCTGCAGCAAGGACGCCTGCGGCATGTCCTCGGCCTCGGTACCGGGCAAGACCTCCTCCAAGACCATCGCCCCGGCCTGTGTGTCGGCAGACAATACGGCCGGCACCCGACCCGACGGCGCGAACACGCGCAGCATCTCCACCTGCTTGGTCAACAGTGCCCGATCCGGGCTGAGTTTGAGAACAGCTGGCGTTCCGTCAGGCCATTGGCAGCGTAAGACGACAGAGGAGGCTCCACTCTCGAACAGCTCACCGAGCACGACACCCGACCGCGCGGCCAGCCGTGCAGCGAGGTTCGGAACCTCAGCGAGCCAACCCTCGGCCTCGGGGCCGAATCGACTCACCAACCGCGCGTCGATCTCTTCCATATTCACCCCGGCAGCTTGCACCCCGAACGGCCTCCATGCACATGCATATCGACAGAAGCGACGTTACGCGACGAGCCAGGCCGTGATCCGTATCTGCTCCACCTGGTCGTCCAAGTCCCACGTGCCTAACGTTCCTCAGCCCGTCACGTGCGCTCGACCAGCATCTCTTGCACCGACCTCTAGATAAGCGCAGCTGGATGCTCCTGCACGCGGGCCACCGGATCGACCGGCCGGCTCTGCGTGTCCCGCTGGTCGCCCGCACGATCCGCGACCGGGAGCTGACCACCGGCGCCGCGATCGGCGTCGTCCGCCTGGTCGACTGACACCAGGACCCCGACGGCTCCCCGCCCTGTACGACGTGGGCGCAGGCCGGCGCCTGGCCTCTGGTCCTCCAGGACATTCGGGCGCTGCCGCCGGCGGACAGCTCGGACCCTGGAAGCCCACCGAGGACATGCTGGCCCGCGTGTTCCAGCCGCTGCCCGACCTCCGGCCGTGATCCGCGCGCGCAGCAACAGCCCGCTGTGGGAGCCGGGCCTTACCCCGGCCCCCGGTGGCCTTCTCGACTGGCGCGACAGTCGGCACTTCGACCACGAGGAGCGCCTCTGTGTGCTGTGTGAGCGGCCCATACCGTTGCGCTCCCACGACGGGAACCCGCTCACAGGAAATGCGCCGAGGACTGGCTCGCCGCGAATCCCGTCGAGGCCCGGCGCCTCGGGCGGTTCGCCTCTGCCCTCCGGCCCAAGAGCCAGTACGACGGCGACCACTCCTGCCCCCTTCTCATTCCTCCCACCGGAGGCACCCCATGAGCACCGCTCAGCACGACGTCGACCACACGCTCGCCTACCCCGAGCCGCCCGCGTCCCCGCTCTGGCACTGCCACGGACCCCGGCCGCTCACTCCCGAGCAGCAACGCCGCAACCGCGAGGTCCTGGACCTCGCGCAGCGCATAACCCGCACCACCACCAGCGCGGCCGCCGCGTAGAGGAGCCGGTCATGTTCACCGACATGAAAGAGGCCCTCGAAGCCGAGGCCCTCGAACTCACCCCGCTCAACGCCGACCAGAGCGCCACGGCCTCCGTGGTGACCGCCCGCCACGCGCGACAGGGACCACCTCCTCGCCGGCCTGCTCGGGGCACTCGGACTGCCCCACGCCGAGGACGGTCTCGTACGCCTGCTCCCCCACCTCACCAGCCCCGGCATCCCGACGACCGGAGACCCGATGCCGGTCAACGCCTCCACCGCAACCGCCGCCTCCAAGCTCAACAACGGCGACAGCCCCGACCACGTCCCCAGCACCCTCAAACTGACAGGCATGCCTTTCGCGCGGCAGAGGGAGGGTGGTGGGCTTCCTCTCTCTGCCTTCGGGAAGCGTCGAGGTTGACTTGGTCTGCTACGAACTGGGCGCCGCGTCCCACAGTTCGGTGCTGTGGGCATCGATGAGCGTGCTGATGTGGGTCAGAACGTGGCCGGCCGGCTGCGGGGCGAGTCGGCGTCCGTCGCGCAGACGCAGTGCGACGAGATGGTCAGCAACTTCCTTGGCGCCGATGACGACTTGGTAGGGGACCAGGCGGGCCTCTCGGATGCGTGCGCCCAGACTGCCGCGTTCCGGGCCGGCGATTTCGGCACGCAGTCCGAGGTCGGTGCATCGCTGGGCAAACGCTGTGGCGTTCGGCAGTTCGGTGTCGGAGATGGGGAAGATTGCCAGTTGGGTGGGGGCGAGCCAGGCGGGGAAGGCACCGCCATGTTGTTCGATGAGATGAGCGACGGCTCGCTCCACGCTGCCGATGATGCTGCGGTGGACCATGACCGGGCGGTGTTTGGCGCCGTCCGCGCCGATGTAGTGCAGGTCGAACTGCTCGGGTTGGTGGAAGTCGACCTGGACGGTGGACAGGGTGGACTCCCGGTCGGCGACGTCGGTGACCTGGATGTCGATCTTTGGGCCGTAGAAGGCGGCCTCTCCCTCGGCCGACTCGTAGGGCAGGCCGGAGCGGTCGAGGACGTCGGTCAACAGGGCGGTGGACCGTTGCCACTTCTCGGGTGCGGCGACGTATTTTCCTCCGGGGCCCGGGAGGGAGAGCCGGTAGCGGGTGGCGGTGATGCCGAGGGCCTCGTAAGCCCGGCGGATCATCTCCAGCGCTGCCTGCGCTTCCTCGGCGACCTGGTCCAGGGTGCAGAAGATGTGCGCGTCGTTGAGCTGGATGGCCCGCACCCGGGTCAGCCCGCCGAGCACGCCCGAGAGTTCGGAGCGGTACATGCCGCCGAGCTCTGCCATGCGCAGGGGCAGTTCGCGGTAGCTGTGGGGGCGGGAACGGTAGATGACCGCATGGTGAGGACACAGGCTCGGCCGCAGGACGACCTGCTCGCTCCCGATGTCCATCGGGGGGAACATGTCGTCGCTGTAGTGCGCCCAGTGACCGGAGATCTCGTACAGCTCCCGCTTGCCGAGCACCGGCGAGTACACGTGCTGGTAGCCCGCTCGCCTCTCGGCGGCGCGGATGTATTCCTCCAGGGCGTGCCGTACGGTCGCGCCGTCGGGCAGCCAGTAGGGCAGTCCGGAACCGATCAGCGGGTCGGTGTCGAACAGGTTCAGTCCCCGGCCGAGTTTGCGGTGGTCGTGGAGGGTGGTCATCGCGGTCTCCTTGCTGGTCGCGGAGCAAGTGACCGGGCGTACGACGAAGCCCCAGGCACTTGCCCCGGGGCTTCGGATCAGTTCGTCTGTCAGCGCGCCGGGACACTCTCCGGCGTCGTCGTCATGGCAGCGCGCTTCATGCCGGTCACCGTAGCAGCAGCCCCGGTCACCTGACGGTCATTTTCCACTGTGGCGCGAGGAGCGCAGAGAGGGACGTGGTCCACTTGCTCCTCTCGCTCCTCAGGCTTGAGTCCGCCGGAGTGGGAGATGCCGCGCAACCTGCGGTTCTCTCCGTACACCATTTCCAGGCGGGTGGCGAAGTCGCTGTTCTCAGTCCGTAGCTGCTTGATCCGCCCGAGCGCGACGTCGAAGCGCGTCGCTGGATGGATGCAATCGAGGCGGGCTGCTGCCTGGCCCGCTGGCTGGAGGACTGCCGGTTCTGCACTCGGGCTGTCGGAGAGCGAACTGGCCGAAGCCCTCCGGCACACCGACCAGGACGCCACCCCGGACACGGGCAAGGACGGGGTGGAGGACCTGCTCTCCTGGGCGACGAGCCACCTGTCCAAGGCGATCCGTAACAAGGCCGCCCGTATCCGCAGCGACCTCAATGAGCTGACCGCACGCCGCGAGGCCGCCGAGGCCCAGCGCCAGGCCGAAGAGCGCGTCGCCACGCTCCAGGCGCCCGTCCAGAAGGCCGACTGACCATGGCCGCCGACGACCCGATAGCCCTGGACGGGTTCCTGGACGAAGAGACCGTACCCAGCGACCTGCACGGGGCGAAGGCACGGTTCCGCCTCACCGTCTCCCCAACGGACGAGCGCACCGATGAGATGATCCTGCCGTGCAGCGTCACCGACTTCGAGTTGGCGCACGCGGTCATCCACAACCTGGTCCCCCGGCGACAAGCTTCGCGTCACCGGCCACCTCCGGCTCCCTCGTACACCGGACGAACCGATGTGGCTGGCCGTCACCACCCTCATCGTGCTGGAGACCGCGCCGCCGCTGTTCGAGCCAGCCGCAGTCACCACCGCCGTCATCGAGCGGTACGGGCCGTGTGTCTGCTGGTTAGACGCCGACACCACCGGCGTGGAGGTGTTCACCGAGACCGGCGACTGGGTCGGCCATGAATCAGCAGCACCAAGACGAACGGACGTGCATCCGCGAGGCCACGGACCGGCTCCTCTCCGGTCAGGCCACCGCCTCCAACGGCAGTCTCAGCGTCGTCGCCCTCGCCGCCGAGGCCGGTGTCCACCGCATGGCCCTCTCAAACAGCACGTCGACCTGAAGAACGAGTTTTACGAACGTGTTCGCAACGAGACCCAGCAGGTCCCGGAAACGGAGAAACGACTCAGGGAAACCGTCACCAAACTCAAAAAGACCATCGCCGAGCAGAGGAGCGAGATCCAAGAGTTCCGCGACCTGGTCACCCTCGCCTGCCTACGACTCTGGCTCTCCCCATGACTTTGCGGACACCCCCCTAGTGCCCCTCCCAGCAAGCTTTGCCCCGTCGCGCCGCCCATCACGCACGGTCGCGGCGTTGGCCGAAAGCCCTGGTAGCTCCGCTACAAGAGCTCCTGGCCGCCTTGCGATCGCACGCACTGGACGACGCTCCTTCGGGGCAAACATTGCTGGTCACGGCACTAGACGGTCGAGCAGTCCAGGAGTCGTCCGTCTGTGGTGCCAATGAGCAGTCGGCCGGTTTCGGTAACGGTCAGCGCAGTCGCCACGACGGGTACCCCGGCAACAGCCAGGTGCTGACGCCAGCGCACGTTGCCGTCACGGAGCGAGTCCCACGATCTCGCCGTCGTCGCACGTACGGTGCCACAATCTGGAATCTTCAGAGCTGTACCGGTTGCGAAGATCTGATCCCAGCATCCGCCCGGCGCAATTCCCCTGCTGCGAAGACGACATACGCGGCTCCAGCAAAGAGCAAGCCTGGGATCGCGAGCATGCTGCGCTGGTCGCTCTCGAGGATGGCTACGTACTGGCTGTGCGAGACCTCGATCGTGCCGCGTGCGTGGGGAGTCGTGTCGAAAACGAAGTACTGGTCGTCCTTGACCTCTGGCGCCTGCAAGTTCCCCGTGCCGGCTGTGCTGAAAAGCATCAGGACGACGCCCGAGATGACCAGCGCCCCAAGCACTGCTTGCGCCTTACCGGGCAGACACCTGAAGGCGAGCCATACCGAGTGCCGGTCCGCTCCGCTCAGGAACATGCGCACCAGAGCAGCCGTAAAGATCGGGAAGAGAAGCACCACGATCACCACCATCGGCCCCTTCGAGCCCGCCAGCGGCAAGGTCCCCGGCAGCCACGTGAGCGCGGCGAGCAACAGCAGCAAGGCGCTCAACCCGGCCGCGGTCCCCCCGTGCAATTTGAAACTCCACCCCATACTCGAGAGCCTGCCACACACGTCGCTGCAGCTCATTGCCGTAACTCAGCAGAGATGCCCGCTCCCTGATGCCGGGGCTCGGACCCGGCCAGCAGATGAGCTGCCTTCTGACTTCTCGGCGCCGTTCCGATCGCCGCCATGCGGTACCCCGTCGTGCCGGCGGTCACCACCAGAGTTCCCTGCACCGATTATGGCGCCCGCGACCTGGACGGCGGAACAGAGAGACTTCAACTCGAAGTTCAGAGAAGCCTGCATCCGCTGCCCGGTCCTGCAGATTGACCCATGCCAACGGGCCGCCTCATCGAGATCATCCAGAACCTCCGCGAGCGCGTCCGCGAGGCCCGCGGTAACGGCTGGCTCGGCGAGGTCGAAGGACTCCAGGTCAGCCTTGACGCCGCCAATGCCAAGCTCAACAACCTCAGCCGGATGCACACTGAGGTCGACCACACCTGGTCGACCTCAGTGTGCCCGTCTTCACCGACTCCGCTTCACCACCCCAGACAGATTCGAACCTCAAGGCCGTTCGGGCTTGTGGGCAAGAAAGGTAGCGAAGGTCCTCTCAGCCCCTTCGCTGGGTTCCTCCACCAGACGTGCTGTGAGGGCGAACCCGGCCTGCTTCAGGAGTTCGGCGATCCGATCGGGCGGCAGCAGGTAGGACTCGTAAGACACCGGATGACCGCCGTATGCCTGTGTGGGACGTAGGTGTTGGTCGGCCCCTACGTGGCCGGCCAGCATCAAGCAGCCGCCTGGCGCGAGAGCGCGGTGGAATTCGCCGAACACCACCGGCAGCAATGTCGGTGGTGTGTGGTGGGTGGAGTAGTACGCGAGGATGCCTCCGAGGTTGTCGTCCTCGATCGGGAGCGACGTCATCGAGCCGACGCTGAAACGCAGATCTGGGTGGGCACTACGGGCCAGCTCGACCATGACGGGCGAGAGGTCTATGCCGAACGCAGGCACTTGCCGCTCGGCAAGGTAGGCCGTGACTTTGCCGGGCCCGCATCCCAGGTCGGCGACGGGCCCGAGGGCTGCCGTTCGCACCACCTCTGCGAAGACGTTCAGCATCCCTCGTGAGAGCGGATCCAGCTCCGCCGGAGGCTTGACCTGTTCGAAGTAGTCGGAGGCGACAGTGTCGTACGACTCCCGGACGGCGGCGAGGTAGGAGAGATCAGGCATGCGGGCGACTCTAGTGAGGGCCCGCAGCCCACGTGATCACTTTCTTAGCTTGTTCTTTGTCTACCAAGATCTTCCGGGCTTGCCGATGGCCTTGAGAGTCTCGGGGGCGTTTGACGGTCTTGCCCCTGGCCTGGGGCATAAGCGGTCCGCTGCTGTCGCCAGCAGGGGCCTGGACGGCCCCGACGCCAAGGCTGCGGTCCCGCTCTCTCTGCCGTTCCTCAGCCCAGTGACAGGTCGCCCTGATCGTCCTTGATCTTCACCTTGACCCAGGCATGGCCGCTGGTGTTGCTGTCGCCGACGCCGTCGACGTTGCACTCGAACTCCCGGCCCACCTCGACGGGGATGGAAGCGGGGCAGCTGACATCGTCGATGGTCGGGGGCTTGGCGAAGTCGGCGGATTTGACGTTGTTGAGAACGGACCGCGCCAGCGCGTCCTGATCCAGGACGCGCTGCGGCTGCACGGCGGGACTCCCGGCCAGCAGCATGATGGTGAAAGTGAGCGCACAACAGGCGATCACGGCCAGGGAGAGCGCGATGACGGTACGGGCGAAGCTGCGTTGATCAGTCACGTGGACAGTCCTATCCGGCTGTCCGTGCTCATACAATCCCCTGTGGTGATGTGACGTCGCCTCCCGGTCTCTGCGGAGAGCTCCCGCACCACTGCCTGCGCGGCTGGAGAGGAGCTTGAGCACCCCTGCAGGACGAGGAGTTGGGCGGCCCCGCTTCCTGTTGGTTATCTTCCGGCATCGAATGGTGTCTTGAACTGGGTCGCTCACCCGAGGGTTCACCGGACGTGGGGCGGCCCTCGTCTGATCATGTCCTCCGACCAAGGTGCACGTGACCACGACGAAGGCCGTGAGGGTGAGGGGCCTCGCATTTTTCGGACAGCTGCCTGGCCGTCTATTTCACACGGCGATTTGCAACTTCTCGTACTCGGAATGGACTTCGCGTGGCGGGCGGTAACCTACCGCCGAGTGGAGGCGTTTGCGATTGTACCAGAATTCGATATAGCGAGTGACGTCACGTCGGGCGGCCTCCTGAGTCAGGTAGGTCACCCTTGATACGCGCTCATTCTTCAGGGCTCCGAAGAACGATTCGGCCATGGCGTTGTCGAAACAGATCCCGGTGCGGCCGGAGGATCTGCGGATCCCGAACCGATCGAGCGTCTTCCCGAACTCGGCCGACATGTAGTTGCTTCCGCGATCGGAGTGGAATATCGCACCGGCCGAGATCCTCCTGTTCCGTGCCGCGTTTCGGATAGCCGTTGATATCAGTGGGGTCTGGTAGTGGTCGTCCATCGCGTAACCAATGATTTCCTTTGTGCAGCAGTCGATGACCGTGGCGAGGTACAGCCAGCCTTCCCCGGTCGCGATGTAGGTGATGTCGCCGACGAGCTTTTTCCCGGGTGCGTCCGCCGTGAAGTCGCGGCCGACCAGATCCGGCACCTGGCCGGACGAGGCCCTGGTCAGGCTGAGCCGCTTCGGCCGCAGCTGGCAGGGCTCAAGACTCAGCTCGCGCATGAGCCGACGGACCAGTTCCAGGCCGGCGGTGGTACCCCAGCGGTCCAGCTGAGCCTGGATACGGCGGTGTCCGTAAGTGCCGCCGGACATGTCGAAAGCCTTCTCGACGAGCAGTTTCAGCCCGCCGCGTCGCTGGGCCGTCGCAGATTCCGGACGCGACCGCCGGTCGTAGTAGCCGGATCTGGAGACGCCGAGCCGACCGCACATGAACTCGACGCTGTATGCGTACTCCTCGGTGTCGAGCCGCATCTCGTCGATGAACTCGTACTTTCCCGCTACCGGGGATCCTTCGCGAAGTACGCTGCGGCTTTTTTCAGGAAGGTTACTTCCATCTCCAGTTCGCGGTTGCGTCGTTCGAGTTCCTTCAGCCGAGCTCGCTCGTTCACCGTCAGTTCCGCATCAGGAGCGGGTCCCTGACGCTTCCGGTACTTCTTGACCCAGCCACGCAGTGTCTCTGCGTTCAGCTCAAGCTCCCGGGCGACTTCTGAGATCGTCTTGCTCGACCTCAACACCATCTGGACGGCTTCCTCACGGAACTCCGGCGAATACTTGCTGAGTGGCGCCACTTTTCCTCGCTTCCTCTTCAGGACAACCCTATTGGCTCCCTGTCCGGAAACTTCGTGGCCCCTCAGGGTGAGTCTGCTGCTGTCCGGAAGGAGGCGTTCGCGGAAGTGTCACGCTTCCGGGGCGAGTTCTACGAGTGTCTGACCGCTCGGCACGACGAGTTGTTCAAGCTGGTGGACGCGGTGCTGTGGGCGGACGGTGCCGTGAAGTCTTGGTGGACTTGATGCTGCTGCCCGAGCATCGTCGTGGACACGGAGCGATGTACGGCGGCTTGAACCACGGCCGGATCGACGTCGGCCGACTGCGGACGGTGGCGGCCAGGCTGTCGCCGCCGCGGTTCGACGACGGGCGCCTGGTCCTGGCGGTCGATGTGTCACCGTGGCTTCGTTCGGACGCGCTATGTTCGGCGGAGAGGCCGTTCTGCCATGTCTACGGCCGGGCGAAGGCGGCGTCGCAGTTCATCCCAGGCTGGCCGTACTCTTTCGTGGCCGTGCTGGAGCCGGGTGCCACGTCCTGGACCGCGATCCTGGACGCGGTGCGGCTCGGCCCTGCGGACGACGCGACCGTGATCGCCGCTGCCCAGCTCCGAGGAGTGGTTGAGCGGCTCATCGCCGCAGGCCAGTGGCGGACCAGGGATCCTCATATCGTGATCGTCAGCGATGCGGGCTACGACGTCACCCGCCTGGCCTGGGTCCTGCGCGATCTGCCGGTCGAGCTGGCCGGGCGGATCCGCTCCGACCGCGTCATGCGTCTGCCGGAACCACCGAGGATGCACGGCGTCAACGGCTGGCCGCCCAAGCACGGCCCGGAATTCCGCTTCTCCAAGCCGGAAACCTGGCCCGAGCCCGCGATCACCACGGTCACGGACACGACCCACTACGGCAAGGCCGAGACCCAGGCGTGGGACCGGGTCCACCCAAGGCCCACCAACCGCTCCTCATGGCTCGACCACGACGGCGAACTTCCGGTGGTCGAGGGGACGTTGATGCGGTTGAAGGCCGAGCACCTGTCAAAGGACCGAGACGCCCCGCCGGTGTGGTTATGGCCCTTCAAGACCGGCGCCACCCCGGATGGCGTGGACCGCTCCTGGCAGGAATTTCTCCGCCGCTTCGATCTCGAGCACACCTTCCGCTTCGCGAAACAGCCCCTGGGCTGGACCACTCCGAAAATCCGTACTCCCGAGGCGGCGGACCGATGGACCTGGATCCTGATCGTCGCTCACACCCAACTCCGGCTCGCCCGGCCGCTCGCCGCGGACCTCCGCCGGCCCTGGGAGATACCCGCCACCTCCGACCCCCTCACCCCGGCCCGGGTCCGCCGGGGGTTCAGGAACATCCGCGCTCACCTCGCCTGCCCGACCCGTGTTCCCAAACCCCGAGGAGTCAGCCCCGCTTCCTTCCCCAGCGCTGAAAGAGTTCCTGGAATTCTGCCGCTACCTGCGCTCGCTGCACCCGGCGGACGTACACATCGCGATCGTCTGTGACAACTAATCGCCGCACTAGACGACCAGGCACTGCCAGCGGGTCGGCGTGTGGGCGGCTGCCAATAACGCCGAGATCGTCAGACCCCAGCCAACAGCTCCTGGCTGAACAGGATCGAGGCCCAGTTCAGCCTCCTTGGCTACTTCGCCGTCGACGGCACCGACCACCCGACTCACAAGGCCCAGGGCAGTATGGTCCGCCGTACATCAGCTAGCAGAACAAGAACGCTGACGACAAGCGCCTCACTGCCCTCGTTCACGGGGCCAACGCCGCCTGACCCGCGCCGTCGGCGTCTGTCTTGGGTTGTCAGGTCCGGGTCGGTGGCGCACTCATCGCTGCCGTCAGAAACGTGATCGCCCATCGCCGGGCCGCCTCGCCAGCTACCGGGGACATGCAGCCGGGGACGGGTTGCTGGTAGACCTCAAGGCGGTCGACGGCCGTCACGGCAAGGACCCCCCGCATCCGGAACCGCAGCTCCTCCGGGGGAAGGCCGGGCAGCACGCGCGCGAAGGCTGCGAGGTAGCGCTCGCGGACCGAGTCCTCGGCCGGGCCGGTCCAACTGCGTGCCTCCTCGGCCGGGTCGCTGAGGATCGTCACGATCAGCCGGGACGTCCGGGCGCCGCCCTCGTCGCCGGCCGGCATCTCGTCGAACAGCGGCCCCGCGAATGCCTCCACCAGTTCACCGACCGGTGGGTCAAGGGTCCGGGCAAGCAGTTTGTCGAGCCCGGCGCACTGGGCAGCGTTGATGGGCTCGATCACGCGGCGGGCGACTGCGGCCATCAGCTCCGCCTTCGAGCCGAAGTGGTAGCCGACGGCGGCCAGGTTCGCTCCAGCGAGTTTGGTGATCGCGCGGACCGAGGTGCCGCGGTATCCATGCTCGGCGAAGAGGTGCTCGGCCGCGTCGAGGATCTGGGTGCGGGTGTCTGGGGTCGCCACACGAGGGACTCTACATATGTTTGAATGAAACGAACGTATGAATCAAACGGACGTGTGGAAGAGGGCTGTCTTGAAGCTGCTCGTGTACGGCGCCGGGGTTTGCGGCAGCCTGTTCGCCGCCCGCATGCATGAGGCCGGCCACGACGTCTCGCTCCTCGCCCGGGGTGAGCGCCTGACCGCCCTGCGCCGGCACGGAGTGCGGCTCGCCGAGGAAGACGGCCCAGATGTCAAGCGTGTGCCGGTACCAGTGGTCGAGTACCCGGACAGCGGGTACGACCTGATCACCGTCTTCGTCCGCACCCACCAGGTGGATGCAGTGCTGGAATCACTCGCCGGTGTCCAAGGTGACGTGCTGTTCCTGCTCAACTGGGCAGCCGGCCCGGAGACGCTGGGTGCGGTGATCGGACACGAGCGGGTGCTGCTCGGCTTCCCCACGACTGGCGGCACGATGGACGGCGACGTGGTCCGCTACCGCAAGAGCGACTTCATCACTCGCCGGGTCGCGATACCGATCGGCGAGCCCGACGGCCGTACCACTCCGCGACTGGTACGGATCGTGGAGACGTTCCGTACCGCCGGGATCAACGCCAAGGCCGAGCCGCAGATGGATGCCTGGCTCAGGACGCACGCCGCGTTCGAGGTCCCGCTCGGGCAGGCGGTATACGCGGCGGGCGGCCCGGTAGTGCTGGCCGACGACCCGGACGCGGTCCGCGGCATGCTCCACCTCATGCGGCGGAACCTCACCGCGATGGAGACCCCGCCGGTACCTCGCGCCTTCGCCGCGTTGCGGGCTCTGCCGCAAGGGCTCCTCGTGGCCCTGCTCCGACGCTTCCTGAAGAGTCCGACGGCCGTGCACAGCGGACTCAACGACCCCTCGCCTGCCACAGCGGCCGAACTCGAACGGCTGGCCGAACAGCTCCGTGCCCCTGCGGAAGCCCGCTGAGCGACCCAGGACGGCGAAACCTCACCACGCGCACACCACCGCCAGTCCCGCGGGCCTCGAACCCAGCTCCGCCGGCTCCACGGGCGGCAACCGCTGACCTCATGACCGTTTCGGTAGCAATGGAGCGTCCGGCCCACGGAGTTGGCGTGGCTTTCTCCCCTCTTGCGGCCACATCTTTCAAATAGCGCGGCACTTCAGGGCGAACGTTGGTTGATGCGGCACTAGTTCGGCTAACCTTGTGTCAGATGCTCACTCCTCCGGCCAGATCCGGCCCAACGGGCACCGCTTGTCGACATCCGCGACAACCTCATCGCCCGCATCGCCGAGGCCGAACGCGAAAGCTAGCTCAGCGAAGTCGAGGGGCTCAAGGTCATCCTCACCGGAGCTGAGGAGAAACTCGCCCAGCTTGACCTGCACCCCTCCGGCTCCAGCGTTGTTGATCTTGGGCTTCCTGTAATCATCAACCCAACTCCCCCATCAGCCCCGTTCATCGGAAACGGAATGACGCCCGCGTCGGAGCAAGGAGCTCACCCGCCCTCTTGGGGATCTCAGCCTCACCGAAATCGCCGCGCGAGTCGGCGACGCCGCTCAACCACAAGCGTGATCGCTCGACCAGAACGGCACCCCACGCCCCGGGCCGTCGTGGACTATGGTGTTACGCCTCCCGCACACTGACGGCGGCCCGGTGATGGCGGGGCGCCTCGATCTCGTCGACCAGTGCGATCGCCAGGTCCGCGTACGTGATCCGGCTGGCCGGGTCGCCGTGCTCAGCGATCCGGTAGCTGCCGGTGCGCGTGCCCTCATGGTCGAAGTCGCCCGCCGGGGCCACGTACGCCCAGTCCAGATCGCACCTCCGCAACTCGTCGAGGCCCGCAGCGTGGCCGAGAGAGAAGGAGCGGTACTCGTTCGGGTAGCCGGGCTCGTCCATCAAGGGAGCGCCGGACGCACCAGGCCTGATCGATGCGAGCCCGACCACCACGAGGCGGTGCACGCCCGCGTTGGCCAGACCGGTGGCCAGGGCGCGCGACGACGCGGTGAAGAACTCGTGCGGTGACACGGACAGGTCCGCAGCGGTACTGATGGCGGCGTCATGCGCGGCAGCCGCATGCTCGATGCTCGCCGTGTCCGTGACGTCGCCCGCCACGACCCGCACGTCGGTCAGGTCGCTGTGGCCTGCAGGGTCGCGCACCACGGCGGTGACCTGGTGTCCGCGCCGGTGCGCCTCCGCGACTGCCTGCCGCCCGGCCCGGCCGCCGGCGCCGAAGATCACAATGTTCATAACGTACTGCCTCTCACCAGGGCCGGAGCCCGTGCCTCGGCCAGTTCTCGGAGGCTATCGAGAGCCCTAGTTACCACTGAGATACCGGCTAGGGTGAGGCCATGAGGGAACCGCTGCCCGCCGACATGTTCGACGAACTGTGCCCGTCCTCGCTCAATCCGATCCGATTCGGCGACAAGTGGGCAGCGCTCATCATCCGTTGTCTTGAGCACGGGTCGCGCCGGTTCTCCGAGCTGCGCGTGCCGCTGAGCCGTGTCACCCCCAAGGTCCTGACCCAGTCGCTGCGGTCCCTCGAACGAGATGGTCTGGTCAAGCGCACCGTCTACGCCGAGGCCACCCCGCATGTCGAGTACGAACTGACGCCGCTGGGCCGCAGCATGCTCCAACCGATAGCGGTCGCTTGCGCCTGGACGGAGAAACACTGGGACGAACTGCTTGATGCACGGGAGTCGTACGACCAAGCCACCGCGCCTTGACCACGCCGGATAACGAGGCGACCGGTCGTCCTGCGCTGCAATGGGAATAGAATTCACGGACTGCGGCTTGCGGTTGCTCCACGAGGCCGATCGATGAACTGGCAGAGCCGGATCCGCATCTCAGACTGAATGAGTTCAGAGAAGCTTGCGTTCGTTGTCCGGTCCTTGTGACGAGCGCCAGTGACAGGCCGCGCTTGGTGGTGATCCGAGACAATCTCGGGAAGCGGATTGCTGAGGCTGAGGCTGAAGGATGGCTCGGCGAAGTGGAAAGGCTGTCTGTCAGCCTGGATGCGGCCGACCAGAAGACCTCACAGCTTGACGAACCCGACTCACGGAAGACGTATCCGGTCTTTTTCGGATTCCCTGTTTCTCGAGCGGATCACCGGTCGCACCATCGGCAATGAGGAGCCCACGAAGTTATCCAGCTCGTGAATGAAACGCTGCTGTGGGGGGACCTGGTCGCTGACGCGCACCGGACAGGCCGTTCAACTCTTCTGATCTCTGACCAGGCAGAAGGGATGTCCGGCCGGATCTGTGAAGACCCGCCACCTGTCCTCATCCGGCTGGTGATCCGGCTTGCTGGCGCCCAGCTCCAGCAACAGGTCCTCGGTCTGGTCGAAGTCCTCGCCTGAGAAGCAGATGTGGAGTTGCTGGGGCACGGTTTGGTCGGGCCATGTCGGGGCCCGGTAATCATCGACTCGTTGAAAGCCGAGGAAGAGTCCGTCGCCGCGGTTGAGACCGGCGAAGTCAGCGTCCGATTTAGGGTGGGGTTCGAGGCCGGTGGCCTGCTGATAGAACGCGGCCAGGGCCAGCGGATCAGGACAGTCGAGTGTTATCGCGGCCAACTTCATCTGCAGGGGCACGGAGACTCCGGGTGATCGGTGGACCTGAGCGTTCGATCATGATGCTCGGATCGATGCCATGGCTTCAACCTCAATATTTCAGAGAAGTCGGGGACGACGTCCAGACGGCCGGTGTCCGCGCCGAACGCCACGCCCCGGACCCGACCCGGTCACGTCAGCGGCGACAAGGCATACAGCTCCCGCCGCAACCGACGCTACCTGCGAAGACGCCAGATCAAGCACACCATCCCCGAGCCCAAGGACCAGTGGGCCAACCGCCGGCGCCGAGGCAGCGCGGGCGGCAGACTCACCGGCTTCAGCCAAGGGCACTACCGGCGACGCAACGAGGTCGAGCGGACCATCAACCGGCTCAAGAACTACCGCGCAGTCGCCTCCCGATACGACAATCGAGCCTACGTCTTCCAGGCACCGTCACCGCCGCAGCGATCCGCCTGTGGCTCCGACCATGCTCCGCAGGACACGGCCTAGCCGGGCTTGATGCCCGCGAGTTGTACGAGCAGCAGGACCAGTCGGTAGGCGACGGCGAAGTCCGCGGCGGTGAGGGTGACCGTCCGGCCACCCTCGGCGCGTGAGACACCTGGCACGAGTGTCGCCAGGTCAACCATGTAGGGGCCGTAAAGGTCGACCTCGACCTCGAGCGGTCCGGCAAGGACAAGTGGCGAGACCGTTGCTCGCCGCGTGACCGCTTCGGCGGCCGATCGGCGCAGACGCTCTCGGGCTTCCTCAGGGTGCAGTACCACGGCGGCGGCCTGGCCGAGGGCTTGTTTGACCGCGACGGTGACAGCCGAGGGCACCAGATCACTCAGTTCGGCACAGGCGGCGTCGTCGCCACTGAGCAGTACGACCGGCACGCCCAAATGCCCGGCCATGGCAGCGTTCAGACCAATCTCGCCCAAGGAACGGCCGGCTACGCGAACGTCCAGGATGGCGTCGCTCATCGTGTGTGCCAACACGGCCGGGCCGTCGCCGGCACGGGCGTGGTAACCGACGAACAACACCGCGTCAGTGTGCTCGTCGAGCCCACCGAGCATGCCCAGGGGGCGTGGTTTTCCGCGAACCAACCGGGCCCGTCGGTCGAGTTCCTCCGGCAGCATGTTGCGGAAAGGCCCGTGAGCGTCGGCAACCCGCACCTCGGCCGTGGGCTCGGCGTCCAGGACACCCGCGATCGCGGCGTTCGCCTCGGCCGTCATCAACGCACGGCCTCGTTCATAGTCGTAGCGATCCGGATTCGTCTCGGCAGGATGCACGATCCCCGAGATGCCCTCCATGTCGACAGAGATCAGCACCTTCATACGCCGGGAGCCTATGCGCGCTGCGCGTCGGCCGACAGTGCACGTCAGGACGCCAGGCCGACCGGTCCATCCCGCGCTGAGGCTACTTCTCGCGAACATGCGCAGGTCGCAAGATCACCAACTGCTGTCCAAACCAGTAGACAGACGCTGCTGCTGAAGTGAACGAAGCCAGTGAGGAGAAGCGCTGTGCATACTGCTGGGCATGACGCCCTCGTTCGCCACACGCATACACCTGCTGGTCACCTTCGTGCTGGTGACATGCGCAACGGTCGGCGGCGCCTGCTTCGGTCTTCTCCTGGGCGGCCGGATCGCGGCCGTGACCGTCGCGGGCACGGCCGGCCTCGGAGCGGGGATCGGCTCGTTCCTCGCCCGCCGCCAGGTGCTGGCCCTCTTCCAGCCCGGGACCGTCCCGGTCGACGGATACGCCGAAGGGATCGCCGACGCCGTCCTCCTGAGCATCGCCACGTACCAGGCTGCGGTCTTCCCGCTCATCCCTGACGGGGTGAGTGACGAGGAGCGGGACGCACGCCGCACTCTCGCCTACCGGGTATCCGCCTACGACGGCCTGCCCCTGGCGGTACGGGTCTCGGCGGCCGAAGCCCTGGAAGCCGTCGACCAGGGGCTGGACGCCAAGCGGGCCCAGGCCGCGATGAAGGCACTGTCCCTTACGGTCTACGGACACCGTGGCGGCCGCTGACTCCTCCCCGCACCGCACCCGTTGGCGCCGGGGCATTCTCACGCCGTACTCCGCAACACCGCCGCCTCCCCCAGGACTGTCGGGCGCGCTCGGCTCGGGCACGGACCGTTCACAGGCTCGGATGTATGACGATCACCATCCGACCGGCCGCTGAGACCCGTCTGCACGGCCTGCTGGCACTCCACGCAGAGCTGAACCCGTGGCGGAGGTGGACGAGCGTGGCCAACAGGCGTTCGACGAAGACCAGTTTGCGTTTCGCCCCGACACCTACCGCCCTGCGACGGGGACGCGCGATGAGCACGGTCTCGTGCCGCTCCTGCCGCTCGTGCTACAACGGTTCTACCTCAGCAACGAGTTCAGCGATCACGTCGGGCGTCAACCCTGTGATCCGCTGACTACGGACGATTACCGCATGAGCCCGGTTCCCGCCGCACAGACCATGATCAACGAACCGTCTCCACGTGCCACCGCCAACCATGCACGAGCTCGTTGGACGATGTGCCTCATGTGCTCGTTACCCATGGGCACAGCGCCCGCGCTCGGCAGGCGATATCCGAGTCACGGTCGTGGCTGGACGTGCCCTCGGTCTGCGGTCCCCCACGCTGCACACGGCGGGGGGCCTCGCCGTCTCCGGCTCAGTCTGCCGCCACTTCCCCGTAGGCCAAGTCCGGCCGCCCCTGGGTTCCAGGCGCGATGCCGCCATGGCCGGCTCAGAAGTCGGCGGACACAGAGCGGTTGTGAGACTGCGCTCCTATGACGAAAACTCCTGCTCCGGTTTCGGCCGCCAGGGACGATCTCCAGATCCGGTCGTGCCATTCAGCCGGCCACGCTGTGGTGCTGTCCCACCGGACGCCTTCCAGATCGACCCTGTCGAGGTCCACGGACCGAAGGTCCGCGCCGCAGAATTCTGTACTCGCCCGGCCGATCTCGGCCACCACAGCGGCAAGGGCAGCCGCCTCTCGATGTGCCAGGTCAAGATCGTCAGCAAGGTCCAGAGCCACTTCGGCCGCGCCCAGCCACGAGACATCTCCCGCGAGCAGTTGTGGCAGCAACTCCGTGTCCAGCAACTGCTGGGCGCTTTCCACCACGGTCCTCAGGCGCAGAGCGCAGGTGGACAGCCTGTGGACGACTGTCTCCAGATAGTCGAATCCCACGACAGCCGGGGGCGGTACGGACGAATCCGGTAGCGCTCGAACACTGGCAATACGAGCGCTCATCCGTGTGATCTGGCGGCATGTGTCCGGTGGCAACCGCTCCGTCTCCAGATCCGTGCTGAGACGTTGGATGCGCTCCAGAGCGTCGCGCAGTATCTGTGCCAAGTCCCCAGGCCAGTAGGTGCGCGAGACACGCAAAGCATCTGCGCGGTATTTCAGCCGCACCGATGCAGGCCGGTGCACCAGCTTGCCCCATCCGTCCTGCGCGCTCCCCTGCGGCGCCGGCAGAGGACTGTGCCCGGGCTGCTTCCTCTTCCCCGCCAGACGCCGGGCGACGGCTGTAGCCGTCTGCCGGTGGGCGGACGCCAGCAGCCGTCCCAGCGCCCGGTCCGGATCGTGCAGCTCCGGGGGGCCGCCCTTGCTCGTCAACGCGTCGTGGACCACTATCCCCAACTGCTCATGCGCACGCGCCAACAGCAGGTCGAGCTGTTCATCTGGGCTGTGCCTGCTCATGACTCCTCCTTTCCGGCAGCGTCGGATCCCTCCAAGCGGAGTTGCACCTTCAGTGTCGCTCTCGCCCGCGACAGGTTCTGGCGGGCCGCTTCAGCGGTGATCCCCATGGCCTCCGCGCTCTCCTGCGTGGTGAACCCGTCCATCGTCCAGGCCAGCACCGCACGCTGCTTGGCCGGCAGGAGCTGCAGCAGTTCCATGACACGCCGCTCCTCCACGCCGAGCTCCGCAGCATGCGCAGGGGTGTGCCAGTTGGCCATCGGTTCCGGGACGTCTGCGACGCTGTCCTCATGGCGCACCTGCTGCCGCAGCAGAGAGCGCCAGGCCACTTTCCGCAGCCATGCCTTGGGATGGCGGATGCGGATACCAGGCCGGCACATTTGCGTGAAGGCGTCCTGAGCCGCGTCCTGAGCCTCGTTCCAGCTCGCCCCCTGATACAGCAGGAAGCGGACGAGCCCGGGGTACTCGGCATGGTGCAGGTCCTCTGCCAGCTCTCGCCCCTGCAGAACCGGAAGTGCGACATGTGTCTCGCTGACGGGCAGTTCAACGCTCGGCGCGTCCTCCATGACCGCTCACCCCAGCCCCGCCGCGCGGGGGATCAGATGTATGCCGTCCGCCCGCCCTGTCCGGAGCCGTGCCGTCAGGCCCGTTACGGCCCGGCGCAAAGCAGCACGTTCATCTCGTCTGCGAGGCAACACCTGTTCCACCTAATCCCCCTGATGCTCGTTCAGCGATGCCACAGAACGGGCATCTAGCTTCTAGTGCGTCGAGGGAGCCAATGTGTGACATCGCCCAAGGAGCCACAGGTGGAAGTGTGGAGATGCGCCCGCGTCCTGCGGGACGCCAGGGAGGGTTGAGGTGCGAGGAGCCCCTCCAAGGAAGGGCCGGCAAGAGGCTCCAGGAGTCCGGTCTTCCCTGTTGTCGGGCCCACTTCAGAGGTCGTGGTGCGGGACGCATGGCCGACGCTGCCGAGATGAAGATGATCTGTAATGCCGAACCTCTGGTGTCTTCCACAGCAACAGCTCAGTGCCCCGCCGGCTCCAGTTCGTGAGCCCTCCGCTCTCCAGTCGTCACTTCGAACGCCGCCCTGCACACCGAGCGGGCGGTGAAGTCCGACCCACCCGCGGGCCCTCGCCCACCTGGAGAAACCCCGATCGGCCCTCGCGCCCGGCGGCCGACGATGCTCCGCGTAACTGCTGCCACGTACAGCCCGGCGTAGCCACGATCACCGTCGCAGGCCGCGCCTCCCGGTCACCATGACGCGCCGACCACGCTTCGAGGTCGGCTTCGATTTCTCGCGGAGCCTGCTCCCAACGCCTACGGACTCCATCGGTACGGGGCGAGAGAGCGAGCCCTCGCCCCGTCAGCCGCAGAAGGAGAGATCACTCTCTTGCTCAACTCAGAGGACGGAGGCCGTAGTGGAGCATTCGGTGTCGTTGAAGATGTGGGTGATGCTGTCGCGGGTCCATCTCAGGAGCAGGATGAGCATTTCCGCGGTCGAGATGAGGCGTTCACCGACTTGATGCGCCTTGGGGTGGCTGGTGACGTGCAGGGCATGCTGGAACGCGGCGCGGAAGTTGCTGATGTCCGCGACGGCTCGACTGTGCAGGGCCATGGCCTCCTCGCGTCCGAGATCCCGGCGGAGGAGTCCGTTCTTGAGCCGGGCCAAATCGGTGTTGCACTCGGCGAGAAAGTCGGAGGCCAGTCCCCAGGGGATGCGCATGCTGTCGGGCAGTAGTGCCCGGCCCACCACGGTCATGGTGCGTGTGGTGGTGATGGCCTTGTCCAGTTGATGGGGCAGGGCATACAGGCTTCGCAGGGCAAGCCAGGGGGCGATGCTGTCGGCTGCCTCGCGCAGGGCCTCGTCGAGGTGTCCCCAGTGCCCGTTGTCAGCCTCGTGGTCGGTGACGGCTTCGGGCACCACAGCCGCCGCGAAAATTGCTGCGCAGCCGGCGTCGAGGTCGATCGCGGCCTCGGCACGTTCCAGCGTCTCGGTGTCCGCGGCGGCCAGCCAGTCGTCGAACGCGGTGTCGTCTTCCGCGTCGGTCTTCGTAGTGGGGGTCGCCTTGCTCACTCTGTGCCTTCCTTCATCGATTGCCATGCCTGTTTGAGGTGTTTACGGGCTCGGGCCAAGTTCTGGCGTACCGCCTCTGGGCTGATGCCCAGGTGTTCGGCCGTCTCCTGTGCGGAGAACCCGTCGTAAGTCCAGGCGAAGGCTTGACGCTGGCGCATCGGCAGAGAGGCGAGGATTTCCAGTACGAGTGCCTCCTGGGTTCCCAGTTCCGCTGTTTCGGCGGGGCACAGGCCGCCGGGGCGGTCGGGAAGATCCTCTTGCGCGTGTTCGCGCTGACCTCTTTGTTTGAGCAACTGCCGGTAGGCGACCCGACGCAGCCACGCCTGGGGACGGTTGATGGTCTCCCAGCTCTCCCAGGCCAGGGCGAATGCGGCTTGTGCGGCTTCGGTGGCCTCGTGTCTGTTGGCGCCGTGCCGCATGACGAAGACGGTCAGCCGGGGCATGAGGTCGCGGTAGTGGTGAGCGAAGTCCGCCCTGGCCTGCGAGCTGGCGGGAAAGAGTGAGGCCGGTACCTGGACGAGCAGGCCGGACTGGATGTGCGGCACGGGGGCCGGTCTTGCCTCACTCATCGGCACCGCCGGGACGGGAGGTGGAGGGGCCTATACGGATAATGACCCTGCTGCGGTCGGCGCGCTGCTCGGACAGGAGACTGCCGGGTGGCAGCGCTCTGACACGGCTGCTGATGCCGGACTCGCTCAGCCGTGCGAGTTGCACGGCTGCCCGCGCCCGCAGCCATACGTGCAGCACGCGCACCGCACAGGCGCCGATCCCTGCTATCAGGGAGGTCACCGCCATAGCATCCATGATCGGCCTTCCGCTCGCGCCCTTGCCTGGGAAAGGGGTGTTGGCAACTGACGGAACGTAGTGCGATCAGGGCAGCCAGGTGTGACGTTTCTTCGGCCCGTTCCTTTCGAGCAACGTGCTTACAAAAGAGCCGCGTTGTACAGATCCGCAGCTCAGAATGGATGCTTCAGCAGGTGCGGAGCGGCGAGAGTGACACACAGCACATCACTCGCCGTCTGCACTACGCCCGCGAAGGAAAGGTCACTCGACGGTAGCCCGAGCGGTAGAACGAGCAGGCGTGGTGCCTGACCGTCATGACGAACGCCGCATTTTGCCGGTATACGGAGTACATGGGCCTGGCCGTCGGCGGGCTGCGCAAGGTCGGCCGCGATGTGGACGCCGATTGAGCTGCCGATTGCTTGACCGGGGCTGCCGTTGGATGGCCACCCTCGTAGTTCGAGTTCAAAGACGTGTTGCGACGCGGATCAGGTCAGCAACTGTACGAAGGCGGCTGTGCGGCGGCCAGGCGATCACCGTTGTCACGGGCGGAGCGTCCAGGACCGGCACGGCGGCGAGGTCTGGGCGCAGGTCGGCGCCGGCCGACTCGGGAATGACCGCGGTGGTACGGCCGAGCGCGATCATCTGGAAGAGCTCTGTCAGGTTCCGTACCTCTGCGCCGGGCCCTTCCGGGTAGTTGCCGCCGGGACCGGGCCAGCGAGCCATCGGGAGCGCCGGCCGTGCGGTGACGTCGGCCATCCGGACCGGGGAGCGGTCGGCGAGCGGGGAGCGGTCGGCAAGCGGGTGCGAGGCCGGCAGGATCGCGACCTGCCCCTCGGTGTACAGGGCTTCGGTGTCGAGGCCGGCTGCTGAGTCGCAGGGCAGATTCAGCAGTGCCACGTCGACCTGCCCGTCGTGCAGCAACCGCTGGTGCGTTCCAGCAGTGCGATGCCGAGCCGCCGTTCGAGCTGGGTGACCGTGCGCGACAGGGGCGGCTGGGCCATCCCGAGGCGCTGGGCAGCCTTGCCGAAATGCAGCTCCTCGGCGGCGGCGACGAAGTACCGCAGCTCGCGTATTTCCATGAGCACAGGCTAAGGGCGGGCAGATGCCTGATCGATACCGCCCGGGTATCGCTGCACTACCGGGAGGGTGTTGGTGCCCGATCGCGGGGCGGGCATGCTCGCTGTCGTGAGCGAGAAGACGATCGCGCTGATTACCGGCGCGAACAAGGGCATTGGCTACGAGATCGCGGCCGAGCTGGGTGCACGCGGCTGGAGTGTCGGTGTCGCCGCCCAGGATGAGCAGCGCCGCCAGGACGCCGTGGCGAAGTTGCGCGCGGCCGGTGCCGACGCGTTCGGCGTATCCCTGGACGTGACCGACGACGGGAGCGTGACCGCCGCGGTCCAACTGATCGAGGAGCGGGCAGGACGGCTCGACGTGCTGGTCAACAACGCCGGCGCTGTCGGCGGCTGGCCGCAGGAACCCACGGCCATCGACCTCAAGACCGTGCGACGGCTGGTGGAGACCAACGTCATCGGCGTCATCAGGATCACCAACGCGATGCTTCCGCTGCTTCGCCGTTCGGCGCACCGGCGGGATCGTCAACCAGTCCAGCCACGTCGGCTCCTTGACACTACAGACCACTCCCGGCGTCGACCTCGGGGGGGGGATCAGCGGGGGCTACGCGCCGACGAAGACCTACCTCAACGCCGTCACCATCCAGTACGCGATGGAGCTGAGCGGCACCAACATCCTGATCAACAACGCCTGCCCTGGTTATGTGGCCACCGACCTCAACGGATTCAGCGGGACCCGGACCCCCGAGCAGGGCGCGGCCATCGCCATCAAGCTGGCGACCCTGCCGGACGACGGCCCTTCCGGCCAACCGTTCGATGACAACGGGGTCGTGCCCTGGTGACCTGACCTCTCGGATATATCCTCGTCGATCGGGCCGCCGCCGGTCGGACCCACGTGCACTCCGCGAAGATCGCTGTCGCTGGGCTGGACGACGTCCCATGGCTTTACGCAGCCCAGGCTGGGTATTCGGTCCAACGCCGGATCGGTGACTCAGGTGCGAAGCCCGTCTTCTGCTCGGCGCGGGCGTTGTGCCAGCGTATGTAGGCCGCGATGGCGGCGTTCTGCTCGTCGTGCGTGCGGTGGTCCGTGCCGTTGAGCGCGAAGTGGCGCAGCGCGGCAAACTCAAGGACTCGATCCAGTTCAGCCAGAGCCGTAGGCGGGTAGGAAGACCGGCTCGATGTCGTTGATGTCGTTGTCGGCGGCCCGGGTGCGGACCTCGGCGTGCTGGTGCGGGGAGAAGTTGTCCAGTACGACGTACAGCTTCTCCTTGGGCCAGCGGGCTCGCAGCGCCTTCAGCAGGCCGAATGTCTCGTACCACTGCTCGCTTGCGCTCGCGGATGCGGTGGCAAGTCTTGCCGGTGGCCGGATCGAGAGCGGCGAGCATGTGCATCACGCCGTCCTAGCGGTCGTAGGTGGCCCTCAGCCGGCGCGGAGCACGAAGTGGCCTCCATGCTTTGCCCTTGCGCGGTTGGAGACCGAGCGGGCCGAACTCGTCCACGCAGACCACCCGGCCGTCAACGGGCGGCATGTCGTAGAGCTCCAGGAACCGATGCATCTTGGCGATGAAAGCCGAGTCGGTGGATGCCTTCCATGTGGTCGTCGTCTGCCAGGAGACCTTGCCCTCGCGCAGGATCCGACGCAAGGTCTCCCGGCTGAGGGCGACGACCTTGTGCTTGACCAGGTGCTCGGCGAGCTTGGCCAGGCTCCAGGTGGAGAACGCTTGGATGCCCCAGTCACCGGGGGACGTTCGGGCGATCAGGCAGATGCGCTCGCGCACCTGGTCACCGATCTTCTTCGGCCGCCCCGGCTCCATTATGGGTCCAGCGCGTCGAGCCCCTGCTCGTTGCAGACGTGGATGACATCGCGCACGTAGTCATCACCGACCTGCAGCAACGAGGTGATGACCTCTACCGGCTGCCCCTGCGCGGACATCAGCACCACGATCGCTCGCCGCAGCCTCGCCGGGTCCTTCGACGTCCGGCTGATCCGCTGAAGCCGCCGCCCCTCCCCCATGCTCACCGATCGGACGAACTGTCCCGGGCGACACCCCACGTCCACCTCCAAGAGCAAGTCCCGGAGGCAGCCGTAAAGGGGGATCATGGTCGCGGACCAGCCGACGGACCGAGGGGACCGACGGAGACATGGGGGAGAATCATGGTCGCGTTCCACGCGTCCGCGTTGGACGGAGTCGCCCACACCCCTGCGCTGCCGACACCGTTGCTGCTGCGCTTGCTCGCCTTCGACGGAGGCGGTGACGGTCCGCCCCAGCACGCCCTTCAGCGGTCTGGGCTTCCCGAGCCGGCCGTCGCGGTGATCCTGGCTCACTCGAACCCGGGCGCTCGGATCGACTTCGCGATGAGCGCCAGGGCCGAGCCCGCGCAGCGGGCCCGGCTCGCGGACGCCCCCTCCCCCAAGGTGCGGGCCGCTCTCGCGTACGGACCCGAGTGGCACGACCCGCGTACGACGGTCGCGCCGCTGCCGGACCATGTGTGCGCCCACCTGCTCGACGACCCCGACCCTTCCGTACGGTCGGCCCTGCTGGACTCGCCCCACCTGGCGCCGTCGTTCGTCGCCTCGCTGGCCGCGCACCGCGATCCGGCCGCGCGCCGACGCGCGGTGCGCGTATGGAAGATGCTGCCGCCGTGCGAGCGGTCGGCGCTGCTGGCCCGACCCCGATCCCGAGGTACGGCAGGCCGCAGCGCTGTGGGAGTGCCGACGGGACGCACGCGTCACCGCCGAACTCCTCCGCGATCCGAAGTCCGCCGCCGAGGCGCTGCGCCGTGGGCTCCTCCACCGCGCCGACGCCGAGCGGTGCGTCGCCGAGCGGACGCATCTGGCCGCTCTCGCCGAGAACCCGTCGCTGCCCGCCGACCTCGTGGAGCAGCTCGCCGTCGACGCCGACGAGACCGTACGGCTCGCGGTCTCCCTCAGGCCGGAACTGGACGATTCACGACGCATGTTGATCGACTTCACGGTGGAGGCCCTCGCCAGGGAGGACGTGGAGTGGGTACGGGACAGGCTCGCCGACCCCGAGGTGCTGCGACGGGCCGCGACCTCCGCCCACCCGCTGCTCCGGCGCGCCGTCGCGCAGAGCCCCCACCTGCCGTCCGACCTCCTGCGCCTGCTCGTGCGTACCGAGGACCCGCTGGTGGAGGACCTCCTGGGCATGCGCCACCCCGACACCCCGGAGGAGGTCCTGATGCGTGTGTACGCGCGGCTCGGTGGCACGTTCTCCGCCTGGATGGCGGAGACGCACCCCCGCTTCCCCCGAGAGGGCCTCGCCGCACGCTACGCGGACCACCCGGACGGCAACTACCGGCGACTGGCCGTCCGGGACCCGGCCGCCACACCCGCGCTGATCGAACGGCTGAGCCATGACCCCGCGGTCTGGACACGCCAGGCGGCGGCCGGCGACCCGCGCCTCCCGCTCCGCCGGCTCCGCGAGGCGCTTCATGTCCCTGAACTGGCCGCCGGCGCGGGTGCCAACCCGGCGCTCCCCGAGGACGAGATGGCCGCCGTCCTGGACCGGGCCGGCGTTTCTGCCTGACCGCCGGACAGAACCACCCCGTCCTGCGCCGCTCCCCTACGGCTCGTCCGGGCGGGCCCCCGAGCAGGAATCCAGGCGCTCCCGGCGAGGATGTCCCACGAGGCGTACGGGCGGGTGCTCTGCACGCTGCCCGAGGGGACGGGAGGAACTGGCGGCAGGGATGAAGGACCATCTGCCCGACGTGCCACTGCTGCTGGGCCCGGCGGTGGGGAAAGTAGGGCACCTGACCGCCAATTGAGGTGGCCGGAGCGTTCCTCGCGCTGCTCGCCGCGTTCGCCGACGCACTCGACCGCGCGGCCGGCTCACGCCCCGGACCAGGGATCGAGGCGCTGGGCGAACTCGGGCAGGAGCGCGGTCCTCCATCCGCTTTCGAGAGCCCATGCGGCGGCGACCACGAGATGCGGTCCGAGGCGGCGCTGACAATCTGACGGGGCGCCGGGACCGGAGCGCAGCAGTTCGTGTGTCCACGGTGAGCCGGGGCGTACCTGGCGGCCGCAGTGTCGTTGAGAAGGGCCATGGAGTTGGGCAGCGCCGACCCGGGCGTCGAGCAGCGCGCCGCCGTGGTGGCAGATGCGGCGTGTGTGCCGGCCGATACGGTCACACCGGGGAACTGGAGGGAGGGCGCTGTCAGGGAGGGCGCTGTCGAGGACGTGGCCGACGCGATCGACACGCTCGCCGCAGCGCTCGCGGACATCGCCCCGGTAGACCGCGCGTATTCTCGCCACGGTGTCGGCCGCCACCGCACGCACTGCAGAGGCTGTTCTCGCCGGCCACGGACGAGAACGTCGCCGCGGCGCCCGCGCCCCGGTCCGACCGACTGTGACGGCGGGGGCTCGGCCCCGGTTGGACGGGAGTCCGGACGGGACCGGGCAGCGACCGGCGCGGGCGGCAGAGACGCGACCTCCGACAGCGACCCGGCAGTTGAGCGACAGGAGGATCCGGATTCCCTGACGCAGGGCGGGCCCGCCATAGGGCTCGCCGCCGATGTCCGCGGCATCACGATCGCGGTCCGGGCGAACACCATGCCCGGCTCTTCAGGCCGCCGCCCAGGGAGAGGTGTGCGTCATCAGCCCGGAGGCCGGCGGCACGTGCTGCTGGTACAGCTCGGTGACCACGCTGGTCCAGTCCTCACCCGCCGAACTCATGGTCGGCCGCCCCTGGAGGGGGGACCGGTGCTGCCCGCCAGGTCTGCGACGCACTCCCGTCCGTACGAACCGGGGTACGCGTAGTTTCGTTCACTTTCAGCAGCAGCGTTTGTCCGGCACTTCGGGCAGCGGATGGAGGGCGGTGGGTTCCGGAACGTTCACAAGAAATGACATCGGTGCAAGGGACCAACGGCCCGCCGCCTGTGGGGGGGCGGGCCGTCGAGCGGGCCGGGTCAAGGTCGGCCGGGTTGGGCGGGGTCGAGATGACGGGTGTCACCGAGGCTGACGACTTGGCGGTTGTGGAAGAAGTCGTCTTCGCGCAGCGTGGTGATGCTGCCGGAGGGAGCCCGGAAACTGGCGTAGCCCGCCGACTCGATCGGCATCTTGATCCAGGACGCGACGACGCACGTCAGAGAGCCGCCGTGCGTCACGATGATCTGGTGCTCGCAAGGGCTCCGCAGAATCTCGTCCATGGCCGCGTAGATGCGCTGCGCCCACGCCGCCTTGGTCTCCGCACCCTCCACACCCTCGTCGTGGTGCATCCGCTCCCCGACAGCGGGCGGGGGGACGAAGCGCCGGTCCAGCCACTCCTGGGGCTTTCCTCCCGCCTCACCGTAGGACTTCTCCCGTAGCCTGTGATCCAGGACTGGCTTCACTCCAAACAGCTCGGCCACCTCCTCGGCCGTCCGCGCCGTGCGCTCCAGATCCGAGGAGAACAGCTCCACCTCGGCACCGTCCGGGATCTGAGCCCGCAACGCCTGAGCGATGGAGACCGCCGCACGGACCCCGACGGGCGTCAGCCGCGAGTCATGCCATCCCCCGACGACTCCCTCGACATGATGCGTCGCCTCCGGATGAGTGACGACGTAAAGAGTGCGCATGAGTGCGTGCCCTCCTGTAGGTAGCGTCCGGCTTGGTTGCAAGCCGCGACTATGGAAGAGACCGTTCAGCACCACCAAGCGGGTCTTCGGCTCGTGCTCGGGTGCCGGCGAGGCGTCCGGCCCGGCAGCGACGCCGTCCGGTTGCTGGAACACCTCCGCACTGAACGGTCCAAGCCGAGGCAGTCGCGCTCTCAGTCCAGTTCCCACATACCCACCGTTTGATCACCGCTGGTCTCGCCCGTCGGCCGGAAACCGAGCGCCAGGTAGAAGCCTGTGGGGCCATCGGGTCCGGGATGCCAGGTGGTCGTCAGGTGTGTACCGCCTCGACGCCGGATCTCGGCGGCTACGGACTCCACCGCGAAGCGTCCGTAGCCCCGACCTTGTTTTCCATCCGCGATGTTGAGACGCCAGAGTCCGGAGCGGAAGTCGGTGCCTTTGCCGGTCCAGTCGATGTGGAAGAAGGCCATGAGGAACCCGACTGTCTCGTCGTCCTCGCAGATGAGCCGGGGCCAGGCGATGCCGGGGTGGACGTATGCCTCGGCGAGCGACTTCACCACGGGGGCCACCAGGTGCTCCTGGTCGGGGCGGACCCTCAGGTTGATCGCGGACTCGAAGTTGTCAGGGGTGATCTTCTGCAGGTGCAGCGAAGCTGGCATGTCCGCACTTTAAGCAGGCACTGCAAGTAGTTTTCGCAGCGTGTTGCCCCATGGTCAGCCGACGGGCCTCTGCTCCTTGGCCCAGTTATCGGTTGTCGGTTGTCGGTTGTCGGTACGGAGGCTTTTGCAGGTCGGGTGGGGCAGCCGAGGCAAGATCGTTCGTCCGGGGTGGGGACGGGGCCGGTCACGGCGTACGGCGGTGCTGCGCGGAACCGCGGGAGCGTAGACGGACCACGAGGTAGAGGACCAGGGCCGCGACGACCAGGACGAGGATGACCTTGCTGATGATGCCGACGTAAGTCTCGACGAGGTCCCACTGGTCACCCAGCCAGTAGCCGGACAGTACGAGCACGGAGTTCCAGATCAGGCTGCCCAGGGTGGTGAGCAGCAGGAAGATCGGCATGGGCATACGTTCCAGGCCGGCCGGCACTGAGATGAGGCTGCGGAAGATCGGCACCATACGGCCGAAGAAGACGGCCTTGGTGCCGTGCTTGGCGAACCACTTCTCCGTTCGTTCCAGGTCGGACGACTTGACCAGCGGCAGCCTGGCCCAGATCGCGTACATGCGCTCCCGGCCGAAGAGGACGCCGATCCAGTAGAGGACGGCGGCTCCGACCACCGAGCCGAGCGTGGTCCAGAACAGGGCCGAGAACAGGCTGATGACGCCTTGTCCGGCCGCGAAGCCGGTCAGTGGCAGGATCACCTCGCTGGGCAGCGGCGGGAAAAGGTTCTCCAGGGCGATGGCGAGGCCCGCGCCGGGGCCGCCCATGGTGTCCACGAGGTCGGCTGCCCACCCCGCGATGCCGCCGGCGGGTTCCTGGGGCAGAGCCAGGCGCATAAGGTCCATTCGAAAGTCTCCAGGCTGTGGGGCGGTCGCCGCGGGCCGATGCCGCGATCCACTGACCGGGCTGGAAACCGAAGGTCAGCGCCGGTGTGAGGATTGCCGCCGAACTGGTACGGATCTCCGCACGTCGTGCCCTGCGGTTCTCCGCAGGGCACGGTGTGTGACGGTGGTCCCCGGGCGGTCTACTACCCGGGCTGGGTCACCTGGCCGCAGGCCCGGGTAGTGACACCCTTGGACTGCGCCAACGCCGCCTCGAACAGGGGTAGTTCACCTTTGCGGTCAAACCAGGGGCCGTCAGGGCCAGCGGCGAGAACTCGGCTGTCATGGCCAGGAGGGGAAGCGGGCGAACGGACCGTACAGCGTGCTGCCAGACGGGCCACGTATGACCTGCGTTCTGGTGAGCGGACCGCATCTGCCAGGTCCTATTCGTTGAACGATCCAGAGCCGTCGCAGTAGACGTCCCCAATTATGCCGGTCGGATACTTCCCCCCGCAGATGACCATGATGTATTCGCCACCGTTTCCGATGTTGTGACCCTTCCTGTCACACCCGGCGTCGCCGCCGTCCTCGGTCGTCATCACACGCTTCCAGCCGTCGGTGCTGACGTACGAGTTGTAGAAGAGCGCGCCGTACACGCTCTCCCCGTTGGCCCAGGTGTCGCAGATCTCGAAGATGTCGCCGTCGTCGATGAAGGTCATCTTCCCTCCGTCGACCGCGACGCTCATGTTCGCCATGGTCCCGACATCGTCCGTCTGTACGGCTATGGCCGGATACGCCGATGCGACCAGCATCGTGGCGGTGGCTGCACCCACTGTGGCCATGCGGGCGAGATTGGACCTGAACATTGAATCCCCCTTGTACGGGCCGCAGTTCGCAGCCCCTTGAGTGAAGAACATTGCCATAATTTTGCAATCCCCGCCAAACGTTCCGACCGAGCGTGTGGCGCCGCCGTCTGCGTGCGCGAGTCCCCGGGAGCCTGTCGGCCGTCCGATCGGGGCAGGGGCGTTGCCGTGTCCCTACCGCGGCTGGTCAAGCGCCATTACCTCGGTACCGGGCAGTCGGAGGAACCGGCCCGCCGCGGTGTTGCCAGCCTCGATGACCCGGGTCTGCTCCAGACGGTCGTCGTCGCCAAGGCCGACGGCTGTGGGCGCAGGTTGAGTTGGCCGGAGTCCGGGGCGTGGCCGGCGGCGGGGCGTCCGGTCGGCTCAGGGGCAATGCCGTCCACCGACTCCGCAGCGTCGCGCCGGAGGCCGGGGGCTCCCAGGCCCCCTCAGTGACCAGCGTGCCGATCGGCGTGGCTCATCGGCTCACGGCCATCGCGCCGCACCGTACAAATGCGGCTTCGACTTCGCCGTACAACCGCTGCCGTTCTTCCGTGCCGCCTCGAACGCGGCCCCTAAAGGGTGTTGCAGAAGGCTCAGTTCTGGGCATTTTGTCTGTATGGGTGGGGTGTTGCGGGCTGAGCCGGTCTGGGTGGAGACGTTCACGGGCTTGCGGATGGATCGGTTCGCCAAGCTGGTGAAGGCGGTG
>NZ_JBIUYF010000016.1:0-50301 GCF_044744405.1 Streptomyces sp. NPDC087310 | reverse complement strand
CTCGTCGAGCCTTGCTCTTCTGAGAGGCGCTCAAGCCGCCCTCTCAGACTCTCCAGGCAACCGTCTCCCCCTACAGCTCGAATCCCTACCGCACCTCAGAACCAACACCCACTTACCGCCGTCCATCATCATCCGCATCCACCCAGCTCACGCCACTACAAACCCCTCTCCTACCGCCTCTCATCCCTACTGCTACAACCTCTACTACATAACACACCTAGGCATTCTTAATTTGTCGGTGTCGCTTGCGCCGTCGATCACGTACTCTCGTGACCATGCTTCGCATCACGCCGATCTCCGGAGGAGAGGCAGGGCTCAACTACCTGCTCTCCGGATCGGGCTGCCAGGGCGAGCACCAGGCCGGCGTCGAGCCGGGCCTCGAAGGCCCGGAGGGCTACTACGCCAAGGGCACGGAGGCAGGCACTCCGGTTGCCGTCTGGATCGGCAACGGCACTTCCGAGTGGGGCGTCGAGCAGGGCGCGGACGCTACCGAGCGTGACATCCGGGCGATCTTCGGGAAGCACGCGCACCCCGAGGAGTACCGGCAGGCGATCGGTGCCGCGAAGGCGTACATCGACGAGAACGGCCTCACCGGCACCGCCGCCAAGAAGGTCATGGACGACGCCGAAGCGTCCGCCCGCCGGGGCCGGAAGCCGTACACGTACCGCACGGTCGAGGAGCGAATCGACGACCGCCTGGCGAAGGAGCCGCAGGCCGACCCGGAGCGTGTCGCGGAGATCCGGAGGGAGGAGCGGGACAAGGGCCAGAGCTCCCCCGCCATGTACTTCGATCACACTTACTCGGCTCAGAAGTCGGTCTCCACCTACCTCACCGCGCTGGAGGCAGCGGGCCGCCACGAGGACGCCGCCAAGGTGCGCGGTGCGATGAACGAGGGCATCGCCGCGGCGATGAAGGTCTTCCAGGAGGAGGCCGGCCTCGGCCGGATCGGGTACCACGGGAAGGCCAAGGGCGACCGGCCCAGCACCGGCAGGTACGTCGACTCCACCGGCTTCACCGCCGCGATCTTCACCCACGAAGTCTCGCGGGCCGGGGACCCTCAGCTACACGCGCATGTGGGGGTTCTCAACAAAATCAAGGTGCTCGACGAGGACGGGAACGAGCACTTCGTCACCCTCGATTCGCGGTCGGTGAAGAACGCCCGCGAGGCCGCGGCCGCCGTGTTCGAGCGCACGATGGAGCAGGCCATCGAGCGGGATCTCCCCGTGGTGTTCGAAATGCGCCCGGACGGGATGGCCCGCGAGATCAAGGGGTTCGACACCGAGCTGCTCGACGCCCTGTCGGAACGGTCGTACGAGATTGACGCCCGGTACGAGGAGCTGCACGAGCAGTACGTGCAGGACCACGGCCGCGAGCCCTCCGCGTACACGAAGACGCGGCTCAAGGAGATGGCCACGCTCGACACCCGCGACCCGAAGCGGAATGAGCACCAGTCCGCCGAGGCCCGCATCGGGCGCGCTACCCGGATCGCCGAGGGCAAGGTCGACGGGGGCCTGCTCGGTGCGCTGGAGCGAGCCGAGCGGGTCGGGTTCGACACGAGGATGGCCGAGGTCGACGCGCCCACGTTCGACCGCGAGGAGGTCATCCGGGAGTCGCTGGAGGCCCTGCAGACCAAGCGGTCGACGTGGGACCGCAGCGAGCTCATCCAGCAGATCAACACCACGCTCGGTGACAGCCTCTCGCGCGACGTGCCGCTCGCGCCGCTCGCCAACGAGCTGGCGACCGAGGCACTCAAGAGCGGCCAGTACGGCGTCGTGCAGACCGCCGGCCTGAGCATCATCGACGACGCGCCGTCGCGCATCCGGCAGAGCGACGGACGCTCGGTGTTCTCCCCGCGCGCCATGTCCAGCGAGAAGTTCTCTCTGGAGGAGCACCTCAGCGACGAGGCCCGTGTCGCGGCCCGTGCCCACCAGACCGGCGCCCCGTGCCTGGCCCCGCCCGTCCTCGACCAGGTGGTCAAGGAGTCTGGCGTCACCGCCGACCAGGCCGACGTCGTGCGCGGTGTCCTCGGCGACAGCCGCAAGGTCAGCGTGGTGGAGGGCCCCGCCGGCGCGGGCAAGTCCTACGCGACCGGCGTGGTCGCCGACGCCTGGCAGGAGCACACCGGAGGCCGTGTGATCGGCCTCGGCCCCTCCGCCGTCGCCGCCGAGGTCCTCGGCGAGGAAGGCATCGAGATCAGGGAGAACACCGCACGCTTCCTGATGTACTCCAAGGGGATGGGCGCCCAGGCCGAGCGGGAGAAGTTCCGTCTGCGGTCGGGCGACCTGGTGGTCCTCGACGAGGCCGGTATGGCGTCGACCAAGCACATCACCCAGATTTCCGAGCTGTGCGAGCAGGCCGGGGCCAAGCTCGTGCTGATCGGCGACCAGCAGCAGCTGCAGTCCCCCGAGGCCGGTGGCCTGCTGCGGTCCATGGTCGAGGAGGGCCCGCACTACTCCCTGTCGAACGTGCGACGGTTCCGTGAGCCGGACGGCACGGTGCGCGAGTGGGAGGCGAAGGCGTCCCTGGCCCTGCGCCGCGGTGACGTCCGGGCGCTCGAAGAGTACGAGCTGCAGGGACTCATCACGGGTGGCACGCTGGAACAGATGAAGGCGGACGTCATCCAGGCGTACGTCGCGGACACCGTCGCCAACCGCGAGTCCGTGGTCATGACCGCCACCAATGCCCGCGCCACCGAGGTGAGCAGGGAAATCCGCGCGGAGCTCGTGCGGCTCAAGAAGGTGGACGAGAACGGGCTCCGGCTCGTTGACGACAACCGCGCGGGCGTCGGGGATCTGATCCAGACCCGGGAGAACGACGCGAAGCTCAAGGACTCCGAGGGTCGGCTCGTGCTGAACCGCCGGGTCTACCGGGTGACCGGCATTGGCGAGGACGGGCAACTCACCGCCCGCCGGGTCGCTGGCCGCGACGACAACGGCACGGAGCGCCTGGCGGGTACCGTCACGCTTCCTGGCTCGTACGTGGAGAAGAACGTCGCCCTGGCGTACGCGGGCACGGTCAACGCCGTGCAGGGCCGAACGGTCGGCTACGGCGGGTACCTCCTGGTCGAGGAGGGGATGAGCCGCCAGCAGGTGTACCCGGGCCTCACCCGCGCCCAGCGGTATAACCGGGCGTTCGCCGCGTGCCGGGTCCCCGGCGACGAGCACCGTCTTCAGGGCCTTGACCAGGACGCCATGTCGATGCTGCAGACCGCCGTCGAGCGCGACGGGGGCGAGCTGGCCGCGCTGCAGGAGCTGCGGGAGAGCCAGGACTGGGCGGAGTCGATCCCGGCGCTGGAGCCGCGCTGGCGGGACTACGTCACCGAGCACGTCCGCAACCAGTACGAGCCGCAGCTGCGGCAGCTGCTGTCCGAGGACCAGTACAAGGAGATGCGCCAGCAGGACCCGAGCACCATCTACCGGGCCCTGCGCGAGGCCGAGCTGGCTGGCCACGACGGGCCGCGCGTCCTGCAGAACGCCATCACCTGCGCGTCAATGACGTCCCCCGAGCCGGAAAACGTCACCGCCCTGATCAACTGGCGGATCGATCGGGAGCTCAAGGACCGTGAGCCGGAGAACGCCCCGGCCGGGCACAACTGGAGCGACCGCACCCCCGACATGCCCGGATTCGAGGGCATGGTCGCCCACGAGCTGGCCGAGGCCATGGACGCCCGGCGCGACGTGCTGGGCGAGCGCCTGGCGGAGGAGCCCCCGGAGTGGGCGGTCCGCCACCTCGGCCCCGTGCCCGAGGACGTTCTCGAACGCGCCGAGTGGGCCCGCCGCGCGGGCACCGTCGAGGGATACCGCGAGCTCTACAGCATCGATGCCCCGAACACGGCGATCGGCCGTCTGCCCGCGAAGGGCGCCGTGGAGCAGCGCGCCGCGTGGGAGGCCGCGCATTCCGCCCTCGGCCGCACCGAGGACCAGGAGACCCTCGCGCGGACTGGCGACGCCGCCCTGCGCGAGATGGTCAACCGGTACGAGCGCGAGAAGTCGTGGGCCCCGGGCCACTTTGGGGAGGAGCTGTCCGAGGCCCGTCAGATGGTTCTGCGCTATGAGGAGAAGGCGATCCTGGCTCAGGCCGACGCCGACATGTGCGAGGACGCCGCCGAGCGCGCGGAGCTGGAGGCACAGGCCCGCGGCTACGAGGACCTGGTGGTCAACCTGTCCGGCCGGGTCGAGGTCATGGAGCAGATCGACGCGGCCCGTTCCGCCTGGTACGAGGAGACCGCGCCGGCGCGCGAGGCCGCCGAGGCCGCCCGCGATGAGCTGGACCGCCGTGGCGCCGACGATCAGGTCCAGCAGGACGCGCAGGCTGAGGATGTCGAGCAGCAGCGGGACCAGGAGGTCGACGAGGAGTTCGTTGCCGAGCCAGAGTACGACCTTGACCAAGCGCTGGAGCTGGACTGGGAGGTCGAGGGCGAGACCCTTGACCAGGCCCCGGATGTGCGTGAGGAGGCAGAGCTGGCTCCTGCCCTTGCCCACGAGGAGCAGGAGGAGCTCGACCAGGCGCTCGCCGCGTACGAGCAGAAGTACCGCGCGGCCGTCGAGGTCGAGGACGATGTCGCCCTTGACCAGGCGCCGGACGTCGACTGGGGCGACGTGCTCGGGTTCGAGGAGTCCGAGCCGGAGCTGGACGACGTCGCGCAGCAGCTGACCGAGGAGGACGAACAGCAGCGCGTCCAGAACGAGCTTGCCGCCGAGGCTGCCGCGTACCACGAGGACCGGCGGATCGAGGCCGAGCAGGCTGCGGCCGCCGAACAGGTCCCGGCCGTCGACTGGGGGGTCGAGGGCGCCACCTGGCAGGTCGAGGAGCGCGTCGACCAGGACTTCGAGCTGCAGCCGGAGGAAACCGAGCAGGTCACGGCCGAGGAAACGTATGTCGCCCGGCCGAACCCGGAGGTTGACGCCGCGCTCGCTGCGTACGAGCAGCAGCTGCGCGAGCAGACCGTCGCGGCCCGCGACGCCGAGCCGGAGTACGACCTCGACCAGGCCGCCCCGGAGATCAACTGGGAGGTCGAGGACGAGACGTTCGAGGCGCGTCCCGAGCAGGCCGAGGCCGTCGAGCAGGCCGTCGAGGAGGAGCTGCAGCCGGAGCAGGCGCCGGTGGTCGCCGGGCCCACGGTCGAGGACCAGCTGCGCGAGTACTACGAGCGCCAGTACGTCGAGGACTCCATCAAGGCTGAGAAGGCCCGCGCGGCCAGCGCCCCGGAGGCCGAGGCCGAGCAGGCTCCGAAGACTAAGCAGCTCCCTGTCCACCTGGCCGACCTGCAGGAGGACCTCGACAAGGCGCACGCCGCCCTCACCGAGATTGTCGACCGCATGGCCGAGAGTAACCGGGCTGCCGCCGAAGCCGACGACGCGGCCCGTGCCGAGCAGGCTGAGGTCAGCCGCAGCCGCGAGGCCGAGGCCGAGGCCGAGGCCGTACCACAGATCGAGCAGGACCAGGGCCCGACCATCAGCTACTGACACGGCCCGCCGTATCTCAACCAACCAGGAGATGATCCGATTTGAGCACCGCACAGGGGTGGACGCCGCCCACGTTACGGCCGCAGGACGAGCTCAAGGCCATGACTGCATACGTCACCGAGCACGGATACGGCGACGAGAGTAAGACATACGTCCGGGGCATTGTCACCGCGCTGAACTGGGCGACCGGTGAGAGCCCGGTGTCCCCGATCACCGGCACGCGCCTTGGCCGGCCGGTCGAAGGTACGGACGCCAGCAGTGAGCGCAGCCGGGCGTACGAGGCTCTGTACGCCAACAGCGACCCCGCCCTGTGGAAGGTCACCCGGGACAACGGCCAGGACTACACGCTCGCCGTCGAGCACACGCTCGCGTGGGCCGCAGGCGGGAATGAGGGTCTGGCCGTACCGGCTGACTGGCCATGGCCCCAAGACCGGTAGCAGGAAGGCCGTAGAGGCAGCACGAAGCCCCCGACGCGTACGGTGTCGGGGGCTTCGTCGTCCGTGGGGCTACGAGGCCGCCACAGGGCCGGGAGCGGGTGCCTCCCGGCGGTTCTGCAGCTCCCAGCTCAGGAAGCCGGACAGGATCTCGTCGTCGTCGATCGCACGCGGAGCAGTGGGCAGCTCCGGGTGGTTCTCCCAGGGGTCGTCTTGGTGGACACCGGCCTGGATGCATTTGCCCAGCGTGCTGATTAGGCGGCGCTTGACGCCGGGCGCGTACCGGTCGTGCCAGTCCCCCGCGCGGGACGGGGTGCCGTACGACGTGCGGTAAATCTTGATCCACTCCTGGCACAGCCAGCCCATCTCCCGTACGGCCTCCCGGTGCCGGTACCAGCACGGCGGGATGCGGTCGGCCTCGGCCGGGGAGCCGGGCACCGGGTTGTTGCCGGCGAACGCGCCCGACTTCCACCCGACCCAGCCGTACCCGTACTGCAGCTCGTAGCGGACCCACTTGATCAGGACATCCCAGGCTTCTCCGGCCTCCTCACGGTCCATGCCCTGGTTGAAGGACCAGTTCCAGACTGCGAGCTTCTCCTCGGCCGGTCCGGCCGCCAGGGCCTTGAGGTCCTCCCCGATCTGCTTGACCGTCTTGGACAGGGAGTCCAGGCCCAAGCGGATCGGGGCCAGGGCCTGCACCTGCTCCTGCAGGCCACTGGTCCGCTCCTCCAGGTGTTCGAGCGCGTCCTGCGCGTTCCCGAGCTGGGTGAGCGCAGTACGGACGTCGCCGTCGTTCTTGCCCAGGGCCTCGACGTCCTTCTCGACCTTGGCCAGGTCCTTGGCCAGGGCGAAGACCTGCCCGGCGAGGCCGCCGCCGATCTCCGCCATCAGCGGCTTCCCTTCGTCATCGAGACACCGGCGCCCGCACGCTGGCCAGGCACGTTGGCCTTGGACAGCCTCTTGACGTCGCGCCGCTTCCACAGCGGCTTGATGTGGGTGATGACCGGGCTGCACCCAGCGAAGATGACCAGGGACTGCCTTTTGCCCAGCCTGAAGATCTGTCCGGGCATGATGACCGGCTTCTCCTCCGTGACCGTCGAAATCGACCGCTCGCCGTTTCGCGTGGTGGTGGTTTTGCGCTTCCGCTGGTAGGTGCCGCACATGTCGCTGATGTCCTTGCGGACTTGGCTGTCTCCGATGCCGCGCAGGAAGATCCTCACGTTGGCGTCATCCCAGATGATCCGGCCGCGCTGCTCGCCCCAGACCTCGAACAGCTGGGCACGGGACTGGATGACGATGACCAGGGTGATTCCCCGGCCGCCGGAGTCCGGCATCCACTTGTCGACCGGCAGCGGGATCAGGTTGGCGATCTCGTCCAGGGCCCACAGGGTGGGCGGGTCCATCCGTCCGGTGCCGTTCTTGTTGCCAAGGTCGACCGTCACCGACCGCAGGTAGTCGGCGAACATCACGAACAGCGGGGCGACCGTCGAGCCCGGCTTGTCGTTGCCGATCATGTAGAGGGTGCCCTTGTTGAGCAGGAAGGTCTCGGCGTCGAAGTGCTCGCCGGGGCCCGGCAGGACCGTCTCGGCCACCCTGGGGTTAGCCATCCAGCCGAGCGCGGAGGATAGCGTGGTGAAGATGCCGTCACCTGTGCCCTGCACGACCGTCTGCCGCTGGACCAGGAGGTTCGCCCAGTCCTGCGAACCGGCCGTAAGCAGGATGTTCGCCGCCGTCTGGTCACCGCGGTTCTGCGACCACGAGTAGACGTCCACCATCGTCTTCCCGCCGAGGGCGGCCGCGTGCATGAAGCGCGCGAGAACCTCGCAGGCCGTCGACTTGAAGAACGCGTCCACGCCTGAGCCAGAGTCGGAGCCGCTGCGCGAGCCGTACAGCAGGTAGGCGGCCCGCTGGATGGCCACCTCGCGCACCTCACAGCCGCGGATCGGGTCCCAGCGGAAGGTGCTGAGCGGCGTCTCACCGGACAGGCCCAGCGGGTCCCAGACCCACACGGGACCGAGCTGCTTGCGCATGGCCTTAGTCGCCAGGTGATCGTGGACCTTGGACGACGTGTGTACGACCGCGCCGTCCCACCGGTAGATCATCGAGTTGAGGATGATGGACTTTCCCTGCCGCGACGGGGCCAGGATCACGTAGTTGTTCTCCGGGGTGCCCCAGATGCTGGTGGGCAGGCCGCCGGAGTGCAGGCGGCCCAGCGGCACGGCGTACGCCGTGGTGGGGACCTTCTTCTCCTGGCCCTGCAGACTGGGACGGGTCTGCCTGATCATCTCCCGGGCGTGCTTGGCGGACATCTCCTCGCGGATCTCCCGCTTGGAGGCGAAGCCCGGTTTGGGCGCGTATGCCTTCCAGACCGCGCCCAGGCCGCCGAGGGTTGCCATCGCAGCGACGCCGGCCACGATCCCGGCGGGGCCCGTGACGAAGTCGGCGAAGGTGTTCAAGTACTCGAAGATGGCCGGGTCCGTGTCGCTGCCCGGCAAGCCGGGCGTCGGCACAGAGGCCGCCATGGCCGTGGTCTGCGTGTGGATCATGCGGGGTTCCTCCGTTGTCTTGTCTCGTCCGCAGGGATCAGCACTGCCATCGCCCTAAGGGGGTGTCCGACTGGTCCGGCGACCCTGCGCGCACCGAGTGCGCGGGGCCGGACACCCTTCCGCGCGTTTATCGCTGGGCGCCGCTCGGCAGCGCGCGGTTCCCCTGCGTGAGGCGATCGGACGACCGCCGCGTTCGAAGTCTGCAAAGCCGGGCCTGTGGACAACTTCCGCGCACTGCTGACTGATGGGTCGTCATACTGGCTGGCGCTGGCCGTTGATCAGATGGGGCCGCTCGGCATCCTCGGCCCGCTCATGACCGTCCGCGCGGGGGTCGCTCGACTCCTGCCGCGCGGTGCGCGGTTCCGCGCGGCGGGAATCCGAGCGCGCGGTTTCGCCCTCATGTTGCCGCGCGCCGCCGTTGGCGATCATCGCGGCCCGGATCTTGCCGAAGTCGATCAACCAGTTGCGTGCGTTGCCCTCGGCGACGCCGTACACCGTTGCCAGTTCCTTGGCGGTCGGGAGCTCCAGGCCCTCCCGTACAGCCGCGATGTACTCCTCCCAACCGGCCTGCTTCTCCGGGCTCCGGAAGGCCGGCTCTGCCGCGAGCGCGGCTGCCTCGGCCTGGCCCCCGAGCCGGTCGGCCAGCTGCGGACGCAGGGACTCCAGCAGGGCCTGCGCCTCGGTGGCCTCGGTCAGCGAACGGGCAGCCGCCTCGACCGCCTCACGCTGGTTCTCCTCAGCCTGACGCCGCAGCTCAGAAGCCTGTTCGGCCGCTGTGGTGTGCTCGCGCACCGCTTCCTGCGCCTTGGTGAGAGCCGACTGCAGGCGCTGGACTTCTCCGGTCACCTGGCGGGCTTCCTCGGCCTTGGTACGGGTCGTGTCCTCGGCGGACTCCCGCTCGTTGATCAGTTCCTGCAGCTCGTCGCGGAGCGAGGTCACCGCAGCCGCCGCCTTGCTGTGCCGCTGGGTCTCGTCGGCGATCCGGTCCTGCACCTGGGCCAGTTCGTCGGCCGCCTTAGAGAGCTTCTTCTGCTCCTCCTCGGCCCGCTCAGCGAGGCGAGCGACATTCTGCGCGTCTTCGGTCATTTCGGATTCCGCGCGCTTCCGAGCAGCTTCCGCGCGCTCCCGAGCGTCCTCCGCGCGGGCCGCCTCGGCCTTGGCCGCCTCGGTCTCCTCTGCCGCCTTGGCGAGTGCCTTCTCGGCCTCCTTCCGCGCGGCTTCCGCAGCCTCCTTCTCCCGGGCTGCCGTGCGCGTCTCCTCTTCCGCGCGCTCCCGCGCAGCCTCGGCCTCGACCCGGACCGCTTCCGCGCGGTCAGCCTCTGCGTTCGCCTCTGCCGCGCGTTCGGCCGCCTCGATCCGCTTGGCCGCCGGCATGATGGCCACCCGCTCCATCAGGTCGGTGACCTTCCGAGAGTCGTTGAAGTCGACTGTGGCGACGTCGTCCACCTGACTCCAGCCGCCCAGGCCGCGCAGTACGGCGAGCGCCTGGTGGCTGTCCACGGCGAAGTCGGACCGGTCCATCGAACGGGTGGCCCTCTTGCGCGCCTTCTCCAGCTCCGCGACCGAGCGGGTCAGCTCCCGGCGCTTGAGCTCCCTTCCCTCCACCAGGAGGTTGGCCTTCTGCTCCAGGAGAGTGCGCAGACGAAACAGCCGGCGCCCGGCCTTCTTCGCCAGCGCTGCACGGATGAGCTGGCCGTTCTTACTGTTCGGATCGAGATCCAGGCCCGCGAACAGCGCGGCCCAGCCCTTCTCCCACAGCATCGACGCGAGCTTGACCGGCCCGGCCTTGTCCTCGGCGATGGCCTCGGTCCCGCGCATCCGGGAGCGGAGTTCGAGCTCGATGACCCAGGCCGCCGTCACCGGCATGATCGCGAGAAACGGCGCCGCCGTGCCGGACGGGGCATGAATCCAGTTCGCCGCCGCCGAGACGAGCACCAGCGCCCAGGCCGTGTTGTGCATGAGCCGCAGCTGCGGAGTCCACCCGACCTTTGGGTTCGCCCGGCGGTAAAGCAGGGTGAACAGGGTCAGCTCCGTGAGGTCGAACATCGCCAGGAAGCCGACCGCGAAGGGCTCTGGCAGCTTGGCCTGGTCGAGGGCGAAGCCCCACATGCCGTACAGGCTGACGCTCATGCCGCCCAGGGCCATCAGGATCAGCCGCAGGCCCAGGCCGTCCTCCTCGGGAACCTCGGTGCCCTCGGCCCTGGCCTTCTCCTGCGCGGCTTTGCGCGCCTTGCTGGTCCGCTCGGCCTTACGCCACAGCCCACGGCCGCTCTGGTAAAGGGCGGTGCCGAGCGCCAGGAGCAGAACACCAGCGGTGACGATGAGCACCCACGCGGGGGTGTCGGACAGTGCACGGTCAAGAGTCGACGACCAGTCAAATCCCTGACCAGTTCCCGCTGCCTGTGACCAGGACGGATGTACTCCGCCCGTAGTCTGGAACAGACGCATACGGACCTCCATATCTCTGCGTCTCGGCCTCGGCGGTCCCTACAACCGCTGGGGCCTCTTTCGTTGAATCGGTCAGGCTTTCCGCTTCTTCAGGTACTCGTCGAGCGCCTCGTCGAGAAGATCTTGCAGGTTCACGTCGTGTTCGGCCGCGTAGACCTTCATCCGCTTCCGTACCGAGGCGCGGACCCGCCCGCTGATGAGGACCTTGTCCTTCGTTTTCGGGTCCGTTTCTGCCTGCTCATCGGGCACTTCGCCTCTCCTCGGTGGTCGGTCCAGTAGGTCGAGCACCATCTTCCCCTCCTGTCAGTAGCCCGCCACGAGCATACAGATAACAAGCTACAAAGTCATCAAGCTAAATTGTTGACAACGTAGCTTCGGTGGGGCTTACTGGAATGGCGAGAGGGCCGGGGTTCCCGCCCCGACCCTCTCGGACCGGTCGGGGTTCCCGCCCCGACCGGTCACGGACACCCCTGCCGTTCTCACCGAGAGGGATCTCCAGTGCGCCATCTTCCCAGGACCACCCGCGTCCTGACCACACAGGTCAACGCCGACACGACCCCCGCGCCGGACGGGCGCCGGGTGCTGGTTGTGGGCCGGTTCGTCCGCCCCGCCTGCGACAACTGCCACGGATTCGAGTCCGTCAAGGTGACCATCGGCGGCGAGCTCGTCACCGTCGACTGCTCCACGTGCAACACCTTCTCCCCGACCGCCGATCGTGACGACGAGGACCTTCTCGTCACCCAGGGGCGTGCCGCGTGAGCCCCCAGGAGCAGGCCGCCGCCGACGCGCGGGACGCGCAGGTCAAGGCGGCCGAGGAGCGGACCCGGCGGGCGCTGGAGGACCTGCAGCGCCATGGTCAGGCTGGCGCCGCCGTCTCCAAGATCGGGGATCGGGGATGAGCCTGCCTGTACGCCCGACCGATCACGAGCGCAGCGGACGCGACGACGTCGTTTCGGTGCCCGCCGAGATGGCCCGTACGGCGCACGAGTTGCACCTCGACGGCTACAGCGACGCCGAGGTCAGCCGCGCGCTCGTCGACGACGAGTTGACGATCGAGCTGCTGATGCAGAGGCCGGAGGGTACCCGGTGAGGAATCCCCTGCACCCCCTGCTCGGCTGGTGGAGCCACACTCTTGGCGTCACCCTCGGCGCGGTCGGTGTCGTCGAGGACGTCGTCGCCACCGTCCGCAGTCACCGTCTGACCAAGGCCGACAACAAGCGGCTGGCCATCTCGGCGCGGAATGTCGCGCTGGCCGAGGCCCGCTGGGGCTGCACCCACAGCCCGACGTGCCCGCCGGCTGCCGCGCCGGACCGGATGAAGGCCGTCGAGGTCTGGGCCGACGACGCCTGTGTCTACCTGTGCAACGGGCTCGTGCTCGCAGCCAGGGAGACCTGGGCCCCCGACTCCCCCTCTGGCCTCTACACCCCGATGCCGGAGAAGGAGACGACGCTGTGACGAACGACGACCGTGTCCAGGCCACCGCCGTGATCGCCCTTCTCTCGGCCATCCTTGGCTCCCTGTGGGCCCTGCAGCGCGGGTTCGACCCCGAGGGAGTCGCCCTGGTCTCCGGGCTCGCCTACGGGGCCGCCCTGGCCTTCACGGGCCCGCTGCAGGCCCCGCTCGGCGAGTCGGTGGTGACCAGCACCAAGTACGCCGCATTCACCGCCGCGTTCGCCGTGTGGGTGCTCGCCGCCGGGGTGTACTCCGGGTGGCAGCTCCTGCGCGAACGCCGTACCTCGACCTCGAAGGGGGTGTTCGCGTGACGACGCTCGCCGACATCCTCGGCAGCGAGACCGAGGCCAACCGCTGGATGGAGAGCCGCGCCTGCGGACTCGTGCTCTGGCACCGCGTTGCCCCGCAGGACGCGTACCGGCTCGTCGAGGCCGCCGTCGAGGAGCACGACCCCGCGATCCTCGCGGAGCTGGGCCAGGTGTGGACGCGCAGGCCCGAGGCCGCCGAGTCCGGCCTCCCGGCCGTCCTGGCGACCGGGTCCGCAGTGCTCCCGCTGCCCACCCTGCACGCCTACCAGCTCGACTACTGGCACCGGCTGGACCAGCCGTGACACACCGCCAGCCGTTCTCCGAGTACATGGCCGGCGGCTGCCAGCTCCGCCTGTTCGACGAGGACACCGGGGCCGGGCCCGCCACCACGGCGGGCCCGGCCCCGGGCAACACCGACCCCACCACCGACACCGACACCGACACCGACGAGACGTCCCGGACGGAGCCCCAGCCGTGACACCCCCCGACCAACTCCCCGCCTGGTACAGCCAGCACCTCCCGGTCCTGACACCGCGACCCCAGCACACCGGGCTCACCCTGCTGATCACTTACTCCGGCAGGATCGTGCCGGTCATCACCACGTCGACCGCGCTGATTCTGGCGAGGATCTGGCACGAGCAGGGCGCCGCCAACAGCGTCAGTGGTATGGCGTTGATGATCGCCCTGTCCGCCGGATCCTTCGCGGCCGCGTGCGTCTCGGCCGCCCACCGCAACAGTGACGCCGTCACCACCGCCGTGGCCTTCACCGCGTCCGGGGCGTTCGCCGTCATCGGCCCCGCCGCCTACACCGAGTCGTGGGCCCTGTCGATGCTGCTCTGGCTCGTCGCCACGGTCCTGGTGTACGTCGTCTCCTCCCGGCACTGGCGGACCGCCCGCCAGCTGCGCGAGGCCCGCGACCACGAACTTGCGCTCGCCCGGCTCGACAGCGCCACCACCGTGGCAACCGCCGCCATCGACCGCGACGCCAAGGCGCAGACCCTGGCGTACGGACTCACGCTCGCCGCCGCCGTCGAGCACCGCGCACAGCTCGACCCGATCACGTACGACCCGGCCGCCCTCACCAAGGCCGGACTGCCCGAACTCCCGACAGGAGCACCACCAGCATGACCGATCAGGCTGCACGATTCGCCGCCGTCTACGCCCTTCTGCGGGCGGCCGGAGACGTCGCGGACCATTGGGTTCAGTCGGATTTCTGCGCCCAGGTCAAGGGTGCCACCGACGCCATGCCCGTCGAGTTCGTCCACGAGAAGACCGATGAGAAGACGGTCAACGGCACCGTCGAGGGACGCCGGGCGTGCGCCTGGCACGTCACCACTTATACCGCCACCCAGGCCGCCGTCGTCGTCATCGGCTCTGGCCGCCGCTGAGCTCACACAGAAGCGCCCGCCCCCCCGAAGCATCCGGGGGGGCGGGCGCTTCTGTGTGTCGAGGAGTCAGGAGCCGTCCTCGGAGGGCCCCTTCATGGCCGCCCGGATACGGTGCTCGGTCCGTGTGAGGTACTGCAGGAGATCCCGCAGCACGCCCTCCGCAGCCCCGGGATCGTGCTGCAGGGCCGCAGCGAGGAGTCCACCCCCTATGCCGTCGTACACCGACTGTTGGTCCTTGAGGAAGCCGTACAGCGCCTCGACCGAGCGGGTCCCGTCGTTCTCGACGATCTCCGCGTCCTCGATGCCGTCCTTCCCGGCGCTCCTCTTGCGCGCGGAGGGCACCGCCGGCGCCTCGGAGATGGTGAAGCCCCGCTCCTCAGCAGCCTTCCGCAGCGCGGCCGCCGTCCGCTTCTTGCCCGACGCCTCGACGTCCCCGACGATCAGCTCCGCCTTGGTCTTCCCGGCCTCGGCGGGGCCGAGCTCCGCCACCGGCTCCATCAGCGGAGCCAGCACCTTGGCCTGCGATGCGTTGAACGGTTTGTCAGAAATTTCTGACAGTGGGGCGACCGCCAGCAGCCGAGCCGCATCGTCCACCAGCTCGTAGACGTGCCCGCGTGACAGGTGCAGCCGGTTGTCCGCGTACGTCTCCAGCGAGGTGAACTCCGGATCTTCCTTGTACAGGTCCTCCTCGATGAGGAGCCGCAAGGCAACGCCCGTTTCCACCGTCCAGCGGAGCTTGGACCAGGCGACGCTCTTGGAGCGGGTGGCTTCCGCCTCCATCAGCGCCGCCTCGACCGCCTTCAACCGCTCCTTGCGATCGACCGGCAGCTCCGCCGGATCGAGCACCCGGGCGTTGTACGGACGCGGCTTGACCAGGTCGCTGGCGTACGACTCGTCGTCGTCATCGTCGGCGACGTCGAGCGCCGATCGGACCGTCCTCACGCTCACGCTGCCGCCTCCTTGCTGCCGAACAGGACCCCGGCGAGTTGGTCGAAGTCGCGGGCCGCCGAGTCCCTCGGCGCGTGGAGCCGGATCGGCTTCTCCTCCCCCACGGCCTCCTTGACCTTCACCGAGGGCCGCACGGGGGCAATCACGGCGTCAGGGAAGTCTGCCGCCAGCTGGATGGCAGTGGCCTTCATGACCGCCGAGCGTGCCCACTCCGTCAGGATCAGCGCCAGTACGGACAGCTTGGGGTTGTACGCCTGCTGAACCTTCTTGATGGTGTTGTAGACGTCGCCCACGCCAAGTACTTCCATCGGCCCGGCCTCGGTCGGGATGATCACCTCATCCGCCGCCGCGAGGGCCGCCACGGTGAGCGTGCCCAGCGTCGGGCCGCAGTCCAACAGGTTCAGGTCGATGCCGAGAGAGCTGGACTGGATGCCCCGGGAGATGGCCAGCTCCCGGCCCACCAGGTCCGCGTCCTTCTCCACACCCGCGAGCTTCGCTCCGGCCGGGACGACGTACAGGCCCTTGAAGCGCGTCGGGTAGGTGGCTTCGTCCAGGGTGCACGCGCCGTGGAAGACGTGCGTCAGGCTGCGCCGGCGCTTGGGCTCCAGGCCCTCCGGATAGACCGGCTTCAACCAGGCCGACAGGCCCGCCTTCTGCGGGTCAACCCCGATCACCCGGACCACCCAGCCCCGAGCCGCCCCAGCCGCGCCGAGCTCCGCGACGCTGGTCGTCTTCCCGACGCCACCCTTCTGGTTGGCCACCGCGATCGTTCGCGTGGTAGTTCCGGGCTGAACCGCCTGGAACGAGGCCGGCACCCGCAGCGACGCCCGCCACTTGGTCCACTCGATGGGTTCCTCCCAGCTGGGCACCGTAGGCAGATGCCAGGAGTAGCCCCTCAGCAGCGGGATGGGTACGGGCTCGGCTTGTGTGATTGACATAGCCCGCACGGTAGCGGGCACACACGCACGCGCGGCCCGTCTCCAGCAGGAGCGGGCCGCGCGTTGTAGGGGGCAGGGAATCAACCTGCAGGTGGGAGCGCACGCCGGGCGCGAGGCCGCCGAGCAGGAGGACCGCCCGAACGGGTATACGTACCGGTCGACGCGTCGTCCCGCTCGACCGTCACGGCCGGCGCCCCGGCGAGCTGCACGTTCAGGACGACGCGGAGCCCGCCGCCGCGGTGCGAGAGCCGGGTCGGTTCGCTCGCCTGCAGGGCCGTGCACGCGTCCAGCAGCGGCAGCAGCACCGCCAGGACGTCCTCCCCGCGGTCTTTATCGTCGGTCATCAGGCGTAGCTGCACCATCAGTTCACCCCTTCGCTCATGGCGCCGGCCCCGGCGGCCGCCGTCGCGTACTCGTGCGCGTAGTCGCGTCCCATGGACCGGAGGCAGTCGAGGACCGCACGGCAGTCCCCCGCCGCCCTGTGGCCGCCGTTGAGCGGTTGCCAGCGGTTGTTGCCGTGGTACTCCGACCAGTCGCCCACCCAGTCTGAGTACGGGGTCATGACGTCCTCGAACGTCATGGCGTCGAGCCAGGCCGCCGCCTGCTCCCGGGCCCAGGACAGCGACCGCTCCCGTACATCCTCCGGCACGGTGCCCGTGCTCACCGTCTCCTCGGCCGCCTCCCGTGCGGCGCGGTCGAGGTAGTGGAGCGTCAGCTCGTGGCGCAGCCTGGCCACGTCGTACCACTTGTTGTAGATCAGGCACCGCTTGCCGTCGAGCAGTCCGGTGAGCTGCACGAGCACGTCCGAGAACGTCCGCGCCCCGGAGAGCGCCTCGGTCGTGATCCCGTGAATCGCCGCCGCATCGTCCGGCACGGGCACGCCCGGGTCCAGGAGCGTGTCGAGGAGGACCTCCCCGCGCGAGTTCAGCACGGCCAGCTCGACGATCCGCGCGTCTTCGTCGAGTCCCGTCGTTTCGGTGTCGAGCACCAGGATGTCGGAGTCGACGAGCGCGGCCGCGGCCCACCGCTTGCGCTCGTCGGCAGCCCGCGCCTCGGCCTCCCGCCGCTCCTGTGCCTCCCGCTCGTACCGGGCCTGGTTCTCCGCCTGGCGCCGCTCCTGCTCCGCGTCGTACGCCGTCTTGCACGGCGGGCACCGCCGCGACCAGTCGGGCCACCACATCGAATCCGGGAGGTCCGTGCGCTCCGGACGGAGCAGCCAGTCGTGCTCCTTGAGGTAGGCCCGCGCCGCCTTCTTGGACCCGCGCCTCTTCGTGCAGCCGTCGCCGGCGCACACCGTCACCTCGACGAGCCACGCCTCGACCCGCGTCCGCTTCTTCTCCAGCTGCTCCTGTCGGCACCCCGCGCACCGGCGATGTTCCTTCGGGTACGGCCGCTCCCGAACCGTGCTGCAGCCCGCACACGTCCGCGCCAGCAGCCGCTGCCGCTCCTTCTCCGCCCGCTCCCGGCAGGCCGAGCAGGGCCCGCGCAGGATCGCCTTGCGGACCTTCCCGCACTCCGGACAGGTGCGCCGCGCCAGCATCTTGGCCTTGGTGGCCGAGGGCAGCGGCCGCATCTTCTCCGCGGCCGCCGGGTCGTGCAGCGGCACGTCTCCGTAGTCGCGGGTACGGACGTACGCCAGCGGTGCCGCCTCCTGCTCCTCGGTCACGTTCAGCCGGTCCGCGAGCAGTTGGGTCTTCGTCCGCAGATACGGCGGCGCCTGCCCCCAGCCGTAGACGGGGACGCCGGCGGTGTGGTCCAAGGGCTTGCCCTTGGCGACCCGGGCCGGGTCCGCCTCGGTCCGGCTGGACGGGATCTGCTCCGTCGCCGTGGTGGTGCTCACTCATGCCTCCCGAAAAGAGCGTCGAGGGAATTGAAACCGTAGCAGTAATAAACCCCATTCCGCTACCGTTCAAACATTTCAGCCAAACGAGGGAACGGCGAAATTTGGCCGCTATTACTACGCGCGTGCGAATGCGCTTATCTAAATGGAGATCCATTATTTAGAGTGCGCCGCGATCACTCGTCTGCCGTAGCGGGTCCGTACCTTGCCAGGGCCTCCCGGACGATCCTCGGCACCGGGTAGAGCCGCTCCGCCAGCTCGTTGCGCTCACGCTTCTGCCCCTCGGTCAGGACGAGGCCGGCGCCGACCAGGCCGCGCGCTTCGAGCTCCCGCATCGGTGCTTCCGACACCCGCCACGCAGCGGTGCGCAGCCTTGTGACCAGCGCGGTAGGCAGGCTGTAGTTGCGCTGAGCCATGGAGATCCCGAGGCTTGCCCCCGGCCAGCGGCCCGAGAGGGCGAGCTGCTCGACCTCGGCCACGGTCAGCGGTGCCCACGGGCCGGCCAGGTCCGGCTCGTCGAGGCGCTGCTCGACTGCCTGGGCGACGACCGTCTCCAGGCTGGGCCACTCCGTGGGCCGCATCCGGGCCACGATGATCCGCGCCTGTTTCCTGGTATTCCCCTGGTTTACCAGCGCGTTTATCGTCGCCATTGCTTCTAGCGTCTGCTGCTTTTTCATCAGGTCAAATTGGCCCGCCTGGTAGGCGTAGATCATCACCGTGATCGGAGTCTTGTCCATAGGGCTAGCTTAATGGAGATCCATTGATCAGCTTCGCGATGCCCGATTTTTCCCCTGGCTCGGCCTGGTTGTACGGCGCACGGGGTCGGTAGCTCCTCGGCCCCTCGGCACGAGTGGCCCCACCAAGGCGCACCCCTACGCAGGCGACCCGCGCCTGCCCCTTGTCGCGGACGCTCTCACCGCATCTGCGGCCACCCCGCGAACCCGTCTCGCCGAGGCCCTGGCCGACCAGCACGGCGGATCCGTCCGGACCTGGGAACGCCTGCTCACCCAGGCGGCCCGCTCCCCCGCCCCGTAGAGCCCGAACGAGAGCGCGGAAGGGGCCCGGCCGCACCGGCCGGGCCCCTTCCGCGTGTTCGCGTGCGGTCAGTGCCAGCGCTTGTTGGTGTCGTTGATGGCGAGTTCGGAGGGGGTGAGGTCGACGTGCATGGTGATGCCGGGCCGGCCGCCGACCTTGATCAGGAAGTTTCCTCGGCCGGGAGGGTCGACGGTGTTGTCCGTGGTGTCCCAGCCGGGTGGGGTGGACCATTCGGTCAGCCGCTGCTGTTCGATGCGGGAGAGGTCGACGACTTTCTGGAGCCGGGGCATTTCGTCGCGGGGCAGGCCCGCGCAGATGACCATTCCGGCCCGTTCGACGAATCCTGCGGCTTTGAGCCGGTCTTCTTCGGCGGGCAGGGCGAGGAGGTCGCGCATGGAGTGCGTGATCATGGCCATGCCGACGCCGCGTGTTCGGTTGACGCGGGTGAGGACGTCGACGCGCTCGACAAGGCCGCTGGAGGCGCGCAGGACGCGCCATAGTTCGTCCAGGACGAGGAAGTAGCGGCGTTCGGGCTCCAGTCCGGCATCGGACAGGGCGTGTGAGGCGGCCACGGCGCCGAAGCCGTACGACCAGCAGGAGAGCAGGGCAGCCGCCTGCAGCATCACCTCGGAGTCGTCGATCGAGGAGACGTCGAAGCAGACGGGGGCGTCGCGGCGCATGGGTTCGCTGGTGGGGTGGGCGAAGGTATCGCCGAGCCGTCCGCGTCCCAGGAGGCCGGCGAGGGAGGACTCCAGGCGCTCGGTGATGTCGCGGTAGCGGGTGATGTCGCCGCGGTCGAGGGCCGCCGCCCGTACGGTCTCGGGTGCGTCCTTGATGACTTGGAGGAGGTCGCCGAGGACGGGGACGCCGTCGTGCCGGTCGTCGAGGACGTCGAGCGCGGCGGCGAGCAGTGACTCCTCCCGGTCGGTGGGGGGTTCGCGGCGCAGGATGGTGATCAGGGCGGAGACCATGTGGAGGCGCCGTCCGTGGGCGTCGGCGAGCAGGGCCCGTCGTGCGTCGCCGGTCAGCCGGGCCGCGACCGCCGTGGTCTCGCCCGGATCCAGGATGTTGAGGTAGCCCCGGCCGCGGCCCAGGGTGATGACCTGCCCGCCGAGCGCGCGGATCAGGTCGACGTAGTCGGGTTTCAGGTCCCCGAAAATCAAGGGGTGGACGCCGTATCCGGCGAGGCCGAGCGCCATCCGGCGGATGATTGTGGATTTGCCGAGTCCGGGCTGGCCGAGGACGAACGCGCTCGGGTTGGAGATCAGTCCGGCCCGCTGGAACCACGAGATGGGGTCGCAGCAGACCGTTGCTCCGGAGTGGAGGTCACGGCCGAGCGGCACGCCCTTGGCGGGGGTGCCGCTGCCCGCGCCGTACGGCCACAGGCCGCAGACCTGCACGGTGGTGCCGCGCCATTCGGGGGCGGGGTCGAGGTGGGGCTGGGCTCCGCCGCCGGGGCCCGGCCATCCCCGGGGCCCGGGGCGGCGGCGCGGTGTGGTGCTGCGTGCCATGGGGTGGACCTCTTACATGTTGTCGCGGATGGCGGTGGGCACGACCAGGTGGAGGGGCAGTACGAGGCCGATGGGCAGGCCGGCGGCGAACGCGGATGCCTGGGATCCCCGGACCAGGCGGAGCCGGATCCGGGCCGGCGCGGCGAGGTTGTCGACCGCGGCTTGTGCGCGGGGCAGGTCTGCGGCGGAGGTGACCGTCGCGGTGACGACGAGGCCGAACCGCACGACGCCCGCGCCGGACGCCTCTTCGTTGGCGGTCTGCTCAGCAGCTTGGAGTGCGGCGTGGTCCCGGGCTTTGCCCACGGGGCCGGACTGGGCCCTGAAGATCGCGTCGCGCCGGTCGCGCTCGACGATCCGCGCGGCGGAGGCCGGGTCGTGCGGCCGGTAGAGGAGGGTGACCCGCTTGCGGGCGATGTCGGCGTGGGGGACGAGGAGACCGGTGAGCGCCGAGGAGAGGATTTCTCCGCGCGGCGCCTCGCTCATGGCCCAGGTGACCGACCAGGCACTGTCGTGCCAGTAGTGCTCGCGGGTCTCCTCGGCAGCCTGAGGGCCCGCGTCGTCCCACGTCAGACCACTGCCACCGGCGGCGCGTGCTTCTTCGACGAGGGTGGCGACCGCCGGGTCGTAGGCGATCCGTACGGCCTCGGCCAGTTCGGTGGCCGTCAGCGGGCGCGCGGTGCCGGCGCCGGTCATGGACAGTCCGGAGGTCAGGCCGGGCAGCCGGGTGCCGAGGTCCACGGCCATCTCCTCGGCCGTACGGCGTGCGTGGCCGGGGCGGGGGGCGCCGGAGTAGGTCAGCGCGATGCGGGTGGAGATCTGCGCGGAGCTGGCGGGGTAGGTCTCCAGGACCTCCTGCAGCATCGTGCGCGCCAGCTCCGGCGCGTCCGCGGCGAGGTTGCTGCTCACCTCGTGCTGGAGACGCAGCCCGCTGTCCGGGGCCGTCTCGACCGTGACGCTCGCGCCGATCAGCGCCGGTTCGGTCGACAGGCCGGCCAGCCACTGCCCCCAGTACGCCACCCAGACGTCGATCTGGTCCTGGTCGACGAGCGCGGCGCCGTCCGCGTCGCAGGACAGCACGACGACGTGATGCCCCGAGGACGGATAGCTCAGCAGTCCGAAGGGCCGGCCGTAGCTGTCCTGTGCCTCGGTCAGGGTGGAGGAGGCGGCGAGGCCGGGAAGGGTGCAGGTGCCGTGTCCGGTGCGGCCCAGCGGGCCCGAGCGGTAGAGGGTCGAGCCGCGCTGGGAGTTGCGCCGCCAGGCGATACGGCCTGCCATCCGTACGAGCAGGCTGCGGCCGTGCTGGTCGCGGACGGCCAGGGGCGCCAGGACCAGCGTCAGAACGATGGCCAGGACGAGCGCTAGGACCACGGACATGAGCATCGCCAGGACGACGACCACGAGCCCGGCGATCATGATCACAGTGGGGGCGAGACCGAGCTGGCCGACCCCGGCGGTCGCCGGTTTCCGCCAGTTGCCGTACGTGCGGACCGGGGTGGGGTCACTTGCTGCCACGGGGACCATTCCAGGGTCGAGGGGGCGAGGAGGGGCGCGGGGCGGAACCGCCCGATCCCTTCGGGGGTGTGGGGGCGCCTGTCCCGGAGGCGGGGGCCGCCGGGCGGGGGACGGCCCCGCTGGATCCGCCGGTGCCGGAGCCGCCGGTCGAGGGGCGAGCGCCGGATGCGGGAGCGGAGGCCGGCGGGGTGCCGCCGGTCGAACCGCCGCCGGAGGGTCCGGCGCCGGACGTGCCGCCGCCCGGCGCCGGAGTGCTCCCGCCGGTGGTGCCGCCGGAGGGCGCGGCACCACCAGTGGTACCTCCGCCGGAGGGGTTCCCGCTGGTTGGGGGAGTCCCGCCGGGGGTGCCGCCTCCACCGGGGGTGCCGCCGCCCGCGGTCTTGCCGCCGGAGGGCCCGCCGGCTCCCTTGGCCGCCGCTCCGCCCGCCGCCGCGCGCCCGGCCAGCGCGGCGCCGCCGGTCTTGATCGCGAGGGCGCCCGTGGCGACCTTGGCCGCCATCCCGGCGGCGCTGCCCCCGGCGCCGCCGCCGAGGCCGCCCTGCTCCATGACCGGGGTGACCACCCGCATGAGGGCCGGGAGCGTGAACGCGGCCAGGATCAGCAGCGAGACGCCGTACAACTGGTTGATCAGGCGCTTGTCGTCGTTGGTGGAGAACTGGGAGAACGCCGTGGCGTAGATGATGGCGGCGGCCGGCTTGTAGGCGACGAACGCCAGGAGCCAGCCGACGGATTTGTTCCACCAGGCCCGTCCCTGCTCGGTGGTGGAGGCCGCGGCCGCCAGGGGCAGGGTGCCGACGAGTACGAAGAGCATGGACTGACGGAAGATCACGGAGAAGAGCTGGACGACGCCGCTGACCAGGAGCAGGACCGCGAGCAGCAGGGACACGGCGAGCTGGTTGACGTCGTTGAGGGCCGTCATGTCGAGGAGCTTGTCGGAGAACGCCTTGATGCACTCCTTGGACGCGGAGCCGTTGGTGTTGGGGCAGTTCAGGGAGCGGTTGACGATCCAGACCGCGAACTGGTCGCCCGCCTTGGTCAGCAGGTTGATGACGGCGACGGCCGCCGAGGTGGCGACCACCAGCCGTACGATGCCCGCCACGGCGTCCCGTCCGGGGTCGGCTCTCCGCGTCCAGGCCATCCGTCCCGCCGCTATCAGCAGGGACAGCACGGCCAGCCACTGCGTGATCGCCAGCGTCGAGCCGAAGAGGAACGCGATCGTGCCGGTGGACTGACTGAGGGTGGGACTGTCGGCGCCGAGCCAGCCGAGCGCCAGCTCCTTGACCATCCAGACCGCGCCTTCCTGGAAGGAGTGGACGATCTCCTCCCAGGCCGAGGCCGCCGCTTCCGCGACCTGCTCCTTCGCCGCGTCCTTCGCCTGGCACGCGATGGGAGTACCGAACCCCGGCAGATCCTCCAGATTGTCGTCCCAGAAGTCGCACCAGCCCATGTCAGAGACCGCCCCACACGACGTAGCCCTCAAGACTCGTGACCGTCTTCTGGGGCGGGGTGACGGACGGGATCTCGTACTGCCAGTCGCCGTCCGCCCAGCGCAACGTCACGGTGGAGACCTGCATGACGCCCTGATCGAAACGGCTGACCATCTGCAGTACGGCCGTCTCCGGGGTGTAGGTGACGAACTGGTACCCGGCGAACTGGCCCAGCTCCCCGGGCACCGGGGCGACCGGCTCAGCCGTCTCCTCGTACGCGCCGCGCGTCTCCAGCAGCAGTTCCTTGCCGTCGCCGTACGTCTGCTCCTCGACCACCTTCTTCCAGTCGTCGGCGAAGGCGTAGCGGGTGCCGATCTGCGCCGCCGCGATCAGCGCGCCGGTGGGCGAGTGCGCGTAGCAGCGGGCGATGTCGCCCTCGACCACGGCGGGGCCTGAGTCTTTCGACGTGGGGACCGCCACGGTGCTGACCAGGTCCCAGTCGGCAGCCGGTGCCGTACGCGGAATGTCCTGGGAGGCCGTCAGGCCGGGGCAGCCGGGCCCCTGCCCGGAGGCCGGAGGCCCGCCGGCCGACGATGTCGGAGCGGCCGTCTTGCCGTCGTCCGGGCTGCCGGTCGTCATGAGGACGACGCCGCCGGCCACGACGACGACGGCGAGGAAGAGGGCGCTGGCCTGCCACCGGCGCGAGGCCCACGGGCTGGTCCGGCGGTCGTCCTCGGGGGGAAGTTCGCTGGCCATCATCACGCCTCTCAGGTCAGTTGGGTGACGATGCCGGAGGCCGACCCCGCGAGGACGCAGGCCGCCATGACGATGCCGAGGCTGCCCATGTGCTCGCTGCCCTCTCCCCGGCGGTGAGCCATGGCCATCCGGCCGGCGACGACGAGCACGCCCGCGACGCACGCCATGGTGACCGCGAGGAACACCCAGTGCAGAACGGTCAGGAGCTTGTCCCAGCCCGGGGGGTTTCCGCCGCCCTTGGTGGGGTCGGGCGCCGCGAGCAGCGCCTGCTGGCCGGTCTCGGCCAGCGTCATCAGAAGAGTCATCGGGTCCCCGATTCAGGATTCAGTGAGTGTGAGCAGGTCGCGAGCCAGTCCGGCCGACTCGCGTGGTATCGCGTCTGGCGGACGTCCCTGCCGCCAGTCCTCGGCCCAGGAGATTTTCCACGTCCTGGGGACACCGCCGGAGACCAGCCGGACCAGGTCGCGCAGGGCCGGGGGCAGACGCCCCGGAGCGTCCGCGACCAGGACCAGGCCGAGCAGCTCGACGCCGGGCAGCACACCGGACGCCCACTGCCGCGCGGCGAGCTGGGCCTGCTGGAGGCCCGCGGCGTGCGTGCGCGCGACCAGGACGACGGGCTGACGGCCGTGGGCCGACAGCGGCCAGCAGCGGCCCGCGTCCACGCCGCCGGGCACCACGGAGCCCAGAGTCGTGACTCCGGCGCCGCCGTGGCAGCCGAGCCACCACCAGCGCGCCGGCGCCTGAACTTCCCGTACGGGCAGGCCGATCGGGGGCGGGTCCACGCCGCCCGGCTGTGGCCGGATACGTACCTCCCGGGGCGCCCCCGGAGGCGGGCCGCCGGCCGGTGCCGGGGCGGGGGGTGCCGTCGTGGGGGCCGCTGGAGTCACCCAGGGATTTTCCGTCTCAGGTGTCACAGGAGGCTCCCTTGGCCATATAGCAGGGTCACAGAGTGTCCGATAACACCGAATCTGGTCAACTGCGTTCGCCCGGGGCTACGGTGGCCGGAATGACCACGCGGAACCGTCCTGACCGGGGGCAACGATGGCTAGGATCCACAGACATGGCATATGGGGACGGAAGGGCCGCCCGGCCTGCCGGGCGCCCGTTCGCAGGCTATCCGCCGCTACCGACACCGGTACCGGCGGCCGAAGCGGCCCCGGCCGCACCGCATCTGACGGAACGACGCGTACCGCCTCTAAGTGTTCGAAAGCGGGCATTGTGCGCAATGGTGGGGCGATCCTGGCGTCACCTGAGGGGCGGGGAGGAGCTGACCGCCCCTCAGGCCGTCACCGGTACGGGTGGCGGGGAGTGAGCTGGTGAACGCGCTCAAAGGGGGGCCCGCCGCCATGCTCGCGGCGGGCTGCACGGCCGCCGTCCTCATCGCCACCGCGGTGACCGGCGCGGCCGTCGACGAGGACGACGATCTCCCCGGTGACGCCCTCGGCCTCAACGTCGAGGCCATCCCGGCCGAATACCGCGACTGGATCGTCCAGGCCGGCCAGACCTGCCCGGAGAACCCGGAGGTGTCGGCCGCGCTGATCGCGGCCCAGATCGAGCAGGAGTCCGGCTGGAACCCGGACGCCGTCTCCCCCGCAGACGCCCGGGGGCTCTCCCAGTTCATCCCCGGGACGTGGGCGACGTGGGGAGTCGACGCCGACGAGGACGGCGTCGCCGACCCGTTCAGCCCGCCGGACGCCATCATGAGCCAGGCCCGGTACGACTGCTGGCTGGCCGACCAGGTCCGCAGCTACAAGATCCCCAGCGCCGACGTGCGGCGCCTCATGCTCGCCGCCTACAACGCGGGCCCCGACGCCGTACGCCGGTGGCAGGGCATCCCCCCGTACGCGGAGACCCAGCGCTACGTCGCCAGCATTCTGCAGCTCATCGCGAAGTACAGCGCGGCCGTCGACCAGCCGGCCGGACCGTTCGGTCAGCGCGTCGTCGCGCACGCCCAGCGCTGGATGGGCACCCCGTACTCATGGGGCGGAGGCAATGTCAACGGCCCCAGCTTCGGGTTCGCCCAGGGTGCGAGCATCAACGGGTTCGACTGCTCCAGCCTGGTTCAGTACGCCGTCTATCACGCGTCCGGGGGCAAACTCACGCTCCCCAGGACCTCCCAGGTCCAGGCCACGGTGGGCGAGGCGGTCTCCCCCGGTGACATCCGGCCCGGCGACGTGATCGCCTTCCAGCTCAACGGCCCCAGTGCCGGGTATGACCATATTGGAATTTATGTCGGCGATGGCATGTTCGTGCACGCGCCGCGTACCGGGCAGACCGTGTCCACCGCCCGTCTGGCAGACGGGTACTACTCGGGCAAGACCCAGACCATCAGGAGATACGGATGACGCGGACCGGCATTCTGCCGCTCGCCCTCACGGTGACCGCCCTACTGGTCACCGCCGGGTGCAGCGGCTCCGACGACGGCACGGTGTCCGGGAAACCGCCCGCCGCCAGCACGGCGCCCGCGCCCACCGGCACCGGGCCCTACCCCGTCCCCACCAACGCGACCGCAGCCCCCGAGCAGCCCCGGGCCACCGAGCTCCGCCAGCCCAAGGGCGGCATCCCCTCCCCCGGCGGCGTCGACCAGGCCGACGCCGGCGCGATCTCCCGGGCCGCGCTCACCGCGCTCATGACGTACGACACGACGGTCGACTCCTCCCGTACCGAGGCGTCCCTGCGCACGGCGGCCGCGGGATGGTGCACCGCTTCGTACGGCGCCACTCTCCGCGCCACGACCTCCCGGTCCGGGACCGGCGCCGCGTGGGCGACCTGGGCCTCCCACCGCGCCTACACCACCGTGGAGCTGACGCCCGCCGACGAGGCCGGCCGCCCCGCCGACACCGCCACCACCGCATACCGCCAGTGGTCCATGACGGTCACCCCCAAGGGGCGCGACGGATGGACCGGCGCCCCCGAGCAGTACGCCGCGTTCGTCGAACTCGTGCGCGCGGCTCCCGGGGCGCCGTGGCGCCTGAACTCCCTCTCACTCCAATAGGACCAGCATGGACACCGCACGCGTACCGCCCTGGCCCCTCTACCGGCTCACCGCCGAGGAGAGCGGGACCGTCACCGTCACCGGGCCCGCCGCTCCCGGCGAACCCCACCCGGACCGCGCCGCCGCCGTCACGGCCGTGGCCGCCATCGCCGCCGGCCTCACGCCACCGCGCCCCGTACGGGCGCAGGCCCAGGACCTCGACGGCACCCTCTGGCCTCTGATCATCGGCCCGGACGGCACCGCCGCCGAGGACGGCGCCCCCACCCGCCCCCGGCGCACCCGTACGACCAAGCGCGCGGCCGGGCGCCGTACGCCCGCACCCGCGGCGCCGTTCGAGGAACCGTCCGGCATCCCCGGTGCCCCGGCGGAGCCCGAGGAAGAACGCCAGGTTCTCAGCGGCGTGCAGCAACTGCTCGCCCAGGCGCACGCCCGCCAGAACCAGCGCAAGGAGCCCGCCCCGCCGTCCGCGCCCGCCGTACCGGCGGCGCCCGTCGCCGCCGCGCGGGTGGAGCCGATCCCCACGCTGCTGACCATCCGCCGGTGCGCCGACGCGGGGGACCTCGACCGCGCGGCGGAGCTGGCGAGGCTGCTGGACGATGCGGTCTCAGCGGCCCACGGGCCCAGCCACCCCAGCGCGCTGGAGGCGCGCACCCTGCGGGCGGATGTCAGCGCCGCGCGCGGCGAGGCCACGGAGGCGATCGCCCTGTACCGCGACATCGCCGAGCGGCACATGTACGCCGGGGACTCCGAGACCGCCGATCAGATCGCGGACCGCGCACACACCCTGTGGCAGCAGATCGATGACCCCCGCACGGCCGCCGCCATCGGGCCGGCCATCGTACGGATGCGCGGTCACATCCCGGGCCGGCGCGGGGGATACGCCCACGCCCAGCAGCTCCAGGCGTACCTCGAACACGCGGTGGGGCAGGGCCGGGGGTGATTCACCCCTGGGACCAGTCGATGCCCGAGGGGTAGTAGTGCCCCAGCGGCTCGTCCGGGGCTCTTGGAGGAAGCGGGGCCCGCCGGGGGCGAGGCGGGGGAGGCGGCGGCAGCAGGCCGGCCTGGTGGTCCAGGGCCGTCCGCAGCGCCGCCACCACGGCCGCCGTCCCCGCCTGCCACCCTAGAGCGGCATCGCCGTCCAGCTCCTCCGGCACCTCCGCCGCCCTTTCCACCAGCTCCAGCGCCCGCGCCCATGTCCCCACCTCCACCATGGACACCAGCTCGTCAGGGCCCTCCCGCACCGCCGTACGCCCGCACGGTCTCCAGCTCAGCTCCAGCCGTCGTCGCGCGTACTTCGCCCGAGCGCGGAGCCGGTCCGTCGTCGGTGTCTCCTCGTCAGCCACGGGCCAACAGTAGGAGACCGGACGTCATCTAGGCGGCAGTCCGCACGGGCCCTGGTGATGCCGATGCTGCGGACAGGGTCGGCCGGCCCTGTTGATCCACCGGGCGCAGTAGGTGCGGAACTCCTCGCCGGGCGGGATGTGCCAGAGAGACTCGTCCTGTTCCCGTTCCCACTCGGACGGCTGCTCGGTGACCCTGTTGACGTCGCCCGGCGCGACGCTCAACTCGACATCGCTGTCGAACAGGACGACGTAGGGGTACGGAGCGACGTACTGCCTGACGAGCATCACCCGGCCGAGCGTCCCGGGCGGAACGTGATAACTGACGGAGCAGTCCGCTGGTTCCGCTCCCCAGCCCTCCTCCGCCTCCAGGCCGTCGTGCGGGTATGACCCCCGCAGCCGGTGGGTGGCTTCCACCCTGTCGCCGCAGCGCAGAGTCAGCTGACCCACCCTCACCCGGCGGGCCAGCTCCAGCCGGTCCGCCAGCGAGAGCTTCTCCAGGAGGCCGTCGAGCTGACTGTTCACCGGCCCAGGGTATTCGTCCACGGACGCCGAGAACCCTGGAACGCGGAGAGCCCCCCGGACGTCCGGGGGGCTCTCCGCGTTCCAGGCGCGCGGGTACTACGCGGCGTAGGCCGCAGGGGCCATGGGCCAGGAGCCGTACGGGGCGGGCTGTGGTGCGGCGCTCAGTACGTACCGGAGTGCCAGGGCGCTGTCGGTCACCGTCTTGTTGTAGCCGCGTCCGGTCTCCAGGCCGGTGACGACAGCGTGGTGGGAGCTGAGGTCTCCGCACCACGCCCTGAGCTGGGCAGCCGGATCGCCCCCCGGCTCCGCCTCCACGATCTCCAGCGACCAGGCCGGACACCACGGTGTCCACGGGGCCGGGTCGATGATGTCCGCCATGCGCGCCGCGGCCGTACGGAGCCACCACAGGGCATCGTCCGCGTCCAGAGCCGAGTACAGCGCCAGCGTCCAGCGGCGCGCGTCGGCGCCGGTGCAGACCGAGACCCGGCACACGATCCCGTACAGCGAGGCGGCCGGGGTCATCGCGGGCCCTCGTCCGCCCGGTAGGGGCGCCACAGGAGGCCGGCCGCGGCCTCTGGATCGACGAGGTGGATTGAGCAGCGGCCGGGGTGGATACGCAGCAGCCTGCACGCACCGTGCCCGTAGGTGTCCGACCCGCAGGTCTCGACCCTGGTGAACCCGTGCGGCTGGCTCTGTCCGACCCACGCGGCCCAGATCGGGGGTCCGTCCGCGGCGTGGCGCCGCACCATCCCCCAGTGCGGCTCCGTGGGGAGATGCGCCTGTACGGCGCATCGCGGGTCGGCCGTGACGGTCTCGGTGTCGACCAGGGCGTCGCCCAGCGACATCAGCACCGACAGGTAGGCGTCCGCGAGGCGCAGGCGTGCGCCGCAGACCCGGGCGCGGGGGCGCGTGCGGTGGTGGAGATCGATCATCACTTACTCCCATGGGGTGATCGGCGAAGACGGAGCGAGACTTCGGCCCAGACGACGAGGCCGGTCTCACGGTGGTGCCAGTCCCAGTTCCTGGAGAGCGCGGCCACGAGGAGGAGGCCGCGTCCGGACTCGGCCCCGGCATCCGGCAGGCGCAGGCAGGGGATGCCCGTATGGCCGCCCTGATCGGTGACCATGACGGTGAGGGTGTGGTCCACGCGGTAGAGAGCGACCTGCACGTGGCCGCCCGCTCCGTGTGCCACCGCGTTGGCGACGAGTTCGCTGGCGATCTGTACGGCGTCGTCGCGCGGTTCGTCCGGCACGTGCCAGTGGTCCAGTTGCGCGGCGGTGAACGCCCTTGCCGCCGCCGGGGTGAGCATGTCCGCAACGGCGTACTCCTGCCGCGCGTACTGGCGCAGGGGGGCGCGGGTCACGGAGCCACCGCCCTGCGCGAGAGGTGGTCCAGGGCCCGCCGTACGAGCGCCGTGGTGATGACCTCGGCCAGTACGTAGGCATCGGTGGCGGGGCGCCCGTCCGCCGGGGGGACCACCCACCGGCGAACGGAGTGGGCCGGGGCGATCCCGGCGGGCGCGCACGTGGTGCCCCGCAGCGCCGGCCAGACCGGCGCCGTACCGGGGGCCACCAGGACCTCGAACACGCCACGGGCCGGAGTGATCCAGACCGGCCCCAGCACGCCCCGCTGACGGCACCGCGCCACGACGTCCAGGCCCAGCGGAAGCGTTATCCGCACGACGTCCCACCGGAGGCCCGCCGTTCTCGGCACGCTGTCGGCTGGAACGGTTGTGGTGATGGTCTTCGGGTCGGCCATGGCGACCCCTCTCCCTCGTCTGCGTGCAAACTCTGGGCGCCCCGAGGTCTCACCGAGCGTGAGGCAACGGTGGCGGTCAGTGGAGTATGGCATTGTGCATCTCAAAATGTGAATCTCATTGCTGACATCTCTCGTGCTCATCTGGATGAGCCCACGCACCCTGACACCCCGTCCATCCGCGTACGGGAGAGGGGATTTGCTGCTCCGGAGCAGGGCCGGGAGACTGACGACCACGATGGAGGGGACGACATGGCCGCAGTAGGAGCCACCACCCGCAGGCGCCAGCTGGGCGCGGAGCTGTACCGGCTCCGGGCCCGCGCCGGGATGACGCTGGAGGCCGCCGGGGACGCCGTTGGCGTGTCGCGGGCGACGATCAACCGCTACGAGTCAAAGGCCGGCGGGGTGAAGTGGGTGATCGCCGAGAAGCTGTGCGGGGCGTACGGCGCCACGCCGGCCGAGACCGACGCGGTGGTCCGGCTCGCGAAGGAAGCCAAGGTCCAGGGCTGGTGGAAAGCGAACCAGTACGCCGACGCGATTCCCGACTGGATCACGCCGCTGCTCACCTTGGAGGACGAGGCGGTCGAGGAGTGCCACTGGGCCAGTACGTACGTCCCGGGCCTGCTCCAGACCCGCAGCTACGCGGCGGCCGTCATCAACGCCGCCGAGTCCCGCACGTCGCCGCCCGACGAGATCACGCAGATGGTCGACGTGCGGATGAGGCGACAGCAGGTCCTCGTCCGCCCGTCGCCGATGCACATGTGGGTGATCCTCGACGAGGCGGTACTGCGGCGCGTCGTGGGCAGCGCGCAGATCATGGCCGAGCAGCTTGACCACCTCGCGCAGGCCGCGCAGAGCCAGCACGTCACCATCCAGGTACTCCCGTTCAGCGCGGGCGCGCACGCGGCGGAGTCCACCGGCTTCATCATCATCCGGGGACCCGAGCCGGAGCTGGACGTAGTCCACCTCGGCAACCTCTCCGGCGCCCTCTACCTGGAAAAACCGGACGAACTCGTCCGCCATCGCACGGTGTTCGACTACCTGCGTAGCCAGGCGCTCAGTCCGGCGGAATCATCTGAAATGATTTCGTCTTTTGTCGAGCAGTTCGCCGCCGTGGCGGCGCGCAAGGAGTCTGACTGATGCCCACCACCGACCACGTTTGGTACAAGTCCTCGTACAGCGGCGGAGCCGGCTCCGACTGTGTGGAGACAGCCATCCAGGCCCACGCCGTCCGTGTACGCGACTCCAAGAACACCCAAGGCCCGCAGCTCTGCCTCTCCCCGGCCGCCTGGACCGTGTTCGTCACTGACGTGGCCGGGCCCCGCTCGTAGACGTCCCGGAGAACTCGAAGGGGGCCCGACCACGTGGTCGGGCCCCCTTCGAGTTCTCCCGCGGCGACTCTCAGCTCTTCCGCGCGACGTACCCCCACTGGTCCACGTCCGGATCGATCGTTCCTTCGGGATGCCAGCGGTTGATCGGGCCGAGGCCGGGCGGAGGGATGGTCAGGCCGGCCGCCATCGCCAGCATCTCCTCGGCGGTGGACGTCACGTAGGGCTGAGTCCCCGAGGCCCGGTACGACGCGTGCACCGCGTCCGTCTCCGGTGTCGAGATCGTGGTGCACAGCACCAGATAGCTGCCCGGTGCCAGGCGCGCCATGTAGCCCTGCACCAGCGCCGCGGCCTCGACCGGGTCGGTGACGTGCCCGATGGTCGACAGGAGCATCAGCGCGACCGGCTGCTCCAGGTCGAGCGTCTGCGCCGCGCGGGCGAGCACGGCGTCCGGGTCGGCCAGGTCGGCGTCGATGTAGTCGGTGGCGCCCTCGGGTGTGCTGGTGAGCAGGGCGCGCGCGTGCACCAGGACGATGGGGTCGCGGTCGACGTAGACGATCCGGGAGTCCGGCGCGACGCGCTGGGCGACCTCGTGGGTGTTGTCCGCCGTCGGCAGCCCGGTCCCGAGGTCGAGGAACTGCCGTACGCCCTGCTCCGTGGCCAGGTGACGGACCGTCCGGCCGAGGAACGCACGGCTCGCGCGGGCGATGTCGCGGGCGGCCGGGTACTCCCGCACCATCTGCTCGGCCAGCCGCTGATCGGCCTCGAAATGATCCTTGCCGCCCAGCAGGGCGTCCCAGAACCGGGCGCTGTGGGCGATGTCCGGCTGAAGGTCCAGGTCCTGAGGAAGGTCGTCCGTCATTGGGCGTGTCCTTTCGGGAGCGGTAGGCGGGCGGTCGGGGAGAGCGCCAGGGTCGCGGTGACGTCCATGGCCGCCTGGTACGTACGGACGGCTCCCAGATCGTCGGTCACGGTAGCGGTCTCCGCGTGCAGGCCGCGGACGATGAGCCGGTCCGCGAGCAGGGCGTGGTCGTAGCGCAGTATGTCGGCCGGCCCGCCGAGCAGCAGCGGGTGCGGACCGGCGGAGGCGGGGATCACCTGCACGGTGACGAAGTCACGGCGCACGGTGTGCCGGTCCAGCGCCTCCAACTGTTCGCGCATCACGGCCGGATCGTCGGTGACCGGCCGGGTGAGTACCGCCTCCTCCATCAGCACCCACAGCCGCGGGGGCCGCTCCCGGCCCAGGGTGTGCTTCTGACGGGCGTACAGCAGCTCCAGGCGCTGCTCGATCTCCCCCTCGTCCGCGTACGGGTGGCGCAGGTGCAGCAGCGCCCGCGCGTAGCCGGGCGTCTGCAGCAGTTCGGGCACGACGCCTGGCGCGTAGGAGCGGATCATCCCGGCGGCCGACTCCAGGTCGATCACCCCGGCGAGGTGATCGGGCAGCAGGCTGCGCCAGGGGTGCCACCACCCCGGCCGGAGCGCGTCGTCGAGCGCGTCCAGGACGTGCCGGGCCTCGTCGGCAGGCGTGCGGTAGAGGCCCAGCAGGTGGGTGACCGTGGCGGTACGCGGCGCGGTCTGCGCGCGCTCCAGCCGGCTGACGGTCATCTCGTGGACCCCCAGCGACGCCGCGGCGGCCTCGATGGTCAGGCCGGCCGCCTCCCTGCGTGCGCGCAGGTCTGCGGCGAAGAGCCGCAGCGCCACCGTGGGACCGGATCGAGGCCGGGACACGGGTCTCCCTCCCTTATGGGCGATGTGCCCTCCATGATCCCGCATATCGCGCGCCGGATCAGCAGGGCATCACTTTGCAGGGTTGCAGAGTGTGGGTAGCGGCGTGATAGTGGATTAAGCCACACGGCCGAAAACGAACCCCCCAGCGAGCCCTGGAGTCCCCATGTACGTCTGCATACCGGCAGACCTCTCCCACCTCACGCACACCCGCCGCATCGTCTCCTCGGAACTGCGCAGATGGCGCTGCCCCCGGGGGCAGATAGAAGCCGCCGAGGTCGTCGTCACCGAGCTGGCCGCGCCGCTGTGCCGCCCCGGGATCCAGGCGTACGACCTGACGATCCAGCCCTCACGCCACCACCCGGGCGCGGTCACCCTCTGCGTGGGCGTCCGGGGCGAACTGACCCAGCGCGACATCCCCATCCCCCGCCCGCGCCCGCCGGCCGACGACCTCCCCGACACGGCATGGCCCGCACTGCTCGACGCCCTCACCAGCCACCGCAGCGTCCGCGCCACCGTCCCCTGCTGCTGAACCCCCGGCCGTACGACCCGCATCCGCCCGCACCTCGCAAGGACTGACACCTGATGGCCTACTTCGCCCTGCCCGACGCCCCCCGGATCGGCGCCCGCGGTCTCGCCCTCTCCCACAGCCAGATCGCCGTGCACGAGGACCCGCTCTTCCTCCGCGCCCGCGACCGGCACCCCGACCGCCGCGTCGGACTCGTCTCCGGCGGAGGATCCGGCCACGAGCCCCTCCACGTGGGACTCCTCGGGCAGGGCGGACTCGACGCCGTCGCCCCCGGCGAGATGTCCGCCAGCCCCCACGCCGGACAGATCACCGCCGCGTCCCTGGCCGCAGCCACCACGGGCGAGGTACTGCACATCGTGAAGAACTACGCCGGCGACCGGGTCAACTTCGCCAGCGCCGCCCGGCAGCTCCAGGACGAACACGTGACGGTCGGGACCGTCGTGGTCGACGACGACCTCGCCACCGCCGGAGCAGCCTCCGGCCCCGGCCGCCGGGGCACCGCCGCCACCCTCATCGTCGAAAAACTCCTCGGCGCCGCAGCCGACCAGGGCGCCGGCCTCACCGAACTGGTCGAGCTGGGCGCCCAGATCGTCTCCCAGTCCCGCTCCCTGGCCGTGACCGCCCGCGCGTACACCTCCCCCACCACCCTCCGCCCCGCGTTCGACCTAGGCCGCGAATACGACTACGGATCCGGCATCCACGGAGAACGCGCGGCACGGCGCATCAACTCCCTGCGCCCCACCCAGTACATCGTCCGCCGCATGCTGGCCGACCTGCTGGAGTCCGTCAGCCCCGGCCCCGAAGGCGTGATCCTCCTCGTCAGCGGCCTCGGCGGCACCGCCGAGCTGGAGCTGCGCGGCATCAGCGCACTCGCCTACGACGACCTGACCGACCGGGGCATCACCGTGGCCGCGATCGCCGCCGGCACCTACGTCAGCGCCCGCGACACCGCAGGCATCAGCCTCACCCTCACCGCACTACGCCCCGGGTGGCTCTCCCTGTGGACCGCACCCGCCCAGACCCCCCTCCAACTCCCCGGTGCCGTCAGCCAACAGCCCCCCGCCACCACCTCGTCAGCACGCCCGCAGGCGTCCCCGACCGTGCTCCAGCCCGGCCGCCGTGACGCGCTCGAACAGCTGGCACGACTGACACGCGAGGTCCACCCCGTACTCACCCGGCTCGACCAGAAGGCCGGAGACGGAGACTTCGGAGACAACTGGGCCGGAGGCGTCGAGCGGGCACTCCAGGACGCCCGCACTCACGGCACCGCCGGAACGGCCGCACTCGCCACCGCGTTCAGCAGCGTCGGAGGGACCAGCGGCCCCCTCTTCGGTCTCCTGTTCACCCGCCTCGCCCAGGCTCTCGGCAACGAGCACCAGGACCAAGTCGACATCGCTGCACTGGCCACCGCCAGCGCCGACGCCCTCGACGCCATCCGGGAGACCGGCGGTGCCGACGTAGGGGACCGGACCCTCCTCGACGCACTCGCCCCCGCATCAGACGCACTCGCCAGCGCGGCAGACGGCCGGCGCGAAGCCGCCCTCACCGCCGCCGCACTCGCCGCGATACGCGGCGCGGACACCACCGCCACTCTCCCCGGCCGCCAGGGTCGCGCCAGCTACGTAGGCGACCACGCACTCGGCATCCCCGACCCCGGAGCCGTCGCCATCGCCCTCATCTACACCGTGATCGCCCAGACCTACGAGCCTCAGCACAGCAGACAGATACCCGACATCACCACCATCACAGCCTCCTGACCTGCCCGGACAACCGAGTTTTCCCCATGCACATGGGGAAAGGACCCGTACGACAGACCCTGTCGAGGGTCGAGGCCCGGCGGCCCTGCGCCGCCGGGTTCCAGGCCGTCAACGCGGCACCCTCGATGCCGTCCAGAAGAAGGTCGAGCGACTCAACAGCCTGCCCGACTGGAGGCCGAGGCACCCCTGAGCTGCGCCCGCCTGACGGGACGTCGAAGGAAGTTCGCGAGCGGCAGACGGGAATTTGTGAAGCGACACGCGTTTCATGTTGAAACAGTGACCCTGTGTATGAGTAAGATCGTTCCCATGCCAGGAGTACAGGGAGCACCGCACCCCAAGACTACGGAGTTCAATCGTGGTCGGGACATGCGCGCGACCGTCGTGCTCAAGCCTGGCGAGGATGCTCGTGTTCACTACGAGGAACTTGTCAAGAAGTTGGGCGTGTCCGGGGCGCAGGTGCTCCGGGAGGCCCTGGCAGAGCTGCACCACAAGCTGCTTCCCGAGCAGCAGGAGCAGCGGAGAGACCCCGGACAAGCAGAAGACCCTGGCTCCAACGGAGCCAGGGCCTTACTCGTCTAGGGGGGACCTCGAATCCCGCCCCCGGGAGAGGTCCCATCGCATCATCGAACAGTTGAGTTGTTGATCACCTGGCTGACTCCCAATCAGCCATCCGCCCAGAACCCGCGTGAAGTTGAGCGCCAACTCGACCGCCACGCAAGAACACAGGAGGCCACCTAAGAACCCACAAAAGACCAGGTCAGGGCCGGTTTCCCGGTCCTAGTTGCCCCAGGCCCTCCGCAGGTGGGTCCCGTTTTTGTTGCTTTGTAGACCCCAGAAGGTGGTGTCCCCATCGTAGCGGACAGCTGCGGTGTCAGCCCAGTGCGCCCAAGTTCCGGTGTGTCCACCGAGTTGGCCGCTCACGGCGTGTCGCGTACGGATGCACGTACCCAGGAAAGCCCCGTGCTTATCCTGCGGGCCCCCGTACTCAGGCTCACCACCTGGTACCGGATCGCGGAGATCGCGCGGCACCGCGGAACGCTCCCCCAGACGAAGTTCCGCCTGGCGAAGTTCCTCAACTCCCAGCGCCTCGACCCCATGACCGGCCGCGTAGAGGGCCGGTACGGCACGGCGCAGGTGGACGGGGGAGTCGCCCTGTCCGAGCGCTACGCGTACGTGTACGAAGTCGGCACGGACCGGTTCTGGGACGACCTCAAGGGCCTGTACCGCCTCGGGTTCGCGGAGCGGGTCCAAGCGCCGGCGCCCGGCCGCCGCGCGGTGTACGCGCTGTGCCTGCGCGAGGATGCTATCCCCTCCGACCTCCCCGAGGACCTCATGCGCGAGCTGCGTGTCTGGGACCTCCCCGAGGCAGAGGACCCGTACGAGGACGCGACCCTCGGCCGCCTGGCGGCCCGCCCGGCCCCGACCGTCGAGCCGTTCGTCGTACGCGGAGAGACCCAGGAGACCCATCGGCTCATCACCGAGCTGGCCGCCGCCCCGCGCTGGGAGCACCCGGCCGACAGCCCGGCCGCCGCCGTCGCCCAGTCGATCCGGACCGAGTGGCAGCGTGCCTCTCGGTCCGCCGACGCCGAGGCTGACCCTTGGCCCGGCTGGGAGCCCGTAGAGGAGCCCCAGGCCGCCCTTGTGGCCCCCGCCGTGACGAAGCCGACCCCTGGTCCGGACTTCCGCTGCGTAGCCGTTGCCGACCGCGACCGTGCCGCCGAGATGACCGCCCGAGTCCAGCTCCTGATGGCACTTGGGGTTAATGGCAAAGCGTCTCCTCTATACGCGAAGGGGTTCACACAACTAGTTGGTTTTTCATCTACAGGTAGTGGTGAGCTGATCTGGTCGGACGAAATGGAAAAAGCAAAGACGACGCCTTCGGCGGCGACTGGAAAGAAGACCGGCCACCTCTTCGGGGATGACGTCAGCGCCGTTGCCAGAAGCGTCATGCGCCGTGTGTGGCACTCCTGGAGGGCCCAACTCGGCCATGGGGTGGTGTTCTTGCCTTCTGGCACCCCGGAGGAACTCAGCCGGTCAATCACGGGCGACTCGTGGTCTGACCTGCACCACACGGTGACCATCGCCCTGCGCCGGTCAACCGAGTCCGAGCTCGTCGAACTGCTCACCAGCAACATCGTCCGGCGCAACGAGTGGGGCAAGATCACGTTCAAGGTCGAGAACATGGGCCGCCTGGCTGCCTGGCGCCTGTGGCGGCTCATCAACGACCGGAAGAACGCCCACGGCTACGGCCGCCGCCGCGAGGTCAAGGTCGCCGCACACGTCGAGGCGTGGGACGAGGCGACGCCTGAGCAGCGGGCACGGATGCGGGCCCGCGTCGAGCAGGCTCGTGAGCTGGACCGGCAGCGCGAGGCCGTTCGGGTCGAGCAGCGCCTGGCCGAGCGTGCCGACCGGCGCGAGCGCTGGGGCCTGCACCGGTTCGAGCAGCCGGAGCTCCGCGGTTCCACCCCGGCCGAGCCGCGCCGCTGGGCCCAGCAGCCGGAGCAGGTCCACATCGAGGAGCAGGCCGAGCGCCAGCGCATCGAGCGCCCGTCGTTCGCCTCGGCCGAGGCCACCCACCGGGCCGCCCTGGCCAAGGCCCGCGCGGAGAAGGCCGCCCGCAAGGCCCTCGGCCGGGGGTGACCTCGATACCCTGCCCGGCACGACCGACCCGAGGAGAACCAGCTCATGCCCGTCAAGGACGCGTGCCAGAACTGCGGGGCGCCCCAGCAGGAGAAGGACCGGTACGGCGCGTGCAGGGGGGTTGAGGAACATTGATGTCAGATCGTGCGCCTGTACTCTCCGTGACCGTCCTGCCGCAGATAATGCGCTGTTATCTGTGGCAACGCCGGGCGTCACCTACTGAGACGTGGTCCGGCGAGCGCGCGAAGCGGCCCCGTTATCTGCGGCATCGCGCCGACCGACCGTTGCCGCACGATCCGACGTGGTTGTTCCTCAACTCCCTGCAGCCGGTGCGGAGCCCGCTGGACGCGATGAGCACCAGGACCACGCCGGTACGGTGAACGGACGCCCGGAACCACCAGGTCACCGGCACAACGGAGGGGAGCAGGCCATGATGCTGGCCGTACGGATGAGCCCGGAGGTCGAGCAGGCCCTCGGCCCGCAGATGGCCGTGCAGGCCCGCGGCATCACCGAGGGCACTTGCATCGAGTGTCAGCAGCCGCTCGACTCCGGGCCGGTCAACGTGGTGCTGGGCATGGGGCCCGTGGGCGCCGGCGGCATCTGGTTCGTGCACGATCGCTGTGCGCCGTCGCGGATCATCGAGCTGAACGCCGAGGCCGAGGCCGCGCTCGTGCAGCCCGAGGACGGACTCGACATGACGATGGCCGCGGGCATCGTCGAGGGTACGCCCGTGCTCGTCGCCCGCATGGTGATGACGCCGTACTCTGGCACGCACGGGTCCGAGCCGCGCAACGTGTTCATGCAGGCCCTGCTGGAGAACGGCTTCCAACTCGTCACCGCCGAGCTCGACGCCGAGCCGCTGTCCGAGTGGATCGCCGTGTTCCAGCCCCTCGGCCGCGACCTGCAGCTCGTCGTACTGACGCCGACCGGGGAGCGGTTCTACCAGGGCACGCTCCCCAGGCCGCCCGCCGGATGGGTCAAGGCCGTGCTCGACGGCCGCCAGGTCCTGCTCCTCGGCGGAGATGTCGCGGGCAGCCACGACGCCGCCGAGGTCGAGCAGGCCGCCGCCCTGGCCGTCGCCGCGAGCGAGGGCAAGCTGGCCGGCGCCCGCGTCGCGGCCGGACGCCCCAGCGACTTCGGCCTCTCCTGACGCCTCAGCCACTTACGCCCGAGCAGCTGAAACAGCAAGAACACCATTGAGGGCCCCTGAGTTGACCTCGACAGGGGGCCCATTCTCGCGTCCGTGATCGCCCGCCCGCTGGGCTACCGCCGAACCCGCGGCCGCCGGGGCCCAGAAAGAGGAAACGGGCAACACGGCGAAGTCCCTGGTTCCGGAGCCGAGTTGGCCCGACCGTAGACCCATGCCCCAGTTGCGAATCGTGAGCTTCGGCTACGGGCACAGCAAGCCCCGGCCCAGCTGTGCCCTGATGTTCGACGCCCGTCACCTCACCGACCCGTACCTCGACCCGACCCTGCGCGACCTCGACGCCCGCGACCCCCGCGTACAGCGGGCCGTGATGCGCACCCCCGGCGCCCAGGCCCTACTCGCCGCCATGGTCACCGCGGCGTACCAGCTGCTCGCCCAGGCCGACGACGACGCCACCGTGACCATCGCGGTCGGGTGCGGGGGCGGTCGGCACCGAGCACCTGTTCTTGCCTCCCGGGCCGCCGCGCACATGGACCACCTCGACGAGCTCCGCGTCCAGGCCGTGCACCGCGACCTCGACGAGCAGCTGCTGCCCGCCGGCGCGGGCGAGGCCGCAGCGTAGGGGAGACTGGAGAAGTGCCCCGGTGGCGAGGGCGACGTCCGGCCGATGCTGCCCGCCGCCGGGGCCTCTCCCTATATAGGGGAGAAGCCATCCGACCGTCACCGTCGTTGAGTAGGCCATGGACCTGTTGCCCAGCACCGCGGCGCCGGGTGTCGCCGAGCGGGCCGAGGCCCTGGCCGATGCCGCGTGCGAACTGCACGACGCCGCCAGCACTCCGGCCAGCTGGAGCGTGGCCGCCGTCGAGGACGCGGTCGAGTCGCTGGAGACCACCGCGCTCGCCCTCGCGGTTGCGCACTCCGACGCCGCCGCGGCGATGCTCGTCATCAGGCAGCAACTGGGCCAGCTCCGCGAGCGCCTCGGCCTCCATCCCGGCGAGTCCGTGACCAGCCCTGATGACGAGCACCAGGAGCAGGCCGTCGTTCCGCCGACCCCGATCCGACACACTAGGCAACGGCGCGGCCTCGGCCCCGGATACCAGGGCCTGCGAATTCCGCCGGGCCGTACCGCCACCGGGCGGTAGACGAGTAGCGTCGACACCAGAGCGACGAGGAGGTCACCGTGACCGCACAGCCCGACCACCAGGCCGACCGGCCCGGCTTCACCCCGCCTATGGGCACGCTCTCCGAGCTGCGCGAGGCGCTGTCGACGTGGGGCTTCCCCGGCGACCGCCAGCAGTTCGAGAAGGAACTCAACGCCCTCGACCTCGACGACCTCACGAGCGTGCGCGAGATCACTCAGGCGTACCGGCACCGGATCCGGCTCCGCTACGACCCGCAGGGCATGGCCGCGCTCGCCCGCTCGACGGACCACGTCGAGGGCGAGCTCCGGCAGAGACTCATGGGGGCCAGCGACCGGTGAGCCACGCCTTCTACTCCTTCACCGCCGCGAAGATCCTCCGCGAGCTCAGCCGGTCCGAGAAGGTCGCCGTTGAGTCCGTTCGCCGAGCGCTCGAAGACGACCCCAACCCGGAGCACGCGCGTGGCCTCCCCGACGCCGACCCGCACAGCGAGTCGTACGTCGTCGAGCTGCTGCCCGAGCAGACCGGTGGCCGCGGGATCAGCGTCGTGTACCGCTACTCGCAGGACCTGGACGCCGCGCTTATCCTGTGGCTGATCGCCGGACCGTAACCTCGCATCGGATGCGACCCGCGCGCACGGGTGAGGAACATCGGTACAGCCGTTGGCGCTGAGAAGGATCATGAAGCCCGTCACCGACACGGTGGCGGGCTTCGTCGTGCCCGGCCCGCTGGACTCCGGATAAGCTCACTTGTCCGGAGTCCAGAAAGCCGCATGACGGGCACTCAGGGGAGACCATGACGAACGCGGATCAGTCGGTCACGACGAGCACCACGGACCGTCAGGTCGGTGTCCCGGCGCCCGGACGGTTCGACGCGGAGACCGAGGCCCGGCTCGACGGCATCGACCGCGACGCGACGAAGCACGTCGAGGACAACCGCCCGGCGAAGACCCGCAACGGGTACGCCGCCGACTGGCGCGCGTGGGAAGCGTTCTGCAAGGAGACCAGCCTCCCGCCCCTGGCCGTCCGGACCGGCACGCTCGTGTTGTTCACGGAGTGGTGCTGGATTCAGCCCGGCTACAAGGCCGGTCTGTTCATGGCGCCCTCGACCATCGACCGCCGTCTCGCCGGAGTCGTCGTCACCGGCCGCCGTCAGCACAAGCTGCAGCTGGCGGTCGACGTCGCCGAGGAGGCCCGCGCCCTGCTGAAGTCGAAGGTCAAGGCGATGGAGAAGGCGGGCGAGCAGCGTGGCCGGGGTCAGGCCCCGGCCCTGCTCGTACGGCACATGGAGCGGATCGTCCGCATCCTGCCGGACGACCTGTCCGGCATGCGCGACCTGTCGATGATGACGATGCACTTCGCCATCGCCGGCCGCGAGCACGAGGTCGGGTGGCTCCGCGAGCGGCACGTCGCCGAGGACCCCGAGGGCCGGGGCCTGATCGTGGACGTGCGGATCAGCAAGAACTACCCGCGCGTGGTCCAGGTGCCGTACGGCTCCCGCGCCCACCTCTGCCCCGTCCGGGCCTGGCGACGTTGGCGTGAGGCGTCCGGTATCGGCGCCGACCCGGACGGGTTTGCCTACCGCCGCCTGCACTCGCGACACCACACCGTCATGGAGGCCGGCCTCGGCGACGAGGCCGTGGGCGACGTCATCACCCGGCTCGGCGAGCGGGCCCAGCTCGACATCCGGCCCACCGGGCACAGCCCGCGCCGGGGGCTGGTCACCGAGTCCTCCCGCGCGGGCAACCCGGACGCCGTGGCGGAGAAGCAGGGCGGTTGGGCGAAGGGCTCGAAGGTGATGAGGACGTACCGCGAGGACGACGACGGGTTCGCCGAGAACGCTCTGCACGGCGTGCTGTAGGCCCGCTCCTATGGCGCATCCGCCATAGCCGCCGACGCGCCGGAGCATGATCCATCGTGACGGCTAGGCGCCTCGATGTGACGCCTACCGCGACGGCCGTTCGGAGGCGTCACGCCCCTGCTCGACGAGCCGCCGCCGCATCCGCCAGGCCCGGGTGCGGCACCGCTTGCTGCAGTACACGGCATCCGTCCGCTTCCGGACCGACACAGACCACCCGCACACCGGGCACAGGCCGAGCGCGTACAGCTCACCGCCGCGCATGATGTCGAGCGAGCGATCCACCGCCCGCCCGATGATCACCTCACGCCGTTGGACCCGGCGCCAGTGCTTCGAGCGGCAGGCCGAGTTGCAGTACCGCCGGTTCGGCCCCGCGTCCCGGGGCAACGGCGCCCGGCACGTACCGCAACGACGGACCGGCTTCCTGGCCACCCTCTCAGCCTGGCCCCCTCGGGAGCCGAGGGGAAGGCCGACCAACTACGACAGGCCCAGTTCTTCCCGGGCCTGCAGGACGAACTCGCGTAGCTCCGACCCGTCCGCTCCGCCGTCGCACACCCATCCGTCCGCGACGAACTGGCGGATCATCCGGCGCCGCGACTCGGAGCCGGTCAGCGACAGGGAGACGTACAGCACGATCGTCACGCCCGGCTCTATGTAGGAGTCCCACCAGGCCGGGACCTCCCCGTCGCGCTCCGGGACGAGGTAGTGCTCGACCCGCCGAACCCGCAGTTCCAGCGGGCCCGGCAGCGGGTACGGCTCCTCGCGCGTGCCGAGCCGCAACGACGTCCCCATGATGAGGTCGCCCACCGCCGGCACCGCCAGGGCCCGGTAGCCATCGGGCCGCTCGACCTTGCCGAGGAGCCCCTGGGGAGGCTCGCCCTCGAATGCGTGCTCGTAGAACTCGATACGTACGCCCAGATCGATCATGCCGCGATCCTGGCACAGCGGGCAGGCCCGCAAGGGCAGTTGAGCAGCTCCCCCTCCTCGGCCGCCCTCGGTCGAGGAGGACCTCGGCACCCCCGGGCCGAGACGGCGAAGACGGTCTTCGCCGATAACTTGCTGTGCGACGACCTGCTCGCGGAAGCTCCCCTTCGGTCCCAACTTGCTGCCCGCGGCTGTCCCACGTCACATCTGGGCGGTGGCCACGTACGAGTGGGTAGGTCCGTCGCCGCCGGCAACGGCCGTCCATCCGCCCTGGCGGGGCAGGCTGCCGTGCTCGGAGAGGTAGGTGGGCATCCACGCCTCCGGGTCGCCCGCCAGCGTGTGCAGCAGGGCGGTGCTTGGCGGGAACATCCGGTCGGCCACGACGCAGGCCATGCGCAGAGCCTCGGACATCGACGGAATCTCCGTCACCCGTGAGTGCGTGCGCTCCGGGGTGCCCCGGCCTCTCACGGTGACCTGCCACTGCAGGCCCGTCCGTTCGTAGTCAGCGAGCGCCTCGGGGGCCGTCGCCATCTGCTCGTGCGCCGTGGCCGCCGTGACCGTAGCCGGGCCCGTCAAGGTCACCATCACCCCGGGTACCGCCTCGACGTGCCCGTCCGACACCGGCCCCAGATTCCTCGGCCGCCGTGGCTTGTTCGCCTTTTCCCGTCCCATGGACGGTTCAACGACCAGTCGGCGGATACGTTGCCGCCCGCCGATGTCCGCGCGGCCAACTTCCTGTTTTCGGCCCTCATTTGAGGTCGGATTTTTACACCGTCCCCAGCTCAGGACCGGTAACAGTCTGCCCCTCGGTCGAGCGGACTGTTACCGCGCCGAGCGTCGCCGAGTCGACCGTCGAGCGCGTCCTCGGCCCGTCCGTGGGGCGCCGGGGCTCCGTAATCCTCCGTGGCCTGCAGCGCGCGCGACTGCGGGTGATTCGGGCTGTGAAAGACGGCCAGCGGCGAAGGGAGGGGGGTCGGTGGCCGACCGGTCGGCGACTGCCCCGGTTCGTCGTGGCCCGGACCGTACCCCCGCCGTCGCACCTGCAGGCGCGTGAGGCGACCGCACCGCCGGCCGTGGCTGAGGGGGAGCAGCTGCTGCCGCGCGTCACGCCGGGGCCGTCGAGGTCGCTCCGCGTCGGTGCGGGTCCGTCGTGGCGAGGAGCGTGTCGTCACCGGTCGGCGCGGGCCCGTGGGGACCCGCAGCCCACGGCCGTCGCGGCGAGCACGGCGGTCCGCACGGTTGTCGATCTCCCCCCTCCAATCCATTTCAATTCAATCCATCACCGTAATGCATTGGATTGGGTTGACGTAATGAATTGGAATGGATTAGAATGGGGGGACCGCGAAGGACCGGAACGAGGGAGAGCACGATGACCGAACTGCAGGGCAGCGGCGAGGACTTCGACTTCATGCGCGACGTCGTCGGCGACGACCTGGTGGTGGGCGGAGTCGTCTACGACAGCGACGTGTGGCAGTCGGACGGCGAGGGCGGTGTCGAGAGGCGCGAGCCGTAGGCGTGACGGCCCCGGCGGGGGGCGCCCCCGCCACGTTCGCCAGGACCGCTGAGAAGGAGACCGCGATGGAAGACCAGCCGACCGCCGTGCAGCCGACCATCTGGCTCGTGACCCGGGCCGAGGACCCGGGCGCGATCCCGTGCGTGGACGAGGCCACGGCCCGCGCGTACGCCGAGCAGCGGTACCGCGAGGATGAGGACCCCGACGACCCCGCCGTCCTGCGCTGGGACGACGACGGGGAGCTCGTCGACGACGCGTTCCCCGGCAGTTACCAGGGCGCCGATTGGACCGTTTCCGAGACGCCCGTGATCTGCCCCGCCGACCTCACCAACGCCGAGTAGGAGCACCCCAGATGAGCGAGCAGCAGCCCGAGGCCGAGGCCACCGTCGCGACCGAGGCGGACAAGACGCCCAAGTGCGCGTTCCCCGAGTGCAACCGCGCGCCGGTCCCGAAGGACCCGCGCGTCCGGGGGGCGGCGCCGAAGTACTGCGACGACCCGGAGCACAACGCTGCCACGGCATACAAGCTCAAGAACCAGAAGCCCGCCGGCACCGCGGCCGCCGAGGCCGTCGAGGTCGACACCGAGCGTCCGGTGACCACCGCGGCCACGACCGCTGTGTTCGTGGGCGAGACCGTCCTCACCGCCGTGAAGACGCTGGAGAGCCAGCTCCCCCGGTACGTCGCACTTCTGGAGAGGCGCGACGACCCGGAGGCCGCCGAGGCCCAGGTCGCCAACGCCGAGGCCCGCGCCGATGCCCGGATCGCCGAGGCCCGGGAGGAGCTCGTCACCGAGCGCGGTCGCAGGGAGAAGGCCGAGCGGCGGGCGAAGAGCGCCGAGGAGGCCAAGGCGGAGGCCGACGAGGCAGCGGAGGAGGCGCTCCGTCAGCTTGACGAGGGGAAGGCCCGGTTCGAGGCCGAGACCGCGCGCGTCCGCGAGGAAGCCGAGGCCGAGGTCGCGCGCGCACGCCAGGAGGCGGAGGACGCCGTCACGGCCGCCCGCGAGGAGGTCGAGGAGGCGCAGGCCCAGTTCCAGAGTGAGACCGCGCGCATCCGCGAGGAGGCCGCCGAGCAGGTCACCACCATTCAGACCGAAGCGGCCATGGAGGTCGAGACCGCCAAGCACGACGCGGCGAGCCGGGTCGAGCGGATCACCCAGGAAGCCGCCGAGGCCCGCGAGCAGCTGCTCGCCGAGACCGCCGCGAAGGTCACCGAGTTCAAGCAGCAGGCCGACGAGCGCGTCGAGGCCGCGGAGGCCGCCGCCGGCCGCGCGCAGACCGAGGCCGAGCGCCAGGTCGAGGAGATGCGGCAGACCGTCGAGGCCACGGAGGCCGGTGCCCGCGAGGTGAAGGCCAAGGCCCTGCAGGACGTCGAGAACGCCAACGCCCGCGTGGTCGAGGCGAACGCGAAGGTCGAGGAGGCCCAGGCCGCCGCCCGCCAGGCGCACGCCGACGCGAACACCAAGGTCGACGCCGCCAAGGAGGTGGCGAAGGCCCTGCGCGAGGAGGTCGAGCGGATGGCCACCGCGGCGCAGACCCGAGAGGGCCGCATCACCACGCTGGAAGGCGAGGCGAGGGACCTGTACGGCCAGCTCCGCGCCGCCGACAGCAAGGTCCGGGACGCCGAGGACAGGGCCCGTACGGCCGAGACCCGCGCGGACACGGCCGAGCGCCAGTTGCAGGACCTGCAGGGCAAGCGGAAGTAGAGGAGACCGCCCGATGACGACCACCGAGCCGCTGCCCGTGGCAGTGCCCCAAGCTCACGTTGATACCGCCGTGGCCACGCTCCGCGCGGAACTGGGGCGCAGCGACAGCAAGGCCAGCCTGTTACTGGCCCTGACCGGGGCCACCCTCGCCGGGTTGGTCTCGGCCGCCGGCAACACTCATCTGCCCACCGCCTCCCTGGTGACCGGATCGTTCGGCGCGGTCGCCATGCTCACCGCGACCGTGCTCTTGCTGCTCTCGGTCCGCCCGACCTTGTCCGGCACCGGATGGCCGCGTTGGCCCGCGATGCCCGACGAGCAGCTGCGCGCCCAACTTGCCGCCGGGCAGCAGATCGACGAGGCGAAGGTCCTTGCGGCCGCCGCCGCACGGAAGTTCCGCCGCATCCGCGCCGCCATTGACTGCGCATTGGTCGGGCTCGGATTCCTCGCGCTCGCCGCTGCTCTTGCCGCCGTCCTCTGAGAAGGAGAGTCCGACATGCCCGACCCGGTCACCGGCGAAGGATTCGACGCCCCGTCGCCCGAAGTCGCCTACATGGGCGCCCCGGACTTGATCCACGAGACCGCCGAACTCACGGCGCTCTCCGAGCGACTGCGGGCCGAGACCGCGAACGCCGTTGCTGAGGGCACGTACGAGTTCGACGAGCACCAGGAGCGTCTGATCTTGCTCCGCCGCGCGGCCCTGTCCGACCGGTTGTCGCTCGCGTACCCGGACGTCGAGGAGTTCGTGACCGACGCGGCGAAGCTGGCCCATGAGCTGGCCCGGTTCGACCGCGACCACGGCACCCACCAGGGGCCGATCGGACCGGGCGCGATCGAGTGGGACCCGTCCCACCGCCCCTACATCCGCCAGGAGTACGACCACTGGGGATGGTGACCACCCACCCCCGCCCAACTCCCCCACCAACGAAGGGACCCCATGTCCACCACCCCCGCCGACGCCCACCAGCTCCCGCCGGCCTCCCGGCTCGCCGACGTCCTGCAGCAGCTCATGACCGAGTACCCGACCGACGACGCCGAGCACTCCCCCGCCTTGGTCGCCGCAGTGCTGACCGTCACGCCGTTGCACGGCGACGACCGGGGAACCGCGATCGAGGTCCCGCTGCAGGCCGGTCAGGTCGAGTGGCTGACCAACCTGGTCAGCAAGGAGTCGGCCCACTGCCGCAACGCGCACTCCGACCAGAGCGGTCAGTGCGGGCACTGCGCCGGCACCGGCTCCGCCCGGCCCGGCCAGTCGCTACGGTGACGACGACGAGCACCAGGACCACGACGAGCAGGAGGGGCCGAGCCACATGATGCTGGCCGCGGACAAGGGCGACATCAACACGATCATCGGGGGCATCGCTCCCGACTGGGGACCGTTCGGCGCCCTCGGCACCGAGGCGAAGACCATGGTCCAGGTCGTCATGGCACTCGCCATCCTGATGTGCCTGGCCATCGCGATCTGGGGAGCGGCGAAGCAGCGGATCGGCGCCACGGCGATGCGCGACACGTTCAGCGCGGAGCAGGGCAAGGGCCTGATCATCGCCGGACTGGCAGGCGTGTTCATCATCGGCTCGCTCGGCACCGTCTTCACCATCGTGTACGGCATGGCCGTCTGATGAGTCCCGAGTCGGTCGTCCCGTGGGCCGCCCTGGCGGCTGACCCCGCGACCGTCGAGAGCTACCGGGCCAAGGTCTACACCGACCGGGGCCCGGACCTCTGCCACTACTTCCTCGGCGCGATCAGCAGCTCCGGCCACGGCAAGCTCCGCGCCGGATCGAGGAAGACGGGCACCTCCCGCGTGGTCACCGCGCACGTCCTGGGCTACGTGATCGCCAACGGCGCCGACGCCCTCCCCGAGGGCCACGTCGTACGGCACACGTGCGATGAGTCCAGCTGTCAGCTTCCCGCCCACTGGGTGGCCGGCGAACGGCTCGACAACATCCGCGACTACTACGCCCGCAGCCACCGGGCCGGGCACGCGCTCGGCGATGTCCGGGGCCCGGACGGACGCGCCACGGCCATCCGCGACGCGATCCTCGGCGCCCTGGCGACCGGCGCCGACGTCGAGGTGGCCATCGCCGCCGCGATTGCAGCGGGTAACCCCTCGGGGGCCTCCCAGGAGACCCTTTTCTGAACCCCCTGGTAACAGTTGGAACCGCCCGTACGTTGATCAAACCCCATGCACATGGAGGCAGGAGCGACCGTGAACGTCCCGAAGACCGACCCGGGCCGCGAGGGCACCCGGATGATCGCCGCGCTGGAGAAGTGCTGGGCCGCGATCCAGAAGAACCACCCGGACGTGCCGCCGGTCCTGTTCATCAGCGGAACCGGAATCGCGCGCAGGCAGACGGAGAAGCCCCGCACGTCGACCGACGCACCCCGCCGCCGGCACTACCCGACCCGGGGTCACCACTGGGCCGACCGGTGGGCCGTGGCCGAGCACGAGGGCAGGCTCGCCGAGCTGTTCGTGGCCGGAGAGACGATCCGCGACGGGGGCGAGGAGATCCTCAAGACCGAGCTGCACGAGGCCGCCCACGCGCTCGCCCATGTTCGAAAAATCCAGGACACCTCCAAGGGTGACCACAGGTGGCACCGCAAAGAGTTCGCGCAGCTGGCCCGCGAGGTCGGACTCGAACCTCCGCGCAAGAGCGAGAAGCCGTTGGGTTTCTCCAACTGCACGTTGACCGACGCGACCCGCAAGAAGTACGCGTCCGTCATCCGCCAGCTCGACGCGGCCGCCCTCCCCGGCCTCGGTGTCGACGACGAGGACGCCGCCGTCGAGGAGGAGCCCACCGAGCCGGAGACCCCCGGCTCGACCAACGGCAAGCGGGTCAAGGTCACATGCGGATGCGAGCCGGAGCCGCGGGCGTTCCCCGTCACACCGAAGGTCCTGGCCGAGGGTCCGATCATCTGCGGACTGTGTGAGCAGCCGTTCACCCTCCCCGCCGAGGCCGCCGTCGAGGAGGACCAGGAGCAGCCCGCCGACACCGGGCCCGGCCCCGAAGCGGAACCCGACTCCCCCGCCGCCGAGTTCGTCCTGGCCCTCCCCGAACCCCGCCCCGCCGAGGTTGTCGAGTCCCGGGATTCCTCCATGGACATGGGGCGTTGACCCGTCCGGATGGGCCGCGCTCGCGCGGCCCACGGCCGCCGTGGTGCCCGTGCGTTTCCCCATGGACATGGGGCGCAGCCCAGCGCCGGCGCGCGAAGCGCGCGGCGGAATCGGCCGCCGCCTCAAATCACTCGTGGTAACAGTCGAGGCCCGCCCCCACGTTGGGGGTCGGGCCTCAGCTCGTCTCTGGCGAGCGTACAGGGGCTCGTGCGGCTCGTCGAGCCTTGCTCTTCTGAGAGGCGCTCAAGCCGCCCTCTCAGACTCTCCAGGCAACCGTCTCCCCCTACAGCTCGAATCCCTACCGCACC
>NZ_JBIUYF010000015.1:0-59336 GCF_044744405.1 Streptomyces sp. NPDC087310 | reverse complement strand
CCGGCCACGCGAAGCAACGCGCCCTGCTGGTCCTCGACATCGCCGCCGGGCACTTGGCCGGCGGACGGCTGGAGGCTGCGTTCGCCCTAGCCTCCCGTGCACTCGACACCGGCCTGCAGTACCGGTCTGGCCGGATCGTGGAACGTGCCCGCGCCGTGCGCCGTAGCCTCACCACGACCTCACCGCCCAAGGTGGTGCGGGACTTCGACGAGCGCCTGCACGGCGTCTACCTGTAGGGGAGTGACCACGGCATGAGGGTGGGGATCACCGGGCACCGCGGACTGAGCACGCAGGTCGAGGAACAGGTGCGGGCTCTTCTGGCCGACCAGGTCAGCAAGTACAACCCGGCCGAACTGATTGGCGTCTCGTGCATCGCCGACGGCCCCGACGCCTGGTTCGCCGAGACCGTCCTGCAGCACGGCGGCAGTCTTGAGGTGGTCGTCCCGGCCGCCGAGTACCGCCAGAGCCTGCCCGACTCCCACCACCCTCTCTACGACCGGCTCATCTCCCGCGCGGGCGACGTCCACCACACCGGCATGACCGAGTCGACCTCCGAGGCCCATCAGGCTGGCTCCGAAATCCTCGTCGGTCTGGTGAACGAGCTGCTCGCCGTGTGGGACGGGAAGCCGGCATGGGGATACGGGGGCACCGCGGACGTAGTGGCATACGCCGAGCGGACCGGCGTCCCGGTGCGTGTCCTGTGGCCCGAGGGAGCCAGCCGATAGAGACCGCCGCCCCTCCCTGAACAGGGGTGTCACAAAATCCGGCCGACGACGTTCCCCCAGTGTGACGACGCGAACCATGCCCCACGCTCAGCACAGCCAGGCCGGGACAGCCGTCCCCCACGGGAGACATCTGCCGGATGCTTCCCGCCCGGCGGGACGCTGCCCCCGGAAGTGCTCTCACCCCCTGGGACACCACCTGACGTGCAGAAATTCGTGTCCCCGAACCTGTAACGATTCCGAGGGCCGATACGTCTACGGCTATGAAGGCCCGTCAACGGAGCAGTGCAGGAGGGGATTCCGGGATGACCGGATCGAGAGCAGCCGTCGGCCGGCAGCGGGACGGACGGATATCCGATTCGGCGAGCCGATCGTGGTGTCCCCAACTCGAAAGCGCTCGAACTACGGTGATGGCCCGTCATGCCGCTGGCCTCCCGCGACACGGGATCTCGGGTGATAAACGCCCGCCTCACAGGAAATCTTCGGCGACACACCCCACCAGAGTTGTGTACGTGAACCGTGATGCTGTTGGATTGCGATCATGGCTAGGCCCTACGGATCACGTAACTCTCAAGAGCGCGAGTACCTCGCGCCGATGGTGCACGCCGATCGCAAGGGGATGGTCCGCCTCACCGGCATGGTTCCTGCCGAGGTCCACGCCCAGGCGTTCATCAACGCCAAGGCCGCGGGCATGACGATGGGCCTCTACCTCAAGCGGCTTGTCGAGCAGGACCAGCTCAACGAGAACGGTGTGCCGCTGTGGCGGCTCGCCGAGATCGAAGAGGAGGAGAGGCAGACCGCCGAGCAACTTCCGTTGACCGGCTAGCCGCAGAACCGTCGAAGGGCAAGAAAAATGCCCCGGTCATCCAACCGGGGCCCCGCCGTTCGACGTGCAAGGGACTCAGCACTACGGGCCTGCCAGCCCGCTGAATCCCAACTGATTCACATGTAGTTCCACCCACCGGTCGGCTCCCCAGCCGACCACCTACCTGCCAGCCCCCAGAGCGGACCGGCTTCCAACCGGGCCCCTCGACAAGACCGAGGAGGAGGTGAGTCAAGCCCCCAGGCGCTTTCCACGGCGTCTGACGGGCGGTGGTCCCCTAACCAAAGAGCCCCGGAGCCCTGCTCTTTCGTGCGACCTGGATGGCCGCGTTCGGAGCCCTCCGCCGTCAAGGCGAGAGGGGCTTCGGCGTTCTTTTAAGTTAAGGAGCCCTCCCATCGTAGCGGACCGCTACGGTGCCGGACAGCTCATGCCCGACCCCGGAGTGTCCGGGGAACCGGGCGTGCACAGCCCGTCATCTGCCCCGAACCACAATCCTCATACCGGTGTTCTGCCCGCTCCCCGGGCCGCGCGCGTGGACCTGCAGACGCTCTTTCTGCAGCTGTCTCCGCGGCTGTCGGTGCGCGTCGACACCAAGAACTCCGAGGGCAAGTGGCGGCACAAGTACGTCGAGCGCTCCATGCATTCCCTGCGGGGCGCCCCTCGCGGCCCGTACGCCGTCTACCTGTCGTCGAAGTTCCGCCGCTACCGCTGGCTGCTCTTCGACTTCGACGACAAGCGTGGCGAGGTCGGCCCCGACCTCGCAACTCTGCTGCGCTGGATGGAGGAGGCCGGGCTGACCTACGTGGTCGCCGCTTCCGGATCCGTCGGCGGACGGCACGTGTGGGTGGCCGCCGAGACGCTGCTGGAGGCCACGCTGGTCGAGTCCATCGCCGTGGCCGCAGCGAAGCGCCTTCCCACCCTCGACTACGGCCTGCTCAAGTCGTCTACGGGCGCCGCCCGGCCGATCGGTGCCCCGCACCGCAACGGTGGCCGCAGCGAGCTGATGAGCCCGGCGGACCCCTGCCGCGCCGCCGACCTGCTGACCCCGGCCACCTGTGGCAACCCGTCCGACGCGTTCCTCCGGCTGCTGCTCATCATCGACGCCGTCCCGGCCCGCGCGGACTTCCGCCCCAAGGTGGTCGGCCAGGACCAGTTCGCCGAGGTCCTCGACGACAAGCTGGGCCCCCGTCTCGACGGCACGCCCACCACCGTGCTGGACCGCGAGACCATGGCGCTGCTCACCCGCCGCCCGCCGGCCGACCGGGTCAGCGAGGTGTGCGGCTCCCTGCTGACCCGGCTGGCCCTGCGCCGCTGGACGCTGCCGATGGTCGAGCGGCTGATGGACGACCGCCGGTACCGCGAGGGCGGGCTGCTGCACGTGTGCACCGCGCCCGGCATCGGCACGCTGCGCGTGACGCTGGACGAGATCGACGCCGAGGAGAAACTGGCACGCCAGTGGGCCCGTTGCGTGGAGTACGCGAGCAGGCTGCCGCACACCGAGGAGGCCCTGCAGCGCACGGAGACCGTCGCCGAGACCGTCGCCCTGGTCGAGCAGCTGCAGCAGGGTGCTGACGCCTGCCCGGAGCGCTGGGCCATCGAGTCCGGCCCCGCCGACCGGGCCGCGCTGGACCTGTTCTGTCTGCTCGCCCTGCAGTCCGGCAGCACCGTGCTGAGCCTGGACGCGCGCCGGGCCGCCATCGCCACCGGCACCGGCCGCTCGACCATGCACCGGGCGTTCGGCCGCCTGCAGCTCGACAGCTGGCTGGGCAGCGCCACCGACAACGGCCCGGCCGGTACCTACGAGCTGCTCCCCGTCACCGCTTCGCACCCTGCTTTCACCACCGTTGCACGGGGTGGGACACAAGGAACCCCGCCCCCCCTAGGGGCTACCCGCACCACACTGATCTCCCTCCTTAAAAAGCGTCTCGCCGCAGGTCACGCCGACGTCTTCTCCCACGGCCGGCGCACTGAGAAGCACGCCGGCGGGCTGGGCCACCACGCGGGGCGCGTCTACCAGCAGCTGGCCGAGCACGCCCACCGGTCCCTCAGCCTCGCCGAGATCTGCCAGCGCACCGGCTACAGCCCCCGGACCGTCGCCAAGCATCTCGCCCGGATGCGGGACCTGCTGGTCGCCACACGCGCGGTGATGACGGTTCATCACGAGTGCCCGACCTGTCAGGCTGCCCCGGGGGAGCGCTGCCGTACGGCCGCAGGAGCCGTTCTCAGGCGCCGTGGAGCCGACCAGCACACCAGCCGCCAGACCCTCGCCGCCGAGCGCTCCAGCACCCCGTACTACCGCCCACGGCCCGGCTCCCTGGTCGCCGCGGCGAAGGCCCTGGGCACCCACGGCCGACTCGCCGCCCGCGCCCGCCTGTACGCCGTCGAGACCGAGCTGTACCGGTGGTGGCGCCAGGAGGAGGAGTGGATGCGCGCCCCCAAGGCCGGAGTGCGCACGGGCGTCCAGACGCACGAGGAGCAGACCGCCCTGGTGCTCACCACGCTCACCCGCGCGCCCCGCCGCCGCTACCCCCGCACCGCCGACGGCCGAGGCGACCACGCCGCCGCCAGGGCCCGCATCGAGCGCCGTATCGCCACGGCTTGACCCCCCGGCGCAGCCGCTTCGGTTCTGCCGATCTTCAGCCGTCCCGCACCGCTGGGCTTGTTATCAGCCGCTCATCCGACTTCCGGCCATCCTTTGTCAACCGGTTGACGCTAGAGCCGAATGACCGTCAACCTGTTTACGTCAGACCCGGATTCAGCGAGGAGAACTGGATGAACGAGACCGTGTCCGTGCCGCAGATCGAAGTGGCCACCTACCAGGCGCCCCGCGTCACCATCACCACCGTGGAGAGCGTGATCCCGTCCGAGCCGGTCCACGGCTCCCACAAGCCCGGGGCCTACCAGCACGTCCTGCTCAACACCGTCACGGGCGAGCTGAGCTTCCACGAGAGCACCCAGCACCGGGAGCCGTGGGACCGGCGCTGGACGGCCGTCAACGACGTCCCCCGCGAGATCTGGAAGCGCTGGCACCCGGGCACGCTGTACCTGCCCGGGTCCGGAGCGGAGATGTGGGCCGGGCAGGTCCCCGAGCTGCTGTGCTGGACCGTCGACTCCGGCTTCACCGGCCACCCGTACCTCGACGTCGAGGCCGCCAACGCCCTGCTGGAACTGGTCGCGCCGTACGCCCAGCAGCTGCTCGACGGATTCTTCGAGGCCGGGGGCGAGCTGGACTGGTCGGCCGCCTCCGCACACGCCGGCCGCCAACTCTGCCGCCTGACCTCCCGTCACCGCGAGGCAGCCCAGCGCGAGGTCGACGCCGACCTGGTCGACCTCGCCGAGATCGTCGCGCGCTGCCCCCAGGTCTACCGGCCCGGACTGCTGGGCCTGTCCCTCGACAAGCTCGCGCACGAGTGCGCGGTCCACACCAGGTGCCTTGGCTCGGAGCACTGGTACCCGGAGATCAAGAAGGTCTTCGGCCGCCCGTACCGCGACGGCAGCGGCGTGGGACTGCACGTGCTGGGCGTGCGCTCCTGGTACCGGACCGTCCTCATGGACGGAGACCCCCGGCCGGCCCGCGACTTCCGAGACTGGGACGCCGAACACGGCCGTCTGGCCGCCAGTGAGATCACCTCCGAGACCACCGACGCCGCCCTGAACGCCTGGATCGAGCGCGAGGAACTGCACGCCGGGCAGCGGGGGGTACGCCTCTTCGGCACCGCGGACGCCGCCCACAGCCACCGGGCCCGGCTGCGAGAGCAGGACTGGGACCGCCTCGCCGTTGTCGGCGCCGAGGTGGCCCGGCTGGAGAAGTACCTCGCCGAGCGCCGCCAGCTGGTCAACCGGGCGATCGACTGGGGCCACAGCGACTCCGACATCGCCGGCCGGGCCCGCATCTCCCGGCAGGCCGTGCACAAGATGCGCGAGAAGACCGGGGCCGACGACCCCGCGCAGGCGTGACCCTGGATCCCAACACCGCGGCGGCCGGAGCCATTCGAGCTGGCTCCGGCCGCTCCGCCTCTCCCGGAAGGACCCGATGAGCACCACCGACCCCTTCGCCCTGCTGCGCGCGACGGCCGCCGTCCAGCGCCTGGACGACGAGCTGACCGTGAGCCCCGGCGACCCGCAGCGCGAGCGCGCGTACCGGGTGCACCGCGCCGCCCTCGCCGACCGGGCCGTGCCCGCCCTCGCCGAGGTCGAGGACCCCGCGACCAGCGAGCAGGACGCCGAAGACACCGCCCGCCGCCTGCTGCAGCACGACCGCGCCCACGGCACTGGCCGTGGCCCCGTGCCGGCCGCCGACCCCCGATGGGACACCGACCCGCGCGGCTACGCCCGCCAGGAGCACGCCGCCGCCGTCCGCGACGAGCACGACCAGGAGCACGCCCGTGACTGAGCTGCAGATGAGCCCCGAGGTCCGCGCCCTGCTCGGGCCCGAGGGCCTCGCCCGCGCCGCCGAGGTCTCCCTGGTCGACGGGACGTGCGTGTACTGCCGGACCCGGCTGGAAGGCACCGTGAACATGGTGGTGCGCACCAACGGCACCTTCGTGCACGTCGTCTACGTCCACGCCGCGTGCGGCCCTTCCGAGGTCGTCCCGCTCCCCGAGGACCACCAGCCGCCCGTGCCCGCCGACGGCTACGACATGACGATGACCGCCGCCGTCCTCGACCACGGCGGCGCCACCCTCCCCGTCCTGGTCGCCGAGACCGTCTCCAAGGCGTACGCGTTCGACGACTCCAGCGGCCCCGGCCCCATGTCGGAGCTGACCAACCTGGTCGCCAGCTCCCTGTTGGGCGACGGCTTCACCCTGATCTCCCGCATCAAGCACGCCCCACCGCAGATCCCCGAGTGGGTCGGCGTGCTGCTGCTCGGCCACGGTCCGGCCGGTGAGGACGGGCTGCTGGTCCTCGATCCCGAGGGCGGAAAGTTCTACGCCGGCAGCGTCGAGCTGCCCGACAGCTGGCTCCCTGCCGTCGCCCACTACGGCTGGGCCGTGCTCTACGTCGGCGACGTCGGCCTCGCCGAGCTGCGCGACGACGCGAAGGCCGCCACCAAGGCACTGCGCACGGCAGCCCAGGCCGGGCGGCTGGTCGGTGCCCGCATCGCCATCGGCACCCCGCCGCCGAACACCACGGCGTAGCCGACACCCGCCCCGCCCACCGTCAGTGCGCCGAGACCGCCCCCAGGTCCCGGCGCACTGTGCTGCTGGTCGCCGGGGTTTTGGGACTTTTGGGACCGCCCTACGCGCCCGCGCGCGAAGCGGCCCCCGGCGCTGGTCCCGCCCCCGGTCCGGCGCCCTCGAGGAAAGCTCCCCTTCGGAGCCAACTTGCTCGCGCCGCCGCGCGGCAGGACCGCCGGTCACCCAAATTTGGGTGACCGCAGCAGCCGCCGCGAACGAACGCCGCACGCCTCAGCCACGGTCGGATTTCTGAAACCGGCCCAGGCCAACGCCTTTGCCCCGGGCATCCGAGCGAGCACGGCGACCGCCGCCCGGCAACTGGCCCGGGTCACAGAACAAGGCGCCTCCGGCAGGCCCTTACTCCGAGGGGGCGGGGAGAACGTCGTCGGCCGCCGACCGGTGGGGGAATGGGGTCGGTGCGGGGGTCGCGGTGCGCTCCCTCGACGACCGGGCCCCGGAGGGTGCCACAGGAACCCCGTCCACTCCGAGGACGCCTCCGGCGCCGCACGCGGTCGCGCGAGCGCGATCCCCTCCGCTCCCGGGAACCCTGCGGCAGCGCTGCGCGCGCCCGACCGACGAGGGAGCACCCCACTCCGGCCCGGGGCATGGCGCGGGCGCCGGGGGAGGGGGCGCCCAGGGTCCGTAAGCCTCCGTGGCCCGCAGCGTGCGCGGCTGCAGGTGCTTCGGGCTGGGAAAAGACGGCCAGCGGCGGAGGGAGGGGGGTCGGTGGCGCACGGGTCGCCGTCTGCCTGGCCGGAGCGGGGCAGCCCGCCGTACTCCCGCCGTCGCGCATGACGGGCGCGTGAGGAGAGCGCACCGCCGGCCGTGGCCGAGGGGGAGCAGCTGCTGCCGCGCCGTGGTGACCGGCCGGTGAGGTCGCTCCGCGTCGGCCCGGGTCTCGCCGTGGCCAGGAGCGTGTCGTCGGTCGTCGGCCCGGCCCGGTGAGGACCCACCGCCCAAGGCCGCGGGGACCGGGCCTGCCCGGTGCCGTGGCGCGCACGGCAGGGCCGTGACACCCCGGGGAGGTCGCCGCGACCGGCGAACACACGGCCGTCGATCATGCTCACACTCCTAAAACATTGCGTTTCATTGCATCGCACGTGATGAAATGCATTGACGAAATGCAATGCAATGCATTAGACTGGAATCCTTCACAAGTCACCACGAAGGGGGCACGGGATGGGACTGCGGGACGAGGGCCACGAGATCCAGCGCGAGGACGGCACCGCCGCCCGCCGGCCGCTGTGGGACACCGGCTGGGGACCGGAGCGCGCCGCCCGCTACGCCGCCCGGTGCGCGCGCTACGTCGACACCGACCGCCTGCAGCTGCGTGCGCACGGCCGCGCCGCGGTCCGCCTGAACTTCCCCTACGCCACCGGCCGCGGTCCCCAGCGCGCCGAGGCCGCCCGCACCGTCGCCGTCCGCTTCGGCGTTGAGGCCCGCCAGCTCGACCGGTCCGGGCGAGCCCTGCGCGTCACCGGCCCCGCCGAGGACGTGGCCCGCTACGCCGCCGCTCTCCCCCGCGTCCTCGACCATGCCGAGCAGCTGACCAGCTGGGCCGCCCGCATGTACGGCGAGTGCGCCCGCCGACCCCGGCACGCCGGCCACTTCGAGGCCCTGGGCGTCAGCGGTCGCCGGGCCGCCGCCGCCTACTTCCGAGCTGTCGCCTTCCGCCGGATCGTCCAGGTGCTGACCGGACCCCAGCCCGCCGCCGTGGTCGAGGTCGACCCCGCCCTCCCCCTGTGGGAGCAGGCCGAGACCCTCGGTGGGACCCTCGGCGAGTACGGGTGGGTCGAGATCCGAGACGCCTACGACCCCGCCGCCGCCGTGGAGCTGCTCGACACCGCCGAGCGGATCGAGGCCCCGGCCGCGCGCTGGCCGGTCACCGCCGCACATGGCGAGCAGCTGGCCCTGTTCCACGGCACCACCTCCCCCGCCGAGGCCGGGCCGGTCGTCGTCATCCCCTGCTCCGGGGCGAAGTTGGACCACGCCGCCCCGGCCGGGAAGCTCTACGTCGGCAAGCTGCACACACACGCCCGCCGGACCGCCGACGCCCTCACCGCCCACGGCGGCACCGTCCTGGTACTCAGCGCGCTGCACGGCTTCCTGCGGCTCGACCAGGACGTCGAGCCGTACGACCACACATGGGAAGACGCCGGCAGTATCACCGTCGAGGAACTGCGCGCCCAGGCCGCCGAGCTGGGACTGACCGACGCCGACGTCATCCTGCTCACCCCGAGCCGGTATACCCAGCGCGCCGCCGCCGTCTGGCCCCAGGCCCGCACCCCGCTGGCCCACCTCGCCATCGGCAAGCAGCGCGGCCGACTGACCGCCATGCGCGAGAACGCCGACCACTACACGACCGCCGCGTGAGCCGCGACCCGCACCCGTACCCGCACCCGTCCCCGGATACGGCACGCTGTCGACCGCAGCGCGCCGTACCGACCGCACCGCCCCGTAGGAGTTCTTGCAGATGACCGAGCAGCCGACCGAGCAGACCGCCGAGGCCACCGTCGAGGAGGCGCCCCGGTGCGCGTTCCCCGAGTGCACCGCCCGGCCGGTCCCCAAGGACCCCAACGCCCCGGGCCGCGCGCCGAAATACTGCTCCGACCCTGATCACAACGCCATGAGCGCCTACCGGGCCAAGCGCGGGAAGGCCAGCGCCACCAAGGCCGCGCCCGTCGAGGAGCCGTCCGACCGCGTCGTCACCGACTCCGCCCGGACCGCCGGCATCGTGCAGGGCATCGTGCTGCAGAAGGTCGACGAGCTGCGGGCGGAACTGGCCCGGTACATCGAGCTGCTCACAACCATCACCGACCCGGACGCCGCCGAGGCCGAGGTCGCCTCCGTCGCCGCGGCTGCGGACTCCCAGGTCGCCGAGTGGCGCAAGAAGGCCACCACCGCGAACACCGAGCGGGAAGCCGCCGTGCGTCAGCGCGACCTCGCCCGCGCGGAGACCGAGGAAGCCCAGGAGGCAGCCGACCGGGCCATCGCCGAACTGGAGCAGGAGACCGCCCGGTTCGAGGCCGAGACCGAGCGGATCCGCGCGGAGGCCGAGGAGCGCGTCGAGCGCCTGCAGGCCGAAGCCGACCAGGCCGTCGAGAAGACGAAGGAGGAGGCCGCCGCAGCCGTCAAGCGCGCCCAGGACGAGGCAAAGCAGCAGGTCACCGCCGCCAAGGAGGAGGCCGACAAGCGCGTCCGCGAAGCTCAGGACAAGGCAGGGAAGGCCGAGGTCGCGGCGAAGGCCGAGGTCGAGGCGATGCAGAAGACCGTCAAGGCGGTGCAGGCCGAGAAGGAGCAGGCGGTCACAGCGGCTCAGGGCGCAGCGACTGCTGCCGAGGGGCGTGCCCGGGAGGCGGAGGCCCTCGCCCTGCAGGCAGAGCGGGACGCCGAGACCAGGGTCGCCGCCGAGAAGGAGCGCCGGACCGAGCAGGAGAAGGCGCACGCGGCCGAGCTGGGCCGGGCCATCGAGCGGCAGGGCGTGCTGGAGGGCCAGGTCGAGAAGCTCAACACGGCCGTGAACGACACGAAGGACAAGATGCGCGAGGTGCAGACGGAACTGGCCCTCGCCCAGGCCGAGGTCAAGCGCCTCACCACCGCCGGGGGCAAGTGACGATGACCGTCTACGTCCTGCTCGGTACGGCACTGCTGCTCGCACTGCTCAGTCCGTGGATCGGTCGCCGCGTCCGCCGGCACCGGGCCGAGCAGGACCGTCGGGCCGCCGCCGAGCACTACCGCAAGCGGCTGCTGGCAGCCACCGACCAGGCCATTTCCACCGCCGTGCGCGCCCAACTCGCCGAGCCCGTCACCGACCTGCGCATCACTCGCCCGATGCGCGTCTCCGTCGGCGACGTCGTTGCCCGCGCCAGGGACGACTTCGCCCTGGAGGTCCCCCGGGACCAGGCCGCCGAGATGCTGCGCCATCGCCTGGAGTTCCGGGGCCATGCCCGCTGGCCCGACCTGATCACCGACGCATTCGACGACGAGGAGGACCCGACCCCATGAACATCCGTCAGCTGTTGCGCCGCCGTACGCCCACGCCCGCCATCCAGCCCGTTTACATCTCCGACACCTTCACCTTGACCATCACCGACCGCCTGGACGTGCTGCGTCCCAACGGCAGCACCTGGGACCTGTGCTTCGGGCACGACCACGAGCGCCGGACCGTCGCGCAGGTCCTGAACTGCCTGGTGTGGGAGAGCCTCGCGTCCATCCCGCCTGCGGATGTGTACGGCTACCTCCGAGTTGAGCCGACTCGCATTGTCCTGCCCGGCGTCGAGCCCTTCGTAGCCGTCTTCTACGGCCGGGACGACGAATTCCCCAGTCATGGGCGCACGCTCGACGAGAGCGGCCTGCCTCTGTGCTGGCGCGCGGTCGCCGAAGCGGCTGGCGCGTCCGCCGCCGATGCGTCCGAGTCCATCGACTGCCCCTCCTGCCAGCACCCGCAGGGCTGACCAGCCACCCCTCTCCGTCCCTTCAACCCGCCCGCCACCACCACCCAGGAAGCGACGACATGACGACCACACCCGGGCGCCGCAGCAACGCCGGAGCCAGCGCCCGCCGCCAGGGCGAGTTACAGCGCGCGGCCGAGCGCGCCGCCCAGCACCGCCGTGCGAAGTGGGCCCTGCCCCTGACCGCCGCAGCCGCCGCGGTCACCGGCTGGGCCGCCGGCACCGTGACCGTGTGGCAGGTCGGCGCCCTGGTCGCCGCCACCGTCCTCGCCTACGGCGTCCGCCAGATCTACCGCCGCCAGCGCAACAGCTGGAAGTCCGGCGCAGACGGCGAGGAGGCCACGGCCCGGCTGCTCGCTCCCCTCGCCCGCCGCGGCTACGCCGTACTGCACGACCGGGCCATCCCCGGGTCGAAGGCCAACCTCGACCACCTGGTCGTGGGCGTGTTCGGCGTGGCCCTGGTCGACAGTAAGAACTGGCGGTCGAAGAAGTCCCGCATCGTCATCACGGGCGGGCTGCTCCGGTACGGGCGGTACGACCAGACCAAGGCGCTGCAGACCGTGGTGTGGGAGGCGCAGCAGGCCGCGAAGGTGCTGGGGGTGCCGGTCCGGCCGATCCTCGCGGTGCACGGGGCGAAGGTCCCCGCGCCGCGCGGGCGCACCGAGCTGCACGGCGTCACCGTCGTCGAGGCGAAGAAGTTGCGCGGGATGCTGGCCGGTCTCTCTCCCCAGCCGGGATGGGACGCCGCCCGGGTCACCGCCGTAGAGCAGCTGGCCGAGCAGCGCCTGCCCCGGCACACCGGCTGACCCCAGCCCGCCGACGACAAGGGGCCCGGGAGAACTCCCGGGCCCCCTCGGCATGTCCCGTCCGGCTACGGCGCGTCCGCCCGGACGTCGTCCAGGCCGAGGTCGAGGAGCACCGCCAGGTCCTCGCCGGCCGCCCACCGCTGCAGCATCGGCCGGTCGACGAGCCGGACGTCCGTCCGGGCCGCCCACACCACCCGCTCCCGGGCGAACGAGCCGGAGCTGACGACGACGAACAGCGCACGGGGGCCAGCCTCGACCCCGTCCGGCAGCTGCGGGGCACCGCTCACCGGGCGCAGCGCCGCCCGGCCGCCGTCTTCCTGCCCGGCCCGCTCGACACCGCGCTCGAAGGCGAGGCCGAGCTGGCGCCCATCGGGCCCGTTCCCGACCAGGTGCACCACCGTCCCGCTGATGCGCACCCCGCGCACCCGCGTCCAGCCGTCGCGGATCAGGAGCCGGCCGACGATGGTCCGGAAGCCGCGGTCGTCGGCCGCGTCGACCTGGTCGAGGGTGAAGCGCACCGCCCGCCGCCTCTTGCGCGCTAACGCCTGCCGCCGGCGCAGCACCGCGGCGCGTGCCGCGTACGCGAGGGCCACCGCGCCCAGGAACGCGGCCCACCAGCCGATCCGGTCCCACAGCCAGCCGAGGGTGAACAGCGGCGCGGCGATCCCCAGCAGGAGCAGCGTGAAGCCCGGCAGGACCTGCCACCACTCCGGGCCGTACTCCCCGCGCAGCCGGAGCTGCAGTTCCTGATCCCGCCGGAAGTTGCGCGGTGTCCCCTCCGGAGACCGACGCAGCCGCCCCAACACGTCGCTCACCCCCGACCACCAACCCCCGTGCCGTGCCTATGTCGCCCCATGTCATATCTGCCCGTCCGGGTGCCCGTACAGCTGAGACACCCCAGATCAGACAGCCGTACGGCTGATTCCGACCCCCGGCGCTGATAACAAGCCCTCCGGGGCGCCGGTCACCCAAATTTGGGTGACTTTGCGGCAGTCCCCAGGAGCCGCACACCGACAATCACGGTTCCCGTGACAATCCAGGTTCACGACAACTACCATTGTCGCCATGACGACGAACGAGGACGACGCCCCGGACTACGAGGCGTTCATGGCCCCACGCGATCCCGCGTGGACCGAGCCGACCGAGGACCAGCTGACGAAGTTCCGCAAGGAGCTGCGCGCCGTCGCCGCCGCGCTGGCCGACGAGATCTCCGTACGCGACACCAGCCCCGGCAGGCCGGACCCGGACCTCCCGGTGCGCTCGACCCCCGACTGGCAGCTGGCCATGCTGCGTGCCCTGCGCATCGCCCGGGACGAGGTCGAGCCGATGACCGAGCAGTATGCCCGCGGCGCCGGCGGGGGCGGGGTGAACTACCCGCAGATCGGCGACGCCTGGGGAGTCTCCCGGCAGGCCGCGCGCAAGAAGTGGCCCGGCGCGGTGACCGTCATCAACCCGCACGCCAACAAGGAGCCCGTCGAGGTCGAGGCGTTCGGCGGGCATGCCCGCGTCGCCTGGCACCCGGAGGACGGTGGCTGGTGGTGGATCGGCCAGGCCGCCAACGGCCGCCAGGAGGACGCCGGCGACGAGGTCACGTACGACACCAGCGAGGAGGCCGCCGCCATCGCGGGCGCCTTCCTCGCCGCCAACGCCACCCCGAAGGAGACCCAGGCATGACCATCGCCCGAGGCAGCGAGCTGGCCTTCGCCGTAGAGCAGCTGCTCGCCGAATACCCCACCTACGACGTCACCGGCGACGACGACCCGGTCGGCGCCGTCCTCACCATCCAAGACCCCGCCGACCCGGGCCGGGTGGGCGAGGTCGTCGACCTCAAGCTCACCCCCGGCCAGGTCCAGGACCTGCTGCTGTTGGTCCAGTCCGAGCGGGACACCCAGCGGCGCGCGCAGTCCGACGGAGACGGCCAGTGCGGGCACTGCGGAGGCACCGGGGAATCCGGGGCGCTGCAGCCGACCACCCACGTGCTCGCCTGGTTCCCCGGGGAACTGCTCGACAAGGACTCCGCCGCCGACGGGTGGGAGCTGTACGACGTCGTCCAGTGGCGCGCGGGCGGCACGCCCTTGGCCCGGCTGGGAGGGACCCTCCTCGATGGGGCGGTCGAGCTGCTGGGCCAGGTCGCCGACGCACTCGGCGACGACCACGAGGTGGTGGCGTTCCGGCGCGGCACCTACGACATCGACGGCTTCGGCTATCCCAGCTTCGACGTCCAGGCGCGGCCCGCCGAGGAGCCGCCGGCCGACGACGGGAGCCGCCCGTGACCACCCCGAGCACCCACCCGTGGCACGACACCGTGCCCCCGCACCCCGACGCCCTGCTCTTCCGCCCGATCGCCGCCGCGCACCCCGTCGGTCCGGGCGGACAGCTGGCCCGCCGCCCGGACGGGACCTGGTGGTACCGCGAGCTGGCCGTCCTCACCGGCACCCAGGAGACGCTGCCCGAGTTGCTGCGGCCCGACCTCGCGCACGCGCTGCGCCGAGGGGACGAACTGATGGCCGCCGCCGACGGCGCAGCGGGCGACGGCGACTTCGCCGAGGCCGACCGGCTGGTCGAGCTGAGCGGGATGCTCGGCACCCAGGAGGTCATCGACCTGTCCCGGGCCCTGCAGGAGGCCGGCGCCCGGTGGCGGGACCGGCGCTCGACGAGGACCGTCGAGTCCCTCGCCGAGTGGATCGAGGCCCCCGACGCCCTCGCCCGCATCGCCGAATCCCTCCGCACCGGGGAGGCGTGATGTCCGTCACACCGCCGCCCTGCCCCGAGTGCCAGGCCGTGACCGAGCCGATCCAGGTGGAGGGCGAGGACGTCTTCCGTTGCCCGGCTCCCGGGTGCGGTCGACGGACCTACGGCACCAGCGACCCGGACGCCGACGACGCCCTGCCCCCGTACACCGAGGTCGACGAGGGCGGCGCCACCCTGCTGTACCGCGGCAACGGCGAACTGGACGTCGAGGCCACCGCCGAGCACGACGCCCAGCACGGACCCGACGACGAGGACCAGGACGACGAGCAGCCCGCCGGCCGCGCCGCGGTCACCGGCTGGGAGCCGCACGCGCAGGACGTCCGCGTGAAGGACCTCGCCGCCGTGCTCACCGGAGCGTGGGTGTGGATCTACGGCGACCCCGAGGGGTGGCGTTTCTTCACCAGCGCCGAGTACGACGCCGACCGCGGCGACACCACGGTGACGATCACGTACAGCGATGGTGAGGTGGTGAGGGAGGAGCCGTGGCCGCAGGCCCGACTGGTGAGGACCGGACCCGACAGCGTCCCCACCGCGACCCGTCCCGGCCCGGCCCGACTGGTGAGGCGGTGAGCGTGGTGAGCGCACCAGGCCCGCAGGAGCGGACGGCTCACCACCCCGAGGCTCACCACCTCACTGGTGAGCCTCACCACCCGGAGCCGCCCGAAGGTGGTGAGGAAGGGCTCCCGCCGTCACCAGTTCCGGTGGGGTGGGCGCAGCTGCTGGCCGATGGTGAGACCGTCGCGCGCTACTGGAGCCACGTCCTGCGGCGCGGCCCGGACCAGTGCTGGTGGTGGACCGGCGGGCTGACCGACACGGCCCACGGAACCTTCCGCGCTGGGTCGCACACCACCGACACGTCCCGTGTCGTCCCCGCCCATCTGTTCGGCTTCCGCCTCGCCAACGGGCCCGATTCGATCCCCGCCGGCCACGTCGTGCGGCACACGTGCGACGAGCCACCGTGCCAGCAGCCGCGCCACTGGCTGCTCGGCACCCGGGGCGACAACAACCGCGACGCCGCAGCTCGGAGGCGACTTGCCGGTCACGCACTGGCCGACGTACGCGGCGCGGTGGGGCGGGCGCGGGCGGTCCAGGCCGCCATCGCCGCCGCCGCCGGACCCGAGGAGATCGAGGCCGCCATCGCCGCCGCGCTCGACGCGGGCAACCCCAGCGGCGCCCTGCAGAACCCGCTCTTCTGACCGACTGCTCACCACCGGCCCCGGACATCCGTCCGGGGCCGGGTTGCGTTGGGGAGCGGCTCACCGGTGGCTCACCGGTGAGCAGACTGCACGTCGCGGAGCAGCCTCACCACTCACCAGCCGAGGCCCCGCGGATCGGTTTGTCGACGTGGTGACCGTCACCACCGTCCAGCGCCGTGGCGCCGCCGCCGACTGGTGAGCCTCACCGCCGTACGGCCGTGCCGCCGCCCCTGCTCGCGCCGACGCTCACCACCCCGTCTCGGGTGGGGACTCACCACCTGGTGGTGAGAGAGGCCGGGGTCTGGTGACCCGGGGAGCCGTCACCGGCTGGTGAGCGTCACCACGCGCGCGCCGCCGAGGCGCTGCTGCCGCCCCGGGTGTCGGTCACTCTCCGTCGACCGGTGAGCGGGTGGGTGGGGAGTGCCCGGCCGCCGCGCGAGCGCGCCGGCCGGGGGTGGGGCGGGTGCGGTGCGTGGCCGTCCTCGCGTCCGGCCCTTGGTAACAGTCGACCCCCGGGCGGGGGTCCGCACGGGGGTCGATGACGTCGAGCCCGACCGTAGCGCACGGGTCCGGTTGGTGGCCAGCGTGCCCGCCACGTTTGGGCGTCGGCCGCCCGGTGGGCGCTCCCACGAGCGCGCCGCAGGTGGGGGCGCAGCAGTCAGCCGCCGACCGGCACATTTCGGTACATCCCGCGCGCCGGTTCGAGCGCGCCACGGCAGGCCGGAGGCCAAGGATCAGGAGCCGGGACGGCCCCAATCTCACCGTCGTAGCCCCCTTTTTGACCCCCTGCAGGACGAGGTAATCGGACCCCACTTCTCACCTTGATCATTCAGACCGGATGCAGACCGTAGAGCTAGATGCAACGACCACAAGCCCTCACACCTATGCATCACGATCCAATGGGTGTTAATGATCTTGAAAGTCGCCTACTCTGAGTCGCGATGCTTTCGATCTCCGCAGGTTCAGACCCCGCCTACCTCACCCGTGAGGTAGCGGCCGGTGCTGAGCACTACTACGCCCGGAGCGTGGACCTGCAGGGCGAGCCCCCCGGCTACTGGCTCGGCGACGGCGCGGCCGAGCTGGGGCTGACCGGAACGGTCGACAACGAGGTCTTCACGGACCTCTACAAGGACTGGATCGACCCCCGCAAGCGCGACGAGATGCTGGAGCGTCTCGCGGCGATCCCCCACGAGGAGGGCACGCCGGAGTACGCCAAGGCCGAGAAGCGGATCCGCAAGGACGCCCGGCTGGGGAACGCGCCGAAGAACTACGAGAAGAGCTTCCAGAAGCGGTTCGAGGCCGCGCTGAGCGAGGCCAGGGCGAAGACGCCGGGGGTCGAGCTGACTCCGGAGCGTGTCAAGGCGATCGAGCTGGACACCAGGAAGCATTCGCCGTCGGCGACGCTGTACTACGACCTGACGTTCTCCGCGCCGAAGTCCTGGAGCGTCTACCACGCGAGCCTGCAGGTGAAGGCCGCGCAGTGCCGCGAGGCCGGCGACCTGGAAGGCGCCGAGCGGTACGCCGCGAAGGCGGACCGGGTCTGGGACGCCTGGAAGGTCGGGGTCAAGGCCGGTCTGGAGCAGATGCAGGAGGAGGCCGGTTACACCCGGCTGGGCCACCACGGGAAGAAGGTCGAGGGCCGCTCGACCGGCCGCTACGTCAAGGGCGAGGGCTTCATCGTCTCCGCCTGGGCCCAGCACACGAGCCGTGAGGACGACCCCCAGCTGCACGTCCACGCGACGGTCCTGAACAAGATCAAGGCCGTTGAGATCGACCCGGTGACCGGCCAGGAGCGCGTGACCTGGGGATCGGTCGACGGGCACGGGCTGTGGGTGCACAAGCAGGCCGTGGGCCACCTCGCCGAGCGGATCGCCGAGCAGGAGCTGGAGCGCACCGACGGCGTGCGGTTCATGACCCGCCCCGACGGCAAGGCCCGCGAGATCGTCGGCATCGAACAGGACCTGCGCGACGGGTTCTCCTCCCGCCGTGTCGCCATCAAGGCCGAGGTCGCCGAGGTCGCCAAGGCGTACGAGGAGCGGTACGGCACCGCGCCGAGCCCGTACGTGCTGGCCCGGATGTCCGAGGACGTCACGCTGCAGCAGCGGCAGGCGAAGAAGCACGACGCCGTCACCCGTGAGCAGCTGCTCGACCGGTGGGAGGCGTTCAGCAAGGAGCGCTTCCGCGACTCGCTGGCCAACGTTCCCGACCAGGTAGAGCACGAGTCCCTGCTCCACGACCTGCACCGCCCGTACAAGGAGTTCGACCCGGCGGTCATCCAGCAGCGCGCCGTCGCCGCGGTGCAGGAGCAGAAGTCGACGTGGCGCCGGGCGGACCTGATCGTCGAGCTGAACCGGCAGCTGCCGGACACGCTGGGCGGGATGGAGGCCCACGAGGTCCGCGACCTGCTCAACCGTCTCGCGGACGAGGCGCTGGACCCGGCCACCGACAACGGCGTGGTCTGCGCGACCGCGCCGCACATGGTCGAGATCCCCGTCGAGCTGCAGCGCGCGGATGGGTCCTTCGTCTACGAGCCGGCCGACAACAACGTGAACCGGTTCTCGACCGAGGGCCACATCGCGACCGAGGAGCGGATGCGGACCTTCGCGGGTGAGCGCGGCGGTCCCACGGTGCCCAGCGAGCTGGTCGAGGAGGTCATCGCCCGGCGTGGGCTCAAGGGCAAGCAGGCCGATTTCGTCCGCAGCGCGGCGACGTCCGGCCGCAAGCTCGACCTGCTGATCGGCCCGGCCGGAGCGGGCAAGTCCTACACCCTCGCCGCGCTGACCGAGGTGTGGGAGGCGCACGAAGGCCGCCAGGTCATCGGTCTGGCCAGCGGTGAGCGCGCCGCCCAGGTCCTCGCCGACGAGGGTCTGACCAACGTCGCCAACATCTCCATGCTGCTCAAGAAGCACGCCGACATGGCCGCGGGGAAGAACGTTCCCGACGCGGACAAGTACCGCATCGCGCCCGGCACGCTGGTCATCGTCGACGAGGCCGGCATGACCAACACCCGCGACATGGACCGTGTGCGGGCCCTGGTCGAGTCGTGCGGCGCCAAGATGATCGGCAGCGGCGACCACCACCAGCTCACGGCGGTCGGCGCGGGCGGCATGTTCGGCCAGCTCGCCGAGGAGATGCCCGGCGTCCACACGCTCGAAGAGGTCCGGCGCTTCCGCGACATCGACCCCGTCACCGGCGAGTCGAAGGTCCGGGAGTGGGAGGCCAAGGCGTCCCTGCAGCTGCGCGAGGGCAACACCGAGGCACTCGCCCAGTACGAGCTGCACAAGCGGTTCAGGGGCGGCAGCGCCGAGGAGATGAAGGAGCGCGCCTACCAGGGATGGGTCACCGACCAGCTGGCCGGGCGGAACCCGCTGCTGGTCGCCCCCGACAACGAGACGGCCGCCGAACTCTCCGCCCGCGCCCGCGCCGACCTGGTCCGCGCCGGCCTGGTCGAGGAGGACGGCGTCGCGCTGCGCACCGGGCAGAAGTACGGCGTCGAGACCCGGGCCGGTCGCGGCGACGTCATCCAGATGCGCCGCAACGACCGCCACGTCACGGGCGAGGGCGGGCAGTTCGCCACCAACCGGCTGACCGCCACCGTCACCGGGATCAGCGACAACGGCGCCCTGATGGTGCAGTTGGAGGACGGCTCGCGGATGCACCTGCCTGCCGCCTACGTCCAGACGCACGTCGAGCTGGCGTACGCGTCCACGGTGCACGGCGCGCAGGGCCGCACGGTGGGCCCGTGCCATTCGCTGGTCGACGAGCAGACCTCCCGCGAGGCCCTGTACGTCAGCCTCACCCGAGGCCAGGACGGGAACTGGGCCTACGTCATCACCCACCGGGACGGCGACGGCATCAAGGACGAGGACGTCCCGCACTACCTGTCGGTGCTCGACCAGACGCTGCAGCGCTCCGGCACGCAGCAGACCGCAACTCAGGCCATCGCCGCCGAGCTGGAGCGCCGCGAGCACCTCGCCGCGATCCAGCCGGCGTGGGCCGGGGTCAAGGACCAGGACGCCGAGAAGCGGTTCGGCAAGGCCCTGCTCGGTGCGCTGGGCCCGGAGGACTACGCCCGCGTGAGCAGCGGCGAGGCGTACGGCTCCCTCATGCGGCTGGCCCGCACCGTCGAGGAGCGCGGGTTCGACGCCGAGGACCTGCTGGTGCGCACTGCCCGCTCGCGTGAGCTGGACACGGCCGACGACGCCAGCAAGGCGATGCACCACCGCCTGAAGAACGCCTACCGGCTGGTCGAGCGCGACCAGGTCAACGCGGAGAAGGCCGAGCAGCGCGCCGCCCTCGCCGAGCAGGTGCAGAAGGTCGACGACGCGATCGAGGCCGGGCACGGCACGGTGGACCCGGAGCACCTGCAGGAGCTGGTCGCCGCCGCGGATGAGGCCGCCAAGGTCCACCCGCACCAGGAGGAGCTGCTGCGGCAGACCCTCGCCGCGCAGACGGGTGTCGAGGTCATGCAGGCCGGGGACGGCGCGGAAGCGGCTGTGCTGGAGACCACGACCACCGAGCCGGTCGACCAGGAGCAGCTGCAGCAGCTGGTCCTCGCCCCCGAGACCGAGGCCGAGCCGGTCGACGCCCTCGACCTGCACCACGCCGAGCTGCTCAAGCAGTCGCTCGCCTACACGCAGAACGTGGAGGTCCTGCACGCCGGGCAGGACCAGGAGGTCGCCCGGCGCCAGGCCGCCGAGCGCGAGGCGCAGCTGGAGGCCATGGACTCCTACGCCGCCCGGACGCCGGACTTCGACGGCGACCTGGGCCGGTTCATGGGCGAGTGGGCCGAGCTGATGGACCAGCGCGTCGAGCGGCTGGGCCAACGCGTCGCCGAGGAGCAGCCGCAATGGGCGATCGACCGGCTGGGCCCGGTGCCCGAGGACCCGATCGAGCGGGCCAGCTGGGAGCTGCGCGCCGGCCGCGTCGAGCGGTACCGCGAGGCCCACAGCTTCGACCAGGAGGCCGACGCCATCGGTCAGGCCCCGCCGCCGGGTGCCGTCGAGGCGCTCGCCGACTGGGAGCGGGCACGCCGCGCCCTGGGCGTGCCGGATGAACTGGCCGACATCTCCCGCGCGAGCGAGGAGAGCCTGCGCCAGTCGATCGAGCGTGCCGAGCGCGAGGAGGCATGGGCGCCGCCGTACGTCGGCGACGAGATGGCGAAGTCGTTCGGCGCGGCGCGCGACTACGAGGACCAGGCCGTGCAGATGGAGCTGCGTGCTCAGGAGATGGCGGAGAAGGAGGCCGCCGAGCACGAGGAGCGCATCAACAAGGCGATGGTCGAGGTCTCGAAGGCGACCGGCTACAACGAGCACCAGCAGGCCCTCGCCCAGGCGATGGCGCTGCAGCAGGTGCCCACGCTCCAGGCCGAGGTCGACCCGAGCGCGCTGGTCAAGGACACCCTCGACCGGGCGGAGACCAGCCGGGACATCGCCGAGTCGATGGGTGAGCGGGCGCGGAAGTACCAGGAGGTCCACGAGACCCGCGAGAAGTGGTTCGCCGAGACGCAGCAGGTGCGCGAGGAGGCCGACTACGCGCGGATCGAGCTGGAGCGCCGCAACCCCGTCGCTCCGGAGCCCGAGCCGGCCGAGCCGGAGTCGGCCCCGGCCCCGGCGGCGCCGAAGCCGCACTGGTCTGTCGAGGAGGAGCTGGCGAGGGCGATGGAGCAGGCCCGCCAGGCTCAGCTGATCCTCGAACAGCGTGCCCAGGAGCGGGAGCAGGAGGCGCAGCGGGAGCGCGAGGCGCAGCCCGCGGCCGAGGAGGTCGAGCGCGAGCGCCGCGACAGCGGCATGGGCATCCATGACGAGTACGCGCGGCTGGGCCGGGAAATCGCCGAGGCCGACCACGACATCGAGGCCGCGGGCGGCAGCCCGGCCGCCATGCCCGAGCCGGAGCCCGCGATGGCCCCGCCCCCGGCGCCGGAGCCCCCTGCTCCCCCGGCTCCGGACTTCGACATCGACATCGAGATGTAGGACCCGGGCCAGCGGTCAATCCGCTGGCCCGCTCCGTTTCCTGGCTGTGTGTCCGAGGAGGCCGCTACCTTGAGCGATATGGCCGAGACATCGTGGTGGAACCGGGGCGGCCCGCAGCCGCCGGCCCAGCCGACCCATGCGCCCGCGGCGCCGACCCTGCCGCAGCGGGTCGTACGGTCGCGCGGCGAGCTGGAGAAGCTCCGCGACGACGCGCTGGCCTCGCAGCCGATGGAGCCGGGCGACGTGCGGATGATCTGGGTCTCCCCCGAAGGCGTGGCGAGCGCGCTGGAGGCCATCATCCACACCACCCGCTGGCTGCTCGGCGAGCGTGAGTGGGCGCCGATCTCCCGCGAGATGTACGACTACCCGGACCTGCCCGTGCCCCTGATCCGCACCCACGCCGAGGACGCGATCTTCGGCTACAAGTGGGCCGAGACCTCCGAGTGGTACGCCGGCGGCGTGAAGCGGACCGTCGAGTGGGCCATGTCCACCGACGTGGAGCGCCCCATCTTCGAGTGAGCCCCGTGCCCTGACAGCGCGACGCAGTACCACGCCCGCCCCGGCCGGGGCGGGCGTTCGCGTATCAAGCGGGCGTTACGGGGGCGGAAGCGGGCGTCCGTGATGTGTTGATCTCGGCTGTGCCCATAGGCTCCCGCCATGCTCATCGCGAACATGTCGCCCCGCACCATGGCCAAGACCACCGACACCGGGTGGCTGTCGCACGCCCTGGTGGAGGACGAGGAGGCGTACGAGGTCGAGGGGTACGACGCCGACCACAGCAAGCAGTTCTGGAGCTGGAGCCAGCCGCACAAAGGGAACTTCGCCTTTCCCGTGCACCTGATGGCGTCCGCCCAGTTCCACAAGGAAGTCGTGCCGCCGACGGGGAAGACCATCGCGATGGTGGACTGCGGACACAGCGAGAACCACCCGCACATCGCGGACTCGGTGCTCCGCGTCGCCGACCTGGTGATCCTGCACATGTCGCCGACCGCCGGCGACTGGGAGCGGATCGTCGAGCCGGAGGACGCCACCCCGTTCAAGGACATCCTGGCCCGCAGCGCCCCACTGAGGGCCACCGGCAGGAAGCCCGAGACATGGGTGCTGCTCAACCGCACCGTGGCGAACGCGGGCTCGACTGGCTACTACCGCGATGAGATGACCAAGGAGGGCTACAACGTGTTCACCACGGTCATCCCGCGCAGCGAGCGCTTGGCCGACTCCATCGGAGCCCCCGTCGAAGGGGCCGCGAAGACGGCGTTCGGCTCACTGGTGACGGAGATGAAGCAGCGCGGGCTGCTGCCCGTCGGCGAGCAGGAGGCCGGCCGGTGAGTCCTTCCCAGAAGGAGATCCGAGCACAGCGCGCCGCCGCGGCCGAGGCACGGCGCAAAGCCGAGGAGGAGAAGGCACAGACGGCCGCGCCCGCCGTGCCGACCATCCCGGCCCCGGCCGGAGAGGTCGAGACGTCGCCGCCCACCGCCGAGCCGGAGCCGTACCGACCCCAGCCGTTCACGCCGGACCTGATCCCCGAGCCCATCGAGGTCGAAGCCCAGGGCGAGCTGACGCCCCAGGAGGTCGACGACCTAGGGCACTGCGAAGCCGCGTTCGCCAACGGCAACCGGGCCGAGTGGATGAAGTGGAAGGCCGCGCACGCCGTTCGCGGCCGACGCCTGTACCGCCGGGGCGGGCGTACGTGGCCGGACTACTGCCAGGACCGGTTCGGGGAGTCTGAAAGCGAGGTCAACCGGCGGATCCAGCAGTGGCCCCTGCTCAAGGCCATCACCGAGCAGCAGGACCAGCCCCGCGCGATCCCCGACTCCCACGTCCAGCAACTGCTGCCCATGGTCGAGCAGCACGGCCAGGACGTGACCGCCCGCGCGTACGTCGCGCTGCGGGTGTGGGCCGCCGAACGCCGCCACCGGGTCACGGCCAACGTGGTCGACGGCCTGGTCGAGCTGGCGCGGGCCGCCGAGCCGCCGGCGCTGACGACCTCGAACACCTTCCAGCTGGCGATCGAGGCGGAGCCGAAGCCGAAGGCGACACGGTCGAGGAAGAAGGAACAGCGCCCGGCCGAGGCGGAGACGGCGGCAGGCGATGAGACGGACGCCCAGGAGCAGAGCGAGCCCGAGACGGCGGGTCACCCAAATTTGGGTGACTCAGGGGGCGGTGCTCCCGAGGTCGAGGCCGACGGCGACGAGTCGGTGGTCGATGCCGAGATCGTGGACGATCCCCCGGCACACCACCAGGCCAGCCGTACGCGTGACCTGCTGCAGGGGATGCTGGTCGGGATCGAGGCGGGCGGGGTGCAGGACGCCCCCGCCGAGATACTGAAGGAGATCAGCGCCGCGGCGCTGGCCATCTCGCACGCGGTCGACGAGGTCCTCAAGAACCGGTAGCAGGCGAGGCCCCGGGCAACGCAGAGGGGGAGTCACCCGAATTTGGGTGACTCCCCCTTCTGCTGCTGCCGGGGCCCGGTCAGTCAGCCGCTGGTCTTGCTGGCCTCACTACTTCTCCGGCGGGTCCGGGCGCCGGGCGACGTCCTTGGCCACCCAGTCCATCAGCCCGTGGTCGGCGAAGTCGTCGTAGGCGAGCGCGTCGTCCCCGTCCTGCGGGATCTCGTGAACCGGATCGCGCAGGCTCTCGCTGACGTATCCGCACTCCTTGAGTTCGTCCTTCATGAACTTCTCGATGGCCGGCCACCACCGCATGTGCCACTCGGCCGCGCGGGTCGGCGGAGCCGTCTTCTCATACGACCAGTGCCAGTAGGCGCACAGCCACGTCAGCTGGATCCGCAGCTGCTGGTGGCGGAACCAGCACGGCCGCCACACCTCCCGGGCGTAGACCGGCAGAAGGATCTTCCCGCACCAGGTCAGCAGCCAGTCCCACAGTTCCTGGCACTGCTCCTTGTCGAGGTTGGTCCAGTTCGGCGCCGTCCCCGGCCCCTCCGGCTCCGGCTCCTCCTCCTTCTCCTGCAGCTTCTGGACCGCTTCGGAGAGGTCACCGAGCAGCTTCCGCAGCCCCGAGATGGCGTCGTCGTACTCCGCACCCTCCAGCGCCTCCAGGCGCTCGACGACGTTCTCCATACCGGAAGTGAGGGTGGTCCTGGTCTCCGAGAGGTCGCGGGCCAGGGCGAGGAGCATCTCCGACGGCTCCAGCTTCATCAGAAGTCCCCCATCTCGTCAGCGTTGCGCCGCCGGGTCGGCCGGGCCGGGCCGGTCGGCTTGCTCGGTCCGGCCGTACCGGTGTCACGCAGCTGCTCGGGCTGCGCCTTCACCGCAGGCTCCTCGACGGGCGCGGGCTGCTGCGGCAGCAGGTGCGCGGTCGGCTCGAACGAGGGCTTCTCCGGCAGCGGCTGAGACGGCATCGGCTCGACGACCTCGCCGGACACGACCCGCAGGTGCTCACGCGGGCCGGGGAAGCCGCCGCTGCTCCAGCCGCTGGCCGCCGGGTCCGACGTCCACGGGCTGGCCTCAGCCGCCGGAGCGGGCGGCGCCCAGGGCTCATCGGACTGCGGTCCCCACACGTCCGGGGCCGGAACGGCGTCCCACGGGCTGGCTTCCGGGGCCGCCGGCACCGTGGCGAGCTTGCGCTTGCGCGCCTTGAGTTCGGCCTTGGCCGCCCGCTTGTTGTCCCGTACGACGTTCTTGACGTCCTTGCGCTCCCACACCGGGGTGTAGGTCGCGATGACCGGACCGCCGAGGTACTTGCGGAACATCAAGATCTCGCCCGGGTCGAGGTACATGATGTCGGAGATCTCCAGGGTCGGCTTCTCCACCCAGGTGTAGGACGTGGAGCGGTTCGAGGTGGCGTTCAGGCCCGCCCCCGAGTTGGACTCCGACTGGCTCTCCTGCTTGACCCGCTTCTTGCCGGCCAGCTTCGAGAGGTCCTCCAGGTGCTCGACGTTGCTCAGGCCGCCGAGGATCAGCTTGACGCAGTTCTCCCAGATGGTCTGGTAGGCGAACTTCCCGTACCGCTCGTAGATCTGCGCCGGGGACTGGAAGACCGCGTGGATCGTGATGCCGATGCCCCGGCTGTCAGCGGTCCAACGCTGCAGCGGCACGCTGCAGATGAGGGCCGCTTCGTCCAGGACGAACGTCATCGGCGGGTCCAGACGGCCGCCGCGCATCCGGGACGCCATCGCCCGCGCCCCCGCGTACACCTCGCTGGTCAGGCAGGTGAACAGCGGACCCATGCCGCCGACGTCGGAGTCGTTGCCGAGCATGTAGAGCGTGTCCCGCGAGCGCAGGTACGCCTCGGTGTCGAACTGCGCGTTCGGGCGGTGCGCCGAGCGGATCACCTGCTGGATGTCCGGCGAGTCCAGGAACATGAACGTCTGGCTCAGCGTGCCGAAGACGTTCTCGAGGGTCGTGGCCTTGCCGTCGACCTTCTGCTGCTGCTCCAGGTCGTCCTGCCAGCCGCCGGGCGCGGTGTCCGAGTGCTTCTTGAAGATCTCGATCGCTTCGTAGCGGTGAGGCTGCTTCGACCACCGGGCCACGTCGATCAGGGTCAGCCCTTCGGCGTCGGCCGCCCAGAGGAACGCCTTGAGCACCCGGTAGGAGCTGGACGTCCAGAAGTTACGGTTCTCCATGCCCTTGGTGAAGTCGCTGCCTTCCAGCAGGGACTTGGCCCGGCGCTTGCACCGCTCGATGCCGAGCTTCGGGTCGGAGCAGCCGATGACCGGGTCCCACGAGATGTTCGAGTCACGGTCGGCCAGGCCCTCCGGGTTCCAGATCAGGATGTTGCCGACCCGGGCCCGGATTGCTTCGGTCAGCTCGACGATGTCGTACTTCGTGCTGGTCGCCAGGACCGCGCCCGGGGCGTCCAGCAGCCAGTTGCCGAGCTTGGCCGTTTTGCCCGCGCCCATCGGGGCGAGCATCAGGGAGGACTCCTCGATCGAGGCGTACAGGTGCATGCCGGTCTTGCGGCACTTGCCGATGTAGAAGCCGACCGCGTTGGTCGGCACCTTCCGCGCGGGCACGTCGGCGAGGCTGGGCCGCAGGACCTTGCGCTTCTTCTTCGCGATCAGCGCGCGGCGTGACATCTGCTTGTTGAGCCGCTTCCTGTCCGCGAAGCCGTCGGTCTCGCGGCCGAAGTCCATGTTCGTCTTCACGTACATGTAGCCCGCGCCGGCCAGACCGGCGGTCAGGCCGGTTGCCAGGAGCGGCTGCGCGGCGAAGATCGAGCCGACGCCGTCGGTCACGAGGCCGAGGAGCTGGCTGAGGATGTCTCCCGAGCTGGAGGAGCTGTCAGCCGGGGTGACCTCCCCGGCCGCGATGAACGTGGTGGGCACCGCGAGCGCGGTGACCTTCACGCCCGATCCGCGCCAGGCGCGGGTCTCGCTGAACAGCGGGCCCTGAAGGGCCTGCTCGTGTTCGGTCGAGGTGGAGTCGTCGGGGTGGATGCTGGCCTTACTGTTGTCGTTCACGAAGGTCCTTTCCTTCGGGTCCCCGGTGGTGCTGTAGCCGCCAAGCTCTTCACGCACCACCGGGGCCACTCCTGTCTGTATACGTCGCAGCACTGACAAGTGCGGCATGGTTATCGCCGATCGTTACGGACCTACTGCGCCCGGTAGCGCAGCTTCCCGCCGGGCGGGATGACCTGGGCAGATTGCCCGCCAGACCGGACACGTTCGGATGCGCGTGTCCGTCGAGCGAGCGCCGTCCGGTGCCCTCCCCGCCGGCCGTGGTCGCCGGTCCGCACATCTTGCGGAGTCGGGCCTGTGGATAGATTCCGCTGACGGCCGGGCTCACTTCTCGCCGTCCTCGGAGTCCTCTTCCGCCGGGTCGTCCTGCTCCGTGCGGGGATTGGGCACCCCCGCCGCCTCTTCGTCTTCCTGCTTGATGGCCCGCAGGTGGTTGCGGACCCCGTCCAGGCTGAGGCCGAGCGGGTCCATCAGCTGCTCGGCGAGCTTGCGCTGAGACTGGGCCCGTTCCTCGGGGCTCATCGCGGCGAGCAGGTCGCGGACGCGCTGGCGGGTGTCTGCGCCCGCCGAGCTGATCCGGGCGTCGACCCGGCCGGACTGCTGGGCCCGCGCCGACACCGGCCGCTGTGCCTCCAGCGCGGTCAGGGTGGCCTGCAGCCCGACCAGTTCCCGCTTGGCCGTCTCCGCTTCGGCCCGAGCCTCCTGCGCCTCCTTCTGCGCGTTGGTGGCCGCCGTCTCGAAACGCGTCCGCTCATCCTGCAGAGTCTCCAGGCGGACCTTCAGCTCCCCCTGCTCCCCCTCCAGGCGCAGCGCCTTCTCGCTGGCTTGCTGCGCCGTCCTCTGCAGCTGGCTGTAGGCGTCGCTGAGCTTGCCCCGCTCTTCCTGCAGCCCGGCCATCTGGCTCTTGAGCGTGTCCAGTTCCTCAGCGGCCTTCTGGTAGAGCTGGGCTGACGTGGCGTCGCTGGACTCCAGCAGCGTCCGCTCCTCCCGGAGCGCCTTGAGTCGCTTCTCCTCCGCCTCCCGGTCGGCCGTCAGCTTCTGCTGGGCCTCTTCCATCTCCTTGCGGGTCCGCTCCAGCTCCTCTTCCACGGCCGCGAGCTTCTCCTTGGCTTCGCGCACGGCCTTCTGTGCGTTGAGCCGGATCTCTTCCGCCTCCGAAGCCTTCTGGTCTGCCTCCGCCGCCCGCTTGCGGGACTTGATGAAGTCGGCGTTTGCCGCGATGTTCAGCTCTTCCAGCAGCTCCATGGCGGTGCTGTCGGGGCCGTAGTCCAGCAGCGCCACGTCGTCAGCCCGGGTCAGCCAGGCCATGCGCTGCATGAGCTGCAGGCCCTGCTCAGGATCCTGCGTCTCCGCCAGTTCCAGTGCCTGCTGTGCCCGGGGACGGACCTTCTTCTCCAGGTCCTTGTTGATCGCCGTCAGCCGCTTCTGAGCCTGCTGCAGTTCGCTCCGGGTCACCGGGGGCTTCCCGTCGTCCCCCGGGGTCGTGGCACGCTCCACCAGGTCTTCCAACTCCCGCTTCTCCAGCAGGATGTTGCGCAGCGCGTACGAGGCGTCGGCCGCGTCCCGTGCGAGAGCACGGCGGACCATCTCGTCCGCACGGTCGTTGACGTCCAGGCCGAACCAGCGGAAGAACCAGGCCCAGATACGGCGCCACAGCAGGGCGATGAGCCGGAACGGGCCCGGCTTGGTGCCCTCCGGTCGCTTCTCCTCCTCCAGGTCTGGGCTGTCGAGGGCGTCCTTGAGTGGGATCTGGATGACCCACGCGGCACCGATCGGCATTGCGGCCAGCCAGGGCGCCGACCAGATGTTCGGCGCGTGCTGGAAGTTCGCCACGGCCGACAGGGAGACGAAGCCCCAGGTCGTGGCTCGCAGGACCCGCATCGAGCGAGTCCAGCCCTTACGGGGGTCGGCCGTCTTGAACATCTGTGAGAACAGCCGCAGCTGCAGGATGTCGAACATCGACACAAAGCCGATTGCGAAGAAGAACGACAGGTCAGCCGTCTGCGTCGCGAATCCCCACAGGCCGTGAAGGCTGACCGCGATGCCGCCCAGCAGGGGCTTGTAGTCCATCTGCGGGCGCTCAGCCGGAAGGGGCTGGCCCTCCTCGCGGGCGAGGAGCAGGGCTTCCTGGTGGCGCTCTTCCCGCTTCGCCCGCCGCTTGGAGGCGCGGTTCCAGCTCAGGAACCCCAGGATCAGTGCCGTGACGAGCACCGCACCGCCGGCCGCAGCGAGAGTCCAGGCAGGCGCGTCATTGACCATGCGTTCCGCGGTTCCCCGCCAGTCGATCGTGTCGGTGGCTGCTGCTGAGATCACTGGCCCTCCCCCGGTTTCTCTCCCGCTCCGCCGGCCAGCAGCTCCCGCTCCCGCTCCAGCAGCTGCTCGAACCGACCGAGCATGTTCGTGCGTAGGTCGTCCTCCGTGTCGCCGACCAGCAGCTCCGGGTGCCGAAGCACCAGGTCAACGGCAAGCCGGATCACGGTGTTCTCCGTGATCCGCTCCGTCTTCCGCGACCGGGCCAGCATCAGTTCCCGGGCGAGGGTGGACAGCTCACTGTGCTGGTCCTCGCGCAACGGCACCCACTTGGGCCGTTCCTCGGACTGCACGGCCTTGCGCTTTGGCGAGTTGTCCGCCATCTGGTGTCCCCCTTGGGGTCGTGGAGTCATGGACCCCAAGAGGTTATGGGTCCGGGGGACCGGCACTGTGCGCCGTACCGGAGACCTCTCACGGACCGAGGCGATTCCCATCCGTAACTCCCTTCATTCGGTGTCGAGATCAACCTAACTTCAAAACTCCGAGAGTTCAAGGGTATTGAAGTTCAAAGGTCTGGGGGTTAGATTGGTTCTGCAAGCGAGAGAGGGCCAGGGCTTGCAGGCCCTGACCCTCTCTCTGACCGGTGGTTGCAGCCGCCGGCCGACCCCCGGACAGGCGAGCGAACGCCTCCCGGGATTGGGACACCCCTAGTTGGAGGGATCTCCGTGCGTAATTCTCTCAGCCTCCTTCCCGGCGTCGAGGTCAAGGTCGACGACCTCCCCGCCCTGCGCCTGTCGCCCGAGGGCATCCGCGCCCTGCCGGTCGTCGTCGGCCCCCGCCTCGCGGTGGTCGGACGGATCGGCCCGAAGTGCCGCGACTGCCGCGACTTCGAGAGCGTCGTCACCCGCAATGGTGTCGTCACCTGCGACAACCCGGTGCACGCCGAGACCAAGCCGCAGCTGCCGATGCGCCCGACCCCGCACGAGCGGGACGGCCGGCAGGACCCCCCGGTCGAGCCCGCCCGCCCGCGCTCCCGCGCCGCGCTGCTCGTCGGCTGACCGCCGTGGCCGCCGTGAACATCGCCACCGCCGTCATCCAGGACCCCGCCGCGAGCGAGGCGCTGCGCCGCGCGCAGGAGGCCGCCGAGGCCGCCCAGCGTGCCGCCGCCCAGCGCGCCGCCCAGCAGGGCAACGGCTGACCACTCCCCTGCGCCTCGCCCCGGGCGGATGAGCCACGCGCTCCCGCCCGGGGCAGGCCGGACCCCCTGTCTCTTCTCTCCTTCACCGGAGGCTGCTGTGCGTTCCACCTCGCGCGTCACCACGACGCTCGCTCAGTTCCTGTTCGTCTCCCAGGCCCCGCAGTCCGAGTTCGCTGAGAACCCGGCCCGGACCCGCGAGCTGGTCCACAAGACCGCCGACCGACTCGGCCCGAACGGCGCCGCCGCCGCGGTCGCCGAGTGGGCCGCAGAGTACGGCCGGCACCCCGAGACCGCCGCCGCCCACATGCGCGCCTGCCTGCTCGCCGTCGAGTCCGCCGACTTCCAGACCTTCGTCCCCGACCAGAGCGTGGCGGTGACCCGATGAAGCTCACCTTCACCGACGACGTCACCGCCGAGCGCATCACGGCCCTGGTCGCCACCGTCATCGGCGTTCTGGTCGGTGTCCTGACCATGAAGGCCGGTGCCGGGATCGGCAACGTCGCCGGAGCCGCGTTCCTCGCCTACGTGATCACCGTCATCGGCATCGCCTGCAAGGTCCCGCTCCAGCTGAGCCGCGTGGTCGTCGCCACCGGCAAGGGCGCCCTGATCACCTCCGTCGTCACGGCCATCGTGCTCATCGGCATCTGGCGTGCCCTCAAGGGGCTGGCATGACCGCCGCCGAGCCGCGCGAGGTCCGCGGGCTGACCGTCCGCCAGCCCCACGCGGCGTGCATCGCCTACGCGGGCAAGACGATCGAAAATCGTGTCCAGCCCTGGTCCTACCGGGGGACGATCCTGATCCACGCGGGCGCCTCGATCGACAAGGCCGCGAGGAAGCACCCGCCCATGGCCGCCGTCGTGCGCGGGCTGCAGCTGGAGCAGCGCGCCGTCATTGCCGTCGCCCGCATCGTCGACTGCCACGCCGACGACGGCGCGTGCACCCCGTGGTCCCTGCCCGGCTACAACCACTTCGTCCTCGACGACGTCACCGCGCTGCACCTCCCGGTCCCGCACCAGGAGGGCCAGCTGGGGCTGTGGTTCCCGCCGGCCGAACTGGTCGCCCGGGTCCGCCTGCAGCTGGACGACGACACCGCCGCCCGCCTTCTGGGACAGGAGGCGTAGCCGCCGTGCACACCTCTGGTCATCTGTTCAGCGGCGGGTGGGGCGACGGCCGCGGCTTCATGAACGCCGGGTACGCCCCGGTGTTCGGCGCCAACCACCACCCGGCCTCCGTCGCGACCGCGCGCGCCAACGTTCCCGGCATCTACGTGCGCGAAGCGGCGATTCAGACGATCGACATGCGCACCCTGCCGTCCTGCCAGGTCCTGGTCGGCTCCCCGATCTGCTGGGAGTCCACCCCGGCCGGCGGCAACTCCAAGGCCCGCGTCCAGGACGAGCTGGACTTCGGCGACAACCAGAACCGCAAGCGCTCCGACTGGGCCCAGACCCGCATGACCGCATGGGAACCGGTCCGCTACGTCGAGGTCCACGGGCGCGACGTGCTGGCCTACTGCGGCGAGAACGTCCCCGGCTTCGCGACCCGCAACCGCAGGCTCTTCGACGCCTGGCTGGCCGTCTGGGACGCTCTCGGCTTCTACCCGACGCTCGCGTCGGTGAACGCCGCTCACATCAGCGTCGAGACCCCGGACGGGCTGCTCGGCCCCCTCCCCCAGTACCGCGACCGGCTGGTGTGGGCCATGGTCCGCAAGGACATCGGGCGCGTGCCCGACCTGCGGCCCCGCCCGGCTTCCATCTGCCCCAACTGCGGCCCGGTCGAGGGCATCCAGCACTGGCCGGGCAAGCCCAGCGGCCGGCGGGTCGGCTCCTACAACCCCCGGTTGAAGGCGGACTCGACGGCGCGGCAGTCGTACTACTACGTCTGCCCGACCGAGCGCTGCCACGCCCGCGTGGAGCCGATCACCCGGGGAATCGGCGAGGTCATCGACCCGGAGGTGCGCGGCCACCGGTTCGGCGACGGTCGCCGGGACCGGCCCGGGGTGCCGTACGAGGACGCCACCCGCGCCCGGGTCCAGGAGGGCATCGAGGAGTTCGGCGGCAAGCCGTTCGTCATCACCCTGCGGAACCACGGCGGGGCCACTTCGCTCGACGCGCCGATCGGCACCGTGACGGCACAGGGCGGCGAGCACCACTATCTCGTCCGCCCGACCGCCGACATGACCGTGGACGGCTGCGAGTACCGGCCGCTGAAGAACCCGGAGAAGGCCCGCGCTCAGGGCTTCCCCGCTCACCACCCCTTCGCCGGAAGCGAGTCCGACATCGGGCTCCAGGTCGGCAACGCCGTCGCCGTCACCGTGGCGACGTTCGTGGCGCAGCGGACCAAGGCGGTGCTGCCGGTATGACCAAGCGCTTCAACCCCCAGATGGTCGGCGGCGAGCAGCTCGACCTGTTCGCCGACCCCACTGCGCAGGAGACGCAGCCTGCCGCCCCGGCGACCCCTGCCGTGACCCTCGCCCCGGTCACGCCGCGGACGATGAGCGCGGCCGAGGCGGAGTGGGTCTCGGAGTACGTCGTCGACCGGTGGACCGACGCCAACGACACCCTGCTCGGCATCGGCCCGCTGCGCGTCGACCACATGGCCGACGGGTGCCAGCGCACCGGCAAGCGCCTCACCCAGCTGTGCGGCTCCCGGCGGCGCGGCCAGCGCCAGGAGTGGTTCCCCGTCTGGCTGGCCGACGACCCGCACCTGGTCCTGCGCACCACCGTGGTGTGCCTCAAGGGCCGCCGTGACGACCCCGAGATCCGGGGCGTCGTCTACGTCGGCCGCCCGATGTACCAGGGCGGATGGCAGTTGCACGGCCACCCCCTCGCCAACCCCTTCAAGGTCGGCAAGGACGGCACGGCCGCCGAGGTCGTCGCCAAGTACGAGGCATGGCTGGACGCGCACCCGAAGCTGCTCGCCCGTGAACTGCCCCGGCTGCGAGGCAAGCGGCTGGGCTGCTGGTGTGCCAAGAACGCGCCGTGCCACGCGCGCGTGCTCGCCGAGCGGGCCAACGCGGCGGAGGTGACGTCGTGACGCTGCCCGAGCAGATCCAGGAGTGGGCCGCAGCCCGCGGGCTGACCCACCAGCAGCACGCCGCCGGCACCGCTGTGTTCGGCCCCGGGTACACCCACCGCTACGCGCTGACCCGGACCTGGGAGCCCGGCGGCACGCACACCGTTTTCGTGCTGCTCAACCCGTCGACAGCCACCGCCGACCAGGACGACCCCACGGTCCGCCGCCTGATCGGCTTCGCCCGCCGGGAGGGTCACGGCGGGCTGGTGCTGGCCAACCTGTTCGCCGTGCGGAGCACCAACCCGTACGCGCTGACCGGGATGCCGGACACCGTCGGCAAGCACAACGACGACATGCTGCGGCTGCTCGCCGAGGCCGCCCGCGACATCACCCTCGGGTGGGGAACGTGGGGCGCGATCCGTCGGGCCGCCGCCGTCGAGGAGGCGCTCACCGGACACGGCGCCCGGCTGTGGGCCCTGGGCACCACCAAGGCCGGGCACCCGCGCCACCCGCTGTACCTGCCGAAGGCCGCCCCGCTCACTCCGTACGAGCCGGGGGTGGCCCGGTGAAGAAGCTCACCCACAAGGCGGAGGAGGCGCTGCTGGGGGCGATGCTGTTCCGTCCCCAGGCGCTGGCCTCGATGCGCTGGATACCGCCGGGCACCTTCAGCCGCCCGGACCACGCCGCCCTGTGGGGAGCCCTCCACAGCATCGACTTCACCAAGGTCGCCCCGAACGACGTCCCGGCCGCCGTCACCGCAGCCGTGGCGAAGATCGAGGACCAGGGCATCCGGCACCTGCTCAGCCCCTCCCGGGTGAGCGGGCTGGCCAACCCGGGCGTCTGCCCCGACCCGCGCCGCGCCCCGCTGTACGGCGGGATGGTGCTGGAGTCGGCCATCCACCGGGCGGTCGAGCACGCCGGCGAGAGGCTGCGCGACACCGCCCGGCAGACCGAGGTCGACCAGGCGCTCAAGGCGCTGGAACAGGCAGACGGCACCGGGCGGCGCCTCGCCCAGCTGGACGCCGCCTGGAAGGCCGCGCCCGAGGTGGTGCGCAACCTGCTCGACACCCAGCCGGAGCAGCCCGTCACCCCGGTGCCCCGCACCGAGCGGGCCCGGGTCGATCTGCAGGCCGAGGCGGAGACCGTCGCCTCCCTGCTCGCCGAGCCCCGCCAGCTGGCCGAGGTCCCGTGGCTGCAGGACAAGGACTTCAGCCACCCCGAACTCCAGGCCGTCTACCGGGCGATGCGCACGCTCGACGAGCGGCACGCGCCGATCGACCCGCTGACCGTCGCATGGGAGGCACAGCGCCACCCCGGCGCCCAGCCCAGCGACCAGGTCCTCGCCGAGCTGCAGCACAGCGGCAACCCCGGGCACGCCGCCTTCACCGGCGAGCAGGTCCTGAACACCGCCGCCCTCGACCGCGTCGACGCGGCCGGACACGACATCCGCAACTACGCCCGGCACCCGTCCCTCGCCCCGGGCGCCCTGGTCGACCACGCGGGCCAGGCCCTTGAGCCGTGCCTTGCCGACCACCAGCGCATCCAGCACGCCGAGCGCGAACCCGAACTCGCCGGCGACAAGGAGCCCGCCCCAGCGGCTCCCGCCGAATCGCACCAACACCCCGCCCCCCAGCACGAGATGGAGATCGACCTGTGAACGAGCCCGTGCCCTTCGACCCGACCGAGTACCTGCTCAGCCGCGAACACCAGATCACTGCCCCGTACGTTCAGGGCGTCGAGCCGCTGCCCCCGACGAAGTCCGCGGCCCGCGTGCTGTGGGAGCACTTCGGCCGGGTCGCCCCCGGTCTGGCCACCACCGCGGCGACCGCGCTGGCGTGGGCGTGGCACAACCAGCTCCCGGACGGATCCACCCAGCCGCTGTGGATCGGCGGACTGCTCACCGTCCTCGCGGGCGCCGCCGGGACCGTGTCCGCCGCCAAGGAACACGGCGACAGCGACATCACCCGGTTCGCGTTCGCGGCCGGCGGGACTCTCGCCCTGCTCGGCATCACCGCCTGGACGCCGGACTCCGCACTGCGCGCCCTGATGTGGCTGCTGGGCACCGCCGCCGTCTACGCGGTGTGCGCCCCGCTGTGGCGCGGCGACCGCCGCCTGGAGCGCGAGCAGCGCCACGAGCGGGTCATGGCGGAGACCGACGGCCGCACCAAGGTGACCGTCGCCCTGATCGAGGGCCAGACCCGCGTCGCCGAGAAGCAGTGGGAGCACCGCACCGAGGTGGCCCGGGTCGAGGCGATCAGCCGGACCGTGGAGGCCCTGGTCGCCGCGAGCGAGGCACGCGAGACCCGGGCCGTGGCGCCGGGCGACGAGCTGAACGTCGCCGCGCTGCTCAAGGCCGCCGGGCACGAGGCGCCCGTCGAGCTGACCGCCGCCGAGCGCGAAGAGCAGCAGCGGTGAAGCCGACCGCAGCCGTCGGAAAGCTGATCCGGGAGTGGCGCGGCCACGTCGTCGAGGTCTCCCCGAAGGGACTGACCATCGACGGCCGCACGGTCGACCCCGCCCCGCTCACCGAACGCGACGCCGTACGGCCCGCCGACGATCCGCGCACGCACCCCTCGCTGCAGTTCCTCGAGGGCGGCTCCCTGGTCTACCGGGGCCGTGTCCAGGCCGAGGTCCACCCGGGCGAGGTGACCGTGCACGGCCCCAAGGGCGCCGAGTGGCCGCCCGAACCCGCACACCAGCCCGAGACCCCACAGCAGCCCGAGCGGCATCTGCGTCTCGTACGCGACGAGCCCGGCACCGGGCCCGCGCCGCCGCAGGTCGACGACGACCTCGACATCGAGCTGTAGCCCGCATCAACCGACAAGAAGGGGCACGACCATGAGCGACACCGCAGAGCAGAACGCCGAGGAGACCGCCCGCCAGGAGGAGATCGCCGGGTTACTCCCGGCCCTCTCCGCACTCGACAAGACGGCCGCCGAGCTGGAGCAGCAGGCCGCCGCGGGCAAGGAGGTCACCGCCGGGCAGATCGCCGCCTACGAGACGCAGGCCGCGCACGCCCGCCACCTGGTGAACGCCGCCGGAGCCAGCACCAGCGAGATCACCGCCGCCGAGCAGGAGCACCGGAGCGACGGCGAGCGCGGATTCACCACGCGGGCGCTCGACCACGCCACCCACACCCGGCACTTCGAGCCCACCCCGGCCGCGGACACCGGCAGCGACAAGGACCGCAAGCGGGACGACGAGATGGAGATCAGCCTGTGAACGGGGACAAGAAGGACCAGCAGCAGACGGAGCCGACCGACCCCTGGGCACCGGTCACTGTGTCCGACGACGCGGTCACGGAGCACCAGCAACTGCAGGAGGCATACGAGCAGACGCTGACCGCCGCCGGATACGGCGAGGACCAGCGCGCGCGGTACATCGCCGAGTCGGGCGAAGACCCGGAGTACGCGGCGTGCGTGTGGGACGAGGAGATCGTGCCCGCAGCCCAGGCCGCCGGTGTCCTCCCGGAGAACCCCGCCCCGTTCGGACCGGCCGAGCGCGCCACCCTCGACGCACGGGACGCCGCCATCAGCCAGTTCTGGCAGGCGCACCCCGAGTACGACGTGTTCAGCAACTCGGAAGAGAACCAGGAGCTGTTCCGGCAGGCCATGGCCCACGGAGACGAGAAGGCGCGCGAGGTCCTGGGGGACCAGGTCGCCGAGCACCTTCTCAGCAGCACGCCGGCCCCCGCCGAGGGAGCCGAGCACGAGGTCGGCGACATCGACATCGACATCTGACCCACGGCACGACCAGGCAGCCCCGGCGGAAACCCCGCCGGGGCTGTCGTTGTTGGTGAGTACGGTGCAGATATGCAGAACAACGGGGCGGAGCGAGGACACGTACTTCTGATCGCGGGCGACCGGGCGGTCCACCGGCGCACCGTCCAGGTCCACCCGAGCGCGAACCTCGCCGCGCTGTCCGTGGTGCCCGTGCCCGTGCTGCTGAACAGCGCGCTGCCCGCCGACCTGGTCCACCTCGACGGGGTCCGCGACCAGAACACTCTGCTGCTGCGACTGCGGACCGCCGCCGCGACGCCCGGCCCCCTGCTGGTCTACCTCTCCGGACGGCTGACCGTGGACCGCAAGGGCCGCCGCTTCCACCTCGCCTCGACCGGCACCAACGCCTCGAACACCCGCTACACCGCGCTGCCCTGGGAATGGGTCGCCACCGAGCTGCGCAGTCGCCCCGCCGGGTGGACGACCCTGCTGCTCGACCTGGTCGCCGACAAGGGAGCATGGGCCGAACTGCAGGAGCTGGGCACGCTCCCCGCGGTGAACGCCGACACGTACGGCGTCGTCAGCCCGCCCGGGTTCCCCGGCACCGACGGAACCAGCCCCTACACCCACCAGATAGTCGAGCAGCTGCGCCGCAACCCCGACCGGCCCGCCGCCCCGCGCCTGCACGCGCTGACCGTCGCCGCCGCCGGCATCCCGCCCGGCGCCTTGGTCCTCCCCGCCGCCCCGCAGATCGAGGCGTACGACGACGAGGAGGAGCAGCCCGCTCCCCGGCCGCCGATGTCCAACCTGCAGCGCCTGCTCGCCGGAGACACCAGCGTCCTGCCGCCCGTGCGCCGCAGACGGCCCGAGCCGCAGGAATTCGCGCCGGGACTCCAAGCCCTCCCGTCCGCGCCCGCACCTGCCGAGTCGTACGCGTACCCGTCACCGGCTCCAGTCCAGGTTCCGCAGCCGCCCCCGCCGGCCGAGCGCCCTGCTCCGGCCCCGGTCCGGCAACAGCCGTACGTGCCGTCGCAGCCCGCGGCACAGTCCCACGTCCGCCCGGCCCAGCCCAGCCCCGAGCAGCGCCAGGAACCCGTCCGGGCCCCGCACCCGAGCCCGGCTCCCGTCGCTCACCAGACGCCCGTTCAGCAGCCACCGGCCCCTGCTCCGGCCCCGCAGCCAGCGCCCGTCCACCAGCCGGTCCAGGCCCCGCAGCAGCAAGACCCCCGGCCGTACATCTGGCAGACCGCGCAGGCAGGACGGCACAACGAGGCCGCCGAGATGGCCTCAGCGTGGGAGCAGCACGCGCTGCAGCAGTTCGGCCCCGACTCGCCCCAGGCCACCCAGTGGGCGGAGATCAGGGCGGACCTCGCCCGGATCGCAGGCCGGTGGACGTTCGCCACCCAGCTGTGGATCGCCGCGACGCACACGCGGCTGGCGCACCAGGCACCGGATTCCACCGAGGTGCTCAACGGCGCGAAGTCTGCGCACTACTGCTGGACGCAGATCAAGGACACCGCCGAAGCCCGCGACTGCGGACCCGAGCTGGTCAACCTGCTGCGCCAGTTGCCCGCGCTCGACCGGCGGCACCTCACCAGTGCGCAGCAGCGGATGGAGTACCTGCAGACAGCGCCCAGCCGACGCTGACCGCACAACGAGGGGAGGAGTCCATGGACGAGGAGCAGCTGCACGACGAGCCCCTGTGGTCCGGCGCATGGGAGGAGATGACCGTCCCCGTGCCGCTGGCCGCATCCCTGCTCTGCCTCAGCCCGCACACCGTCGGGCAGCTCATCGAGGGCGGGCACCTGGTCGCCGAGCAGCGCGGGAACTTCCGCTTCGTCAACCTGGTCAGCTTGCTCGCCTACCGGCGCCGCAACTGGACGCCGGAGCAGGCCGCGCGGTACAACGCCACGCTCGACGACGCCGCGGCCCTGGACCAGGCCGCCGACCTGCTCGCCGGGTAACCGGCCCTGACCTGCACCGCTACCGTCCCTCTTATAGAAACGGCACCGGATTTGAGGCCCGTCGACCGACCGGGCACCCGAGTTGCAAGAGATGTCATGCCGGGGGGTCCGTACGATCAGCCGCTATGAGCACCTCGCGCCGGCCGCTGGGCCACGGTCCGCAGCCCCAGCCCGCCGCCGCTCCGCAGCCCGGCAGTGGCTCCGCCCGTCGGGTCCGCGCCGCCGAGGCCGACGTCGACAGCGCCCCGCTGTACCGGCCGGGCGGGCTGGAGCACATCGCCCAGCTGCGCGAGCGCGGCGTGCTCGGCACGGCTCAGCCGCCCGCATGACCTGGGCAAGTTCCTGATTTCCGACCGGAGATGAGGCGCTCAGCGCGGGAGTCGGCGCCCCCGCCCGGCAGGCAGCGCCGGCCGCTGTACCGGCTGCTGCTGCGGCGGGTCGTCCCGCTCGACCGTGACCTCGACCCCGTCCGTGACGACGTCGGCCAGGACCTCGATGTAGATGCGGCAGCCCGACCCGCGCCGGTTCGGCACCGGGCTGGAGACGTCCCCGACCCGGCACTCCGGCCAGGCCCGCAGCGCCCGCACGACCGCGTCGGCCGTGCGCTGCACGTCGTCCGAGTCCGAACCCATGAGGCGAATCTGCGGCATCAGGCACTCACCTTCTCGGCTTCCTTCGGCCGCACCCAGGAAGGGGCGACAGCCAGCTGACGAAGGACGTCCAGCGCGTCCAGCGCGTCCCCGAGGGCCCGGTGCCCGCCACCCAGCGGCAGCCACTCGCGCACGCCCTCCCAGGTCGAGCGCGCCTCCATCACGCAGTCCCAGTTCGCGCTCCTGCCCAGGTGCCCCGAAGGAAGCTCCAGCCGTCGACAGTCGCCGTTGACGACCGTGCGGTCGTACTCCTCGCTGTACGCGAGGACCGTCCGGCCAGCCGTGACCCTCAGCAGGTCCGGCAGCACCTGGTCGAAGGTGGGCGCATCCGCGACCATCTCGTCACTGATGCCGTGCACCGCGAACGCGCCGTCGGTCACGGGCACCTCCGGGTTCACCAGCGTGTTCAGCAGCGTCTCGCCGGTCGCACAGTCCACCGCGGCGACTTCCATGACGCTGCCCCACAGCGCGTGCGTCTCCGTGTCGATCAGCACGGCGGCACCGGGCTGCAGCATCTGCCGCGCCCAGTGCACGACGCGGCCCACCTCGCCGAGCAGCTGCACCGTGTCGGCATACGGCGCCAGCCCGGCATCGGCAGCGACCAGCGCCTGGACGTCCTCGACCGTCGGTGTTCCGTCCCCGCGCGGCTCCCAGTCGACGATCCAGCGGTTGGCCAGGTTGGCGTACCGGCACCAGGCGACCAGGCCGTGGTCGGCGTGCAGCTGCTCGACGAACGCGCGCACCGCCTCCGCCCGCTTCGGCGCCTGTGAGACGAACTTCCGCAGGGGGGACACCTGCCGGGGCTTGAGCGTGCGGACCGTGTCCCAGTCGACGTCCTCGATCCGCAGCACCGCGTCCAGGTCCGCCGCCCGGTACAGCGGGACCGCCACGGTCTTGTTGTAGCCGCGGTACTGCCCGGACCACACCGTGCGCCTGACCTGCGAGACAGCCGTCAGCCACCCGGCCTCGACGCAGTAGTCGAACTCCCTGCGCCTCACGCCCATGTACTCCGCCGCCTCATCCGGGCCGAGCATCCGCGCGCCGGCGACGTCCGGTTCCTCGACCCCGGCCAGGCGCTCGATGCCATCCAGCGCCCACCGGCCGAACTGTCCCGGCTTCATGCCCGCCTCCCGGGCCCGGTTCTCGAACTCCAGCTCCGTCCACCCGCAGCGACCGGCCGCCGCCTCCCGGGTGGCGCTCGACGCGTACCAGGCCACCCGCTGCTCGACGATCTCGCGCAGTGCTTCGGCGACCTCCGCCGACGGCTCAGCGGCCACCCGGGGGTCGTACAGGGTGTGGTCCTTCCACTCCCCCGTCTCGTCGATCAGGCCGCGCGCCGCGAGCTGCTCGACGTCGCACGACCACAGCTCCACCCCGGTGGCTTCCTGCAGGAGTTCGGCCGTGCGCGTCGCCCCGAACCCCTGCCGGTCGCCGAGCACCTCGCGGATCTCCCCAGAGCGCGCGGCGACGTCGTCCGCCTGCTCATCCGACCACCGGCCCGACTCCAGCGCCGGCCGGGGCACCAGGCCCTTCACCAGGCCCCGGTCCACCTGCCAGCGGTACAGCCCCGCGTGGTCGGCCAGCTGCACCGGCCCGAACCCCTTCTGCTTCCCCACAGCCTGTTCCTCCAGAGTCGAATCCCGTACCGCATGGAATACCGCAGCACTGGAAAGCGTAAACCACAATTGCGGGTTTCTGAATTCGAATTGAGAAACCCGAAAGGGCCGTTAAATACGTGCGCGCGGAGCCGGATTCGAGTAAACGACGTCGTTACATGTTTCCGGCTGTGCCAGCACCCGCGACCTGGTCCTCTTCGGGGTCCGGCCAGTGGTCCTCGACCGCTTCCCGGGCGATCCGGCTGGACGGGTACAGCTTCGCCGCCAGGCGATCGCGCTCGACCCGGGCCTCTTCGCTCAGGTCCGCCTGGGGCCCGATCAGGTTCTTCTCCTCCAGCTCTTTCAGCACCGGTTCCGAGACGCGCCAGGCCGCCGTGCGCAGCTGCAGCACCACCTTGTCGTCGAGCGTGAACGCCCGCTCCGCCGTGCCGTGTTCGCACCCGGACAGGCAGGCCGGCCATCGCCCCGACAGCGACAGCCGGGTGCGCTCCCCCGTCGTCAGTGGCAGCCACGGCCCGGCCAGGTCCTCCAGCTGCAGCCGCTCCTTGAGCGCCCGTTCCATCAGCACGTCCAGGGCGGGCCAGCGCACCGGCCGCACCTCTGCCGCCTCCATGCGTGCCTGCCGGCGCAGCCGCGCGACGGCCCGCTCCCACTGCGGGGTGTCCACCGGTTCGGCCAGGTCCGCCGCCCGTTCTTCCACCAGGCTTTTGAAGAACTGGGTCTCGGCTTCCCGATGGCGCTTTATCAGCAGCCGGAGACGGCCCGCCTGCTGTACCGAGAGCTGCAATGTGATTCGTTTGCGTGGCATGAATCCAGTAAACGACGTCGTTTAGAACAACCGCAAGCGCCTCGCTGCCGCCGATAACAAGCCCTTCGGGGCACCATGGCCGCCGCACGGCAAAAGACCAGGTCAGGCAGCAACAAGAAGAAGGACTACGCGGCGGTGCGCTGGCGTTCGGCGTCAACTGCGCGCCGCAGCTGCTCCAGCTTGAGCGGCAGCAGCTGGCGCAGCCCCTCGTACCGCAGCCGGCCGACCCGGTACGAGGTGATCAGCCCGTTCTCCTCCAGTGGCATCCCGGGGGGACGGATCACCGTGTTGCCCTGGTCGTCGAGGACGCCGTCGTGGTTCATCCAGAGCGACACCCACAGCTTCGAGGTGCCGTGGGCCCGGCGGACGAAGTCCTTGCGCACGTCCAGCCAGCGCTCCAGCGCGGCCCGGGTCAGCGCCGAGGTCTCGACCCACTCGCCCTCGACGGCGCCGCCGCCCTGGGGGCGACGCTCGACGTACACCGCGGTGTTCTCCTCGCCCAGGTTGGTGGTGCGCAGCTCGACCAGTTCCCCGCTGCGCGCCGCGGTGTCCAGCTCGACGGCGAGCAGGGCCGTCAGCCGGGTCTGCGCCGGGGACATCGCCCCGGCCAGGTACTGGTCGAGCTGGCGGGACAGCGCGGACAGGGTGGCCGCCTCCGGTGCGGGCTGCAGGGGGATCTCGCCGCCGCCCAGGCGCAGCGCGGGCATTCCCAGCGCCTCGCGCAGCAGGTCGATGCACTTGCGGCGGATCTCGTTGGTCGCCTCCGATGTGGGCGGGAGCCCCCCGTCGACCCGGCGGTGCCGCAGCGTCCCGGACTCTGCGAGACGCACGTACGGGTCGAGCGCCTCTTCCTCCAGGAGCCGCCGCAGACTGCGCCGGGCACCGACCGGCAGCGCGCCCCGGTCCAGCGCCCGCTCCAGCTCCCCGCGCACCATGTCCAGCTGACGCCGCCGCGCCACGCCAGCCTCCAGGCCGTCGAGGAGCTGGTCGAGCGCGCGGACCGAGAGGAACTTCGACGTCTGCACGCGGCGATTGTCGCGCACGGCCGCCGACCGGACCGGGGAGACAGCCGAGTTTCTGGACTTTCTGGACCCCCCTTTATGCGCGCACGCGTACACGCGCGCGGGACGCCGGCAGCTTCGGGCGGATCCGCCCGAAGCGGGGATCAGTCTCGGCGCCGGAGCACGTCGACCCAGCGCACCAGTCCGGTGCGCACGGCCGCGAGCGCGAACAGCCCAAGGCCCAGGTCCCGGGGCGATCCGGGATCGAAGCCGTGGCCGCCGCAGCGGACGAGGGTGTCGAGGAGCAGCCCGGCCAGCAGCCAGGCGTACAGCTCCACCCAGTGGGGCGCGGTGAGGCGGGCGCCGATCGAGCGCCGGGGCAGGTGGTCGGTGTCCCTGTTCATGGGCGGGACCCTCGCATCGGAAGCGGACACCACCGGCCGGCGCCGGTCGCCGCGGCGCAGCAGCCGCACCAGACGGACGCCGCCGGTCGCGGCACCGAGCAGGTGGTCCAGCACGGTCAGCGGGTCACCGTCGGGAACGGCACGGGCCGCCAACTCGAGCAGCGCGTGGAGCAGGGCGAGGAGCACGGGAGCCTCCGGACGTTCGGCAGGGATCTTTCGCCCCTTGCCGAGTCCGGGAGGCCGCGCAGACAGCAACGGCGCCCGATGTAGTCCGAGTGATCCGGGGGCGACTTCCCTTCCAGGGTGCGCCGCGACACGTCCGGACTGTTAATCGCACCCCTGCACGGGCCCCCGCCATGCTGCCGGGATAACCTCACATATGCGGGACACAAACGCTACAAACGACGCTACGAACAAAGGTGCGTGACGGGCCATCATGGAGCAGACCGAGACGAGTACGGACGTTCGCCACGTCGTGACCCCCTCGCTGGTGCTGCCGGCGTCGGCCGGTCCGGCGGGCACCACCGCGGCGCCGGACACCGCGGCGTTCACCCCGGACGTGCTCGCCAAGCTCCAGGAGCTGGAGGAACGATCCGCGGCGCACGAGAAGAACCTCCGGCCGGACAACACCACCGACGCCTACGCCGCCGACTGGAGGCAGTGGGAAGAGTTCTGCGCGCTGCTCGAACTGCCCGTCACCGCCGTCACGCCCGGTTCGCTGACCGCGTTCGTCGAGTGGCTGTGGTGGCAGCCCGGTTGGAAGAAGGGCACCTACACCGCGCCCTCGACCATCGACCGCCGCCTGTCTGGCGTGGTCGTCACCGGCCGCACCGACCACCGCCTGGTCCTCGACAAGACCGTGGCCGCCCGCGCCCGCCGGGTGCTCAAGGCCAAGGTGAAGGAGATGGAGAAGACCAAGGAGACCCGGGGCCGGGGGCCGGCGCCCGCGCTGCTCGCCGAGCACCTGCGCGCCACCGTGGTCGCCGCCCCGGACACCCGGCTGGGCATCCGCGACCGCTCCATCGGGCTGACCTGCTTCGCCATCGCCGGGCGCGAGCACGAGGTCGCCTTCCTGCGGGTACGCGACTTCGTCGAGACCGAGCACGGCATGGAGGTCGACGTGCGGGTGTCGAAGATCAAGCCCCGCAAGGTGAAGGTGCCGTTCGGCTCCCGGCCGAGCAGCTGCCCGGTGCGCGCCTGGCGGGCCTGGAAGGAAGAGGCCCAGCTGACCGACCCGGACGACTTCGCGTACAAGCCGCTGCACAACCGGTGGCTCACCGTCATGGACGGCGGGCTCGACCCGGAGACCATCGGCGACGTCATCACCCGGCTGGGAAAGTGGGCCGAGCTGAGCTTCCGGCCCACCGGGCACTCCCCGCGCCGCGGGCTGGCCACCAGCTCCAAGCGCGCCGGCAACGACCGCAAGGTCATCGCCAAGCAGGGCGGATGGGTCGAGAACAGCGCCGCGATGGAGGGCTACTTCGAGGACGGGGACGGCTGGGAGGAGAACGCCCTGGTGAAGGTGCTGTAGGACGCCCTGCGATTCCCAGGCGCCCTTGACCTGCGCGACCCCGGAGGCCTTCCGGGACGTCGAGGTCAGGGGCGCCTTCGGTTTGAAGGTGTCGTCTGCTTGGGCGGTCAGCCCTCGCGTTCGTAGCGGACGATGGCGTCGGCCACGTCCTGCTCCAGGTAGTTGACCCACTCCGGGCCGAAGAACGCCATCGGGTGCTGCTTGGAGTAGTGGACCGGCCCGACCGGGTCAGCGGCCATCGTCGTCAGGTACTGGCCCTTGTCGGTCCGGGGCTGGTCCAGGGTCACCGCGGCGAAGTGCACCGTCTTCCTGTCCTGGCTCGCAACGAGCAGCATGACCCGGGGATTGATGACCGACCCGCCTTCCAGGTCCCTGATGCGCCAGCACCACCACGACCCGGCCAGCTGGTAGGTGGTGCGGTTCTGCGGCCCGCGAACCGGGCGGTAGAAGTGCAGGGTCTCCCGGCAGTACGGCGCGAGCCGGGCGAGCGCTTCGGCCGCCAGCTTCTGCACCCGCTGCTGCGCCTCTGCCTCCCACTTCTCCTTGAGCCGCGCCTGTTCTTCCTGGCGGTCCCGTTCCTGTCTCGCTTTGCCGATCGCGTCGTCCAGCGCCATAGGACGACGGTAGCCAGGGGCACCGACACCCGGCCCCGATCCGGCCAACTCCCCTTCCACAGGGGCGATCTGGACATCCGGTGACGAGTTCCGGCCGAGCACTGTAAAGCCGCTTGCCATGTAAAGCCGTTTTACAGGACCGTCGTTGTGTGAGTACGAGACGAGACGACGTGATGGCCGCACTGCGGGACTGGTCGAAGCCCGGACGCCGGGCCGACCTGGTCGCCGCCGCGTGGCAGGCGGGCGAGACCAACGTCTCCGCTCTCGCCGAGGCCGCGCGCATCTCCCGGCCGACCGTGTACGCGGATCTGCGATCGAGGGGCATCGACCCCGACCACCGACCGAAGGGCACCAGCGTGATCACCACCCTTTCCCCCCTCGACATCGAGGGCTTCACCGGCGTCGGCGAACGGCTCGACGCCGAGTTCGACGCCGCACTGCGCCGCTGGGCGACCGAACACCCCAACGCCACCCAGGAGGAGGGCCAGGCCGAGGGCATGCGCCTGGTGGGCCTGATGGACACCACCTACCGCTACGCCGACGTCCGCGACCTGCTGGCCCACGAGCAGGTCGCCCGCGCCGAGCGGGACCGCCTGCTGCACCAGGTCGAGCTGCGCTGGGAGGCACTGGGCACCGCCGCCGCGTGGCTGGCCGCCCACCACGCCTACGTCGTCGCGGTCGACGAGGCCCGCATCGCCATCGACATGTGGCGGGAGCGCGCCGAGGCCGCCCTGAAGCGTCCGTTCTTCTGCTCCTCGCCGAGGGACGAAGCCGCCTACCGGCAGATCCAGGAGGCCGGTCACCCCGCGCTGGAGCAGGCGCTGGCCGACCTCGACCGGACGCCGGCGCAGACCGCCGAGCATCTGCGCGCCAACCTCGACCAGGCCCACGAGCGCCGCCTGCAGCTGGCCGCCGAGACGGCCCGCCACACCCAGCCCGCCAGCCGGTGACCACCCCCGCCGACCCGAACCGGAAGAAGGAGAAGGCCTTGTCACCCACCCTCCAGACCCAGCAGACCGCCCGCGCCCGCCTGCTCGCCGAGATGGAGCGCCTGTTCGCCGACGACGCCGGTCTCGGCTCCCTGGTCACCTACAACGGCCGCCCGGACATGAGCGAGGAGGCCAAGCAGGTGCAACTGGCGTGGGCCCGCGCCCTGGTCTCCGTGCACGACCACGACCGGACCGCCTCCGTCTACACGGAGTACGCCGGCCGCCGCCAGCGCACCGTCACCGAGACCATCGGCTCCTGGGACAACCTGGTGCTCACCGGCAGGCCCATCCCCCGCTGGAACCGGGACATCCACGGCTTCCTGTGCTTCTCCTGCGTCGACACCTTCTCGACCGTCATCGCGGCCGACGACGACCCGCTGTGCAACCGCTGCGCCCGCGAGCACAGCCCCGTGGAGAGCACCCGCCCCCAGTGGCGCGCGTACAGCCACCGGCAGTTCACGTTCCCCGGCCTGATGGGCGAGGAGCGCAAGACGGGCGAGGCCCTGCTCATCGCCCGGTACGAGGATGGGGAAGAGCGCAAGTACGTCACCGGCGAGGCCGGTCTGCTCACCGAGGGAACCAGCAGCCTGCCCGGCTTCACCATGGTCTCCAACCAGACCCACGGCGACAGCCGCGACACCATCAGCCTCACCTTCGAGGCCCGCGCCGAACACCAGCGCCGCAGCGTCGACATCCTCGCCACCTTCGCCTACGACCCGGAGCCCGAGGGGTACGACGGCCACGCCTACGGCTTCCGCTTCGTCTCCGCCCGGCTCACCACCCGGGCCCGGAAGCTGGGCCACCTCGACACCGCCGACCCGACCGTCACCGAGCACACCGACCTCTACGAGCTGCTCGACGCCCTGATCAGCCACCTGTACGGGAGCCAGATGTGAGCACCGAGCCCGAGAACACCATGACGCACGACGCCGGCCCCCACGATGCCGAGGGCTGGAAGCTCCACGACGACGGCACCCGCGTGCACCGCTACGGCTGCACGATCCACGACGGTGAAGGCTGCGACGGGCACTGTGGCCCCATCCCTTCGGAGCCGGTCGACGAGGCGGCTGACGCGGCCGAGGACGCCGACTGGATCGACAACCAGGTCGGGCCCCGGAAGGTGGGGGGCCGCTACTACAACGGCTACTGGGGGCAGGAGTACGAGGTCCTGAACATCGACGACAACCCCGACAGTTGGGGGCCGTGGGAGATGACCGTGCAATGGGCCGACGGCCGCACGACCACGCACTGCACCGGGTGGGACCCGAAGCGGGACCGTGTCATCGCTCAGCCGCCGCAGCCGGACGTCACGATCGTGTCCATCGGCCGCCTGCACAACGGCGTCGAGGGCGAGTACGCCGACGTCCTGCAGCGCGCCACCATCGCGCTCGACCTGAGCCGGAACTTTCGAGACCCGCACGTGCGCGCTGACCTGCGCCAGCTCACCGCCCACGACCAGGTCGTGCGCGACACGGTCATGGCCACCCCGGGCGTGCGGCAGGTCCTCGCCGCGACCGCGCTGCAGGTCCAGGGCTACCTCGCCGGGCCGACGGCCGCGCCGCTCACCGTGGTGACCCAGTGCGCCGGCGGACGTCACAGGGCAGCTACCACGGCCATGGCCCTGCGTGCCGTGGTCTCCGGGGACGTCGAGGAGGCCGCCGCGTACGGACTGGCAGATGCCGCCGAGCAGTTCACCGGCCGCGACCTGGTCGTGGACCTGGTCCACCGCGACCTCGACAAGGACGTCGTCGACCGCTGACCGTCCGACAGCACCGCAAAGGGCGCCCGCAGCCATTCGAGCTGGCTGCGGGCGCCCACGTATGAGGGTACGGCCCCGCGCTGCAGGGACGGCCGGTGATGATGTCCCGAGCTGACCAGCGAAGGAGCCCACGATGACCCCACCGACCGTGTGGATCTACTCGAACCCGTACCCGGACGGCCCAGTCCGCCTGATCCGTGCCGCGGCCACCGCCCAGATCGCGCAGCGTGAGGGTCCCGACGAACAGGTGTGGGTCAACGGCGAGACCGTCGTCTGGGGGACGCCAGGAGTGCAGATCCCCCCGGGTTTCTCCCTCGCCCTCGCCCAGGCCCTCGACACCGCCCGCCGTGCCGCTGGCGAGCAGGACCACGACCAGGTCGTCACCGCTCGCATCGAGGGCGGCCAGCTGGTGTGGAAGGTGTACCCCGTGCACGAGGTGCCCGAGTCGCCCAACCCGAAGCCGGAAGCGCCCGCCGCCGTGCCCGACCAGCAAGCTCCCTCGCCCTGGGGGATGGCGCCAGCGGTCCATCCCGGCGGGTATCCACCGCCGCACCCGGCCGATCTGTAGGAGGGCGGTCGAGCAGCACGAAGGGCCCCGGGAAGACCTGGGGCCCTTCGGCGTGCGGAGCCGCGCCTACTCGCCGCGATCCCATCGGATCGGATACGACACCGTCGGCGACGGCCGCGGCCCCGGCTTGTCCCAGCCGGGGAAGTGCACCGGGTACACGGCAGTCGAGACCGGCTTCGGCGACTTGACCGAGCCCTCCGTGCTGGCGGTCCCCGTCTTGCCGTTCCCGCCCGTCCCGCCGCCGATGGCGATGACCGCCACGACGAACACCGCCGCCTTGAACATCTCGTTGCGGGCGCCCGGATGCCACCTGGTGTGTGACCGGACCTTCGTCCCGTCGGCCCGTTCGTACTCGCGCACGGCAACCATGAACCGCTGCTCCCCTCAGCCCGCGCGCCGGTCTGGCGCAACGGACCATGAAAACAGCGGGCACTGACAGCAGGTCAGGGAACGGTCACCACAGGTGACCGGAAGAGTGCGGGTCAACCGCCCTTCACACAGCCGTACAGCATCAGCCCACCCACGAACACAGCCGTGATCTTCAGCGTGCGCCGGAGCCCAAACAGCCTGATGAGCACGGAGTCCCCCTCGGTGCGGTCGATGCCAGAGCGCCCATTGTTCCGGTCGGCTCCCTACGGTGCAGAGGAATGGCCGGAACGTGCGCAGACCCTGTCCGCAACGAGGTCGCGAGCGTCAGGCGCCGACGGGGAGAGCCCGGTTCTCCCATTCCTCGTACGCCTGGTAGTCGCCGGTCATGGCGTAGCGGCGCACCTCGATGCGTTGGGCCGTCTCGAAGCTGCGCGGGTCCTCCCGGAACACCGCCGCCAGGGCACGGGCCGCCGCCCGGTCCGAGAGCCGCGCGGGCGCGACCTCCAGGTACAGCCTCCCCTGCTGCCAGCAGGACATCTGAAGCCGTTCGGCCAGCTCCCGCCCGACGACCACGACCTCCCGGCCGTAGCCGTACTCACCCTGCTCGGGAACGTCCAGGGCCGCCCGGAACGCCTGCAGCTGCTCGCGGTCCCCGTCCAGGGCGAAGGCACGAACCGCCATGGCGTGCGCGCGCCGGGTGTCGGTGTCGTACCCGGCAAGGTCCAGCGCGGCCAGGGCTTCGTCGTCCGTCAGGTGGGCCGGAGCGTGGCCCAGGGCGATGGTGCCCTCCCAGTGCGCGAACGCGTCCGCGTCGTCGGCCGGCGTCGCGGGTGCCCGACCCGGGCCCGCCGGGACGGCTTCGGCGCGTACGTCCTCGACGGCCTGGACGACGAGGACGCGCAGCTGCTCGACGTCCGGCGCGCTGCCGAGCGCGGCGGCACGGTCGGCGACCAGCGCCGCCACGTCCTGCGCCTTTCCCTGGATCTCCCGCCAGGCCCGGCCGGAGAGGTCGCTGAGGACGTCGTCCCCCACGGGGGACAGCAGGCCCAGCTCGACGAGCGCGTCGCCGAGCTGCTCGGCCGTCGCCGCCTGGTCGACCAGCCGGTAGGCGTGGCTACGGCCGATCCCGAACTCCGCCCGCGCGTACGCCTTCCACGTCGGATAGCCCAGGACGACCCAGACCCGGGCCTCATGCGCGCGCCGCACGGCAGCGGCCAGCCGCCCGGTCGCCGTCCGCACGGCCTTGATCGCTTCCCGGATCTCGGCAGTCAGCGCACGGGCCTCGCCCGGGTCGAGCGCGGCGACCAGGTCGCCCTCGACCGGCGGGCGGTCAGGGTCCTTCGTCATGGCTCCAGTCTCCTCCTGACGACCGGGCCACGGGAACCGAAGACGTCGCTCGTTCGAGTGGTCCGGCTGCAGGAGGCGGACGGGAACGAGTGGCTGGGCTGCGTGGTACCCGGGGGCTTCGCCGCCCCCGGGACCCCGCTGCCCCGTCACTCCCCGGCGCGAAACGGTTTCGTCGTGCTGCAGATCCGTGCGCGCCGTGAAGCAACGGGGTTGTGGTCAACGGTTGCTGTCCGGTGGGGGGTTCTCTTCGGGCGGTACCCGGTCGTCGGTCGTCAGCGGGACGGATCCGAACACCGACCAGAACTTCGGCACGGAGAACGTGACGTCGACGAAGGCCAGCCCTACAGGACCCGAGATCTCGGGCGGATCGAGTGGGGTGAGGTCCATGGGCCGGGGAGCGAGGCGCTGCAGGAGGGGGTCCCAGACGAGGACTTCGTGCAAGTGCGGCGGCTGGTCGGGCATCAGGGCCTCCCAAGGGGCGATGACAGCGGTGACGTGCTGCCGTCGTACCTCGCCGCCGGCCGCTGCTGACGTGCTCGGCCCTGGTCCTCCCACCCCCTGCGTCGACGACCCGGGAACAGGGTCCGTCAGGCGGGCCTGGGGGCGCCGCGGAGGTCAGCGGATCACTGACACCTGCAGGCAGTCCTCCGGGGCCGGCGCGAACCGGCGGTGCGACGCCCCGCACTTCGTACAGGCGCCCCAGCGGTCCTTCTGCTCACGGGGTGCGCCGCAGTTCGGGCATCCGTCTTTCACCGGCACCGCCTGTACCTCCCGTCTCCCGTATGACAGTTGGAAGGCTTCCAGGCTGAGGTCCGGATCTCAAGCGGCAGCAGAAGGGGCTGGTCGTCGCACGGGGAGTGCCCGGTCTGTGGATAACTCCCGTCCGGGGGCGGGCGGGTCGGTAGGTTGTGGGCGTGTCAGCGCAGATCTTCTACATCGACGACTCGGGGGCCGAGAGCACCGGGTACGTCGTCTACGGCTGGGCCTCGATCGACCTGGAGCACTGGAGTGCCGCCCTGCGGTGCTGGCTGGACTTCCGCAAGAAACTGTACGCCGACACCGGGGTCCCGGCCGACTACGAGCTGCACGCCACCCAGTTCATCCCCGGCCGTGGTAGCCCTTCGACTGACGCACAGTGGAACCGCCGGAAGTCGAATCGCAGCCGGGTGGCCCAGGACGCCCTCGCCACCATCGCGACCATGCCCGGCACCAGGACCGGGGCGGTGTGGCGGCACACCACCAAGACCGGACGCGACTACTACGCCGAGCGCGCGGCGGTGTACGAGCAACTGCTGCGCCACCTCGACAGCAGGCTCGGCGCCGGCGGGGACCACGGCATCATCGTCATGGACGGGGACGGTACGGACGGCACCTACCAGCGCGAGCACCGCAAGCTGAAGCTGGCCACCCGGCACATCGTCGAGGATCCCTGGTTCATCGGCTCCCACACCAGCCAGCCAGTCCAGGCCGCCGACCTGCTCGCATACACGGCCTACCAGACCGTGCTGCGGCACCCGGGCAAGCGGTTCATGTGGAACTGGTGGGACAGGCTGCTCCCGGCCGCGTACGGGCCCTTCGAGATCTGAGCAGCAAGAAGGCCCGGCACAAGGCCGGGCCCGCTTTGATCGTTGAAAGCTAGACCCGGTGCTCCCGCGTACGCAGGCCAGGTCCGCACCCATAGTGTAGCCGGTTTGACACGTGAGGCGACAGACCAGCCGCCAGGCAGGCAACCCGCCGCCCCGGAGGAGACGGGCGCACAACGCGCTGACCTGCAAAAAGGAACATCCGTGAGACTTATGAGACCGTCCTACGCGGGCGCGCGCGTGGCGGTCTCATCCGCACCGATGGCGTGGTCGATGGTCCGGGCCAGCTTCTGGCCGGTCCGGTCGTTTCCGATCATCGAGCCTGCCGCCTATCCGGTCCCGCTACGCTCCGGGCCATGTCGATCCCGAACCAGCACCAGGCGCCCGAGCCCGCCCCGAGCGCAGCAGACTTCTCGGCAGCGCTCACCGCGCTCGGCTCGTACGCCCAGCCGCCCACCGACGCCGAGCTGCAGGAGCAGGCCCAGGCCGTGGGAGGCGAACAGGTACTGGCCGCCATCCTGAGCAACGCGCTGTACGGCGCTTCGATCGGGGCGGGGATGCTCGCCGAGGGCCACATGCTCGCCCAGGGCGCGGGCGGCAAGGAGTTGGGGCTGGCCCGCCAGCAGGTACTCAAGGCGTCCGGCGCCGACGGCCCCGGGGTGATGGGGATGCTGCACTGGCAGGCCGGGCACGTCCAGCAGTTGCTCAAGGGGATGGACGAGCAGGGCTGTGGCCCGGTGATCGCCGCAGCCGCCCGTACGGCCAGTGCCCTGCTCTCCCTGCTCGCCTGCTCGGCCGTGTTCTCCACCGAGGACGAGCGTGCCGGGCAGATCCCCGCCGAGCTGGCCCACGCCCGCGAGAACCTTGCCGCGGCCCTCGCCGAGATCGACGAGTTGCCCGCCACCGCCGCGGCGATGTTCCTCGGTGCCGTACCCGGCATGTGAAATCGGGACGTATCGACGGGTTATTGCGCAGGTTGCGCAGGTCCCCGCGCGCACGCGTGCGTACGTGAAGGGGCCCCGGTGGTGCGCGAGCCGCCCTAGCTCTTCGCGCACCACCGGGGCCCGGGGAGGCCCGCGCTCCCGGGGGGAGAGCAGCGGGCGGGCTTGTGGACCGGTCAGGCCGGGGCCGCAGCGGAACGCCGGGGCCCCGACCCGGTCACAGGTCGCTCACGAGCTTCGCCAGGAAGTCGGCGTTGGCCGCGACGTCATGGCCGAGGACGACCTGGTGGTGCGGGAGTCCGGCGAGCCGGTCGGCGACCGCAGCGCGGGCCAGGTCGCTGCCGCCGCCGTTGATGCCGTAGGCGAGGCCGAAGTGGTCGGGGTAGCGGTCCTCCGTCGCGCCGCTCATGAAGTCGTCCTCGCCCAGGGTCCGGGATCCGTCGACCACGGCCGGCACGGCGGAGGGGTCGATCTGGGGGAACAACAGCGCTGCCGCGCGTCCGCCGGTCGCCAGCTCCATTCCGAACCAGGTGGAGAACTGGTCGGGGAACACCTGCACCTTCATCTCCCGCTTGCCGCCCGGCTCCCACAGCGGCTCGCGGCGGTCGGCCAGGAGCGCGTCGGTGACGTCCTGGTGCTGCGTGGGGTGGAGCTGCTCGCCCGCCTGCAGACGCTCGCGCACGACGTCGTACAGGCCGAGGGCGTCGAGCAGGCCCAGCCCGACGGCCGCCGCCGACGGCCACGGCAGCACGCGCAGCTCACCGCCGACCACCTTGACGAACACGCGGTCGTTGGCGAGCAGCTGGGCACCGCGGCTGGCCAGCAGCAGCGCCGTGGTGGTCTTGCCCGACCCCTTGGACCCGAAGGCGAGCAGCGCCTGGTCGTCGCGGACGACGGCGGAGGCGTGCAGGAGCGTCCATCCGTCCCGCAGCAGGGCCGCCCGGATCATCTCCCGGGCGATCCGGGCCGTGGCCAGCGCCAGCTGCTCGGGCGTACGTCCGGCGATGGTGACGTGGCCGCCGAGCTGCTCGGAGCGGTAGGCGAGGCCCTCTTCGGGCGAGACGCCCGTGATGGTGCCCGTGCTGTCCCGGGCGAGCAGCAGCCGGGCCTTGGCGTACGTGACTTCGTCGTGCGGGCAGGCGGTCACCAGCGCGTTGAGGTCGGCGTACGCCTTGTCGTCGAGGTCGGCCGTGACGAGCGGTCCCTCGCAGACGCTGCTCGCGGGGACCTCGAACGCGTTCCACCAGGACCCGAAGTATCGGCGGGCCCAGTCGGTGACAGAGGGCGTGTTGCTCAGGACGGTCACGCTCGCGTCCGCGGCGTGCAGCCGGGTGGCGGTGGGGGTACTCACGTCGTCTCCAGTCGGGTCGAAGATGGGGCAGGACTGCGTAACGCCTGGTAGGCGCCACGGAGTTTGGTGATGGTCGCGGCCAGTTGCGCGTCTTCGCCCGCGTCGAGGGCAGGCAGGCACGCTACGGGCTGACCAGCGGTGAAGCGCAACGGAATTCCAAGCCAGTCGCCGCGGTGTTCGCAGGTCAGTTCCTCGGTGCCGTCGACCAGGCCGAGGGCTTTGTGCAGGGTGGACAGCACGGCTCCGGCGGGTCCGGAGCGGGTGCGGCCGACGCCGGCGCTGATCCGGCCGGGGCGGGTACGCAGTTCCGCGCGTACCTCCGCAAGGGGGATCACGGCAGGCGTGCCGTTGACGGTGGTCGACGAGGCGCACACCACCGCGCCGTCGCCGTGTTCGCCGATGACGTGGCCGTGCACGGCGGTTGCGGGCACGTCGAGCAGCTGGCCCAGGGTGAGCCGGTAGCGGGCGGAGTCGAGGTTCGAGCCGATCCCGTACACGCGCGGGCAGCCGGAGGTCTCGGCGAACAGCCGGGTCATCAGGTCGACCGGGTTGGTCACCACGAGCACGGTCCCCTGGTAGCCGCCCAGGGCCGTGGCCAGAGCGCGGATGACGGGAGCGTTGGCCGTCGCGCCGCCCATCCGTACGTCGTCGGCACGGGTGTTGGTGAAGGTGGCCCGCACGGCGACGACGACGGCGTGGCAGCCGGTCAGGTCGGCCGCCCGGCGGGCTTCGGGGTGCACCGGCGAGCCCGTGGTCTGGCGCATGTCGTCGAGGTCAGCGGCCAGCGCCGCCGCCTGCTCGATGGTGCGGGAGACGACGAGCAGGCGACGGCAGATGCCGGAGGACACCAGCGTGGCCGCGACTGTCTGGCCGACGGCACCCGCACCGACGACCCCGACCGATCCCACCGGCCCCGGCATCACGCGGCCACCGCCTGAGCACGGCCGAGCGCGCTTTCCCACACGGCGCGCGCATCGGCGCCGGCCGCCAGCTCCGAGCTGAGCTGGTCGACCATCCGGCACAGGTCGACGGCCCGGCCGACAAGCGCGTTGCCCCGGGCGGGCAGCGGCAGCGCGCCGGGCGCGGACAGGTACGTGGTGAGGATGTTGACGCTGTCCATCAGCCACAGCACCAGCAGTTCCCGCAGCCACGCGCGGCGGACCCGGGCGGGCAGGACGTCCGTCCGCGCCGCGGCGAAGGCGCTGACCCCGTCCATGGCCTGCTGGCCCGTCTCGCCTCCGGGCCGGGCAGAGGCCAGCAGCAGCACGGTACGGCTGATCAGCTTCGCGGCATCCACGGCGGGAGGGGCGAGCAGCAGGCCGGGGTCGATGAACACCGGCTGACCGGAGGTTCCTTCGGGGAAGACCACGTGCTCAGGCTTGAGGTCGCCGTACGCCAGCACCCTCCTGCTCGCCTGCTGGGGCAGTCCCGTGGACTGGAGCCTGTGCAGCCGGACCACGACGTCGCGCAGCAGTCCGACGACCAGGTCGCGGTCGCCGGCCGCGCACCGTGCGGCCCCGAGCCGTTCCACGTAGGTCGGGCCGCTCAGCCCGTTGAACTTGCGCTGGAAGGTCCCCCGGATGCTGCGTTCCCCGATGACCCGGGCCGGGCCCAGCAGCCGGGCCGCGGACGGGCGGTGAAGCCGCCGCAGTTCGCCGAACGTGCCGCCGAGGAGTTCGGCCGCATCGTGCGGACGCTGCAGAAGAAGGTCGGCCAGGGTCGGGCCGGTCACCGACTCGGTGAACAGCACCCCGCGCGCCAGTCCGGCCACGGGACAGACCCGCAGAGAGCCCTGCTGGGCCAGGAGCCGCAGCTGCGCGGCCTCCCGGTCCATCAGCGCGCCGGCCCGCTGCACGTACGACTGCTGAGACTCCCGGACATCCGACCAAGGGCCGCAGGCGCCCCGCAGCAGCGAGACCAGCGACACCCCCAGGAAGGCGTACTTGGCGTACAGGGTGCGCCCGTCCACGCGGATCCGGCGCACGTAGCCGGTGACGCTCGGGACGTGGTCGCCGAGGCCGACGTCGGCGCGCGGCCACAGGTCGGCGGCAGCGGCAGCGATCTCGCGGGTGGCGAAGGCGAACACCTCGCTGGCGTCCGGGACGGGGGGAACGGGTTCGGGCGATGTGCTCACGGCTGTGGTGCTCACGTACGCCTCCAACGGCAGTGGATGGGAACCCCGCCCGGGGCACCGGGCTGGGGTCGGCGCATGGTGGCTGGACGGGAGTCCCCTGCAGGGGGTTGGGGAGCGGTCACACCTGCAGGGGACTCCCGGCACCCGAGCCCACGGGGGGGAGGGCATCGGGCGTCTCGGGGAGATGGTCACGAAGGCGGAAGGTCCTGCAGTCGGTCGAGACGCTCGTACAGGATGCGAACGACCCGGGCCCGGTTCTGCGCGGAGGCGAGGGTGGGGCGCGGTTCCACCGACAGCCGCCGGCGGGCTTCCCCGAGCACGGTTTCGGTGAGCGGGCGCAGCGTGCTGAGGCGCGGCAGCTGGGCACACAGCGCCTGTACTTCGTCGGCGACGAGGCGTGCGTGCCCGGCCATCAGCCGGGCGATCTGCTCGCAGTCCCCCGGCGGGAGCGTGTTCCCGGTCGTGGGCAGTGCGATCACGGCGAGGGCCAGCAGCATGACCGGTTCCCGGTCGAGGGGCAGATCCCGGGTGAGCGAGCCGTCCGGATCGCACAGCACCGTGGCGGAGGTCTGCGTCTCCGGGGGACGGCCGTACGCACCGTTCACCGTGCCTCCCCCTGGTGTGTGTCCGGGGTGAGGGGAGCAGGGTTGGCGAGCGAGCCAGGGTCCGTGGTCCATTCCAGCCCCCCGCCCGTCGGCTGCAGCCATGCCACCGGCCGCGGCTTGTCGCCGTCCGGAGCGATGGCCCGCAGAATTCCCCGTCGGCCGGACGCGGTGTCCTCGACCTCCCGGCCGAGCCAGCGGTGATCGCGGTGCAACAGGCCGCGGTCGGTGCTCACGTGGCCGGTCGTCTGCTGCGCGGTTTGGGTCATCGTCGCCTCAGCGCTTGCGGTCGATGTGGCGGTGGTCGTCCCCAACGGGGCGGGAAGGACCACCGGCCGAACGCCCCCCAGGGCGGGGAGCGGTTGGGCTGACACCCAGTCAACGATCACCGTGCGCTATGGGACCATCACCAATGCGGCATGTGCATACGGATATGCGCCCAGCGGGTACGGGCAGGCGCCGAACGCCGCATGGACTCGTAGCGTGGGGGCACGTCGTGGACTTCCAGACAGGCCCGATCCGGGACGCCTCCCGGGCCGGGGACTACGGACGCGTCATCGAACTGACCCGCAAGGAGCGGCAGATGACGCAGGCGGCACTGGGACAGGCCCTGGGCATGTCCCAATCCGCCGTCTCCCGTCTGGAGAAACGCGGCTCGACCTCATACAGCACGGACGTCCTGACCGCGGCGGCTGCACATCTTCAGATCCCGCCGGCGCTGGTGGGTCTGGCAGACGGGCGCCCGGCGCAGGTCCAGGTGAGAGACGACGACCCCATGCACCGACGCACCGTCCTTGGCGGCGCGGTCGCCGCGATGGCAGCCCCCATCCTGGCCGCCGCGCCAGACACGCACGACACGACCGGCGGGCAGGCCGCCGCCCTACGGCTGACCACGAGCGCCTACCGCAGACTCGACGGCACCACCCCCTCCCGCGACCTCGCCGAGGCGGTCGACGGCCATATCCGGCTCATCCAGACCATCACCCGCAGGGCGACCGGCGACGCAGACCGGTCGCGGCTGGCCGCTGTGGGCAGCGAGGCCGCCTCCTTCGCGGGCTGGCTCTCCTGGGACAAGGGCGACCACGGATCGGCCCGATCCTGGTACGGCGGGGCCGTCAAAGCCGCGAGAACAGCCGGGAATGCGCTTCTGACCGCCTACCAGACCGGCACGCTCGCCCAGTTCGAGGCACACGCCGGCAACGGCGTCCAGGCCCTGAACCTGGCCCGACGCGCCCGCCGGGTGCTCGGTGACCAGCGTCCGGCCGTCGCCGACGCATGGCTGTCCAGCGTCGAGGCTCTCGGGCACGCGGCGGCTGGGGACCGGCGCAGCGCCGACCAGGCGCTGACGACATCCCGCACAGCCGCGGAGGCGCTGAAAGCCGACCAGGAGCCGCCACCGTGGCCGTGGGTGTTCTCCTTCACCCCGGACAAGGTGGCCGCCTGCCGCGTGACCTGCGGCGCACGTCTCCAACTGCCGGAGTGGGTGCTTGGTGAGGACGTGGAGGCTCTGACCACCGGCCACGCGAAGCAACGCGCCCTGCTGGTCCTCGACATCGCCGCCGGGCACTTGGCCGGCGGACGGCTGGAGGCTGCGTTCGCCCTAGCCTCC
>NZ_JBIUYF010000014.1:0-93029 GCF_044744405.1 Streptomyces sp. NPDC087310 | reverse complement strand
CCCAACCCCCCCACCAACCCCACCCCCACCCCCCCCACTTTGCCACCCACGCATTACACATTTGTGTTTGGGGGGGGGGGGGGGGCGGGGGGGGGGGGCCCCCCCCCCCCCGGCCCGGATCCGTACACGACGAAGCCCCCGCACTCTCACCGAGTGCGGGGGCTTCGTCGTGTACGCGGTACGGCGGCGGGCTCAGCCCTGCCAACTGTGCGGGGCGCGGAAGCCGGGGGTGCGCTCCAGACGGCGCCAGCCGGCGGTGGAGCGGCCCCGGTGCGCCGGGGCCTCGGGCCTGGCCGCCGCGCGGGCCATCAGGATGGCGGTGATGGCCGCCAGCTCCTCGGGGTCGGCGTGGCCCTTCTCGACGCGCAGCAGGGACTCGTTCGTGGCATCGCTCATGGAGTCGTGTCTCCGTTGGTCTCGGCAGGGACGGCGGGGCGCGCGGGGCGCCGCGTCACTGCGGGGGGTTGCCGTGCTTGCGGGACGGCAGGTCCGCGTGCTTGGTACGGAGCATCGCGAGTGCGCCCGCGAGGACCTCGCGGGTCTCGGCGGGGTCGATGACGTCATCGACGAGGCCGCGCTCCGCGGCGTAGTAGGGATGCATCAGCTCGGCCTTGTACTCCTTGACCATGCGGGCTCGCATGGCCTCGGAGTCCTCGGCCTCGGCGATCTGCTTGCGGAAGATGACGTTGGCGGCACCTTCGGCGCCCATCACCGCGATCTCGTTGGTGGGCCAGGCATAGGTGAGGTCGGCCCCGATGGACTGGGAGTCCATGACGATGTACGCGCCTCCGTACGCCTTGCGCAGGATCAGGGAGATCCTCGGCACGGTCGCGTTGCAGTAGGCGTAGAGCAGTTTGGCACCGTGCCGGATGATTCCGCCGTGCTCCTGGTCGACGCCCGGGAGGAACCCGGGAACGTCCAGCAACGTAACGATCGGAATGTTAAAAGCATCACACATCTGGACAAAGCGTGCAGCTTTCTCCGATGCCTCGATGTCCAGCACCCCGGCCAGGGACTGCGGCTGGTTGGCGACGATACCGACGACCTGGCCGTCGACCCGGGCCAGCGCGCAGATGATGTTGCGGGCCCAGCGCTCGTGGATCTCCAGGAAGTCGCCGTCGTCGACCAGTTCCTCGATGACCTTGTGCATGTCGTACGGGCGGTTGCCGTCGGCGGGCACCAGATCGAGCAGCACGTCGGAGCGGCGGTCCGCCGGGTCCTCGGAGACGACCGTGGGCGGGTTCTCGCGGTTGTTCTGCGGGAGCATCGACAGGAGGTAGCGGACCTCGGCGATGCAGGTCTCCTCGTCGTCGTACGCGAAGTGCGCGACGCCCGAGGTCTCGGCGTGCACGTCCGCGCCGCCCAGGCCGTTCTGGGTGATCTCCTCGCCGGTCACGGCCTTGACCACGTCGGGGCCCGTGATGAACATCTGCGAGGTCTCGCGGACCATGAACACGAAGTCCGTGAGGGCGGGGCTGTAGGCCGCGCCGCCCGCGCACGGGCCGAGCATCACGCTGATCTGCGGGATGACACCGGAGGCGCGGGTGTTGCGCTGGAAGATGCCGCCGTACCCGGCGAGCGCGGAGACGCCCTCCTGGATACGGGCGCCGGCGCCGTCGTTCAGCGAGACCAGCGGGGCACCGGCCGAGATGGCCATGTCCATGATCTTGTGGATCTTCGTGGCGTGCGCCTCACCGAGGGCGCCGCCGAAGATCCGGAAGTCGTGGGCGTAGACGAAGACCGTACGGCCCTCCACCGTGCCCCATCCGGTGATCACACCGTCGGTGTACGGCTTCTTCGCCTCCAGGCCGAAGCCGGTCGCCCGGTGCCTGCGAAGCTGCTCGACCTCCTTGAACGATCCCTCGTCGAGCAGCAGCTCGATGCGCTCACGGGCGGTGAGCTTGCCCTTGGCACGCTGGGCCTCGGTCGCGCGGTCGCTGGGGCCTCGGCGGGCCGCCTCGCGCAGCGCGTGCAGTTCTGCCACACGGCCCCGGGCGTCGGTGGGCTCGCTCGGCGTCTCGTCCACTACGGTCATGTGCCAACCCTACGAAGACCACCAAGGAATGCGCGCCGTCGACTCCGCACAGTCTCCCGGCGGTATTCCTGGTGGGCATGGACAGAAGCCGGCCCGTTACGGAGTCACCGCACAGCACCGTACCCCTGGCCGTTGTAGGGATCCCCCTAGTGGTTCGGGGCCTACGAGGAGCGTCGTGAGGGGCCTACGAGGCCGGGTGGTCCTCAGTGGAGCTCCAGGGTGCAGCCGTGCGTGGCGCCGGCCGTTCCCGGGGTGAGCCTCAGCCGTACCGTACGGCCCGCGGCGAGGACCTCGACGGACGGGTCATGGGCCGTGACGCGCCGTACCGGGCGGTGCGGCCGGTCCCAGACGACTTCCAGGGGTTCCCCCGTCCGGGGAGGTTCGCTGATGTGGAGGGTGGCGGTACGGCCCCGTTCCACGGCGAGGACGCTCGCGGGGGCGGTCGCGGTGAGCGGCCCGGCCGTCCCCGGGCGCCAGAAGTTCGCGGCGGCGCAGCCCAGCGAGCGGACCGCCACGGCCTGCGCGGTGTCCGTGTTGGCCAGGATCTCCAGCCAGTGCCGGTCGGCGGCGCGGGCGGCGACGGTACGCCGGGACGCGCCGGGCATCAGCAGATACGCGTACGAGGCGGCCACCGGGTCGGTGCCGTGGTCGAGCAGGAGACTCCTGTAGTGGCGGGTACGGCGTTCGGGTGAGCTGGTGGTGTTGATGTCGCTCCACGCGCCGGTGCGCGCCTCCGCGAGGGTCCGTACCCGCGCGCCCCCGGGAAAGACCCAGCCGCCGTGGCCGGCGAGATGGGCCCAGCCGGTCCTGGGCCCGCCGGGACCGAGCGTGAAGGAGGTCCCCGGCCGCTCCCCCAGATTGCGGTTGTCGACGATCGTCTCGACGGGCACCCCGTCCGTGGCGCTGATCCCGGCGCCGAGGCAGACGACGGTGTCCGCGAGGCAGAACCAGGACTTCCGGGCCTCCAGCGTGGAGCCGAGCCCCTTGAGGTGCTGCCCGACGGCGGCGTACGTCCCGTCGGTCGCGCCGCCGACCCACCGTACGGCCGGTTTCGGCTCGCCCCACTCGCCGCCGGCGCGGTCCGGCAGCCGCCGGGTGGAGACCGTCGTACCGGGCAGCCGGTACGGGTCGACCGTGGGCCAGAACCAGTCCGTGTACTGGTCGGTGGACCGAACGTCGCCCCGGTCCGCACACCACCACAGGAGCATCCCCGCGCCGGTGTGCCAGCCGCGCGGGTTCTCGCCGTTACCGCACTCGTAGTGCGCGATCCGGTCGGAGGCCATGGCGATGTTGGCGGCCCATCCCGGGCGGCGGTGCACCGCCCGGTCCATGGCGGCGAAGAGGGTGTGGCCGGTCGGTTCGGGGGCGGCGGGCACCTCCGACGCGGCGACGGCGCGCAGCCGGGCGAGATCCGCGACGTCGAACTGGCGGGCGGTGAGGACGGGCGAGACCGTGTCCCGTTCGATCCACCCCTTGAGCAGCGCGGTCCAGCGCGCGCGCTCGGCGGCGCCCGCAGCGCCCGCGAGGAGGGCGACGGCGGCGATCACCCCCTGGCCGTGGAAGTGGTCGCTCCGCATCACCTGCCGCTCGTCGGACTTGAGGTAACCGCGGCTGACGGCGCGCCCGTTGACGCTGTCCATCATCAGCCCCTGGTAGATCAGCGGGGCGTACGCGCGCTCCACGCTGTCGAGGACGTTCTGCCGCTCCGGGTCGGTGACGGCCCACGGCGACCCGGCGAGCAGGGTGAGGAGCCGGCCGAGACCGTCCAGCATGACCTGTCCGTACGTCCCGGAGTAGGCGACCCAGGTGTGCTGGACGAACGATCCGTCGGCGTAGAGCCCGTCGCCCTTCGTGACGTACGGGAAGACGGGCGAGAGCGCGTCGCGGGCGAGCGCGATCCGGTCGGGCGCCCGGCCGAGGACGCCGCGCAGGGCGACGGAGCGGCAGAGGTCGACACGGTTGGCGCCGGTGCTGGTGCCCGTGTACTCGGTGAGCAGGGTGTCGGGGATGAAGTGGTCGACGGCGGCGGCCGCCGCGGCGTGCCGCGCGGCGCCGAGCCGGTCGTACAGGACGGCGGTGATGTCCATGAGCGGCCGGGGGCTGCCGATCTGCCACTCCCACCAGTTGCCGTACGGGGTGGTCGCGGGGTGGTAGACGGTCGCGGCGAGGTGGTCGAGCCCCTGGAGCACGGCGTCGAGAAGACCGGCGTCGCCGGTGAGCCCGGTGCCCGGCTGGGCGTACGCGCGGGTCATCGTCCAGAGCCTGCCGTAGCTCTGGGTGATACCGGCGGGCGGGTCGTACGGGTGGTCGGGCCAGAGGGAGGCGGCGGCCGGGGCCATGGTCCGCCGGAAGCGGGCGGCCAGCTCACCGGTCTCGGCGAGACGGGAGGCGTACGGCTCGGCGGCCGGGTCGTAGCCGCTGCCGAGCGCGAGCTCCACCCAGCGCAGCCGCAGCTCCTCGAACGCGTCGGCGGGCTCGGCGGCCGGTCCGGCGACGGGGGCGGCCGGTCCGGCGACAGGGGTACGGGCGGCGGGCTCGGCGGCATGGGCGGGCACGTACGGGAGGGAGCCGGCGCCGGTGGCGGCCAGGGCGGTGAGCACGGTACGGCGGTTCCAGGCGGGCGGCAGCGACACGGGTGACCTCCGGAGCGAACATGGGCGACCGGCTGCCCGTTGGTCTAGCACCGCCGGGGTCGGCTTTCAACGGGGAGCGCCGCCGGTCCGTCAACTCCGGGCCCGGCCACCTGGGGTGACGCCCGGTCATCCCGGCGGCGAGTGTGAGAGCGCTCTCAGCCTCAACTCTTGACTCGTTCCCCACCCGACGCGAGGCTGGGGGGCCACGCTGGGCGCCTCCTCCCACCCGCCGCGCCCTCGTGCACCCCCACATATCAGGAGTACTTCCGTGATATCCCGCCGACTGTTCCTCACCGGCACGGCCGCCACGGCGACGGCGCTCACCTACCCCGTCTGGGGAAGCGCTCTCAGCCCGCAAGCCTCGGCAGCCCCGGAGACCTGCGAACTCGCCCTCCAGAACACGTCGCTGCCCGGTTCGGTCAACGCCTATGTCACCGGCCACGACCAGGGCGGCTGGGTCCTGCTGCGCGCCGACGGCAGCATCTACCGGCCGGAGTCCGTCGGTGCCCCGCAGACGCCGCTGCCGGTGGACTGCGCGATCCCGCTGAACCCGGCGGGCGGCGCGCCCGTCGTCCTGAGGCTGCCCCAGATGTTCGGCGCCCGCGTCTACTTCGTACGCGACGACAAGCTGGACTTCTTCCTCAACCCGGGCCCGGCGCTGGTCGAGCCGGCGTTCGCGACCGAGGCGGACCCCAACTACGGCCGCACCTGGTCGTTCTGCGAGTTCACCTTCAACCAGGACCAGCTCTTCTCCAACATCAGCTATGTCGACCTGGTGACGGCGCTGCCCATCGGCATCTCGCTGGAGGGCGACGACACCCACACCGTCGCCCCGCTGCCCGAGGGCGCGCTGGAGCGGATCGCTGACGGGCTCACCGCCCAGGCGGCGAAGGACGGCCACCCGTGGGACAAGCTGGTCCTGCGCAACCCGGACGGGAAGGTGCTGCGGGTCATCTCGCCGCAGAACCTGCCCGGTCAGGCGGGGTTCGGCGGTGTCTTCGAGGGTTACGCGGACCAGGTCTGGGAGAAGTACCGCACCACCGATCTGACCATCGACCTCCAGGGCGGCCGGGGCGTCTTCACCGGCCGGGTCAGCGGCGACACGCTCACCTTCAACGGCGGCCACACCTTCGCCAAGCCGACCTCGATGGACATCTTCACCTGCAACAGCGGCCCGTTCGCCAACAACCCCGGCGACTCGGACGACAAGAAGGGGCTGCTCGCCCGGCTCGCGGCGGCCTTCAACCGCTCGACCCTGCTCACCCACACCCGGACGCCGAACGGGCTCACGGCGGCGGACTACTACCGGGACCCGGTGACCAACCACTTCGCCCGGATCGTGCACGACAACAACCCGGTCGGGTACGCGTTCCCGTACGACGACGTCCAGGCGGACGGCCAGCCCGACGTCTCGGGCGCGGCGCACGACGGCAACCCGCGCCGCTGGACGGTCTCGGTCGGCTCCTGACCACGGCCGCCGCACCACACGACGGTGCCCCGCCTCTCCCCCGGTGACGGACGGAGAGTGCGGGGCACCGCGCTGTGCGAGGGCCGACGCGGGGCTGGGGTCGGCGCTGTGCCGGGGTCAGCAGCCGCCGCAGTTGTGGTACGTGACGTCCCAGTGGTTGCCCTCGTCGGCGTAGACGTTGCCGGAGCCGGACTGCCACTGCGGGGCGCCGTCACCGCGTACCCCGATGTACGTGAACGTGTTCTTGATGTAGTTGGTGAGACAGGTGGTCGGGCGGAAGTCGAGCTTGTAGCCGTTCCAGTGCGAGTACGTGCCGCTCGCGTGCCCGGTCTCCGTGCCTCCGGTGATGGTGAGGGCGCAGCCCGTGGCGCTCTTCAGCGTCTGCGCCCCCTTGGCGGTGTCCAGGTTGAGCTGGTCGAACGAGGTGCAGCTTGCGTTGTTCCGGTCCGAGCAGCCGCCGGTGGAGACCCAGGCGATGCCGGAGGAGTTGAACATCGAGGCTGCGGTGGCGTGCGTGATCTTCGTGGCCGCCTGGGCTTCGGTGGCGGAGCTGAACACACCGAAGCCGGGGGCGAGGAGAGCGCCGAGGACCAGGGCGAGGGCGCTGAGGACGGAGCGGATTTTCATGGGGGGAATGCCTCCTGCTGAAGACCGTGGCGTCGTGGGGTAGGCGGTGCGGTGGAGCAGGCGGTGCGGGGGCGGTGTGGTGCGGGGCTGATCCTGCCCGATGTCTACGCGCGTCCGCCAGAGGATCCGCATCGCCCTTTCGTGTGAATATCGCGATGTTGTTGAACCTTGAACGAGATAGGTCTATGGTGGGACTCGTTGAAGCTTAAACAACCCCGCATCTGGAGGAATCATGGCTCTCTTCGGCCGTAAGAACGACAGCACCGCCCCGACCGCCACCATCGAGGCGGACCCGGCCCTGGCCGCGCTCACCGGCGCGTACACCATCGACCCCGCGCACAGCACGATCAGCTTCACCGTTCGCCACGCCATGGTGACCAACGTGCGGGGCACCTTCACCGAGCACGAGGGCTCGCTCCACCTGGACGGCTCGGACCCGGCGAAGTCCACGGCCGCCATCGACGTCTCGATCGCCAGCATCGACACCGGCGCGCCCGACCGCGATGGTCACCTGCGCAGCGCCGACTTCTTCGACGCCGAGACGTTCCCGGCGATGACCTTCCGCTCCACCGCCGCCGAGCAGATCGACGCGGAGACGTACCGCATCACCGGCGACCTGACGATCAAGGACGTCACCCGGCCGCTCTCCATCGACCTGGAGTTCCACGGCTCCGCCACCGACGTGTACGGCAACGAGCGCGTCGGCTTCGAGGGCAGCGCGACGATCCTGCGCTCCGACTGGGGCCTGACCTGGAACGCGGCGCTGGAGACCGGCGGCGTGATGGTCAGCGACAAGGTGAAGCTGGGCTTCGACATCTCCGCGATCAAGCAGGGCCCCGAGGCCGCCTGAGGCCACGGACGACAGCCGTGGGGACGCGGATACGGCGGCCGGCGGGACGAGGGTACGGCGGCGGCGCGGGGAGGCCGGACGGCGGTAGGAGTCGTGCCCTCCCCGCGCAGTTGCCCCTCCCCGCGCTAGAAGCCGCCTCCGCCGAAGTCGCCGCCGCCCCCGAAGTCGCCACCCCCGCCGAAGTCCCCTCCCCCGCCGAAACCGCCGCCCCCGAAATCGTCCGGGTTGAAGTCGGCGCCCGACTGGTCGCCGCCCGCGAAGCCGGAGCCGTCACCGCCGAAGTCCGCGCCGTAGGCGGGGCTCGCCATCATCGAGCCGAGCATTGTGCCCACCAGCAGGCCCGGCAGCAGCCCGCCGCCGAAGTAGCCGCCGGCCCACGGTCCGTACGCCGGGCCGGCGTCCCAGTACGGGCGCGGCCCCTGGTCGGTCCTGACCGTACGGATCATCGGGTCCTCGCCGTCCGCCAGCCGCGCCGCGTCCGCCGCGCAGACCGGCACCGTACGCCGAGCCCCTTCGGGCGGGGACCACTGCGCGTCCGTGGTCGACGGGCCGTGGCGCGGGTCGAAGAAGCACGGCGAGCGGCGCTCCGGCAGCGGGGCGCGTTCCCGGCGCGCGGCCAGCGTCGCCAGCGAGAAGCGGCCGTCCTCCAGCGTCCGGGTCACCCCGCGTACGTCGTCGGGGCGCCGGGCCGAGCCCATGAGGGACTTCGCCTGTTCGTAGGCGTCCAGCGAGTGCGCGTAGTCGCCGCGCATGGCGTCGTCGGCGCCCGGTTCCGAGGGGTGGAAGTCGAGCCGGTCCAGCTCCTCGCCGAACGCGGTGATGTCCTCGTCCACGACGACCCGCAGCTTGTCCAGGGCCGCCTGCTCGCGCTCCAGTTGCTTGCGGCGGTTCCTGCGCACCACGGCGTAGGCGCCCACGCCGCCCACCACGACCACCGAGCCGAGCACGATCAGTCCGGCGGACGAGCTGCCACCGCCGTCCCCCGAGCCACCGCCCCAGGAGGCCGGCGCCCGGCCCCGGGTCTGCGGGAGCGCCTGGTCCACGAAGTCGGTGAGCTGGGTGGCGGCGTCGACGGTTCCACCGCCCGCCTTGACCCCGGCGACCAGGTTCGAGACGGCCTGCCGGGAGAGGACGGACGGGTCGGCGCCCGCGTTGAACCGGTCGCCGAGGCGGATCGCGTACAGCCCCGTCACCCCGGTGTCGGTCCGTACGGTACGCAGCACGCTGGCCGCCGGGAACTGCGCGTTGTCCGGCAGGACCGCCACGAAGAGCGGCTTGTCGGCGTCCTTGATCTTCTTCGTCAGGGCATCGGCCTGGGCGGCCGAGAGCTGGTCCCTGGCCCCCGGATCCACATAGACCGGGCCCTTCTTCAGGGCCTCGGCCACGGTCTCGGGCCCCGTGGTGGCCGCCAGCGCGCCGGGGGCCGCCCCGAAGGCGGCGGCCGACAGGGCGAGAAGCAGCCCGGACAGAAGGAAAATCAGCCTCGACCTCATACATCGACGCTACCCGAAGCGGGGCAATACCGGACGGGCGGCGGAGGGGCGGAGCGAGAACCAGGCGGGGCGGCATTCGCCCGACGCGCCGCGCCCTCCTGCCTGATCGGCCCGCTCCGCCCGGTCGCCCCCGCTACTCCGCCGGCTCGATCCCGGCGCGGAGCAGTCCGTACGTGTACGCGTCCTCCAGCGCCTGCCAGGACGCGGCGATCACGTTCTCGCCGACCCCCACGGTCGACCACTCGCCCGTGCCGTCGCTCGTGGTGATCAGCACGCGGGTGGTGGACTCGGTACCGTGCCGGCCCTCCAGGATGCGGACCTTGTAGTCCACCAGCTCCAACTTGGCGAGCTGCGGGTAGATGCGCTCAAGACCCGACCGCATGGACCGGTCCAGCGCGTTGACGGGGCCGTTGCCCTCTGCGGTGGCGACGATGCGCTCGCCCTTGGCCCACAGCTTCACCGTCGCCTCGTTGGCGTGGGTGCCGTCGGGGCGGTCCTCGACGATCGCGCGCCAGGACTCCGTACGGAAGTACTGGCGCGGCCGGCCCTCGACCTCCTCACGGAGCATCAGCTCGAAGGAGGCGTCGGCGGCCTCGTACGTGTACCCCTTCAGCTCCTGCTCCTTGACCCGGCCGACGACCCGGCCGACCAGGTCGCGGTCGCCGCCGAGGTCGATGCCCAGCTCCTTGCCCTTCAGCTCGACGGAGGCGCGGCCCGCCATGTCGGAGACGAGCATCCGCATGGTGTTGCCGACCTGCTCGGGGGCGATGTGCTGGTAGAGGTCGGGGTCGACCTTGATCGCTGAGGCGTGGAGCCCGCCCTTGTGCGCGAAGGCCGAGACGCCGACGTACGGCTGGTGGGTGGAGGGGGCGAGGTTGACGATCTCGGCGATGGCGTGCGAGATCCGGGTCATCTCGGCGAGCGAGCCCTCGGGCAGGACGCGCTTGTCGTACTTCAGCTCCAGCGCGGCGACGACCGGGAAGAGGTTGGCGTTTCCGACGCGCTCGCCGTAGCCGTTGGCCGTGCACTGGACATGGGTGGCGCCGGCGTCGACGGCGGCGAGGGTGTTGGCGACGGCGCAGCCGGTGTCGTCCTGGGCGTGGATGCCGAGGCGGGCGCCGGTGTCGGCGAGGACGGTGGCGACGACGGCCTGGATCTGCGCGGGCAGCATGCCGCCGTTGGTGTCACAGAGGATGACCACGTCGGCGCCGGACTCGGCGGCGGCGCGGACGACGGACTTGGCGTACTCGGGGTTGGCGCGGTAACCGTCGAAGAAGTGTTCGCAGTCGACGAAGACGCGGCGGCCCTGCTCACGCAGGTACGAGACGGTGTCGCGGACCATCGCGACGTTCTCGTCCAGCGTGGTGCGCAGGGCCAGCTCGACATGGCGGTCGTGCGACTTGGCGACGAGGGTCACCACCGGGGCGCCGGACTCCACGAGGGCTCTGACCTGAGGATCCTCGGAGGCTTTCGCCCCGGGGCGGCGGGTGGAGCCGAAGGCGACGAGCTGGGCGTGCCGGAAGTCGATCTCCTGCCGCGCACGGGCGAAGAACTCGGTGTCGCGCGGGTTGGCGCCGGGCCAGCCGCCCTCGATGAAGCCCACGCCGAAGTCGTCCAGATACCGGGCGATGGCCAGCTTGTCGGCGACGGTCAGATTGATGCCCTCGCGCTGCGCCCCGTCGCGCAGCGTCGTGTCGAAGACATGGAAACTGTCGTCGGCCGCCGTGGACTCTGTGGTCATGGTGTCCTGCTCCTGTCGAGTGGAAGGTCTGGCTCCACTTGCCCCCATCATCGCGTGCCGCTCGTTTTCGGCCGGGGTGGGGCCGGAAAACGAAAAAACCCCTCGCGGGTGCGAGAGGTCTGCGCGCGGGTCTGGGGCACGATGGCCGCGCCGTACGGGGTGGTACGGGGCGGTCACTGCGGACCGGCGCGCTTGCTGCCGATAATGATGGCGAACGAGAGCACGGGCCGATTTTCGCATGTCTCGCTCGTCCGGAAAGACCCGTCTCACGATACGAGCCAGAGCCCGTGGGACCGGGGGGAACGCGCGGGGTCCGCGCCCGTGCGCCGCGGGCGCGGACCCCCTCGTACGACCGGCCCCGTACGAGGGGGTCCGTACGACCGGCCTGGTGCGGCCGGCCTGGTACAACCGGCCCCGTACGACCGGCCTGGTACGACCGGCCTGGGACGAAACCCTCGTACGAAAGCCCCGTACGTCAGCCGAGCCGGTGCATCCAGCCGTGCAGGTCGGGCGTGATGCCCCGCTGGATGTCGAGCAGCGCCCCGCGCAGCTTCATGGTGACCTCGCCGGGCTCGCCGCCCGACTGCGTCCACTCGCCGCTCGCCGACTTGACGGTGCCGACCGGGGTGATCACCGCGGCCGTACCGCAGGCGAAGACCTCCGTCAGGGTGCCGTTCTCGGTGTCGCGGCGCCAGTCCTCCGTGGAGATGCGCCCCTCCTCGGAGGTGTAGCCGAGGTCGGACGCCAGCGTGAGGAGCGAGTCACGGGTGATCCCCGCCAGGAGCGAACCGTTGAGCTGGGGGGTGACGATGTGGTCGCCGTACACGAAGTACAGGTTCATGCCGCCCATCTCCTCGACCCAGCGGTGCTCCAGCGCGTCGAGCCAGACCACCTGGGCGCAGCCCTTCTCCGCCGCCTCGGCCTGGGCGAGCAGGGAGGCCGCGTAGTTGCCGCCGGTCTTGGCGTCGCCGATGCCGCCGGGGACGGCGCGGACGTAGTTCTCCGAGAGCCAGACGGAGACCGGCTGAACGCCGCCGGGGAAGTACGCGCCGGCGGGCGAGGCGATGACCAGGAACAGGTACTCGTTGGCCGGGCGCACGCCGAGGCCGACCTCGGTCGCGATCATGAACGGGCGCAGATAGAGGGATTCCTCACCGCCGTGCGCGGGGACCCACGCCTTGTCCTGCTGGACCAGCGCGTCGCACGCCGCGAGGAAGGTCTCGGTGGGCAGCTCCGGCATGGCGATGCGGCGGGCCGAGCGCTGGAAGCGGGCCGCGTTGGCCTCGGGGCGGAAGGTGGCGACCGAGCCGTCGGGCAGCCGGTATGCCTTGAGCCCCTCGAAGATCTCCTGCGCGTAGTGCAGCGTCATGTTGGCCGGGTCGAGCGAGAGCGGCCCGTACGGGACGAGCTGCGCGTCGTGCCAGCCCCTGCCCTCGGTCCACCGGATCGTCACCATGTGGTCGGTGAAGTGACGGCCGAAGCCGGGGTCGGCCATCAGGGCCTCGCGCTCCGCGTCGGACAGCGGGTGCGAGGAGGGCTTCAGTTCGATCGTGGGCGTGTGCGTGGGCGTGGTCATGAATACTCGTCCTTCACGTTTGGTTGTGACGGACCGCGCTCACGCCGCTACTGCTGATAGGACGTCCGAGCATTCCCGCATGCCGCGGCCCACAGCGATTATCACTCGGGTGGGGTGGCGCGGGAAATGAGGGTGAGTGCGATCCGGGAACTGGTGCCGGTACCCGGTACCCGGTGGCCGCACAGCACGAAGCAGCCGCCGGGCGTTGGACCCGGCGGCTGCGTAAGAAGTCGACGGGTCAGCTCGCTACGCGTACCGCGAGCGCGTCGCCGATCTCGTCGGTGGTGCGCGGGGACGCCGTACCGTCGCGCCCGGCGAGGTCGGCCGCGACGGCCTCCTCGATCCGGACGGCCTCGGCGTCGAAACCGAGGTGCCTCAGCAGGAGGGCGACGGAGAGGACGGTGGCCGTGGGGTCGGCCTTGCCCTGGCCCGCGATGTCCGGGGCCGATCCGTGGACCGGCTCGAACATGGACGGGAACGTACGGTCCGGATTGATGTTCGCGGACGCGGCCAGGCCGATGCCGCCGGTCACGGCAGCGGCGAGGTCGGTGAGGATGTCACCGAAGAGGTTGTCGGTGACGATCACGTCGAAGCGGTCCGGCTGGGTGACGAAGAAGATCGTCGCGGCGTCGACGTGCAGGTAGTCGGTGGTGACCTCGGGGTACTCCTGGCCCACCCGGTCGAAGATGTTCTTCCACAGGTGGCCCGCGTAGACGAGGACGTTGTTCTTGTGGACCAGCGTCAGCTTCTTGCGGGGACGGGAGTTGGCCCGCTCGTACGCGTCACGGACGACCCGCTCGACGCCGTACGCCGTATTGAGGCTCACCTCGGTGGCCACCTCGGCGGGCGTACCGGTGCGCAGCGAGCCGCCGTTGCCGGTGTAGGGGCCCTCGGTGCCCTCGCGGACGACGACGAAGTCGATGTCCGGGCGGCCGGCCAGCGGGGTGTCCGTGTTGGGGAAGAGCTTCGACGGACGCAGGTTCACGTAGTGGTCGAAGGCGAAGCGCAGCTTGAGCAGCAGCCCGCGCTCCAGGACGCCGGACGGCACGGACGGGTCACCGATCGCGCCGAGAAGGATGGCGTCGTGCGCCTTCAGGGCCTCCAGCTCCGTGTCGGGGAGGGTTTCCCCGGTACGGTGCCAGCGGCGGGCGCCGAGGTCGTACTCCTTGGTCTCCAGCTTCACATCCTGCGGGAGAACCGCACTCAGGACCTTGAGGCCCTGAGCCACGACCTCCTGGCCGATGCCGTCACCGGGGATCACTGCGAGATTGAGGCTGCGAGACATGTCGGCACCCTACTCCGCGTCCCAGCGCTTGACACGGTGCGTCCATTCTGTGGACACATTGCGAACCGGTCGCCCTTTGTACGCCTTTGCTCCACGCATCCGCCACCGGCCGGTGTCACGGTCGGTCCATGGACACTCCCCGCGTCGGGATTCCCGACCATCTCGCCTCCCGCATGACCATGCCGGAGCAGCACGAGTACCTGCGGGCCACGATCGGCCGGCGCGGCCTGCTGCGCGCCGGGGCCGTGGCCGCGTCCACCGTGGCCGGCGCCGGGCTGCTGGGTTCCAGCGCCGCCACCGCCGGGGCCACGGCCTCGGCCCCCGGCTTCCTGCCGTCGTCGGCCGCCACCCGGGTGGACGGGGCGCTGGTCGCCCCCTTCGGCCGCCATCTCGCCTTCGGCGCGGACCCGAGGACCATGATGTGGGTGTCCTGGCAGGTGCCACTGCCGGTGAAGGACCCGTATCTGCGGGTGGGGCTGAAGCCCTGGGACCTGAGCCAGAGGATCAGGGCCGAGGTCCGGCCGCTGCACACGCCGTCGCTCTCGGCGAAGCTGCCCGCCGTGGACCAGTACTACCTGCACGCCTCGCTGGAGCGGCTGCGCCCCGGCACGACGTACTACTACGGCGTCGGCCACGCCGGTTTCGACCCGGCGGACGGGCGCAATCTCTCGACGGTGGGGACGTTCCGTACGGCCCCGTCCCACTCCGGTGCGTTCGTCTTCACGGCCTTCGGCGACCAGGGCGTCTCGTACGACGCGCTCGCCAACGACCAGGTGATCCTGGGCCAGAACCCGGCCTTCCACCTGCACGCGGGGGACATCTGCTACGCGGACAGCAGCGGCCAGGGACAGGCGGCGGACACCTATGACGCGCGGGTGTGGGACCAGTTCCTCGCGCAGACGGAGTCGGTGGCCTCGCGGGTGCCGTGGATGGTGACCACCGGCAACCACGACATGGAGGCGTGGTACTCGCCGAACGGCTACGGCGGGCAGAACGCGCGCTGGACCCTGCCGGGCGACGGCCCGGACGCGGAGAAGTCGCCGGGCGTCTACTCGTTCACGTACGGCACCGTGGGGGTGGTGGCGCTGGACGCCAACGACGTGTCGAACGAGATCCGCGCCAACACCGGGTACACGGACGGCGCCCAGACGCGCTGGCTGGACCGGCGCCTGGGCGAGCTGCGCGCGGACAAGGACATCGACTTCGTCGTGGTCTTCTTCCACCACTGCGCCTTCTCCACGACGAACGCGCACGCGTCGGACGGCGGGGTGCGCGACGCGTGGGTGCCGCTCTTCGACAAGCACCGGGTGGATCTGGTGATCAACGGCCACAACCATGTGTACGAGCGGACGGACGCGCTGCGCGGCGGCGCGGTCGGGCGCAAGGTCCCGATCGGCGAGTCCGTCAGCTCCGTACGGGACGGCATCGTGTACGTGACGGCGGGCGGCGCGGGCAAGGCGCTGTACGACTTCCCCGTACCGGACAGTTACGAGGGCCGGGTCGCCGACGTGGAGTCCGTCCCCTCGTACCACTGGGCGAAGGGCGGCGCGAAGGCCACCGAGACGGTGGAGTGGTCGCGCGTGCGCTACACCGGGTTCTCGTTCCTGGCCGTCGAGGTGGTGCCCGGAGCGCGCCCGGCGCTCACGGTCTCGGCGCTCGCGGAGACGGGCCACCGGGTGGACCACTTCACGATCACGCGCTGACGCCGCAGCTCCGGCCGGTGTCCCGGTCGCGGGTCAACGGCCGGTCGCGCGTCAACGGCCGGTCGTGTCAGTGGCCCGTCGTGTCAGTGGCCGGTCGCGCCGCCGTTGTCCCTCCGGTCGAGCGCGCGCTGGAGGGCGGCGGCGGCGTTCTTGCGCTCGGACTCGCTGGTACGCGGGGTGTGACGGACGCGGCGGCGGACAGTGGTCTCGGCCATGGTGATCGACTCCTTGAGATAGCTCAGCCACGCGGCAGGGCCGCGTGATGCATCTGCGAGGCGCCGGAAGGGGCGGGGGCATACGCGGCAGGGGTTGCCTGCGTGAGGGCGCGTGCCAACGGCCGCCATTCGCTGGATGGAGCGAGACGTTCGGCTCATTCCAAGCTAAGCGAGGAAGGCCGGTCTGTCCTCACGATTACTCGGACTTCCTACTATCTGAGACGGTGGCTCCTACGCCGCTGCCAACGGCGCGTGGCGGACCGAGCGCGGCGCCGGGCCCGGCCGTCGCCGTTTCCTCGCCCCGGGCGGGGGAACCCGGTGCGGCGGAGGCTACTCATGAACGCACGGACGTTGACGGACAAAGGACGCGGTACCGCTGAGCAGGCGGCCAACAGCAAGGCCATGGATGCGGCGGCCCGCTGGGGCTTCGTCGCGCGCGGGGCGATCTATCTGCTCGTCGGGGTGCTCGCGCTGCGCGTCGCGTTCGGTGGCGGCAGCGGCGGGGGCGGTCAGCAGGCCGACCGGGGCGGCGCGCTCGCGGAGATAGCGGCGAAACCGATGGGCGCCGTGCTGCTCTGGGCCCTCGGGGCCGGGCTGGTGGGCATGGCGCTGTGGCGGCTCTCCGAGGCGCTGTTCGGCGCGGCGGGGCCCGACGGGCACAAGGCGGGCAAGCGGCTGCTGTCCGCGGGGCGCGCCGTCTTCTACGGGTTCACCGCCTACTCGGTGCTGGCGTTCGCCGCCGGTGACGAGGGCAGCGGAAGCGGATCGAGCGACCAGGAGTCCCGGGACATCACGGCCAGGGCGCTGGAGCTGCCCGGCGGCCGGTGGATCGTGGGCGTCGCCGGGGCGGCCATCGCGGCGGCGGGCCTGTGGATCGGCGTCCGCGCGGTGCTCCGTAAGTACCACAAGCATCTGAAGCTGGCGGAGATGTCCCGGCCGGCCAGGCGGTTCGTCGATGTGACGGGCGTCGGCGGCGGCACGGCGCGCGGTGCCCTGTTCACGGTGGCGGGGGTCTTCGTGGTGCTGGCGGCGGTCGCGTACGAGCCGGACCGGGCGAAGGGGGTCGACGACACGCTGCGCTCGTTCACCGAGACCTCGGCGGGGCCCTGGCTGCTGGCGCTGGTCGCGGTGGGGCTGATGCTGTTCGGGCTCTTCTCCTGGGCGATGGCCCGCTGGCGCAGGGTCTGACGTACGCGGCGCGGCAGGCGTGGCGCCGCCCTCGTACCGGAGGGGTGTGGTGACCGGTACGAGGGCGGGATCCCGGAGGGGTGACGGGGCGCGGAGCCCCGGGGGTGGTGTCAGCCCATGTGGGTGTGGTGTCAGCCCATGTGCGGGTAGCGGTAGTCCGTCGGCGGGACCAGCGTCTCCTTGATGGCGCGGGTCAGCGTCCAGCGCATCAGGTTCTGGGGGGCGCCCGCCTTGTCGTTGGTGCCGGAGGCCCGGCCGCCGCCGAAGGGCTGCTGGCCGACGACCGCGCCGGTCGACTTGTCGTTGATGTAGAAGTTGCCGGCCGCGTAGCGCAGCTTCTCCATCGTGTGCGCGGCGGCGGCGCGGTCGCCCGCGATGACCGAGCCGGTCAGGGCGTACGCCGAGACGGACTCCATCTGGTCGAGCACGGCGTCGTAGTCGGCGTCGTCGTAGACGTGCACCGCGAGGATCGGGCCGAAGTACTCGGTCGTGAAGACCTCGTTCTCGGGGTCGGTGCAGACGATGACGGTGGGCCGGACGAAGTAGCCGACGGAGTCGTCGTACGTGCCGCCCGCGACGATCGTGCAGCTCGGGTCGGCGGCGGCGCGGTCGATGGCGGCCTTGTTCTTGGCGAAGGAGCGCTCGTCGATGACGGCGCCGATGAAGTTCGTCAGGTCGGTGACGTCGCCCATGGCGATCCCGTCGACCTCGGCCGCGAACTCCTCCTGGAAGCCGTCGTTCCAGATGGACGCGGGGACGTACGCGCGCGACGACGCGGAGCACTTCTGGCCCTGGTACTCGAAGGAGCCCCGGGTCAGCGCCGTCTTGAGGACGGCCCGGTCGGCGCTCGGGTGGGCGACGACGAAGTCCTTGCCGCCGGTCTCGCCGACGATCCGCGGGTAGGAGCGGTACGTCTCGATGTTGGCGCCGACCGTCTTCCACAGGTGCTGGAAGGTCCTGGTCGAGCCGGTGAAGTGGATGCCCGCCAGCTCGGGGTGGGTGAGGGCCACGTCGGAGACGGCGATGCCGTCGCCCGTCACGAGGTTGATGACGCCCTTGGGCAGGCCCGCCTCCTCCAGCAGCTCCATGAGGAGCACCGCGGCGAGGGTCTGGGTCGGGGACGGCTTCCAGACCACCACGTTGCCCATGAGGGCGGGCGCGGTGGGCAGGTTTCCGGCGATCGCCGAGAAGTTGAAGGGCGTGATCGCGTAGACGAAGCCTTCGAGGGGGCGGTGGTCGAGCCGGTTCCAGACGCCCGGGGAGTTGGCGGGCGGCTGCTCGGCGAGCAGGTCACGGGCGTACTTGACATTGAAGCGCCAGAAGTCGACCAGCTCGCACGGACAGTCGATCTCGGCCTGCTGGGCCGTCTTGGACTGGCCGAGCATCGTCGCGGCGGCGAGCTTCTCGCGCCACGGTCCCGCGAGCAGTTCGGCGGCGCGCAGGATGATCGCGGCGCGGTCGTCGAACGCCATCGCGCGCCAGGCAGGGGCGGCGGCCAGCGCGGCGTCGACCGCGTCCTGGGCGTCCTGCCGGGTCGCGGCGGCGAACGTACCGAGCACGGCTCCGTGGTTGTGCGGCTGGACGACGTCGACACGTTCGCCGCCGCCCATCCGCTTCTCGCCGCCGATGGTCATCGGCAGGTCGACGGGGTTCTCGGCCAGCTCCTTGAGCCGCACCTCCAGCCGGGCCAGCTCGGGCGAGCCGGGGGCGTAGCCGTGTACCGGCTCGTTGACCGGCGCGGGAACCTGGGTCACAGCGTCCATGGGGGCCGCATCTCCTTCTGTCTGCAAGTCTGCTCTTCTTCGGCGGTCGGTGGGGCGCGTGGGGTCAGCCGCGGCTGACCAGCGAACGCAGGAAGAACGTGAGGTTGGCGGGGCGCTCGGCGAGGCGGCGCATGAAATATCCGTACCAGTCGGTGCCGTACGCGATGTAGACGCGCATCCGGTGTCCCTCGGCGGCCAGCCGGAACTGCTCGGCCTCCCGGATGCCGTACAGCATCTGGAACTCGTACTCGTCGGGCTTGCGTCCGGCGCGCCGGGCGAGGTCCTGGGCGATGGCGACGATGCGCGGGTCGTGGGTGCCGACCATCGGGTACCCGGAGCCGTCCATCAGAATCCGCAGACAGCGGATGTACGCCCGGTCGACCTCGGCCTTGTCCTGGTACGCGACGGAGGCGGGCTCCTTGTAGGCGCCCTTGACGAGGCGTACGCGCGAGCCGGCCGCGGACAGGACGCGGCAGTCCTCCTCGGTACGGAAGAGGTACGACTGGACGACGGCGCCGGTCTCCGGGAAGCGTGCGCGCAGCTCGGCGTGGACGGCGAGCGTCGAGTCGATGGTGGTGTGGTCCTCGGCGTCGAGGGTGACCGTGGTGCCGGCCGCGGCGGCGGCCTCGACGACGGCGGTGACGTTCTTCAGGGCGAGGTCGTGCCCGCCGGGCAGCGCCTGTCCGAAGGAGGAGAGCTTCACCGACATCTCGGCGCGGGCGCCCAGCTCCAGCGGTGCCAGGGCCTCGATCAGCCGCAGATACGCGTCCCGGGCGGCGAGCGCCGCGGCGGGGTCCGTGATGTCCTCGCCGAGGACGTCGAGGGTGACCTCCAGGCCCTGGTCGGCGAGGGACCGGACGACGGGGGCGGTCTCCTCGACGGACTCGCCGGCGATGAAACGGTTCACCACGGGCCTGGTGACCGGGGCGGCCGACAGGGTGCGGCGCAGGGCGTCGCTGCGCGATGCGGCAAGGATCACGGGACCCAGCACAGGGACCTCCACGGTGGATCGAACGGTGCGGCAGGGGAACGGCAGGAGAACCACTGTGAAACCTAGGGATCGCTCCGATCCTCTGCCATCGACACCTGTCACGCATCCGTGGCCCGGATCTCAGACAGATGTCTGAAGGCGGTGGGAGAATGTCCGGGTGAAGGACGATTACCAGGAACTGGTCGACGAGATCTCGGCGCTGCTCGGCGTCCCGGCGACCCTGGAGAACCGGGACTTCGGACTGATCGCCTTCGGGGTGCACGACAGCGAGGACGACACGGCGGTGGACCCTGTCAGGACGCGTTCGATCCTGACGCGGCGCTCCACGCCCGCCGTGCGCGCCTGGTTCGAGGACTTCGGCATCACCCACGCGTCCGGACCCGTCCGGATCCCGGCGGCGCCGGACGCGGGGGTGTTCCGGGGCCGCATCTGTCTGCCCGTACGCCACCGGGGCCGGGTCCTCGGCTACGTCTGGCTGCTCGACGACTCCGACCCCGGGCCGGGCGGCGCGGCGCTCGCCGCGGCCATGGAGGTGACGGAGCGGATCGGTGAACTCCTCGCCGACGAGGCGAAGGCGGGCACCGACCTCGCCAGGGAGCTGCGGGCCGTCCTCGCCGCGGGCCCCGGCTGGCAGCGGGAGACAGCGTCGGCCGCGCTGCGTGCGGCGCTGGGCCCGAGCGCGGACGGCACGCACCTCCTGCTCTGCGTGGCGCCGTGGGGCGCCGAGGAGCCGCCGGTCCGGGCCGTGCCGGGCACGGCGGCGCTCTGCACCCTGCCGCTCCCCGCGCCGTACGGGGCGGACGGGACCCGCGGCGCGAACGGCGACGGGGCGCTGGCCCTGCTCGTACGGCTGCGCTCGGCGGACGCGGAAGCCCCCGTCCTGACGGCCGCTGCGCGGCTGCGCGAGGCGGCGGGCCCGGGCGCCGGGGCCGGGGTCTGCGCCCCGCGCCGGGGGCTGACGGAGCTGCCGGACGCCTGGCGCGAGGCGGTGGGCGCGGCCCGCGCCTCGGTGGCCCAGCCCCGGCTCGGCCCGGTGGCGCGGTGGGCGTCGATGGGCGCGTACCGCCTGCTGACGGCGCTGCCCACGGCGCCCGACCCGGCGGTCCTGACCCTGCTCTCCCCCGCCCACGGCGAACTGGCCCACACCGCGGAGGTCTTCCTCGACCACGCGGGCCAGGCGGGCCGTACGGCCGCGGCGCTCGGCATCCACCGCCAGACGCTCTACTACCGGCTCTCCCGGATCGAACAGCTCACGGGCCTGGACCTGGCGGAGGGCGAGGACCGGCTGCTGCTCCACATGGCGCTGAAGGCGGCGCGCCTCTGACCGGTTGTCGACGATCAGGGACCGCGCCCGCCGCAGGGGCGTGCGGGGGGGGGCGGCTGCGGAACGCGGGCGAAGCCGGTCCGGTAGGCGAGGGCTACGAGCTGGGCCCGGTGGTGGGCACCGAGCTTGTGCATGATGCGCTGGACGAAGGTGCGGACGGTCAACGGGCTGACGTACAGGCGCTCGGCGATCTCGTCGTTGGTGAGCCCTTCTGCCGCGCAGAGCAGGACTTCCTGCTCGCGGGGAGTGAGGTGGTCCATCTCGCGGGGGGTGGCATGCGGGCGGTCGGGGCCGGAAGCGGCGAGGTAACGGGTGACCACGGCGTGGGTGGCCAGCGGGGAGAGCACCATGTCGCCGGCCGCGACGGTGCGGATGGCGGCGAGGAACTCGGCGGGTCCGACGCCTTTGCCGAGGAAGCCGCTGACGCCCGCGCGCAGGGCCCGGGTGATGTGGTCGTCGGTCTCGAAGGTGGTCAGGATGAGGACGCGGGTGCCGCGGAGCTGGGGATCGGCGGTGATCCGCGCGGCGGCGGACAGGCCGTCCTGATGTGGCATGCGGATGTCCATGACCACGACGTCCGGTGCGGTGGAGCGAGCCAGTTGTACGGCCTGGTCGCCGTCGGCCGCCGTGGCGATGACTTCAAGGTCGTCGGTGGCGTCGATGAGGACCTGGAACGTCGCGGTGAGGAGGGCTTGGTCGTCGGCGAGCAGCACGCGGATGGTCACGGGGTGTCCTTGTCGTGGGCGGCGGGGCGGCCGGCCGGCGAGTACGCGAGGGTGGGCAGCTCGGCCGTCACCTCGAATCCGGCGTCGTCCCGGGGGCGGGCGTGCAGGTGTCCACCGACCGCGTGGGCCCGCTCGCGCATGCCGATGAGGCCGTATCCGGCGGCGTCGCGGACCGGTACGGGCGGGCCGTCGTCGGTGACCGTCAGGGTCAGCAGGTTGTCGGTGTAGTGGAGGTGGACGGAGGCCGTGGTGGTCAGTGCGTGCTTGGAGACGTTGGTGAGTGCTTCTTGCGTGATGCGGTAGGCGGTGAGATCGACGCCGAGTGACAGCGATCGCGCGGCGCCGTCCTGGGTGAGGGTGACGGTGAGGCCGACCTGGTCGAACGAGGCGATCAGCTCCGTCAGTCGCGCCAGGCCGGGGGCGGGGTCGGTCGAAGGGTCCGGGGACTCGTCGCGTTCACGCAGCAGGCCCACGGTCGCTCTCAGCTCGCCCAGCGCCGAGTTGAGGGTGGCGGTGAGGTTCTGCATGACCTGCTGTGCCGTGTCGGGCCGATCGGCCAGCAGGTAGTCGGCGGTGGCGGCCTGGGCATGGGCGAGCGTGATGTGGTGGGCCACGACGTCGTGCAGTTCGCGGGCGATGCGCATCCGTTCGGCGCCGACGCGCCGGCGGGCCTCTTCCTCGCGGGTGTGCTCGGCCATCTCCGCGCGTGCTTCCACCGCGGTGACGTAGTCGCGGCGACTGCGCAGGGAGTCGGCCACGGCCGGGGCGACGAGGGTGAACGCGGCCAGTCCCACCTGGTCGGGCCGCAGCTGCGGCCCGGTCGGCGACGACAGGGCGGAGGCGGCGAGCAGGGCCAGGGCGGCAGTGGCGGTGTAGCGGGCGGCGGTACGACTGTCGGTTCGCCAGGCCAGTGATGCGAGCGCCGCCATGACAGCGCCGGTGAGGGCGGAGCCGAACTCGTAACCGAAGGAGGGGCTCATGGCGCCGAGGACGGCGGTGCACGCGGTCGTGGTGATCACGGTCAGGCGCGGGCGGTCGCGGCGCAGCAGCAGCGCCGCGCAGGCCAGGACAGCGACGCCGGCGGCGGCCGGCGGCGGCCAGCGCACGATGCGGGGCGGCTGCGCCATCGTGGTGGAGAGCACCGCGAGGGCGCACAGGGCGGCCGCCATCGCGGCGTCGAAAGCTCTGGGGTGGCGGCGGGCCCAAGAACGGATGGTGGCGATCACGCGCCCTCCTTCTTTACGGGTGTGCTCGGCGGTTGTCGTCCGTGGACGATCGGGGCGGGCGGCCCCCTGCGCATACGAGGACACCCCGGAGGCCCGCGGGTTGGCGGGGCCCCCGGGGCGGCGGTGGGTCAGGCGCTCATCGATTCCTCCCGTGCCGAGGGCGCCGCCGGGACGGGGTGCGCGACCGCGAGGGTGCGGGCGAGTTGCTCGCCTTCGATGTCCAGGTCGGGCAGCAGCCGGTCCAGCCACCTGGGCAGCCGCCACGCCGCCTGCCCCAGGAGCGCGAGAGCGGCCGGGACGATGGTCATGCGAACGATGAACGCGTCGAAGAGGACGGCGGCGGCCAGCCCCAGACCGAGCATCTTGATCATGGAGTCGGTCATGCCGATGAAACCGGCGAAGACAGCGATCATGATGACGGCGGCGGCCACGACGACGCGGGCGCTGTGCCGGAAGCCGGTGACGATGGCCTGCGCGGGAGGTTCGCCGTGGACGTGGGCTTCGCGGATGCGGGTCACGAGGAAGACCTCGTAGTCCATGGCCAGGCCGAAGACCACGCCGATCAGGAAGATCGGCATCATGCTCATCACCGGTCCGGTCTGGGCGACGCCGAGCTGGTCGGCGAGCCAGCCCCACTGGAAGACCGCGACGATCACGCCGAAGGCCGCGGCGACCGAGAGCAGGAAGCCGAGGGCCGCCTTGAGCGGGACGAGGATCGAACGGAAGACGATCATCAGGAGCAGGACGGCGAGTCCTACGACAACCGCGAGGTAGGGGATGAGGGCGGCGGTGACCTTGTTCGAGACGTCGATGTTCATCGCGGTCTGACCGGTCACCAGCAGGGAGGCGCCGGAGGTCGTCCTCAGCTCAGCGGCCTCGGCGCGGATCCGCTTGACGAGGTCCTTGGTCGCGCCGGCGCTCGGGCCGGTGCTGGGCACGGCGCCGATGATCGCGGTGTCGCCGGCCTGGTTGAAGGTGGCCGGTGAGACGTCCACGACGCCCTCAGTGGCAGTCAGGGCCGTGCGGGCCTGTGCTGCGACGGCCTTCGCGTCGTCGGCGCCCCTGGCGTCGATGACGATGGTCAAGGGCCCGTTGAAGCCGGGGCCGAACCCGTCGGCGAGCGCGTCGTAGGCACGGCGCTGAGTGGTCGAAGTGGGCTGCGCCTCGTCACCGGGCAGGCTGAGCTGGAGATCCAGTGCGGGGACGGCGACGACGCCGAGACCCGCCACGCTCAGCAGCAGCGTCGCCAGAGGCCGGCGGATGACCAAGCGGGCCCACCGGCTGCCCGCGGGCTCCTTCGTGTGTACGGCGGTGGTGGTGCCGCGGCGCTGGGCGCGCGGCAGGACGGCCTGGGGGAAGAAGCCGAGCAGGGCGGGCAGCAGCGTCAGGGCGACGAGCACGGCGATGACGACGGTTCCGGCGGCGGCCAGCCCCATGTCGGTCAGCATCGGCACGCCGGCCACCGAGAGCCCGGCCAGTGCGATGACGACGGTGGCGCCGGCGAAGACGACTGCGGATCCGGCGGTGCCCACCGCCCGGCCGGCGGACTCCTGCGGCACGTGCCCCGCGGCCCGTTCGGCGCGGTAGCGGGAGACGATGAACAGGGCGTAGTCGATACCCACGGCCAGGCCCAGCATCAGGGCCAGGGTGATCGTCGTGGTGGACATGCCCGCGGCGATGATCGCGCAGACTCCGGCGCCCAGACCGATGAGGGCGGTGACCAGAGGAAGCCCGGCGGCGACCATCGCGCGGAAGGTGAGGAACAGCACGAGCGCGGCGACGGCGATGCCGATCAGTTCGGTGACGCCGCCGAGTTCAGGGCCGCCGTCGACGGCCGAGCCTCCGACCTCCACGGTCAGCCCCGCCGCGCGGCCGTCTTCGACGGCGTCCATGAGCGCGGCGGACGTGGCCTCGCTCAGGTCGTCGCCGGAGACGGTGTAGGTGATGGTCGCGAACGCGGTGGTGGCGTCCTTGCTGACGGCTTCCGGCGCGAAGGGACGTGAGGTGTCCTTCACCTGCGAGCCGCGCGCGATGGTGTCGACGACCTTCTCGACAGCCGCCCGGTTCTCGCGAGCGGTCACCTTCTGCCCGTCGGGCGCGGCGAAGACGACGCGTGCGTCCGCGCCCTCCGCGTTGTCCCCGGGGAAGCGCTTGTCGAGCAGGTCGAACGCCTTCTGCGACTCGGTGCCCGGCATGGAGAACCCGTCCTCTTCCGCGGCCGGGGCACTGAGAGCGGCGAAGGAACACGCCGCCAGGATCGCCACCCACAGGAGAGCGACGTAGCGGCGCTGCCGGAAGGACAACCGGCCGAGCCGATAGAGCAAGGAAGCCATGACGAGGCACTCCAGTCGAAGAGGAGAGGGAGGGTGCCGCGGCCATGCCGTACGCCACACGAGGCGCAGGCGGTCCGCGGCTTCGTCCCCATCGTTGGCAACATCGGCCGCGGAGTCGTCCCGCATCTGCGGACACCCGCCCGTAGTGCGGTTGCAGTACCGGCGCGGCAGGGAGCCATCCCCGAGGGGTAGGACACCTGGCCGCTCCCGCCCGCCGACCGGTCCGCCTCACACCGTGGGCCGGCGCCCCCGGGCCCGGCGCGGATACGGCTCAGGCGGCGTGCGCGTCGGCGTAGGCCGGCAGCCGCCAGTCGCCGCCGCGGTCCTCCGTGGCGAACCGCGCGGCAAGGTCGGGGATGCGGAAGAAGCAGGCCAGCGCGGTGGCGTTCTGGAAGGCGCTGATGGCGTGCTTGTTCATGGGCATGCCTACGCGCAGGATGCGGGGATTGACCGCGCCCTGGATCTCGGCGACGAAGGGCCGCAGGACGCGGTCGTAGTGCGCCAGCGCGGTCGGCAGGTCGTCCGCGTGCCGGTTGATCTCCCCGGCCAGGACGTAGGCGCCGACCAGGCCGCCGGAGATCCCCATACCGCTGTAGGGGGACGCGCAGTGCGCGGCGTCTCCGGCCAGGACCACCCGGCCCTGGGACCAGTTGTCGATGCGCACCTGGGCGATCTCCTGGGAGTGGAAGAACGGGCTGCCCTTCATGCCCTCGACGAACCGGTCGGTCTGCCATCCGGCGTCCCGGAACCGCTCGGCCCAGAACCTCTGCTGCTGCTCAACGGGAGCGCGGTGGATCGCGGACGCTGCCGCCGACTCCTCGCGCATCACGAAGTACACCTGGGTCTCCGTGGCGTTGTGGCTGCGCCGCATGATCTGCCGGCCGCCCGGGACCATGCAGGTGTCGCGGATGCCGGTGTCGGAGGCGATGCGCGGCACGAACCAGTAGGCCATGTGGATGCCCACCCGCCAGTACGGGTCGAAGCCCTCCGGCAGCAGCGCCCGCCGGGTGCGCGAGCCCTGCCCGTCGGCGCCGATCAGCAGGTCGTACTCGCCGGAGGTCCCGTCCGAGAAGTTCGCGGTGACCCGGTCCGCGTCCTGGTCGAAGCCGTCGACGCCCCGGTCGAAGACGTACTCGGTGTCGTTCCTGGTCGCCTCGTGCAGGATACGGACGAGGTCGCCGCGCATGATCTCGTACTCCGAGGTCAGGGTCTGACGTCCCCTGCCGGAGGTGTTCGCCATGATCGTCGCCTTCGGCCTGCCGCGGGAGTCGACGAAGGCGACGCCCGCCTCGTCCACCAGATGCCTGCGCACGGTCTCCAGCAGGCCCATGCGCGCGACCGCCTCGATGCCCTGTCCGCGCAGGTCGACCTGGGCGCCCGAGGCGCGCAGCGCCGGGAAGCGCTCGACGACCGTCACCTGGTGACCGCCTCGGGTGAGCCAGAAGGCCAGCGCCTGCCCGGCGACGCCACCTCCGGCGACGAGGATCCGCAGCGAACGCTTCGCGATCGTGTTCTTCACGTCCGGCCACTCCAGAATCTATCAGTGATTGATTCCATTCACAGTCTTCTATCAGCGATAGAATGTCAACGTGACCAAGATGAATCGCAAGACCGTCGTCACGGAGGCGCTGGATCTGCTGGACGACGTCGGCCTGGAAACGGTCAGCACCAGGCGGCTGGCCAAGCGGCTCGGCGTCGAGCAGCCGTCGCTCTACTACCACTTCCGGACCAAGAAGGATCTCCTCGCCGCCATGGCGGAGGCGGCCATGGCCCCGCACGCCAACGCGCCGCTGCCCTCCCCCGGGGACGACTGGCGCGCGTGGTTCCTGGAGAACTCCCGCAGCTTCCGTCGCACGCTGCTGATGCGCCGGGACGGTGCCCGGCTGCACGCCGGCACCACTCCGACCGGCGACCTCGACCGGATCCGCCGCAAGATGGCCTTCCTGGTCTCCTCCGGCGTGCCCGAGCGGGAGGCGCAGATGGCGATGCTGGCCACGGGCCGCTACACGGTCGGCTGCGTGCTTGAGGAGCAGGCGGATACGGATTCACCGGCCGCCGAGGACCTGCCGGACGACGTCCCGGTACTCGATCACGAGGCGGCATTCGAGGCGGGCCTCGCGCTCATCCTCTGCGGCTTGGAACAGCACACCGCGGCATCCGGCCCGCCCTCCGGCGCACCGGCGCCGATCTGACCGACCGCAGGACGGGACGGCAGCCGGTACCGCGCCGGCCCGGAGAACGGCCGAAGGGCCCGGTGGGATGCCACCGGGCCCTTCGGTCGGGAACGATCCGGGCCGGCCTCGGCCGGACCGGGACGGTCGGTCCGCTCAGTCCGTGAGGTTCACCGAGCGGGCCGAGACCGCGCCGATCTCGGCGGCGATCTCCGTGAGCACGGTCTGCGGGACCGTGTCGTCGACGGTGAGGACGACCAGCGCCTCGCCGCCCTCCTCCGCGCGGGAGACCTGCATGCCCGCGATGTTCAGCCCGGCCTCGCCGAGGATCCGGCCGACCGTGCCGACGACGCCGGGGCGGTCCTCGTACCGCAGCACGACCATGTGCTCGGCCAGCGCCAGGTCCACGTCGTACTCGCCGATCGCGACGATCTTCAGCAGGTGCTTGGGTCCGGCCAGCGTGCCGGAGACCGAGACCTCCTCGCCGCCGGAGAGCGTGCCGCGCACCGTCACCACGTTGCGGTGGTTCGGGGACTCGCTGGAGGTGGTGAGGCGGACCTCGACCCCGCGCTCCTGCGCGAACAGCGGCGCGTTCACGTACGAGACGGTCTCCGCGACGACATCCTCGAACACGCCCTTGAGCGCCGAGAGTTCGAGCACCTTCACGTCGTGCTGGGTGATCTCGCCGTAGACCTCGACGTCGAGCCGGGCCGCGACCTCGCCCGCGAGGGCGGTGAAGATCCGGCCGAGCTTCTCGGCGAGCGGCAGACCCGGGCGTACGTCCTCGGCGATGACCCCGCCCTGGACGTTGACCGCGTCGGGGACCAGCTCACCGGCGAGCGCGAGCCGTACGGAACGCGCGACCGCGACGCCCGCCTTCTCCTGCGCCTCGTCGGTGGAGGCGCCGAGGTGCGGCGTGCAGACGACCTGGTCGAACTCGAAGAGCGGGGAGTCCGTGCAGGGCTCCTTCGCGTACACGTCGAGACCGGCGCCGGCGACCCGGCCCTCCTTGAGGGCGGAGGCGAGCGCCGCCTCGTCGACGATCCCACCACGCGCGGCGTTGACGATCCGGACCGACGGCTTGACCTTGTGGAGCGCGTCGTCGCCGATGAGGCCGATGGTCTCCGGCGTCTTGGGCAGGTGCACGGTGATGAAGTCCGACACCTCCAGCAGCTCGTCCAGCGTCAGCAGCTTGACGCCCATCTGCGCGGCGCGGGCCGGCTGCACATAGGGGTCGTACGCGACGATCTTCATGCCGAAGGCGGACATGCGCTGCGCGACGAGCACGCCGATCCGGCCGAGGCCGACGACGCCGAGGGTCTTCTCGCTCAGCTCGACGCCCGTGTACTTGGAGCGCTTCCACTCGCCGTTCTTGAGCGCGGTGTTGGCCTGCGGGATGTGGCGTGCGGTGGCCACGAGCAGACCGCAGGCCAGCTCGGCGGCGGTGACGATGTTCGACGTCGGCGCGTTGACGACCATCACGCCGGCCTTGGTGGCGGCGGAGACGTCGACGTTGTCGAGGCCGACCCCGGCGCGGGCGACGACCTTCAGCTTCTTGGCCGCGGCCACGGCCTCGGCGTCGACCTTGGTCGCGGAGCGGACGAGAATCGCGTCCACGTCGGCGATGGCCGGAAGCAGCTCCGCGCGGTCGGCGCCGTTGCAGTGCCGGATCTCGAAATCCGGACCGAGCGCGTCGACGGTGGCGGGCGAAAGCTCTTCAGCGATGAGTACGACAGGTTTCGAGCTCACGTGAGTCCTCACAAGTCCCATTGCGGACGGCCGTCCCGACGGCCGCATGCGGTGGAGGGGTCCTAGGGCGGAGCGCGCCCTAACCGCGTGAAAGACGCACGACGCTGTGGGCCTGACGCGTATGTGTTGAGCAGTGTAATGCTGAGCCGGGCTGCGTTACCGCCCGCGCGGCAGGATCACTCATACGTGCGGCCAGGCGGTGGCGTGCCGTGCGTCGCGGATGGGCGGGCGGCCCCGGTCCGGTCCCGTCCCCCTCGTCCCTTCCGGGATTCCAGGGGATCAGGAGCGGTGCCGGGGCCGCCCGCCCACGGTGTTACGCGTCCTCGTCGTCGACCCAGCTCATGAGCTTGCGCAGCTCGGCGCCGGTCGTCGCCAGCAGGCTGTCGCTGTCGGCCTTCTTGTACTCGTTGTACTTCTTCAGACCGCCGTGGTACTCGTCCATCCAGTTCTTGGCGAACGTACCGTCCTGGATCTCGGCCAGGATCTTCTTCATCTCGACCTTGGTCTGGTCGTTGATGACGCGCGGGCCGCTGACGTAGTCGCCCCACTCGGCGGTCTCGGAGACCGACCAGCGCATCTTCTCCAGGCCGCCCTCGTACATGAGGTCCACGATCAGCTTCAGCTCGTGGAGGCACTCGAAGTACGCGATCTCCGGCTGGTAGCCGGCCTCGGTCAGCGTCTCGAAGCCCGCCTTGACCAGCGCGGCGGTACCGCCGCAGAGCACGGCCTGCTCACCGAACAGGTCGGTCTCGGTCTCCTCGGTGAAGGTCGTCTTGATGACGCCGGCGCGGGTGCCGCCGATTCCCTTCGCGTACGAGAGGGCCAGCGCGAACGCCTTGCCGGAGAAGTCCTGCTCGACGGCGGCGATACACGGAACGCCGCGGCCCTCCTCGTACTGGCGGCGCACCAGGTGGCCCGGGCCCTTGGGGGCGACCATCGCGACGTCGACATTGGCCGGCGGCTTGATGAAGCCGTAGCGGATGTTGAGGCCGTGACCGAAGAACAGCGCGTCGCCGTCCTTCAGGTGGTCCTTGATGGACTCCTCGTACACCTGGGCCTGGATCGGGTCCGGCACCAGGATCATGATGACGTCGGCCTCGGCGGCGGCCTCGGCGGGCGTCACGACGCGCAGACCCTGCTCCTCGGCCTTGGCCTTGGACTTGGAGCCCTCGTGCAGGCCGACGCGGACGTCGACACCCGAGTCACGGAGCGACAGCGCGTGGGCGTGGCCCTGGCTGCCGTAACCGATGACCGCGACCTTGCGGTTCTGGATGATGGACAGGTCGGCATCGTCGTCGTAGAACAGCTCGGCCACTGGGTCTTCTCCTTGGTGTGCACTTCTGTGAAATGTCGCAGCTTGCGTCCCACCGTACGGCGGGATGGGCGAAGCCGGTCTCCCGGTCTCGGTATTCGAACCGGACCGGGCGGGGTCCTGTTCGCCTCTCGTGGTGAGGGGCGTCAGGCGCTGCGGTCCAGGGCCCGCAGGCTGCGGTCCGTGATGGACCGCGCGCCACGCCCTATGGCGATCGTCCCGGACTGCACCAGCTCCTTGACGCCGAACTGCTCCAGCATCTTGAGCATGGCGTCGAGCTTGTCACTCGATCCGGTGGCCTCGATCGTCACGGCGTCGGGTGACACGTCGACGGTCTTGGCGCGGAAGAGCTGGACGATCTCGACGATCTGGGAGCGGGTCTCGTTGTCGGCGCGGACCTTCACCAGGACGAGCTCGCGCTGGATCGCAGCGCCGGGCTCGAGTTCGACGATCTTCAGGACGTTCACCAGCTTGTTGAGCTGCTTCGTCACCTGCTCCAGGGGCAGTTCCTCGACATTGACCACAATGGTGATGCGGGAGATGTCGGGGTGTTCCGTGACACCGACGGCGAGCGAGTCGATGTTGAAACCGCGGCGGGAGAACAGCGCGGCGATCCGGGCGAGGATGCCGGGGGTGTTCTCCACCAGAACGGAGAGCGTGTGCCTGGTCATGTGTCGGTCTCTTCTCTCGTTCTCGCGGCTCAGTCGTCGGCGCTGTCGCCGAAGTCGGGGCGGATGCCCCGGGCGGCCATGACCTCGTCGTTGGAGGTGCCTGCGGCGACCATCGGCCACACCTGGGCGTCCTCGTGGACGATGAAGTCGACCACGACGGGGCGGTCGTTGATGGCGTTGGCCTTGGCGATGACCGCGTCGAGATCGTCCGGGGACTCGCAGCGCAGGGCGACACAGCCCATGGCCTCGGACAGCTTGACGAAGTCCGGGACGCGGGTGCCGCCGCTGGGGCCGCCGCCGTTGTCCTGTCCCGAGTGCAGGACGGTGTTGGAGTAGCGCTGGTTGTAGAAGAGGGTCTGCCACTGGCGGACCATCCCGAGCGCCCCGTTGTTGATGATCGCGACCTTGATCGGGATGTTGTTGAGCGCGCAGGTGGTGAGTTCCTGGTTGGTCATCTGGAAGCAGCCGTCGCCGTCGATCGCCCAGACGGTACGGTCCGGCTGCCCCGCCTTGGCGCCCATGGCGGCCGGCACGGCGTACCCCATGGTCCCGGCGCCGCCGGAGTTCAGCCAGGTGGCGGGCTTCTCGTACTCGATGAAGTGCGCGGCCCACATCTGGTGCTGGCCGACGCCCGCGGCGAAGATCGTGTCCTCGGGGGCCATCTGGCCGACGCGCTGGATGACCTGCTGCGGGGAGAGCGAGCCGTCCCCGGGCTGCTCGTAGCCGAGGGGGTAGGTCTCGCGCCAGCGGTTGAGGTCCCGCCACCAGGCGGTGTACCCGGCCTTGGCGGCCTCGCCGACGTGGCCCTCGGTGTGCTCGGCCTGGACGGCCTGGACGAGGTCGGCGAGGACCTCGCGGGCGTCCCCGACGATCGGCACGTCCGCGATGCGGTTCTTGCCGATCTCGGCGGGGTCGATGTCCGCGTGGACGATCTTGGCGTGCGGCGCGAAGCTGTCCAGCTTGCCGGTGACGCGGTCGTCGAAGCGGGCGCCGAGGGCGACGATCAGGTCGGCCTTCTGGAGCGCGGTGACGGCGGTGACCGAACCGTGCATGCCCGGCATCCCCACGTGCAGCGGGTGGCTGTCGGGGAAGGCGCCCAGCGCCATCAGAGTGGTGGTGACGGGGGCGCTGGTCAGCTCGGCGAGGACCTTCAGCTCGGCGGTGGCGCCGGCCTTGATGACGCCGCCGCCGACGTACAGGACGGGGCGCTCGGCCTGGGTGATCAGCCGGGCGGCCTCGCGGATCTGCTTGGCGTGCGGCTTGGTCACCGGGCGGTAGCCGGGCAGGTCGTGGGTGGGCGGCCAGGAGAAGGACGTACGGGCCTGGAGGGCGTCCTTGGCGATGTCGACCAGGACGGGGCCCGGGCGGCCCGTGGAGGCGATGTGGAACGCCTCCGCGATGGTCCGCGGGATGTCCTCGGCCTTCGTGACCAGGAAGTTGTGCTTGGTGATCGGCATCGTGATGCCGCAGATGTCCGCCTCCTGGAAGGCGTCCGTGCCGATGGCCTTGCTCGCCACCTGGCCGGTGATCGCGACGAGCGGCACGGAGTCCATGTGCGCGTCGGCGATCGGGGTGACCAGGTTGGTGGCGCCGGGTCCCGAGGTGGCCATGCAGACGCCGACCTTGCCGGTGGCCTGGGCGTAACCGGTCGCGGCGTGACCCGCGCCCTGCTCGTGGCGGACGAGGACGTGCCGGACGCGGGTGGAGTCCATCATCGGGTCGTACGCGGGGAGGATGGCGCCGCCGGGGATGCCGAATACGATCTCGGCCCCCACCTCTTCAAGAGACCGGATGAGCGACTGCGCGCCCGTGACGTGCTCGACTGAGGCGGAGGACGGTCCGCCGTTACGGGCCCGCGGCTGCGGATGGTGGGCCCCGGTGGCCTGCTCGGACATCGGCATTCTCTTCTCGAAGCTGAGGGTTTTTGCGAGTTTTGTGGTGCGCCGGTGCAACAAAAAACCCCTCGTGCCGTGAGGCAGGCGAGGGGAGCGCGTCGGTGCGGTCTGCAGAGCGGGAAGGAGGCTCTGCGTCAGCCGACGCGCTGTCCAAGTACGAGAATTCGGGTGCGCATGGAAATGACCCTCCCTCCGGCGCGCCCCGGCTGTCAAGTGGGTGGGACGGGAGTCTCATTATTTGAGCGGATGGACGGCCGGGGAATCCGGTCGGAGACGGGCTGCCGGGGCCGCCGTACGGGCAGCGAGCCACCGGTGCCGGCGAGGACGGGCAGGGCGTTGGTGCCCGGCATGGGGTAGGAACCGGCCACCAGGGCGCGGCGCAGCCGGTACTCGTCGAGCGGCCCGGAGAAGGCCATGCCCTGGCCGTGGGTGCACCCCATGGCGCGCAGGGCGGTCACCTGTTCGGGCAGGTCCACCCCCTCGGCGACGGACTGCATGCCGAGGTCGCAGGCGATCCGCAGCAGCCCCGCGGTGATCTTGTGCAGCCGCCCGGACTCCACGACGCCCTCGACCAGACCGCGGTCCAGTTTCAGTACGTCGACGGGGAGGCGGCGCAGGGCGTTTATCGCCGCGTAACCGCTGCCGAAGCCGTCCAGCGCGATCCGTACGCCGAGCCGGCGCAGCGCGACGAGGCGGTGCTCCAGCTCGTCCAGGGAGGCGCGCGGGTCGTTGTCGGACAGCTCGATCATCAGGGCCCCCGAGGGCAGCCCGTGCCGCATCAGCAGGGCTTCCACGGAGCTGAGGGGCAGGGACTTGTCGAGCAGTCTGCGGGCCGGGATCCGTACGGAGACGGGCGCGGAGTAGCCCAGCCCGGCGCGCTCGGCGGCCTGCTTGACGGCCTCTTCGAGGAGCCAGCGGCCCAGCTCCGAGGTGCGGTCGCCGTCGTCGGAGCCGCGCAGGAACTCGGCCGGGGTGAAGAGGATGCCCTGGGCGGAGCGCCAGCGGGCCTGGGCGGCGACTGCGGAGACCCGGCCCGAGGTGAGGTGGACCACGGGCTGGTGGAGCAGCGTGAACTCGCCGTCGTGGAGCGCGGTGCGCAGTCTGGCCGCCAGCTCGGTCCTGCGGACCACGTCGGCCTGCATCTGGGGCGCGTACATCTCGACGCGGTTCTTGCCGCCCGCCTTGGCGCGGTACATGGCGAGGTCCGCGTTGCGCATGAGGTCGGTGGGGGTTATGCCGGGCTCGGCGAAGGCGACGCCGATGGAGGCGGCGACCCGGACGTCGTTGCCGTCGATCTTGTAGGGCTGGGAGAGCTTGAGGCGCAGCCGGTCGGCGATCTCGTGGACCTGGTACTCCCGGGCGGCCTGGTCGCCGGAGCCGTCGCCGAGGACGATGGCGGCGAACTCGTCGCCGCCGAGCCGGGCGGCGGTGTCGCCCGCCCTGACGGAGTCCTGGAGCCGGTGGGCGGCGAGGATCAGGAGTTCGTCCCCCACCTGATGCCCCAGGCGGTCGTTGACGCCCTTGAAACCGTCGAGGTCGATGAAGAGCACCGCCGTGCCGGGATCGGTCGTACGGCGGCCGGAGAGGGCCTGCCTGACCCGCTGGGTGAACAGCGCCCGGTTGGGCAGATCGGTGAGCGGGTCGTGTTCGGCGTTGTGCTGGAGCTGTGCCTGGAGGCGGACCCGTTCGGTGACGTCCCGGCTGTTGAAGATCAGTCCGCCCTGGTGGCGGTTGACGGTGGACTCCACGTTGAGCCAGTCGCCGGTGCCGGAGCGGAAGCGGCACTCGATACGGGTCGTGGGCTCCTCGGTGGGAGGGGTGGCCAGGAAGCGGCGCACTTCGTGGACGACCCGGCCGAGGTCGTCGGGGTGGATGATCGAGGCGAGTTCGGCGCCGACGAGATCCTCGGCCTCGCGCCCGTAGACGCCGGTGGCGGCGGGGCTGACGTAGCGGAGTATCCCGGAGGGCGCGGCGATCATGATGACGTCGCTGGAACCCTGGACCAGGGAGCGGAAGTGGCTCTCCTTGTGCGCCAGTTCATGGGTGAGGGCGATGTTGTCGACGAGCATGATGCCCTGCCGTACGACCAGGGCGAGCACGACCGTGCAGCCCGTGAGGACGACGACCCGGTCGACCTTGCGGTCCTCGGTGACGTTGTACAGGATCCCCAGCGTGCACACGGCGGCGGCGAGATACGGCGTGAGCGCGGCCAGGGAGCCCGCGATCGGCGTGGAGTGCCGGGTCTGGCGGTCCTCGCGGGGCGGGGCGGGGGTGCTGGGCTCGGGGACGCGCCGGACGCCCCAGGGCGCGTACGCGAGGAGCAGCGACCCGGCGAACCAGCCCGCGTCCAGGAGCTGTCCCGAGCGGTAGGTCTCGCGCAGCAGCGGCGAGGTGAACAGGGCGTCGCACAGCACCGTCAGGGCGAGCGCGGCGATGGCGGTGTTGACCGCGGAGCGGCTGCCCGCGGCCTTACGGAAGTGCAGGGCGAGCACCATGCTGACGAGGACGATGTCCAGCAGCGGATAGGCGAGGGAGAGCGCGGCCTGGGTGACGCTCTCGCCCTGGAACTGCGCGGTGCGGGCGAGGGCGAGGCTCCAGGAGAGCGTGAGCAGCGAGCCGCCGATCAGCCAGGAGTCCAGCGCGAGGCAGACCCAGCCGGCCCTGCTGACCGGCCGCTTGGCGAGGACGAGCAGGCCCACGATGGCGGGTGGCGCGAAGCAGAGGAAGAAGAGATCGGCGAGGCAGGGGCTGGGGACGGGCTTTTCGAGGATGACCTCGTACCAGCCCCAGACCGCGTTGCCCGCGGAGGCCATCGCGGAGGAGAAGGAGAACAGCAGCCACGCGGGCCGGAAGCGGCTGGTGTGGCCGCGTGCGTAGAAGAAGCAGGAGACCGCGGCGATCAGCGCGGCGAGGCTCAGTCCGAAGTCGCCCATGATCAGGGCGAGTTTCTCGGACCCCCAGCCCAGCGCCGCACCGGCCGCGTAACCGCCGCAGATCAGGGCGAGGAGGAGCTGGGCGACCAGCCCCGTGCTCCCGCCGGAGACCTGGCGCCCGCTCACGAACACGCCCTCGGCGCTCACCGGATCGCTCCGGGGCGTGCCACCGTCACGACGCGTGCCTCTGTCACGACGCGCGCCTCCGTCATGGCGTGTGTCTCCGTCACGACCGGCGGGCGCGGGTCGCGCGCCGGAGTGTCCGGAGGTCGTCGCCGCCGACACCCTTGCCGCGTCGGATCGTTCGTCCATTGGCCGTACATAGCCCGTCGCCCCCCTCGGATTCCTGTCACCCTGCTGCGCCGCCCCACACGCGGTACAGCCCCCAGATCGGGACGATACACCAGACTCGTCACTCAGGGCCATAGTTCTTCTACTCTCCGTGACGACCAGCGGAGTTGTCGGTATCGAGGGTGTCCGGACGGGTGCGGAGCGTGGTTGCGGGGCGCTCGTGCGGCGGGTCAGGCGGCGGGTGATCCGGTCGGTCCTTCCGTCGTGAGGACGACGTTCCGCGGCTCCTCCCCGGCGACGAACCGGGTGAGCTGGCCGACCAGCAGACGCTTGGCGCGGGGCAGGAAGGCCGAGGTGGGTCCGCCGACGTGGGGGCTGATGAGGACACCCGGAGCATGCCAGAGGGGATGTCCCGCGGGCAGCGGTTCCGGATCGGTCACATCGAGGGCCGCCTCGATCCGGCCACTCTCCAGCTCCGCGAGGAGCGCCTTGGTGTCGACGACGGCGCCGCGCGCGACGTTCACCAGCAGGGCGCCGTCCTTCATCCGGGCCAGGAACTCCGCTCCCACCAGGCCCTTCGTCCCTTCGGTGAGCGGCGTGGAGAGAATCACGACATCGGCGTCGGGGAGCAGCTCGGGCAGTTCGGTGAACGCGTGCACCGCCCCGCGCTCCGTGGTGCGTGCGGAGCGCGCGACGCGTACCACCCGCGCGCACTCGAACGGCGTGAGCCGGTCCTCGATGGCGGCGCCGATCGAGCCGTAGCCGACGATCAGCACGGACCGGTCGGCGAGCGCCGGGCGGAAGCCGGAGCGCCACTCCTCGCGGTCCTGGCCCCGTACGTAGCCGGGAACGCCGCGCAGGGAGGCGAGGGTGAGCGTGAGGGCGAGTTCGGCCGTGCTGGCCTCGTGGACGCCCTTGGCGTTGCACAGCCGTACCCCGGCGGGCAGCGCGCCGAGCGCGGGCGCCACGTGGTCGATGCCGGCGGAGAGCGTCTGGACGACGCGTACGGACGTCATCGCGGCGAGCGGCCGTATCGAGACCTCCGGGGGCCGCATGTACGGCACCACGTAGAAGGCGCACTCCGCGGGGTCGGCGGGGAACGCGTCCTGGCCGTCCCAGTGGAGGTACCGGGGCCCCTCGGGGAGTCCCTCGATCGTCTCGGCCGGAATCGGGAGCCATACGTCAGGAGTCATGGTCAGGAGGCTATGCGACGCCCCCGGAACGGAACCGGCGGCGGGTCCCGGGGAAGATCTTCGGGCGGGTCCTGGAGGCGGGACCCGCAGGTCGATGGGGTTAGCTTGAAGGCGGCACGAAGGGGGGACTTGGCGTTGGAGCGCAGGACAATCGGTGCGGCGGCGCTCGAAGTGGGCGCGGTCGGGCTCGGCTGCATGCCGATGCACTGGGCCTACACCACCTCCCAGCAGCACGGCGACCGCTCGCTGCGCACGGTGCACGCGGCGCTGGACGCCGGTACGAGCCTGCTCGACACCGCCGACATGTACGGCCCGTTCACCAATGAGCTGCTGCTGGGGCGGGTGCTCGGGCAGCGGCGCCCGGACGCGTTCGTCTCCACCAAGTGCGGGCTGCTCGTGGGTGATCAGCACATCGTGGCCAACGGTCACCCGAAGTACGTACGGCGGGCCTGTGACGCCTCGCTGCGGCGGCTCCAGACCGATGTGATCGATCTCTACCAGCTCCACCGCGCCGATCCCGAGATACCCGTCGAGGAGACGTGGGGGGCGATGGCCGAGCTGGTGGGCGCGGGGAAGGTGCGGGCGCTGGGGCTGTGCGCGGTGGGTGCGCGGGCGGCCGGCGCGGGGGCGCGGGTGGCGCGCCGCGGGCCCGGCGAGGATCTGCACGCGGGAACGATTCGTCAGTTGGAGCGCGTGCAGCAGGTGTTCCCGGTGAGCGCGGTGGAGGCGGAGCTGTCGGTGTGGTCGCCGGAGGCGCTGGAGCGGCTGCTGCCGTGGTGCGAGGCGCGCGGCATCGGCTTCCTCGCGGCGATGCCGCTGGGCAACGGTTTTCTGACGGGCACGCTCACCCCGGGGCAGGGGTTCGAGCCGGACGACGTGCGGGCCCGGCATCCGCGGTTCACGGCGGAGATGATGGCCGCGAACCAGCCACTGCTGGTGGGGTTGCGGCGGGTGGCGCGGCGGTACGGGGCGACGCCGGCGCAGGTGGCGCTGGCGTGGGTGCTGGGGCGGGGGCGGCATGTGGTGCCGGTGCCGGGGGCGAAGCGGGAGCCGTGGGCGGTGGAGAACGCGCGGGCGGCCGAGCTGGCGCTGACGGCGCGGGACGTGGCCGAAATAGCGGCCCTGCCGCCGGTACGGGCCTCCTGGGAGTAGGCCCGTACCGGCGGACGGTACGGGGCCGCCGGCCCGGATCGGCGACATCGGTCCACGAGTTGGGGAACTTCGCGGGGGCACGCGGTGTAAGAACAGGTAGAACCGCAGCCTTCGAAGGGACCGGCACCGTGAAGCGTTCAGCAAGGACGGCCGTGGGGGCCGCCGCCGCCCTTCTCCTGGCGACGGGGTGCTCCTCCGACGAGGGGGTGGGCCCGGCGTTCGAGCGCGGCCCCTCGTCGGCGGCGTCCGCCTCGGCCTCGGCCTCACGGGAAGCGGCGCCCAGCGCGTCCCCCGCGCCCGCGAAGGGCTCGGTGAAGGTGGTGTCGACGGTCACCGAGGGGCTCGCCTCGCCGTGGGGGCTGGCGACGCTGCCGGACGGCGATCTGCTGGTCTCCTCGCGCGACGAGGGGACGATCACCCGGGTCGACGCCGGGACGGGCGGGAAGACCCTGATCGGTTCGGTGCCGGGGGTCGCCCCGGCCGGGGAGGGCGGTCTGCTGGGGATCGCGGTCTCCCCCACGTACGCCTCGGACCAGTTGGTCTACGCCTACTTCACCACCGCGGGGGACAACCGCATCGCGCGGATGTTCCACGACACGAAGAAGCCCGCCGGGCAGCAGTTGGGCGCGCCCGACACGGTGCTGCGGGGCATCCCCAAGGGCACCATCCACAACGGCGGCCGGATCGCCTTCGGGCCGGACAAGATGCTCTACGCGGGCACCGGCGAGACGGGGGACACGGGGCTCGCCCAGGACAAGGAGTCGCTGGCCGGAAAGATCCTGCGGATGACGCCGGACGGCGAGCCCGTGCACGGTAATCCGGAGGCGGATTCCCTGGTGTATTCGCTGGGGCACCGCAATGTGCAGGGCCTGGCCTGGGATTCCGAGAAACGGCTGTGGGCCGCGGAATTCGGGCAGAACACCTGGGACGAGCTGAATCTGATCGAGCCGGGAAAGAATTACGGCTGGCCGGTTGCCGAGGGGAAGGCAGGGAAGGCGGGCTACGTCGACCCGGTGGAACAGTGGAGGACGAGTGAGGCGTCGCCCAGCGGTATCGCGTACGCGGAGGGCTCGATCTGGATGGCGGGGCTGCGCGGGGAGCGCCTCTGGCGGATTCCGCTGGCGGGCCGGGAATCCTCGGCCGACCCCCAGGCGTTCCTGGAGGGGGAATACGGCCGTCTGCGTACGGTGCTCGCCGCCGGTGGCGACCGGATGTGGCTCGTGACCAGCGAGACCGACGACCGGGGCACGCCTCGGGCGGGGGACGACCGGATCCTTCTGCTGGAGGTCTCGTAGTTTCGTAGCAGTGCGTATCAAGAGGGTGAGCATGCTGTGTTCAACATGATCGAGGAGATTTTCGCCCCGGGCCGCAAGCACACGCACGAAGAACAGAAACGACTGGAACTGAGCAGGGTGGATGTCGACGACAACGACCCGGGCCGGGGACCGATAGACCTCTCCTCGGGAAAGGTCACGATAAGAGTCCCTGGCGAATCCGCGGCAGCGGCGGACGGCGCGGAATAGCCGTCCGTATTCAGGCCGCCAGGTCCGGGAAGAGGCGCAGCCGGTGGGCGAGCGCCGCCGCCTCCGTACGGCCCGACACCCCCAGTTTGGCCAGGATGTTGGAGACGTGGACGCTGGCGGTCTTCGGGGAGATGTACAGCTCCTCGGCGATCCTGCGGTTGCTGTGCCCGGCCGAGACCAGTCGCAGGACGTCCTGCTCGCGGCGGGTGAGCCCCAGCTCGCGCAGCGGATCGGCCGTGGCGTCCCGGCCTCCCCCGCCGCGCCGGGTTTCCGGTACGCGCCCGGAGGTCCGCCCCGTACCGCCCGGGGAGGCCGCGCCGAGGCCGATCCTGGCCCGTCCGGCGAGGAGGGTGATCTCCTCGGCCAGCGGGCGCGCGCCGAGCTCCGCAGCGGTGGTGTGCGCCAGGTCGAGCAGGGCCGCCGCTTCCGTACGGTCGGCGCCCGAGTCGAGCAGGGCCGCCGCCCAGCGCAGCCGGGTGAGCGCCAGCTCGTAGGGGCGGTCCACGTCGTGGAAGGCGGCCACCGCGCGCGCCCAGAGCTTCGGCTCCTGCCGGCCTTCCGCGCGCGCGAGTTCGGCCTCCAGCATGAGCCCGTACGCCGCCCAGACGGGCACCAGCGTCGGCAGCCGCTTGGCGTGGGTACGGACCGTCGCCAGCACCCGCGCACGGCCCTCCTCGGCGCCGGGCAGCCCTCTGGCGTCCGCCTCGATGGCCGCCGCCGTACAGAGCAGCGGCAGCGCGTAGCGGTGGGTGCCGATCGGGAAGCCGCCCGTGGCCATCCGCTCGAACTCGGCCCGCGCCTCGGTCAGCGCGCCGCGCCGGGCCGCCACGACCATCGTCAGCCGGGCCGGGGTGATGATGTGCTGCGGCTGGAGGTCGTGGGTGCCCAGGAAGCCGCGGTTCAGCTCCACCTGGCGCTCCGCCTCGTCGAAGTCGCCCCTGCACACGGCGAGTTCCGCGCGGCGTACGGCGAGCAGGGCGCGTGCCTTGTTGGACCGCGCCAGCTCCACGGTCTCGTCGAGGACGGTGTCCGCCTCCGGCCAGCGGCCCAGGGAGAAGAGGGACTGGGCCAGATTCGTACGGACCCACGCCTCCGTGTCGGTGAGTCCGCGCCGGTGGCTGAAGGCGATGCCCTCGCGGGCGGTCGTCACCGCCTCCTCCGAGCGGCCCATGCTCTCCAGCGTGGACGGCAGGTTGTTGCTGGCGCGGCCCAGGATGGCGACGGCGCCCAGCTCGGCGGCCCGGTCGCGCGCCGCGTAGATCTCGGCGATGCCCTCCTCGACGCCGCCCGCGTCGGCGGTGAGCCAGCCCCGGGTGAGCCGGGCGTGCAGTTCGGTGTGCTCGGCGCCGACCAGCCGGGCGTACTCCACGGCCCGGTCGGCGGCGGCCAGGCTCTCGGGGCCCGGCCGGTGCAGGGCGCCCCAGGACGCGACATTGGCGAGGACCTCCGCGTGCACGGCGGAGGGCTGGAGTCCGCGCACCAGCTCCTGGGCGCTCGCCAGTTCGCTCCAGCCGTCGCCACGGGTGAGGTCCTGGACGAGCCGGGAGCGCTGGATCCAGAACCAGGCGGCGCGCAGCGGGTCCTTCCCCTCCGACTCGCCCTTCAGGAGGCGCATGGCCTTCTTGGCTATCGCCAGGGCGCGTTCGCGCTCGCCGCTGGAGCGCGCGGCGACCGTCGCCTCGGCCATCAGGTCGAGATAGCGCAGCGGGGACGCCTCGGTGGGGCCGCCGCAGGGCGGGTAGACCTCGATGTCGTCCGGCGGGCGCAGGGTGGCCCGTACCTCCCGTGAGGCGTCGTCCCACAGCTCCATGGCCCGTTCGAGCAGGCGCAGTTGCTCGGCGTGCGCGTACCGCTCGCGGGCCTCCACGGAGGCGAGGAGGACGGCGGGCAGCGCCTTCGCCGGGTCGTGCGCGTGGTACCAGTGGCTGGCGAGGCGGGTCGTCCGCTCGTCGGCCCTGACGAGCGAGGGGCCGGCCTCCAGCACTTCCGCGTATCTCCGGTTGAGCCGGGAGCGCTCGCCGGGCAGCAGGTCGTCGCTGACGGCCTCGCGGACGAGGGAGTGGCGGAAGCGGTAGCCGTCCCCGTCCGCCGTCGGCAGCAGGATGCTGGCGCCGACGGCGGCCCGCAGCGCCTCGATCAGCTCGTCCTCGGGGAGTCCGGCGACGGCGAGCAGCAGCCGGTACTCGACGGTGGTGCCGCCCTCGGCGACGATCCTGGCGACCCGCTGGGCGTCCTCGGGCAGCGTCTCGACCCGTACGAGCAGCAGATCGCGCAGGGAGTCGCTGAGCCCGGTGCGGCAGCCCGACCCGATGGAGCAGGCCAGCTCCTCCACGAAGAACGCGTTGCCGTCGGAGCGTTCGAAGATCTGCTCCAGCAGGTCGGGGCCCGGCTCGGCGGCGAGGATGCCGGTGAGCTGGCTGCGTACCTCGGCGCGGTTGAAGCGGGGCAGTTCGATACGGCGGACGGAGCGCAGCCGGTCCAGCTCGGCGAGGAGCGGGCGCAGCGGGTGGCGGCGGTGCAGGTCGTCGGCGCGGTAGGTGCCGATCACGACGAGCCGGCCGCGGCGCAGGGAGCGGAAGAGATAGGCGAGGAGATGGCGGGTGGAGGCGTCCGCCCAGTGCAGGTCCTCCAGGATGAGCACGATCGTACGGTCGGCGGCGAGCCGCTCCAGGAGGCGTGCGGTGAGCTCGAAGAGCCGGGCGGTGCCGTCCTCGCCCAGCGCGCCCCGGTCGGAGTGACCCAACTCGGGGAGGATCCTCGCCAGTTCGTCGTGCTGGCCCTCGGCCGCGGCCATCAGCTCGTCGGGCAGCCGGCGGCGCAGCGAGCGCAGGGCGGTCGAGAAGGGCGCGAACGGCAGTCCGTCCGCGCCGATCTCGACGCATCCACCGATCGCGACGACGGCCTTCTCGCCGCAGGCCGCCCGGTGCAGCTCCTCGACGAGGCGGGTCTTGCCGACGCCCGCCTCGCCGCCGACGAGCACGGCCTGGGGCTCGCCCGCGGTGGCGCGGGCGAGCGCTGACGTGAGGGCGGTGAGCTCGGCCGACCTGCCGACGAACACCGGACTGAGCGACCTGGTCTCCACATCGCTGAGCATCGCACAGCCCTCTGACATCGCGGCACTTGTTATCGGGCGGGGCGGCCTGCCGGGCGGCGGTCGGGCGGGCGGGCCGCTTGTCGGTCGGGCGGTCGGGCGGTCGAACGAGGGGCGGGGTCAGGCGGCGCGGTCGAACCGGCCGCGGAGTTGTCTCACCCGCCCCTCCGGGGCGTTGCCGGCGTTTCGCCGGGCCCAGCGGCGGGCCGCGCCGGCCTCCCGGACGAGCCGCTCGTGCTCGGCCCTGCGGATCAGTTCGGCGGCGTGGATCTTCTGGAGTTCGTACTCGAACATCGGGGCTCCCTGGAAGCGAAGGCGGTGGGGCATCTGGTGATGCCTCTACCTTCGTCTCCCAGGGGAGGGGGCCGCATCGGGAGAGTGCCGCATCTTGGCGGGTCCCGGGGCCTTAGAAAGCGGGGCCGGACATACGTACGGCCTAAGGCCCCGGCGGCGGAAGCCGCTCAGACCTTAGACCGAGTGGGGGGGCGGAGGGACGTGGGGGGAAGCGGCCTCAGGCGCCGGTGGCCGGCAGGGCCGCGAAGAGGTCGAAGTACATGGCCGTGGAGATCAGCAGCCCCAGGAAGCCGAGTACGGCGCCGGCGAGCGCGAAGGGCCGTACCCATCCCTCGCGCCGGGGCAGCGTCAGCACGATCACGCCGAGGAGCAGGGCCACCAGGGCGACTCCGCCGTTGACGGCGGCCGTGACGTGCCAGGCGTCGCCGTAGATCGCGGAGATCTGCTGTTCGGCGGTGGCGGACTGGCCGGTCTTGAGCTGTCCTACGAGGCCCTGGCGCTCGGCGAGGACCTTGCTGGTCCAGGTGCCGGTGAGGGCCACGATGCCGAGGCAGACGGCGACGACGGCCGCCGCGGCGGCGCCGAGACCGGACGACGCGGCGGGGGCGCCGTCGAGGAGGTCCAGCTCGTCGTCCTCGCCGGCCGCCTCGTCCTCGTCGAGGTCGGCGGCCGGGGCGGCGCCGGTGGGGGCGGCGCCGGCGGCCGGGGTGTCGCCCGGGACGTCGCTCACGGTCTCGCTCGGGGTGTCACCCGGGGTGTCGCTCTTCTTCAGGTCGGCCTTGGACTCGGCCGCCTTGGTGGTGGGGGCCTCGGCCGTCTCCGGCTCGGGGGTCTGGGTCTCGGGGGTGGACTTCATACGTCGCACGCTAGGGGCCATTTCTGAGAACTTCCTGAGAACGCGGAAATTCACTCCCGCGCACACCCGTATCGTGATCAGCGGTTGATCAGCTCGGCGTACCGGACCGTTCGCGCCACTCCGGGGCGAGGACCGACCAGACCTCCGTGTCCTGGCGTACGCCCCGGTACGGGTAGTTCTGCCGCAGCACCCCGTCCCGGGTCATCCCGAGCCGCTGGGCGACCCGGATGCTGGCCGCGTTCTCGGAGGAGACCCGCCATTCGACGCGGTGCATCCCGCGCTCCTCGACCGCCCAGTCGATGAGGACCCGGGCGGCGCGGGTGACCAGGCCGCGCCCCGTCGCCGCGGGCTCCAGCCAGCAGCCGACCTCGCAGGTCCCCGCGGGCGCGTCGAAGATACGGAAGAGCACGCCGCCGACGAGGGTGGGGCCGAGCCAGATCCCGTAGATGCGTCCGGTGTCGGCCGCCTGCTTCTGCGCGTACGAGGTGAGCAGCGCCCGCGCGGACTCCAGGTCCGTGACGGCCCGGGCGAGCTGGATGTGCTCGTCCACCAGGTCCCTGGCGCGGTCCATGTGGGTCAGGAACTCCTCGGCCTGCCAGCTCTCCAGCGGGCGCAGGCGGGCCTCGTCACCCAGCGGTACAGCGAACATGATGTTTCCCCCGTGCGGTGCGTCTCGTGATGGTTCACCGGGCGAGCGGTGTGTGCTCGCGCGGCACGGGGATCTTCGCACCTTCGGGGGAGTCCGGCGCCTCAATTTCGCCGGATTCCGGCGCCTCGATGCTGATGCGCGGGAGCCGGCGGTCCACCGCACGGGGCAGCCACCAGTTGGCGCCGCCGAGCAGATGCATCAGGGCGGGGACCAGGAGCGTACGGAGCACGAAGGCGTCCAGCGCGACCGCCGTGGCCAGCGCGATGCCGAACATGGCGATGACGCGGTCGCCGCTCAGCACGAAGGCGAGGAAGACCGAGATCATGATGACCGCCGCCGAGTTGATCACCCGGCCGGTCTCGGAGAGCCCCACGCGCACGGCCCGCGCGTTGTCACCGGTCGCCAGCCACTCCTCGTACATCCGGCTGACCAGGAAGACCTGGTAGTCCATGGAGAGCCCGAAGAGCACCGAGACCATGATCACGGGCAGGAAGGGTTCGATCGGGCCCGCGCTGCCGAGCCCTAGCAGCTCGCTCCCCCACCCCCACTGGAAGATCGCGACGACGACTCCGAAGGACGAGGCGACGGCGGCCACGTTCATCAGCGCGGCCTTGAGGGGGATGCCCACGGAGCGGAACGCCAGCAGCAGGAGCAGGGAGCCCAGGGCGATGACCACCCCGACGAAGAGCGGGAGTTTGCCGACGATGATGTCCGCGAAGTCGTCGTAGCTCGCGGTGACGCCGCCGACGTACACGGCGAGGGAGGTGCCCGTCGCCGCCGCGGGCAGGACGTCGCCACGGAGCCGGTCGACCAGGTCGCTGGTGTGCCGTGACTGCGGCGACGACTCCGGTACGACGGTGAGCAGCGCGGTGTCACCGCTGCCGTTGAGGACTACAGGGCCGACCGAGGCGACGCCCTCGGTGGTGCGGAGCGCGTCGGGGAGCTGGTCCAGGGCGAGCCGGTCGGCGGCGCTGTCGAGGTGCGCGACCAGCGTCAGCGGCCCGTTGACGCCGGGTCCGAACCCTTCGGCGAGCCGGTCGTACGCCTTGCGGGTGGTGGCCGTGGCCGGGTTGTTGCCCTGGTCGGAGGTGCCGAGGTGGAGCGCGAAGGTGGGCAGCGCGAGGACCAGCATCACCACGGTCGCGACGGCGCCCAGCAGCTTGGGGTGGCGTTCGACGAAGAGGGACCAGCGGACGGCGAAGCCGGTGGGGCGTTCCGGCCGCGGCCCGTGGGCGGCGAGCCGGGCGCGCTGGCGCCGGCTCAGCGCGCGGGTGCCGATGAAGGAGAGCAGGGCGGGCAGCAGGGTCACGGACGCGGCGACGGTCAGGACGACCGTCAGCGAGGCGGCGATCGCGACCCCGTTGAGGAAGCCGAGGCGCAGGATCAGCATGCCGAGGAGGGCGATGCAGACGGTGGCTCCGGCGAAGACGACGGCCCGGCCGGTGGTGGCGACGGCGTTCGCCGCGGCCTCGGGGACGGTCAGCCCGCGCTGGAGGCCCTTGCGGTGCCTTACCACGATGAACAGCGCGTAGTCGATCCCGACGCCGAGCCCGATGAGCAGACCGAGCATGGGCGCGAAGTCGGCGACGGTCATGACATGGCCGAGCAGGACGATGCCCGCGTACGCGGTGCCGACGGAGACCAGCGCGGTCGCGATGGGCAGCAGTCCGGCGGCGAACGAGCCGAAGACGAGGAAGAGCACGACGGCCGCCACGGCCACGCCGACGATCTCGGCGGTGTGCGCGGAGGTGGCCTCGGTGAGGGCGACGGCGCTGCCGCCCAGCTCGACCTCCAGGCCCTTCTGCGCCTCTTCCACGGAGGTCGCGGTGGAGACCAGCGCGCGTGCCTGGGAGAGCGGGATGTCGTCGGCCTGCCGGTCGAAGGTGACCCGCGCGTAGGCGGTACGGCCGTCCGCGCTGATCTGCTCGGCGCCCTCGGCCGCGTACGGGCTCACGACGGAGGAGACGCCGGGCAGCCCGGCGACCTGGCCCAGCATCTCCCCCGTACGCAGCTCGACGCCTGCGTCGCGGACGGAGCCGCGCTCCGTGTGCCAGACGATGGTGTTGCTGTCGCCGCCGAGTCCTGGGAACGCCGCGCCGAGAAGCTGGGTGGCCCGTCCTGACTCGGTGCCGGGGACCTCGTAGTCGTTGGAGTACGAGGTCCCCATCACGCCCGCGGCGGCCGAGGCGCCGCCGAGCGCGAGCAGCCAGAGGAGGACGGCGAGAAGCCGGTGGGTGACGCACCATCGCGCGAGGGCTGCCAAGGACTGCTCCCTGAGTGGTTCATGGATCTTTACCGGGAACGGCCCGTGGGGGAGCCCGCAAAGAACGCGTGACCTACGGAGAGCTACTATCGCAGCCGAAAGAGATCCTTAGTGATCCTTTGTCCTATTGGTGGCCTTACTCACAGTAAGGTGCCGTCTCGTGGCGCGGGGCGTGTCAACCCGCGACGCTCGCCCGCCCGTTCTCGATATGGCCCATGAGCCGGCGGCGGAACGGGGCGGCGGACCCCTCGGCGGCGTCGGTGGTGACCTCGATGTCGTACCAGCCGTGCGCGTCGGCCGCCGAGTGCACGACGCGCCTGTCGCGGCCCGGCTTCACCGTGATCCGGCGCGTCCAGCCGTCCAGGTCGGCCTCGTCGACGTACCCGAGGGGCCGCACGGTGAAAGTGACAGGACGCGTGCCCCGGTTGGTCAGGGTGAGGTGCAGATCGCGGTCGTGGTGGTCGACGGACGAGGCGACCTCGGGCCCGTCACCGGCGACCGGACCGGAGAACTCGCGGCGGAAGCCGTTCGGCCCGGTGATCGTGAAACGGTAGGTGTCGCGCTCCGCACCGCTCCGGCCGGTAAGGGGTACCGTCCATTGCGCCCTGCCCCTTACATCGCGGTGCTGCGGGATCGCGAACTCGCCGGCGTACGGGTAGAGCGCGAAGTGGGCGCTGGCCGGGCCCGTGTTGCTGAGCGCGACCGTGAACGCCCGCCCGTCCGCGTCGACCCGCCCGTACGCGTCCGGCTGGTACGGCAGCGGCCTGGCCGGGCGCGCGCCCTTCTCCGGTACGGGCATCCGCTGCTCGGCCGGGGGTACGGGCTGCCAGCGGCCGGTGAACGGCGGGATCGCGCCCGGCTGTTCCACCTCGGGCTGGACGCGCCCGCGCCGGAAGTCGAACGCCGAGGTCAGATCGCCGGTGACGGTGCGCCGCCAGGGGGTGATGTTGGGCTCCGCCACGCCCGTCCACCGCTCCAGGAAGCGGATCACGGATGTGTGGTCGAAGACCTGCGAGCAGACGTAGCCGCCCACGGTCCAGGGCGAGACGACCAGCAGCGGCACCCGGACACCGAGCCCCGTGGGGCGGCCCTGCCAGCGCTCGTCGGGGTCGTCCACGGGCGGCACGGGCGGCGGCACATGGTCGAAGAAGCCGTCGTTCTCGTCGTAGTTGATCAGGACGACGGTCTGCCGCCAGACGTCCGGGTGCGCGCCGAGCGCGTCCAGCACCTGGTAGACGAGGGAGGCGCTGGCCACCGGCGACGAGGAGCCGGGGTGCTCGGAGTCGACCGCGGAGGGCACCAGGTACGACACCTCGGGCAGCGTCCCGGCCGCCACGTCGGCGCGGAACGCCGCGGCGAGCGTCCCGGTCTCGACCCGGCGCAGCCCCCGCTCGAAGAGTGACCGTTCGGGGGCGGTGAGCGCGGCGACGCCCTCCTCCAGCGCGGCGAGCAGCCTGGCCCGCTCGGTGGCGTCCTCGGTGTCGCGTACGGCGGCGTAGAACGCCTCCATGTAGGTGAAGCCTGCGGCGCCGCGCGGTCCGGTCAGGGCGCGGGCCCGGGTGAGCGCCTTACGGGCCACGTCCTTGAACGTGGTGAAGAACTCGATGTTGTTGTCGGTGAAGTTCTCCCACTCGGTGTACGTGCGCCAGCTCCGGCCCGCCTTCTCCAGCCGCTCGGCGTAGGTCGGCCACGGGTAGCCGGGGTGGGTGCCCTCGTCGTACGCGTCGTTGCCGACGGCGCGCCGCCCGTCGGCCTCGAAGCCGGTCCAGCCGCTCCAGAGGTGGTTGCGGTTGGGGCTCGTGGAGGTGTGGACGGAGGAGTGGTAGGCGTCGCAGACGGTGAACGTGTCCGCCAGCTCGTAGTGGAGCGGGATGTCGCGCCGGTCGTAGTGGGCCATGGTGGCGGCCGTCTTGGCGGAGACCCAGCCGTCCATCCAGCCGTTGTTCCAGGCCGCCGCGCCGCCGTCCCAGGAGTGGTCGAGGGCGCCGATGTACTGGAGGTCCTCGCGCTGTGCCGCGGCGGCGTCCCGTACGGAGAACGGCAGGACGGTGCCGCCCGCCGGGGCCGGCTGCGCGAACACGGGCTTCCCGGAGGGCAGCTCGACGGCGTTGCGGTCGCCGAAGCCCCGTACGCCGCGCAGGGTGCCGAAGTAGTGGTCGAAGGACCGGTTCTCCTGCATGAGCACGACCACGTGCTTGATCGCGCCCAGCCCACCGGGCGCGGGACCGGCGGCGAGCGCCGCCTGGAGGGACGGCGGCAGTACCGAACCGACCGCCGCCGCGCCCGCGGCGCCCGAGCCGAGGGCGAGCACTCTTCTGCGCGACATCTCTCCGCGCGACATCTCCGGTGACATGTCCGGGACGGTAGTGAGAGCGGATGGCAGGGGGAAGACCCGGGCGCGTCCATGAGGTGAACGTCCACGGGGCACGCCGCTCTTGGGTCCCGCGCCTACCCGCCTGCTTCTTCCTCGCCCGCTTCCTCCTCGCCCGCTTCCGCCCCGTACGGCCAGACCAGCAGGACCGGGCAGGTCGCGTGGTCGACCACGAAGCGCGTGGCACGGCCGAGGCTGTGCGGCCCGGGACGGTCGCGCTCGCCGTCGCGCGCGCAGATCAGCAGATCCGCGCCGGCCGCCGCCCGTACCACCTCGTGCTCCTCCCGGCCGTGGTGTTCGAGGAGTTCGCAGGGCCGGCCGAGCCGGTGCGCGGCGGCTTCCAGCAGATCGGCCGCCGCCGTACCGGAGAGGGCTTCGAGCCGCGCGCCGGGGTCGCGGTCCGGACGGTGCCCCCGGCCGAGGAGCCCCGTGTAGGCGTGGTGCGCCGCGGCGGCGATCTCGGCGTCGCTGACGTGGAGCAGCACCACGGCGTCGTGCGGGGCGCGGTCGCGGGCCGCGTCGACACAGGCGGCCCAGGTGGACTCGGTGATCCAGACGAGCGTGGTCCGCTCCACGGTGGTCAGCCTCCGATCAGTCGCAGCGTGCCCCAGAGTGCCACGGTGGAGACGGCCAGCGTGGCAGGCACGGTCAGCAGTCCGAGCCGGGTGAAGTGACCGAGCTGGGGCTCGGCGTCGTGCTCGTGCAGGATGCGCCGCCACAGCAGCGTGGCGAGCGACCCGACATAGGTCAGGTTCGGGCCCAGGTTGACCCCGATCAGGGCGGCGAGGACGGGCCCGGGGCCGGCCGGGGCGAGGACCGGCAGCAGCGCCAGGATGGCCGGGAGGTTGTTGATCGCGTTGGCCAGGACGGCGGCGATCGCGGCGATCGCCAGCAGCGAGAGCAGGGAGGAGCCGCCGGGCAGCAGCCAGGAGATCCCGGTGTCCAGGCCGTTGTCGACGACCGCCTTGACGACGACGCCGAGCGCGAGGACGAAGAGGCAGAAGAGCGGGGACGCGGCGCGGACCAGCTTCACAGGAGTCGTACGCCGCTGCCGCAGGGCGCGGACGGCGAGGACGGCCGTACCGGCGACGGCCGCCCACAGCGGTTCGATGCCGGCGAAGGAGGTGACGGCGAACCCGGCCAGCGTCAGCCCCAGCACGACCAGGGTGAAGACCGGGAGGTCGCGCCGTTCGTCCGTCTTCGGGGGGTGCGCCCCGGCGGCCAGGTCGGCGGCGAAGAAGCGGCGGAAGACGACGTACTCGACGGCGATCGCGGCCAGCCAGGGCAGGGCCATCAGCGCGGCGAACCGGGTGAAGGAGAGCCCGCTCGCGGTGAACGCCAGCAGATTGGTCAGGTTGGAGACCGGCAGCAGCAGGGACGCGGAGTTCGCGAGGTGCGTACAGGCGTAGACGTGCGGCCGGGGCCGGGCGCCGACCCGCGCCGCGGTCGCGAAGACCACCGGGGTGAGCAGGACGACGGTGGCGTCCAGGCTGAGTACGGCGGTGATGACGGCGGCGACGGCGAACACCCCGCCGAGCAGCGTGCGCGGTCTGCCGCCGCACAGCCGCGCCACCAGATCGCCCGCCGCGGTGAACAGCCCCTCCTCGTCGCAGAGCTGGGAGAGGACGAGTACGGCCGCGAGGAAGACGACGACGGGCAGCAGGGTGTGCGTCTGCTCCCACGCCTCCTCCGGCGAGACGGCCCCGAGGGCGACGACCAGCAGGGCCGCGGGGACGGCGGCGACGGCCTCGGGCAGGCCGCGCGGGCGCGCGACGGCGAACGCCAGCACGGCGAGCAGCAGGGCGACGGAGACGATCTCGGCGGCGACGGTGTTCACTGGGATCTGCTCTGCCTCGTGATCGTGGTGGTTCGGAACGGCCCGGCGCGTTCGCGAAGGGGTGGGGTGGGCTGGGCTGGGCTGGGCACGAAGGTACGGCGTACGAGGCCACCGGCGACGTACGAAGCCACTGGGGGCGGCGCACCGTTTCCGGTGCGCCGCCCCCAGTGGCGTACTGCGTGTGTGGTGTACGGGCCGGGATCAGCCCTCGACGCCCAGCTTCTCCAGGATCAATTCACGCACGCGCGCCGCGTCGGCCTGGCCGCGCGTGGCCTTCATGACCGCGCCGACGAGCGCGCCCGCCGCCGCGACCTTGCCGGCCCGGATCTTGTCGGCGACGGCCGCGTTGGCCGCGATCGCCTCGTCCACGGCGGCGCCGAGCGCGCCGTCGTCGGAGACGACCTTGAGGCCGCGCTTCTCGACCACGGTGTCCGGGTCGCCCTCGCCCGCGAGCACGCCCTCGATCACCTGGCGGGCCAGCTTGTCGTTGAGGTCACCGGCCGCGACGAGCGCGGCGACACGGGCGACCTGCTCGGGGGTGATGGGCAGTTCGTCCAGCGCGCGGCCCGACTCGTTGGCGTTACGGGCCAGCTCGCCCATCCACCACTTGCGGGCCTGGTCGGCCGGGGCGCCCGCGTCGATCGTGGCGACGATGGACTCGATCGCCCCCGCGTTGAGGATCGACTGCATGTCGTGCTCGGAGACGCCCCACTCCTCGCGCAGCCGGTTGCGGCGTACCCGCGGCAGCTCGGGAAGCGTGCCGCGCAGCTCCTCCACCCAGACGCGGGACGGGGCCACGGGGACGAGGTCGGGCTCCGGGAAGTACCGGTAGTCCTCGGCGTTGTCCTTGATCCGGCCGGAGGTGGTGGAGCCGTCCTCCTCGTGGAAGTGGCGGGTCTCCTGGAGGATCGTGCCGCCGCCGTTCAGCACCGCGGCGTGGCGCTGGATCTCGAAGCGGGCGGCGCGCTCGACGCTGCGCAGCGAGTTGACGTTCTTGGTCTCGGAGCGGGTGCCGAACTCCTCGCGGCCGTTGGGGCGCAGGGACAGGTTCACGTCGCAGCGCATCTGGCCCATCTCCATCCGGGCCTCGGAGACGCCGAGCGCCTTGATCAGCTCGCGCAGCTCGGCGACGTACGCCTTGGCGACCTCGGGGGCGCGCGCGCCGGCGCCCTCGATGGGCTTGGTGACGATCTCGATGAGCGGGATGCCGGCGCGGTTGTAGTCGAGCAGGGAGTGGGACGCGCCGTGGATCCGGCCCGTGGCGCCGCCGACGTGGGTCGACTTGCCGGTGTCCTCCTCCATGTGGGCGCGCTCGATCTGCACGCGGAAGGTCTCGCCGTCCTCCAACTGGACGTCCAGATAGCCGTTGAAGGCGATCGGCTCGTCGTACTGGGAGGTCTGGAAGTTCTTCGGCATGTCCGGGTAGAAGTAGTTCTTCCGGGCGAAGCGGCACCACTCGGCGATCTCGCAGTTGAGCGCGAGCCCGATCTTGATGGCGGACTCGACGCCGATCGCGTTGACGACCGGGAGCGATCCCGGCATGCCCAGACAGGTCGGGCAGGTCTGCGAGTTGGGCGCGGCGCCCAGCTCGGTCGAGCAGCCGCAGAACATCTTGGTCCTGGTGCCGAGCTCGACGTGGACCTCCAGGCCCATGACGGGGTCGTACGCCGCGAGGGCGTCCTCGTACGACACAAGTTCAGTGACGGTCACAGGTACTTCTTCCTCATCAATGCTTCATCGGTGTCGGCCAGCCAGCGCTGGTAGGACGACAGCTTTCCGAGTACGGAGAGATCCACTTCGTCGGCGAGGCGGGCGAAGTAATCGCCGGGGTCGGACCGCCGTGCCTTCTTCAGTACGTTCGCCAGCACGCGCTTCGGGTGAGCGGGATGGCCGGGCGCCGGGTTTCCCTGTTCCACGTCGGCGGGGTGGGGATGCGGATGCGCCGACAGGTCGGCGGCCGGCTGTACCCGGGTCAGCGCGGCCCGGTCCGCCAGTACCCACGACTCGGTCATCACCCGGGGACCGAGCAGCACGGGCGCCGCCGCCTGCTTCGGCAGCGCGGACAGCGCCGCCAGCAGCCCGTGGGCGTCCGGAATCTCCTTGTGGTCCCGATGGACGAAGAGTACGTCGCACCGCTCGGCCAGTGCCGTGGCCGCCCGGAGGAGAGCCTTCGGCTCGGCCGTGGTGTGGACCGGAGCCGTCTCGCAGGGGGTGAGCACCTCGGTGGCCTTCAACGCCCTGGCGTGCAGCGTTTCCTCCAGTTGCCGGATGATCAGCCGTTCGAGGAAGAGCAGGTCGCTCGGGCCCTCCACGAGCAGCCCGAACCTGAGCAGGCGTACGCGGCTCACGCGATCACCTGGCCCATGGACTCCAGCAGACGCTTCACCTGCTCGGCCGTGACGGTGTCGCCCGGCCCCTCGTCCGCCGTGGGGGTACGGACGGGACGGGCCCGGGTCACGGTCGAGACGCCGGTGCGCGCCGGGTCGACGTGCGACGCCTGCTCCAGGAGGACCAGGCTTCCCGAGGCGTCGTCGCGCAGGGCGGAGAGCAGTACGGGAGAGTGCGTGGTCGCGATCAGTTGCCGGAAGCCGTACGTCCGGGTGACCCGGTCGGTGAGGCCGGGGAAGTCGTCCACGTCCCTGCGCAACCGCCTCACCAGCTCGGCGATCCGGGTCGGGTGCAGGCCGTTCTCGATCTCCTCGACGGCCAGCAGGCCCGCCCGCCGGTCGTCGTACCAGGCGGCCAGCAGGGCGAGGACGCGCATCGTGCCGTCGGACAGCATCGGCGGGGAGGTCCAGCCGGTGTGCCGGAACCGTACGTCGAAGTCGTACTCGCCGCGCCGGTCGTCGAAGAGCGGCCTGATCCCGGACGCCTCCGGGATCAGCGCGGCCAGGTCGGCCTCCATGTCGCGCAGCTCTTCGGAACCGAGACGGTGCAGAACGCCCGCCAGATTGCCGCCGTTCGCCAGGAGCGTCAGCTCGTCGCTGCCGCCGAACGGCCGGCGCATGGCGGCGGGATCGAGGGCGATCCGCTCCCAGGTCGCCGTCTCGCTCGCGAGGTGCCCGAGGAGTTCCTGGGCCGCCTGCGTCGTGGGTCCGCTGTTGGTGGAGTCCCTGCCGCTGAGCGGGGCCCAGTCCGCCCCGTTGCGCTCCACGAACGACGTTCTCGCCGCGGCGAGCGCCGCGCGCAGCGGCGCCGGGACCGCCAGCCGGTCCATCCACTCCGTACGGGTGAGGCTGCTCACCCACACCCGCCCGCCGCGCCAGGTGGCCTTCACCGGTCCGGGCGGGGCGCCCAGCCGGTCGACGGCGAGCCGTACGACCAGCGGGAGCGGTCCGTACGCGCTCGGCACGATCATGCCGATCTTGATCGTCAGGTCGGGCGCGGTGAACGCGCCGCCGGCCCCGTCGGCGTGGTGGAAGAGGTCGCGTGCGGCGAGCCGGGGGTTGTCCCCGTCCAGCGCTCTCGGCAGCCCGGTCGTCACCACGCGCCGGACGAAGTCCAGGGCGTCCAGGAGGTTCGACTTGCCCGCGCCGTTGACACCCATCAGCACGGTGCAGGGGCGTACGTCCAGGGCGAAGCCGACGAACGACTTGAAGCCGTCGATCTCGATGCGGGTGATCACCAGGTCACCTCCTTCCGTGGCAACGGTGGCAACAGCGGCGGCGGTACGCCGCGGTGCGGGTGCCGGGGCCCGCGAAGGCCCCGGCAACCCGTGCGGTCAGCCCAGCAGGACGTCGTCGTCGCCCAGGCGCTTCAGCTCGCGGTACAGGATCGCCAGGCCCGTGACGATGGCCACCGCGGAGACCGCCGCGTCGACCAGCCGGAGCGTGTCGTTCTCCTTGCGGGCCAGCTTGGCCTGCTTCACGACGCCGAAGGCGCCGAGCGCGGTGCTGCCGATGGACAGGTATGTACCGGTCTTGGACTTCTTGAAGCCCTTGGCCTTGCTCATTGCACTGGTCACAGTGACGGTGCCTCCTCCAGCAACGGGTGTCCCCACCTTTCCACGAAGGCCGCTTCGACGGCGGCACCGACCTTGTAGAGCCGGTCGTCCTTCATGGCGGGGGCGACGATCTGCAGACCGACCGGGAGGCCGTCCTCCGGCGCGAGGCCGCAGGGCAGCGACATGGCCGCGTTGCCCGCCATGTTGACGGGGATGGTGCACAGGTCCGCGAGGTACATCGCCATCGGGTCGTCGGTGCGCTCACCGATACCGAAGGCGGTGGTCGGGGACGTCGGGGAGACGATCACGTCGACCTGCTCGAAGGCCCTCTCGAAGTCCCGGGTGATGAGGGTGCGGACCTTCTGGGCCGAGCCGTAGTACGCGTCGTAGTAGCCGGAGCTGAGCGCGTACGTGCCCAGGATGACGCGGCGCTTGACCTCGTCGCCGAAGCCCGCCTCGCGGGTGAGGGCGGTGACGTCCTCGGCGGAGCGGGTGCCGTCGTCGCCGACGCGCAGGCCGTAGCGCATGGCGTCGAAGCGCGCGAGGTTCGAGGAGCACTCGGACGGCGCGATCAGGTAGTACGCGGCCAGGCTGAGATCGAAGGACGGGCAGTCCAGCTCGACGATCTCGGCGCCCAGCTCCCTCAGCAGCTCGACCGACTCGTCGAAGCGCTGGAGGACGCCCGCCTGGTACCCCTCGCCCCTGAACTGCTGGACGACGCCGACGCGCATCCCGGCCACCGAGCCGTTGCGGGCGGCCTCGACGACCGGCGGGACCGGTGCGTCGATGGAGGTCGAGTCGAGCGGGTCGTGGCCCGCGATGACCTCGTGCAGCAGCGCGGTGTCCAGCACCGTACGGGCGCACGGGCCACCCTGGTCGAGGGAGGACGAGAAGGCGACCATGCCGTAGCGCGAGACGCCGCCGTACGTCGGCTTGACGCCGACCGTGCCGGTGAGCGCGGCGGGCTGGCGGATGGAGCCGCCGGTGTCCGTGCCGATGGCCAGCGGCGCCTGGTACGAGGCGAGCGAGGCGGACGAGCCGCCGCCGGAGCCGCCGGGGATCTTGGTGAGGTCCCAGGGGTTGCCGGTCGGGCCGTACGCGCTGTTCTCCGTGGAGGACCCCATGGCGAACTCGTCCATGTTGGTCTTGCCGATGATGACGACGTCCGCGGCCTTGAGCTTCTTGGTGAGCGTCGCGTCGTACGGCGGGAGCCAGCCTTCGAGGATCTTGGAGCCGACCGTGGTCGGCATGCCCTCGGTGGTGAAGATGTCCTTCAGCGCGACCGGGACGCCGGCCAGCGGGCCGAGCTTCTCGCCCGCCGCCCGCTTCGCGTCCACGGCGCGCGCCTGCGCCAGCGCGCCCTCGCGGTCGACGTACAGGAAGGCGTGCACCTTCTCGTCGACGGCCTCGATCCTCGCGAGGTGCGCCTCGGTGACCTCGACGGCCGTGAGGTCACCGGAGGCGATCCTCGCGGCGATCTCGGCGGCGGTGAGCTTGATGATGTCCGTCTTGACGGTGTCGGTCATGACTGTTTAGTCCTCCCCCAGGATCTGCGGCACCTTGAAACGCTGCTGCTCCTGGGCAGGGGCGCCGGAAAGCGCCTGCTCGGGGGTGAGCGACGGGCGGACCTCGTCCGCGCGCATGACGTTCGTCAGCGGCAGCGGGTGGGAGGTCGGCGGAACGTCTTGGTCGGCTACCTCGGATACGCGGGCGACCGCGCCGATGATGTCGTCGAGCTGTCCGGCGAAGTGGTCGAGCTCTTCGGCCTTCAGCTCCAGACGCGCCAGCCGGGCGAGGTGGGCGACCTCCTCGCGCGTGATGCCAGGCATGCAGCGATCCTCAGGGGTGAGTGTGATTGGGTTTTCGCCCAATCCTATGGGCGGGCACCCCTGCTCACGAAACGGCCGGTCCGCCCCGGAGCTCCGCCCCGGGGACGGAACCCCGGGCGACCCCGGTCGAGGGTCCGCCCGGACCGTCCCACCCCACCCCCGTCGGGGGTTACGTCACCGCCTGGCCCACGTCGCGGCCCGGACTACGTCACCGCCTGGCCCGACTGTTCACGGGCCCGCGCAGCCTTCAGCTCGGCCGGACGCTGCCAGCCGTGCTCGCCCCTGGCCAGCAGCCAGGCCGTCGCCTCGTGGGGCGGCATCGCCGCGGCCACCAGCCAGCCCTGTACGGCGTCGCAGCCCAGGTCCCGCAGGCGCTCCCAGGTCTCGTCGTCCTCGACGCCCTCGGCGACGACCAGCAGGCCCAGGGAGTGCGCCAGGTCGACCGTGCAGCGGACGATCTCCGCGTCCTCGGTGTCGACCGCGAGACGGGCCACGAAGGAGCGGTCGATCTTCAGCTCGCTCACCGGCAGCCGCCGGAGATGGACCAGCGAGGAGTACCCCGTACCGAAGTCGTCGAGCGACATCTTCACCCCGTGCCCGGTGAGACCGGCGAGGGTGTCGGCGGCGCGCTGGGGATCCTCCAGGAGGACGTGTTCCGTTATCTCCAACTGGAGGGAGCAGGCCGGGACGCCGTGCCGGGCCAGCCGCGCCGCCACCGAGCCCGCGAACCCGGGGGTGTGCACGTCCCGCGGCGAGACATTGACGGCGACCGGCACCATCAGTCCCTGCGCCCGCCAGCGGGCGACCTGAGCGAGAGCGGTGTCCAGTACGTACTCCGTGAGGTGAGGCATCAGACCGGAGGACTCGGCGATCGCGATGAACTCGTCCGGAGGGACGCGGCCGCGCTCGGGGTGCACCCAGCGCACCAGCGCCTCCAGGCCGGCGACCTGGCCGTCGAAGCGGACCTTCGGCTGGTAGTGCAGCTCCACCTCCCGCGCGTCCAGCGCGCGGCGCAGATCGCCGAGGAGTCCGAGGCGGTCGGGGGTGTTGGAGTCCCGCTTGGACTCGTAGACCTCCACGCCCGTACGGTCCCGCTTCGCCTGGTACATGGCGACGTCCGCCCGCTGGAGCAGCCCCTCCGCGTCGAGCGCGTGCTCGGGGTAGACGGCGACCCCGGCGCTCGCCTCCAGGACGAGGGTGAGGCCGTCGAGGTCCAGTGAGGAGGAGAGGTCGGCCACGAGGTGACGGGCGACGCGCTGCGCGCTGGTGGTGGAGTCGCACGTCGGGAGCAGTACGGCGAACTCGTCGCCGCCGAGCCGCGCGGCCTCGGCCCCGCGCGGCAGGGCCAGCCGGAGCCGGTCCGCTATCTGCAGCAGCAGCCGGTCCCCCGCCAGGTGGCCGAGCGTGTCGTTGACGGAACGGAACCGGTCCAGGTCGATCAGGACCAGCGCCGCTCTGGCGCCCTGGCCCTCCGCCTCCTCCAGCGCCGACCAGGTGCGCTCCAGCAGCCACTGCCGGTTGGGGAGTTTGGTCAGCGGGTCGCGGAGCTGTTCCTCGGCGCGCGCCCTGGCGATCCAGAGGGTGGAGTCGAGGGCTATGAGCGGGATGGCGAAGAGCGGCAGGAGGACCGGCTGCGACATCGCGACGACGCAGATCAGCGGGGCGATGCCGAGCAGGGCGACCGCGACGAGGCCCTGCCGGTAGAGGGCCGTACGGGCGGCGGCCGGCAGCCCCGGGCCCTGCGGGGCCAGCGCGTACCAGAGCAGCAGCCGGGTGACCGTGAGTTGGGCGCCCGCAGCGAGCACGATCTCCGGGACGTCGCCGATGGTCCAGTCGAGCGGCTGCCAGGGGTGCTCGACGGTGGGGACCACGCCGAACAGCGCCAGGGCGAGCGCGGCGGCCCCGGTCCCCAGCAGGTCGGCCGCGCCGTGCAGGACGCCCTGGCGCCAGCGGTGCCTGCGGGCCACGCCGACCAGGACGACGACGGCGAGGCTGACCAGTCCGGCCGCGACCCAGCCGTACAGCAGCAGCACGGCGAGGGTGAGGGCCGCGCCCGAGCCGGTCCCGCCCCACCAGCGGTCGCGGCCGAGGGCGACGAGATGGCCGACGATGACGCCGGTGAGGACGGCCAGCGCCCAGCCGGCGTCGGAGTCGGGGAACAGCGCGTGGCCGTCCCGCAGTGTCCACACCACGCCGGTCACCAGAACGACCACGGCGAGTCCCACCACCAGAACGGGCGTTCTGGCGACCATGCCCCCAAATCCCGCGAAACCGCGCGGGGGTGTGACCGGGGCAGCGCTCTCGGTCGGTTTCATTCCCGTCCCTCTCACAGCCGGCGGAGCCGATGCCACGCGATGGCACGTTGTCGTGCAACACGGCTGGAATCGGACTACTGAGCCGTGTTCGACAGGCGCACATCTCAACAGTAGGCCGCGAAGGGCCTCGACGGGCAGCGCTCTACATCTGTTGCCCGAATGCGACCGGCCCATCCCTATCCATCTGGTATGCGCCGAACGGGTGAGCTTGACGGCCCGAAATCGACGGTGTGAAGTCGCGCACCGCGAGGGCGGGGCGCCTCACTCCTCCGGTGCGGCCGGGACCTCCTCGGGGTTCGCGCGGACCTCTTCGGAGGACGACGACGCCTCTTCCCCGGTGGCGGCGGGCTCTTCGGGGGTGAGCGCGACCTCCCTGGCGGCGTCCGGGCCCTGTTCGAGCAGGACGGTGAGCCCTTCTCCGTCCAGGACGGGCACCTTCAACTGCATCGCCTTGTCGTACTTCGACCCGGGGTTCTCACCGACCACCACGAAGGCGGTCTTCTTCGAAACCGAGCCGGTCACCTTCGCTCCCTGGCTCTGCAACGCCTCTTTCGCGCCATCCCGCGTGTACTGCTCCAGCGTGCCCGTCACCACGACCGTGAGCCCTTCCAGCGGCCGGGGTCCGTCGTCCTCGCCCGAGCCTTCCTCCTCCATCCGGACGCCCGCCGCCCGCCACTTGCGCAGGATCTCGCGGTGCCAGTCGACCGCCAACCACTCCTTGAGCGAGGCCGCGATGATCGGTCCGACGCCCGTGACGTCCGCCAGTTCCTCCTCCGTCGCCTCGTCGATCCGGTCGATCGAGCGGAACTCCCTGGCCAGCGCCTCGGAGGCGACCGGCCCCACATGGCGGACGGAGAGTCCGGCGATGATCCGGGCGAGCGGGCGCTCCTTGGCCGCCGCGATGTTCTCCAGCATCGCGAGGGCGTTCTTCCGCGGCTCGCCCGCCTGGTTGGCGAAGACGGTGGCGATTTTCTCCTCGCCGGTCTTCGGGTCGCGCTTGGGCAGACCGCTGTCCTGGTCGAGGACGTACGCCGTGATGGGCAGCAGCCGTTCGACGGTGAGGTCGAAGAGATCGCCCTCGTCCAGCAGCGGAGGAATGGCCGGTTCCAGCGGCTTGGTCAGGGCCGCGGCGGCGACATAGCCGAAGTTCTCGATGTCCAGGCACTTGCGGCCCGCGAGATAGAACAGCCGCTCGCGCAACTGGGCGGGGCAGGTGCGCGCGTTGGGACACCGGATGTCGATGTCCCCCTCCTTCATCGCGCGCAGCGGCGTACCGCACTCGGGGCACTCGGTCGGCATCACGAACTCATGGGCGTCCGCGGGCCGCAGGTCGACGACCGGGCCGAGGATCTCCGGGATGACGTCACCGGCCTTGCGCAGCACGACCGTGTCGCCGATCCAGACGCCCTTGGCCCGCACCACGTCCTGGTTGTGCAGGGTGGCGAACTCGACCTCGGAGCCCGCCACCGTGACCGGCTCGACCTGGGCGTAGGGCGTGACCCGCCCCGTACGGCCCACGCCGACCCGGATGTTCACCAGTTTCGTGTTGACCTCTTCCGGCGCGTACTTCCAGGCGATGGCCCAGCGCGGCGCGCGCGAGGTGGAGCCCAGCCGGCCCTGGAGCGGGATCTCGTCGAGCTTGACGACGACGCCGTCGATCTCGTGCTCCACGGAGTGGCGGTTCTTCCCGAAGTACGCGATGAACTCCCTGACCTCCGCGACCGATCCGACCACCTTGTTGTGACGGGCGGTCGGCAGCCCCCACTCGCGCAGCAGCCCGTAGGCGTGCGAGAGGCGGTCGATGTCGAAGCCCTCGCGGGCCCCGATGCCGTGCACCACCATGTGCAGCGGGCGCGTCGCGGTGACCTTCGGGTCCTTCTGGCGCAGCGAACCCGCCGCCGCGTTGCGCGGGTTGGCGAAGGGCTTGTCGCCGGCCTCCACCAGACGGGCGTTCAGCTCCTGGAAGGCGTCCATCGGGAAGTAGACCTCGCCGCGGATCTCCACCAGTTCGGGGATGCGCTCCCCTTCGAGGCGGTGCGGGATCTCCGCGATCGTGCGGACGTTGGGCGTGATGTCCTCGCCCGTCCGGCCGTCGCCCCGGGTGGCGGCGCGGGTCAGCCTGCCGTGCTCGTACGTCAGGTTGACCGCGAGCCCGTCGACCTTCAGCTCGCACAGGTAGTGGAAGTCCGGTGTGCCCACGTCCTTGGCGACGCGGTCGGCCCAGGCCCCCAGCTCCTCGTCGTCGAAGGCGTTGTCGAGGGAGAGCATCCGCTCGCGGTGCTGGACCGCGGTGAAGTCCGTCGCGTACGCCCCCGCGACCTTCTGCGTCGGCGAGTCGGGCGTACGCAGCTCCGCGTGCGCCTCCTCCAGCGCCTCCAGGGTGCGCAGCAGCCGGTCGAACTCGCCGTCGCTGACGATCGGCTGGTCCTTCACGTAGTACCGGAAGCGGTGCTCCTCGATCTGCTCGGCGAGGAGGGCATGCCGCTCCCGTACCTCAGCGGGCACCACACTCTGCTGTTCGCCAGCCACCGTCTCGTCCTCCCGATCACCTTGGCCCGGTCGTCCGGGACCGTCACTCAGGGTTGTCCGCGAGGGATCTCGCGGCCCTGACGCAGTGCGCTGTCGCGGCGTGCGCGTACGCGGGTGAGGCACCCGCGAGCCCGCATGTCGGCGTGAGCACCACGGACTCCGTCAGAGTCCCCGGATCGAGCCCCAGCCTGCGCCACAGCGTCCTGACACCCATGACGCTACCGGCAGGGTCTGACAACGGGCCGTCCGTGCCCGCCACGATTCCCGCGAACAGCTTCGTGCCGGCCTCGACGGCCTCCCCGATCGTCTCCTCGTCACGCTCGGTGAGCAGACCGAAATCGAACGAAACGGCCGCCGCGCCCGCCCGCCGCAGCAGCGCGAAGGGCACGTCCGGCGCGCAGGAGTGCACGACCGAGGCCCCGGGCGCCAGCGCCGTCAGCTCGCGCAGCGCGCCTTCCACGACCTGCCGGTCCACGGCCCGGTGGGTGCGGTAGCCGCTCGCGGTCCTGACGTGTCCGCGCAGGACGGCGGTGAGGGACGGTTCGTCGATCTGGAGTACGACCGAGGCGCCCGGCACCCGGCGCCGTACGTCGGCGAGGTGTGCGCTCACCCCCTCCACCAGGGACGCGGTCAGGTCCCGGCAGGCGCCGGGGTCGCCGAGGGCGGACTCGCCGCCGCGCAGTTCCAGGGCCGCGGCCAGGGTCCATGGCCCGACGACCTGGACCTTGAGCGGTCCCTCGTACCCTTGGGTGAACTCCTCCAGCGCGTCGAGGTCCTCCCCCAGCCAGGACCTCGCCCGTTTGGTGTCCCGCCCCGGGCGGTCCCCGATCCGCCAGCCGCTGGGCTCGACGCGCGCGTAGATCTCCGCGAGGAGTCCGGTGGTACGGCCGATCATGTCGGCGCCCGGTCCCCGCGCGGGGAGTTCGGCGAGGTACGGGAACTCCTCGAAGGTCCCGGTGACGGCGCGGGCGGCCTCCCGCGCGTCGCCGCCCGGCATGGAGCCGACGCCGGTGGCGGGCCCCCGGAGCGGCGCGGCGGGTGCGGCCTCCTCCTGGGGGCTGTCGGCCGGCCCGCTCATCGGCCCGGCCGTACGGTCACGTCGTCGATCTGTGCGTCGCGCGGCAGGTCGAGCGCGGCCAGGATCGTCGTCGCGACCGACTCGGGGTCGATCCAGCGGGACGCGTCGTACTCCTTGCCCTCCTGCTGGTGCACCTTGGCCTGCATGGGGCTCGCGGTACGGCCCGGGTACACGGAGGTGACCCGTACGCCGTTCGGCCGCTCCTCGTCGCGCACCGCGTCGGCCAGCGCCTTCAGTCCGTGCTTGGAGGCGGCGTACGCGCTCCACCGGGCGTGGGCGCGCAGCCCGGCGCCCGAGTTGACGAAGACGATCTGCCCGTGGGAGGCGCGGAGCTGCGGCAGGAGCAGCCGGGTCAGCTCCGCCGGGGAGATCAGGTTCACGGTGAGCTGGTTGTGCCATGTCTTGGGGGTCAGTTCCCCGACCTCGCCCAGCTCGACGACGCCCGCGATGTGCAGGAGCGAGTCGAGCCGGTCGGGGAGTTCCTGCTGACCGAGCGCCCAGGAGAGCCGGTCGGGGTTGGCGAGGTCGCCGACGAGGGTACGGGCGCCGGGCAGGCCCTGCGCGAGCTCTCTGGCGCGGCCGGCGTCGCGTGCGAAAAGGATCAGGTCGTCGCCGCGTTCGTGCAGTCGGCGCGCGACGGCGGCGCCGATGCCCGAGCCCGCACCGGTGAGGAGATGGGTAGCCATGCGGTCATCGTCGCATCACGACGACCCGATGACCGCACGCGCTCGGCGATCACTGAACCGCGCTCACTGAACGCCGAGCGCCTCCTCCAGGTAGGCGAGGGCGCCGACCCCGTCCTCGGCGAAGAAGACCAGGTCGGTGAGGGGCAGCGGCAGGAAGCCCTCGTCCTCCATCCGCCGGAACTGCTCCTTCAGCCCGTCGTAGAAGCCGGCCGTGTTGAGCAGCACCACGGGGTGGGAGTGCATGCCGTGCTTCTTCAGCTCCAGGATCTCGGTGGCCTCGTCCAGCGTCCCCGTACCGCCGACCATGACCACCACGGCGTCGGACTTGGCGAGCAGCAGGGCCTTGCGCTCCGCGAGGTCCTTCGCGATCACCATCTCGTCGGCGTTCGGCCGGGCCACGGCATGGAGGAAGTCCACCGAGACCCCGACCAGCCGGCCGCCGCCCTCCTGCACCCCGTCGGCGACGACCTTCATCAGCCCGCTGTCGGAGCCGCCCCAGACGAGGGTGTGGCCGCCCTTGCCGATCAGTTCGGCGAATTCGCGGGCGGGGCGGGTGTAGCGCTCGTCGAGGTCGGCGGCGGAGAGGAAGACACAGATATCCATGGCGTAAACGGTACGGGCCGGGAAGAGGGGGGTGTGCGACGTTGCTGAACGAGAGAGGCAATACCGACACCCCCGAAGGGACCGATCACGATGACCGCAGGACACACCATCACCGTCGAGCAGGGCACGGAGCACGTTCGCGTCGTACGGGACGGGCAGGTCCTCGCGGAGAGCCGCGCCCCGCTGGTGCTGCGCGAGACGGGCTGTCCGGTCCGCTACTACCTGCCGCCGCAGGACGTACGGACGGAGCTGCTGACGCCCTCGAACACGACGACCCACTGTCCGTTCAAGGGCGACGCGTCCTACTGGTCGCTGCCGGACGCGCCGGACCTGGTCTGGGCCTACGCCACCCCGAAAGCTGAAGTGGCCCAGGTCAAGGACCACTTCTGCTTCTACGACACCGAGGTGGTGGCCGCCTGAGACGGCCGGACGGAGGCCCTGAGAAGGCACTAAGAAGGCGGGCGTGAAAAAACTTCCTTCATGGAGCGATGAGTTGGGCGCGGCCCGCCGGTCAGACTCTCCATGGACAACGTGTGCAAGGTGAAGTCGGGGGACGGCACCCCGATCGCTTACCGGCGGTCGGGCGAGGGGCCGCCGGTGATTCTGGTGGGGGGCGCGTTCAGCACGGCGGAGTCGGAGGCGCCGCTCGCCCGGCTGCTCGCGCCGCGCTTCACCACGATCACCTATGACCGGCGGGGCCGGGGCGCCAGCGGCGACCGGGCCCCGTACGCCGTGGAGCGGGAGATCGAGGACCTCGCGGCGCTGCTCGCCGCGGTCGGGGGCAGCGCGGCGCTGTACGGGGTGTCCTCGGGCGGGGCGCTGGTCCTGGAGGCGGTGGCGGCGGGTCTGCCGGTCACCCAGTTCGCGGTGTACGAGCCGCCGTACGCCACCGACCCGGCCGCCCTGCCGGCGAAGGCCGCGTACACGGAGCGGCTGACGGAGCTGCTGGCGCGCGGGGAGCGGGACGAGGCGGTGGAGCTGTTCCTGTCGGCCATGGAGCTGCACCCGGCGACGATCGCGGTGATGCGCCGGTCCTCGCTCTGGCCGGAGCTGGCGGCGGTGGCCCACACCCTCGCGTACGACAACCAGGTACTGGGCGAGGGGCTGATCCCGGCCCGCCGTCTGTCGGCGGTCAGGACCCGCGCGATGGTCGTGGACGGCGGCGCCAGCCCCGCCCTGGTACGCGACGCGGCCCGCGCGGCGGCCGAGGCGCTTCCCCGCGGCAGGCACCGCACCCTGACGGGCCAGACGCACGAGGTGGCGCCGCATGTGCTGGCGCCGGTCCTGGAGGAGTTCTTCGCGGCGTGACGGGCCCTTCCAGGGCCGCGGGCGGGCGGTCAGCCCGCCAGGGCCCCCGTGCGGCGCTCCGTCGTCGCGATCGTCGCCGAGCCGACGACGCGCGGGCCGTCGTACAGCACGATCGCCTGGCCGGGGGCCACGCCGCGGACCGGTTCGCCGAAGCGGACGTGGAGGGTGCCGTCGGCCAGTTCGGCGGTCACCGGGGTCTCGCCGCCGTGGGCGCGGAGCTGGGCCGTGTAGTCGCCGGGGCCGGTGGGGGCGGTGCCGCACCAGCGGGGCTTGAGGGCCGTGAGGGCCGTGACGTCGAGGGAGGCGGCGGGGCCGACCGTGACGCGGTTGTCGACCGGGGAGATGTCCAGGACGTAGCGCGGCTTGCCGTCGGCGGCCGGGTGGCCGATGCGCAGGCCCTTGCGCTGGCCGATGGTGAAGCCGAACGCGCCGTCGTGGCTGCCGACCTTCGTACCGGACTCGTCGACGATGTCGCCCTCGGCCCGGCCCAGGCGGTCCGCGAGGAAGCCCTGGGTGTCGCCGTCCGCGATGAAGCAGATGTCGTGGCTGTCGGGCTTCTTCGCCACGGCCAGGCCGCGGCGCTCGGCCTCGGCGCGGATCTCGTCCTTGGTGGTGAGCGTGTCGCCGAGGGGGAACATCGCGTGGGCGAGCTGCCGCTCGTCCAGGACGCCGAGCACGTACGACTGGTCCTTGGCCATGTCGCTGGCGCGGTGCAGTTCGCGCGTGCCGTCGGGGGCGGTGACGACCGTCGCGTAATGGCCCGTGCACACCGCGTCGAAACCCAGCGCGAGCGCCTTGTCCAGCAGCGCCGCGAATTTGATCTTCTCGTTGCAGCGCAGACACGGGTTGGGGGTGCGGCCCGCCTCGTACTCCGCGACGAAGTCGTCCACGACGTCCTCACGGAAACGTTCCGCGAGATCCCACACGTAGAAGGGGATACCGATCACATCGGCGGCGCGGCGCGCGTCACGGGAGTCCTCGATGGTGCAGCAACCGCGCGCGCCGGTGCGGAAGGACTGCGGGTTCGCGGAGAGCGCGAGGTGCACGCCGGTGACGTCGTGTCCCGCCTCGGCGGCGCGGGCGGCGGCGACGGCGGAGTCCACGCCGCCCGACATGGCGGCGAGTACGCGCAGGGGGCGCTGGGAATTCTGAGTCATAGCTCAACCAGGGTACGGCCCGAGGGAACCACAGTCGCGCGGATATGCGTTGACGATCATATGGGCGAGAACGAGCAGGGCACGGCAGGCAGCGGCACGAGGGGCAGCCGCCGGGCGCCCGCGCCCCGGGACGGGAAGAGGATCGGCCGCAGAGCGGTGCTGATCGGCGGCGCCGCCGCCGTGGTCGGCGGCGGTGTGCTGGCGCGCGACGAGCTGGCTCGGTTCTGGTGGCAGGTGCCGGGCGTCGAGAAGCCGCGCAAGGAGGGTGAGCTGGATTACGCCCCCTCGGAGTGGGTGGCGGCCTCGTCGGCGAACTGGCGGCGGGCCGACCGCCCCGAGGACTTCCGGATCGACCGGGTGGTCGTCCATGTCGTCCAGGGCAGCTACGACGTGGCGCTGAAGGTCTTCCGCGACCCGGGGCACGGCGCGGCGTCGCACTACGTGGTGCGCAAGGACGGCCATGTGGCGCAGATGATCCGCGAGCTGGACGTGGCGTACCACGCGGGGAACAGGAGCTACAACGAGCGCTCCATCGGTATCGAGCACGAGGGCTACGTGGACAGGCCGGAGTCGTTCACGGACGCGATGTACCGCTCGTCGGCGCGGCTGACGGCCGACATATGCAAGCGGTACGCGATACCGATCGACCGCGCGCACATAGTCGGGCACGTGGAGGTCCCGGGGACGGACCACACGGATCCGGGGCCGCTCTGGGACTGGGCCCGCTATCTGAAGCTGGTACGGGAGGCGGAGCCGGTCGAGCCCACCCCCTCGCCCTCGGTGTCCGCTCGGGGGGCGTGATCGGCGCGTAGGCCCCGCGCGGGGTGCACCCAGCGCCACCTCCGCACCTGGTGTCCACGCCCCGTGTGCCCGTCCCCGCGCGTCCGTAGCGTCGTCCCCGGCGGCGCGACGGGCGCCGGCAACGGGGAGGGCAGGACATGTTTCGTCGTAGCAGTCGTACGAGGACGAGGACAGCGACGAGGGACAGCGCGGGCGGCGCGGCCGGGGGCGTCAGGGGCGCGGAGGCGCTGCGGCTGGTCGGGGTGCGGAAGGTGTACGGGTCGGCCGGCGCGGGGAACGCCGTGACGGCGCTGGACGATGTGACGCTGAGCCTGTCCGCCGGGTCCTTCACCGCGGTCATGGGGCCCTCCGGCTCCGGCAAGTCCACCCTGCTCCAGTGCGCGGCCGGGCTCGACCTGCCGGACGGGGGTCGTGTCGTGGTCGACGGCGCGGAGCTGACGGGCGGCGACGAGGCGGCGCTGACGCGGTTCCGGCGGCGCCGGATCGGTTTCGTCTTCCAGCAGTACAACCTGCTGCCCTCGCTCACCGTGGAGCAGAACACCGTCCTGCCGCTGCGGCTGGCCGGGCGGGCCGTGGACCGGGACGGTGCCCGCCGGATCCTCACCCAGGTCGGTCTGGGCGACCGGCTCTGCCACCGGCCCGCGGAGCTGTCCGGCGGCCAGCGGCAGCGCGTCGCCATCGCCAGGGCGCTGGTCACCGGGCCCGCCGTGATCTTCGCGGACGAGCCGACGGGCGCGCTGGACACCCGGAGCGCGCGGGAGGTGCTGCGGCTGCTCCAGGAGGCGGTACGGGTGCACGGCAGGACGGTGGTGATGGTGACGCACGACCCGGTGGCCGCCTCGTACGCCGACTCCGTGGTCTTCCTGGCGGACGGCAGGCTCGCCGGGCGGCTCGACGCGCCGACGGCGGACGCGGTCGCCGAGCGGCTCGCGCACCTCGGTGACGCGGTGGGCAACGGCACGCGGGCGGGGGTCTGAGCCATGTTCCTTCTCTCCATGCGCTCCGTGCGGCACCGTCCCGGGCGTTTCCTCGCCACCCTGCTCTCCGCCTTTCTGGGGGCGGCGATCCTCATGGCGTTCAACTCGCTGCACGACACGGCGGGCGCGAACGACGTCGGCCCCGCCGACGCGGAGACCCTCGGTCTGGTGGGCGGGGTGGTCGGCGGGTACGGGGCGCTGCTGGTGTTCTTCGCCGTCGCCTCCACCCTGACCGTGAACGTGACGCAGCGCGGCGCCGAGATCGCCCTGCTGCGCAGTACGGGGGCCACCCCGGCGCAGATCACGCGGATGGTGGTGGGCGAGGCGGTGGCCGTGGGGCTGCTGGGCACGCTGCTCGCGGTGGGGCCCGCGATGCTGGGCGGGCGGGTGCTGCTGGGGATGTTCCAGGACACCGGTCAGGTCGCCGGGTCAGTGGCGTACGCCTTCGGTCCTGTGGGGCTGGGGGCGGGCGCGGGCGTCACGCTGCTGGCCTCGGTGGGCGCGGCGTTCCTCGCGGTACGGCGGGCGACGCGCGCCGCGTCGGCGAAGCCGCCCGTTCCCCGCCGCCGGCTGCGGGGGGTGGCCGCCTGCGCCGCGCTCGCCGCCGGTACGGCCGGGGTGTGCGCCACCTTCGCGATCGACGCGGCGGAGCCCGCGCTGATGGCGGCGCCGGCCTGCGGCGCGATCCTGCTCTCCGTCGGCTTCGCGCTCCTCGCCCCGGACCTGCTGCGCGGGGCGCTGGAGCGGCTGGCGCGGCCGGTCGGCGCGGTCGCGGGCGCGAGCGGCTGGCTGACCGTCCACACGCTGCGGGAGCGGGCGCCGCGGCTCGCGACGGTGCTGATGCCGCTGACCCTGTTCACGGGGATCGCGACGGGGACGCTCTACATGCAGACCCTGGAGACCGGCGCGATCGAGGCGTCCGGCCTCGCCCGGTCGGTCGAGGACCGGAATCTGGAGACGGTGAACCTGGTGGTCGTCGGGATCGTCGTGGCCTTCGCCTGCGTGACGCTGATCAACACCCTGTACGCGGCGACCTCGTACCGGCGCGCCGAGTTCGGCACCCAGCGCCTCGCCGGGGCGACGCCGGGGCAGGTCCTCGGGACGGTCGGGGCGGAGTCCCTGGTGCTGACGGTGACCGGCGTGTTCTTCGGTACGGTCGCGGGGCTCGCCGGGATCCTGCCGTTCAGCCTGGTCCGTACCGAGGCGGTGCTGCCGGACCAGGGCCCCGGGATCTGGCTGGGGGTCGTGGCGGTCGCCGCCGGTGCGACGCTGCTCACCACCCTGGGCACGGCGCGCGGCGCCCTGCGCGTCCCGGCGACGGAGGCCGTGGCCCGCGCGGCGTGAGCGGTGGCCCGCGCGGCGTGAGCGGTGGCCCGCGCGGCGTGAGCGGTGGCCCGCGCGGCGTGAGCGGTCAGCTCAGGCCGGCGTGGCGCGCGCGGTCGACCGCCGGGCCGATGGCCCGGGCGACCGCCGCCACGTCCTCCGCCGTGGACGTGTGGCCGAGCGAGAAGCGCAGGGTGCCCCTGGCCAGGTCCGGGTCGCTGCCGGTGGCCAGCAGGACATGGCTGGGCTGGGCCACCCCCGCCGTACAGGCGGAGCCGGTCGAGCACGCGATGCCCTGCGCGTCGAGCAGCAGGAGCAGGGAGTCGCCCTCGCAGCCGGGGAAGCTGAAGTGCGCGTTGGCGGCGAGGCGGTGGTCGGGGTCGCCGCCGAGGATCGCGTCGGGGACGGCGGCCCGTACCGCCGTGATCAGTTCGTCCCGCAGGGCGCCGATCTCGCGGGCGAACTCCTCGCGCCGTTCGGCGGCGAGCCGGCCCGCGACGGCGAAGGCGGCGACGGCGGGCACGTCGAGGGTGCCCGAGCGGACATGGCGCTCCTGGCCGCCGCCGTGCAGCACGGGCACGGGGGTGTGTTCGCGGCCGAGCAGCAGGGCGCCGATGCCGTAAGGGCCGCCGATCTTGTGGCTGGAGACGGTCATCGCGGCGAGCCCCGAGGCGCCGAAGTCCAGCTCGGTCTGGCCGAACGCCTGGACCGCGTCGGAGTGCAGCGGAATGTCGAACTCCGCCGCCACCTCGGCCAGTTCCGGGACCGGCAGGATCGTCCCGATCTCGTTGTTGGCCCACATGACGGTGGCGAGGGCGACATCGAGCGGGTTCCGTTCGATCGCCTCGCGCAGCGCGCCGGGCAGGACCCGCCCGTAGGGATCGACGGGGAGGTATTCGACGGTCGCGCCCTCATGTGCGCCGAGCCATTCGACGGCGTCGAGGACCGCGTGGTGCTCCACGGGGCTGGCGAGCACCCTGGTCCTGGCCGGGTCGGCGTCGCGGCGGGACCAGTACAGGCCCTTCACTGCGAGGTTGTCGGCCTCCGTACCCCCCGAGGTGAAGACCACCTCGCTGGGGCGCGCGCCGAGGGCCTCCGCGAACGTCTCACGGGCCTCCTCGACGGTACGGCGGGCCCGGCGCCCGGCGGCGTGGAGCGAGGAGGCGTTGCCGGCGAGGCCGAACTGGGCGGTCATCGCCTCGATCGCCTCCGGCAGCATCGGAGTGGTCGCGGCGTGGTCGAGGTAAGCCATGGTGGGCCCGATTCTACGAGCGCGGACGGGCGCCGGTGACGGCACCCCGCTGGACGCGGGCGTCAGTCGCGGGGCGCGCGGGCCAGTTGACGGGACTGGGCCACCAGCCGGTCCGCGCTGTCCCAGACCTCCGCGTCCTCCTCCAGGAAGCCGCCGGCCAGGTTACGGGTGGTGATGGCGACCCGCAGCGGCCCCGGCGCCGGGCGGCAGCGGACGTGGACGGTCAGTTCGACGGTCGGCGTCCAGCCCCGCAGGCCCAGGTCGAAGGAGGTCGGCGGCAGCGCGTCGACGGTGAACAGCAGCGAGAGCGGGTCGGGGGCGCGGCCGTCCGCGAGCTCGAACCAGGCGCGCATCTCGCCCCGCCCCGAGGGCTCACCGACCGCCCAGCCGACCGTGGCGGGGTCGATCCGCATGGCGAGCCGGTCGAGGATGGTGAAGTCGCCCTCCGGCGCCGGTCCGTCGGCGGTGCCGACGCACCGCTCCCGCGGCGGTATCTCGGGCGGCTTGGCGGCGGTCCGTACGTCGTCGGGGAGGGCGTCCAGGTCGCCGTACGAGGCGAGGAACCGGATCCGCTCCACCTCGGTGCCGTCCTCCCCGGTCTGGAAGAGGGACGCCTGGCCGGTGGAGAGCGTACGGCCGGTGCGCAGTGTCTCGGTCCGTACGACGGCGGGGCCCGGCGCCGAGGGCGTGAGGTAGTGGGCGGACACGGCGAACGGGTCGGAGTGCGGCAGTGCGTCGCCGAGCGCGCGGCCCATGACGGCCAGCAGATAGCCGCCGTTGACGATGTTCATGACGGTCCAGCCCGGGAAGAGCCGGGTGTCGTAGACGCCGGGGGCGCGGAGGGAGACGGCCGTCTCGCGGTCGAACTCGCTGTCACCGATGGATACCTGTGCCATGGGACGCAACCGTACAACACGTCCGTACTAAGCGGTAGCTTAAGAAGATGGGCACAGCGGCCGGGGCCGGGGCCGGAGCCGCCGTACGGCCCTCACGCGGGCTCCTCCGCCGCCGAGCGGCGGTTCCAGGCACGCGGCGCCCGCCAGTGGAAGCGCATCGCGAGCAGCCGCAGCACGAACGCCGTCAGTACGGCGACCCCGCTGGTGAGGCCGTTGAGCACGTCGAAGCGGATGCAGAGCGCCACCATCGTGGCGCCGACGATGGCGGGCACGGCGTAGAGGTCGCGGTCCCAGCGCAGCAGCGAGGGCACCTCGTTGGCGAGGACGTCGCGCAGCACACCGCCGCCGACGGCCGTGGCCATGCCGAGGACGACCGAGGAGGTCAGGCCGAGCCCGTACTCGTACGCCTTGGTGGTCCCCGTGACGCAGAAGAGGCCGAGCCCGGCCGCGTCGAAGACGTTGACCGCGCCCTGGATCCGCTCGACGTGGGGGTGGAGGAAGAAGACCAGCGCGGTCGCCACCAGCGGCATGGAGAAGTAGCCGAGATCGGTGAAGGCGGCGGGCGGCACCGCCCCGATGATCAGATCACGGAGCAGCCCTCCGCCCAGCGCGGTGATCTCGGCCAGCACCGCCATACCGAAGACGTCGAAGTTCTTCCGTACGGCGAGCAGGGCGCCGGAGATCGCGAAGACGAAGATCCCGACGAGGTCGAGCGCATGCTGGACGGAGGGCGTGAAAAGGTCGTGGAGCACCCGGACAGTGTGCCGGTATCCGCACATACGGGCGAACCCCGGCCACCGGACCGGACCGAGGCCGCGGCCGACCGATGTCCCGGGCATCCGTCCGAGCTCCGGCGGAAGCCCGCCGGACCCCAGCCACCAGATCCCGGCCACCGGGCCGGTGCCACGGCCCAGCCGCGACCCCGACCCGATGTGGCCCAACCCGGCCCAGCGCGGGCTACTCCTTGGAAGCCCCGCCGGTCCCGCCGCTCTCCTTGACCGCCTTCGCCGCGGCCTCGCCCGCGCCGTCCGCCAGCTCGATCGTCTCCCGCGCCGCCACCGAGACCGTGTCCTGCGGACGCTGGTCCGGGGCGTTCTCCGGGTGGTGGCAGGCCGCCTGGTGGCCCGGTCCGAGCTGGATCAGCGGCGGCTCGGTCGTCTTGCAGATCTCCGTCGCCTTCCAGCACCGGGTGTGGAACCGGCAGCCGCTCGGCGGCGAGATCGGCGACGGCACATCGCCCTTGAGCAGGATCCGGTCGCTCTTGCCGCCGCGCCGGCTCGGGTCGGGCACCGGCACGGCCGACAGCAGCGCCTTCGTGTACGGGTGCTTGGGCGACTCGTACAGCGACGTGCGGTCCGCCAGCTCGACGATCTTGCCGAGGTACATCACCGCGATCCGGTCCGACACATGGCGGATGACGGAGAGGTCGTGCGCGATGATCACGTACGTCAGCCCCAGCTCCTCCTGGAGGTCGTCCAGCAGGTTCACCACCTGGGCCTGGATCGACACGTCCAGCGCCGAGACCGGCTCGTCGGCGACGACCAGCTTCGGGTTGAGGGCCAGCGCCCGCGCGATGCCGATGCGCTGGCGCTGTCCGCCGGAGAACTCGTGCGGGTAGCGGTTGTAGTGCTCGGGGCTCAGGCCCACCAGCTCCAGCAGCCGCTGCACCTCCTTCTTCACGCCGCCCTCGGGCTCGATGCCCTGGAGCTTGAAGGGGGTGGAGACGATCCCGCCGATGGTGTGGCGCGGGTTCAGCGACCCGTACGGGTCCTGGAAGATCATCTGGATGTCGCGGCGCATCGGGCGCAGCGCGCCCGCGGACATGTGGGTGATGTCCTTGCCCTCGAACTCGACCTTGCCACCGGTCGGTTCGAGCAGCCGTGTGATCAGCCGGCCCATCGTCGACTTGCCGCAGCCGGACTCGCCGACGACGCCCAGGGTCTCCCCGGGACGTACGTCGAAGGAGAGCCCGTCGACCGCCTGGACGGCGCCGACCTTGCGTTTCAGCAGCCCTTTGGTGATCGGGAAGTGCTTGACCAGGCCGGTGACCCTGAGGATCGGCTCGACACCGTCCGACGGACCGCCCGTAGCGGCCCCACCCGCCGCGACCTGCTCCGGAATCTTCTTCGTCAGCTCAGTCACAGCTTCGGCGCAATCTCTTCGGTCCAGATCTTTTCCCGCTCCGCACGCGACATGTGGCAGGCGGAGAAGTGCCCGTCGGTGATCTCCCGCAGGTCGGGACGGACCGTACGGGCGAGGTCGTCCTTGGGGACGTCGGCGTACGGGCAGCGCGGGTTGAAGGCACAGCCGGACGGGACGTTGATCAGGCTGGGCGGGGTCCCCTTGACCGGCACCAGCCGGTCGGTCTGCTCACGGTCGATACGGGGCATCGAGCCCAGCAGGCCCCAGGTGTAGGGGTGCTGCGGCTGGTAGAAGACCTTCTCCGACGAGCCGCGCTCGATGCAGCGCCCCGCGTACATCACGAGCAGTTCGTCCGCGATCTCGGCGACGACGCCGAGGTCGTGGGTGATGATGACGACCGCCGAGTGGAACTCCTTCTGGAGGTCCCGGATGAGGTCGAGGATCTGCGCCTGGACGGTCACGTCGAGGGCGGTCGTCGGCTCGTCGGCGATCAGCAGCTCGGGGTTGTTCACCAGCGACATCGCGATCATCGCGCGCTGGCGCATACCGCCGGAGAACTGGTGCGGGTAGTCGTTGTAGCGGCGGGCCGGCTCGGGGATGCCGACCCGGTCGAGCATCTCGACGGCCCGCTTCTTGGCGGTCTTCTTGTCGACCTTGTTGTGGACGCGGTACGCCTCCACGATCTGCGCGCCGATGCTGTAGTACGGGTGCAGCGCGGACAGCGGGTCCTGGAAGATCATCGCCATCTTGTGGCCGCGCAGCGCACGCACCCGCTCGGGGCCCGCGCCGATCAGCTCCTCGCCGTCCAGCCAGATCTCGCCGGAGATCCGGGCGCGCTCGGAGTTGTGCAGCCCCATGATGCCCAGGGAGGTCACGGACTTCCCGGAGCCGGACTCGCCGACGATGCCGAGGGTCTTGCCCGCCTGGAGGTCGAAGCTGACGCCGTCGACGGACTTCACGAGGCCGTCGTCGGTGTCGAAGTGGATACGGAGGTCCCGTACGGAGAGGAACGCGTCCTGCGTCTTGCTCACGTCGCTCATGAGAGCCTCACCCGGGGGTCGATCGCGGCGTACACGAGGTCCACCAGCAGATTGCAGAGAACGATGAAGAAGGCGGCGACCAGCGTCACACCCATCACGATGGGCAGGTCGCTGCGGGTCACGCCCTGGATGGCGTACGCGCCCATCCCCTGGAAGGAGAAGACGCGCTCCGTGATGACCGCGCCGCCCAGGAGCAGCGCGAAGTCCATGCCGAAGATGGTGATGAGCGGGGTCAGCGCGGCGCGCAGGCCGTGCTTGACGACCACCTGGCGCTCCCGCAGACCCTTGGCCCGCGCGGTTCTGATGTAGTCCTCGCCCATGGTCTCCAGCATCCCGGCGCGGGTGAGCCGCGCGTAGAGGGCGGAGTACAGGAAGGCGAGGGTGCACCAGGGAAGGATGAGGTTCCACGCCCAGTCACCGGGGCTCTCGGAGAAGGGCACGAACTCCAGCTCCTCCCAGATCGTCCAGTGGAAGCTGAACAGCGCGAGGGAGACCAGGCCGGTGAAGAACATCGGCAGCGAGACGCCGGCCAGGGCGATGCCCATGGTCAGACGGTCGAAGATCGAGCCCCGCTTGAGCGCGGAGAGGACGCCGATGGCGACACCGGAGACGACCCAGATGACCGCCGCGCCGATGGCCAGCGAGAAGGTGACCGGAATGCGCTGGACGATCTCGGGCCAGACCTCGACGTGCGTCTTGAAGGAGTAGCCGAAGCACGGCGCGTTGCACACCGAGGGGTTGGGGCCGAGGTTGTACTCGGCGCCGACCACGATGGCCTTGATGAAGTGCCAGTACTGGAGGTAGAGGGGGTCGTCGAGTCCCAGGTTCGCCTTGATCGCGGCGATGGCGGCGGGATCGGCGCCCTTACCGACGTACTGGGCGGCCAGTGAGTCGGTCGTCTGGCCGCCCAGCCGGGGCACCAGGAAGAAGATCGCGAACGTGACTGCGCTGACCACCAGCAGCAGCAACACCGCGGCGAATACGCGTCGGATGATGTACGCAGCCACAGCCGTACGGTGCCAGGGCGTCCGGGCGGGGTGCGCCCGTACGATCCGGCACCTTCACCTGCCTTTCGGGGGGTGCTGATTGATGTAACAGGTGTTACTGAATGTGTTGCCGAGCGGGCTCGGAGTCTGTGCCGAGCCCGCTCGGAACGGTCCTACGGACTTACTTGGACGAGCCCATCAGCACGTAGTCGTACATACCGAGGTACGACTCGGCGACGGTGACGTTGGTCGCCGAGTCCGGGCGGTAGAGCAGGTTCTTCTTGTAGAAGAGCGGCACGGCGGACGCGTTCTCCAGGACCAGCTTGTCGACCTCGGCCCACTTCTCACCGCGAGCGGTGGCGTCGAGGGTGCCGATGCCGTCGGTCAGCGCCTTGTTGATCTTCGGGTCGTTCAGCTCCATCAGGTTCGTGCCACCGGACGGCTTGATGGCCGAGCCGTTCACGATCGAGTCGAGGAAGCCGTAACCCGTGGGCCAGTCAGCACCCCAGGCCATCATCATCAGGCCGGCCTTGTTGTCGTGGACCCACTTGGGGGAGCCCGCGAAGTCCGTGAAGTACTTGTCGGCCGGGAACTGCTTGATGTCGGCCTCGATGCCGATCGCCTTCAGGCTCTGCTGGATCTGCGTGGCGGCCTGGACCTCGTCGGGACGGTCGGAGCGCGCCGTCAGCGAGGTCTTGAAGCCCTTCGGCTGACCGCACTTGGTGAGCTGTTCCTTGGCCTTGGCCGCGTCGCCCTTGTTGCCCGCGGTCGGGTACAGGTCGAACTTCTTGTAGCCGGCGACCGACGGCGGGATCATCGTGGAGGCGGGGTCACCCTTGACCGAGCCGCCGACGGCGTCGACCACACCGGCCTTGTCCACGGCGTACTGCACGGCCTTGCGGCACTCGATGTTGTCGAACGGCTTCACGTTGACGTTCATCGCCAGGTAGGCGAGCGCGCCGGCGTAGGGGTTGTCCGTCCGGGCCTTCTCGGCCGGCTTGACGAGCACCTTCGGCTGCGTCTTCGACTGCAGGCCGGTGCCGGCGATGTCCGCCGTGATGGTGTCGCTGAGCAGGTGCTCGTCGACCGTCGAGGCGTTGACGTTGAACTTCAGCTCGATCTTGTCCGGCAGCGCCTTGCGGATCGGGTCCGTCGCCGGGTCCCACTCGGGGTTCCGGGAGAACGTCGCGCCGCGGCTCTCGCTGTACGAGTCGAACTTGTACGGGCCCGAGGACACGATCTTCTGGACGTACTCGGCGCCCGTGTCGGCCTTCTGCGGGACCGGGGCCGTCTGCGAGAACGCGGCCAGGTAGTCCATGTCCGCGAACGGCTTGTTCAGCTTGAACGTGATCGTGTACTTGTCCGGCGTCTCGATGGACTTGAGACCGTCGGGCGACTTGTCCTTGTACGGACCCTTGTACTTGTCGCCACCCTCCAGGTACGACTTGAAGTACGTCGGGCCGTTGGAGATGGCCTCGGGCGCGAAGTTGGAGCGCTCGATGGCGTACTTGACGTCCGCCGAGGTGATCTCCGTGCCGTCCTGGAACTTGACGCCCTTACGGAGCGTGTACGTCCAGGTCTTGGCGTCGGGGCTGGCCTTGCCGAGGGAGGTCGCCAGGTCGGGAACGACCGTGAGGCCCTCCTTGCCGGCGGCGGGCTTGAACGACACCAGGGAACGGGCGTACATGCGGGAGAAGTTCTGCACCCAGCCGTAGTACGTGTTGCCCGGGTCCAGGGAGTCCGGGCCACTGGAGTGCTCGTACGTGACCGTCCCCCCCTTCTTGGTGCTGGCGTTGACGATGCTGCTCAGTCCGGCATCGGCCTTCGCGTTGCCGCCCCCACTGCCGTCCTTGCTGTCGCTGTCGCCGCTGCCGCAGGCGGTAGCACCGAGTGCCAACGCCAGCGTGGCGGCGATGGCCGATGCTGTCTTTCTGCTGTTCACCTGAGGAAAGCCCCCTCGATCGATGGTGCGGCCGGGCCGCGATTACTTGCCACGGGGGTCGAGTGCGTCACGCAGACCGTCCCCCAGCAGATTGAAGGCCAGCACGGTGATGAAGATCGCCATGCCAGGAATGACCATGAACATCGGGTCAACCTGGTACAGGTCGACCGCGGTGGACAGCATGCCGCCCCACGAGGACTGCGGCGGGGCGATACCGACGCCGAGGAAGCTCAGGGAAGCCTCGAAGAGGATGTTGGTGGGGATCAGCAGCGTCGCGTAGACGAGGATCGGCGCGATCAGGTTCGGCAGCAGCTCCCGGAAGAGGATGAACGGACCGCGGGCGCCCAGCGACCTGGCCGCCTCCACGAACTCCCGCTCACGCAGGCTGAGCGTCTGCGCGCGCACGATCCGGCCGATGTACGGCCAACTGAAGAAGCCGATCACGAAGATCAGTACGGCGATGCGCAGCGAGAGCCCTTCCAGCCCGAACACCTCGCCCTGGAGCGACGCGGAGATGGAGATCGCGAAGAGGAGCAGAGGGAAGGCGAGGAAGGTGTCCATCATGCGGCTGATGGCGCTGTCGACCCAGCCGCCGTAGAAGCCGGCCACGACGCCCATCACGACGCCGATGACGACGGAGAGCAGCGTGGACCCGGCCGCGACGACCAGGGAGACCCAGGAGCCCTCGATGATGCGGGCCAGGATGTCCCGGCCGGTCTGCGGTTCGACGCCCAGGGGGTGGTCCCAGCTCATACCGCCGAAACTGCCCTTGGGTGCGAGCAGGGTGGGGTCGACCAGGTCCTGGTTGAAGGCGTTGGGGTCAAGACCGAAGAAGGACTGGAGCGGTTTGGAGAGTACGGCGACAAGGACCAGCAGGATCACGATGACGCCGCCCGCCATGGCGACCTTGTCCCGTTTGAAACGCGTCCACGCGATCCGGCCGAGCGAACGGCCCTCGATCTGCTTGCCCCCGGCGCCTTCCAGCACCGCTTCCGGCTGCGCTTGCGCCGCCGACCCGGTGGTCTCGATAGGTGCCGTCATTGCGCTGGAGACCCCTCTCGGCCGACGGTGGCCGGCCTGTGACCGCCGCTGTAGCGGCTCGTTCGCTTCATTGATGTCGCATGGTGGTCCCCCCGGTTCGGGAGATCTGCTTCTGTCAGCGCGTCGCCCACACATCAGTCGCACATACGTGCCGATGCCACCTGCTGGAGGGAGTCTTCAGCCCTATCGCGATCACCCGCCAGCCCCATCGGGGAATGTTTGCTCAACCGTGATGCGATCAGAGGGTTACCGTTATACGGACACGACTTTGGCCTCAACGGACGAGACAGATCACCAATCCGTCAGAATCCACCAGAACGGGCATGCCTGACACACCCGTTCCTCCCCCGTGGAACGTTCAGTATGCGCGAGAGGCGGGGGGCGGATAGCCGTATCCGGTGGACTGGACGGGCGCCGCCTGCGCCGCGTGCGCCTCCCGGTCGTAGAACGGGCGGGAGTTGACGCGCAGCCACATCGTGACCGGGTCGTACTCGTCGGACATCGCGACCGTGGAGACCGGCAGCCCCTCGGGGACGGCGCCGATCGACTGACGCATCATCGCGCGTACGGAGTCGACGGAGGCCGGGCTCGTGTCGTACAGGTCGAGGCCGATCGCCAGGTACGGGGCGCCCAGCGCCGGCTGCACCCACGCCCGGCGCAGCGAGCGCACGGCGGGCGTGCGGTGCGCGTTCTGGGTGAGCAGGGCGTAGAACTGCGGGAGTTGGATGGCGGGCTCGGAGAGCCGCAGCGGGCCCGCGGGCATCCGGTCGAGGCCGGTGGCGATCCGGCGCAGGTCCAGCCACGGGATGCCGAGGCCGCCGCCGGGGGCGTGCGGATTGAGCCAGATCCCCCAGCGGTCCGGGTAGAGGGCGCGGGCGATGTCACGGCCGGAAACCACCTCGTGCGCCCGGGTCCAGCCGCTGGCGGACAGCTCCTGCGCGGAGGTGACACAGGGCGCGTAGCCCAGCCCGTCGACCTCCATGTTGCCGTACTGGGCGTCGGGCGAACCGGCCTGGCCGTGCCAGAGCAGCATCCAGACGCTGTCGTCGGCGAGGGCCTGGAGCAGCGCCTCGTACGCGTCGTACCGTCCCGGCGTCACCTGGCGCAGCATGTGCTCGACCTGCCCGGCCGCCGCGGTGCCTGACGCGCTCACTCTGGGTCCCGCCCCTCTTAGTTCCACCACTCGTCCCGCTCCCCGGCGCCGCGCGGTGCGCCGGCCCGGCCATCAAACCAGCTTAGGCGGCTGGCCTGACACCGACTTGACGGCCGGTGTGCGTGCCGCATAGGCGGAGAGGTGCGGTACGGCTGATTCCGGCCGCATATGCCCCCTGCCCTGACCCGTGGCGCGCCGGACCGTGTCGGGAATGCGCCCGCCCCGTTGTTCCGCCCCGTGAAACGCCTCGCGAACCGCCTCGTCGCCGTGGCGGCGACATGCCCGCGACTACGGGTCATACCCGCCCCGGCCGGTCGTATCCCTCCGTCGTACCCCCGGATGGGATACGACGGAGGGATACGACGGACGGCCGCACGGAGGTTCGCACGCGGGTTCGTACGGAGGGCCGTACAGGGGCCGGGGCCGTACAGGGGCCGAACGGGGGCCGTACGGGGGCCGAACGGGGGCCGAACGGAGGAACCCCCCGTCCGGCCGTCCCGTCTACGCCCGCTCGTAGAAGGGCCTGACCTTCGCCAGCATCCACTCGCCGACCGGATCCTGGGTCAGGTCCAGCAGCAGGAGGTTGACCGGCCAGGCCACCGGTACCCGGCCGAGCGCGCGGCCGAGCGCGTCCATCGGCGCGTTACGGTCGGCGGCCTCCCAGGAGGAGAGCTGGACGCCGATGAAGAGCACCGGCGGCTCGCCCTCGACGCTGGCGAGCGCGCGGCGGGCGGTGGCCACCGTGCCCGTCGCCCCGAACTCGGCGGCGGCGGCGGAGAGGAAGTCGACCGGGTCCTCCTTCCAGTCCGGCTGGAAGAGCCTGACCCGGCCGCCGCTGGCCGGTCCGTCGAGCGGCGTACGCCCCACCCGGCACAGCTCGGCGACGGCGAGCGGCGGCAGCGGCGCCCCGACCGCGCCGCCGGGGTTGATCGCGATGCCGAGCTGCGGGGGCAGTCCGCGGGCGAAGTCGCGGGCCGGCGCGACGGTGAACGCCATGTGGTCGCCGACGCAACTGAGGAACTGCTGGTGCGAGCTGAAGACCGGGACGTACGCGGCGCCGTCGATCTCCACCGTCGGCAGATCGAGGTCGGGGCTGTCGGGGCCGCCCCCGTTGGGCAGCGGCACCCAGACCTCGCTGCGTCCGAGCACCTCGACGAGCCGTCCGCCCGCGGCGTCATTGCCGAGCGAGGCGGTGAGCACCTCTTCCAGCTCGTTGCCCGGCCATGCTGTGTTCACCACTGTGCACCTCTCCACCCCGTCCGCCCAGGACCCTGCCGCAGCACCCTAACGCCGCAGGCCGCGGGGTGCGCCGCGCCGGTCGCTCCGGTGCGTGGGTCACTCCGTGCCCGGTGCCTCTAAGAAGGCGATCCGCTCCAGCGCGCCCGCCGCGTCCCGGTCCAGCAGCACGGTGGAGGCGCACCCTTCCGGGAGCCGGCCCGCCTGTGCGTCCGTGAGCAGCCGGCCGACCGCGCCGCGGTGGCGCGCGAAGGCGTACCCCGAGACGCCCCGGCCGCGCTCACGCTGGCCCTCCCGGGCGGTCTCGGGCGCCACGTCCAGCAGGAGCAGGTGCAGCCGGCGTCCGCGCGCGACGGCCTCCCGGGCGAGCCAGCGCCGTACCCACGTCTGCGTACCGCAGTCGTGCACGACAAGGCTCGCGCCGGAGCGCAGCGCGCGCCGGAGCCCCGCGTAGTGCGCCGTCCGTACGAGGGGACGGTAGACGGCGTAGGGCAGCGCGGGCGGCATCAGCCGCGCCCAGCGGTCCCGCGCGTCCTGGGAGTCGATGCCGCGGCCCTCCGCGGCCCGCCGGATCAGCGTGGACTTGCCGCTGCCGGGCAGCCCGGAGACGACCACCAGGTCCCCGGTGTCGAAGACCAGCCCGTCGGGCCCGCCGCCCTGCCCCAGCCCCCGCAGATCGCGCACGGCCGGCGCGGCGGGCGCGATCTGCGGGCCCGGCGCGGCGGGCGCGGCCGACGCGATCTGCGGTCCCGCCCCCACCGGGCCGTCACCGACCGCGCTCACGCCCTGCTGTGCGGGCACACCCGCGGTCGTGGCACATGTGCCGGACCCCTGCGAGATCATCGCCGTCCCCCTGTCAGCTCAGTCCGTGTCAGCTCAGTGCGTATCAGCTCAGCGCGTCTGGCCCATGACTCTTGCCCATGAAGTGTAAAGACTTGGTAATGTCCCGCAAGCTTCTCACTCGTACCCGCGACGCGCCCGGCCATCCGCGCGACGGCGTGCCGACCGGCCGCACCGCTCCGCGGCGGCCCGTGCGATGATGTGCCCGCCAACTGCATACCGGCCGTTTGAATCCGCGCGGGAGAGTCCCGGTCACCGTGTGCGCCGGGCGCCGAAGGAGCAAGTACCTCCCTTGAATCTCTCAGGCCCCGTACCGCGTGGATGAGGCAGATCTGAAAAGCGGGCCGCCTTGTCGCGGCTCCACCCAAGGTGCAAGTCATGACCTCCTTTACGCGGGGTCGTGATGAACCTCTCAGGTTCCGATGACAGATGGGGAGGATCGTCCTCGCCGTCATGCCCTGGGAGCCACACCGATGAGCCATGTCCCCCCGAGCAGCACCCCCCGTCGTACCGCCCTCGACGCCACGCACCGCGCGCTGGGCGCGACCATGACCGACTTCGCGGGCTGGGACATGCCGCTGCGCTACGGCAGTGAGCGCGACGAGCACACCGCCGTCCGCACCCGCGCCGGGCTCTTCGACCTCTCCCACATGGGCGAGATCACCGTCACGGGGCCGGACGCCGGACGGTTCCTCGACCACGCGCTCGTCGGCAACATCGGCGCCGTGGCCGTGGGCCGGGCCCGCTACACGATGATCTGCCGGGAGGACGGCGGCATCCTGGACGACCTGATCGTCTACCGCCTCGGCGAGGACACGTACATGGTCGTCGCCAACGCCTCCAACGCGGAGACCGTCCTGGACGCGCTCACCGCCCGCGCCACGGGGTTCGACGCCGCCGTACGGGACGACCGCGACGCGTACGCGCTGCTCGCCGTCCAGGGCCCGGAGTCCCCCGGCATCCTGAAGGCGCTGACCGACGCCGACCTCGACGGGCTCAAGTACTACGCGGGCCTGCCGGGCACCGTCGCCGGGGTTCCCGCCCTGATCGCGCGGACCGGCTACACCGGTGAGGACGGCTTCGAGCTCTTCGTCGAGCCCCGGCACGCGGAGGAGCTGTGGAAGGCGCTCACCGAGGCCGGCGCGGGGGTCGGGCTGGTGCCCTGCGGGCTCTCCTGCCGTGACACCCTCCGGCTCGAAGCGGGCATGCCGCTGTACGGGAACGAGCTGTCCACCGCGCTGACCCCGTTCGACGCGGGCCTCGGCCGGGTCGTGAAGTTCGACAAGACCTCGAACGGCGGCGACTTCGTCGGCCGCGCGGCGCTGGAGGCGGCGGCCGAGCGCGCCGCGTCCGCCCCGCCGCGCAAGCTGGTCGGCCTGATCGCCGAGGGCCGCCGCGTCCCGCGCTCCGGGTACCCGGTGGTCGCCGGCGGCGCCGTCGTGGGCGAGGTCACCTCGGGCGCCCCGTCGCCGACGCTGGGCCGGCCGATCGCGATGGCGTACGTGGACGCCGCGCACGCCGCGCCCGGTACGGCGGGGGTCGGCGTGGACATCCGGGGCTCCCAGGAGCCGTACGAGGTCGTGGCGCTGCCGTTCTACAAGCGCCGGAAGTGATACGGACGGCATTCGGCACCACGGCGCCCGCCCCGCCCGTTCGTTCCGTACCGTCTCGGTCCGTACCGTCTCGATCCGTAAGACAGCGGTTCCGCACCACACCCCCGCGTACAGGAGAATTCAGGTCATGAGCAACCCCCAGCAGCTTCGCTACAGCAAGGAGCACGAGTGGCTGACGGCCGCCGAGAACGGCGTGTCGACGGTCGGTATCACGGAGTACGCGGCCAACGCCCTCGGCGATGTCGTGTACGCCCAGCTTCCCGAGGTCGGTGAGACGGTGACCGCGGGCGAGACCTGTGGAGAGCTGGAGTCCACCAAGTCCGTCAGCGATCTGTACGCCCCGGTGACCGGCGAGGTCACCGAGACGAACCAGGACGTCGTCGACGACCCCTCACTGGTGAACTCCGCGCCCTTCGAGGGCGGCTGGCTGTTCAAGGTACGCGTCACGGAGGAGCCGAAGGACCTGCTCACCGCGGACGAATACGCAGAGTTCTCCGGCAACTGACGTGACGCAGCTCACCCGGCCGACCCCGCACCAAGACACCCCAGGGACCGTGATGTCTTCGAAGTCGCTTCTGAACGCCTCACTCCACGAGCTGGACCCCGACGTCGCCGCCGCTGTCGACGCCGAACTCCACCGCCAGCAGTCCACCCTCGAAATGATCGCCTCGGAGAACTTCGCCCCGGTCGCGGTCATGGAGGCCCAGGGCTCCGTACTGACCAACAAGTACGCCGAGGGCTACCCGGGCCGCCGTTACTACGGCGGCTGTGAGCACGTCGACGTGGTCGAGCAGATCGCCATCGACCGGGTGAAGGCGCTCTTCGGCGCCGAGCACGCGAACGTACAGCCGCACTCGGGCGCCCAGGCGAACGCCGCCGCGATGTTCGCGCTGCTCTCCCCCGGCGACACGATCATGGGTCTGAACCTCGCGCACGGCGGGCACCTCACCCACGGCATGAAGATCAACTTCTCCGGCAAGCTCTACAACGTCGTCGCGTACCACGTCGACGGCGAGACCGGCCAGATCGACATGGCCGAGGTCGAGCGGCTCGCCAAGGAGTCCCGCCCGAAGCTGATCGTGGCCGGCTGGTCCGCGTACCCACGTCAGCTCGACTTCGCGGCCTTCCGCCGGATCGCCGACGAGGTCGGCGCCTACCTGATGGTCGACATGGCGCACTTCGCCGGTCTGGTCGCCGCCGGGCTGCACCCCAACCCGGTGCCGCACGCCCACGTCGTCACCACGACCACGCACAAGACCCTCGGCGGTCCGCGCGGCGGCGTGATCCTCTCCACCAAGGAACTGGCGAAGAAGATCAACTCCGCGGTCTTCCCCGGCCAGCAGGGCGGCCCGCTGGAGCATGTCATCGCGGGCAAGGCGGTCTCCTTCAAGGTGGCGGCCACGGACGAGTTCAAGGAGCGCCAGCAGCGCACCCTGGACGGCGCCCGGATCCTCGCCGAGCGGCTGGTGCAGCCGGACGTGACCGAGGTGGGCGTCTCCGTCCTCTCCGGCGGTACGGACGTGCACCTGGTCCTGGTCGACCTGCGCAACTCGGAGCTGGACGGCCAGCAGGCCGAGGACCGGCTCCACGAGGTCGGCATCACCGTCAACCGCAACGCCGTCCCGAACGACCCGCGCCCCCCGATGGTCACCTCGGGCCTGCGGATCGGCACCCCGGCGCTCGCCACCCGCGGCTTCACCGCGGAGGACTTCACCGAGGTCGCCGACATCATCGCGGCGGCGCTGAAGCCGGAGTTCGACCGCGAGGCACTGGCGGGCCGGGTCACCGCGCTCGCCGCGAAGCACCCGCTGTACCCGGGCCTGTAATCCCGTCCCGAGTACGCCGGGGCACCGCGCACACCGGACCACCACCCCCGGTCCGTGCGGCGCGGTGCCCCGTCCCACGTACGGCCTCCTCGCCGTACGACACCTTGTAAGGAGTCACCACCGTGGCCATCTCGGTCTTCGACCTGTTCTCGGTCGGCATCGGCCCCTCCAGTTCCCACACGGTCGGCCCGATGCGCGCGGCGGGCCTGTTCGCGCGCCGCCTCAAGAACGAGGGCCTGCTCGCCCACACGGCGTCCGTACGGTGCGAGCTGTACGGCTCGCTCGGCGCGACCGGGCACGGCCACGGCACCCCGAAGGCCGTCCTCCTGGGCCTGGAGGGCAACTCCCCGCGCACCGTCGACGTGGAGAACGCCGACGACCAGGTGGCCCGCATCCGCGAGGCCGGCCGGCTCAGCCTGCTCGGCGTGCACGAGATCGCCTTCGACAGCGACACGGACCTGGTCCTGCACCGCCGCAAGGCCCTGCCGTACCACGCCAACGGCATGACGGTGTCCGCGTACGACGCCGGGGGCGCCCCGCTGCTGGAGAAGACGTACTACTCGGTGGGCGGCGGCTTCGTCGTCGACGAGTCCCTGCTCGACGAAGGCGCTGCGGGCGAGGACCGCATCAAACTGGACGACACCGTACTGAAACACCCCTTCCGCACCGGGGACGAACTGCTGCGGCTCTCCGCCGACACGGGCCTGTCGATCTCCGCGCTGATGCTGGAGAACGAGAAGGCATGGCGCACGGAGGACGAGATCCGCGCCGGGCTGCTGGAGATCTGGCAGGTCATGCAGGCGTGCGTCACCCGGGGCATGTCCCGCGAGGGCATCCTCCCCGGCGGCCTCAAGGTCCGCCGCCGCGCCGCCCACTCGGCCCGCCAACTGCGCGCCGAGGGCGACCAGCAGGCCCACGCGATGGAGTGGATCACGCTGTACGCGATGGCCGTGAACGAGGAGAACGCGGCGGGCGGCCGGGTCGTCACCGCCCCGACGAACGGCGCGGCGGGCATCATCCCGGCCGTCCTGCACTACTACATGAACTTCGCGGCGGGCGGCGCGACGGCGGCGGAGAAGGACGAGAACGTGATCCGCTTCCTCCTCGCGGCCGGCGCCATCGGCATGCTCTTCAAGGAGAACGCCTCCATCTCCGGCGCCGAGGTCGGCTGCCAGGGCGAGGTCGGCTCGGCCTGCTCCATGGCGGCGGGCGCCCTCGCCGAGGTCCTGGGCGGCAGCGCGGAACAGGTCGAGAACGCGGCCGAGATCGGCATGGAACACAACCTGGGCCTGACCTGCGACCCGGTCGGCGGCCTGGTCCAGATCCCGTGCATCGAACGCAACGGCATGGCGGCGGTGAAGGCGGTCACGGCGGCGAAGATGGCGCTGCGCGGGGACGGCAGCCACAAGGTCTCCCTGGACAAGGTCATCAAGACGATGAAGGAGACCGGCGCCGACATGTCGGTCAAGTACAAGGAGACGGCCCGGGGCGGGCTCGCGGTGAACATCATCGAGTGCTGAGGAAACCTGCTCTGATCAGGGGTTTCTCATCTTTCAGCTCTGTCACGGTCTTTCCTGTCTAGCTGGCGGATCGTCCCTGAAAAGTCCCTCCGGCAGAGCTGAAAGTCCCTGAAAAGTCCCTGGGATAGTGGGCGTCCGAGGCCCGAGTAGACGGCCATCACCCGGCTCTGCCTCAACAGAGAAGGCACTGAGCCTTTTCCATCTTGATCAGGTGGCGAGTACGAGGGCGACGACGGCACGGACGGCGGCTGTGATCCGGGGGGTGCTGCAGCGGAGCTTCCGCAAGAGCCGCCAGGACTTGAGTATGGCCATGGCGCGTTCGCCGAGGCTGCGAATCTTGGCGTGATCGCGGTTGTGGTGTCGGCGCCAGCCGCGGAGGTGCTTGCCACGGATCGGGACACGGAGCGCAGGGTCGGCGCCCTGGTACGCCTTGTCGGCCCAGCACTTGATGTCGTCTACGGCGAGGGCGGCGGGTATGCCGTGGTTCCGGGCCGCGGTCAGGTCGTGTGTGGCTCCCGGCAGTGCGTCCGAGGCCCAGATCAGGCGCCCGGCGGGATCGGCGAGGACTTGCACGTTCATCCCGTGGTGCTTCTTCTTCCCGGAGTAGTACGGCTGGTCGGCGGCAATACGGTCGATGGGTAGCACGGTTGGCTTTATCGAGCAGTAGTGACGTCACTTCTCGACGGGTTTGGGAGGCGCCCAGAACCACGGTCGGGTGATGTTGATGAGTTCGGGAGGCACTGGGGTTCTTGCCAGGGCAGCATCGGGATGCTCCTGGTGAAAGGTCCTGGTCATGCCGCGAATGTCGAAGGTCGAGCTGTACGCGGCGATCCGGCGTGACCATCGCGGCGGCATGTCGATGCGGGAGCTTGAGCGCAAGCACGGAGTGACCTGGCGAACGGTGCGGAAGGCATTGGACTCGTCCTGGCCCGAGCCTCGTAAGAAGTTGCCTCCCCGAGCCACCACGCTGGACCCGTACAAGCCGGTGATCGACGGGATCCTGCGGGCAGATCTGGACGCACCGCGCAAGCAGCGGCACACGGTCACCCAGATCTTTCACCGGCTGATCGAGGAGCACGGGGCGGACGTCACCTACGGAGTGGTGCGCTACTACATCGCCAGTCGGAAGCCCGAAATCCTGGTCGAGTCGGGCAAGGCACCGCTGCAGGCGTTCGTCCCGCAGACCCACCTGCCCGGTCACGAAGCCGAGGTCGACTTCGGTGACGTAACTGTGCGGCTGGGCGGCGAGCTGGTGACCTGCTGCCTGTTCTCCTTCCGGCTGTCGTACTCGGGCAAGGCAGTCCACCGCGTATTCGCCTCCTGCGGCCAGGAAGCCTTCTTCGAAGGCTACGTCCACGCACTGCGGGCCCTGGGCGTGGTCCCACGCACCAAGGTCCGATACGACAACCTGAAGGCCGCCGTCGCCAGGGTGCTGGGGCAGAACAGGGGAAGAGTCGAGGCCGACAGATGGGTCGCCTTCCGCTCGCCTTCGGCATCGAAAGTTTCTACTGCCGACCCGGCATCGAAGGCGCCCACGAGAAGGGCGGAGTCGAAGGGATGATCGGCTACTTCCGACGCAACCACTTCGTCCCTGTCCCCGAGGTCGCCTCGTTCGCCGAACTGAACGAGATGGTCGAACAGTGGGACCGGCAGGACGACGCCCGCCGCATCGGCTCCAGACCCAAGACGGTCGCGGAGTACTTCGCACTCGAACAACCGCTGCTGATGCCACTGCCCGAGGAACCGTTCGAGACGGGCCGACTGTTCATCCCTCGAGTCGACCGCTACAGCCAGATCCCGGTCCGCACCAACCGCTACTCAGTCCCGACCCGGCTGATCGGTAAACGCGTGCGCGTCGTGCTGCACGCCTCTCACCTGGTGGTTTATGACCAGAACGTGGAAGTCGCCCGGCACGAACGGCTGATCGCGAAAGGCGCCGTCCGCCTAGACCTGGACCACTACCTGGAAGTCTTGGTCCGCAAGCCCGGCGCCTTCCCTGGCTCCACAGCCCTCGAACAGGCCCGCTCGGCAGGCAGATTCACCCCGGTCCACGATGCCTGGTGGGATCAGGCCCGCAAGATCCACGGTGAGCGGGACGGCACCCGGGCTCTGATCGAGGTGCTCCTGCTGGGTCGGCACCTGCTTCATGAACATGTCGTGGCCGGCTTGGCTGCGGCTCTGCGGGCAGGGGCGATGACCGCAGACGCCGTCGCTCTGGAAGCCCGCAAGGCTGCCCAGGCGGAGACCGAGCCCGCCCCCGCAGCGGACCGGCTGGTTTCCGGCGAACCGTCGGCGACGGTGATGTCTCTGCACGAGTGGCGGCTCGCACACCTTCCTGCGGACACCAGACCGCTGCCCTCGGTGGCCCCCTACGACCAACTGCTCCGACGCCGCCGCACCAGCGACAGCGATCACCGTAAGGGAGAAGCACAGTGACCCTGCTCCGCCAGCGAGGCTTGACCGAGCAGGCCGCCGACGCCGCCATCGACAGCGCCTGCCGGCTTCTGCGGCTGCCGTCGATCCGCAACGAGTTCTCTGACATCGCCGGACCGGGCGCTGAAGGACCAGATGACCTACCGCGGCTTCCTTGCCGAACTCCTGATGACCGAGTGCGACGACCGGTCCCGCCGCCGCTCGGAGCGACGTATCAAGGCAGCAGGATTCCCGCGGGAGAAGTCGCTGCGGGCCTTCGACTTCGACGCGAACCCCAACGTCGACGCCGCGACCATCCACACCCTGGCCAGCTGTGAATGGATCAAGAAGAGTCAGCCGCTCTGCCTGATCGGTGACTCCGGCACCGGCAAGTCCCACATGCTCATCGCCCTCGGCACCGAAGCCGCCATGAAGGGCTACCGCGTCCGCTACACCCCCGCCACGAAACTGGTGAACGAGCTCGTCGAGGCCGCCGACGAGAAGCATCTGAACAAGACCATCGCCCGCTACGGCCGAGTCGACCTCCTCTGCATCGATGAGCTGGGCTACATGGAACTCGACCGCCGCGGCGCCGAACTCCTCTTCCAGGTCCTGACCGAACGCGAGGAGAAGAACAGCGTCGCCATCGCCTCCAACGAGTCCTTCGGCGGCTGGACCAAGACCTTCACCGACCCCCGCCTCTGCGCGGCCATCGTGGACCGCCTCACCTTCAACGGCACCATCATCGAGACCGGCACCGACTCCTACCGCCTCGCCAGCACCCGCGCACGAGCCGAGGAACCCGCCAAGGCCGGCTGAGTCCGGTGGCGGTGAGAACGCCTCAACGTGTCGGTGTCACTACTACCTAACCTGGGCCTGCCTTGGCAGCTTGGTTAGTTGAGAACCCAAGGGGGGTGGGAGTCAGCTCGAACAAACAGGTGGCATGAAGCCGTGCGCTCCGTCTACCTTGCGCCCGTGACTGGTGATCCGAAGCGCGTACCAAGTAGCTTGCCCGCAACGTCTACGGAACCGATCGTGCCAGTCTCCGACGATTCGACAACGGCAGCCGATCGTCTACCGGCGCATCCCGGGCCCACCGAGGGATTGTTCTCCAGGCGATACGCTGCCGCCACCTCCAGTTTCGCCGCGGTGATGTTCCTGACCGGGTTTGCCGCGCTGGCCGTGGTCCCCACATTGCCGACGGCAGCGCGAGACCTGAATGGAGTGTCGCTCTTCCCCCTGGTGGCGGGATGCTTCATAGCTGCGAGTCTGCTCGGTGGGGTACTCGGTGGTCATTGGGCAGACCGCGCAGGGGCGCTACGTCCGCTCGCGGCGGGCGTGGTACTGGCAGTGGCCACCCTGCTGGTCTCGGGAGCCAGCACCTCGATCTGGCAGCTGGCGGCCGGCCGCTTCCTAGACGGGCTGGCGGGCGGGATGGTCGCGGTGTCGATCAACGCCGCCATCGGCCGGGCCTACCCCGAGCATCTGCGGCCACGCGTAATGGCGTTGATGAGTGCCTGCTGGATTGTCCCGTCGCTGGTCGGTCCTCCGCTGGCGGGACTGGTGGTCGAGTGGTGGTCCTGGCGCGCGGTGTTCTTCGGTCTGGCCGCTCTCACCGTGCTGCCCGCCCTGGTGGTGGTGGCCGTGCTGCGAGGCGCTTCCTGGGCGGCCGCGCCCGCACGGTCGGGAGACAAACTGCCGCGCCCCGCTCTGATGGTCGCGACAGCCGTAAGCCTGGGCGCGGCGTTGGGGCAATACGGCGTCTCGGGCTGGGACATGCGCCACCTGCTCTTCGCAGCGGGCGGATTCGCTCTGCTGGTGGTGTTCGCGTCAAGATTGCTGCCGCCGGGTACCTGGCGTGCCGCGCGCGGCCTGCCGGCCACGGTGCTGCTGTGCGGCCTGGGATCAGGCGTGTTCTTCACACTGGAGGCATACGTACCCCTGCTGCTGATCACCGACCGGGGCGCTTCGCCCGTAGTAGTCGGTATGGCCTTCACGGGAGCTGCCTTGGCCTGGGCCAGCTCCTCCTGGGTGCAGGGCCGTCTGCTGGAGGACTGCCCTCGCCACCGTTTGGTCGTGGCGGGCGCACTGGTGCAGGCAGCGGCAGTCGCGCTCGCGGTTGCCGGGACACTCCCCGCGACGCCCGCGTACACCGCCGCATCGGCGATGGTCGTCGCGGCCGTCGGCATGGGAATGTACGCCCCGTCCCTCACCGTGCTGTCACTCACCCACAGCCCACCCGGTCGGCAGGGTTACGCCAGCAGCGCGATGCAGACCACCCAAAACCTGGGACAGATAACAGTGCTGGGCCTCTCCTCCGCCCTACTCAACGCCTGCCTCGGCGCCGGCTCGACCGACACCGTCGGATACAGCGTCGCCTTCGGAATGCTGCTCGCACCGTGCGCCCTGGCAGCCCTGCTCGCCACCCGCGCACGCAGCACCTGAGCCGCAACCTTCCCGAAAATGCCGTCATTTGTCATCGACATCAGCGAGCCAGACGGTCACCATTTGCCTCCGGAACCGGTCGACAAACGCTGTTCCTAGAGATCAACGAAGCCACACGGTGCCGTCGAGGATCACGTACGCCTTCTTCCGGACGGTCGTCATGGCCTGTTGCAGCGTGGGCGCGAGGGCGGCCAGTAGGTCGACGGCCTCGCGTATGTAGCGGTAGGCCGTGGCGATCCCGATGCGGAAGCCCGCGGCAAGGCGGGCGTAAGTGTCGCCGCAGCGTAGGTGGGCCAGGACGAGCAAGGCCTGCCGGCCGCAGGTCAGGCGACGCCAGCGCGAACCAATCCGACGACGGTGACCTGCGAGAAGACCGGAAAGATGCCGCAGAGTGCGGCTGGACAGATCGATGCCGGACGGGTAGACAAGCACGCGAAAGCTCCTGGCGGACTGGTGATCTTGGTCGTGAACCCGTCTACCAGGAGCTTTCTTCATGCCCTCCGCCGGGGCTGCCAGCCCAACCACCCGTCAGGTTGGAAAGGCTCACTGCCCAAGATCCACTTTCGGTACACGGCCTAAAGGGTGTTGCAGAAGGTTCAGTTCTGGGCGTTTTATCTGTATGGGTGGGGTGTTGCGGGCTGAGCCGGTCTGGGTGGAGACGTTCACGGGCTTGCGGATGGATCGGTTCGCCGAGCTGGTGAAGGCGGTG
>NZ_JBIUYF010000013.1:0-153318 GCF_044744405.1 Streptomyces sp. NPDC087310 | reverse complement strand
GGACCGGGGTGATCGGCTGGACGGTCCGGCAGTCCCTGTTCCAGCGCCGGGCCGGCCTGGTCACCCTGACGGCGACGACGGCCGCGGGGGAGGGCCGAGGCCGCCGCCGCGTCCAGCAGCCACAGGGTGCGGCTGCGGCCGTACGCGCCCGCCGCCGGGGCCTGGATCTCGCCCGCGCCGGACAGCGCGATCTCCGCCGCCTTCGCCTTGTCCTCGCCCGCCGCCAGCAGCCACACCTCGTGCGCCGCGCGGATCGCGGGCAGGGTGAGGGAGATCCGCAGCGGCGGCGGCTTGGGCGCGCCGTGCACCGCGACCACCGTGCGCTCGGTCTCCCGGACGCCCGGCAGCTCGGGGAAGAGCGAAGCGACATGGGTGTCGGGACCGACACCCAGCATCAGCACGTCGAAGGTCGGCACCGGGCCGTGGTCCTCGGGCCTGGCCGCCGCGGCCAGCTCCGTGGCGTACGCGGCTGCCGCCGCCTCCACATCGCTGCCGTACGGGCCGTCCGAGGCGGCCATCGCGTGCACCCGCTTCGGGTCCAGCGGCACCGAGTCGAGCAGCGCCGCCCGCGCCTGGGTGATGTTGCGCTCCGGGTCGCCCTCCGGCAGGAAGCGTTCGTCGCCCCACCACAGGTCGAGCCGCGACCAGTCGATCGCGTCCCTGGCGGGCGCCGCGGACAGCGCGGCCAGCAGGCCGTTGCCGTTGCGCCCGCCCGTGAGTACCACCGACGCGGAGCCGCGCGCGGCCTGGGCGTCCACGATCTTCGTGATCAGCCGGGCCGCCGCGGCCTGCGCCATCAGCTCCTTGTCGCGGTGGACGACGAGCTGCGGAGTGTTCACTTCGACGCCGCCTTCTTCACCGGCATGCTCGCCGGAGTGACCGGGTGCGCGGGCGCGTGCTCCGACGAACCCGCCTCCCTCGTCGGCAGGGGCGGCAGGGACGACTTCGGGTCACCCAGCCGGTGCACACCGAACTTCAGCGCCGAGGCGTAGGTGTCGTCCGGGTCCAGCCGGCGCAGCTCCTCCGTGATCAGCTCCGCGGTGTCCCGGCGCTTCAGGGCGACCGCGCGGTCCGGCTGCCCGTCGATGGAGAGCGTGGCCAGCGAGCCGTCGGCCCGGTCCAGCTTGATCGGCCCGCAGGTCGTCTCCATCCGTACGGCCGTGAGCCCGGGGCCCGCCGAGACGGAGCGCCGTACCGGTACCCGCAGCCGGTTCGCGAGCCACATCGCGAGCAGCTCACCGCTCGGGTTGTGCTCCTCGCCCTCGACCTCCACCGAGGTGACCGAGCAGTCCACCTGGTCCAGGGCCGCCGCGACCATCGAGCGCCACGGCGTGATCCTCGTCCAGGACAGGTCCGTGTCGCCCGGGGTGTAGGCGTCGGCGCGGGCCGTCAGCTCCTCCACCGGGTGCTCGGCGGCGTACGTGTCCGTCACCCGGCGCTGCGCCAGCTTGCCCAGCGCGTCCTTGGCCGGGTTGACCGGCGCGTTGACCGGCCACCAGACCACGACGGGGGCGTCGGGCAGCAGCAGCGGCAGGACCACCGACTGGGCGTGGTCCGTCACCTCGCCGTACAGCCGCAGGACGACCGTCTCGCCGGTGCCCGCGTCCGTGCCGACCCGGACCTCGGCGTCGAGCCGGGCGTGCGCCCGGTCGCGCGCCGAGCGCGAGATCCGCTTCACGACGACGAGCTTGCGCGACGGGTGCTCGCGGGACGCCTCGTTGGCGGCCTTGAGCGCGTCGTACGCGTTCTCCTCGTCGGTGACGATGACCAGCGTGAGGACCATGCCGACCGCGGGTGTGCCGATCGCGCGGCGCCCCTGCACGAGCGCCTTGTTGATCTTGCTGGACGTGGTGTCCGTAAGGTCGATCTTCATGGCCGACGCCAGCTCCGTCCGTCTCGTGCGAGCATTTCGTCCGCCTCGACCGGACCCCAGGTCCCGGACTCGTACTGCGCGGGCTTGCCGTGCTTGTCCCAGTAGTGCTCGATCGGGTCGAGGATCTTCCAGGACAGCTCGACCTCCTCCAACCGGGGGAAGAGGTTCGAGTCGCCGAGCAGCACATCGAGGATGAGCCGTTCGTACGCCTCGGGGCTGGACTCCGTGAAGGACTCGCCGTACGCGAAGTCCATCGAGACGTCCCGGACCTCCATCGAGGTGCCGGGGACCTTCGAGCCGAACCTCATCGTCACGCCCTCGTCCGGCTGGACGCGGATGACCAGGGCGTTCTGCCCCAGCTCCTCCGTGGCCGTGTGGTCGAAGGGCGAGTGCGGCGCGCGCTGGAAGACGACCGCGATCTCCGTGACCCGGCGGCCGAGCCGCTTGCCGGTACGGAGGTAGAAGGGGACGCCCGCCCAGCGGCGGTTGTCGATCTCCAGCTTCACCGCGGCGTAGGTGTCGGTCTTCGACCGGGCGTCGATCCCGTCCTCCTGGAGATAGCCGACGGCCTGCTCGCCGCCCTGCCAGCCCGCGGCGTACTGCCCGCGCACCGTGCCCTCTCCCAGGTCCTTGGGCAGCTTCACCGCGCCCAGCACCTTGGTCTTCTCCGCGACCAGCGCGTCCGCGTCGAAGGAGGCGGGCTCCTCCATCGCGGTCAGCGCGAGCAACTGGAGCAGGTGGTTCTGGATGACGTCACGGGCGGCGCCGATGCCGTCGTAGTAGCCGGCCCGGCCGCCGATGCCGATGTCCTCGGCCATGGTGATCTGGACGTGGTCGACGTACGACCGGTTCCAGATCGGCTCGAAGAGGGTGTTGGCGAACCGCAGCGCCAGGATGTTCTGGACGGTCTCCTTGCCCAGGTAGTGGTCGATCCTGAAGACCTCGTTGGACGGGAAGACCTCGTGGACGACCTTGTTGAGCTCCTTGGCGGAGGCCAGGTCGTGCCCGAACGGCTTCTCGATGACGGCGCGGCGCCAGGAGCCCTCCGTCTGGTCGGCCAGCCCGTGCTTCTTGAGCTGCTGGACGACCTGCGGGAAGAACTTCGGCGGTACGGACAGGTAGAACGCGAAGTTCCCGCCCGTGCCCTGCGCCTTGTCCAGCTCCGCGATCGTCGCCTTCAGGTTCTCGAACGCGTCGTCGTCGTCGAAGTCGCCCTGGACGAAGCGCATCCCCTGGACGAGCTGCTGCCAGACCTCCTCGCGGAACGGCGTACGCGCGTGCTCCTTGACCGCGTCGTGCACCTCCTGCGCGAAGTCCTCGTCCTGCCATTCACGGCGGGCGAAGCCGACGAGGGAGAAGCCCGGCGGCAGCAGACCACGGTTGGCGAGGTCGTAGACCGCAGGCATCAGCTTTTTGCGGGACAAATCGCCCGTGACGCCAAAGATGACCAGGCCCGACGGCCCCGCGATACGCGGGAGCCGTCGGTCCGCGGCGTCACGGAGCGGGTTCGCTCCGTGGGTTGCGGTCAAGGGTTCAGCCCTCCGAAGGGGCGAGGCGCTTGAGCTCCGCCTCGGTCGACTTGAGCAGATCGTTCCAGGACGCCTCGAACTTCTCGACGCCCTCGTCCTCCAGAAGCTGGACGACCTCGTCGTACGAGATGCCCAGCTTCTCCACGGCCTCCAGCTCGGCGCGCGCCGTGTCGTACGTGCCGCGCACCGTGTCACCGGTGATCCGCCCGTGGTCCGCCGTGGCGTCCAGGGTGGCCTCCGGCATGGTGTTCACCGTGTTGGGCGCGACCAGCTCGTCCACGTACAGCGTGTCCTTGTACGCGGGGTCCTTGACGCCCGTCGAGGCCCACAGCGGACGCTGCTTGTTGGCCTGCGCGCGGTCCAGGGCGGCCCAGCGGTCCGAGGAGAAGACCTCCTCGTACGCCTCGTACGCGAGACGCGCGTTGGCCAGGGCCGCCTTGCCGCGGGCCTCCTTGGCCTCCGGCGTGCCCAGCGCGTCGAGCCGCTTGTCGATCTCGGTGTCCACACGGGACACGAAGAAGGACGCCACCGAGTGGATCTTGGAGAGGTCGAGGCCGGCGGCCTGCGCCTTCTCCAGACCCGCGACGTAGGCGTCCATGACCTCGCGGTACCGCTCCAGCGAGAAGATCAGCGTGACGTTCACGCTGATGCCCCGGCCGATGGTCTCGGTGATCGCGGGCAGCCCCGCCTTCGTCGCCGGGATCTTGATGAGGGTGTTCGGGCGGTCCACCAGCCAGGCGAGCTGCTTCGCCTCGGCGATGGTCGCCGTCGTGTTGTGCGCCAGACGAGGGTCGACCTCGATGGAGACCCGGCCGTCCTGGCCCTGCGTCGCGTCGAAGACGGGGCGCAGGATGTCGGCCGCGTCCCGGACGTCCGCCGTGGTGATCATGCGGATGGCTTCCTCGACGGTGACCTTCCGGGCCGCGAGGTCGGTGAGCTGGGCCTCGTACCCGTCGCCGCCCGAGATCGCCTTCTGGAAGATCGACGGGTTCGTCGTGACACCCACCACGTGGGACTGGTCGAGAAGCTCCGCCAGGTTCCCGGACGTGATCCGCTTGCGCGACAGGTCGTCGAGCCAGATCGCGACGCCTTCGTCGGAGAGGCGCTTGAGTGCGTCTGTCATGAGGTTTGCATCTCCTACAGTTCGTATATGGGCGTCAGCGCGCCGCGGCCTCAAGAGATTCCCGCGCGGCGGTGACCACCGCGTCGGCGGTGAAACCGAACTCGCGGAAGAGGACCTTGGCGTCCGCCGAAGCCCCGAAGTGCTCCAGCGACACGATCCGGCCCGCGTCGCCCACGAACCGGTACCAGGTGAGCCCGATACCGGCCTCGACCGCCACACGCGCCTTCACGGACGGCGGCAGAACGCTGTCCTTGTACGCCTGGTCCTGCTCCTCGAACCACTCGACCGACGGCATCGAGACCACGCGGGCCGGAACTCCGGCCGCCTGGAGCTGCTCACGCGCCTCCACGGCGAGCTGCACCTCGGAGCCCGTACCGATGAGCACGACCTGCGGGGCGGTGGCCTGTCCGTCCGGGCCCTCGGCGTCGAACAGGACGTAACCGCCCTTCGCCGCCTCCTCGTTGGCCTCGTACGTCGGCACGCCCTGGCGGGTCAGCGCCAGACCGTGCGGGGCGCCCTTGTCGTGCCGCTTGAGGATCTCGGCCCAGGCGATGACCGTCTCGTTGGCGTCGGCCGGGCGGACGATGTTCAGTCCGGGGATCGCGCGCAGCGCCGACAGGTGCTCGACCGGCTGGTGCGTCGGGCCGTCCTCGCCGAGGCCGATGGAGTCGTGCGTCCACACGTACGTGACGGGGACCTGCATCAGCGCGGCGAGCCGGACGGCGGGCCGCATGTAGTCGGAGAACACCAGGAAGGTGCCGCCGTAGATACGGGTGTTGCCGTGCAGCGCGATGCCGTTCATCGTCGAGCCCATCGCGTGCTCGCGGATGCCGTAGTGCACCGTGCGGCCGTAAGGCGACGCCTCCGGCAGCGGGTTGCCCACGGGGAGGAACGACGACGTCTTGTCGATGGTGGTGTTGTTCGAGCCCGCGAGGTCGGCGGAGCCGCCCCACAGCTCGGGGATGACCTCGCCCAGGGCCTGGAGGACCTTGCCGGACGCGGCGCGCGTGGCGACGGCCTTGCCGGTCTCGAACGCGGGCAGCTTGTCCTGCCAGCCCTCGGGCAGCTCGCCCGCCCGCACCCGGTCGAACGTGGCGGCGCGCTCCGGGTTGGCGGTGCGCCAGGCGGCGAACGTCTTCTCCCACGCCGCGCGGATCTCGCGGCCCCGGTCGAGCGCCTCACGCGTGTGCGCGATGACCTCGTCCTCGACGGCGAAGGACTTCTCGGGGTCGAAGCCGAGCACTTCCTTCGTCGCCGCGACCTCCTCGGCGCCGAGCGCCGAGCCGTGCGCCGCCTCGGTGTTCTGCGCGTTCGGCGCCGGCCAGGCGATGATCGAGCGGGCCGCGATGAACGACGGGCGCTCCGTCTCGGCCTTGGCCGCCTTCAGCGCCTCGTACAGCGCCTGGGGGTCGAGGTCGCCGTCGGCCGTCTGCTCGACGCGCTGGACGTGCCAGCCGTACGCCTCGTACCGCTTCAGCGTGTTCTCGGAGACCGCGGTCTCCGTGTCCCCCTCGATCGAGATGTGGTTGTCGTCCCACAGCAGGACCAGGTTGCCCAGCTTCTGGTGCCCGGCCAGCGAGGACGCCTCCGCGGAGATGCCCTCCTGGAGGCAGCCGTCGCCGGCGATCGCGAAGATGGTGTGGTCGAACGGCGACGTGCCCGCCGCGGCCTCCGGGTCGTACAGTCCACGCTCGTACCGCGCGGCCATCGCCATGCCCACCGCGTTCGCGACACCCTGTCCGAGGGGGCCCGTCGTGGTCTCCACGCCGACCGTGTGTCCGTGCTCCGGGTGGCCCGGGGTCTTCGAACCCCAGGTACGGAAGGACTCCAGGTCGTTCAGCTCCAGGCCGTACCCGGCCAGGTAGAGCTGGATGTAGAGCGTCAGGGACGAGTGGCCCACCGAGAGGACGAACCGGTCACGGCCGGTCCACTGCGCGTCGGAGGGGTCGTGCCGCATCAGCTTCTGGAAGAGCACGTACGCGGCGGGGGCCAGGCTCATGGCCGTACCCGGATGGCCGTTGCCGACCTTCTGTACGGAATCCATGGCCAGGACGCGGGCGGTGTCTACAGCCCGACGGTCCAATTCGGTCCATTCAAGGTCTGTGGTGGTCGGCTTGGTGCTCACCCTGAGTCAGGGCTCCTCTCCACATGTTCTCATCCCGGTGTCTGAGGGCGCACCGGGTCGCTGTCGAGCCTACCCGCAGCATCCGACATCTTTCCGAGCGTCTTTCCAGGGTGCGGTGCGCACAGGGACTCCGCCTCTCGGCGGGCTGTCGGCAGGGTGTACGGGGCAGGTCGGGACCGCGTTCAACACGGCGTTCAACACGACCCCGCACGCCCCCTACCCCGGCGACAAACGGGATATGGGCAACGTCTAGAGTGGCGCGGTAAGCGCAAGCCTTTACGGGGCCTTCACGCCCGGATGCTTGCTGGACTTTCTCTGTCAGGGGTGTGCGTGACGGCCGTCGAGTCCCGACCCGCAGGGGTCGCCTTGACTCCGAGCTCGGGGGGCCACCGGCCGTTCGGTGCCCGCGTCAAGGCGTTCGTGATGCTGACCAAGCCGCGGATCATCGAACTGCTGCTGATCACCACCGTTCCGGTGATGTTCCTGGCTCAGCAGGGCGTACCGAATCTGCTGCTGGTGCTCACTACATGTATTGGCGGCTATCTCTCCGCCGGTGGCGCGAATGCGCTGAACATGTATATCGACCGCGACATCGACGCACTGATGGACCGTACGTCGCAGCGTCCACTTGTCACGGGAATGGTCTCGCCGCGTGAAGGACTTGTCTTCGGCCTCACGTTGACGGTCGTCTCGACCCTCTGGTTCGGCTTTCTCGTCAACTGGCTGTCCGCGGCGCTCTCGCTGGGCGCGCTCCTTCTCTACGTCGTCGTCTACACGATGATCCTCAAGCGCCGTACCTCCCAGAACATCGTCTGGGGCGGCATCGCGGGCTGCATGCCGGTGCTGATCGGCTGGTCGGCCGTGACGAACTCGATGTCCTGGGCCGCCGTCATCCTCTTCCTCGTCATGTTCTTCTGGACGCCGCCGCACTACTGGCCGCTGTCGATGCGGGTGAAGGCGGACTACGAGCGCGTCGGCGTCCCGATGCTGCCGGTCGTCGCGAGCAACCGCGTGGTGGCCCGCCAGATCGTCCTCTACAGCTGGGTGATGGTCGGTGTCTCCCTGCTGCTGACACCGCTCGGGTACACCGGGTGGTTCTACACGGTGGTCGCGCTGCTGGCCGGCGGTTTCTGGCTCTGGGAGGCGCACGGGCTCCAGTCGCGCGCCAGGGCCGGGGAGTCGGGCGCGAAGCTCAAGGAGATGCGGCTGTTCCACTGGTCCATCACCTATGTGTCACTGCTCTTCGTGGCCGTCGCGGTGGACCCCTTCCTCCGCTAGACAGGGCCCCGGTTACGGGCGGGTACGTGGTCAAGGCCACGTACCCGCCCGTCGCCCGTTGATCTACCCGTCGGTAGCATCCCGTTCATGGCAGAGACCGAGCAGGCGAAGACCGAGCAGGCAGAGACCGGGCAGGCGGAGCAGGGCGGTGAGAACGGGGCGCGGACCCGGCGCGAGGCGCGCGCCGAGCGAACGGCCGCCCGGCTCGCGAAGCAGATCGGCGCCTTCGCCGGAAAGCACGGCGGAGCCGAGGGACAGCTCGCGTACCTGGGGCAGGCCGGCACCCGGATCGTGCTCGTCGGCGAGGACGGCGCGTGGGGCGATCTCGTCGCCCCCACCCACGCGGTCGCGAGCGCCGCGGCCCAGCGGGCGGGGCTCACCCTCCACGACTCCTTCGACGGCGAGTTCGCGGCCAAGGTGCGCACCGGACCGTACGAGTGGGACCGGATGGCCGGACTCCAGCTCGGCGGGCGGCCCGACCGGACCTGACCGCCCGGTGTGCGCCCCTGAAATGCTCCCCGAGCGCTCCCGGAGAGATCTCCGAGACGCCACCGGAACCCGTGTTCACCCGTTAGGACTGGAGGAGTGACGACCAGGTCGTCAGACCGTCGGTCACCGGTTCGGTCGGCCATGCGGTCCATGATCCACGGTCCACGACGGGAACCCCGATGATCGAGACAGCGTCCCTCGTGGACCAGTACTGCCACGGCGTGCTCACCACAGAGCTGGGTCTCGGCACCTTCGAGACCCAGCTCGGCGGGGGAGCCCTGCCCGCCCCCGGCACCACCTTCTTCGACACCCAGACAGGGGTGGCGATACGGCGCTGGTGCCCGCCGCTGCTCGGTCTCGAACCGCACTGCACACCGGCCCGCTATCTGGCCCGCCGCCGGGAACTCGGCACGCTCGAAGTCTCCCGGCGGCTGCTGCGGGCCACGGGGATCTCCACCTATCTGGTCGACACCGAAGGCGCCGAAGGCGCCGAAGACACCCACGACATCCACGGGACCGGGGGGCCCGCCGGCCCGGGTTCGCCCGGCGCGCTGACCGGGGCCGCGGAGACCGCCGCGACAGGGGCGGCCCACGGCCGGGAGATCGTCCGGCTCGAACCCCTCGCCGCCCGGGTCGCCGCCACCGCGGGCGGCGTCGGCGCCTTCCTCGCCGGGCTCGCCGAGGCCGTCCACACCGCCGCCGCCTCGGCCGTCGCGCTCAGCGCCGCCGCCACGACCCGCCCCGGCCACGCGCTCGACCCCGAGCCGCCCGGCCCCGGCGAGGTACGCGGCGCCGCCGGCCGCTGGCTCTCCGGGCGCGGACCTGGCCGAGGCGCGGGTCCCGGCGCCGGTCTTGGCGGGGATCCCGGTGGGGGCCCGCTCACCGACCCCGTACTCCTGCGCCATCTCCACTGGACCGCCGTCGGCACCGGACTGCCGCTGCACCTGAGCGCCCGCGGCGGTACCGACGCGTACCCCTTCGCGGCGGCCACGGCGGGGACCGGCGGCGCGCTCGTCCTGCGGGACACGTATCCGTACCACCGCGACGCCGCCTGCCTCACGGGCCTGTTCCCGCAGGTCTACGCCGACCTCGGCTCCGTCCTCACCCGTACGGGGGCCGGGGCCGCGGGCGTGCTCGCCGAGATGCTGGACAGCGCGCCGTTCGGGAAGCTGCTCTTCTCGACCGGCGCGCGCGGGCTGCCCGAACTGCATCTCGTGGGCGCCCGGGTCTTCCGGGTGGCGCTGGAGCGGGTCCTCGGCGGCTGGGTGCGCGACGGGGCGTGGTCGGTGGGCGACGCCCGGCGGGTGGCGGGGCTGATCGCGGCGGGCAACGCCCGCCGCGTCCACGGCCTCACGGACGACTGACCCCGGACTCGCGGGCGTCGGAAGCTCGCGCGTCCGAGGCCGGTCGGCGTCAGACGGTCGCGGGCGCCGGGTCCGTCTGCGCGGGGATCTCCGCCGTGGTACTGGGCCGCTCCCGCATGCTCATCGCGACCCGCAGCACGGCGATCCACACCACGGCCGAGCCGAACATGTGGAGGCCGACCAGGACCTCCGGGGAGTCGGTGAAGTACTGCACATAACCGATGGCGCCCTGCGCGAGCAGGATCAGCAGCAGATCGCGGGCGCGCGCCCGGGTGTCGGCGGGGGCGTCGACCACCCGCAGCACCAGCCACATCGCCACCGCCAGCGCGCAGACGAGCCAGGCGAACGCCGCGTGCACATGCGCGACGGTGACGTAGTCGAACGGCATCCGCGGCACATCGCTGCTGTCGCCCGCGTGCCGCCCCGAGCCCGTCACCGTCGTGCCCGCCACGATCAGGACCACCGACGAGAGGACCAGGGCCCAGGACAGCTTGCGCACCGGGCGCGGGACGCGCGGGCGGGGCGTGCCGTCGCCCTCGTGGGTGCGCAGCCAGGTGAGCGTGGTGACCGTGAGCAGGCCACTGGCGGCCAGGAAGTGCCCCGCCACCGTCCACGGGTTCAGCTCGGTGAGCACCGTGACGCCGCCGACGATCCCGTTGGCCATGACGAGCCAGAACTGCGACCAGGCGAGCCTGGTCAGACCGGGCCGCCGGGGCTTGACGGAGCGCGCCGCGATGATCGCCCAGCCGACCGCCGCGCTCAGCACGTACGTCAGCATCCGGTTGCCGAACTCGATCGCCCCGTGCAGACCCTGCTCGGGTGTGGCGATGAGGCTGCCGTCCGTGCACTTCGGCCAGGTGTCGCAGCCGAGCCCGGAACCGGTCAGCCGGACCGCTCCGCCGGTCACGATGATCAGCACGCTCATCGCGACGGCGGAGAACGCGGCGCGGCGGAGCATACGGGGGGAGGGTGTCCAGCGCTGGGCGATGTACGCGAGGGGGTTCAACACGGCCACCATGCTAAGGCGGAGCTTGTGCAGGATTTCACGAGGGGTACGTATGCCGCATACGCGCTGGTGGGGTGGGGTGGGCCGGACGACGGCAGGGCCCGGCCGGTGAACGCCCGGGCCCGGACACCTCCTCCCGGCGCCTACTCCCAGCGGAAGAGGCGGCCCGCCGCGCCGAGGCCGAGCACGGCCCAGACGGCCAGCACCCCGACGCCGCCCCAGTCCATCCCGGCGCCGTGCTGGAGGACGTCGCGCAGCCCGCCGGAGAGCGCCGAGATCGGCAGCAGCTCCAGCACCGCGCGCGCCGCGTCGGGGAACCGGTCCAGCGGCACGATCACCCCGCCGCCGACCAGCAGCAGCAGGAAGACCAGGTTCGCGGCGGCCAGCGTCGCCTCCGCCTTGAGCGTGCCCGCCATCAGCAGCCCGAGCCCGGAGAACGCGGCGGTGCCGAGCACGAGCAGCAGCAGGACGGCGAGCGGGTTGCCCCGCGGCGACCAGCCCAGCCCGAACGCGATCACCGTCAGCAGGACGACCTGAAGGGCCTCCGTGACCAGTACGGAGAGCGTCTTGGCCGTCATCAGGGCCCAGCGGGGCAGCGGCGACACCGCGAGCCGCTTGAGCACCCCGTACCGCCGCTCGAAGCCGGTGGCGATGGCCTGCCCGGTGAACGCCGTGGACATCACCGCCAGCGCCAGCACGCCCGGCGCAAGGAAGTCGACCGCCTTCCCCTCGCCCGTGTCGACCACGTCGACCGTGGAGAAGAGGACCAGCAGCAGCGACGGGATGATCACGGTCAGCAGGAGCTGCTCGCCGTTGCGCAGCAGCAGCTTGGTCTCGAACGCCGTCTGGGCCGCGATCATGCGCGCCAGCGGGGCCGCGCCGGGCGCCGGGGTGTACGTACCGCCGCTGCCGGCGTCCGTACCGCCGACGGCGCCGCCGGTGCTCGTGCTCATGGACGCAGCTCCTTGCCGGTCAGTTCGAGGAAGACGTCCTCCAGGGTGTGCCGCTCGACGGAGATCCCGTCCGCCATGACGCCGTGCTGCGCGCACCAGGAGGCCACCGTGGCGAGGAGCTGCGGGTCCACCGAGCCGCTGATGCGGTACGCGCCCGGCGCCAGCTCGGCGGCGGCGCTCCCGTCGGGCAGGGCCTTCAGCAGCGAGCCGAGGTCGAGCCCGGGACGTCCGGTGAAGCGCAGGGTGTTCTCCGCGCCGCCGCGGCACAGCTCCTCGGGGCTGCCCTGGGCGATGACCCGGCCCGCGTCGATGATCACGACATCGTCGGCGAGCTCCTCGGCCTCGTCCATGAAGTGCGTGGTCAGCACCGTGCCGACACCGTCGGCGCGCAGCTCGCGGATCAGCTCCCAGGTGGAGCGGCGGGCCTGCGGGTCGAGTCCGGCGGTCGGCTCGTCCAGGAAGACCAGCTCGGGCCGGCCGACGACGGCCAGGGCCAGCGCGAGCCGCTGCTGCTGGCCGCCGGAGAGACGCCGGTACGTCGTACGGCCGCAGCCGCCGAGGCCGAGCCGTTCGATCAGGGCGTCCACGTCCAGCGGGCGGGCGTGCAGCCGGGCCATGTGGCGGAGCATCTCCCCGGCGCGCGCGCCGGAGTACACGCCACCCGACTGGAGCATCACGCCGATGCGCGGGCGCAGCCTGGCGGCGTCCGCGACGGGGTCCAGGCCGAGGACCCGTACCGAACCCGCGTCGGGCCTGCGGTACCCCTCGCACGTCTCGATGGTGGTGGTCTTGCCGGCGCCGTTGGGTCCGAGGACCGCCGTGACCGTACCGGCGCGGACCACCAGGTCGAGGCCGTCCACCGCCGTGGTGCTGCCGTACCGTTTGACCAGGCCACGGACCTCGACGAGGGGCGTTCCGGGGGGCGGGTCCGCGGTCGTGCCGCTGTCGGGCAGGGGGCCACCCGGGAAGACGCTGCGCATGCCGGGAAGTCTAGGCAGGGCGGGGGCGCCGGGGTCCGGCGGGGGCGCGAGGTGGACGAAAGGGGCGCCAAGAGGGCCGGAAAAGGCTCTGCTTAGGTAACCCTTAGTGACGAAGCGCACCGCACGCCCCCCACCACCTCGGTTGTCAGCGCCGAAGGAATTACGCAACAATGGCGTTGTGAAATACGTTGGCGAGGCTCCGCAGGAGGAACTCGCGACCGGTGAGCACTCCACTCGCAACCGGGTCGCGCGCTCCATCCTGGACCACGGCCCGTCCACCGTCTCCGACCTGGCGAAGCGCCTCGGGCTCACCCAGGCGGCCGTCCGCCGCCATCTCGACACGCTGGCAGCCGATTCCGTGGTGGAGCCGCGTGACCAGCGGGTCTACGGCTCGCGCGGACGCGGCAGGCCCGCCAAGGTGTTCGCCCTGACCGACTGCGGCCGGGACGCCTTCGACCAGTCCTACGACCAGCTCGCCGCCGACGCCCTGAAGTGGATCGCCACCGCCGCCGGAGGCGGCGAGAAGGGCGAGGCGGCCGTCGCCGCCTTCGCCCGCGCGCGGATCGCCGCCCAGGCCGGGAGCTACCGCGAGGCGGTCGACGCCGCGGGACCCGGCGGACGGACGGAGGCGCTCGCGAAGGCGCTGAGCGCCGACGGGTACGCTGCTACGGCGCGCGGCGCGCCGGGCCAGCAGGGCGAGCAGCTCTGCCAGCACCACTGCCCGGTCGCCCATGTCGCCGAGAAGTTCCCCCAGCTCTGCGAGGCGGAGACGGAGTTCTTCTCCCAGCTTCTCGGGACGCATGTGCAGCGGCTCGCCACCATCGCCCACGGCGACGGCGTGTGCACGACCTTCATTCCCCGCGCCACCCCACAGACCACCCATCACGCATCCGAAAGCACAGCCGGGAGGAACCCCGCATGACGCTCCCCACAGAGACTGCCCATCCTGAGCTCGAAGGTCTGGGTACGTACGAATTCGGCTGGGCCGACTCCGACGCCGCCGGTGCCGTGGCCAAGCGCGGCCTCTCCGAGGCCGTCGTGCGCGACATCTCGGGCAAGAAGAACGAGCCGGAGTGGATGCTGAAGCTGCGGCTCAAGGGGCTGCGGCTGTTCGACAAGAAGCCCATGCCGAACTGGGGCTCCGACCTGTCGGGCATCGACTTCGACAACATCAAGTACTTCGTCCGTTCCACCGAGAAGCAGGCCGCTTCGTGGGAGGAACTGCCGGAGGACATCAAGAACACGTACGACAAGCTCGGTATCCCGGAGGCGGAGAAGCAGCGCCTCGTGGCCGGTGTCGCCGCCCAGTACGAGTCGGAGGTCGTCTACCACCAGATCCGTGAGGACCTGGAGGAGCAGGGCGTCATCTTCCTGGACACCGACACCGCGCTGAAGGAGCACCCGGAGCTCTTCCAGGAGTACTTCGGCACGGTCATCCCGGTCGGCGACAACAAGTTCGCGTCGCTGAACTCGGCCGTGTGGTCCGGCGGATCGTTCATCTACGTGCCGAAGGGCGTGCACGTCGACATCCCGCTCCAGGCGTACTTCCGTATCAACACGGAGAACATGGGCCAGTTCGAGCGGACGCTGATCATCGTCGACGAGGACGCCTACGTCCACTACGTCGAGGGCTGCACCGCCCCGATCTACTCGTCGGACTCGCTGCACAGCGCCGTCGTCGAGATCATCGTCAAGAAGGGCGGCCGCTGCCGCTACACGACCATCCAGAACTGGTCGAACAACGTCTACAACCTGGTCACCAAGCGCGCCGTGGCGTACGAGGGCGCGACCATGGAGTGGGTCGACGGCAACATCGGCTCCAAGGTCACCATGAAGTACCCGGCCGTCTACCTGATGGGCGAGCATGCCAAGGGCGAGACGCTGTCCATCGCCTTCGCCGGCGAGGGCCAGCACCAGGACGCGGGCGCCAAGATGGTCCACATGGCCCCCAACACCTCGTCCAACATCGTCTCCAAGTCGGTGGCGCGCGGCGGTGGCCGTACCTCCTACCGCGGTCTGATCGAGATCGGCGAGGGCGCCGAGGGCTCCAAGTCCAACGTGCTCTGCGACGCGCTGCTGGTCGACACCATCTCGCGCTCCGACACGTACCCGTACGTCGACGTCCGCGAGGACGACGTGTCGATGGGCCACGAGGCGACCGTCTCCAAGGTCTCCGAGGACCAGCTCTTCTACCTGATGAGCCGCGGTCTCACCGAGTTCGAGGCGATGGCGATGATCGTGCGCGGCTTCGTCGAGCCGATCGCCAAGGAGCTGCCCATGGAGTACGCGCTGGAACTGAACCGGCTGATCGAGCTCCAGATGGAAGGCTCCGTCGGCTAGTCAGGACCGGCCGGGCCGGCCCCCCGACCCGGCCGGCGTCCGCGCGGCTCGTCACGACCTGAGCGGCGACCGTTTTTCTTACGCAGAGGCAGAGAGAGAGCACGACGACAGCCATGGCTGAGGCTCAGAACATTCCGGCGGGCTCCACGACTGCCGGTTCGATCGCGGTGGCCGCCGAGTCGACCGTCGCCACGCGCATGAGCGCGCCCCCGTCCTTCGACGTGGCGGACTTCCCCGTCCCGCACGGCCGCGAGGAGGAGTGGCGGTTCACGCCGCTGGAGCGGCTGCGCGGCCTGCACGACGGCACCGCCGTCGCGGTGGACGGCGGCGTCACGGTCGAGGTGACCGCTCCCGAGGGCGTCACCGTCGAGACCGTGGGCCGCGAGGACGCGCGGCTCGGCAGGGCCGGCACCCCGGTCGACCGGGTCGCCGCCCAGGCGTACTCCTCGTTCGAGAAGGCGTCCGTCGTCTCGGTGCCCAAGGAGACCGTGGTCGCCGAGCCGATCCGGATCGCCGTCCACGGCGAGGGCGGCACGGCCTACGGCCACCAGGTCATCGAGCTGGGGGCCTTCGCCGAGGCCGTCGTGGTCATCGACCACACCGGCGACGCGGTGCTCGCGGCCAACGTCGACTACCTGATCGGGGACGGCGCCAAGCTGACCGTCGTCTCCGTCCAGGACTGGGACGACAAGGCCGTCCACGTCGGCCAGCACAACGCGCTGGTCGGCCGCGACGCCTCGTTCAAGTCGATCGTCGTCACCTTCGGCGGCGATGTCGTACGGCTCCACCCGCGCGTGCAGTACGCGGGCCCCGGCGGCGAGGCCGAGCTGTTCGGCCTCTACTTCACCGACCAGGGCCAGCACCAGGAGCACCGCCTCCTGGTCGACCACAACGCCCCGCACTGCAAGTCGAACGCCGTCTACAAGGGCGCCCTCCAGGGCACCGACGCCCACGCCGTCTGGATCGGTGACGTCGTCATCCGCGTCCAGGCCGAGGGCACCGACACGTACGAGATGAACCGCAACCTGGTCCTCACGGACGGCGCGCGGGTCGACTCCGTACCGAACCTGGAGATCGAGACCGGCGAGATCGCCGGCGCCGGTCACGCCTCGGCCACCGGCCGCTTCGACGACGAGCAGCTCTTCTACCTGATGGCCCGCGGCATCCCGGAGACCGAGGCCCGCCGCCTCGTCGTCCGGGGGTTCTTCGCCGAGCTGGTCCAGCAGATCGGGCTGCCGGACGTCGAGGAGCGCCTGCTGGCCAAGATCGAGGCGGAGCTGGAGGCATCGGTCTGATGACCTTCGTCCGTGTCTGTGCGCTCGGCGAGCTGGAGGAGGACGCCCCGAAGCGGGTGGAACTCGACGGCACGCCGGTCGCCCTCGTCCGTACCGAGGGCGAGGTGTTCGCGATCAACGACATCTGCTCGCACGCGAACGTCTCCCTCTCGGAGGGCGAGGTGGAGGACTGCGCGATCGAGTGCTGGCTGCACGGGTCCCGCTTCGACCTCCGTACCGGCAAGCCGTCCGGTCTTCCCGCGACGCGCCCCGTCCCCGTATACCCCGTTCAGATCCAAGGGGACGATGTGCTCGTCTCCGTCACCCAGGAGTCCTGAGTCACCCATGGCAACGCTTGAAATCCACGACCTGCACGTCTCCGTCGAAGCGGAGAACGGCCCCCGCGAGATCCTCAAGGGCGTCGACCTGACCGTCAGGCAGGGCGAGACGCACGCCATCATGGGCCCCAACGGCTCCGGCAAGTCGACTCTCGCGTACTCCCTCGCCGGCCACCCCAAGTACACGATCACCGGGGGCACGGCCACGCTGGACGGCGAGGACCTGCTGGAGATGACCGCCGACGAGCGCGCCCGCGCCGGTCTCTTCCTCGCGATGCAGTACCCCGTCGAGGTCCCCGGCGTCTCGGTCTCCAACTTCCTGCGCACCTCGGCGACCGCCACCCGCGGCGAGGCCCCCAAGCTGCGTACCTGGGTGAAGGAGGTCCGGGAGACCATGGAGCGTCTCCAGATGGACCCCGCCTTCGCCGAGCGCAACGTGAACGAGGGCTTCTCCGGCGGTGAGAAGAAGCGCCACGAGATCCTCCAGCTCGAACTGCTCAAGCCCAAGATCGCGATCCTGGACGAGACCGACTCCGGCCTCGACGTGGACGCGCTGCGGGTCGTCTCCGAGGGCGTCAACCGCGTCCGGGAGACCGGCGAGGTCGGCACCCTGCTGATCACGCACTACACGCGGATTCTCCGCTACATCAAGCCCGACTTCGTGCATGTCTTCGCGCAGGGCCGGATCGCCGAGTCCGGCGGTGCGGAGCTGGCCGACAAGCTGGAGAACGAGGGTTACGAGGCATACGCGAAGGGCGGCCCCGTGAGCGGAGTGAACCCGAAGGAGACTGTCGCGTGACACAGTTGCCGGGCCTTCTCGACACCGAGGCGATCCGTAAGGACTTCCCGATCCTGGACCGGGTGATCCATGACGGCAAGAAGCTCGTGTACCTGGACTCCGCTGCCACCTCGCAGAAGCCGCGGCAGGTGCTCGACGCGCTGAGCCAGTACTACGAGCAGCACAACGCGAATGTCCACCGCGGCGTGTACACCATCGCCGAGGAGGCCACGGCGCTGTACGAAGGCGCTCGCGACAAGGTCGCCGCCTTCATCAACGCACCCAGCCGCGACGAGGTGATCTTCACCAAGAACGCCTCCGAGTCGCTGAACCTCGTGGCCAACATGCTCGGCTGGGCCGACGAGCCCTACCGGGTCGACCACGAGACCGAGATCGTCATCACGGAGATGGAGCACCACTCCAACATCGTGCCGTGGCAGCTCCTCGCGCAGCGCACCGGCGCGAAGCTGAAGTGGTTCGGGATCACCGACGAGGGCCGTCTCGACCTGTCGAACCTCAACGAGGTCATCACGGAGAAGACGAAGATCGTCTCCTTCGTGCTGGTCTCCAACATCCTGGGCACCCAGAACCCGGTCGAGGCGATCGTCCGCCGCGCCCAGGAGGTCGGCGCGCTGGTCTGCGTCGACGCCTCGCAGGCGGCGCCGCACCAGGTGCTGGACGTCCAGGCGCTCCAGGCCGACTTCGTGGCCTTCACGGGCCACAAGATGGTCGGACCGACCGGCATCGGTGTGCTCTGGGGCCGGCAGGAGCTGCTGGAGGACCTGCCTCCGTTCCTCGGCGGCGGCGAGATGATCGAGACCGTGTCGATGCACTCGTCCACGTACGCTCCCGCGCCGCACAAGTTCGAGGCGGGTACGCCCCCGATCGCCCAGGCCGTCGGCCTCGGCGCGGCCGTGGACTACCTCGCCGCGATCGGCATGGACAAGATCGCCGCGCATGAGCACGCGATCACGGAGTACGCGGTCAAGCGGCTGCTGGAAGTCCCTGACCTGCGGATCATCGGCCCGACCACGGCCGAGGACCGCGGGGCCACGATCTCCTTCACGCTCGGTGACATCCACCCGCACGACGTGGGTCAGGTCCTGGACGAGGAGGGCATCGCCGTCCGGGTCGGCCACCACTGCGCGCGGCCGGTCTGCCTGCGGTACGGAATTCCCGCGACGACGCGAGCGTCTTTCTATCTGTACTCCACTCCGGCCGAGGTCGACGCTCTGGTCGAGGGGCTGGAGCACGTCCGTAACTTCTTCGGATGAGGACTAGAAGGGCTGGCTGTCCGTGAAGCTGGATTCGATGTACCAGGACGTCATCCTGGACCACTACAAGCACCCCCACGGGCGCGGTCTGCGGGACGGCGACGCCGAGGTGCACCACACCAATCCGACGTGCGGCGACGAGATCACGCTGCGGGTGCGGTACGAGGGCTCGCTGATCGCGGACGTCTCGTACGAGGGGCAGGGCTGCTCGATCAGCCAGGCCAGCGCGTCCGTGCTCAACGATCTCCTGGTGGGCAAGGAGCTGGCCGAGGCGCGGAAGATCCAGGGAGCCTTCCTGGAGCTGATGCAGTCCAAGGGCCAGTTGGAGCCGGACGACGCGATGGAGGAGCTGCTGGAGGACGCGGTCGCGTTCTCGGGCGTCTCGAAGTACCCCGCCCGCGTGAAGTGCGCCCTGCTGAGCTGGATGGCGTGGAAGGACGCGACGACCCAGGCCCTGGGCGACAGCGCGACGAAGGAGACGGCATGAGCGAGAACGAGACCCTGACGACGAAGCCCGCCTCCGAGGAGGAGGTCCGCGAGGCCCTCTACGACGTGGTCGACCCCGAACTGGGCATCGATGTCGTCAACCTCGGGCTGATCTACGGCATCCACATCGACGACGCGAACATCGCCACCCTGGACATGACACTGACGTCGGCGGCCTGCCCGCTGACCGATGTGATCGAGGACCAGGCGAAGGCGGCGACGGACGGCATCGTCAACGAGCTGAAGATCAACTGGGTCTGGATGCCCCCGTGGGGCCCGGACAAGATCACGGACGACGGCCGCGAGCAGTTGCGCGCGCTGGGCTTCAACGTCTGAGCGTTCCGCACCACCGGCGCCGTCCCATCGGCGCTTCCGAAAGGCCCCACGACCGGCGACCGGTCGAGGGGCCTTTCGCGTCCGCTGCCAGGGCGCCTGGACGCCTGCCCGTAGGGCGGGGCGTGGGCGGCGGTACGGACGGGGTCAGGCCGCCGGAGTGTCGAACCGCGGCCGTTCCTGGAGCAGTGCGCTCAGATCGTGACCCGGACGGATCTCCGACGGCCGCTCGCCCCGTTGGAAGAGCACGGCTCCGGCCTCGATACCGCCGAGGGTGAGCCGGTCGCCCTCCCGGCGCAGCCAGGTGCCCTCGCGCAGCCCGACCACGGGTACGTCGTTCTCCTCCAGGAACTGCTCCAGCCGCTCGGCCCGGGTCTCACCCATGTGGGCGGTGTCGGGACCGGCGTCCAGGTAATGGGGGTTGATCTGGAACGGCAGCAGGCCCAGCGCCTCGAAGGACGGCGGCTGGACGATGGGCATGTCGTTGGTGGTACGCACGGTCGGGCAGGCCATGTTGGTGCCCGCGCTCGACCCCATGTAGATCCCGCCGGCGCCGATCCGTTCGCGGATCGCCCGGATCAGATCACGTTCGTGCAGCGCCTTGAGCAGCCGGAAGCTGTTGCCGCCGCCGACGAACACCGCCTCAGCGCCACGTACCGCTTCCGCCGGGTCGGACGCCGTGTGGGCGCCGGTCACCTCCACGCCCAGGGGCGCGAGGGCCTCGGCGACGCGCGCGGTGTAACCGGCGTGGTCGGCGAGGGCGTACGGCACGAAGACCAGCCGGCGCGCGCCGTCGAGCAGGGTGCGGATCTCCTCCCGCGCGTGTTCGAGGTAACCGCGTCCGGGGGCTGTGGAGTTCGAGAGCAGCAGCAACCGCATGGTGGCCTTTCCTGGTGGATCGGGGTTCGGGGATCCCCGTACCCCGTTGGGAGTCGTCGGGGATGGCGGGCCGGGTGTCGGACGGTCAGGTGTCGGATGGTCAGGGGTCGGGCGGGCCTGGTGCCGGGCCCGCGCCCGGCCCGTCGGCTCAGCGGGCGCCGGACGCGCCGCCGCGCCGTGGCCGCACGGGTGTCAGCAGCCGGCCCAGGTCCGCCGCGCACTGGAGCAGGGGTGCGACCAGTTCCGGCTCACGGGCGCGGAACACGTCGAGGGGAGCCGCCAGGGACAGGGTGCCCACCGCACGTCTGCCCACCATCACCGGGGCGGCGAGCGCCGCGGTTTCCGGATCGTACTCGCCCTCGGAGTACGCGTAACCCTTGCGCCGCACCTCGGCGAAGAGCTCCTCCAGCCGTACGGGATCGGTCAGCGTACGGTCGCTGAACCGGGCCATGGGGCGACCGTACAACAGCGCCGCCCGGTCGCCCGGCGGGAGCATACCGAAGTAGGCGCGGGAGGTGGCCCCGGCATGCGCCGGGTACAGCTCGCCCGCCAGTCCGTAGATGCGCAGGGGGCCCGTCGCCCCGTCCACCGCGGTGACGCAGCGCATGTGCACCCCGTCGGGCACCGCGAACAGCGCGCCGACCCCCACCGACTCGGCCACCGCGCGCAACGGGGGGCGCACCAGACTGGCCAGTCCGCCGTCCCGCTCCCACACCCGGGCGAGGTGCCACACCGCCGGGCCGAGCCGGTAGCGGCGTGAGCGCTTGTCGGAGACCAGGAACCCGCGGTAGGCCAGCGCGGCCAGCAGCCGCTGGGCCACGGATTTGTCGAGGCCGAACTCCGCCGCGACCTCGGTGACGCCCCACTCGGAGTGCTCGCGGTCGAAGGAGAGCAGGAGGCTGAGGACGCGGTCCGCGGTCTGGAGGGGCGGGGTTTCGGTTTCCGGCGTTCTTTCCGTCATGGCTGAAGCGTAAACAATCCCGGATATCGAGAAACCATTGCGCTCCGCGTGCCATGAGGAAGATTCTGAGCCGCGTCGGCGTGAAACCAACGCGACCGGAAGCTGTCGAGTCGTCGAAGTTCGAGGTTCGAAGCTCGAAGCTCGAAGCTCGAAGTTCGAACTTCGAAGTGATGGGTGGTTCTCCCTCCCGGCAGCCGCCTGTCGCGTGGAACTCCCTGCATCAGGCCGCCGCACCTGCCTGAACACCGTTGAGAGGTCCCCCTTGCTGAAGCACGTCCTTGAGATCATCGAACTCCTCGACCGCCCCCAGACCAGTGGGGAACTGCTCGCCGAGCATCTGCGGGCCGTCCAGGTCGCGGCGGGCGCCGACGCGACGACGGCGCCGCGGATCGAGGTACGCACGGTCGAGGGCGACCAGGGCAGCACGGACTTCGTCTCCGTGACCGTCCCGGGCCGTAACGGACGGCTCGCCGGCGGTGACGCGCCGACCCTCGGTGTGCTCGGCCGGCTCGGCGGAGTGGGCGCCAGGCCGGAGCGCGTCGGGCTGGTCTCCGACGCCGACGGCGCCGTCGCGGCCCTGTCGGCCGCGGCGAAGCTGCTGGACATGCATGCCCGCGGCGATGTCCTCGACGGCGATGTGATGATTTCCACTCATGTGTGCGGATGGGCCCCGACTCGTCCGCACGACCCGGTACCGTTCATGGACTCCCCGGTCGACACGCTGGTGTGCAACCGCGAAGAGATCTCACCCGAGATGGACGCGGTGGTGTCCATCGACACCACCAAGGGCAACCGCCTGCTCAGCCACCGCGGGATCGCACTGTCGCCGACCATTCTCCAGGGCTGGATCCTGCGGGTCAGTGAGGACCTGCTGTCGGTCCTGGAGACCGTGACGGGCGAGCAGGCGCGGGTCCTGCCCGTCACCACGCAGGACATCACCCCGTACGGCAACGGGGTGCACCACATCAATTCCATCCTCCAGCCCGCCGTCGCCACCGACGCCCCGGTCGTCGGCCTCGCGATCACCGCGGCCACGGCGGTGGCCGGCTGCGGCACCGGAGCCAGCCATGAGACCGACATCGCGGCCGCCGCCCGGTTCGCGATCGAGACCGCCAAGGAGTTCGGCCGCGGAGCCGCCCGGTTCCACGACGCCGACGAGTTCGCGCGGCTCGTGGAGCTGTACGGACCGATGACCCGGTTGCAGGCGCTCGCCCCGGCGCAGTGACCCGGAGCCTGTCCGGGCGGGCCACCGCCCGGACAGCGCTCGACCTCGCCGCTTTTCCCCGTCACCCTGCCCGCCGGGCCGTCCCCACCCTGGAGTCCCCTTGAACCCGAGAGCTTCGACCGCCGCGCCGGCCACGGTGGCGCCGACGGAAAAGCACCCCAGAGCCTTCGAACCGATCACCCTCGTCATCACCGTCGCGATGTCGGTCCTCGGCGCCCTGATCGGCATCGTGCTGATCACCTCGCTCGGTATCTCGCCCAACACGGCGGTGATCGGCGCCCTGATCGCGATGATGATCGGCCGTATCCCGCTCGGCGCACTGATCCGGATGCGTTCGCAGCACCGGCAGAACCTGGTGCAGTCGGCGATCTCCGGCGCCACGTTCGCCGCCGCGAACTCACTGCTGACCCCCATCGCCGTGCCCTTCGCGCTGGGCCGTACCGACCTGGTGTGGCCCATGCTGGGCGGCGCCGCCATCGGGCTGGCCGTCGACAGTTGGGTGCTGTACCGGGTCTTCGACTCCAAGCTCCTGCCGGCCACCAACTCCTGGCCCGCGGGCATCGCGGCGGCGGAGACCATCAAGGCCGGGGACAGCGGCGGGCGCAAGGCCACCGTGCTCGGGGTGAGCGCGGTGGTCGGCCTGGTCGGCGCCCTGTTCAAGCTCCCCACCAGCGCCGCCGGTGTCGGCTTCCTGGGCAATATCTGGGCGCTGCTGATGTTCGGCCTCGGGCTGACCGTCGCCCAGTACGCCCCCGGCATCCTCCATGTCGACCTCACCGCCGACCGGGTGCCGCACGGCCTGATGATCGGTGCCGGGCTGGTGGCCCTGGTCCAGGCGCTGCTGCTGATGAGGGGCGGCAAGGGCCGATCCCGTACCGACAGCTCGAAGCGCGGAGCCCGGCAGGTTCAGGGCGGCGGCGTGGCGGCCGGCGCGGACGCCGACGCGGTCGTGGTCGCCGGCTCCGACGCCGACTCCGGCTCCGGCGCGGTCGTGGTCGCCGACGCGGTCGCCGAGCACGGAACCACGGTCGGGACCGCACGGCTCCGCCGTGGACTGCTGGAAGGCATGGTGCTCTTCCTCTGCGGTGCGGTCGTGGTCGCGATCACGGGCGGGATAGTGGCCGGGATGTCCCTGCCCGCCCTCATCGGCTGGGTGGCGCTGGCCGGTGCCGCCGCCCTCGTACACCAGCTCATCGTGGGTCTGGCGGCGATGCACTCCGGCTGGTTCCCCGCCTTCGCCGTCACCCTGATCGTGCTGATCGTCGGCCTGGTCCTGCACATTCCCACCGTGCCGCTCGCCCTGCTGGTCGGCTACACCGCCTCCACCGGCCCCGCCTTCGCCGACCTCGGCTACGACTTCAAGGCCGGCTGGCTGCTGCGCAAGGACGCCGCCCCGTGGCTCCCCTTCGAGCTGGACGGACGGCGCCAGCAGTATCTGGCCCAGCTCGTCGGCTTCGGCGTCGCGCTCGTCGTGGTCGCCGTCGCCTGGAAGTCGTTCTTCGCTGACGGCCGAATACCGCCGGTCTCCGAGGTCTACGTCACCACCATCAAGACGGGCCTCGACCCCGACACCGTACGGACCATGCTGCTGTGGGCCATCCCGGGAGCGCTGATCCAGTTCATCGGCGGTTCGTCCCGGCAGATGGGTGTCCTGCTGGCCACCGGGTTGCTCGTGGCCACGCCCAACGCCGGATGGATGGTGCTCGGGGCGCTGGTCGTCCGCCGGGGCTACACGCTGTGGCGCCGCCGTGGTCTGACCGATCGCGCCGCGCGCAAGGAGTCCGACGAGCAGGCCGAGAACGATCTGTCCCTGGTCGGTGCCGGGTTGGTGGCGGGCAGCTCGCTGAACGACGTGGGTCAGCTCACCAAGGTCATGTGATCTGGGAGGGCCCCCTCTCCGCGGCACCCTTCACTCCTCCCCCTCCTCCCGCCCCTCCCATCCCTCCCACTCCTCCCCGAAGGATCGACTCATGGACGTCCCGGACAGCGTCGAGAATCCGCTGGGCCCACCCGCTCTCGGACTGGTCACCATCGGCCAGGCCCCGCGCACCGATCTGCGCCCGGACGCCGAACCGCTGTTGCCGGGCGTACGTCTGGTCGAACACGGCGCGCTCGACGACGACCGGTTCGACGGCGAGGCGGGGCAGGAGACCCGCCGGGCCCTGGCCCCGGAGCCCGGCGAGGCGCCGCTGGTCTCCCGGTTGCGGGACGGCGGCTCCGTGGTCCTCGGGCACGCGGCACTGATCCCCCGTATGGAGGAGGCCGTCGCCCGCGCGGAGCGCGACGGCGCCGCGGCGACCCTGCTGCTGTGCACCGGCCGCTTCCCCTCCGTACGGGCGACCCGGCCGCTGCTGTTCGCCGAGCCGCTGGTGCAGCGGGCCGTCGCGGCCGTCGTCGGCACCGATCCGGTGGGGATCGTCTGCCCCCACCCCGACCAGGCCGAGGACGTGGCCCGGCGCTTCTCCGAGGTCCTGCCGGGCCGTGTCCTGGCGGCCGGCGCCAATCCGTACGCACCGCGCGAACGTGCCCTGCACGAGGTCGCCGAGGCCGCGCGGGAGCTCGCGGACGGCGGCAGCGCGTGGCTCGTCCTGGACTGCATCGGCTACACCGAGGAGATGCGCCGGGCCGCCGCGCGCGCCGCGGACCGGCCGGTTCTGCTGGCCCGGGCCCTCGCGGTACGGCTGGCCGGTGAGGTGGTGACCGCGTTCGGCCGGCAGCAGGCATGACCACCTGACCAGCGGAAAGGAAGGATCTCTCATGACACGCGTCGCTCCGCCCGAACCGTCGTCGCCCGTCGGCCTGGTCCGTGTCCTCACCAGCGGCGACCCCGCGCTGGTCACCGCCCACGGGCGGATCCTGGAACAGCACTTCGGCTACCCGACCCTCTCCCGCTGCATCCCGGACCAGCCGCACGGCATCCATGACGAGGAGACCGAACGTCTCGCCGAGCCCAAGATCGTGTCCCTGGCCCGGGAACTGGCCGACGAGGGCGCCGGCACCGTGATCATCAGTTGCGCCGCGGACCCGGCGCTCGCCCGGACGCGCGCGGCCGTGGGGGTGCCGGTGATCGGCGCGGGTTCCGCGGCGGCCGCCGTGGCGCTCGGTCTGGGCACCCGGGTCGGCGTGCTGGGCATCACCGACGAAGCGCCGCCCGGCGTCCGGGCCGTCCTCGGCCCGCACTTCCTCGGTGCCGTACGCCCGCGCGATGTGCACCGTACGACCGACCTTCTCGCACCGCACGGCCCGGCGGCCGTTCTGGCTGCGGCCACCGAGCTGGTCGAGGCGGGCGCGGACACCCTGCTGCTGGCCTGCACGGGGCTGACCACGATCGGGATCCGTCCGCTGCTGGAGGACCGGCTGTCGGTGCCCGCGGTGGACGCGGTGCTCGCCGCGGGCCTGATGGCCTCGTACGCCCGGATCCGCTGACGATCCGACCATCCGGCCATCCGGCCATCCGGCCATCCGCCGATCCGACCAGCCGCCGAGCCGCCGATCCGCGTTGCGTACGGCCGTACGCAACGATGTGTACACTCGTACGCATGGGATACGGACTGCTGGCCGTGGCGATCGCGGCAGAGGTGGGCGCGACGACCGCCATGAAGTACAGCGAGGGCTTCACCCGGCTGTGGCCCTCGGTGCTGACCGTGGCGGGGTACCTCCTGGCCTTCGCCTTCCTCTCCCAGACGCTCAAGACGCTCTCCGTCGGCACCGCGTACGCGATCTGGGCCGGGGCAGGCACGGCGGCCGTCGCCACCATCGGGATGATCTTCCTGAACGAGTCCGCGGACCTGCTCAAGCTGCTGGGGATCGCCCTGGTGATCGCGGGCGTCGTCGTGCTCAATCTCGGAGGGGCCCACTGATGTCGCGCCGTTACGACCCCGAGCGCCGCCAGCGCATCATCGACGCCGCGCTGCGGGTGGTCGGACGCGCCGGGATCGCCGGGCTGAGCCACCGCACCGTCGCCGCCGAGGCCGATGTGCCGCTCGGCTCGACCACGTACCACTTCGCCTCGCTGGACGAACTGCTGATCGCCGCGCTCCGGCAGGCCAACGAGGGGTTCGCGGACGCCGTACGGAAGAGCGGCGCGCTCGCCGACCCCGCGTGCGACATCGCCGCCGAGCTGGCCCGGCTCACCGGGGAATGGCTGGCGGGGGACCGTACCGGCGTGGAACTGGAGTACGAGCTGTACCTCGCGGCCCTGCGCCGGCCCGCGCTGCGCCCGGTCGCCGCGGAGTGGTGCGGCGCGCTCGCCGAGCCGCTCGCGGCGCGCATCGACCCCGTCACCGCACGGGCGCTGGTCGCGCTGCTCGACGGGATCTGCCTCCAGGTGCTGCTGACCGACGGGGTGTACGACGAGGAGTACGCGCGTCAGGCGCTGGCGCGGCTGATTCCGGGAGCCGTAGGTTGACAGGATGAGCGATCCGTCCCCGGGGCCCGAGATCACCTACGCCGAGTGCCGGCAGTGCGGCACCCTCATCGCGGGACTCGACGGCCGCTACAGCTGCGGGGTCTGCGGCTGGGTCAACCACCACTCCGAGGGGCACGGTCCGCTGCCGAGCGCGGAGGACGACGTCGACCACAGAGCGGGCGGATCCCAGGACAACCGGCTGAGCTGAGCGCTGAGCTGAGCGGTGACCGCGGGTGGCGGGGCCGCGCGCCCGGCACCTGAGACCGGTTGGCCCGGGCGGCGTCGAAAACGTTAGGTTCTGACCATGACCGACACGTCTTCCCAAGGTTCCCCCCGTTCCTCGCGTGCCACGGGCGCCGTCGCCGCCGGCCTCGCCACCGTCACGGCGGACGGCACCGTCCTCGACACCTGGTTCCCCGCCCCCGCGCTCTCCGCCGAGCCCGGCCCGGCCGGCACCGAGCGGCTCTCCGCCGAGCGCGCCGTGGAACTGCTCGGCGACGGCGCGGCGAAAGCGATCGGGGCCGACACCCGCCGCGGGGTCGAGACCGTCGCGGTCCGTACGGTCATCGCCTCCCTCGACGACAAGCCGCTGGACACCCACGACGTCTACCTGCGGCTGCACCTCCTCAGCCACCGGCTGGTCCGGCCGCACGGCCAGAACCTGGACGGCATCTTCGGCCTGCTCGCCAACGTCGCCTGGACCTCGCTCGGCCCGGTCGCCGTGGACGCGCTGGAGACCGTACGGCTCAACGCCCGCGCCGAGGGGCTGCACCTCCAGGTGACCTCGGTCGACAAGTTCCCGAGGATGACGGACTACGTGGCGCCGGGCGGCGTCCGGATCGCCGACGCCGACCGGGTACGCCTGGGCGCGCACCTCGCCGAGGGCACGACCGTCATGCACGAGGGCTTCGTCAACTTCAACGCGGGCACCCTCGGCACCTCCATGGTCGAGGGCCGGATCTCCGCGGGCGTCGTCGTCGGCAACGGCTCCGACATCGGCGGCGGCGCCTCCACCATGGGCACGCTCTCCGGAGGCGGCAAGGAGCGCATCGTCATCGGCGAGCGCTGCCTGGTCGGCGCGGAGGCGGGCGTCGGGATCGCGCTCGGCGACGAGTGCGTCGTGGAGGCCGGGCTGTACGTCACGGCCGGCACCCGCATCACGCTGCCGGACGGCCAGATCGTCAAGGCGCGCGAGCTGTCCGGCGCGAGCAACATCCTCTTCCGCCGCAACTCGGTCAGCGGCGCCGTCGAGGCCCGCCCGAACAACGCGGTCTGGGGCGGTCTCAACGACGTGCTCCACAGCCACAACTGATCCCTGGTCCCTGACCCCTGAACCACTGATCTCTGGTACCTGAACCACTGATCACGCCGCGGCGGCTGCCGCGAGCTCGCCGTACAGCCCCAGATACAGCCCCAGCAGCCCGTCGGCCGTCTCCCGGCCGGCGGGCCGCAGCGGTTCACGGACCGGTCCGCCCGGCAGGCCGAGACGCCCGAGCAGCGCCTTCGCGGTGACCGTGCCCGGCAGCCCGGACGCCATCATCGCCTCGGTCAGCGGCAGCGTGCGCTGGTGCGCCCGCACGGACCCGGCGCGCTCGTCCGTACCGGCGTCGTACGCGTCCAGTACGGCGCGCAGCGGGCCGGGCGCGACATTGGCCACGGTACTGACGAAGCCCGCGCCGCCGACCGCGTACAGCGGGAGGTTCAGCTCCTCGCAGCCGGAGTAGTACGCGAGCGAGGTGCGGGCGATCACCTTCGAGCTGCCCGCCAGGTCGTACGCGCAGTCCTTCACGGCGACGACGCGCGGGTGCGCGGCGAGCCGGATCATCGTCGCCGGCTCGATCCGGGTGCCGGTGCGCGCGGGGATGTCGTACAGCATCAGCGGGACGCGCGCCGTGTCCGCGATCCGCAGGAAGTGCGCCTCGACGTCCGCCTGCGGAGGGCGGCTGTAGTACGGCGTCACCACCAGCAGGCCGTGCGCTCCCGCGTGTTCGGCCGCGCGCGCCAGCGCGAGGGTGTGGCGGGTGTCCGCGCTGCCGACGCCCGCGACGATGTGCGCCCGGTCGCCGACCTCCGCGCACACCGCCTCGACCAGAGCGGTCTTCTCGGCGTCCGTCGTGGTGGGGGACTCCCCGGAGGTTCCGTTCAGGACGAGCCCGTCGCATCCCCCGTCCACGAGGTGCCGGGCGAGCGTGCGCGCGCCGGCCTCGTCCAGCTCCCCGGAGGCGGTGAAGGGGGTGACCATGGCGCACAGGGCCCGTCCGAAGGGGCGGCGTGAAGTCGTCATGCCGGGAGTCTCCGACGCCGGACTGTGAAGGTCTACTTAGATCTGCTTCGGGTGAGCGCGAAGCAATGCTGAAGAATCCGATGGTGGCGGCAGGTCTGGCATGATCGGCGAAGGTCCCTGGTTCCTGCCGGCAGCTTGGGCAAGGGGCCGAACGGGGGAAGGGGGATCGCGTGGTGCGCACACGTCGCACGGCGGGGGCGGGCCGTCGGCGCGGTCATGGGGGTCGTGACGATCACACCGACGCGCCGCGGTCAACGGCCTTATCGCGTCAATGGTCAGCCGGACGCCGAGGTTCTGGCCAAGGATCGTGCACCACCCACGCCGAGGACGCCCCCGGGGCCCGCGGACGCCGCGGCATCGGTTCCTCCGGTGGGCCGGGCGTCACCGTCCGGGCAGCCGCCCGTGTCTCCTTCACCGCGCCCACCTGCCAGGACGCCTCCGCCGACGGCGCCACGGGGCGCCCGCGGTGTGAACAGGACGCCGTGGCCTGGTCTCGCACCCCCAGGCATCCGTATGAGTACGCGTGGGCGGAAGGGGGCCATATCGTACGGCTCAATGGCGAAGGCGCCCCCGGGGACAGCGTGCCGGAGGGTGCTTCGGGGTAGCAGGGGGCGGAGTGTCAGTGGGTGCTGATCCAATCAGGGACATGGAGGGCATGGAGAGCATGAACACCGAATACGCCGACCGGGGCGGGGCGGACCGGGGCGAACTCGACGCGCTGCGCGCGGCCTTCCCGCCGGAGCGGCGGCTGCCGCCGCTCGGCTGGGACGCGGTGCGGGCCTTCGAACAGGGACAGGGCATCGTCCTGCCCGAGCCGTACCGCACGCTGGTCGCGGAGATATGCGACGGCTGCACGGAGGGGCCCGCCGACATCGACGGGCTGATACCGGTGGCCGCGCTGCCCGAGGACTGGGGCTGCGACCAGACGCAGAGAGTCCTCGCGAAGCCGTTCCCCCTCACCGAGGCATGGGTGTGGGAGGACGACCCCCGGCCGTACGAGGAGATAGAGCCGCTCATCGACGAGGTCAGCAACCACGGCAGTGTGGTGCTGGGCACGGACGGCTGCGGCATGTACTGGCATCTCGTCGTCACCGGCGCGGAGCGTGGCCGGATATGGAACATCAGCGACGTCGGGGCGGCGCCGTTCGGGGCGGCCTTCGGTCACCCCGCGGCCGGGCCGGGCTTCGCCGGCTGGGTGGCGCACTGGGCCACCACACGGCGGCCGTGGTTCGACGTCGTGGTCTGACACCGGACAGAGGCAGGGGCGGGCTACGGGGATACGGGGTGAACGGGGACACGGGGAAACGGGGACAGGGAGCGCTGGGCGACGCCCCGGACAGGGGTTGACCTCAACCGCGCTTCATCTTTGAGCATGGTGATCGTGGGCGCGCCGCGGGGGTGTGCCGCGAGGAGGAATCACCATGCCCGTACGGCTGAGCACCCTTCCTGATTTCACGCGCCCCGGCGTGGGCGTCGTCATGGTCAGCACCTGGCGCGTCGGCACGCCCGAACGGCAACAGGCGACGGTCGAGGCCATCACCCGCGTCTGGCGGAGCAGACCGTGGCCGGCCGGCGGGCTGCTCTCGTACTCCGTCCTCACCGGGAACGACGGGGAGACGCTGCTCCACTACTCGCAGTGGCGCGACCGGGCCGCGCACCAGGCGTTCGCCGCCACCGGCCGGGACGAGCGCGTCGCGGAGATCGACGCCGCCGTGCCCGGGATCGAGCGCGTGGGGCTGCGCCCGTACACCCTCTACCGCGGCGAAGGGCCGACGGCGCCGGGCGACGGGCCGGTGCCCGGCTGCTTCGTGGCCGTGGACGTGGAGTTCGAAGGCCCCGACCCCGCGCGGCTGCGCAGTTGGGTGGACACCGTCTTCGAGGCGATCGGGACCGACCCGCACCTGGCGCCGGGCGGGATCTCCGCGTACTTCCACGCCGCCACGGACGGGACCCGGGTCCTCAACCTCGCCGGGTGGGAGAGCGAACAGGCCCATGTCGACGCCCTCGCGGCACCCGGCCAGGGCATCGGGTCGGACACGGAGCAGTGGCGGGCGGTCCGCGCGCACCCGGGGGTGAAGGGCAGCACCGTCACCCGCTGCACGCCCGCGATCAGCCTCTTCCCCGCGGGCGGTGCCACGGGCTGACGAGGTCCGGCCAAGGCAGGCGCTGGGGAGGGTGGTTGTCGGGTACATGAACCGGGTGGGAAGGGTCCAAAAGCGTCTACGCTGGGGAACCCTCCGGCCGTCCCCACCCCACAAGGAGACCCACCAGATGCCCGCAGACCACCCCACCCTGCCGCCGGTACGGCTGCTCTCGGACGCCGAACTGGCCCGGGACGCGCTCGCCGCGCCGCTGCTCGCCCGGGCCGTGCGCCTCGCCCGCTGGGCGGGCCCGGAGACCCGGGTGAGCGCCGGGGGCGAGCTGGTCGACGAGCAACTGCCCGCCGCGGCGGAACAGCTCGGCCTCGGCGACGAGACGTCGGAGGGTGACGGCGAGGCGTACGCGAGCGAGGCGTGGCGCGTCGCGGTCGACACGGGGCTGGTGGACGTCGAGGAACCCGACGAGGCCGCCGACGGCGCGGAGGAGCACACCGGAAGCGTCACGGCGGGCGACCAGCTCGCCCTGGTCACGTCCGGCTCCCCCCAGGACATCCTCTCCCTCTGGCTGGACGCCCTGGACGTCGCCTTCGCGGACGCCACCGTGCCCGTGCTCGACGATCTCGCTGCGGCCATCGACGACGACGGCGAGATCGACTTCGAGTCGCTGGACTGGGACCCCGAGGAGGAGGCGGAATTCCTCGAAGGCGTCCTCGGCAACCTCTATCTGCTCACCGTCGCCGAAGGCGGCGGCACGGACATCTCCGTACCGCTGCCCGTCCTCGCCGCGTCGATGATCGTCCCCGACGACATGGGCGAGCCCACCGACGACATCCTGGAGCAGGTGTCCGAGGCGATGATGCGGCTGGACGAGCAGTTCCGGGTGCTGGAGCCGGTCGGGCTCGTCTCGTACGTACCGGTGGACGAGGCCCTGATGGCGGAGGACGCCGACCCGGAGCCGCCGGTGGGTGAGGACGACGTCTCGCGGTACGGCATGGTCCGGCTGACGCCGCTCGGGCTCTACGGGATCAGGTCCCGGATGCTGGAGGCGGGCGTCACCGCGCCCGTCGTCGGCGAACTCGCCGACAAGGACGCCCACGCGCTCCTCGACGGTATCGCGCACTTCCCCGAGCCCGCCGCCCGTGCCGAGACGGAGCAGTGGCTCGCCGGCCGGGTGCCCCTCGACGCCGTACGCGAACTCCTCGCCGCCGCACGGGGCCGGGACAGCGGCGCACCGCTGCGCCGCCTCCAGTGCCAGCAGGCGCTCTCCCTCGTCGGCGCGGAGGCCGAAGCAGCGGTACGCGAGGTCCTGGACGACGCGGAACTGGGCGGCCTGGCGCGGGTCTGGCTCGCTGAGCTGGGCGCCAAGGACGTACCGCCGCCGCCCGAGTCGATGATCTTCTGGCTGGCCGTCGACACGATCGCCGCGCAACTCGACGCGGAGGGCGAGCCGGACGAACTCCAGGAGCTGGTGGAGGGGCTGGTGGGGCAGCACAGCGGATTCTTCGAGGCGGCGTGGCGGGTGGACCACCCGGCGACGGCGGACGTCCTGGAGGCGATGGGCCGGCTGCACCGGGACCGGGCCGTGTCGAAGGACGCGCGCAAGGCGGCCTTCAAGGCGCGTTCGCGCGGCGGCAACTGAGGGGCCGCGGGGGGCTCTGACGGGCGGTGGGCTCTGACGGGCGGTGGCGACAACCCGCCCCCTCGCACCGGGCACCCCTCACACCGGGCCCCCACACCGCACCCCCGACCACCGCGCCCTTACCGGAGGTACGACGCTCCGTTCAGGTCCAGGACGGCCCCCGACGACCACTGGGCCCCCGGCGACGCCAGCCAGCGCACCGCCTCCGCGACCTCGTCCGCGGAGGCCACCCGGCCGAACGGGCTCTGGGTGCGGATCTTCTCGCCCTCCTCGCCCGAGAGCCGGGACGCCACCCGCTCCGTTTCGAAGAAGCCCGGCGCCACCGACGCGACGCCGATGCCGTACGGGGCCAGGGAGACCGCGAGGGACTGCCCCAGGGCGTGCACCGCGGCCTTCGTGGCCCCGTACGCGGGGTGGTCCGGTTCGCCGCGGAAGGCGCCCCGGGAGCCGATGTTGACGATCCGGCCGGGCACGGCGCGGGTGATCATGCCGTGCGCGGCGCGGTGGCTGAGCAGCGCCGTCGCCATGAGGTTGACGGAGAGGTGGTGCTGCCAGGCGGTCGTCCACTCCTCGTAGCCCGTCGTGGGCAGGGGATGGGCCGTGTTCACGGCCGCGTTGTTGACGAGGACGTCGATCCCACCGAGCCCCTCCGCCGCCTCGTCGGCGACGCGGGCCACCTCCGCCGGGTCGGAGAGATCGCCGCCGATCAGCACATGGCCCGTGCCGGGGAGTGACTCCAGGGTGCGGCGGGCGTCGTCGGAGCGGCTGCCGTAGTGGACGGCGACCCGGTCGCCCTGGGCGGCGAAGGCATGGCAGACGGCGCGGCCGAGGCCGCGCGACGCGCCGCTGACGAGCACACCGCGGCCGGTGGCCGGGAGCTGTCCGGTGGCCGGAAGCCGGCCGGTGGGCTCTCCTGCGGGCTTTCCCCCGTGCTTTCCGGCGGGGAGATTCATGGTGTGGCGCCTCTCGACGTCGGACGGTGTTCAGCCGCCGTTCAGGCACGCGCGGCAGCCTGGGGAGCGTACCTCCGCACCCCCGCACCTCCCCGTCTCCGCCCGGTACCTCCGCTCCCGCCGTACCCGCCCCGGTCCCTCCTTCCGCCCCCAGGAGCCTCCATGCCGCTGACCCGCAGGGAATTCACCGGAAGATCGGCGCTCACCGGCGCCGGACTCGTCCTCACCGGCGCCACGGGGGCGCTCGCGACCGCGCCCGGCGCGCTCGCCGCCGACGACGGCCCCGACATCGCGTCGGGGCCCGCCCCCGAGCCGGGGTACGGCCCCCTCGTGGCCGATCCGCGCGGCGTGCTCGCGCTGCCGGCCGGGTTCACGTACCGGGTCATCACCCACAGCGGGGTGACCCGTCTGGAGACCGGCGAGTACACGCCGTCGAACCACGACGGCACCGCGACGTTCGAGGGCAGCCGCGGGGTCACCCTGCTCGTCAACAACCACGAGCTGAAGGGCCCCAGGTCCGACTGGCCCCACCCCGTGCCGCTCACCGAGGGCCTGGTCTACGACCCCGCCGCGGCCGGCGGCTGCACGGTCGTGGAGACCCGCCCCGACGGCCGGACCGCCGAGTGGGTCGGCATCGCCGGTACGTCGACCAACTGCGCGGGCGGACGCACCCCTTGGGGCACCTGGCTGACCTGCGAGGAGAACACCGACCGCGCGGGCGAGAACGGGATGACCAAGGACCACGGCTACGTCTTCGAGGTCGACCCGTACGACCGGCGCGCCAACCGTGATCCGCGGCCCGTCAAGGCGCTCGGCCGGTACGACCACGAGGCCGTCGTCATCGACCCCCGCACCGGGTACGCGTATCTGACCGAGGACGCCTCGGGCCCCAACGGCCTCTTCTACCGCTGGATCCCGCCGCACGGCTTCAAGCACGGACGCGGCCAGTTCGCCCGGCTCGCCGACGACGCGGGCGCGCTCCAGGCGCCGCGCTGCTTCGACGCGGGCGGCTCGTTCGTCGACGACCTGTCGCGCGCCACCCGGATCGGCACGGTCTACGGCGTCGACTGGGTGGACGTCCCCGAACGGGACGCGCGGACCGTCGAGGTACGGGAGCAGTTCGGCGCCGGGGACGTCACCCGGGCCAGGAAACTGGAGGGCATGTGGTGGGGGGACGGCGGCGCGTACATCGTCTCCTCGTACGCCCGCGACGAGAGCCCCGGCACCCCGCACGACGGCCAGGTGTGGTTCTACCACCCCCGGCGGCGCACGCTCACCCTCAAGGTGCTGCTCGGCGTCAACCCCGATCCCACGAAGGACGGTTCCTTCGACGGGCCCGACAACATCACCGTCTCGCCGTACGGCGGGCTGGTCATCGCGGAGGACGGCGAGGGGCTCCAGCACCTCTTCGGCGCGACGGAGCGCGGACGTACGTACCCCATCGCGCGCAACGACCTCAACGACAGCGAGTTCACGGGGGTCGTGTTCTCGCCCGACGGCCGCACGCTTTTCGCCAATATCCAGGAACCGGGCATCATGCTGGCCGTCACCGGCCCGTGGCGGCGCTCGCCGCGCCGCTGACGCCGCCGGATCAGGGGCTGTTGTAGGCCCGTACCGTCGCCTTGCCGGTACGGGCGTACCAGCCGGCGCCGTCCGCGGCCAGCCCGCGGATGTCCCGCACCTCCCAGGTACGCAGCGGCTCGCCCGTGGTGAGCCGCAGCGCCGTGCAGCGCTCGCCGGTCGCCGCGTACACCGTGCCGCCCGCCACGGCGGGCGGCAGCCTGGCCACGCCGCTCACCGCCCGCCGCCAGTGCTCCTCGCCGGTGGCGGGGTCCAGGGCCTGGAGCGTGCCGGGGCCCGCCCAGTGCAGGACGAGCCCGCCCGCCGTCACCGGCGCCCGTGCACCGCCCGCCCGGGCCGGCCAGCCGGCCTCCAGACCGAGGGAGGCGCGGTCCCACAGGGGTTCTCCGGTCGTGGCGCTGAAGGCGTGCAGCCGGCCCGAGGTGAAGAGCAGCCCGGTGGTACCGGCGTGGCCGAGCGCCGTCGTACCGGGCGTCACGGTGTACGCGCGCGGCCCGAGGGCGGCGCGCTCCCCGGTGCGTACGTCGACGAGGTGCAGCCGCCCCCGGCCCGCGCTGTCGGTGGCGAGCAGGGCGAAGCGGCCGGCGCCGGGCAGCGCGGCGAGCGCCGCCGGATCGTCGTCCCCGAGCCCGGCGTACGTCCAGCGCGCCCGGCCCGAGGCGCCCTCCAGGCACCGCGCGCCCGAGCCGAGGGCGGGGGCGAGCAGCAGGGCGTCGCCGAGGACGGCCGGGGGCCGCGGGCTCTCGTCGCGGGACCAGAGCGCCTCGCCGGTGCGCGCGTCGACGGCGCGCAGCGCCTTCTCGCCCGTACGCGGCTCGTAGGCGAGGACCAGCGCCGGCCCCGCCACGGCGAACCAGCGTGCGGACAGGGTGTCGTCCACCGCGCCGTGCGCCGTGCCCGAGAGGAGATCGACGGCGGGCATCCCCACCTCGCCCGCCAGCAGCGTCCGCCCGGTGACGCCCCACAGGGCGGGCGCTGCGCCGCCCGTGGACCGCTCCCAGCGGGGGCTCGCGTCGGCCGTGGCGCGGGCGTGGACGCTGCCGAAGGTGGCGCCGGGCCCGCGCGCCAGATGCAGCACCACCGTGGACCCGGCGACCAGCAGGCCGTCGATGTCCGCCCCGTCGCCCAGCAGCGCGTCGACGGTGAGGGTCCAGCGCAGCCCGCCGGGCGCGCTCGTGGCGGCCGGTGACCCCTTCTTGAGGCTGAGCTGCGCGCTCTTGTCCGGCGGGTCCGCCGGGCCGGGATCGGGGCCGGTGTCGCGCAGGAAGGCGGCGACGCACACGGCCGCGAAGCCGCCGCCCGCCACCAGCAGCGCGCTCCGGCGCGCCAGGCGCCCCACCTGCCGCAGGCGCTCGGCGTACGCGGGCGACGGCGGGAGCGGGGGCGCCAACGGCGAGGGCAGGGGAGCGGTCGCCTTCACCGTCCCCGGGGGCGTCAGCACCGCCGTACGCACCCTCGGCGGTGCGGCCGGCTCCGTAACCGATGTAACCGACGTACCCGATGTAATCGATGTACCGGGCGTACCGGCCGTCCCGGCCGCGCCCGCCTCGGCGAGCAGGCTCCGTAGCGGCTCCTCGCGCCACCACAGCGGTGCCCCGGGGTCCGCCGTGCGCTCCAGGACCGCCGGGACGGAGGGGCGGCGCGCGGGGTCCTTGCGCAGGCACGCGGCGACCAGCCCGCGCAGCGCCTCCGGCACCCGGGTCAGCTCCGGCTCCTCGTGGACCGCTCGGTAGAGCAGGATCGCCGCCGTACCGTCCCCGAAGGGCTCCCGGCCCGTGGCCGCGAACGTGAGCACCGCGCCCAGCGCGAAGAGGTCCGCCGCCGCGGTGACAGGACCGTCGCCGGTGATCTGCTCCGGGGCGATGAACCCCGGCGTACCGACGAGATCGCCCGCCGCCGTCAGCCCGTCGCCGCTGACGGCCCGCGCGATCCCGAAGTCGATGACCCGCGGCCCGTCCGTGGTGACCATGACATTGGACGGTTTGAGGTCACGGTGCACCAGCCCCGCGCCGTGGATGCTCGTCAGCGCCTCGGCGAGCGCCGCGCCCAGGGCCCGTACGACGGGGACGGCGAGCGGCCCCGACGCGGCGACGGCCCGGCGCAGCGTGATCCCCGGCAGATAGGCGGTGGCCAGCCAGGGCACGGCGGACTCGGGGTCGGCGTCCAGCACCGCAGCCGTGTGCGCCCCCGTCACGGCGCGCGCGGCGGCCGTCTCGCGCCGGAAGCGCTCCCGGAAGCGCGGGTCCGCCGCGAGATGGGCGTGCACGGTCTTGACGGCGACGAGCCGGCCCCCGTCCGTACGGCCCAGATAGACCCGGCCCATCCCGCCGGCGCCGAGCCGGCCGAGCAGCCGTACGGTGCCGAACCGCTCGGGGTCGTCCGGGAGCAGGGGCTCGGGTCTCATGACGCCTCCGCACGCGCGTCGCCGTCAGCGGTCTCAGGGGCCTCAGTGGTCGCGGCGGTCGCGGCGGTCGCGGCGGCCTCGGGCAGCGGGAAGGCGGACAGCGTGCCGTTCGCGGCGAGATGGAGCACACCGGCGCCGGCCACCGCGCGCACGCCCCGGTCGGCGTCGTCGAGCGGCGCCGCCCAGACCAGGGCGCCGGTGGCCGCGTCGAGCCCGTGCACGCCCCAGGCGCCGGGCGCCGTCCCGGACGTACGGGATCCGGGTTCGGGTCCGCGGACGTACACGAGACCACCGGCCACCAGCGGCGGGGCGCCGTCCCCGAGCCCGGTCAGGTCAGGGCGGGACCAGCGGGTGTCGCCCGTCTCCGCGTCCAGCGCGCTGATCCCTGCCTGGTCCGCGAGGTACACGGCGCCCGCGGTCGCGGTGGGGGTGACGGCCGGGGTGTCGTCCAGCTCGGACTCCCCGTCGACCGCGCGGTGCCAGTCCGTACGGCGCGGGGCCAGCTCGACGCGGCTCACCTCGCCGCCCGAGGCGTAGTAGCGCACACCGGTGGAGCCGGGGTGCGCCTCGGGGTGGCGGGAGCCGCCGGGGATCTCCCGTTCGACGGTGCCGTCCCGGGCGCGCAGCACGTACAGCGTCTCCGTCGCGGGGTCCGCCTTCGGATCGTAGGAGCCGGGGGTCCCCGTGGACGCCGCGACGGCGACCCGGCCGCCCGCCTGGTGGACGCCGGCCACCCCGGCCTCCGTGCCCTCGTGGAACCAGAGCGGTGCCCCGTCACGGGCGTCGTAGCCGTACGCGCGCCAGCGGACGCCTTTGGCGACCCGCCGGGCCCACGCCGTCTCGTACGGCGCGAAGGTGACCAGGCACAGGACGTCCCGGGAGGCGGCGAGGAGGGACGACGTGCCGTCGACTCCCGCCCCGTCCGGGGACAGGGCCGTGGCGCTGCGCCGCCGGGGGCTGGCCGTCAGGAGGCCGGTGTCCCACGCCGCGTGGCCGGTTCGCGGGTCGACGGCCGTGATCCCCGCCGTGAGCAGGCCGCCCGGACGCACCACATGGATCAGGCCGTCGCCCACCACGGCGTCGGTGACGCCGTCCGGTACGGGGCAGGTCCAGCCGGTCGATCCGGTACGGGCGTTCAGCCGCGACAGTGACGCGGTGGCCACCAGGTAGAGCGCGTCGCCCTGACGCAGCAACCCCGCCCCGCCGATGTCCTTGGTCCACAGGGCGGTGCCCCGCTGGTGGCCGCCGGCGACGGGCCCGGGTCCGTCGCCGACGGCCGCAGCGCCACCGTCGCCGACGCCGCGGTGGACCCGGGCGACGGCACAGGAGCCGGGGCCGGAGGCGGCGCTGCGGCCGTCACCAGCTCCGCGATCTCGTCCTCGCGGCGCCGGATCAGCCCTGACACCGGCTCCCGCTCCCACCAGGGCTCCGCCCCGCTCCGCGCCCCGCACCAGGCGACGATCGCGGGGAGGTCGGGCCGGTCCCCGGGCGCCCGGCTCAGCACCCGGCCGAGGAAGTCCCGCCACGCGGCGCCGCCGGGCAGCCCGGTGAGATCGGGGGAGTCGTGCAGCGTCCGGTAGAGGATCCGGTGGACGGCGCCGGTGCCGTACGGGGCCCGTCCCGTCCCCGCGTACGCCAGCAGCGCCCCCAGGGCGAACACATCGGCGGGCGGCCCCGGCTCGCCGGCGCCGGTCAGCAGCTCGGGCGCGATGAAGCCGGGCGAGCCGATGATCTCGCCGCTGCCGGTCAGGCTCTCCTCGCCCGTCCCGGTGGCCGTCTTGGCGATCCCGAAGTCGATCAGCATCGGACCCTCATGGGTGAGGACGACGTTCGACGGCTTGAGGTCGCGGTGGACCAGGCCCGCGCGGTGGACGGCGGCCAGCGCCTCGGCGAGCGCGGCGCCCAGTCCGCCGAGGCCGTCGGCGTCGAGCGGTCCGAGCGCGGCCAGCGCCGCCGTGAGGGTGGGGCCCGCGCAGAACTCGGTCGCGAGCCAGGGCCGGCGGCCGTCCGGGTCGGCGTCCAGCACCGCCGCGGTGAACGGGCCCGCCACCTTGCGGGCGGCCACCGTCTCGCGCCGGAAGCGTTCGCGGAACTCCGGCTCGGCGGCGAGGTGTTCGTGCACGGTCTTGACGGCGACCAGCCGCCCGGACGCGGACCGGGCGAGATGCACCCGCCCCATCCCGCCCTCCCCGAGCACGGCGACGAGCCGGTACCCCGCGAGCTGCTCCATGCGTCCGCTCTCCCCCCCCGGACCCGCGGTGCTCGTGCGCCCTCGGGTCGGTCACTGCGACGCCCGGAGCGGCCCGGGAGGTTCCCTTCGGAGCGCGCCGGTCCAGGCCGGTCCAGTGTGCCGGTCGGGTGCGCCCACCCGTCGGTGAAGGCGGGGCGATGGGGGAGTGCGAAGGGAGTGGAAGGGGCGCGAAAAAGGGGCGCGTTTGGTTTCGGGACGGGTGATCCGGCCGCTCGTCCGTGGCCGGGCATGGCGCGGTGGGGCCCCTTGGGCGCATACTCCAAGTAATGACAAAGTCAGCCGGATCCCGGCGCCACCTGCCGTCCAGTCCCTTCAACCGCCAGGCCCCGGCCTCACCCCCGCCCGAGCAGTTCGACGTGGGGGACCGGGTCTCCCACGATCAGTTCGGGTTGGGAAGAGTCATCGGAGTCGAGGGCGAACACGCAGTGCTCATTGATTTCTCGGGTCGACAGGGGCGGATCCTGAGCCCCTTCGCCAAGCTCACCAAGCTCTGAGGTCCGCCCCGGCCCCCGGGCCCGCGGCGGACCTTCAGGACCCGCGGCGGCCCGGGGGCTCCGCTCTGCCCGCGTGCGTCAGAGGATCTTCGCGGCGGGCTTCACCATCCCGCGGACCGTCCGGGACTTCACGAACTCCCCGAGGCCGGTCATCTCCCACTCGCCGGAGAACTGGCGGATCAGCTTCGCCATCATCACGCCCGTCTGCGGCTCGGCGGTGGTCAGGTCGAAGCGCACCAGCTCCTCGCCGCTCGCCGCGTCGATCAGCCGGCAGTACGCCTTGGCGACCTCGGTGAACTTCTGCCCGGAGAACGAGTTGACCGTGAAGACCAGGCCGCTCACCTCGGCGGGGATCGCACCGAGATCGACGACGATCACCTCGTCGTCACCCCCGCCCTCACCCGTGAGGTTGTCGCCGGAGTGCTTGATCGCCCCGTTCAGGATGGACAGCTTGCCGAAGTAGCAACTGTCCAGATGGTTCCGGTTCGGACCGTAGGCGATCACGGACGCGTCGAGGTCGATGTCCTTGCCCCGGTACGCGGGCTCCCAGCCGAGGCCCATCTTCACCCGGCTGAGCAGCGGGGCGCCGCCCTTGACCAGGGACACCGTCTGGTTCTTCTGGAGGCTGACCCGGCCCTTGTCCAGGTTGATCTTCCCGCTGCCGGGCGCGGGCGCCGCAGGCGCCGGCGGCGGTGTGGCCGGGACCGGGGGAGCGGCGACCCGGGGATCGGCGATCGCGGGCGCGGGGGCCGGGGTGGGCGCCGGGGCGGCGGCCGGGGCGGGCTCCTCGACGGAGACGCCGAAGTCGGTGGCGATGCCGGCCAGCCCGTTCGCGTACCCCTGGCCGACCGCGCGGGCCTTCCAGGCGCCGTTGCGCAGATAGACCTCCACGATCACGAGGGCCGTCTCCGCGCCCAGCCGCGGCGGGGTGAACGTGGCCAGCGCCGCGCCGGTGCCGGCGTCGCGGATCGTGGCCGTGGGCTCGATGCCCTGGAAGCTCTGCCCCGCCGCGTCCGGGCTCGCCGTGACAACGATCTTCTCGATGCCGGCGGGCACGGCGGCGGTGTCGACGACGATCGCGTCGGGCGCCGAACCCCCGCCGGAGCGGTAGCTCACGCCGGGGCCCGCCGGCTGGTTGTAGAAGATGAAGTCGTCGTCTGAGCGCACCTTGCCGTCGGCGGTGAGCAGCAGGCCCGATACGTCGAGCCGCACGGGAGCGGCGACGTCCACCGCGATGTGAGCGGTGGGGAGAGGGATGTTCGAGCCGGGGGTCATAGCTGTCATGCCAGACGTAACGAACGACCCCGCTTTGCCGTTCCCTTACCTTCGCCCGCCTTCCACGGCCTTTCCCAGCCTTCCCCGCCGCCCTGGCCGACCCCGTGTCCGCCGCCCTGTCCGCGGCCCTCCCCGCGGTTCCCCCGCGCGGCTCTCAGTACGGCCACCGCGGCGGGTCGGTGGTGAAGGCGCCGCCCAGCCGCGTGTGTGCCGGGTTCGCCGGATCCGCCTCGCCCTGCTCCGCGATCAGCTTCTCGGCGTACTGCTCCGAGTCGTCCTGCGGCTCGTACCCGAGCGCCCGCGCCGTCGTCAGGTCCCACCACAGCCGGGTGTTGGCGGACGAGCCGTAGACGGTGGTGTGGCCGACGTTCTCGGCGGTGAGCGCCGCGTCGAAGAGCCGGGCGCAGTCGCCGGGGCTCAGCCAGATGGAGAGCATCCGTACGGAGGTGGGCTCCAGGAAGCAGGAGCCGATCCGTACGGAGACGGTCTCCTGGCCGTGCTGGTCCCAGTAGAGCTGCGCCAGGTCCTCGCCGAAGCACTTGGAGAGCCCGTAGAAGGTGTCGGGACGGCGCGGCGTGTCGATCGGGATCAGCGGCTCGCCGGACTCGGGGCGCGGGGTGAAGCCGACCGCGTGGTTGCTGGAGGCGAACACCGTGCGCCGTACCCCGGCCGCGCGCGCCGCCTCGTACAGGTTGTACGTCCCCTCGATGTTGGCGCGCAGGATCTTGTCGAAGGAGGCTTCCAGCGAGATGCCCGCGAGGTGGATGATCGCGTCGACGCCCGAGACCGCCTCGCGCAGCGCCGCCTTGTCCGCCAGGTCCGCCGTGATGGCGTCCGGCTCGCCCTCGATGGGCGTGGCGTCGAAGAGCCGCAGCTCGTAGCCGTACGCGGGCAGCAGGCCCCGCATCAGGGTGCCGAGGCCGCCGGCGGCGCCGGTGAGCAGGACGGTACGGGGTGCGGGCATGGGCGGAATCTCCTCGACTGTTCGGAGAACACTCAGATTCGTAGACAGAATTCACATGCGTGGACAAAATAAGGAGCGTGGCGGGCCATCGTCAAGTGTCGCCCGCAGGCGGCGAATCCGTCCCCGCGTTGCGGCATCCCGTCTTGACCGGCCCTTCCGGCTGGCTTAGCGTGGCGGCGTTCAGAAATATGGACACCAATCAGGATGATGAACGAGCCATCAACGCTCGCCCCACGGCCAGGGAGCGCCCGTGACCTCAGCCCCGCTCGCCGCCCGCCTCACCCGAGTGGCCGGACCGCTGTTCTTCCCCGTCACCGCGTACGGTCCTGACGGCGGCCTCGGCCTCGACGCCTTCCGCGCGCATGTGCGCGGCGGGGTCGACGCGGGCGCCGCCGCGGTCTTTGTGTGCTGCGGCACCGGCGAGTTCCACGCCCTGGACCCGGACGAGTACCGCCGGTGCGTCGCCGCCGCCGTCGAGGAGACGGCGGGTCGCGTCCCCGTCGTGGCGGGCGCCGGCTACGGCACGGCGCTGGCCGTGCGGTACGCGCGGATCGCCGAGGAGGAGGGCGCGGACGGGCTGCTCGCCCTGCCGCCCTATCTGGTCGTCGCCGACCAGGAGGGCCTGGTACGCCACTACACGGAGCTGGCCGCGGCCACGTCCCTGGAGACCATCGTCTACCAGCGCGACAACGCCGTCTTCACCCCCGCGACCGTCGTCGCGCTGGCGCGGATCGAGAAGATCATCGGCCTGAAGGACGGCTGCGGCGACCTCGACCTGATGCAGCGCGTCATCAGCACTGTCCGCCGCGAACTCCCCGGGCGCGCGTTCCTGTACTTCAACGGGCTGCCCACCGCCGAACTCACCGGGCTCGCCTACCGGGGCATCGGCATCACCCTCTACTCCTCCGCCGTCTTCGCCTTCGCCCCCGACATCGCGCTCGCCTTCCACCGGGCGCTGACCACCGGCGACGACACGACGGTCGACCGGCTGCTCGACGGCTTCTTCGTCCCGCTGGTCGAACTGCGCAACCTGGGCCGTGGCTACGCCGTCTCGCTCGTCAAGGCCGGGGTACGGCTCGGCGGCCTGGACGTCGGAGAGGTACGGCCGCCGCTGCGCGAGCCCCGGGCCGACCACCTCAAGGCCCTCGCGGAACTCGTCGAGCACGGCCGTACGCTGCTCCCGGACACCACGGGGACCACGGAGGCCGGCGAGGCGTCCACCAAGTCAGCCGAGTCAGCCGAGTCAGCCGAGTCCGCCGAGTCAGCCGAGGAGGGCGCGTGAAGACTTCCACCTTCGTCTATCCCTGGGATGTGGTGGGCGACCCCGACGCCCCCGCAAGGATCGCCGACCTCGGCGTCCAGCAGGTCACCCTCGCCGCCGCCTACCACTCCACGCGCGCCCTCACCCCGCGCCATCCGTGCCACCGGATCGTCACCGCCGAGCACGCCGCCGTCCTCTACCCGCCGGACGCCGCCCGCTGGGCGGGCCGCGAGCCGCGCCCGTACCCCGCGGGCGCCTGGGCCCCCGGCGACGCCTACGGCGAGGCCGCCGAGGCGCTGGCGGGCGCGGGGCTCGACGTGCACAGTTGGGTCGTCCTCGCGCACAACTCCCGCCTCGGCGCCGAACGTCCCGACACCTCCGTGGTGAACGCCTACGGCGACCGCTACCCCTGGGCTCCCTGCATCGCGCGCCCCGCCGTCGCCGCGTACCTGACCGAGCTGGCCGCCGAGGCCGCCGTACGCCCCGGCACCGGCGGCACCGAGCTGGAGTCCTGCGGCTGGTACGGACTGGGTCATCTGCACGCCCACGACAAGACCGGCGGGGTCGCCCTCGGGGACGCCGCGCAGTATCTGATGTCGCTCTGCTTCTGCGAGGTCTGCCAGGAGGGGTACGCGGGCCTCAGCGCCGCCCCGGACGAACTGGCCGCCGCCGTACGGCGTGCGCTGGACCCCGTGTGGGCCACGGGGTCCCGGGAGAGCGGCTGGAGCGCCGTCGAGAAGCTGCTCGGCGCGGATCTCGCCGCCCTCACCGCCGCTTGGCGCGGCGGCGTCGCCCAGGGGCTCCAGGGGGCGGCCGTCGCCGCAGTACGGGCGGAGGCAGCCCCCGGCTTCCAGGTGCTGCTGCACGCCGACCCCACCCCGTACCGTGTCGGCGCCAACCCGGGCGTGGACCCGGCGCACATCCTGGGCGTCGCGGACGGTGTGGTCCTGCCCTGCTCCGGCGGCGCGGCGGCGGCGATGCTCGGCCCGTTCGCGGACCACCGCACCGGGACCTCCGTGCTGGCGGCCAACTTCGGCGTCGTCAGCGGCATGGGCGGCAGCCCGGCCACCCTCGCCGAGGACGCCGCGCACGCCGCCGAACTGGGCGCGACCGAACTGCGGCTCTACCACGCGGGCCTCGCCTCGGACGCGGACCTGAAGGCGGTCACGGAGGCGCTGTCAGACCTGCGCGGCTGAGTCCGGCGTGTCCGGCGTGGCTCCCGCCGGCGCCGCCCGCAGGAGCCACCCGGCCGTCAGCAGCCCGGCCGCCCCGGCCACCGGCAGCAGGACGGTGTGGTCGACGACGGCGACGAGCCCCGCGCCCACCGCCAGCGCCAGCGCGTTCGGTAGGTAGATCAGCGTGTTGGCCGTCGCCGCTGTCCGGCCGAGGACCGCGTCCGGAGTCTCCCGCTGGACGGCCGTCAGCGCGGCGATCAGCACACACGGCAGCCCCGCGCCGACGCCCACGGCGCTCGCCAGCACCACCGCGTCGTACGGCAGCGCCCGCGCCGCGACCGACACCGCGAACAGCGCGATCCCGGTGCCCGCGTACACCCGCTCGGGCAGCCGCCGCAGCAGCGGGCCGGCCAGCACCCCGGTCAGAACCGACCCGGCCCCCTGCGCCGCGTACAGCACCCCTACGTACGGGGGCGCGTGGCCGAGCCCCCGGTCCACCACGGCGTAGATCAGCGCCCCGTTGACCCCCGCCAGCAGCATCGTGGCCGACGCGGCGAGCACGAGCGGGCGGACGGCGGGTGTTCCCCGCAGCCGCCGGACCCCCTCGGCGAGCCCGGTCCGCCAGGCGCCCGGCGGCCCCGGGTCCGGCCGCTCCTCCCGTACCCGCAACAGCGCGAAGAGACCGGCGGCCAGGACGAACGTCGCCGCGTCGAGCAGGGCGACCGGGCCGCCGCCGTACCGCGCGTAGAGCGCCGCGCCCGCGAGCGGCGCCAGCAGCTTCATCCCCTCGTTGGCGGTCATCCGCAGCCCGTTGAAGTCGCCCAGCAGCCGCCGGTCGACGGCGGTCGCGACGAGCGCCGCCTCCGCCGCGTCCTGGACGACCCCGCTCGCGCCGTACACGAACAGCACCCCGAACAGGATCCAGAGACGGTCCGCCGAGTCCACGACGAGCAGCGCGGTGAGCAGCACCGCCAGCGAGAGCTGACAGCCGATCAGCAGCGGTCGCCGCCGCACCCGGTCCGCCACCACGCCCAGCACGGGCCCCACCAGCACCGGCGCCCACATCGCGAAGACCGTGAGCGCGGCCAGACTGTCCGACCCGGTCAGCGACTTGACCCAGATCCCCGACACCAGCCACAGCGCGGACGTACCGAACCCGGAGACGACGACCCCGGCGAGAGCGAGCGCCGCGTTCCGGTCCCGCAGCACGCCGCCACGCGTCGACCCCATGATCTCCCCCACTCCTGCCGCCGAACCGCACGGGGCGCCAGTGTGGCCGCTGAGGAGCGGACCGGCGCATGGGGAGAACGCCCTACTTCCAGCCCCGGTAAGGCGCCTCAAGGCGCCTCAAGGCCCTTAGGGGCCCTAAGGGACGCTAAGAAGGGCGGGGCCGTACCGGGTCACTTCAGCGCCGCCCGCATCATCTTCTGCGCGATCGGCGCGGCCAGCCCGTTGCCGCTGACCTCCGAGCGGGCCGCGCCCGAGTCCTCCACGATCACCGCGACCGCCACCTCCTTGCCGCTGGACGAGTCCTTCGCGTACGACGTGAACCAGGCGTACGGCGTGCGGCTGTTGTCCACGCCGTGCTGCGCGGTGCCCGTCTTGCCGCCCACCTCGGCGCCGTCGATCCTCGCGTTCGTCCCGGTGCCGTCCTCGACGACCGTCACCATCGCGCTGCGCAACTGCTCCGCCGTCGTGGCCGAGACGATCCGGGTCGTGTCCCCGTCCGGGTACGACTGGAGGGTGTCGCCGCTCGCGTTCACGACCTTCGACACCATGTGGGGCGAGGCCATCAGCCCGTCGTTCGCCAGCGCCGCCGACACCATCGCCATCTGGAGCGGCGTCGCCGTCACATCGAACTGGCCGATGCCCGTCAGCGCCGTCTGCGCCTTGTCCATGCCGGACGGGTAGACGCTCGCCGAGGCGCGGACCGGCATGTCCTGCGAGGAGTCGTTGAACCCGAACTTCTCCGCCGTCGCGCGCACCTTGTCCTGGCCGAGATCGTCGGCCATCTTCGCGAAGACGGTGTTGCAGGAGTACCGCAGGGCCGTACGGATGGTGGCGTTCTCGCACGGCGCGGAGCTGTTCTCGTTGCGCAGGACCCTGGACGTCGTCGGCAGCGTGTACGGGTCGGGGCTGTCCGTCGCCTCGTCCACCGAGCTGTAGAGACCGTCCTCCAGCGCCGCAGCGGCGACCACCAGCTTGAACGTCGATCCCGGTGGCAGCGGCTGCCGCAGGGCGCGGTTGACCATGGGCTTGTCCGTGTCCCCGGTGAGCTTCTGCCACGCGGCGCCGTCCGTCGTCCCGCTGATGTCCGAGGGGTCGTACGAGGGCGTGCTGACCACGGAGAGGACGCGGCCGGTCTTCGGGTCGATCGCGACGGCGGCGCCCTTGGTGGAGCCGAGCGCGTCGTATCCGGCGCGCTGCACGGCGGGGTCGATCGTCGTCAGCACGTCGCCCGGCGCGGTCTGCTTGCCCGTGAGCGCGTCGAGCGGGTTCTTCAGCCGGCTGTCCGTCCCGTCGAGGACGTCCGCGTAGATGCCCTCCAACTGGGTGGAGCCGTACGCCTGCGAGCTGTAGCCGGTGACGGGCGCGTAGAGCGCGCCGTCCTTGTACGTCCGCTCGTACTCCAGATCGCTCCCGCTCGTTCTCGCGGAACCGGTGACCGGCGAACCGGCCACGATGATGTCGCCCAGTGGCCGCGCGTACTGGGCGATGGCGGTACGACGGTTGTACTTGTCGTCCGCGAGCGCCTTGGCCTCGTACGCCTGGACCCAGGTCGCCCGCACGAGGAGGGCGAGCACCAGGGACAGGCAGATGACCGCTGTGTGTCTGATCGTCTTGTTCATCCCGTACGAGGGACGAGCGGGGGAGGGGGCCGCGTTCCCCCTGAGGGCTCTTCTCAGGAACTCTTCATACGGGGTCCGGCGCGGGGCGGGTCCGGCGCCGCAGGGTCCGGCGGCCCGGGGCTCAGAGCCGTCGCGTGGCGAGGGTGAGCCGGTCGCGCGCGTCGAAGAGCGTGTCCTTGATCATCTGCTCGTGGGCGGGCGTGAGCCGGGCCACCGGCACCGAGCAACTGATCGCGTCCCGCGCCGGTGTCCGGTACGGGATCGCGATCCCGAAGCAGCGCAGCCCGAGGGTGTTCTCCTCGCGGTCCACGGCGTACCCCTGCTCGCGTACGGTGTGCAGCTCCTCGATCAGCCGCTCACGGTCCGTGATGGTGTGCTCGGTCAGCGCGGGCAGCGTCTCCGGCAGCAGCTTGCGCACCTGCTCGTCGCTGTGCGTCGCGAGCAGCGCCTTGCCCAGCGAGGTCGAGTGCGCGGGCAGCCGGCGGCCGACGCGGGTGAAGGGCCGCAGATAGTGCTGGGACTGGCGGGTGGCGAGATAGACCACATTGGTGCCGTCGAGCCGCGCGAGGTGGATGGTCTCGCTGGTGTCGTCCGAGAGCCGGTCCAGCGTCGGCCGCGCCGCGGCCACGACCTCGTCCCCGTCGATGTACGACGTGCCGACCAGCAGCGCCCGTACGCCGATGCCGTACCGCGTCCCCGTCGCGTCCGTCTCCACCCAGCCCAGCTCGACCAGCGTGCGCAGCAGCATGTAGAGGCTCGACTTGGGGTAGCCGACCGCCTCCTGGACGGCGGCCAGGGAGTGCATGCCGGGGCGCCCGGCGAAGTATTCGAGCAGCTCGACCGTCCGTACCGCGGACTTGACTTGCGCTCCACCGGTTTCCGCAGTCGACATCGTCCCTCGCCTCTTCTGTCCCGCTCGTCTTGCCCGCTTGACCGCTCTTGACCACACAGAACGTGCGGAAATAGAGTCCTTGCACATTCACTATCAGGAACCCTGTTCAGAATACCGAACGTTTCCGGGTCGGGAGCCGAGGACGGTGAATGATCCGTACGTCCGTGAGTCGGGAAGGAAGCCGCGGTGGCAGCAGCACCAGTCTGGAGTGTCGACCCCCGAACGGGGAAGCCGCGTGAGCAGGTCGCGCACGAGGCCACGGCCGAGGAAGTGGACAGCGCGGTACGGGGCGCGCACGCCGTCAGGGGAGCGCTCGCGGACCGTACGGTGCGCGCCGCCCTGCTCCGTACGGCGGCCGACCTGCTCGACGCCGCGGGTGAGCACGTCATCGAGGCGGCGGACGCCGAGACCGCCCTCGGACCTGTCCGCCTCACCGGCGAACTCGCCCGCACCACGGCCCAGTTGCGGGCCTTCGCCGAGGTCGTCGACGAGGGTGCTTTCCTCGACGTACGCATCGACCACGCCGACGGCGACCGCACCCCGCCCTGGCCCGACCTGCGCCGCTACAAGGTGCCGCTCGGCGTCGTCGCCGTCTACTCCGCGAGCAACTTCCCGTTCGCCTTCTCCGTACCCGGCGGCGACACCGCGAGCGCCCTCGCGGCCGGCTGCCCGGTCGTCGTCAAGGCGCACCCCGACCACCCCGCCACCTCCGAGCTGTGCGTCTCCGTGCTGCGCAGGGCCGCCGCCGAGGTCGGGCTGCCCGAGGACGTGGTGAACCTCGTCCACGGCTTCGAGGCCGGGGTCGAGCTGGTCAGGCACCCGCTGGTGTCGGCGGCCGGCTTCACCGGCTCCGTACGCGGCGGACGCGCCCTCTTCGACGCGGCCTCCGCCCGGCCCACCCCCATCCCCTTCCACGGCGAACTGGGCTCCCTCAACCCCGTCGTGATCACCGAGGCCGCCGCCGCCGGGCGCGCCGAGGAGATCGGCGCCGGACTGGCCGGATCGATGACGCTGGGCGTCGGCCAGTTCTGCGTCAAGCCCGGCTTCGTCCTGGCCCCCGCCGGTGAGCCCGGCGACCGGCTCCTCAAGTCCCTGACCACCGCGGTCAGCGAGACCGAGCCCGGCGTGATGCTCGACCACCGGATGCGCGACGCCTTCGTCGCGGGCGTGGCCGAACGGGCCGCGCTCCCCGGCGTGGACGCCCCCATCACCCCCGGCGCGGGCGGCGAGCACACCGTCAGCGCGGGCTTCCTGACCCTGCCCGCCGAGCTGCTCACCGCGGAGGGACCGCACGACCTGCTGCTGGAGGAGTGCTTCGGCCCGGTCACGGTCGTCGCCCGCTACACCTCCACGGACGAGGTCACCTCGATCCTCTCCCGCCTCCCGGGCAACCTCACCGCCACCCTCCAGCTCGCCGACGAGGAGGCCGACGGCACCGAGCCCGGCGCCACCGAACTCCTCGCCGAGCTGACCCCGCTGGCCGGCCGCGTCCTGGTCAACGGCTGGCCCACCGGCGTCGCGGTCGCCCCCGCGCAGCACCACGGCGGCCCGTACCCGGCGACCACCTCCACCTCCACCTCGGTCGGCGCCACGGCGATCGAGCGCTGGCTGCGCCCGGTCTCGTACCAGTCGACGCCGGCCGCGCTGCTCCCGCCGGAGCTGCGCGACGAGAACCCGCTGGACCTGCCGCGCCGCGTCGACGGCCGCCCGGAGAGCTGAGCCCCCCGCTCACCCTCCTGCTCCGCTGCCCCACCGCGCGTCCGTGCGGTGGGGCAGTCGCGTTCCGGCACCGCTGACCTCGGCGTCCCGGAAACGCCCCGTCCGGCCCGCTGCGCCGGACGGGGCATTTCGTGCCCGGCTCGGTTCCCCGGTGATGGCGCAGGTCAGGAGATACACCATGGACTACGAAATGCGCGCGGAGTACGAGGAGGGCGCCTCGCCCCATGACTCCGAACCCCGGTTCTTCGTCTGGCACATGACACGCGACGGCGAGACGACCGCCCTCTGCGGACGCGACCTCGACCCGGCCGCCGCCACGCAGACCGCCGACCTGTGGGGCACCCCCGCCGGACAGCCGCTCTGCCACGGCTGCGGCGCCTTCTACATCCACCAGGTGCCCCACCACATGCTGTGACCACATGCTGTGAGGGAATGACCCTGAGGAAATAACCCTGGGGAATGAGACACCGACCGGGCGGCGTTGCCCAGGGTGCGGAGGGTGCCTCCGTACCGGCAGAGCGGCGTCGCCTCACCCGTACGGGGCGCGATCGCGGCGAACGTGACCCTGGAGGGAATCAGACACATGCGCGTGGAGATATGGAGCGACATCGCGTGTCCCTGGTGCTACATCGGCAAGGCCCGGTTCGAGAAGGGTCTGGCCGGCTTCGCGCACCGTGACGAGGTCGAGGTCGTGCACCGGTCCTTCGAACTGGATCCCCGGCTGACCAAGGGGGAGACCGGGACGGTCATCGACATGCTCGCGGCCAAGACGGGGCGCACCCGTGCGGAGGCCCGCGAGATGGAGGAGCACGTCGCCTCCAACGCCCGCTCCGAGGGGCTCGGTTACCGCGTCGAGGGCCGTGACTACGGCAGCACCTTCGACATCCACCGGGTGCTCCATCTCGCCAAGGCCCGTGGCCGCCAGGACACACTCCTCGACCTCGTCTACCGGGCCAACTTCGCCGAGGAGCGCTCCGTCTTCGACACGGACACGCTGGTGGCGCTCGCGGTCGAGGCGGGCCTCGACGACGCCGAGGTGCGCGGGGTGCTCGCCGATCCCGACGCGTACGCCGCCGAGGTACGGGCCGACCAGCGCGAGGCCGCGGAGCTGGGCGCGAACGGGGTGCCGTTCTTCGTGCTCGACCGGCGGTACGGCGTCTCCGGGGGCCAGCCGGCCGAACTCTTCACGCAGGCGCTGGAGCAGGCGTGGGAGAGCCGTCCGCAGGCCGGGGCCCATGCATAAGAAACGCTTGGGTCCACCCTTCGGCGACGCGTGATTGACCGGGGGACGGCGGGCTTGCAGGGTGGGGCGCATGGAGACTCTGGTGAGTGACGAGTTCGCGCCGGACATGACGTATCTGAACACCGCCACCTGTGGGCTGCTGCCCCGCCGGTCCGTCACCGCGGTCCAGGCGCTGGCCGAGGCCAACGCGACCGGGCGGGGCGGGGACGGGCCGGGGAGTTTCGAGGTCATGGACGCGGCCCGCGCCTCCTTCGCCCGCCTCGCCGGGGTCCCGGCCGACCGGGTCGCGGTCGGCGGTTCGGTCTCCGTACACACCGGGGTGATCGCCGCCTCACTCCCGCCCGGCGCCGAAGTCCTGCTGCCCGAAGGGGAGTTCAGCTCGCTCCCGACGCCCTTCGCCGTCCGCGGCGGTCTCCGGCCGCGGTACGTCCCGCTGGACCGGCTGGCCGAGGAGATACGGCCGGAGACCGCGCTCGTCGCCTTCTCCGCCGTCCAGTCCGCGGACGGCAGGCTCGCCGATCTGCCGGCGGTACGGTCCGCCGCCGCGGCGCACGGCGCCCGTACGCTGCTGGACGCCAGCCAGTCGGCCGGCTGGCTGCCGCTGGAGGCGGGGGCGTACGACTACACCGTCACCGCCGGCTACAAGTTCCTGTGCTGCCCGCGCGGTACGTCCTTCCTCACCGTGACCGAGGAGGCGCAGGAGCGGCTGGTGCCGATCCACGCGAGCTGGGGCGCGGGCGAGGACCGCTGGGGCAGCGTCTACGGGCCCGTGGGAGAACTGGCCCACTCGGCGCGCCGCTTCGACGAGTCGCCGTCCTTCCTCTCGTACTACGGCGCCGAACGGTCCCTCGCCCTCCTGGAGGAGATCGGCGTCGACCGGATCCACGCCCACGCCACCGCCCTCGCCGCCCGCTTCCGCAAGGGGCTGACCTCCCTCGGCCATGAACCGGTGGACGCCGGGGATTCCGCCGTCGTCGGCATACCGGGGCTGGACCACCGCCACGCCGAGCTCCGGAAGGCCCGGGTGGCGGTCGCGGTCCGCGCCGGCTCGCTGCGGGCCGCCTTCCACCTGTACAACACCGCCGCGGACGTGGACCGGGCGCTGGAAGTGCTCGCCGAGGCCCCCTAAACCCCGCGGCGGGTCAGAGGAAGCGGGAGAGGAACGCCCTGGTCCGCGGGTTGGCCGGGTGGTCCAGTACCTCTTCGGGCGTGCCGCTCTCCAGCACCCGGCCGCCGTCCATGAACACCACCCGGTCGGCCACCTCCCGCGCGAAGCCGATCTCGTGCGTCACCACGAGCATGGTGAGCCCGTCGCGCGCCAGATCACGCATCGTGGCCAGGACCTCGCCGACGAGTTCCGGGTCCAGGGCGCTGGTCGGCTCGTCGAAGAGCATCAGCTTCGGCCGCATCGCCAGGGCTCGGGCGATGGCCACCCGCTGCTGCTGGCCGCCGGACAACTGGCGCGGGTAGGCGTCGGCCTTGTCGGAGAGGCCCACCCGCTCCAGCAGGTCCAGCGCCGTCTTCCGCGCCTCCGCCCTCGGCGTCCGCAGCACCCCCACCGGGGCCTCCGTGACGTTTCCCAGGATCGTCAGGTGCGGGAAGAGGTTGAAGTGCTGGAAGACCATGCCGATGTCGCGGCGCTGCCGGGTTACCTCGCCGGGGCGCAGATGGTGGACGCGGCTGCCGGAGCGGCGGTAGCCGATCAGCTGGCCGCCGACATGGACGGAGCCGGAGTCGATCCGCTCCAGGTGGTTGACGCACCGCAGGAACGTCGACTTGCCGGAACCGGACGGGCCCAGCAGCACCACCACCTCACCCGCGTGGATGTCCAGGTCGACCCCGCGCAGCACCTCCAGGTGGCCGAACCGCTTGTGGACGTCCCGCGCCACGACCAGCGGCTGGCCGTGCGCATCGGTGGACTCGGGCGTCCCTGTCTTCCCGGGCTTCCCAGGCGTCCCGGGCTTCGTCAGGCTGTCCTTCGTCATGGTGTCTTCTCCTCCTGCTCATGGGCGAGAGGCACCCCGGCGGTGGCGGCGGTCGCGGCGGTCGCGGCGCTCCGGCGCCGGAAGAAGGCGAAGTCCCAGAACCCCTGCGGGGCTTCACGGGTCGCCCCGCGCGCGTAGTACCGCTCGATGAACGACTGGCCGACGTACAGCACGGACGTCATCACCAGGTACCAGAGGCAGGCCACGATCAGCAGCGGGATGGTCTCGAAGGTGCGGTTGTAGATCGACTGCACGGTGTACAGCAGATCGGCCAGCGCGATGACGCTCACCAGCGAGGTGGCCTTCATCATGTTGATGACCTGGCTGCCGGTGGGCGGCACGATGAACCGCATCGCCTGGGGCAGGACGACCCGCCGCAGGATCCGCGCCCGGCCCATACCGAGCGCCGCCGCGGCCTCCGACTGGCCCTGGTCGACCCCGAGCAGTCCGCCGCGCACGATCTCCGCCATGTACGCCGCCTCGTTGAGCCCGAGGCCGAGGATGGCGGCGAGCAGCGGGGTGATGAGGGAGTTGGTCTGTCCGCTGACGAACTCGGGGCCGAACGGCACCCCGAAGGAGATCCTGGGCAGCAGCGCGGACAGGTTGTACCAGAACACGAGCTGGACCAGGACGGGGATGCCGCGGAAGAACCAGACGTACGCGCCGCAGACGGCGCTCAGCACCCGGTTCTCCGACATCCGGCCCACCGCGACGAGTACGCCGCCGACGATGCCGATGAGCATGGCCACCACGGTCAGTTCGACGGTCGTGGCGATGCCCTGGCCGATGACCTGGGCGCCGAAGTAGCTGCCGACCGTGGACCACTCGAAGTTGGTGTTGGTCACCAGGAAGTGCGCGAGCTGGGCGACGAGGACCGCGAGGACCAGGACCGAGAGCCAGCGCAGGGGGTGCCGGACCGGGGTGGCCCCGGCGACGTCCACGGTGGGAACCGGGCCGGAGCGGCTGCCGGGACCGGAACCGGAACCGGAATCGGGACCGGGACCGGGACCGGTCATGGGCGGGGGAGCGTCAGTGGTGGCCATGGTCGGCCCACCTCCTCACGGTGTTCAGGCGGCGCCGCCGAGGTTGACGCCGGGCTTGTCGATCTGGTTGGCGGACAGACCCCACTTCTTCATGATCTGTCCGTAGGTGCCGTTGTCGATCAGCTTCCGGATCGCCTTCAGGAGCACGTCGCGCAGTGGCGAGTCCTTGGCGACGACGGCACCCTGGTACAGGTCGCTGAACCCGTTGGCCTGACCGGTGCCGGTCAGTTCGAGGTCGCCCTTGGCCTGCGACACGAAGTACGTGAGCGGCGCCTGCGAGGAGAAGAACGCGTCGGCGCGGCCGGAGCGCACGGCCAGGATGGAGCCGGGCTGGTCCTTGTAGGACTGGACCTTCACGGCGGCCTTGCCGTCCTTGACGCACTTCTCGGACTGCGTCCTGATCACGCCTTCCGCCGAGCCGCCGCCCATGACCGCGATCCGCCGGCCGCAGGTGTCGTCGAGGGTGTCGAGGGAGCGCGGGTTCCCCTTGGGCACCGCGAACACGACGAACTCCTTCACCCAGTCGACGAAGTCGTTGGAGCCCTGGCGCTCCTTGAAGTCACCGATGGGGCCGATCGCGAGGTCGTAGCGGCCCGCCTTGATACCGGTCAGCTCGCTGGGCAGACCGTCGGCCGTGACGTGCTCGATCTTCACCCCGAGGAGCTGTTCGAGCGAGGTGGCGAGGTCGGCGGAGGCACCGGTGAGGCTGTGACCGTCCGAACCGGCTATCTCGTACGGCGGGAAGGAGCCGTTGTTGACGGAGACCAGCGTGCCGGACGTACGGTTCTTCTCCGGCAGCAGCGCGTGCAGCGCCTTGTCCTCGGCGAGCCGGGACCCGGCGGCCTCGGCCGTGGTTCCGGTGGTGGTGTCGGTGGCGCCTTCGGCCTGGGGCGGGTTGGCGCCGCAGCCAGTGAGGACCAGACAACAGGAGAGGGCGGTGGTGGCCAGCACGGCCACGCCCTGGCGACTCCTGGGGGTTTTCGGGCTCGTTGGGCGTTTCGGGGATCTCATCACTCGCATCAGTGCGCTCCGAGGGGAAGGACGGTGGGGTCGACGGCGAAGCGCCGGTTGGCCAGGACGGGCAGCGTGCGACGGGCCGCCGCCGTCATGTCGGGGTCGGCCTCGGCCCAGGCCAGGCCGCGGACCGCGGCGAGCCGGGAGCGTACGGTGCCGAGGGGGTCCACGATCAGGCTGTTGCCGATGTTGCGGGGACCGCACTCCCCGCTCGCCGCGACCCAGCAGGTGTTCTCCAGGGCGCGCGCCGCGGTCATGACCTCCCAGTGCCGCTCCTTGGCCGGGCCGCGCACCCAGGCGGCGGGCAGGGCGAGCACCTCGGCGCCGGCGTCCACGAGCAGCCGGGCCAGCTCGGGGAAGCGCACGTCGTAGCAGGTCATCAGGCCGACCTTGGTGCCCGCGACCTCGACGATCACCGGCGGCTCGTCCGCCGGGCGTACATGGGCGGACTCCTGGTCGCCGAAGGCGTCGTACAGGTGGATCTTGCGGTAGCGGGCGATCAGCTCCCCGTCGCGCAGCGCCACGAGCGTGTTGAACACGCGGCCGTCGTCGGACGGTTCGTGGATGCCGACGACGACGGTGGTACGGCCCCCCGCGGTGGCCGCGCGCAGCTCGGTGACGAACGGTCCGTCCAGCGGCTGGGCGACCTCACGGATGCGGTGACGGTCCTCGGTGAAGCGGGCCAGAACCCCTTCGGGGAGTACGAGCAGATCCGCGCCGCCCCGTTCCGCCTCGGCGGTGAGCTCCTGGCAGGCGGCGAGGTTGTCCTTCCAGTCGGGGGTGGCGGCGAACTGTCCGACGGCGATACGCATGGTGTGGGCTCCGGGGTGGATCAGAGGGTCTGTCGGTCGGTGGCCGGCGGGCTGCGGCCGGCGGGTCCGCGGATCGAGAGGTCCGCGGAATCGGTGGGACCGCGGACCGGCGGGACCGCGGACCGGCGGGACCGCGCGGACTCAGCGGGCGGTGGCGAGCGCCGGGTCGGGGAAGACCACCCGGGGGTCGATCGGCTCCGGCCATATCCCCTGCGCGTACAGCTCCTCGCAGAAGGCCCGGGTCATCTCGGCGTTGGGATCGGTCCCGTACGGCATCCAGTCGTCGCCGAACACCCGTGCCGACTCGGTCAGTTCACGCAGCAGCCAGGGCGTGGTGTCGGTGAGCAGCCGGCGCCGCGCGACCCAGCGGAGCTTGGACCGCTCCAGTGCGGCGAGCAGCGCGGCAGGCAGCGTGGGGTGGGCCTCGACCGTCTCCTTCTTGAGCGTGACCAGATGGATCCCGGGGACGAATCCGGTGGTCTCCCAGTACGCGCGCTCCGCGGCCGGATGGTCGTCGAGGAGATGCCGGAAGCGGCTGGCGGAGGTGAAGAGTTCCGCCGGCATGAACGGGGTGAGGACCGCGTCCAGTCGGCCCGCGGCCAGTTCCTCCTCCAGCGAGTCGCCCTCGGCCAGGACGGAGACGTTCGACGGGAGGGGTCCCCCGCCCAGCCGGTCCTTTCCGGACTCCCCGGCGGTCAGCGGCCCCACCCGCCACTCCACCCCCGTCAGATCCACGCCCGCGCCGCGCAGCAGGGCGCGGGTCCAGGTGTTGCCGGAGTCGGGCCAGCCGGTGAGCCCGATCCGGGCCCCGGCGAGCTGGGCGAGGGTACGGACCGGGCTGTCCGCCCGTACCAGGACACAGCGGTGGCGGAACCCCCGCATGATGAACGCGGGCAGCCCCACCAGCCGGTCGTCACCCGCCGCCCGCGCCTGCACATAACGGCTGAACGAGGTCTCGCCGCCGTCGAGTCCCGGCTCGGTGAGCACGTCGGGGGTGACGTCCCGCGAGTCGACCCGGACCGTGAACCCCGCCACGTCCACCAGACCGGAGGCCAGCGGTACGAGATGGTCCCAGTCACGCAGTCCCAGATGGATCACGGGAGATGACACAGCGGACGCTCCTTGCCTTTTGGTGCACTTGGTGCATGGTTCACAATCAAGCCGAACAAGCAGTATTCGGCCGTGCGATGGCTGGAACACTATTGTTCAGCGAGGGGGCAAACAAGATGTAGTTTGTGTCCGAACATAAATTTTCCGTGCCGTAATCTACGGAGCGTGTCGGCAGCGTGTCGGCGAGGCGGGAGAACGAAACGGTGGACAGGGCATGGGCGGCGGGGCCGCAGGGCGCGGCCGGACTGGCCGGACGCATCTCCGACCCCAGCGCGCGGGGGATCGCGGCGGCCATGACCGACCTCATACGCTCCGGTGAACTGGCCCCGGGCAGCGCCCTGCCGACCGTGCGCGGCCTCGCCGTCGAACTGGGGGTCAGCCCCGGCACCGTCGCGGAGGCATGGGCGGTCCTGCGCAGACACCGGATGATCACGACGCTGGGCCGGCGCGGCAGCGTGGTCAGCGGACCGCCGAGCGTCCCGCACCCGGCCCGTTACGAACGGGTCGGCGATCTCGGCAGCCACCTCACCCTGGACCTCGCGGTCGCCGCCCCCGACCCCGCGCTGCTGCCGGAACTGGCGGACGCCCTGCTCGCCGGGGCGCGCAGCCCGCAGCTCAACGACTACGCGCGTACGGCCATCACCGCAGGTCTGCTGGACGCCGTACGGGACTCCTGGCCCTTCGAGGCGGCGGCGTGGACCGCGGTGGGCGGCGGTTACGAGGGGGTGCAACTGCTCTGCCAGGCGCTGATCGTGCCGGGGGACCGGGTCGCCGTGGAGGACCCGACGGCGGCGCGGCTGCTGGACATCCTGGAGGCGCTGGACGCGCAGATCGTGCCCGTTGCCTGCGACGCCGAGGGACCGCTGCCCGGCTCCCTCGCCCAGGCGCTGGAGCGGCGGCCCGCGGTCTTCCTCCACCAGTCGAGGGCGCAGGCGCCGTGCGGCTGGACGGTCGGCGAGGAGCGCGCGGCGGCGCTCGCGAAGGTGCTGGAGACCGCCCCGAACGTCACGGTGCTGGAGGACGACGGCATCGGACCGCTCGCCGCCGACCCGGTGGCCAGCATCGGCATCCACCTGCCGGGCCGTACGGTCCTGGTGCGCTCGTACTCCAAGGCGTACGGCCCCGACCTGCGCATCGCGGTGATCGGCGGGCCCCGGGAGGTGGTCGAACGGGCGCGGGTGCTGCGGACGTTCGGTACGGGGTGGACCAGCCGGATCCTCCAGGACGCCCTCGCCCATCTCCTCACCGACGACGCGGCGACCCGGCGTGTACAGGCCGCCGCCCACCGCTACGACCTGCGGCGCGAAGGGCTCGCGGGGCGCCTCGCCCGGCGCGGTGTGCCCACCGCGAACCGGGACGGGCTGATGCTCTGGGTGCCCGTGGCCGACGAGGCGTCCGCGCTGGTCACCCTGGCGGCGCGAGGCGTCACCGTCTCACCCGGCAGCCGCTTCTGCGTCGCGTACTCCCTGCCCCATGTACGGATCGCCACCAGCAGGCTCACGGACGACGAGGCGGCGCTCGACGGGACGGCCGAGCTGATCGCCCTCGCCGCGTCGGCGTCGGCCGGCCGACTGGACTGAGGAATACCGGAGCGAGGAATGAGCGGGGGCGCATCGGGGTTGATTACCTGGCCGGCCACAGGGCGCCAACTGTGCGCCGGCGTTCCCCGCTTCGGTTCCCGATGTCCCATCGCCAGGAGATTTCATGACCACCGCTTTCGACCCGATCGACCTCTCGGGTACGCAGCTCGCCAACCGCGTCGCGATGGCCCCGATGACCCGCAGCCGCGCCTTCGGCCCGGGTAACTCCCCCACCGCGTCGACGGTGGAGTACTACTCGCAGCGCGCCTCCGCCGGGCTGCTGATCACCGAGGCGATCCAGCCCTCCGTCATCGGCCAGGGCTACCCGGACACCCCGGGGCTGCACAGCCAGGAGCAGATCGACGCCTGGCGGAAGGTCACCGACGCCGTGCACGCCGCGGGCGGCCGGATCTTCGCCCAGCTCATGCACGGCGGCCGGATCGGCCACCCTGACCTGCTCCCCGACGGCCTGGTGCCGGTCGGTGTCTCGCCCGTCGCCGCGCCCGGCCAGGTCTATCTGCACGGCGGCCCCAAGGACTACGTCACCCCGCGCGAACTGACCTCCGACGAGATACGGGCGACCGTCGCCGACTTCGTCTCCGCCGCCCGCAACGCGATCGAGGCGGGCTTCGACGGGGTCGAACTGCACGGCGCCAACGGCTATCTGATCCACCAGTTCCTCGCCCCCAACACCAATCTGCGCACCGACGAGTGGGGCGGTTCCGTCGAGGGCCGTATCCGCTTCGCCGTCGAGGTGACCCGCGCCGTCGCGGCCGAGATCGGGGCGGCGCGCACCGGGATCCGGATCTCGCCGGCCATCGGGCTGCTGGGCACCGAGGAGCCCGACCCGGAGCCGACGTACACCGCGCTCGTCCAGGAACTGGAGCCGCTGGGCCTCGGCTACCTCAGCCTGATCGAGAACACCCGCGAATTCGCCCGGACCGTGCGCAAGATCTACTCGGGGACGCTCGTCCTGACCGCCAGGACCGAGACCGGCACCGACGCCGAGGCGCTGAAGGCGATCGAGGACGGGACGGCCGACCTGATCACCTTCGGGCGGCTCTTCCTCGCCAACCCCGACCTGCCGGCGCGGCTGAAGGCCGGCGGCCCGTACAACACCCCCGACCCGTCGACCTTCTTCGGCGGCGACGACCACGGATACATCGACTACCCGGCCCTGGAGAGCTGACCTTTCGGCGCGGGCACCACGGAACGGCCGGCGCGGGCACCACGGGACGAGGCGCGGGCGCCGCGGAACGAAACGGAGGCGAGGGGCACGGGACCAGTCATGACGGCTGGTCCCGCACCCCTCGCCTCCGCGGATGCCGCAGGTGTCAGCGCACCGGGGTGAAGTCCCGCGCCCCGATGAACTCCGGACGCCGGACCGGCGCCGCGAACGGCTCGACAGCGGCGTTCTCCACGCTGTTGAACACGATGAAGACATTGCTGCGCGGGTACGGCGTGATGTTGTCGCCCGAGCCGTGCATGCAGTTGCAGTCGAACCAGGTCGCGGAGCCGGCCTTGCCCGTGAAGAGCCGGATGCCGTGCTGGTCGGCGAGAGAGGTCAGCGCCTCGTTGGAGGGCGTACCGGCGCCCTGCATCTTCAGCGACTGCCGGTAGTTGTCCTTCGGCGTCTCGCCCGCGCAGCCCAGGAAGGTCCGGTGCGACCCGGGCATGATCATCAGGCCGCCGTTGGTGTCGTAGTTCTCGGTCAGCGCGATCGACACGGAGACGGTCCGCATGTTCGCGAGCCCGTCCTCCGCGTGCCACGTCTCGAAGTCCGAGTGCCAGTAGAAGCCGGAGGCGCCGAAGCCGGGCTTGACGTTGATCCGGGACTGGTGGACGTAGACGTCGGAACCGAGGATCTGCCGCGCACGGCCCACCACCCGCTCGTCGCGCACGAGTCCGGCGAAGATCTCACTGATGCGGTGGATCTCGAAGACGGACCGTACGTCCTGGGACTTGGGCTCTATGATCGAGCGCTCGTCCGCACGTACCTCCGGGTCGGTGATCAGCCGTTCCAGTTCGGCGCGGTAGAGCGCCACCTCGTCCGGGCCGATGAGCTGGTCGACGGGGAGGAAACCGTCCCGTTCGAACCCCGCGAGGTCGGTCGGCGAGACCGGACCCGGCGCGTCGGGCGCGGACCACACGACGGGGTCCTGCCGCGGGGTGGTCACCTCGCCGAGACCGCGCGTCGGGTACAGGTCGGTCGTGTGCACGGGAGTGGTGGTGGCCATGGTCAGCCCTCCTCGGTCAGCAGTGGGTAGACGCCGTTCTCGTCATGGTCCTCCCGCCCGGTCACGGGGGGGTTGAAGACGCAGACGCAGCGGAAGTCCGTCTTCGGCCGGAGCGTGTGGCGCTCGTGCCCGTCGAGCAGATACATCGTGCCGGGGGAGATCCAGTGGGTCTCCTTGGTCTCCTCGTCGGTGAGTTCGGCCTCGCCCTCCACACACAGGACGGCCTCGATGTGGTTGGCGTACCACATCGACGTCTCCGTACCCGCGTACAGGACGGTCTCGTGCAGCGAGAAACCGACCTTCTCCTTGGCGAGCACGATGCGCTTGCTCTCCCAGGTGCCGGAGGCCGACCTCACATGCCGGTCGGTGTTCTCGATGTCCTTGAACGATCGAACGATCACGGTGCGTTGACGCCTTTCTCTCGACAGTCGTGCTCTCTGCTTGTTTCCGGTCCGTCCGTTCCGGCGGCCCGTGCGGGCCGCCGGAACGGACGGGGGCTCTGAGGTTTACGGAGGCTCCGAGGTTTTCCGGGGCGAGCTGTGGGCGAGCGGTCAGGAGGTGTCGCGGACCGCGCGGGCCACCGTCCGCAGCCCCTCGTCCAGCTCGTCGGCCGTGATGGTGAGCGGCGGCAGCAGCTTCACGACCTCGCTCTGCGGGCCCGACGTCTCCAGCAGCAGCCCCAGCTCGAAGGCGCGGGCGCAGACCGCGGAGGCGCGGGTCTTGTCGGCGAACTCGACGCCCCAGACCAGACCGCGGCCGCGGATGTCGGGTACGTCGCCGGTGGACTCGGCGCGGATCGCGTTCAGCGCGCGCTCGACCTGCTCACCGCGGGCGATGGTCTGCTTCTCCATCTGTCCGTCGGCCCAGTAGGTGTTCAGCGCGGCGGCGGCGGTGACGAAGGCCGGGTTGTTGCCCCGGAAGGTGCCGTTGTGCTCGCCGGGCTCCCAGACGTCCAGCTCGGGGTTGAAGAGGCAGAGCGACATGGGGAGCCCGTACCCGCTGATGGACTTCGACAGCGTGACGATGTCCGGAGTGATGCCCGCCTCCTCGAAGGAGAAGAAGGCGCCGGTACGGCCGCAGCCCATCTGGATGTCGTCGACGATCAGCAGCATGTCCTGGCGGTGGCAGAGGTCGGCCAGCGCGCGCAGCCACTCGGGGCGCGCGACATTGATGCCGCCCTCGCCCTGGATCGTCTCGACGATCACCGCGGCGGGCTTGTTCAGGCCGGATCCCTGGTCCTCCAGCAGCCGCTCGAACCAGAGGAAGTCGGGCGTCTGCCCGTCCAGGTAGTGGTCGAACGGCATCGGGGTGCCGTGCACCAGCGGGATACCGGCGCCGGCGCGCTTGAACGCGTTGCCGGTGACGGCCAGCGACCCCAGCGACATGCCGTGGAAGGCGTTGGTGAAGGAGACGATCGACTCCCGGCCCTTCACCTTGCGGGCCAGCTTGAGGGCGGCCTCGACCGCGTTGGTGCCGGTCGGGCCGGGGAACATCACCTTGTACGGGAGGTCGCGCGGCCGGAGCACCACGTTCTGGAAGGACTCCAGGAAGGCGCGTTTCGCGGTCGTCGCCATGTCGAGGCCGTGGGTGATGCCGTCACGCTCGATGTAGTCGATCAGCGCCCGTTTCAGTACCGGGTTGTTGTGACCGTAGTTGAGTGAGCCGGCACCGGCGAAGAAGTCCAGGTAGCCATGGCCGTCCTCGTCGGTCAGACGGGCGCCCTGCGCGCGGTCGAACACGGCGGGCCAGCCGCGGCAGTAGCTGCGTACCTCGGATTCGAGGGTTTCGAAGACGCTCAGTGCGGGCGGGGTGATGGTCATGGGGATCTCCAGCCGATGGGAGTGCGTTAAGGAAGCTCGGGAGGCGTGCGCGTCGCGTACGCCGGGTGTGTTGTACGAAGACCTGCCTGCTCGGGCGCCGTCGTGCGTACGGAATGTGCGCGGCGTGCGCGCGTACGGAGCAGGGGGCCGGGCGCGCTCAGGGGGCGAGCGGTCCGATGCGGTACAGCACCTCGGGCTGGTGCACCCCGTCGGGGAACAGCCCGCCGTCGAAGAGGACCTCGCGCTCCAGCTCCGCACCGTGGCGGGCCGCGTACGCGGTGAACAGACGGTCCGAGGCGGTGTTGTCCGGGGTCACGGTCGTCTCTATGGCCGTGATGCCCAGTTCCTTGGCGACCCGGACGGTCAGCTCGTCGAGCAGGGTGCCGGCGAGCCCGCGTCCGCGGTGGCTCGCGTCGACGGCCACCTGCCAGACGACCAGCGCCTCGGGGCGCTCGGGCCGGACGTACCCCGTGACGAAGGCGATCGGGGCTCCTCCGTCGTCGCGGGCGACGAGGGAGGTCGCGGCGAAGTCACGACACCAGAGCAGGTAGCTGTACGAGGAGTTGAGGTCCAGGACCTCGGAGTCGCGGGCGATGCGCCAGATCGCGGCCCCGTCCTCCACTCGTGGTGCGTCGATCGTCAGGGGTCGGTTGAATTCGCTTCGGGCGCCTGCAAGGTCTGCTTGTGCGGCGGTCATGGGAATTAAATTTACCGAGCAAATGAGGAAGATGCATCTTCGGCAGGGGTTGGGAGATATCTGGTTCTGTGTTATCGCGCGGGCGCGGACGCAGTGGCGAACCTGCCGAAGTTGGGTGTATTATGTCCCGAAATATATGGGCAAATCGGTCGTCTTTGTGGGGTCGGTCACATGTCCGTAACGCTCGCGAGACCGGCTGGAATCGCATCCGGGACCCCTCCGGAACCCGGGCGTTTAGGCCAAAGAAAAGCGGGCAGAAGAATACGGGAAGCTGCGCGAAATAACGCAGCTTCCCGTATTCATTAATTCATCGCCTTTTTGAGATGACCTTAATTCCCGGACGTGTCCGCGTGTCCCGTAGGGGATGCGGACTACTCCGTACGGGTGGCGGCCCACGCCTCGTCGGCCGCCAGCACGGCGCCCGCCGGGTCCACCGCGGCCCCGGCGCCCGCCAGCACGGCCCCCAGCGCCGCGAGCGAGGAGCGCACCGCCTCGGGCGTCGCGTCGGCCCCGTAGTGGTTCACCCGGACCATCTCCGCGGCCAGCGCCCCACCACCCGCGATCAGCGGCAGCGACGGATCGGCGGCCAGCGCCTTCGCGACCAGCTCGGTGGCGTCCACCCCGGCGGGGGTACGGAGCGTCGTGGCGACCGGCGCGGCCTCCGCCGCCTCGTGGACGAACGGCGCCAGGCCGCCTCCGAGCGCCAGCGCGCCCGCCCGCGTGGCGGCAGCGGCGGCGGCGTGCCGCCCGGTCACCGCCGCCAGGCCCGACGCCTCGATCCGCTCCAGGCACGCCTCCAGCGCCAGCATCTCCAACTGGGCGGGGGCGTGCGGCAGCGCCGTACGGCCCGCGTCGATCCAGCGCTCCTTCCAGTCGAGCAGCGAGAGGTACGAGCGCCGGGGCGCCCGCGGATTGGCGGCGAGGCGTTCCCAGGCGCGCGGGCTCACCGCGACCGCCGAGACCCCGGCCGGCCCGCCCATCGCCTTCTGCGCGCCGATCACACACAGGTCCACGCCCCAGGCGTCGGTCAGCAGCGGCTCGGCGGCCACCGAGGCGACGGCGTCCAGCATGAAGAGCGCGCCGTGCGCCCGCACCACCTCGCCGATCGCGGCCACCGGATTGGTGTTGCCGGTCGCCGCCTCCGCGTGCACCAGCGAGACGAAGTCGATCTCCGGACGGTCGGTGAGCGCCTGCTCGACCTGGGCGGCGGTCACCGCGGTGTGGAACGGCACCGCCAGGTCCACGACCGTCGCGCCGCAGTCCCGCAGCCAGTTCCCGAAGGTCTGCCCGTACGGCCCCGTGACCACGTTCAGCGCGGTGGAGCCGGGCCCCGCGCCACCGCGGATGCACCCCTCCAGCGGGAGCAGGGCCTCGCCCTGGGTGATCACGACATCGTTCTCGGTGGCGAGGAGGGCGGCCCCCCGGCGCTCCACGGAGGCGAAGCGCGCGGCGGTCAGCGGGGGCAGGTCCAGCAGGGGATGTGTCACGGCGGTGCTCTCTTCGGGGGCGGAGGTGGAGGGGGGAATCCCTCGCGGTCGAGGGTACTCACGGCCTCGTACAGTGCTGCCCATGAACGATGGCGCGGTGCTGCGGGTGACGGGACGGGTGCTCGTGGGCCCCGAGGAGGTCAGGGACGAGCTGTGGGTGGTGGGCGGCAGGATCACCTTCGACCGGCCCGCAGGCGCCCGTGACGTCCGTACGGTCCACGGCTGGGCGCTCCCCGGACTCGTCGACGCCCACTGCCACGTCGGCCTCGACCACCACGGCGCGGTGGACGAGGCGACCACCGAGAAGCAGGCGCGCGCCGACCGCGACGCGGGCGCCCTGCTGCTCAGGGACGCCGGGTCGCCCGCGGACACCCGCTGGACCGACGACCGCGAGGACCTGCCGAAAATCATCAGGGCGGGCCGCCACATCGCCCGTACCCGCCGTTACATCCGCAACTACGCCCATGAGATCGAACCCGCCGACCTGGTCTCCTACGTCGCCCGGGAGGCCCGGCGCGGCGACGGCTGGGTCAAGCTCGTCGGCGACTGGATCGACCGCGACGCGGGCGACCTGACCGCCTGCTGGCCCCGCGCCGAGGCCGAGGCGGCCATCGCCGAGGCCCACCGACTGGGCGCGCGCGTCACGGCCCACTGCTTCGCGGAGGCCGCCCTGCGCGACCTGGTCGAGGCGGGCATCGACTGCGTCGAACACGCCACCGGACTCACCGAGGACACCGTCCCGCTCTTCGCGGAACGCGGCGTGGCGATCGTCCCGACACTGGTCAACATCGCGACGTTCCCGGCGCTCGCGGCGGGCGGCCAGGAGAAGTTCCCCCGCTGGTCGGCTCATATGAACCGGCTGTACGAGCGCCGCTACGACACCGTGCGCGCGGCGTACGACGCGGGCATCCCGGTCTTCGTCGGCACGGACGCGGGCGGCAGCCTCGCCCACGGCCTGGTCGCCGGCGAGGTCGAAGAACTGACAAAGGCCGGCATCCCACCCCTGGAAGCCCTCTCCGCGACAACCTGGGGCGCCCGCACATGGCTCGGCCGCCCCGCCCTGGACGAGGGCGCCCCGGGCGACCTCGTGGTGTACGACGAGGACCCGCGGGCGGACGTACGGGTGCTGGCGGCGCCGCGGCGGATCGTGTTGAACGGGCATGTGGTCGGCTGAGCTTGTCCTCCGCCCACCAGGATCTGTCAGGTCCGAGCCGTCCACCGCGTGCACCAGAGCCTGGTGGAGCAGATGCGGGCCGGCGCCGCTGTACCCCCCCGCCCCTCCCCGCCGAACACCATGCCCGAGCAGGAGTGTCGCCGTTACCATTGACCGGTGATCGGGAACCTTGAGTCGTTCCAGGACGAGCTGGCCGCCAGCGGGTTTCCGCCGCTGGTCAACAAGCTGGCCGGGGCCGGCTTCCGGGGCCGGATCGCCACCCGTGACCTCGGTCCGCTGCGGCTGGTCTCCCTGGACACGCCCGAGAGCGCCTGCATCGGGCGGGAGCGCGACGCCTCCGACGGCGAGAACCTGGCGGTCAAGGTGATGACCCGGGGCCGGACGCGGATCGAGCAAGGGCGCGGCGACGCCGAACTCGGGCCGACCGACCTGGTACTGCTCGATCCCACGCGTACGCTCCGGTTCGAGAGCACCGCCGCGGCGCATGTCACCATCCTGGTTCCGCGCCGGGAGCTTCGGATCCGGCCCGCGCAGATCGACCGGCTCATCGGCGTACGCATCGACGGCAGCCACGGCCCGGGCGCTCTCGTCTCCGTGCTGGCCCGGGAGTCGGCGTGGTCGGCGACCGAGTTCCGCGAGGCGGAGGCGCTGCGGTCGGCGGCGGCCGTCGTCGAGCTGATCGCGGTCGCACTGGAGGCCCGGCTCGGCGACGAACAACCGGCCTCGGACGAGTGGCTGCGGAGCCGGATCGCCGGCTACATCGAGACCCGGCTGGCCGATCCCGATCTGTCCCCGCCCGGCATCGCCGCCGCCCACAACATCTCCGTACGCCGGCTGCACAAGCTGTTCGAGGACCAGCCGCTCACCGTCGCGGCCCTGATCCGCCGTCGCCGCCTGGAGCGCTGCCGGGCCGAGCTGACCGGAAGCGGACGTACGGTCACCGCCGTGGCCGCCCGGTGGGGATTCTCCGATCCCACCCATTTCAGCAAGCTCTTCAAGGCGACGTACGGCTACAACGCCCGTGCACTGGTGACCAGCAACCGCGCACAGACGACCAAGACGCGCACAGCCGGCCCGGACAAGGATGGTGGTGACCAAGGCAGGCAAGAGCAATAGGAGAAGTCGTGGCGAAGGTAAACATCGTCCGCCCCGGTGAGGGCGAGATCCTCGGCAGCGGGGCGCAGCAGATCCGCATCCTGGAGAACGGCGAGCACACCGACCACCGGCTGGGGTTCGCCGAGGTCACCATCCCGCCGGGCACCCCGAGCCCGTTGCAGCATCGCCACGCCCAGCATGACGAGGGCTTCTACGTGCTGGCGGGAACTTTCCGGTTCACCGTCGGCGAGGACCACTACGACGCCGGGCCGGGCACCTGGGTCATCGTGCCGACCGGGGCGCCGCACACGTTCGCCAACGTCGGCGACGAGAACGCGGTCATGCTGAACACCTTCACGCCGGACCTGTATGTGCAGTACTTCCGCGACTTCAAGGCCATGATCGATTCCGGGCAGCCGGTCAACGCCGAGACCATGCAACCGCTCTGGAAGAACTACGCCACCGAGATCTCGGACGAATACGCCTCGTGAAGCGCCTTCAATACGACCGCTACGGCGGCCCGGAGGCGATGCGGCTCGCCGAGTTCGAGTGAAGCGCTCACCCTGCCGAGCGGGGCACGCGGGAGAGGGTCGGCTACGCGTTCGCTGACACCAGCCGCGTACGAACGAGCGCTCGCAGCATTGCGGCGCCTGCCCCCACTGCTGCAAGGTGCAGGACCGCCGCGAGCGCGAGGTTTTCCGGCAGGGCCGCATCGGCCGGCCGCGCGACCGCCAGGTACAGGGTGAACGGAAGCTTCCAGCCGCTCCAGGCGAACAACGAGCCCGAGCCGAGCCAGCCGAGCACCATCGGGCCCCATCGGGGGACTCGTGCGGGCCGGCCTCGGACGGCAGCGCAGGTGGCGGCGGACGCCACGAAGGCCCAGAGCCCGAAGACGCCGGACAGCACATACCAGGGGAGGTCCCGCTCGCCGCGGTGGGCGACCCCTGCGGTGCCGCCCACCGCCCAGTACAGCCAGACAAGACCGACTGCGGCGCCGACCACGGCCGTCCATGGCAGCGCCCTTGGCGAGCCCTCTCCGCCGTCCCCGAGCCGCCCCGCGAACGCGTCCGGCCAGCGCCGCCGCAGGTACGCGGGCAGGGCGATGGCCAGACCCAGCCCCATGCCCACAAACCCGATCTGAACCAGCGCGGCCTCCCAGGCCGGCATCGACGGGCCCGCGTCACTCCCGCTCTTCGGACTGTCATCCTCCGAGCCCAGCAGCGAACTGAGAACGGCGTACGGCAACACCGGGACGAGGAACCCCGTCCCGACCCAAGCGCAGAAAGCCAACGGCACTGCCGGTATGCGCATCCCCCACGGCCGCACCAGCGCGAGCGCCACCGCGATCCCGATCCCTGCCATACCGATCGTGGCGCTGTTGAGTACCACCCACTCCGCTGTGCCGAACCCGGTCCCGACCGGCAGCAGCCCCAAGAGCGAACCGACCACCCACGACACCTTGATCAGCAGGTAAGGCGTCAGCGCCAGCGCTGCCCCATACGCCGCGACCCGCCCGGCCCGATCCCATCGATCCACTTGAACTCCCCATTCAAGCAACGGAGTTCAAGTCTCATTCACCACCGCCCCCACGGGCGTCAACCGCCGGGCGTATCCATGTCATCACTCAGGAGGAGTGAGAAGCGGCCGACGGGAGCACGGAATTGATCATCCAGGCCGAAGGGCGGGGTGTTCGGCGGTGGTCAATGGAACGAGCATGGAGACGTGACGCCTCCTCCCTTTGACATTGACGCCTTCCTCGATCAGCCGCTCACCGCGCGCATCGCTACCGACGGACCGAGCGTGCGGCCTGTGTGGTTTCTGTGGGAGGAGGGCGCCTTCTGGGTTCTGACCGGGCCGTGGACCAAGCTGTTTCACCGGGTGCGCGCGGATGCGCGGATCGCTCTGGTGGTGGATGTATGTGACATCACTACGGGGCTTGTCCGCCAGGTCATCGCCCGTGGCCGTGCCGAACTCGTTCCCTTCGACGTCCCACGTGGGCGCCGCAAGTTGGTCCGTTATCTGGGCACGGATGAGTCCCGCTGGGATTCACGCTTCGTCCGCTACCTCCATGACGATCAACAGCGCGGCACGGTGTGGCTGCGGCTGACCCCCTCGTCCCTGACAGCCCACGATCTGAGCTATACGGCCACTTGCTGAGCTTGTTCTCTGCCCAACAGGATCTGCCTGGCTTGCCGATGGCCTTGAGGATCTTGAGGCGTCTGAGCGTCTTGCCTACGTCGTAGCGGGGCGCCCTGCGCTTGTTGAGGGGCACAGCCACGGAAGACTGAGTGGCTGTGCGCGTCAGCGGGCGGCGCGGATCATTACGGTGAGGAGTGGTGAGGCTGCCGAGGGTTGACTCTGCCCGATGCCTTCGAACCCCCACGAACGGTAGAGCGCGTGCACCTTCCCGTCACCGGCGGCCGGGTTGACCATGAGCGTGACGTACGGTTCCTCGCGCGTGGCGAGGAAGGCGTCAAAGATGCGCCGCGCGGTCCCCGTGCCACGCCACGCGGTACGTACACCGATCTCCTTCAGAGCCACGGTTGGACGCTCGGTGTACTCATCCGCCGGCATCGGTGCGGTGCGCTGCCAGTACCGGTCACCATGCTCGATCGTGTTGCCATACGCGTAGCCGACCGGGTGCCCGTCCGCGTAACCGAGGACGGCGATGAACCCCGGTTCGGCCCCGTGCCGGTCCAGACGCTCGCCGAACGCCGTGACCGCATAGTTCGGCAGGTGGAGCAGCGGGGCGCGCACGTCGGCGTACACATCGAGGGGATCGCCGAGGACGGGGGCGAGGGCGGTGAACGTGCGCAGTTCGATGGCGGACGCCGCCGTTATGCGGTGGTCCTCCGGGGGGAGGCGTGTTCGGTCCAGGACCGTACGGCGGTGCTGCTCGGCGCGGTGGCGTGCAGTGCGGCTCCGAACTCCTGCAGCATGCGCGTCACCCGGGCGTGTTGGGTAGCGATGTCGGAGGGGACCTCCATCGCCGTGGCGATGGCCAGTTCGACATCGCCTTGCCCGAGCTGGGCGGCGGCGAGCCGGGCGGTGTTGATGGCGCGGTCGCGCCGCATCTGAGGGCGGAGCAGTGTCAGGCTCCGGTGGGCATGCGTTTCGGCTTGTTCGAAGTTTCCGAGGCGGAAGTGCGCGGCGAGAGCGAGTGTTTCAAATTCTGCTCCGATGTGGACCGCAGCCATCCACAGCGGCCGAGCGAGATCCGGATCGGCGCGTTCGAGTGCGTCCTGGGCGCAGCCGAGGGAGCGCTCCACGGCTGCGGCGTTGTCGGTGAGGCCGTAGGTGGCGGCCTGGCGAGCATGTCCCAGGGACGCGAACAGGGGGTCACGGCGCGTGATGTGCAGACTGCGGGCGACATCGTTGGCGGCGAGCGCATCGGCAGGGCGCCCCATGTGCCGGTACATCGTCCCCGTGTGACTCCAGATGCGGAACTTGATCGCCTGGTCGCCGGACATCTCGGCGAGGGCCTGCGCTTCGCGCATGTGCCCCTTCGCGTCGTCGTAGCGGCGGCCGTCGATCGCAGCCCACATCGCCGAGGAACGGAACGACGCCGCACACGCGTACAGGCTGCTGCGTACGCGCTGGGTGGCACTGCCCGCGTTCTGAAGGTTCAGCGCCTCATCGGCAAGCGTGGCGGCCCGCTGCTCGATGCCGAGTTGTCCGCCGTGGCGGTGGTCACTGGCGATGACCTCGGTGAAGCGCGTCCGCAGACGGTCGACGTCGCTCATACCGATACGGCGGGGCGATGTGCCGGGGGCGGCTGCCGCTGCGGCGGCGGCAGCGATGCCGCCGACGAGGGTACGGCGTTTCATGTCGGAGTCCTCCTGCGATGGGGCCGGTGTGAGCGAGGTCCGGCCCCGTGGAACGAACCCTAAAGCGATGGCGGGCAGGCCGGTGACGTCCTCAAGGGCCTTGCGGGTAGCTGATTTGGGCCACTTGACCCGGCCTGCTTTCCAGGACCGGATCGATGAGCCGTCCAGCCCGCCGGCCCGCCCGGTAAGTCGCTCAAGGGCCCCGTTCACGGCGTCGGCCAGGCTGTTGGAGCTATGCCCGTGCTCGGCCATCCATACCTCAAGAGCCGCATTACGCGTGGCTTCCATACCCGCACCGTAGCGTCACGATCTCCGTCCGTCATGTAAATGGGAAGTCAAATCACCCTAGGACATTCCGCCGTCTAAGCCTCTGATCGCCCTAACTGTTCTGCTGCGAAGGGGAGTTGTCTGGTTACTGGCCGCCCGTAACAACGTGTGTGCGGTTGTTGACGGCCCGGCCCGCCCCTGAAGTCCCCCGAGGGGGCGAGCCGGGCGCCGAGACAACGACGAAGGCTCCAACAATGACGAGTCTCAGTAACCCAGTTCAGGCCGCTCCCGTCGGCCACCCCGCCTACAGCCAGACGTTTCCGTGCGAGCCGGAGACGGCCGAGGCCGGCCGCAGGCTCGTCCGTGACGCGCTCGCCGTATGGCACCTCGACGATCTCGCCGACCGCGCGGCGCTGATCATCTCGGAGCTGATCGCGAATGCCGCCCGGCACACTCCGTGCCCCACGATCTGCCTGATGGTCGGGCGGCCGAGCGCGAGACGGGTACGCATCGGAGTGGTGGACCGGGCGCCCTCGCGACTGCCGGTACTCGGACCGGCCGACGCCGACGACGAGTCCGGCCGCGGCCTGCTCCTCATCGACGCGCTCGCCGACCTCTGGGGCTACGACCTCCATGGAAGCGGCAGGCGCGTATGGGGCAAAGAGGTCTGGGCGGAGATCCTTGTCGAGTCCGGACAGTGACCGGAGAGCCTGTGCTCCCGCCCCTGCCGGACCTGGCCCGGCTGAGGCCCCGGCAGCAGATGGCCATCGACTGCGCACGGTGCGCCCGGCATCTGGGGATGTCCGGCCGTGTGCTGGGCGAAGTGCGCTATCGGGGGCTGTTGTTCCGGCTGTGGATCTGCGAGGTCGAGTGCCCTCCACACGCCCGTGGTGAGCGGTGACCGGCTGTCGGCGCCGTACGTGCCCTCGCCGGGCCCCTGAGAATCACAACCCGCTGATGTGCGGCTGGGAAGTCTGGTGGCTGGTCGCGGATATCGCCGGACTGCTGACGGCTGTTGCCCTGGCCCTGCTGGCCGAATGACTGCCGGTGGCCTCCCGGCTGTCCGGAGTCACAGCCGGACTGTCAGGCGGTTCCAGCACAGAGCACGGTCCCTGTTCATCAGCCGCCCTACGGCTGCCCGCTGACCTGGAGAGATGATGCTTACAGCCCCGACCTGTCGCAGCGTTGAAGGCGCATACCTCACCTTGCTGCAACTGGCCTCGAACAACGCCGAGCACCACATCGCCGCCCGAGGAAACGACGCCCGCGAGGTGATCGGTGTCGGCTTCCGACTGCCCGACCCCCGTCAGAGGCTTCCTTACCTGGCCACACGCAAGGCCAACCCGGTCTTCCAGTTCGCCGAGGCGCTCTGGTACCTGGCCGGCCGCCGCGACCTGGAGATGATCGGCCACTATGCCCCGTCGATGCGGTCCAGTTCACGCGATGGGATCACCCTCGGCGGGTCCGCCTACGGTTACACCCTCTTCAACCCCGCCGACGGCGACACCGCCTCGCCGTTCGACCGTGTCCTGGAACTGCTCCGTACGGAGACCGACAGCAAGCGCGGATACCTCCCCGTCTTCTCCGCCTCCGAGTTGGCCGTCAGTGACAACCCCGACATGGCGTGCCTGGCCGGACTGCACCTGCTCGCCCGCGGCGGACACCTGCACATGGTGTGCAACATGCGGGCCAACGACCTGGACTGTGGCCTGCTGTCCGATGTGTTCAGCTTCACGATGATCCAGGAGTACGCGGCCGTGCAGCTCGGCCTGGAGCTGGGCACGTACACCCACTTCATCGGCTCCGCGCACGTCAATGACCGGAACGCCGAGCGCGTCAAGAGGGTGCTGGACGAAGCGGACATGCGACGCCACCCGCAGCACTTCCCGTTCCCGGCGATGTCGGCGGAGACCACCCCCGCCACCATCACGAGGGTCCTCGAACACGAGGAACTGCTGCGCACGAACAAGGCCCAGTACAACGCCGACGACATCGCGGGCCTGGATGTGGACGCGTACTGGCAGCAGGCCATCTTGCTGTTCGAGGTCTACCGCCAGATCAAGCACGACCAGACCGAGACGGTGAGCCACGACGTGCTCGATGCCCTGCATCCGGGGCTCCGCTGGCTCCTCGAACACAAATGGGCGGCCTGCGCGACCCCCGGGGACCAGCAGTGAGCCGGAAGCCGCCGAGCGGTGCCGTCGTAGAAGGCATCGACTTCGGGCGCTGGGCCGTCATCCTGTGCAAGCCGGACGCGGTCGAACGCGGACTGGTTGATGCCGTACTGGAACGGATCGCCGCCAGAGGCGCTACGGTCACGAACCGGCGCGAGGTCACCGTGCGGCCCTGGCAGGTCCACGTGCACTACTGGGACCTGTTGGTGGAAGCCGACTGGTTCCCCGATCGGGACATCGCCGCGTGTCTGGACGAGGCGTACGTCGGGCGACAGGTCACTGTCGCGCTCGCCCACGCCGAGCCGGGCGTGCACGCCCGGCTGCGCGACCTATTGGGCCACTTCGACCCCACACATGCTGCTCCTGGCTCGATCCGAGGCGATCTCGGCAACGACAGCCTCAACGCCGCACTCGCCGAGAAGCGACTCGTCCGCAACCTCGTGCACACCTCCGACGACGCGGAAGCGGCCCGCCGCGACTTCGGCACCTGGTACGGCGCCGGCCGCCGCGACCTCCTCACGGACCTTCCGGTGCAGAGCGGTCCCGCTGAAGCCTGACCTCCACAGGAGACCATGATGAACACTCCCACCGTCGGCACCCGCCGAGCCTTGCCGATCATGCTCGCCGACCAGATCAGCAGCCTGAAGCCTGAGCTTGCGGATGTGATCGAGTACCGCAAGTCAGGACTCTCGCTGAACTGGATCGTCGGCTGCCCGCTGGACTGCGGGTACTGCGTACGGCACCTCTTCAGCAACTTCGAGATGAAGGTTCCGCGGCGCCTGATGAGCGACGAGGAAGCCGTACGCCGGCTCGTCGGCCACACCTACTTCCGACCGCACAAGACGCCGATTCAGCTCCTGAACCGGGCCACCGACCCGATGCTTCCCGTGGTCAAGCCCCACGTATTCAACGTCCTGCGACAGCTCGACGACCGCGGCCTGACCAACCACGTCCTGATCATCACCCGATGGCGCGTCTCTCCCGAGGACTGCGCCGTCCTCAACAGCTTCAAGAAGCTGCGCCTGACCGTCCTGGTCACGCACTCGAACATCCAGAATCCGGCTGTCGAACCGGTGGACAGCAACATCGCCGCCGAGAGCCTGCGAACCCTGTACGAGCACGCCGAGCGGTACCGGACTGTCCTGTACTGGCGGCCCATCGTGCCCGGCCTCAACGACTCCGACTCCGACATCGCACGCGCACGCGAACTGTCCCTGCATGCGCACGCCACTGTGTTCACCGGCCTGTTCTTCCGTGACGAGATCGCCGCGTACTACGAGGCACACGGCCTGACGATGCCGTACGAGGAGACGGCCCGGCGCAAGATCATGCCCGGGACCGCCGAGCAGCGGATACTCGACGCCTTCGAGCGGGACGACTCCTGAGGAGCCTTGTTCCGAAAGACCTCCTGCGGCGTGGCCTACGCCCACGAAGAGGCCGACTACAACGGGCACTACGGCATCCGGGAACTGTGCGACATCTGTCCGCCGGAGCAGGTCGCGAAGTGTCGGGCCGCGTGGCTCAAGCCCGATCTGGCGAACGTCATCCAGGAGGCACGAGGTCTCGGCGCGACCGGTCCGATCGAGGTCAACGACCGTGCCATTGTCGTGGAGGGACTGGATGAGCCGCCGCGCTACTACCTTCAGCACGGCTTCGGCTTCCAGTGCCACGACCGAGCCAAGCCCCATTACCACCGCCGGCACGGCCGGGCCCCTATCGGCTGGAAGGCGGAGAACGGAAACCCCGGCACATGAACTTCTCCTCATGGCCCCTGGTGCTCGTTGTCGATGTCGAGGGCAACGGCACCAACCCGCCCGACCTGATCGAGGTCGCTGCCCTCCCCGTACGGGAAGGGCGCCCGGACACGGGCACGGCGGGGGCGTGGCTGACCAGGCCGCGCCGCCCCGTCACCCCGTTTGCCGCACGCATCCACGGTCTGACCAACGAGCGGCTGGAGAAGGCGCCGGGCTGGGAGGCGATCGCCAACCAGGTCCATACGTTCCTGGGCGTCTCATGGATCTGCGCCCACAACGCGCACGTGGACTACAAGGTGCTCTCCGCGCACCTTCCCCAGTGGCAGCCGGCCGGAGTGCTCGACACTCTCCGGCTGGCCAGGGCCACCTATCCCGACCTCGCCAAGTACAGCCTCGACGCCCTGATCGAACACGCAGCGCCGGATCTGAGCGAAGCCCCCGCGCAACGTCACCGCGCAACCTTCGACGCCTACGCGACCGCACAACTCCTCATCGCCATGGCCAACCGCTACGAGAGCTGGGACCAACTCGTCGCCGCCGCCGTACCGCCCGGCCTGCCCGGAGCCCCCGAACCAGAACAGGAGCCCACCCTGTGGTGACCTCGCCCACTCCCATCCGTATCGGTGTGATGGGAGCCCATTCCACCGGCAAGACCCTGCTGATGCGCCGCATCGAGATGGAACTGCGCGGCCAGGGCATTCCGGTGGCCCGCACCGGCAAGCTCGGCCGGCGCGCCGCCCTCGTGCCGCTGCCCAAGATGCAGCACCACACCGTCGCCTCCACCACGTGGGTCATCGCCACCGGCATCGCCGACGAGATCGCCGCCACAGCCCGACTGGAGGACGGCCCGGTACAGGTCGTGCTCGCCGACCGGGCGTGCTGGGACGCGCTCGCCTACTTCCGAGCCGCCCAGGAGTGGCGGCGGCAACCCGCCCCGCAGGCGGACCGCGAGGCGCCGCACCGACTCGCCTCCGCCCACGGCCACACCTACGACCTTCTCCTGGCCACTGTCCTCGACCCGAGCCTCCCCGTGGAACACAAGCATGACCACGACGCCCGCTACCGCACGCTGGTCGACCTCCACACCCATGATCTTCTACGCGAGGAGAACATCCGGTACGTCCGTGTCACCAGCGCCCCCGCCAGCCAGGAGCTGGCCATCGAGCACGCCCTCCAGCTCTGCGCGACGCAGGCTCCGGCATGACCGCCACTCCTCCCGAGGACGCGACCACGCTCCCGGGCCATGACTGACACATCCCAACGGGGAGCGATGCGCGACGCCTCCGTCATCGTGGCCCGAGACGGGGACGGCATGGTCGCCGTTCTGGCCGCCGAATTCCCCCGGCACGGCGGCGCGTACATGTTCCTGCCCGGAGGGCGCCGGGAGGGTGACGAGACACCGGAGGAGTGCGCGCGGCGCGAGCTGCGTGAGGAAGCAGGCGTCACCGCCGACACCTGGCGGCCCCTCGGCTCGTACGCCATCACCCTGAACGCCTCCGCCCGCGTCCACCTTTTCCTGGCCGAAGGTCTCACCTGCGGACCGCGGCAACTCGCGCCGGGCGAAGCGGACTTCACGCTGATGTGGTGGTCGATGGCCGATGCGATCCGGGCCGCCGTCCAGGGACGTTTCCTGCTCCAGGGCGGCCTCCTGGCGCTGCTGCTGGCCCAGCAGATGACCTCGGCCGGCGCTCGCTGAACGCTCACCACTGGGGCACCGGCGTGCGACCCGCACCCCTGGCCATCCGGGTGAAGGGTGGGAACACCTGCGTCGGCAGAATCGAATGTGGCCCCGAAAACCCCACTTTAGGGTGAACTAACGTCAGGTGCTCGCCAGTTCACTCTCCGTGCGTACAGGATTCCGGTGTCCCGGTCGCCGCTGCCGCAGTCTCGTGTCCCCGAGCAGGCAGGACGGGCGACGCCAGATCTCTTGTGGGGGTTCCACTCTCTTGAACAGCAACACCTTCCGCATGCCCGCACGCCGCCGCCACCGTGCCGCCGCCGTCATGGCCGCCGCAGCGCTGACGGCGGGCCCTGTGTTCCTCGCCGCGCCGGCGGGCGCCACCGGTGGGCCGGGTGAGGGCCGTACGGGCGACGGGCGGGCGAGTGCGGTCGTGCTGCGGGCCGGGCTTGATGTGTCCCTGCTCGGCAAGACCGTCGACGTGCCGCTGAGGGCCTCGCTCAACGAGGTCCAGGCCCCGGCGAGCGCCGAGCGGACGGCGCTCTCCGTCGGGTTGGACGGGGTCGACCAGGGCAGGCCCTTCAGTGTGCTGCGCGCGGATGTCGCCACGGCGAAGGCGACGGCCGACGCGCGCCGGGCCAAGGGCTACACCCGGCTCGCCCACGCGAAGGTCCATGTCCCCGGGCTTCCGCTGCTGTCGCTCGTCGAGATCGAGGAGGTCACCTCCAGCGCGGTCTGCGAGGCCGGCAAGCGGCCGGTCGCCGACTCGAACCTGCTCGGGCAGGTGACCGTGCTCGGCAAGAAGGTCACGCTCTCGGCTGGCGGCCCGACGCGGGTCGAGGTGCCGGGTGTGGGCGAGGTGACCCTCGATCTGTCGCAGACCCGCACCACCACCCGTACGGCCGCCGCGACGGCGCTCGGCCTCACGGTCTCGGTGAACCCGCTGAAGCTGAACGTCGCCGAGGTCCAGGGCACGCTCACGCTCGCCGAGGCGACCTGTGAGGCACCGAAGGCGCCCGCGGTGGCGGTGCCGGAGCGGCCGGAGCCCTCCGGGACCGCCGAGGCGCGGGAACCGGCGGAGCCGGAGCAGGCCAGGTTGAAGCCCCAGAGCGCCGCCGAACCCGAGCGGGCCAGTCTGGCGGAGACAGGCGGCGACTCCGCCACGCCGTATCTGGCCGGCGGCGCGGCGGCGCTCCTCGCGGTGGGCGCGGGCGCCCTGGCCCTGACGAGGAGGGCGCGCGCCAGGCGTTGATCCGTCCTGCCGGTGCGCGCCCGGCGCGCACCGGCCCCGGCCGTACCCCCGTCAGCTCCCGACCGCCGTGAGCGCCTGGTCGAGCGCCTGGAGGAAACGGTTCGTCGTCGTGCGGTCCCGGACCGCCAGGCGGAGCCAGCGGGGGCCCAGGCCCGGGAAGGTGTCGCCGCGTCTGGCCGCGAAGCCCAGGGTGCGCAGCCGGGCCCGTACCGCGTCCGCGCGGTCCATCGCGATCAGGACGAACGGGCCCTCCGCGGCCTCCACCGCCCGTACCTCCTCGAACTCCGCCAGCCCCGCCAGCAGATGCGCGCGCTCCACCGCCATCCCGCGCGCCGCCCGCTCCGCCTCCGCGAGCGCCGCGGGCTCCATACACGCCTGCGCCGCCGCGAGCGCGGGGGTCGAGACCGGCCACAGCGGCTGGACGCGCTCCAGCGCGGCCACCGTCCCCGGCTCCGCCAGTACGTACCCGATGCGCAGCCCCGCCAGCCCCCAGGTCTTGGTGAGGCTGCGCAGCACCACCAGGCCCGGTACGTCCGTACGCCCCGCCAGCGCCTCCGGTTCGCCCGGTATCGCGTCCATGAACGCCTCGTCCACCACCAGCGTCCGGCCCGGCCTGGCCAGCTTCGCGATGGTGTCGGCCGGGTGCAGCACGGACGTCGGGTTGGTCGGGTTGCCGATCACCACCAGATCGGCGTCCTCGGGCACCTCCGCCGGGTCGAGCCGGAAGCCGTCGCCCGCCCGCAGCAGCACCCGGCCCACCTCGTGGCCCGCGTCCCGCAGCGCCGCCTCCGGCTCCGTGAACTGCGGATGCACGACGACGGGCCTGCGGGCCGGCAGCGCCCGCGCGAGCAGCACGAACGCCTCCGCCGCCCCCGCCGTCAGCAGCACCCGCTCCACCGGCAGCCCGTGCCGCGCCGCGACCGCGGCGCGCGCCGCGCGCCCGTCGGGGTAGGCGGCGAGCCCGGTCAGCGAATCGGCGATCCGCGCGCGCAGCCAGGCCGGGGGCGTGCCCGTACGGACGTTGACCGCGAGGTCGACCAGGCCCGCGGCGCAGTCCCGGACCTCCGCGTCGCCGTGATGGCGCAGGTCGTAGCTGTCAGCGCGCGTAGACATGGCGGCCACCACTGTGATGATCATCGGATATGGCGGCGGGCCCGCAGGACCGGACCGCCGGCGGCACGGGGGACGTTCCCCGCTGGTGGGGTGCCATGCTCACGGTTCACTCTGCTCTCGATGGACGGGACGGTCCCGGACGGCCGGAGGGCCGAAGGGCCGGGGAGTGTGAGGGTACGGACGACACCGACATCATTTCCGCCCGGGTCGGTTCCACTCCGACTGGCCCCTGTACGCCACCGCACAGGTGACCCGTGCGGGCCCGGAAATCGGACGGGATTTCCGTTTCGGTACGAGCAGACCCCCGCCGCCCGCGAGCGCCGCGGCCTCCGCGACGGACGCCGTCCCCACGGCGGCGAGCGCCGCCGCCGACGGATGCGGTACGGCGATCCCATCCAGCAGCGCGGCCGGATACCCCCGTACCCGCACACCGAGCCGCGCCGCCGCCCCGGTGATCCCCGCCGCCCCCGCCTTCGCCTCGACCGTCGCCAGTTCCACGACACGGGACGGGGCAAGACCCGCGTCCCGCAGCGTCTCCTCGATCAGCCCGAGCACCTCCGCCACGGAGGCGCCGTCCCGCGCGCCGACCCCCACGATCAGCGCGGCACCCGGTTCCTGATGTGCGCGGAACCGGTCCGATCGGCTATGCAAGGGCCCATGGCGGTCTTCGTCGCGCTCGGCGCGTTCCTCATGACGCTGTTCGGCGGCTGGACCGCGCAGCGCGTCACCGACCGGCGCCATCTCGTACTGGGACTCGCCGGTGGGCTGATGCTCGGCGTGGTCGGCCTCGACCTGCTGCCCGAGGCGCTGCACGCCGCCGGTGAGGAGTTCCTGGGGGTGCCGCGGGCGCTGCTGCTCTTCGTCGGCGGCTTCCTCGTCGCCCATCTGGTCGAACGGCTCCTCGCCGTCCGTCAGGCCGCCCACGGCGGCGACCCGCACGGCCCCGCCGGGCCCGGCCACACCCACGGCCCCGGCAAGGACGGGCGCGTCCCCCAGGTGGGGCTGACCGCCGCCGCGGCCATGGTGGGCCACAGCCTGATGGACGGCATCGCCCTCGGCGCGGCCTTCCAGATCGGCGGCGGCATGGGCACCGCCGTCGCCCTCGCCGTCATCGCCCACGACTTCGCCGACGGCTTCAACACGTACACGATCACCAGCCTGTACGGGAACGACCGCCGCCGGGCCATCGCCATGCTGGTCGCGGACGCCCTCGCACCGGTCGTCGGCGCCGCGTCCACGCTGTTCTTCACGCTCCCCGAGAAACTGCTCGGCAGCTACCTCGGGTTCTTCGGCGGCGTACTGCTCTATCTCGCCGCCGCCGAGATCCTGCCCGAGGCGCACCACGACCACCCGGCCCGCTCCACGCTCCTGTGCACCGTCCTGGGCGTCGGCTTCATCTGGCTGGTGGTCGGCGTCGCCGGCTGACGGCTTCGGCGGCGGGACGGTCACCGTACGTCCCCGCCCGCGCCCACCGCCTGTGCCACGAGCCGCCGCGCCATCTCCGGCGTCGCCGCCCAGTGCGTGTGCAGATAGCTCGCGTGCACACCGCCCCTGACGAACCCCTCCACCCGGCGCTCCGGATGCACCAGACCCCACGCGGGCTCCGCCCCGGCCCCCGGCTCCAGCACCGTCCGGTGGAACTCATGGCCCCGTACCCGGGTCCCGGCCACCGCCAGCGCGCTGTCGCCGATCGCCACCGCCTCCCGGTAGCCCAGCGTCAGCCGCCCCGACATCCGGGCGTCGGCCGGCAGCACCCCGCACATCGGCTTCCCGTCCAGGGAGCGCGCCAGATAGAGCAGCCCGGCGCACTCGGCGGCCACCGGCGCGCCCGCGTACGCCAGCTCCGCCACGGCCTTGCGCAGCGGCTCGTTGGCGGACAGCTCCGGTGCGTACACCTCGGGGAAGCCGCCCCCGATCACCAGCCCCCGGGTGCCAGGGGGCAGCGCCTCGTCCCGCAGCGGGTCGAAGGGGACGACGTCGGCGCCGGCCGCCGTCAGCAGCTCGGTGTGTTCGGCGTACGAGAAGGTGAACGCAGGACCGCCGGCCATCGCGATCACCGGCCGCCCGCGCTCGGGGTCCGTGACCGGCGCCACGCCCGGCTCCCACGCCTCCGTGGCCAGCTCGGGCGCGCTGCGCGCCAGGGCCAGCAGCGCCTCCAGGTCGCACCCGGCCCGCACCCGCCCGGCCAGCTCCGTCATCGCGTCGAGCGCGTCCGTACGCCGCTCGGCCACCGGCACCAGACCGAGGTGGCGCGAGGGCGTACCGACCTGGTCCGTACGTCGCAGCACCCCCATGACCGGCACCCCGGAGCCGTCCAGCGCGTCCCGCAGCAGCCGTTCGTGCCGGTCCGTGGCGACCTTGTTGAGGATCACCCCGCCGATCCGCACCTCCGGGTCCCAGGACGCGAAGCCGTGCACCAGCGCCGCCACGGAACGCGACTGCGACGAGGCGTCCACGACCAGCACCACCGGCGCCCGCAGCAGCTTCGACACCTGGGCGGTGGAGGCCAGTTCACCCTGGTCGGAGGCGCCGTCGTACAGCCCCATCACGCCCTCGACGACCGCCAGGTCGCACCCGGCGGCGCCGTACGCGAAGAGCGGCCCGATCAGCCCGGGGCCGCACATGTACGCGTCGAGGTTCCGGCCGGGGCGCGTGACGCCACCTGACGACCCCGACGACCCCGACGACACCGCCAGGGTGTGGTACCCGGGGTCGATGTAGTCCGGGCCGACCTTGTGCGGGGAGACGGCGAGGCCGCGCTCCGAGAACGCCGCCATCAGGCCCGTCGCGACCGTCGTCTTCCCGCTTCCGGAGGACGGCGCGGCGATGACCAGACGCGGGACGTTCACCACTCGATGCCCCTCTGCCCCTTCTGCCCCGCGTCCATCGGGTGCTTGACCTTCGTCATCTCCGTGACGAGGTCCGCGAAGTCCATCAGCTCCTGCGGCGCGTTACGGCCGGTGATCACCACGTGCTGGGTGCCGGGCCGGTTCCGCAGCACCTCGATCACCTCGTCGGTCGACACCCACCCCCAGTGCAGCGGATACGCGAACTCGTCCAGCACGTACAGCTTGTGCGTCTCGGCCGCCAGATCGCGCTTGACCTGCTCCCAGCCCTCCCGCGCCGCCTCCTCGTTGGAGAACTGCGCGTCCCGCTGCACCCAGGACCAGCCCTCGCCCATCTTGTGCCAGGAGACGGAGCCGCCCTCGCCGCTCGCCCCGAGCACCTTGAGCGCCTGCTCCTCGCCGACCTTCCACTTCGCGGATTTCACGAACTGGAAGACCCCGATCGGCCACCCCTGCGTCCACGCGCGCAGCGCCAGCCCGAACGCCGCCGTCGACTTGCCCTTGCCGGTGCCCGTGTGGACGAGCACCAGCGGACGGTTGCGGCGCTGGCGGGTGGTGAGACCGTCGTCCGGTACGTTCTCCGGCTGTCCCTGCGGCATTAAGCGGCCCTCCTGGGCTGTCCGTTGTTGGTGTGCTGTACGTCCCGTACGAGCCCGGCGATGCTGTCGGCCCGCAGCTCGTCCAGCGTGATCGCCGTGCCTTCCAGATCGCCGGCGAGCGACGCGGCGAGCCCGAGCCGTACCGGACCCGTCTCGCAGTCCACGACCACCGACGCCGTCCCGTCCGCCGCGTGCAGACGCGCCGCGCGCGCCGCCAGCTCCACCGGGTCCCGGCCGCCCGTGGCCCGCCCGTCCGTCACCACCAGCAGCAGCGGACGGCGCGCGGGGTCCCGCATCCGCTCCACCCGCAGCACGTCGTGCGCCTTCAGCAGCCCGGCCGCCAGCGGGGTCCGCCCGCCCGTCGGCAGGGACTCCAGCCGGGCAGCCGCCGCGTCCACCGAGGACGTCGGCGGCAGCGCCACCTCCGCGTCCTTCCCCCGGAAGGTGACCAGACCGACCTTGTCGCGCCGCTGGTACGCGTCGAGCAGCAGCGACAGCACCGCGCCCTTCACCGCGCTCATCCGCCGCCTGGCCGCCATCGAACCGGACGCGTCGACCACGAAGAGCACGAGGTTGCCCTCACGCCCCTCCCGGGTCGCCTGCCGCAAGTCGTCCCTGCGCACCACGAGGCCGGGACCGCTGCGCCCCCGCGCCCGCTGGTGCGGCGCCGCCGCCTGTACGGTCGCCGCGAGATGCAGCTTGGTCAGCGCGCCCCGGGGCCGCCGGGACCCGGTCGTCCTGCCCCGCTCGGTACGGGCCCGGGAGCGCCGCCCGGCCGCGCCCTCGCCCAGCCCCGGCACGCTCAGCACCTTCGTGCGGAACGGCTCGGCGGACCGTACGGGGGCCTGCTCACCGGCCCCGGCGCGCGGCTGCCCGCCCTCGGGCGGTGTCTCCGGCCGGGCGTCCGTCTCCTGGGGCGCGGGCGTGTCGTCCTGCGCCGGACCGTCCTGCGCGGGCGTGTCGGGGGCCTCGGGTCCGCTGTGCGGCGGCTGTCCGCCCCCGCCTCCGGGCCCGTCGGGGCCGTCAGGGCCGTCGGGCCCGTCGGGATCCGGGTCCTCGTCGCCCTGGAACTCCTCCAGCGTGTCGTCGAGCTTCTCCTCGTCGAGCCCCGGCGCGTCGAAGGGGTTACGGCGCCTGCGGTGAGGCAGCGCCAGCAGCGCCGCCTGCCGGACGTCGTCGGCGGTGACGTCCGTACGCCCCGCCCACGCGGCCAGCGCCGTCGCCGTCCGCGCCATCACGATGTCCGCGCGCATCCCGTCCACCTCGAACGCGGCGCAGGTCGCGGCTATCTGGCGCAGCGCCGTGTCCCCGAGGCTCACCTGCGGCAGCAGCGCGCGCGCCGCGACGATCCGCTCCCGCAGCGCGGTCTCCTCGTCGGCCCAGCGCGCCGCGAACCCGGCCGGGTCGTCGTCGTACGCGAGCCGCCGCCGTACCACCTCCACCCGCAGGTCGGGCTCGCGGGACGCCGCGACCTCCACGGTCAGCCCGAAGCGGTCCAGCAACTGCGGCCGCAGCTCGCCCTCCTCCGGGTTCATCGTCCCGACGAGCAGGAAGCGCGCGGCGTGCCGTACGGAGACGCCCTCGCGCTCGACGTACGAGGCGCCCATGGCCGCCGCGTCCAGCAGCAGGTCCACGAGGTGGTCGTGGAGCAGGTTGACCTCGTCCACGTACAGCACCCCGCGGTGCGCGTCCGCGAGCAGACCGGGCTCGAACGCCTTCACGCCCTCCGAGAGCGCCCGTTCGATGTCCAGCGCCCCCACGAGGCGGTCCTCGGACGCGCCCACGGGCAGCTCGACCATCCGCGCGGCCCGCGCCTCGCCGGGGACGCTCCCGTGCGGACCGTCCGGATCGTGCGGACCGTCCGGACCGTGCGGACCGTCCGGGCAGCGCGGATCCGGCGCCGCCGGGTCGCAACTGAACCGGCACCCCGTCACCACCGGCACCTCGGGCAGCAGGGCGGCCAGCGCCCGTACGGCCGTCGACTTCGCCGTGCCCTTCTCACCCCGTACGAGAACGCCGCCGACCGCCGGACTGACCGCGTTCAGCAGCAGACCGAGCCGCAGATCGTCCATCCCCACCACGGCGGTGAACGGAAAAGGGGTGCTCATAGGCTGATCGCTCCTTCGAATGACTCATCGATGACCGGACGGCGTCCCACGGTGCTCAGTCCCACGGCGTTCAGTCCCACGGTGCTCACGGGGCCCCCGGAGGGATGAACGGCAGCCCGGCCGGGGCGCCCTCCTCGATCAGACGCAGCAGCGCGGCCGTGTCCGCGTGCTCCTCGACGAGGTCAGCGAGCAGATCGAGCTGTTCCTCGCGCAGCGCGCCGAAGCTGGTGTCCGGGGCCGGTACGAACCGCCGGCCCGCCGTCCGCGCCACCTCCGTCAGGAACCGCCGCCGGAACGCGTCGCTCTCCAGCGCCCCGTGCCAGTGCGTGCCCTGGACGGACCCGGCCCGGCAGCCGTCCAGCGCCCGCCCTTCCTGGTCCGTGACAAAGGCGTCCCCGCCGCGCACATCCGCGACGCCGTGGTGGATCTCGTACCCCTCGACAGGCTCGCCGAGGGCCACCCCGACCGGCCGCGCGAGGGTCTTCTCCCGCTCGAACCTGACCCGTACGGGCAGCAGTCCCAGCCCGGCCACCTCACCCGCCCGGGACTCCACCTCGTCGTCGATCCGCTCGCCGAGGATCTGGTAGCCGCCGCAGATCCCCAGCACGGGGCGGCCCTCGGCGGCCCGCAGGGCCAGCGCGTCGGCCAGCCCGCGCTCCCGCAGCCACGCGAGCGCCCGCACCGTGCCGCGCGTGCCCGGCACGATCACCAGGTCGGCGTCGGCCAGCTCCTCGGGACGGTCCACGAACCGCACCACGACCCCGGGCTCCGCAGCCAGCGCGTCCACATCGGTGAAGTTCGACATCAGCGGTACGGCGCAGACCGCGATCCGCAGCACGTCGGCGCCGTACGGGGGAGCCACCACCGACTCGCGCACCGCGCCGCGCAGCGAGACCCGCAGCCCGTCCTCCTCGTCGATCCCCAGACCGTGCCGGAAGGGCAGCACACCGAGCGTCGCCCGCCCGGTCAGCCCGCGCAGCATGTCGAGCCCCGGCTCCAGCAGCGAGACATCGCCCCGGAACTTGTTGACGAGATACCCGGCGATCAGCGCCTGGTCCTCGGGGCTCAGCAGCGCGGTCGTCCCGAAGAAGGACGCGAAGACCCCGCCCCGGTCGATGTCCCCGACCACGACCACCGGGAGCCGCGCGGCCCGCGCGATCCCCATGTTCACGATGTCGGTACGGCGCAGATTGATCTCGGCCGGGCTGCCCGCGCCCTCGCAGATCACGGCGTCGTACGTGGACCGCAGCTCCTCCAGGCACGCCAGCACGGGCCCGAGCAGCGCCTCCTGCCGCCCCCCGTGCAGCGCCTTCCCGGGGGACGACCCCCCGGACCCCCCGAAGAATCCCCGGGCGCTCAACTCCCCGACGGGCTTGCCCATCAGCACCACCTGGCTGCTGCGGTCGCTGCCCGGCTTCAGCAGCACGGGGTTCATCAGCGCGGTCGGCTCCACGCGCGCGGCCTGCGCCTGCATCGCCTGGGCGCGCCCGATCTCCGCGCCCTCGCGCGTCACGAACGAGTTCAGCGACATGTTCTGGCCCTTGAACGGCGCCACCTTCACGCCCCGGCGCGCCAGCCAGCGGCAGATCCCCGCCGTGACGACGCTCTTGCCCGCGTCGGAGGTCGTGCCGGCGATCAGCAGCCCTCCGCCGAGCCCGGTGCCGCCGCTGTTCCGGCTCATCCACGCCTCCTGGTGGTGCGGGCCGCGCGCACCGCGCCGTACCCGAGTCGGCCCGTGACACAGGCCGCGAGAGCGAGCACGTTGACCCGGCGGGCCAGCCGCACGGCGCGCTCGATGTCCGGGACCCCGACCGGGCGCCCCGTGGCGTTCAGGACGGGCCGGTGCTCCACCCGCCCGCCGTACGCGAGCGTCCCGCCCAGGCGTACGCCGAGCGCCCCGGCGAACGACGCCTCCACCGGGCCCGCGTTGGGGCTCGGATGGCGGTGCGCGTCCTGCCGTACGGCCCGCAGCGCGCCGCGTCTGTCCGCCCCGGCGGCGACGGCCAGCGCGGCGGTCAGCCGGGCCCCCGGCCACCCCACGACATCGTCGAGGCGGGCCGACGCCCAGCCGAACCGGCGGTAACGGTCGCTCTTGTGGCCCACCATCGCGTCCAGCGTGTTCACCGCGCGGAACCCGACGAGCCCCGGCGCCCCGGCGACCGCGCCCCACACCAGCGCGCCCACGACGGCGTCGGAGGTGTTCTCGGCGACGGACTCCACGACGGCGCGCGCGATCTGCGCCTCGTCCAGGGAGTACGGATCGCGCCCGCACAGATGCGGCAGACGCTGCCGGGCGGCTTCGAGGTCCCCGGCGGCGAGCGCCGCGCCGACGGCCCGTGCCTCGCGGCCCAGCGAGGTGCCCCCGACCACGGACCAGGTGGCGGCGGCGGTCAGCGCCACGGAGGCGGCGGGGGCGCGGCGTACCGTGGCGGCGGCCAGTGCCGCGGCCCCGGCGGCGCCTCCGGCGCAGAGCGCGGTGTGCAGCGCGCCCCAGCCGCGGTGGTCGCGCCACAGCGCGCGCTCGACGGCCCCGGCGGCCCGGCCGAAGGCGGCCACCGGATGTCCCCGGCGCGGATCGCCGAACAGCCGGTCGGCCAGGAGGCCGAGGGTGGCGCCGTACGCGAAGACCCGCTCGGCGGCAAGGGCGGCTGAGCCGCCGCGCGCGGCGGAACCGCAGCCAGGCATGGCGAAGTGTCCTCACTCAGGGTCCGCGCCCCGGTTCGACGTACGTAGTGCGACGGCGAGAGTTCCTGGCTCCTGGAGGCCAGTGCCGCGACCGGCAATGGGCTCACAGTGACAGTGGCGGGACCGCGCCGGATTCGCACCGGCTTCCTCTACTGCCGTCGTCAATGGCCCCGGAAGTCCACCACGCCGTGCAACACCCGTCAACTCATCCTTGACCTGCGGCGGGACAGTGTGCGGAGCCCCACATCGTGCGGAGCCCCACATCGGACCGGTCGGCCGATGCGGGGCTCCTATGAGGGCCGCTCGTGGGCTCAGGCCACGATGAGGCTGATCCCGTACGCGACGGCCCCGACGCAGAGTGCGAAGCACACGTAGGCGCCGGCGCGGGCCGCGAGCGGCGCGGAGCCGGTGGCGGGGGTGGAGGCGGCGGCCGATGTGCCGGCCGGGCCCTGGGGGGCCGTGGAACCCCGCTTGGCGAGGCCCACGATGCCGAGGGTGAAGAGGCCCACGAGGGCGACGGTCGCCACGAGGCTGACGCCGAAGACGGAGCCGAGTGCTGCCCAGTCGATGTTCATACGGTCGCTTCCTTACACCGTGGCGGGGCGGGCCGGCTCGCCGGTCTGGCCCGGGGTGGTGGCCGCGGGGGCCGGGATGGTGGTCGAGAGGTCCTGGCCGGGGGCGCCCGCCGGGGGAGGCGGGGTGACGGCCGCGATGGCGGTGGTCACCACTCCGGCCGGCTCGGCGGCGAGGCCGGTGTCGGGGTCGGCGCCGGTCCCGGCGGTGACGTTGGTGTGGTCGACCGGACGGCGGCGCGAGGCGAGCCAGATCCCGGCGGAGCCCGCGACCAGCAGGACCGCGACGACGGCGATGCCCCAGGTGCCCTGGCCGGTCAGGAACTCGGCGCCCGCGGCGACCAGACCGGCGGCCGGCAGCGTCAGCCCCCAGGCGACGAACATCCGGGTGGCGGTGGACCAGCGCACCACTCCGCCCTTGCGGCCGAGCCCGGCGCCCATCACGGCGCCGGAGCAGGACTGCGTGGTGGAGAGCGAGAAGCCCAGGTGCGAGGAGGCCAGGATGACCGTCGCGGCGCTGGTCTGGGCGGCGAAGCCCTGCTGCGGCTGGAGGTCGGTGAGGCCGGTGCCCATGGTGCGGATGATGCGCCAGCCGCCGAGGTACGTGCCGAGCGCGATGGCGATCCCCGCGGAGACGATGACCCACAGGGGCGGGTTGGAGCCGGGGGCGAGAACACCGCCGGTGACCAGGGCGAGCGTGATGACGCCCATGGTCTTCTGCGCGTCATTGGTGCCGTGGGCCAGCGAGACGAGCCCGGCGGAGGCGATCTGCCCGGCCCGGTAGCCCTTGGCGGTGGCCTTGTCGTCCGTGCCGCGGCCGATCCGGTACGTCAGCTTCGTCGCCAGCAGGGCGGCGAGCCCGGCGACCACGGGGGCGGCGAGCGCGGGGATCAGGACCTTGGTGACGACCACACCGCCGTTGACGCCGGAGGCGCCGACGGACATCAGGGTGGCGCCGATCAGGCCGCCGAAGAGCGCGTGGGAGGAGCTGGACGGGAGTCCGAGCAGCCAGGTGAAGAGATTCCACAGGATGGCGCCGACGAGCGCCGCGAAGATCACTTCTGTTCTGATGCCCTGTTCGTTGATGAGCCCGCCGGAGATCGTCTTGGCGACCTCCACGGACAGGAACGCGCCGACGAGATTCAGGACCGCGGACATACCCACCGCGACCTTGGGCTTCAGAGCGCCGGTCGAGATGGTCGTCGCCATCGCGTTGGCGGTGTCGTGGAAACCGTTCGTGAAATCGAACACGAGAGCTGTCACGATCACGATCGCGAGCAGCAGCGTGATGTGTTCCATTGACCCAGGACCCAGGCAATCGTTCGACGTCGGTGGCCTCGGTGAACGTAGGGAGTCAGAGTGAACGGAAGATGAACTGAGCGGGTCCACGGAGTGACCCACTCCGTGGAGATGTCCGCGACGCCTGGCAGGATCGGCGTATGACGGATGAGCGGACCGGCGAACAAGGTGAACTGACCGGCGGACAGGGCGAGTCGGCGGTCGAGCGGGGTGCCCTGGAACGGGCCTGGACGGAGCTGGTCGACACCGCCCGGAGAACGGCGGCGGAGGGGCTGGTCGTCGGCACCTCCGGCAATGTCTCGGTGCGGGTCGGCGAGCTGGTCCTCGTCACCCCGAGCGGGGTGCCCTACGACCGGCTCGCCCCCGGCGACGCGATCGCGGTCGACCTCACGGGACGGCAGGTGCTCGGCACCCTCACCCCCACCAGCGAACTCCCCCTGCACCTGGCCGTCTACCGCGACACGTCCGCGACGGCCGTGGTCCACACCCACGCCGTGCACGCCACCGCGGTCTCCACCCTCGTCCCCGAACTCCCCTTGATCCACTACATGGCGGCGGCCCTCGGCGGCCCCGTCCGGGTCGCCCCGTACGCGCTGTACGGCTCGGAGGAGCTGGCCCGCGGGATGCGCGAGGCGCTGGTGGACCGTACGGCCTGCCTGCTGCGGAACCACGGCACGGTGGCGTACGGCGACACCCTCGCCCAGGCGTACGACCGCACCGCCCAGCTCGAATGGATGTGCCGCCTCTGGCTCACGGCGAGCGCGGTCCCGGGACACCGCCCCTCGCTGCTGTCGGAGGAGCAGGTGCGCGAGGTGGGGGAGAAGCTACGGGGCTACGGCCAGCGGAGCTGACCCCGGGCCCCGCCCGGGACCGGTCGTCCCGCCCGCGTCCGGCCAGTGGGCGGGGCCCGCCTCCGGCCTCCGACGGCCCCCGCCCGCTGGCCGGGTCCGGCGCGGGTGGTGACACTGGGAGCGTGCGCCCGGCTACAGCGACGGCAGCGGCCGTCACCACAGTGCTCGGGGTCGGCGCGGCTGCGGTCGCGGCCGGCCGGTACGCCAGCGATGCCGCGCTCAAGGCACCGCCGGGGCGGCCCCTGCCCAGCGACCCGAAGATCACCGTGCACGCCATCGCCGCCGGACAGGTCACCCTGACCCGTTCGCTCGCCTCCCTGCGCCCCGGAACGTACGGGATCGAGGGGGCGGGCGTGCACGCCGTCGTCGGACCGGTCCTGGACGGCGTCCCGCACCCGGCCGACACCGTGGTGCGCCGGCTGGAACGGGTCACCCGCGGCAGCCTCGTGCCGGGCAGCCGCGTACGGCTCACCCCGCAGGTGCACAGCGGCGACCCCGGCACCGCCCTGGGCCTCGCCCACCAGGACATGTGGGTCCCGGGCGAACTCGGCTCCCTGCCCGCGTGGTTCGTGCCGGCCCCCCGCGACACCTGGGTGATCACCGTGCACGGCCTCGGCACCACCCGCGAGCACCCCCTGAACGTCATGGAGTTCCTCGCGGCCCAGCGCCTGCCCGTCCTCGACCTCGCCTACCGGGGCGACCCCGGCGCGCCCCGCTCCCCGGACGGCCTCGGCCACCTCGGCGACTCCGAGTGGCGCGACCTCGACGCGGCGATCCGCCACGCCGTCCGCCTGGGCGCCGAGCGCGTAGTCCTGCACGGCTGGTCCACCGGCGCCTCGATGGCCCTGCACGCCGCCGCGAACTCCGCCCTCAGCGAGCGCATCGCCGGACTCGTGCTCGACTCGCCGGTACTGGACTGGGAGGCCACCCTGCGGGCACTGGCCACCGCCCGCCGGATCCCCGGACCCCTGCTGCCGCTCGCGGTGCGGGCCGCCCAGGGCCGGGCGGGGCTGCACGGCGACCGGCTGCTGGAAGCCGCCGACCCGCGCAATCTCCATGTACCGACGCTGATCTTCCACGGCCCCGACGACACCATCGCGTCCTGGAACCCCTCACGCGAACTCGCCGCCCACCGGCCGGGGCTGATCACCCTCCACGCCGTCCCGCACGCCCCGCACGCGGCCATGTGGAACGCGGACCCCGACGGGTACGAGGAAACCCTCCGCCGCTTCCTCACCCCGCTCATGTAGCGCCCACCATGGAGCGCCCGCCCGAGCCTCCCCCCGAGCGCTAGCCCGCGCCTCCACCCGCGCCTCCACCCGCGCCTCCACCCGCGCCTCCGTCCGTGCCCGCGCCTTGCCCGGTCGGTACGCGGTGGGCGCGCCGCCCGGCGCGCCTCCGTTTGGACTCCTTGCGCCGCCTTCGCGCCCCCGCACGGACCGCGCCGCCCGCCGGCCGGGCCCGTGCGGCCACCCTCCCCACCTCCCCGAACAGACATCCGGAGCCCCCCGCGCACCGGTGGGACCGCTGCGCACGAGGGGCCACTTCCGCCGTTCCGGTACCGCCGAAAGGGGTTCCGTTTGGGCTTTCGGGCAGTCACCGGGAAGACTGCCCTCGTGACGTCCCGAAAGCCTGATGAGCAATTGGCGCGCAACTCCACACTCCGACTCGTCCGCGGGCGGCCGTTGACCACGGCCCGACGGGCCGTGGCCGAGGGGCGCAGCCGGCCGGCCCCCCGGCCGCCGCAGGGCACTCCGCCCCAGGCGGAGCTGGCCCGGCAGGCGAGGGCCGTCCTCGCCGACGCGGTACGGCTGGCCCGCTGGGCCGCCGTCGACCGGGACCCCGGCGCGGGCCCGCTCACCGAGGGGGCGCTCACCGAGGGGGCGCGCGAACGGGCGGCGACGGCGCTGGAGCTGACACCGGAGCAGGTGAGCGCGGCATGGGACCGGGCCAGGCTGGCCGGCCTCGTCGAACTCCACGACGGCACCGTGCGCCCCGGCTGGCGGCTCCAGGCATGGGACCGCGACGACAGCGCCGTCCAGCGCGGCTGGGTCGCCCTCTTCGACGCCTGGTCGCTCGTCCACCCCGGTCCCGCCGACATCGCCCCCGCGACGGTCGCCGAGGTCATCGAGGCCGTTCCCCAGGTGCTCTCCCTCCTCCAGCTCTCGGCCGGGCCCGTGCTCGTACCGACCCTGCTCGACCTGCTCCAGCAGCGCGTCGCGGAGCTGCACGAGGGGCGCTGCGAGGTCCCCTACGGCCCGCAGCCCGCCCCCGCCCCCACCACCACCGAGCCGCAGGCTCCCGACCCGGTGGACGAGGCCCTGCTGCCCCCGCTCCTGGACTGGGCCCTGGACGGCCTGGCCGCCGTCGGCGCCCTCACCCGGGGCGAGGGCCAGGCCACCCTCACCCCGCTCGGCAACTGGGCGGTCTGGGTCAAGCTCGAACAGATCTGCGTCGCCGCCCAGAGCCCCGCGGGCAACATCGAGCAGTCAGCGGAGCACATGCTGCGCGGCTGCGCCCGGCTCACCCCGGGCCCGGCCCGCGCCGAGTACCGGGCCTGGCTCGCCGCCCGTACCGTCGGCAGCGCCGTCACCGAACTCCTCACCGTCGCCCGGGGCGAGGACGCCCTCCTGCGCGGGCTCGCCTTCGAGGCGCTGCGCGTGGTCGGTGCCCCCGCGGAGGCCGATGTGCGCGCCGCGGCCCACGACACCTCCCTGCGGCCCTACGCGCTGCTCTGGCTGGCGGAGTACGAGGGCGCCGACCCCGAGGACGCCTCCGAGGTGCTGACCCGGGAGGAGTCGACCTGGCTGTGGGTCGACACGGCGGCGGCCGTCGCCGACCACGGCGAGAGCGATCTGCTGGTCCGGCACCTCGAATCCGCCGTCCAGGGCAATGTGCCCACACTGCTCGCCGAGGTCAGGGCGCTGGGCCATCCCCGTACCGTCCAGGTCCTGGTCGCGCTGGCCGCCGCACACCCCGACCCGGCCCTGGCCAAGGCCGTACGCAGAGCCGCCTTCCAGGTGCACACCGGAGGATCCTGACGCCCCCGGCGCCCCCGTGACCGGGGGCGCCGCCCCGGAAGCCTGGGGCGCGGCGGCCCGTGCCCGTCAGTTCGGAAGCGCCGGCGCGTACGTCCCGAAGCTCCACAGGTTGCCCTCGGCGTCCCGCGCCATGTAGTCCCGCCCGCCGTACTCCTGATCCGTGGGCGGCAGCAGGATCTCCACGCCGTGCCGCACCGCCCGCGCGTGGTGCGCGTCGGGGTCCTCCACGACCACGTAGACCCCCACCGGGCCGCCGTCTGCCATCGCCCGGGCGAAGACACCCTTCCTGCTCCGGGACCCCAGCATCACCACCCCGCTGCCGTAGGCCAGCTCGGCATGGAGCACGGTGCCGTCCTCGCCCTCGTACACACTCACCTCCGTGAAGCCGAAGGCGTCCTTGAGTGTGCCGATCGCGGCCTTCGCGTCCTGGTAGAGGAGCGACGGACAGATGCTCGGTCCACCGGTCATGCTGATCACCCCTTCACGTTCACGGGCGCGGGCACGGCCGTGCCCCGTCCGATACATACGGTCCTGCTCCGATTCCGGTCCTTCTGTGATACGGGTCTCAGTCTCGCACCGACCACTGACAGCCGTCCTCCGTGCCTGGTGGCGGGGCCACCCGGAGAGCCCGTCCCGGCACAGCAGTTGCGCCGCCCCGCTAGACTGGCCCGTATGGCATTTCTCCTTGTGCATTAGCCGGCGTCGAAGAATCCGTCCGCCTGCCCTCTTCCGCCGTCCATACCGCCCTGGAGTCTTTCCGTGATCACCGCAACCGGCGTAGAGCTGCGCGCCGGCGCCCGTGTCCTCATCGAGTCCGCCTCGTTCCGTATCGCCAAGGGCGACCGCATCGGCCTCGTCGGCCGCAACGGAGCGGGCAAGACGACCCTCACCAAGTGCCTCGCGGGCGAGGGCATCCCCGCCGCCGGCACCATCACCCGCTCCGGCGAGGTCGGCTATCTCCCGCAGGACCCGCGCACCGGCGACCTCGACGTCCTCGCCCGCGACCGCATCCTCTCCGCCCGCGACCTCGACTCCGTACTGAAGAAGATGCGCGAGAACGAGGACCGGATGGCGAACGGACAGGGCGCCACCCGCGAGAAGGCGATGAAGCGGTACGAGCGCCTGGAGACCGAGTTCCTCACCAAGGGCGGGTACGCCGCCGAGGCCGAGGCCGCCACCATCGCCGCCGCGCTCGGCCTGCCCGACCGGGTGCTCGGCCAGCCCCTCCATACGCTCTCCGGCGGTCAGCGCCGCCGGGTCGAGCTGGCCCGCATCCTCTTCTCGGACGCCGACACCCTCCTCCTCGACGAGCCCACCAACCACCTCGACGCGGACTCCATCGTCTGGCTGCGCGACTACCTCAAGACCTACCGCGGCGGCTTCATCGTCATCTCCCACGACGTCGAACTGGTCGAGACGGTCGTCAACAAGGTGTTCTACCTGGACGCCAACCGCTCGCAGATCGACGTCTACAACATGGGCTGGAAGCTCTACCAGCAGCAGCGCGAGTCGGACGAGAAGCGCCGCAAGCGCGAGCGCGCCAACGCGGAGAAGAAGGCCGCGACCCTGAACTCGCAGGCCGACAAGATGCGCGCCAAGGCCACCAAGACCGTCGCCGCGCAGAACATGGCCCGCCGCGCCGAGCGGCTGCTCTCCGGCCTTGAGCAGGTGCGCCAGTCCGACAAGGTCGCCAAGCTGCGCTTCCCCGAGCCCGCCCCCTGCGGCAAGACCCCGCTCACCGCCGAGGGCCTGTCGAAGTCGTACGGCTCGCTGGAGATCTTCACGGACGTGGACCTCGCCATCGACAAGGGGTCCCGGGTCGTCATCCTCGGCCTCAACGGCGCCGGCAAGACCACCCTGCTGCGCCTGCTGGCCGGGGTCGAGAAGCCGGACACCGGGCAGGTGACCCCCGGTCACGGCCTCAAGCTGGGTTACTACGCCCAGGAGCACGAGACCCTCGACCCGGAGCGCTCCGTCCTGGAGAACATGCGCTCCTCGGCGCCCGACCTCGATCTGGTCGCCGTCCGCAAGACCCTCGGCTCCTTCCTCTTCTCCGGCGACGACGTCGACAAGCCCGCCGGAGTGCTCTCCGGCGGCGAGAAGACCCGGCTGGCGCTCGCCACCCTGGTCGTCTCCTCCGCCAACGTGCTGCTGCTGGACGAGCCGACGAACAACCTCGACCCGGCCAGCCGTGAGGAGATCCTGGGCGCGCTGCGTACGTACAAGGGCGCGGTCATTCTCGTCACCCACGACGAGGGCGCCGTCCACGCGCTGGAGCCGGAGCGGATCATTCTGCTGCCGGACGGCGTCGAGGACCTGTGGGGCGCGGACTACGCGGACCTGGTCGCGCTCGCCTGACACGTCCGGGCACGCCGTTCGTCCCGGCCCGTCCTGCGCCGCCCCGCCGACGGTGTGATCGTCCGGCGTGATCCACTCCCTCTGGATCATTCGGCTCAGCAGTGATCCACCATCTGAGTGACTGCGTCTCGTACTCCCGGCGTGGTACCCGACGGATTGCGTCCACACGTACATCATCCGCACCCTCGTCCGGGGAACGGTCCTGACCTGGCACTTCTCACCCGGCGCAGGTCGGGGCCCGATCCGGACTGCTCTGGAATAGGGCATTCCGTTCGTGCTCGAAGGTTGAAGTACGCCGAAGCTTGTCGTACGGACCTTGCTGAATGGGTGGCCAGGACGCCCGCTAGGGGTGATCATGAGAAGTCCAGAGCGCACTTCCCATGAGGAGGCACGGGTGGCCGAGACTCTGAAGAAGGGCAGCCGGGTAACCGGCGCCGCGCGTGACAAGCTCGCGGCAGACCTGAAGAAGAAATACGACAGTGGTGCGAGCATCCGGGCACTGGCCGAGGAAACGGGCCGTTCCTATGGATTCGTCCACCGGATGCTCAGCGAGTCCGGAGTCACGCTGCGGGGACGCGGCGGGGCCACGCGAGGCAAGAAGGCCGCATCGGCCTGACGACGGAGCGCGGCTCCTCCCGGCCACCGGTTCGGGGAGTGGCCACCCTGGGCGATCGCGCGATCGCCCAGGTGGTTACTGTGCAGTCACTTAGTACGTTGAGTCCGACTGCCCGAACCGGAGGCACCCCATGACTTCGCTCGCACCAGTACTCGACAAGGACGGCATACGGCTCACCGTCGAGGACGCGGTTGCCACGGTGACACTGGCCCTTCCGGCCAAGCGCAACGCTCAGTCTCCCGCTCTGTGGCGGGCGTTGACGGAAGCCGGAAGGTCACTGCCGGGCAGCGTGCGGGTCGTGGTGCTGCGCGGTGAGGGAAAATCCTTCTCCGCGGGGCTCGACCGGCAGGCGTTCGCCCCTGAGGGGTTCGACGGCGAGCCGTCCTTCAACGATCTCGCCCGCAGCTCCGACGCGGAGCTCGACGCGGCCATCGCCGCGTACCAGGACGGCTTCGTCTGGCTGCGCCGCAGCGACATCGTGTCCATCGCGGCCGTCCAGGGGCACGCGATCGGCGCGGGCTTCCAACTCGCCCTCGCCTGCGACCTGCGGGTCGTCGCGTCGGACGCGCAGTTCGCCATGCGCGAGACAAGCCTCGGCCTCGTACCCGACCTCACCGGCACCCATCCGCTGGTGGGGCTCGTCGGCTATGCCCGCGCGCTGGAGATCTGCGCCACGGGCCGCTTCGTCCACGCCGAGGAGGCGGGACACCTCGGACTCGCCAATCTGGTGGTGGCACCCGGCGAACTCGACGCCGCCGCCCAGGACCTGGCGGCGGCGCTGCTCGCCGCGCCCAGGGACGCGCTGATCGAGACCAAGGCCCTGCTCCAGGGCGCGACGGACCGCTCCTTCGAGGCCCAGCGCACCGCCGAGCGCGCGGCGCAGGCACGCCGACTGCGCGACCTGGCCGGCCTGGGGGACTGACGGGCGTACTCGCGTACGGGGTCAGCCCGGCGCCGTACACGTCAGCTCCGCGCCGTACGGGTCAGCTCCGCGCCGTACGGAGTCAGCCCCGCGCGTACACGTCAGCCACGCGCCGTACGCCGCGCGCTCCCGCGTCCCGCTCGCCCCGCCGGGGCCTCCACCGCCGTCACCAGTACGGTCACCGTGCGCGGCGCCGCGGCGAGCCCGGCGAGCTCCGCGCGCACCGCCCGCGCCACATCGAGCGGGCGGTGCCCCGCCGCCGTCGCCAGTTCCACCCGTACGTGCTCCACACCGCCGCCGTCCGCCGCCGTCGCGGCCACCGCGCTGCCCAGGGTCCTGGTCAGATGCGCGACCCCGGGTACGGCCGCCGCCGCGGCCCCCGTCGCGTCCTCCGGCTCCGCGGTGTCTCGCCCGACCGGCCCAGCGGGCGCCGGGGATTCCGCCGCCGCGTCCAGCAGCGCCGTCACCCGCAGATCGACCTCGGTCACCCGCAGCCCCAGCCCGTCCACCGCACAGCCGAACAGCGCCCCGCGCAGCCGCTCCGCCAGCGCGGGCAGCGGCTCGCCCGTCGCCGCCGCGAACTCCCCCTCCACCCGCAGCGGCCCCGGCGGCTGCGCGCCCGGCGGCGGCGGTACGGCCGGGGCCAAGGCCCCGTCCGGGTCGGCCAGGGCGATCCGGACGGAGCCGAGCACGGCCCCCGGCACGGCCGCCGCGGCCCGCCGCAGCTCCGCCGTCGCCGCCCGTTCGGCCAGCCACGCGCCGTCGGCCGCTTCGCCCAGCGCGAGCAGTCTGCCCAGGGCGAGCCGTTGCCGTACGGCCGCCGTCCATCCCTCGGTACCGTGCCCAGTCGTCATTCCTCCACCCTGCCCCATCCACGGCGCGGGACGGGGCAAGCGCACCTAATGTGGGCAAAGGAGTCAAACCACCGCGCGGAAAGGGATGAGTGGCGATGTCAGACACCGCACCCCGCAGTCGGGCCGACGAGAAGGGGGGCGCCTCCCCCCTCACCAAGCGCGGCGGCGGAGCCCCGGGCTCGCGTGGCCGTACGACCATCGCCGACGGCGTCGTGGAGAAGATCGCGGGCCTCGCCGCCAGAGACGTCCTCGGTGTGCACGCCATGGGCAGCGGGGTCTCCCGTACCTTCGGCGCCGTACGCGACCGGGTCCCCGGCAGCGGCAAGTCCGTCAGCCGCGGAGTGAAGGCCGAGGTCGGAGAGGTGCAGACGGCGCTCGATCTGGAGATCGTCGTCGACTACGGCGTCTCGATCACCCAGGTCGCCGCCGCCGTCAGGGAGAACGTGGTCGCCGCGGTCGAACGGATGACGGGCCTCGAAGTCGTCGAGGTCAACATCGCGGTCAGCGACGTGAAGCTCCCCGACGAGGAAGATGACGAAGAGCCGGAATCACGGCTCCAGTAGCGGCCGGCGCCTGCGCCGTCGTACGGAATCGCCGGGGGCCTGGCCCGAGCAGCGGAAGAGGAGTGCACGATGAGTATGGCGGCGGTCGGCCTGGTGGCCGGAATGGTGCTCGGATTCGCCGGATACTTCGGTGGTTTCGGAGCCTTTGTGGTGGTGGCCGTGCTGGGCGCGGTCGGTTTTCTGGCAGGGAAGTTCGTCGACGGCGATCTGGAACCCGGCGACTTCTTCCGTCCCCGCGACCGCGACGACCGGCGGCGGTGACAGCGGATGGCCGGTGACCGGATGGCCGGTGACCAGGTGGTCAGGGACCGGGTGGCGGCGGCCGGACGAGGCGCGACCACGATCGCCGACCGGGTCGTCGCGAAGATCGCCGCGCAGGCGGCCAGGGAAGCGCTCGGCGGCGTACCGGAAGGCGGCACTCCGCCGTACGCCTCCGTGACGGTGCGCCACGACAGCGCGCGGGTACGGGTCGGTGTCGAGCTGGAGTACCCCTCCGACATCGGCACCCAGTGCGGCGCGGTGCGCCGGCAGGTCGTCCACCGGGTGCGAACGCTGGTGGGGATGGAGGTGCCCGAGGTGGACGTACGGGTCGAACGACTGCACTCCGACCGGTCGCGCGGCGCGGCGCGGGGGAGGATCCGATGAGCGAGGGGCCCGCACCCGGGGGATACCGGGACGTCGACAGGAGCGGCCCACCGGACCTGGACGACAGGGGAATCGGCGCCGGCGACGGGCCCAGGCCCACCCTCGACGGTTACGACGCGGGCGACACCGGCCGGGGCGGAGTGGCGCGCGCCCGACGCTTCTGGTCCCAGCGCCGCGTCCCCGCCGCACTGGCCGCGCTGATCCTGCTCGGCGCGACCGGACTGCTGCTGTACGACATCGCCGCCGTACGCGCCGGCCACCAGACCATGTACTGGCGCCGCGCGCTCGCCGGCCAACTGGCCCGCCGGCCACTGGAGGACGTGTGGATCCTCGTGGCCGCCGCCGTCGCGACGGCCCTCGGTCTGTGGCTGCTCGCCCTCGCCCTCACCCCGGGACTGCGCCGACTGCTGCCCATGCGGCGGGAGTCCGTGCCGGTCCGCGCCGGACTCGACCGCGAAGCCGCCGAACTCGCGCTCCGCGACCGGGCCATGGAGGTCTCCGGCGTCCGGTCCGCGCGCGTACGGCTGCGGCGCTCCCGCGCGAAGGTGAACGCCGCCGCGCACTTCCGCGCGCTCGACCAGGTACGGGCCGACCTGGAGCGGGCGCTGGACGACGGCATCGGCGAACTGGGCCTCGACCGGCGGCCGTCCCTGACGGTACGGGTCCACCGGCCGGCGAAGAAGGGGTGACGGGATGATCCGCCTGGTCAACCGGGTACTGCTCGCTCTCATCGGCCTGGTCCTGCTGTGCGCGGGCGGCATGGTTCTCGCGGCCGGCACGGGGATGCCGGTGCCGTCCTGGTGGCCGTACGCCGGACCGCGCGGCGTCCTGCTGAGCCGCGCGAACCGGCTCCGCTACCGGGACGACGGCTGGTGGTGGCCCGTGATCATCGCCGCCCTCGCGATCCTTGTCGTCCTGGCCCTGTGGTGGCTGCTGTCCCAACTGCGCCGCGCCCGGCTGCCGGAGATCCTGGTCAACGGCGGTGACGGCGAGGGCGCGGTGCTGCGCGGCCGGGCGCTGGAGAACGTACTCGCGGACGACGCGGAGTCCCTGCGCGGCGTGGCCCGCGCGGCCGTCCGCCTGACGGGCAGGCGCACCGGCCCGTCGGCCCGCGTACGCCTCCTCCTGGAACCGCACGCGCGGCCGGACGAGACGCTGCGCGGGCTGTCGGACGAATCCCTGGCGCAGGCGCGGAGTTCGGCGGGACTGGCGTCGCTGCCGGCGGAGGTACGGCTGGGGGCGGTGAAGCACCGGGCGGAGCGGGTGAGCTGAGGGACGACGCCGGGCGCGGCCGTCGCTCCTCGCCCCTCGCTCCGGGACTTTCTCCCGGACCTCCTCCGGCAACGACGAGGTCAGTCAGGTGCTCAGATCAGGAGAGCTGGCCGTCGTAGTCGGGGAGCTTGAAGGTGCGTTCGGCGTGACCGCCGGTCAGGTCGGTCGTGTTGTTGCCGATGTTGGCGATGATCGTGTAGCCGTTCTTCTCGATCTTCACGCGCTGGGCCGTCTTGAACGCGCTCACCTCGGTGAACAGGTCGCCTATCGACCGGCCGTAGAGCCCGTCGATCGTGTAGCCGACCGACGTCAGGTTGGCCTTGGTGATCGCCTGGATGAGGTCCGGGCGGGCCGACACGAAGAAGATCTTGACGCCCCGGTCGTGCGCGAAGTCCGCCAGGGCGAGGGTCCGCCGGATCGCCGGGGTCGGCACGGCCGAAGAATAGTCGGTTTCCAGCGAGGTGTTGTCGATGTCCAGGACGATCGCGGGCTTCTGGCCGGCGGGCACCGAGGCGAGGCGTCCGGCGACGTAGGAGTCGGCCTGGTCCATGACGGCGGCGATATCGGCCTGCCAGGTCGCGTAGTCGGGCTTCGCGGCAGCCGTGGTGGTGGCGGCGATCGGGGTGGCCGCGAGTGCGGGGGGCGCGGCCAGGGCGGGCAGAGCGGTGCCCGCCACGATCGCCGTGGTGAGAACCGCGGTCGTGGTGAGGCTTCTGAGCAGGCCGGGTGCCGCCATATCGGTCTCCTTGGGTGAGGGGTGGGGCCGATGTGTCGGGCACATCGTGGCAGCCAAGGGTTACCGATGGGTAGAGTCCGGTCGGCCAATAGTCGAACTCGCCCTGAGCCAGGCCCTGTTGCCCCGCCCATGCGCCGGTGCGGTGGGAGGCCAGGGCCAGGGGGCGCACACTGGGCCCATGAGCAACTACCAAGGGCCCGCGACACTCGTCGCCGGCGCGTCCGAGATTCAGGTCGAGGCCACGCTGAGCGGGAGCCTGGACGGTGAGACGTGGCAGTGGGGCGGCAGCGTACAGACGGGCGACGCGGAGGAGGCGGCCGGTCCGGCGCTGGACAGCGCCGATCTCAGAATCCGGTTCCCCGACGGCCGGGAGGGGCCGGTCGTGGCCACGCACACGGCCATCGGCAGCGGACGGCTGAAGGTGTCGGGAAGCGGCGAGATCCCGTTCTAGCCCGGACGGGCCGGACGAGAGCCGGACAAGGCCGGGTGAGGGAACGGGATACGGAGGTCGTCGGCCCGCGGTCGGATCGTCCGTCCGCTGTCACGCCGTCGTTCCGGTTCGGTGACGGGGCGGGACCGGCTCGGCGGGGGGCCGTACGTTGTGGCGGCATGAGACCCCGTATCGCCGTGATCGGCAGTGGCCCGGCCGGCCTTGGCCTCGCCCGCGTCCTGCACCGTCATGGTCACCCCGTCACCGTCCTCGAACGCGATTCCGCGCGCGACGCCCGTCCCGCGGGCGGAACGCTGGACCTGCACGAGGGACTGGGCCAGTTGGCGCTGGAGAAGGCGGGGCTGCTGGCGGAGTTCCGGGCGCTGTCCCGTCCCGAGGGGCAGGCCATGCGCATCCTGGACGTGGACGGGACCGTCCTGCGCGACTGGCAGCCTCGACCGGGTGATCTGGCCAATCCGGAGATCGACCGCGGGCAGCTCCGTGACCTGTTGCTCGAGGATCTGGACGTGCAGTGGGGGCGGGGTGTGACGGAGGTGGTGCCGGCGAGCCGGGACGGCGTGCTGGTCCATTTCGCGGACGGGCGGCAGGAGACGTTCGACCTGGTGATCGGCGCGGACGGTGCCTGGTCCCGGGTCCGCCCGGCGGTCTCGTCCGCGACGCCACGGTACACCGGCGTCACCTTGGTCGAGACCTCCCTGGACGACGTCGACACCCGCCACCCCGACCTCGCCCGGCTGGTCGGCGACGGTTCCGTGGCTGTGTACGGCGTGAACCGCGCGCTCGTCGCCCAGCGCAACAGCGGCGGCCACGTCAAGGTGTACGCCCAGTTCCGCGCGGACCAGGGCCAGGGCCCGGCCGACACCGACACCGACACCGAGGCCGTGCGGTCACGCCTGCTGGCCCTGTTCGACGGCTGGGCCGCGCCCGTCCTCGACCTCATCCGCCACGGCACGGCTTTCGTCCACCGTCCCCTCTACGCCCTTCCCGTGTCCCACACCTGGGCCCATGTCCCCGGGGTGACGCTCCTGGGCGACGCCGCCCACCTGATGCCCCCGCTGGGGGCGGGCGCGAACCTCGCGATGCTGGACGGCGCCGAACTCGCCGAGTCCATCGCCGCCGCCTCCGGCCCCGGGGAACTGGACGAGGCCGTCCGCGCCTTCGAGGAACAGATGTGGGCACGGGCGGGCAGGTGGGCGGAGATCACGACGGCCGGCCTGGAACGCCTCGTGAGCCCGGACCCCTCCGCAGCCCTCGCCCTCTTCGACGAGGTCCAGCCTTAGAAGGTCCAGCCCTGGGAGTCGTCTTCAAAGCTCAGGTCCGGAGCGTGATCGAGGCGATGGTGATGGCGGCCTGGTAGGACTCGCGGGTCTTGTCGTAGCGGGTGGCGGGAGCGCGCCGTTGCTTGGGGCGGTTGAAGCAGCGCTCGACGACGTGGCGGTGGCGGTGGACGCGCCGGTCGAGGCCGGGCGGGCGGCCACCGCGTGTGCCGCGGCCCGGCCGGCCGGGGATCTGATCGGCCCGTTCGGGGATCATGTGCGCGATGCCGCGCCGTCGCAGGCAGCCCTTGTCGGCCACCACATGGCCGGGCCGGGTCCGCGGACGCCCGGACTCGGCTCCGGCCACGCTGATCGAGCCCCTCACCTGCTCGAAGCGAGCGCAGTCGTCGGCATTGCCGCCCGACAGGACGAAGCCGGGAGGGCGGCCGAGGCCGTCGCAGGCCAGGTGCACTTTCGTGGCTCAGTCCACCACGGGACCGGCCGAGGGCGTGATCACCCGCTCCGTCCCTGCCGACTGCCCCTTCTGCCGCCGGCGGCATGTCGGTGAGCCCGCACGATGGTGGAGTCGACCGACACCAGCCAGTGACTGGGGGCCGACGAGTGGGTTCGCGGCGGGTGGGAGGGCAACGAAGAACCGAAATTCCTCGCACGCGGCCTCACCGATCTCTTCCGCAACCACCGGTGAACACGCGCCTCCCGCAAGGAGAAGGCAGCTTGCCGAAGCCACAGCTCCGGCTGTTACGGGCTGCTCGGACTGATCGTGGTCCGCGGTGTGTCAGCGGGTTCCAGGGGGCACGTCCATTTCGATATGCGCTTGGTGCGCAGGTCGAAGGTCACGCCGATCGGGCCGGCTCCGCTGCTGCTGGTCACCTCGATGCGCACGGTGTGCGTGCCGACGCCGCGTGGGTCGCCGACGGAGAAGATGGTGCGTGCCGTCACCGCTTCACAGGTGGCCGCCGGATGGGTACTACCGTCCTGTCCGGCGGAGGCGTTACTCCTCAGCGCGGAAGGGCTGACGTACGTTGACATCAGTTCGGTCAGCGCCTTGTCCTTGTCCGGTGAGGCCAGAGCATCCGGCAGGGCGGTGTAGTAGGCCCGCAGCGTTTCGCGGGCCTTCTCTCGCTGAGCGGTACTCGTGGCGGGAGCCGCAGGGTTCGCCGCCGTCTGCTGCGCGCTCAGGGAGATCATGTAGGAGGTCGCACCGAACGCCGCGGCGATACCCGCGGCGGCGAGGGAGAGTGCCCGTCGCTTCCGCCGCCGGCTGCCCAGTCTGCGTATCTCCGGCGCCGGCGGTGTTGCGCCGATCGGCAGTGTGTTGAGCCGTGCCGCGCTCTCGGTGAGCCAGACGTGGATTTCCCGCTCATCCGGCATGGCCGACCTCCTTGTCCTGTAGGGGCATCAGCTGACGGGCGAGTGACTGCCTGCCGCGAACCAGCCAGGTCCTGACGCTGCCGGCTGCCCAGCCCGTTTCGGCGCTTATCTGTTCGACGCTCAGATCACACAAGTGATACAGGACGATCACGCTGCGATGTCTCGTCGGCAGCGTGCGCAGCGCGGCGACGAGAGCCACGTGTTCCGGACCAGGGCCTTCTACATGGCGTTGTTGGTGATGGCGCTGCACCAGATGCAGTCCGCGCCGCATACGCCGGAAGCGCGATACGGCGAGCCGCCAGGCCGTGGTGCGGATCCAGGCTTCCTGAGAAGTGGCGTTCATGAACTGTTCATGCCGGTCCCAGGCTCTGATGAATGCCTCCTGGGCGACATCCTGTGCCTCGGGAAGGTCTCCGGTCATCGCGTGTATCTGCCGGACGAGCCTGGGGTAGGCCAACGCGTAGAAGTCATCGAACTCCTTTTCCGTCGCACTCATCGCCACTCTTTCTCTGCCACTCACATCCGTTCGAGGAACGGCGGTGGGATTGCCCCCGGGGGAGTACGCACCTCAAGGCCACCCTCGCTACATCGATCGCCTGTGAGGTGGATCACAACCAACCGCTGTCGCGCAGGAGTTCGCGCGGTGCGTATTCACGTTGTCCACAGCGGATCGACAGCGAAGGAAATACCGTGCGCCACGCTTCCCCCCGTAAGAACAGCGAAGCAGTGACCAAGATCAAGACCGTCGCCATCGGTGCATTCGCGCTCGGCAGCCTGGCGCTGGGAGCGAGCGCCCAGGCCAGCGCATCGGACTCGCCGGCCCCGGCGTCCGTGATCGACGCACCGGTTCCCCCCGCCACCCCCGTCGGCGCAACGGTCTCCCCGACCGCCCCGCCCGCCGACGCACCCGTTCCCCCGCCCGCGGGCGCCGGCAACTCCGTCGACGCAGCGGCTTCCCCGACCGCCCCGCCCGCCGACGCACCGGTTCCCCCCGCCACCCCCGTCGGCGCAACGGTCTCCCCGACCGTCCCGCCCGCCGACGCACCCGTTCCCCCGCCCGCGGGCGCCGGCAACTCCGTCGACGGTCGGGGTTGATTCACTGAACGGCCGCGTCGGCCCGCCTTGGCGGTGTCGATGGCGGCCGCCACTCATCGTCCTGGTCGTCACCGGGGTCTTCGCCGGTCTTCTCCTCCTCTGCTTGTTTTCGCAGGCAGGAGCGGTGCTGGTGGCAGGTTTTCGCCACGGCCGCGCCGAGGTTCTGCAGCAGGTGCCGGCGGTCGGCGACCTCCGGAGCTACCCGCGACGGCGCGGCATCGCGCACACGATCCCCGAACGGGCCGATCAGATCCTCGGCCGGCCGGCCGGGCCGCGGCACACGCGGCGGCCCGCCCGCCCGGCTTCGACCGGCGCGTCCACCGTCGCCGCAACGTCGTCGAGCGCTGCTTCAACCGCCCCAAGCAACGGCGCGCTCCCGCCACCCGCTATGACAAGACCCGCGAGTCCTACCAGGCCGCCATCACCAACGCCTCGATCACGCTCCGGACCTGAGCTTGAAGACGACTCCTAGAAGCCGTGGCGCGCGCCGCCGTCCACCGGGAGCATCACGCCCGTCAGATACGACGCGGCGGGCGACAGCAGGAACGCCGCCGTCCTGCCGAACTCCTCCGGCGTCCCGTACCGCCGCAGCGGAATGCGGGACTCGTTCGCCGCCCGCGCCGCCTCCGCGTCGCCGGACAGCGCGTCCAGCTCGCGGACCCGGTCCGTGTCGATCCGGGACGGCAGCAGGCCCAGCACCCGGATGCCGCGCGGCCCGACCTCGTTGGCCAGGGACTTCGCGAAGCCGGCCAGCCCGGGGCGCAGCCCGTTGGAGATGGTCAGGCCCGGAATCGACTCATGGACCGAGGCCGAGAGCACGAAGCCGACGACCCCGCCCTCGGTCAGTTCGGCCGCCGCCGTGCGGGCCAGCCGTACCGCGCCCAGGAAGACCGACTCGAACGCCGTACGCCACTGCTCGTCCGTGTTGTCCGCGGCCGACCCGGGCGCCGGGCCGCCGACGCTGATCAGGATGCCGTCGAAGCGGCCGAATCGTTCCTTCGCGGCGGCGATCAGGTGCTCCGCCACGGCCGGGTCCGCGTTGTCCGCGGCGACTCCGTGCGCCCCGGGCCCCAACTCCGCCGCCGCGGCGGTGATGCTCTTCTCGTCGCGCCCCGAGACGACGACCTTCGCGCCGTCCGCCACGAGCGCTTCGGCGGTGGCCCGGCCCAGCCCTCGCGAGCCACCGGTGACGACGTAGACGCGGTCCTTCAGTCCAAGATCCATGGTCCTATCCTGCCGTGCCGGCCCCCGCGCTGTCGTCCCCGAGCCCGTCCCCGTCCGTTTCGCCGTCCCCGTCTCCGTCCCCTCCGCCGTCGCCGGCGGCCGGGTCCACCCCCGTCAGCGTCAGCGCCGTCACCACCAGGCCGATATGGCTGAACGCCTGCGGATAGTTGCCGAGCTGCCGCCGCGCCACCGGGTCGTACTCCTCCGCGAGCAGCCCGACATCGTTGCGCAGCGCGAGCAGCCGCTCGAACAGTTCCTCGGCCTCCGCCGTGCGTCCCGTGAGGTGGAGCGCGTCGGCCAGCCAGAAGGAGCACACCAGAAACGTTCCCTCGTCGCCCGGCAGCCCGTCCACCGCCGAGCCGGTCGCGCTGTAACGCCGCAGGAAACCGTCCTGCCCGAGCTCCGCCCGTACCGCGTCGACCGTGCCGGTCACCCGCGGATCGTCCGGCGGCAGAAAGCCGACGCGCGGGATGAGCAGCGTCGCCGCGTCCAGTTCCGTCGAGCCGTACGACTGGGTGAAGGTGTTGCGTTCCGGGTCGTACCCCTTCTCGCACACCTCCCGGTGCACCTCGTCCCGCATCGCCCGCCACCGCCGTACGTCGCCGCGGAGCGAGGGGTCCTCCTCCAGGGTCCGTACGGCACGGTCAGCGGCGACCCACGCCATCACCTTGGAGTGCACGAAGTGCCGGCGTGGGCCCCGTACCTCCCACAGCCCCTCGTCGGGCTCGCGCCACTTCGACTCCAGGAAGCCCAGCAGGCTGAGCTGGAGGTTCCAGGCGTGCGGCTTCGAGGCGAGCCCCGCCGTACGCGCCACGTTCAGGGAGTCCATGACCTCCCCGTACACGTCGAGCTGGAGCTGGTCGACCGCGCCGTTGCCGGTACGGACCGGGGCGGAGCCCGCGTAGCCGCGCAGCCACGGCAGCTCGCTCTCCGGGAGCCGGCGCTCACCGCCGATCCCGTACATGATCTGAAGATCGGCCGGGTCGCCGGCCACCGCGCGCAGCAGCCAGTCGCGCCAGGCCGCCGCCTCCTCCAGATAGCCGACGGAGACCAGCGCCCCCAGCACCAGCGTGGAGTCGCGCAGCCAGCAGTAGCGGTAGTCCCAGTTCCGTACGCCGCCCAGCTCCTCCGGCAGGGAGGTGGTGAGCGCGGCGACGATGCCGCCCGTCGGCCCGTACGTGAGCGCCTTGAGCGTGATGAGCGAGCGCATGACGGCCGCGCGGTGCGGGCCTTGGTAGCAGCAGCGGGCCGCCCACGCCTCCCAGTCCTCCAGGCTGTGCGTCAGCGCGTCGTACGGATCGACGCGCGCCGGGCGCGGCTCGTGGGAGGGATGCCAGGTGAGGACGAACGCCACCTTCTCGCCCGGCCCGACCGTGAACGACGAACAGGTACTGAAGTGCTGCCCCCAGGTTTTCACCTGAGGCTCGCTGCGCAGCCAGACGGAGTCGGGACCCGCGACCGCGACCCGGTGGCCGTCCGCGCGCCGCATCCACGGCACCACCGAGCCGTAGTCGAAGCGCAGCCGGAGGGTGCCCGTCATCTCCACCGAGCCGCTGACGCCCTCGACGATCCGCACGATGTCGGGGGCCCGCTCGCGCTGCGGCATGAAGTCCGTGACCTTGACGGTGCCGGTCCTGGTCTCCCACACCGATTCCAGCACCAGCGACTCACCCAGATAGCCGCGCCGGGTGCATGTCCCGGCCCCGGCGGGGGCGAGCCGCCAGTGGCCGTTGTCCTCGGTGCCGAGCAGCGCGGCGAAGCAGGCCGCCGAGTCGAAGCGAGGAAGGCACAACCAGTCGATGGAGCCGTTCCTGCCGACCAGGGCGGCGGTCTGGAGATCGCCGATGAGTGCGTAATCCTCGATGCGTTGGGTCACGCCAGGGCTTTTCCCGTACGGCGGCCGCGTTAAGCAGCGGGATGGGGCAGGGGGATGACGCGGCGGGACCGGATGTCAGGCGTGTGCGGGCTCAGGCTCGGGCTCGGAGTCGGTGTCCGTCTCCGCGGCGCTCTTCGCGGCGGCGGCAGCGGCGGCGCGGTCGCGCTTCTCGTTGCGTACGAGAATCCACCAGCCGACCGGCACGGCGGCCACGAACAGCCACCACTGGATCGCATACGCCATGTGCGGGCCGATCGAGCCGTCGTCGGGGTTCTGGATCGGCTGCGGACTGTCGCCCGCCGGCACGGGGGAGGTCAGCTCGACGTAGCCGCCGAGGACCGTACGGTCCAGGGACTCCTGCTGCTGACGGCTGTTGATCAGCATCACCTGACGGGGCGGCAGACCGCCCACGTCCCGGATGCCGGTGACCGCCGAGGTCTCGTCGGCCTTCAGCCGGCCCGCGATGGTGACCTCGCCCTTCGGGGCGGCGGGGATCTTCGGGAAGGCGTGCTGGTCGCCGTCTGCCGGGATCCAGCCCCGGTTGACGATGACCGCCCGGCCGTCCTTCATGATCAACGGGATCAGGACGTGGTAGCCGACCCGGTCGTCGTTGGAGGTCCTGCGCCGTACGACGACCTCGTGCGCGGGGTCGAACGTGCCGGTGACGGTGACGCCACGCCAGTAGTCGGAGCGCGGGACGGTGTGCCCGGGGGACGTCAGCTCCGTGACCGGTACGGGCTTCGCCGCGAGGTTGGCCGAGATCAGCGCGTTCTGGGCGACCTTGTGTTCATGGCGGTGAAACTGCCAGAAGCCCAGCTCGATCATCGTGGGGATGAGCGCGAGGGCAAGGAGGGTGAGGATCACCCATTGCCGGGACAACAGGAAGCGGTACACGCCATCGACGGTACCCGGCGGGTCCCGGCGGCCGGACCCGGGGGTGGGGATGGGACGCCTCGGGCGCCGGTGGCGGGAGCGGGCAGAGAGAGTGCTGCTGGGCGAGCCTCAGACGCGGTCGACGATGCCCACCCTGCCGTCGGCGCGGGCGCAGTGACCGCCGCAGAACCAGTGACCGTCCACCTCTACGCCCTGCCCGATGACCTGGACCCGGCAGTGCTCACAGATCGGCGCCATCCGGTGGATGGCGCAGGCGAAACAGTCGAAGACATGCACCACGCCCTGCGCGTGCACCTCGAAGGACATGCCGTAATCGTTTCCGCAGACCTCACAACGTGCCATGCGCCACAGAGTGGAGCGCCGGGGACCGGGGCGCGAGCGGAGCGGTGGCGAGTCGCGCGTCAATTCACCCGTCTGGTCATCCGTCCGGCACCCGTCCGGCACTCGTCCGGTCACTCGTCCACGGGGAACAGTCCGGGCGCCGACTCCTGCGGGGGTACGGGGCGACCCGCCGGCACGGAGTGCTCCGCCGGTACGGAACGCTCCGCCGGCCCGGCCCCCGCGAGCGTCACGTCCCGCAGGAGCTGCGTGAAGGCCGCCTCGTCGACGACCGGGGTACCGAACGACGCCGCCTTGACCGTCTTCGACGTCGAGGACCCCGGATCGTTCGTCACCAGCAGACTGGTCAGCCGGGACACACTCGACGCCACATGCAACCCCGCCTCCACCGCCCGGTCCTCCAGCAGCTCCCGGTCGATCGACGTGTCACCCGAGAACGCCACCCGCATCCCCTGCCGCAGCGTCCCGCCCGGCTCGTACCGCCCCGGATTCGGATACGGACAGGCGGGCCGCTTGCGCGACGGCCGCCAGCTCCCCTGCCGGGACGACGGCTGATAACCGACCCGGGGCCGCGACGGCGCGTCCGACCACTCGGTCAGCGGCCGGCACTCCAGCAGCGGCAGCCGTACGCCGCCCCTGGCCGCCGCGTGCAGACTCGGCCGGAACGCCTCGGCCAGCACCCGCGCGTCGTCCAGCGCGTGGTGCGCGCGCTGCTGCACGACACCGAAGTGCGCGGCGAGCGACTCCAGCTTGTGGTTGGGCAGGGGCAGCCCCAGCTCCTTGGAGAGCGCGATGGTGCACAGCCGCTGCCGGGTCGGCGCGGTGCGCTCGGCGCGCGCGTACTCCCGGGCGATCATCGACCAGTCGAAGATCGCGTTGTGCGCCACGAGCACCCGCCCGTCCAGCCGCTCGGCCAGTTCCTCCGCCACCTCGGGGAAGAGCGGCGCACCCTCCAGCACCTCACTCGTCAGACCATGGATCCACACGGGCCCCGGATCGCGCTCCGGGTTGACGAGCGTGTACCAGTGGTCCTCGACATTGCCGAGAGCGTCCAGGCGGTAGACGGCAGCGGAGATTATCCGGTCGTCGCGCGCGAGACCGGTGGTCTCGACGTCAACGACCGCGTACCCCTGTGGATAGGCGGTCGGCCATGCCGCTGAAGTCGTCTGCGTCTGGTCGTCAAGCATGGTCACAGAGAATACGGGCCACGACTGACAGTGCTGTTGCCCGGTCAGCCGTTGCCCCGTCAAGGCCCTTGAGGGGCGGGTCGGTCCACGGGCGGCGCGGGGTGGGGGTGAGACCTTGGCCGGGTGACCGACACCACACCGCATGACGAACCGTATGGCGAACCGCACGACGAACCCCACGGCGACTCCCTCGGCCCCCGCCTCAACTGGCTGCGCGCGGCCGTCCTCGGCGCGAACGACGGCATCGTCTCCACGGCGGGAATCGTCGTCGGGGTGGCGGGCGCCACGAGCGCGCGCGGCACCCTGCTCACGGCGGGGCTCGCCGGGCTGCTGGCCGGATCGATGTCGATGGCGGCCGGCGAGTACGTATCGGTCTCGACCCAGCGCGACTCGGAGAAGGCGGCGCTGGAGGTCGAGAAACGGGAACTGCGCGAACAGCCACGGGCCGAACTCGACGAACTGACGAACATGCTGGCGGACCGTGGACTCTCGCGGGACGTGGCACGGGAAGCCGCGGAACAGCTCACCCAACGCGACGCGTTGCGCGCCCACGCGAGCGTGGAACTGGGCATCGACCCCGACGCCCTCACCAACCCCTGGCACGCGGCGGGCGCCAGCTTCCTCGCCTTCACAGCGGGCGCCCTGCTCCCCCTCCTGGCCATGGTGCTCCCGCCCGCGTCCCTGCGGCTCTGGATCACGGTCCTGTCCGTCCTGGCGGCCCTGGCCCTGACGGGCTGGGGCAGCGCCCGCCTGGGCTCGGCGGCGGTGGGCCCCGCACTGCTGCGCAACATGGCCGGGGGAGCGGTGGCGATGGGGGTGACGTACGGGGCGGGGGCGTTGCTGGGGGCGGCGGGGGTTTAGCCGAGGTAAATGATCCGGCCGGGTGGGAAGGCGTCCTCGCCTTGCACCGAGGTGTCTCCGTACAGACCGATTGCCAGGTCGTCCAGAACTGCCAAAGGGGACAGGTCGATCGCCTCGGCGGCGTGAGTGCAGTCATGGAGCCTGAGAGTCCGGAGCTTCGGAAGCTCTGCCAGGGGCTCCAACCCGCTGACGATATGACAGGACATCAGTCCGAGGTGCGTCAGTGAATGCCAACCGGTCAACCAGTCGAGGTGCAGATCGTTTTCCCTTACCAGTTGAAGAAGGGACACAGGGAGGGGGGAGCGAAGGCTGTTGAGTCCGTTAGCACTCGCTGCCGTCACAGAGGAGTCGAGCGTGAGGTTGACGAGTTGGTCCATTCGCCGCAGCGGCGACAGGTCTTGAAGCGCTGTGCACCGATACAGGTCCAGCGTTTGCAGTGAGGGCAGCTCCGCCAAGGGGGAGAGGTCCGTCACCAGCGGGTTGTTGCCCACGTAGAGCCTTTCGAGAGCGGGGAGAGCGCCCAGAGGTGACAAATCGGCCAAGGAGCCGAGGAGCGAGAGGTCCCGCACCTCCGGAAGCAGCCACAGCGCCCGGAGCTGATCCTCTGTCCGTACATGGAGGGTGACCTCTGACCACTCACGGGGGGCCAACTCCGACCGGGCGTACGCCTCCGTGTCGAAGTTGCCCCAAGCCGACGACACCTCGACGCCGACCCGGAAACGCTTGTCCTCCCGGAACCGTGAGATCACCTCCAGCGCCGCATCGCCGCCCACCAGCCCGGCCGTCCGCACCACCGCCGCCGCGCTCATCTCGTCCAGCCCCTCCGGCCCCGGCAGCAGCTCCAGCACCAGCTCACCGGCTTTCGCCAGTTCCAGAGCCTCCTCGGGGCCACGTGGCGGGATCAACTCCGCCGTCCGCCTCTCGATCTCCTCCCGCATCGCCGGATCCAGCTCCGGCGCGTGCTCCAGTGACGCCGCCGCCAGCAGCACCAGCCGGTTCCTGTGCCGCTGGACCTTGTCCGCGCGGCGGAGCAACTGCTTCAGCAGCCGCACCCGTTCGTCGGCCCGCGCGTGGCCCACCGCCATCCGGACCACGTCGTCCCACTGGTCGTCGTGTGCGTGGCGTACCAGCACGCCGAAGTCGCGTGCCTCGACCGCCGCCTTCGCGCCCAGGTAGTCCTGGAAGGTCCGGTGGACGAAGTCGACGGCGCCGGGGACCGGTTCGCGCAGGAGGCCGCTGCGGATCAGCAGGTGGGCGAAGACCTGGTCCGCGTCGCCCTCCACCTGGGGCATCGCGGACAGCCATTCGCCCACCATCTCCACGGCCTCCTCGCGGGCCGCCTCCACCTGGCCGTTGCGGATCAGCCAGTAGGCCAGCCGCTGGAGCAGCGCCGTCTGTTCGTCGCGCGTCAGGTCGACGCCCTCGACGCCGACCACCTCGCGCTCCGTGTCGCGGCGTACGAGCAGCAGGTCCAGGGCCGCGTCGTACAACTCCTTGCGCGCTCGTGGCAGTCGCATCCTGCGGTCCCGGTTCAGGGCGCACAGCAGCGCGCACATCAGCGGGTTCGTCGCCAGCCGGCCCAGGTCGCGGCGGCCCGCCACCGCCTGGAGCAGGGACTGTTCGTACGTGTCGAGCAGGGCCGCGTCCGGCGGGCACTCCTGGCGGGCCGCGTCGTGCCAGTGCGCGACGAACGCGCGGATGTCGCCGCGTTCCATCGGTAGCAGTGAGTGCGCGGTGAAGGCGTGGCCCTTCAGCCAGTCCTCCGGTACGGCGGAGGGCCGGGTCGTCACCACGTACCGCGCCGCCGGAAACGCCGCGATCAGGGACTTCAGCCAGCTCTCCGTACGGGCCCGCAGCCGTGTCGGTACCTCGTCCACGCCGTCCACCAGCACCAGTGCCCGGCCGCTGGTCAGCAGGTTCTCCGCCCACCCCGCGGGTGCCTGGCCGTACAGCGGCACCCCCGCCGCCCGCAGGAAGTCGGCGGGCAGCGGGAGCGTGTCGGAGGTCGTGAAGGCGCGCAGCCGCAGCACGAACGGTACGCACATGTTCCACTCGGCCAGCTCGGCGGGGAAGGTGCGCCGGGCCGCGTTGAGCGCCAGCCACTGCACCAGCGTGCTCTTGCCGGAGCCCGCCGGGCCGCGCAGCACCACCCGGTGCGCGCCCTTCAGCGCCAGTTCGGCCTTGACCGGGCCCCGGTCGACGACTCCGGCCCCGGGGAGTTCCCACCGGTCCCCGGTCCACCGGTCCCCGGCCCGCTCGTTGGTCACCGCGAGGCTGATGTAGGCCGTGTCCAGCGGCCATTCGCTCGCCGAGCGGCCCAGCGTCAGCCCGAACAGCTCCAGCCGGCTCTGCGTGGCCGCCACATACTCCGCGTACCGCCTCTCGAACTCCACCGTGGCCGCCTCGGGGCGCGGGCCGAGGCGGTCCCGTACGTCCTCCACCAGCTCCCGGGTACGCCCCGCCGCCCGGGTCTGTTCCACCGCGGCGCGGGCCGCGAACGAGGGGTGCGCCGTCAGTTGCTCCACCACATGCGCGCAGCACAGGCCGAGCAGTTCGTCGTACAGACCGACTCCGCGCTCGCTCAGCCCCGCCGCCGGCGCCCGCAGCCGGGCGGACAGCCGGGCCGGGTCCAGGTCCAGCGCGAAGAGCGACTCCGCGTCGAGGGCGTCCGCCGCCGCGAAGGTGTCCTGTACGGAGTCGGCCGCCGCCTGCCGCTCGTGCTCGGGGAGCGCGGCGTACGCGTCGGAGAGGCGTTCGGCCAGCACCTTCGCCAGCCGGCGTGGGGCGTCCTGGCCCAGCGGCCGGGGGAGAGCCCGGACAGGGTCCCCGACCAGGGCCGCGCCCGGCCGTGGGGTCAGCAGGGACTTGGCGATCGCGCCCGCGACCGTACCCGCGAGACGGACCAGTAACAGTTCCAGACCTGCCACAGCAGACTCCCCCCAGTGCCGGTGCGGAAGATCGTACGGCTGTCGGGGGATGCCGGGCGGCGCGTTTGCCCCCGACCCCACGGGTGGGCTTACGGTGGATGGTCGGTCATTGGATGGTCGTACCAATCAATGCCGGGAAGTCACAGGAAGCCACAGGAAGAGGAACCCCCCGCATGCGCGCCACCGTCATTCACGCACCCGGCGACATCCGTGTCGAGGAGGTACCGGACGCGGCGATCCAGCAGCCCACCGACGCGGTGGTACGGGTCCTGCGCTCCTGCATCTGCGGCAGCGACCTGTGGCCGTACCGGGGCGAGGGACCCACCGGGCCCTCGCAGCGGATAGGCCACGAGTTCCTCGGCGTGATCGAGGAGACCGGCTCCGGCGTGGGCGGATTCGCGTCCGGCGATCTCGTCGTCGCGCCCTTCGCCTGGTCCGACGGTGTCTGTGAGTTCTGCCACGACGGCATCCAGACCTCCTGCCCCGAGGGCGGCATCTGGGGCCAGTCCGGCTCCGACGGCGGACAGGGCGAGGCGGTACGGGTCCCCCACGCCGACGGCACGCTCGTCAAGCTCCCCGCCGACGCCGCCTCCGACGACCGGCTGCTGACCGCGCTGCTCGCGCTCTCCGACGTGATGGGCACCGGTCACCACGCCGCCGTCGGCGCCGGCGTACGGCCAGGATCCACGGTCGCCGTCGTCGGGGACGGCGCGGTCGGGCTCTGCGGCGTGCTGGCCGCCAAGCGGCTCGGCGCCGAGCGGATCATCGCGCTCGGGCGTCACCAGGCCCGTACGGACATCGCCAGGAGCTTCGGCGCCACCGATGTCGTCGCCGAGCGCGGCGACGCGGCCGTGGCGGCCGTACGGGAGCTGACCGGTGGGCAGGGAGCGCACTCCGTGATCGAGGCGGTCGGCACCGAGCAGTCCATGCTCACCTCGGTGAAGATCACCCGCGACGGCGGCACGATCGGCTACGTCGGGGTGCCGCACGGCAGCGCCACCGGTCTCGACCTGAGCCACATGTTCGCGCGGAACATCGCCCTGCGCGGCGGCGTCGCGCCCGCCCGCGCCTACCTGCCCGAGCTGCTTCCCGACGTGCTGAACGGCACGATCGACCCGTCGCCCGTCTTCGACCTGCGGGTGGGGCTGGACGACGTTGCCGCCGGCTACAAGGCGATGGACGCGCGCACCGCCCTCAAGGTGCTCATCGCCGTCTGACGCCCTTCTCAGTCGTCCTCAGGGATGTACGAAGCAGGAAGCGCGGGCCACCCGTAAGGGCGGCCCGCGCTTCTGTTCGTCCTACCGGCCGTTACTTGCTTATTCGCTTACTCGCTTACTTGCTGACCGCGGCCAGGGCGTCGACCAGACCCGCACCGTAGAAGCTGTTGTAGCGCTTGCCGCCCTCGCAGACGGCGTCGACCTGTCCGTCACCGTCGATGTCGTACGCCTCCGGGCAGGCCACGTCGTCCGCCTGCACCTTCAGCAGCGCCTTGATGGCCCACGCGGGTGCGTGCGGGTGCGTCGACTTCAGCAGCGCCGCCACGCCCGCGGCGTGCGGGGAGGCCATCGACGTACCGGCCATGTAGCCCCACGTGCCGCCCGGCAGCGGGCCGAGGATCAGACCGCTGGTCGCCGGCGGGGCGGGCGTCTGGTAGCGGGTGGAGTCGCCGCCCGGGGCCGCGACGTCGATGATCCCCAGACCGTGGTTGGAGAACGAGGACTTCAGGCTCTTGGCGCCGGTGGAGGCGACCGTCACCACGCCGGGCAACTGCGTGGGTATGTCGAGGCACTTGGACGGGTCGACGACCCGCTCACCGGGCGTCGAGTCGTTCGGGCTGCTCGGGTCGGTGATCGAGTCGGCCGCGAGGTCGTAGTTCTCGTTGCCCGCCGCGGCCACGTTGACCGTGCCCTTGTTCTCCGCGTACCGGGTGGCCCGGGTGATCGCGTCGACCAGGGCCTTCTGGTCCGGGTCGGTCGTGCAGTTGAAGTACCACGGGTCGGTGTAGTAGCTGTTGTTCGTCACGTCCACGCCGTGCTCGGCGGCCCAGACGAAGCTGCACACGACGGCCTCGGTGAAGAAGTACCCGGCCGGGGTGGACGCCTTGATGCCGGCCACCTTCACGCCCGGCGCGACACCGGTGATCCCCACGCCGTTCTTCGCCCCGGCGATCTCGCCCGCCACATGCGTGCCGTGCGGGCTCTCCTCGGAGGTCGGCCGCCAGGCGCCGTCCGCCGTGTCGGGCTTGCCGCTCACGCAGTTGACCGAGGCGGCACGGTCGAAGTTCGGCGCGATGTCCGGGTGCGTGTCGTCGACACCCGTGTCGATGACCGCGACAGTGACGTTCCTGCTGCCGAGCGTCTTCTCGTGCGCCTTGTCCGCCTTGATGGCGGGCAGGTCCCACTGCAACGGCTCCAGCGGGTCCTGGGCCAGGGCCTTGCCGGACCCCCCGGCCGCGCCCCCGGCCCGCTGGTTCGCGCGCTCGGCCTTCGCGGTCGCCGCCGCCATCTCCTCGGCCGTCACCTGCTGAGGCGCCCCGAGGTCCGTCGTGGACTGCGAGGGCAGCGGCGCGGTACGGGTCGCACCGGCCGAGTCGACGCCCCTGACCTTGCGGACCGTTTTGGCGAAGTCGGGGTTCTGCGACGTGACGACGATGACCCCGATCCGGTCGTACGTCGTCACCACCGTGCCGCCGGCCTTGCCTATCGCCTTCTCGACCGACCGGGTCGTCGAGCGCCCGCCGCGGGTGTTGACCACGTACGAGAGCTTCGGTCCGTCCGTCACCACCGGGGCGGACGGACCGCCCGCCGCGGCCGAGTCGGCGGCCGTGGCCGTGCCGGTCGGCAGGAAGCCGAGCGAGACCGTGAGGGCCAGACCTACGGGCAGCGCGAGGACACGCCGCCGTCTGGATCCCAGATGAGCCATGGGTTCTCCACATCATCCGTGAGAGCCGTCCCGGCGCGGGCTACGCCTGGACGGGTACATGACCAGTGAAGTTATCTCCGACCAGCCGTGGTCATCAATCACTTCCCGAATCCTTTCCGCAACAAAAAGGCCGGTGTTGAACCGCTTCGCCATGCCTCCCGTGCCGTTGTCAGGGGGACCAGTACCTACGCGTCCCCTGTGAGGTTTCCCGCCCCATGACCCACCCCACCGCACCCGCGTCACGAGGAGAGTCCGTGGCTTCCGACACACCGCCGCCGCCCGAGGGCGGTACGGACACCAGCACCGCCCCGTCCACACCCGAGGGGGCCCCGAAGGACGGGGCCCCGCCGGTCCGGATCACCAAGGACGGGGCCGCACCCGCCCAGCCCACGACGGCCCGGTTCGTCGAGGTGCAGGAGAGCGAGGAGTTCGGCGAACTGCGCCGCACCTACCGCTCCTTCGCCTTCCCGCTGACCGTCGCCTTCATCGCCTGGTACCTGCTGTACGTCCTGCTGTCCAACTACGCCGGCGACTTCATGGGCACCAAGCTCTTCGGCAACATCAACGTCGCGCTGGTCCTCGGCCTCGCACAGTTCGCCACCACCTTCCTCATCGCCTGGATCTACTCGCGGCACGCGGCACGGCAGCTCGACCCGAAGGCCGACGCCATCAAGTCCCGTATGGAGGCGGACGCATGAGCCACCCGGTCACTCTCCTCAGCCAGTCGGCCCCGGTCCGGCTCGCCGCCGCCGGGGACGCCAGCGAGCACCGGCCGCTGATCATCACGCTCTTCGGGCTCTTCGTCGTGGCGACCCTGATCATCACCGTCTGGGCCGGCCGCCAGACCAAGAGCGCCTCGGACTTCTACGCGGGCGGCCGGCAGTTCACCGGCTTCCAGAACGGCCTCGCCGTCTCCGGCGACTACATGTCCGCCGCGTCGTTCCTCGGGATCGCCGGGGCCATCGCGCTCTTCGGTTACGACGGCTTCCTCTACTCCATCGGCTTCCTCGTCGCCTGGCTGGTCGCGCTGCTCCTCGTCGCCGAACCGCTGCGCAACTCCGGCCGGTACACGATGGGCGACGTCCTCGCGTACCGCATGCGCCAGCGCCCGGTCCGTACCGCCGCGGGCACCTCCACCATCGTCGTCTCGATCTTCTACCTGCTGGCGCAGATGGCCGGCGCGGGCGTGCTCGTCTCCCTGCTGCTCGGCATCACCAGCGACGCCGGGAAGATCGCCATCGTCGCGCTGGTCGGCCTGCTGATGATCGTGTACGTCACGATCGGCGGCATGAAGGGCACCACCTGGGTGCAGATGGTCAAGGCCGTCCTGCTCATCGCGGGCACCCTGCTGATCACTTTCCTGATCCTGTGGAAGTTCCACTTCAACCTCTCCGACCTGCTGGGCACGGCGGCGAGCAACAGCGGCAAGGGCGCGGCCTTCCTGGAGCCCGGTCTCAAGTACGGGGCGACGGCCACCTCGAAGCTGGACTTCATCTCGCTCGGGATCGCGCTCGTCCTCGGTACGGCGGGACTGCCGCACATCCTGATCCGCTTCTACACCGTGCCGACCGCGCAGGCAGCCCGGAAGTCGGTCATCTGGGCCATCGGCATCATCGGCGCCTTCTACCTGATGACGATCGTCCTCGGCTTCGGTGCCGCCGCGCTCCTCAAGCCCGGCGACATCATCGCCTCCAACAAGGCGGGCAACACGGCGGCTCCCCTGGCGGCCCTGGAGATCGGCGGCGGAGCCGGGTCGACGGGCGGCGCGATCCTGCTGGCCGTGATCTCGGCGGTCGCCTTCGCCACCATCCTCGCGGTGGTCGCGGGGCTGACGCTGGCCTCGTCCTCGTCGTTCGCGCACGACATCTACGCCAACGTGATCCGCAAGGGGGAGGCGACCGAGAAGGAGGAGGTCCGCGCGGCCCGCTGGGCGACCGTCGCCATCGGTGTCGTCTCCATCGGACTCGGCGCCATGGCCCGCGACCTCAACGTGGCCGGACTGGTCGCGCTCGCCTTCGCCGTCGCCGCCTCGGCCAACCTGCCGACGATCCTCTACAGCCTGTTCTGGAAGAAGTTCACCACCCAGGGCGCCCTGTGGTCGATCTACGGCGGTCTCTCCTCGTCCGTGCTGCTGGTGCTCTTCTCGCCGGTCGTCTCGGGCAAGCCCACCTCGATGTTCCCGGACGTCGACTTCCACTTCTTCCCGCTGGAGAACCCCGGGCTGATCTCCATCCCGCTGGGCTTCCTGCTCGGCTGGCTGGGCACCGTACTGTCCAAGGAGGAGCCGGACACCGGGAAGTACGCCGAGCTGGAGGTCAAGTCCCTCACCGGTACGGGGGCGCACTGACCCCGAGCCGTCGTACGAGCCTCCGAGGCCGCGTCGTGGAGTCCCGCGACGCGGCCTCGCGGCTCCCCGTCCCCCGTCGGGCTCCCCGCCCCGGGTGGCTCGTCGTCGTACACGGCGCCCGGTGGTGTCGGAGGTCTGACGTAGGCTCGAAGGAGCCGGATCCGATCACCGGGGAGCCACACCGACCATCAGGAACCACGGGGAGGGGCCACAGTGCTCATCGACACCTACGACCGTGTCGCCACGGATCTTCGCGTGTCGCTCACGGACCGGTGCAACCTGCGGTGCACCTACTGCATGCCGGAGGAAGGTCTCCAGTGGCTCACCAAGACCGATCTGCTGACCGACGACGAGATCGTCCGGCTGATCGGGATGGCCGTGACACGCCTGGGCATCGAAGAGGTCCGCTTCACCGGTGGTGAGCCGCTGCTCAGGCCGGGACTCGTCGGGATCGTGGAGCGGTGCGCCGCGCTGGAGCCGCGCCCCAGGATGTCCCTGACCACCAACGGCATCGGCCTCAGGCGTACGGCCGCCGCGCTGAAGGCCGCCGGGCTGGACCGGGTCAATGTCTCGCTCGACACCCTGCGCCCCGACGCCTTCAAGACCCTCACCCGCCGCGACCGGCACCAGGACGTCCTCGACGGGCTGCGCGCGGCCCGTGACGCCGGGCTGACCCCCGTCAAGGTCAATACGGTGCTGATGCCGGGGCTCAACGAGGACGAGGCGCCCGATCTGCTGGCCTGGGCCGTGGAGCACGGCTACGAGCTGCGGTTCATCGAGCAGATGCCCCTCGACGCGCAGCACGGCTGGAAGCGCGACAACATGATCACGGCCGGTGACATCCTGGCCTCGCTGCGCACCCGGTTCACCCTGACCGAGGAGGGCGGGGGCGTACGGGGCTCGGCGCCCGCCGAGCGCTGGCTCGTGGACGGCGGACCGCACCGCGTCGGGGTGATCGCCTCCGTCACCCGCCCCTTCTGCCGCGCCTGCGACCGCACCCGGCTGACCGCCGACGGCCAGGTGCGTACGTGCCTGTTCGCCCGGGAGGAGACGGACCTGCGGGCGGCCCTGCGCTCGGGCGCCCCCGACGAGGAGATAGCCACGCTCTGGAAGCTGGCGATGTGGGGAAAGAAGGCCGGTTCAGGTCTGGACGATCCCGCCTTCCTCCAGCCCGACCGCCCGATGTCAGCCATCGGCGGCTGAACCGTGCTCCTCGCGACCCTCCCACTCCTCCAGGGTCACCACATCCTTGAGGAACCCGCGCACCCCCAGGAACGACGACAGATGCTCGCGGTGCGCGTCGCAGGCCAGCCAGGTCTTGCGGCGCTCCGGCGTGTGCAGCTTGGGGTTGTTCCAGGCGAGGACCCAGACGGCGGCGTCGCGGCAGCCCTTCGCGGAGCAGACCGGCGGCGCGTCGTCATCGGGGGAGTCGGGGGAGCCGGGGGAGCCGGGGGAATCAGGGGAGCCAGGAGCGGGGAAGAGGGGGAAGTTCACCCACCCACCCTAGGGCGTCGCGGTGACGGGCCGCGGTGGTGGCGTTCCCGGTGGTGACGACCCCGAAAAAGGCGACGCCGAGCAGCCACGGGGGGAGCTGCCCGGCGTCGGTCCGTCGCTCCGACGGGGGATGCGGAGCGCTTGCAAAGTATGTCACGGGCAACGGGGTGCCGTGCACCGGAACTTCACGATTGATCTGAGCTTTTCTTGAGGCTTTTCCCGCGTTGTGCGGACGCTGGGAATCCACTCCCGTCGGCGTCCGCCCCCTCACATCACGCCGGTTCGCCTCACGCCGGTTCGCGCGTCGGCGAAGGCCCCTCACCGTACTCCCGGCCGGTGGTCCTGGCACCCGTCTGTGCCGCGCCCGGTGCCGGCGACGCCGCGATCATCGGGGGCAGCATCGGCGCCGCGACGAAAGTGGAGGGCAGCGCGGGGGAGTTCTCCCGGCCCGCGTTGGCGATCACCACCGCCACATAGGGCAGCAGCACCCCGAGGGCGAGCGTCACGATCGCGATCGGCCGCTGCACGTTCCACAGGGCCACCGTCGCGACCACGGCGAGCGTCCGCACACTCATCGAGATCACATACCGGCGCTGCCGGCCACGTACATCCTCGGCCAGTCCCGTACGGGCCCCGGTGATCCGGAAGACCTCCGCGCCGCCCTGTTTCCGCGTCACGCTCCACCCCGATCTCTGCCGCCGGCACTCTCCCGGAACTCTCCCCGGACCGGACACCCTTCACGGTACGCCGACCGTGCGGCGGCCACGAGAGGGGGTCACCCCCCAGCGTGACCGGTGCCCCTCGCCGCCCCGCCGTCACGGCTCGTCGCGCCCCCGTACGGCCGCGTCCGACATGCGCCGTATGGCCGATCGCCACAGAGTGGCCTCATGCGCATATCGCGCCACGTGAGGAGGCGACCATGAGTTGGTTGTGGGTCATCGTTGTGGGCCTGGTGCTCGGCCTGATCGCCAAAGCGATCATCCCCGGCAAGCAGAACATCCCTCTGTGGCTGACGGTTCTGTGCGGCATCCTGGGCAGCGTGCTCGGCAACGCCGTCGCCGGCTGGCTCGGGGTCGCCAACACCAAGGGCATCGACTGGACCCGGCACGTGCTCCAGCTCATCGGGGCCATCATCGTGGTCGCGCTGGTCGCCAAGCTATGGCAGGCGATCCGCGGCAACAGGGGCACGACGGGGACGGGCACACGGGAGAGAATCTGACGGACAGCACCGCGGCCGGGGGCACGGGCCACCGCCCACGCACCCGGCCGCAGCCGTCGTTGCCGTCCCGCGGTCAGCCCGCCGTGACCTCGATCGCGGCCAGGTTCTTCTTCCCGCGGCGGAGCACCAGCCAGCGGCCGTGCAGCAGCTCCGTACGCTCCGGAACCGCCTCGCCGTCCACGACCTTGACGTTGTTCACGTACGCCCCGCCCTCCTTGACGGTGCGCCGCGCCGCCGACTTGCTCGGCGCCAGACCCACCGCGGCGAGCAGATCCACCACCGACGCCAGCTCCGTGACCTCGGCACGCGGCACCTCGGAGAGCGCCGCGCCCAGCGTCGCCTCGTCCAGCCCCGTCAGCTCGCCCTGGCCGAACAGCGCCCGGGACGCGGAGATGACCGCCGCGCACTGCTCCGCGCCGTGCACCAGCGTCGTCAGCTCCTCCGCCAGCGCCCGCTGCGCGGCGCGCGCCTGCGGACGCTCCGCCGTGGCGCGCTCCAGCTCCTCCAGCTCCTCACGGGTCCGGAAGCTGAGGATGCGGCTGTACGCGGAGACGTCACGGTCGTCCACGTTCAGCCAGAACTGGTAGAACGCGTACGGCGTGGTCATCGCCGGGTCGAGCCAGACCGCGCCGCCCTCCGTCTTGCCGAACTTGGTGCCGTCCGCCTTCGTCATCAGCGGCGTCGCCAGCGCGTGCACCTCGGCGCCCGGCTCCAGGCGGTGGATCAGGTCCAGACCGGCGGTGAGATTGCCCCACTGGTCGCTGCCGCCCTGCTGGAGGACACAGCCGTACCGCCGGTACAGCTCCAGGAAGTCCATGGACTGGAGGAGCTGGTAGCTGAACTCGGTGTAGCTGATGCCCTCGTCGGACTCCAGCCGGCGGGCGATCGAGTCCTTCGTCAGCATCCTGTTGACGCGGAAGTGCTTCCCGATGTCCCGCAGGAACTCGATCGCGGACAGACCCGCGGTCCAGTCCAGGTTGTTGACCATGGTCGCCGCGTTCGGCCCCTCGAAGGAGAGGAACGGCTCGATCTGCGACCGCAGCCGCTCCACCCAGCCGGCCACCGTCTCCGGGTCGTTCAGCGTCCGCTCGGCGGTCGGCCGCGGGTCACCGATCTGCCCGGTGGCCCCGCCCACCAGCGCCAGCGGCCGGTGCCCGGCCTGCTGGAGCCTGCGTACGGTCAGCACCTGCACGAGATGGCCCACGTGCAGGCTGGCCGCGGTGGGGTCGAAGCCGCAATAGAACGTGACCGGACCGTCCGCGAGCGCCTTGCGCAGGGCGTCCTCGTCGGTGGACTGGGCGAACAGCCCGCGCCACTTCAGGTCGTCGACGATGTCCGTCACGGTCGTTTCTCTCCTCGGGTGGTGCACACGCGGATGTCTCGGATGTCGTGGATGGTGCGGTGGTGAATCACCAGTCTATGGGGGTCACACACCCTGGCTGACCGAGCTCATGTTGAAGTCCGGGATGCGCAGGGCGGGCATCGCGGCCCGGGTGAACCAGTCGCCCCACTCACGCGGCAGCGTCTTCTCCGTACGGCCGGCCTCCGCGGCCCGCGACAGCAGATCGACCGGCGACTCGTTGAACCGGAAATTGTTCACCTCGCCGACCACCTCGCCGTCCTCGACCAGATAGACGCCGTCCCGGGTCAACCCCGTGAGCAGCAGCGTCGCCGGATCGACCTCGCGGATGTACCAGAGGCAGGTCAGCAGCAGCCCGCGCGAGGTGTTCGCCACCATCTCGTCCAGCGAGCGCTCGCCCCCGCCGTCCAGGATCAGATTGCCGATCCCGGGCGCGACCGGGAGCCCGGTCAGCGCGGCGCTGTGCCGGGTGGAGACGAGCCGGTCCAGCGTGCCGCCGCGCACCCACTCCGTCGGCGCGAGCGGCAGCCCGTTGTCGAAGACGGAGGCGTCGTCGCCGGAGGCGTGCGCGATCACGAACGGCGCGGACTCGAGACCCGGCTCGTACGGGTCGCTGCGCAGCGTGAGCGGCAGCTCGGACAGCTTCTCCCCGACGCGGGTGCCGCCCCCCGGCAGCGAGAAGACCGTACGGCCCTCCACCGCGTCCCGGGCCGCGGACGACCAGAACTGGTAGATCAGCAGATCGGCCACGGCGGTCGGCGGCAGCAGCGTCTCGTACCGCCCGGCGGGCAGCTCCACCTTGCGCTCGGCCCAGGCGAGACGCCGGGCCAGCTCGGCGTCGAGAGCGGCCGGGTCCACATCCTTGAAGTCCCGCGTGGCCCGCCCCGCCCAGGCGGAGCGTGAGCGGTCCGGCGACTTCGCGTTCAGCTCCAGCGTGCCGTTGGGCTGGTCGTGGCGCAGCCGCACCCCCGTCGACGTACCGAGATACGTGGAGGTCAGCTCATGGTTCGCGAAACCGTACAGCTCACGGCCGCCCGCCCGGGCCCGCGCGAAGGACTCCCCGAGCGCCGGCGCGAAGTCCGCGAAGACGGCGGAGGTCGTCTCGACGGGCGCGTCCGTGAAGCCCGCCGACGCCGGACCTGCGGCACCGACCAGCGGCTGCGCGTCCTCGGCGGGCCCGGCCCCCCGCGCGGCGGCCTCGGCCGCCCGTACCAGCGGCTCCAGGTCGTCGGCGGTGACGGCGGAGCGCGACACGACCCCCGAGGCGGTGCCCTGCGCGCCGTCCACGGTCGCGATGACGGTGAGCGTACGGCCCCGGGTGACCCCGTTGGTCGTCAGCGCGTTGCCCGCCCAGCGCAGATTGGCGGAGGACTGCTCGTCGGCGATGACCACGCACCCGTCGGCGGTGGACAGTTCGAGGGCGCGCTCCACGATCTCGTGCGGCCTGCTGACGCGGCTGGTGGGGGGCGTCGGGGAAGTCATCGGCCTGCCTCCTGCGTGGTGTTGAGGATGTTGACGCCGCGGAACAGCGCCGACGGGCAGCCGTGGGAGACCGCCGCCACCTGGCCCGGCTGCGCCTTGCCGCAGTTGAAGGCGCCGCCCAGGACATACGTCTGCGGTCCGCCGACCGCCTCCATCGAGCCCCAGAAGTCCGTGGTCGTCGCCTGGTAGGCGACATCGCGGAGCTGGCCCGCCAGCCTGCCGTTCTCGATCCGGAAGAACCGCTGGCCCGTGAACTGGAAGTTGTAGCGCTGCATGTCGATCGACCACGACCGGTCGCCGACCACATAGATCCCGCGCTCCACCCCGCCGATCAGATCCTCCGTGGCGAGCCCGCCCGGATCCGGCCGCAGCGACACATTGGCCATGCGCTGCACCGGTACGTGCCCCGGCGAGTCGGCGTACGCGCAGCCGTTGGAGCGGCCGAGGCCGGTGAGCTTCGCGATCCGGCGGTCGAGCTGATAGCCCACCAGCGTGCCGTCCTTGACCAGGTCCCACGACTGCGCCTCGACGCCCTCGTCGTCGTACCCGATCGTGGCGAGGCCGTGCTCGGCGGTGCGGTCACCCGTCACATTCATCACGGAGGAGCCGTACGCCAACGTCCCGAGCTGGTCGAAGGTGGCGAAGGACGTCCCCGCGTACGCCGCCTCGTACCCCAGCGCCCGGTCCAGCTCGGTGGCGTGGCCGATCGACTCGTGGATCGTCAGCCACAGGTTGGACGGGTCGACGACCAGGTCGTACGTACCGGCCTCGACGCTCGGCGCGCGCATCTTCTCCGCGAGCAGCCCGGGGATGCGCTCCAGCTCCGCGTCCCAGTCCCAGCCGGTCCCGGTCAGGTACTCCCAGCCCCGGCCGGCCGGCGGCGCGATCGTCCGCATCGAGTCGAACTCGCCGCTCTTGCCGTCGACCGCGACCGCCGTGAGCTGCGGATGCAACCGCACGCGCTGCTGCGTGGTGACGGTGCCCGCCGTGTCCGCGTAGAACTTGTTCTCGTGGACGGTGAGCAGCGAGGCGTCCACATGCGCCACGCCCTCCGCCCGCAGCAGCCGCGCGCTCCACTCGGCGAGCAGCCCGCTCTTCTCCTCGTCGGGCACGGTGAACGGATCGATCTCGTACGCCGACACCCAGGTCTTCTCGGCGTGCACCGGCTCCTCGGCCAGCTCCACCCGCTCGTCGGACCCCGCCGCCGCGATCACCTTCGCGGACAGCTTCGCCATCGCCACGGCCTGCCCGGCGACCCGCGCCGCCGCGTCCATGGTCAGATCCACCCCGGACGCGAACCCCCAGGCCCCGCCGTGCACCACCCGGACCGCGTAGCCGAGATCCGTGGTGTCCGACGACCCGGCGGGCTTCCCGTCCCGCAGCCGCCAGGCCGCGCCGCGCACCCGCTCGAACCGGAAATCCGCGTGCTGGGCACCGAGCGCCCGCGCCCGCGCGAGCGCCGCGTCGGCGAGCGCCCGCAGCGGCAGCGCCAGGAACGACTGATCTACCTCGTGGGGCACGTGCTGCTCTCCTTCTCGCATCCTTCTCGCGCTCTTGAGTACTGGTGATACGGAGTGAACCATGCCGTGCGGGGCCGGACGCGGGCCACCCGTTTCCGATGTCCTGAATGGGCACGTAGCAGTAGGCTGATCACTTCCCGTGGCCGCTGATCGCTTCCCGTGGCCAGGGAGCCGCGTCACCGGAGCCGATGCCGAGGCACGCCCGGCGGCCGGCGGCCGGCCAGGAGCGTACTGCGCACAGCGCGGACGGCCATCCCCAATTCTCGGGATACTCCCGGGCCTTCCTCCGGGCCACCCTCATAGTCACCAGGCGCTCGCGCGTGACATCGCACGCACGTCAACGCGCTCTGGCACAGAGGGCGGTTCCGCCCTGGAAGGGGAAGAGAAAGATGACACCCAAGAAGCTGGAACAGGTGACCGGGGCCGATGGCGTGATCACGGTCAACGCGAGTCGGGCTCCCGACGTGGCGTCCGCCGCGGCCGCCACGGGCGCGTGGTGGGCCTTCTTCACCGCGCACCGCATCTTCAACCTGCGGGTCAACATCCCCGGCGCCGTACCCGGGAACCTGGTGTTCGCGTCCCTGACGGAGTGCGCGGCCGGCAGCAACACCCCGTTCCTGGGGTCGGCGACCATGCACACCTACAACGTCGTTCCCGGCAACGGCCTGGTGACGATCCGAGGCGAGATCGACTGGGACACCGATCTCCTCACCCGCGTCAGCCTGTACTTCGGCTGAGAGCGGCGGGCCGGGCGGCATGCCCTTCACGGGTGTGCCGCCCGCGCCCACCTGAAGTCCCCGCGTTGTCAGGTGTGTTCGGAATCAGACGCGCGACGAAGGCTTCTCGTCTCCCCTGCCATTCACTCGGTCGGATGAACATGGGCGGGTAACCAATTCAGGCGGGAATTGCGGCCGATACGGTCGGCCGCATGCCAGCAGATCCGGGCGTGCCCTTGCGTCGGCTGATCAGCGCCGTCGCCGACGGGGTGACGAGAGAATCGATGGGCGAGTTGGTCTCTCGCGAGGTGGCGCTGTGGGTGCCGCACGACGCGCTGAACCTGGTCGGGCTGGATCCCCTGTCGGGCACGGTTTCCTTCGGCTTCTGGCATCGGTATCCGTGGGATCTGGCGCGGGCGCAAATGCTCAACGCCTTTCTCGGGGACGACGCGCTGCGGCCGATCGATCTCGCCCGGCGCCAGGTACCGGTCGGAATGGTGTGCGCCGAGAGCCACGGCCGGGCGGAACGGGGGCGGGCGGGGAGCATCCTGTCCGCGCACGGGGTCACCTGCGAACTGCGGTTGCTGCTGCGCGACGGCCCGAACCTGTGGGGGGTTCTCTGCCTGTTCCGGGAGGCGGGCCGTCCGGTGTTCGGGGCGGACGACGCCGATCGGCTCGTACGTCTCTCCCCGTTGCTCTCCGCCGCTCTGCGCGGGTATGTGAGAGCAGGGCGGGCGCCGGCCGGACCGGCGCTGCCGTCGGGGGTGATCGTGGTCGGCGGCGACCACGTCGTACGGGGGGTCACCGCCCAGGCCAGGGCCTGGCTCGCGGAGTTGCGGGACGCCGGGGTCTCGGACTGGTTGTTCGCCCCGGAGGGGGCCGCGGTGGCACTGGCCGCCGCGACATCGCCCGCCCCGGACCCACCGTCCGGTGCGCGTCCGATGATCTGTGTGCCCGCGGCCCACGCCGGGCGGTGGGTCGCCCTACAGGCCCAGCCCTTCGAGGGCGGGGGCGGCGCGGACGTGGCTGTCGTGGTCCAGGCCGCCACCGGAGAGCTGCTGCTGCCCGCCTTCGCCGCCTGGTACGGGCTCACGCCACGCGAACGGTGCGTCGTCGGTCATCTCCGGGACGGGCTGGCGCAGAAGCAGATCGCGCATCGGCTCGGTCTGTCGCCCTACACCGTCAGTGATCACCTGAAAGCGGTCTTCCGTAAGACGAACACCCACGGCCGGGACGAACTCATGGCGATCCTGGGCGGCGGGTGACCCCTCACCCCGGTGACCCCTCGCTGCGGTGAGGGGTCACTTCGGTGACGCCTCACTCCGGCTGTCCGGCTGTCGGGATTCTTTCCGGGCTGTACGGCGGGGGAGTGAGCCCGTACAGCATCGGCCGGAGGCCCGTTTCTGTAGGGACCCGACAGGGACCGCACCGAGGCCCTGTCAGGGGCCGATTCCCCGCGGGCCGGGTGGGACCTATAGGTTTTCAGGGGTACCAGACCCCTTGAGGAAAGGCTGATCCGTTGAGCCGCTCGGTTCTCGTCACCGGAGGAAACCGGGGCATCGGCCTCGCCATCGCCCGTGCCTTCGCCGACAACGGCGACAAGGTCGCCATCACCTACCGCTCCGGCGAGCCGCCGCAAGCGCTCACGGAGCTGGGCTGCCTGGCGGTCCGCTGCGACATCACCGACAGCGAGCAGGTGGAGCAGGCATACAAGGAGATCGAGGAGAAGCACGGTCCCGTGGAGGTGCTGGTGGCCAACGCCGGCATCACCAAGGACCAGTTGCTGATGCGGATGTCCGAGGAGGACTTCGCGTCCGTGCTCGACACCAACCTCACCGGCACCTTCCGCGTCGTCAAGCGCGCCAACCGCGCGATGCTGCGCGCCAAGAAGGGCCGGGTCGTCCTGATCTCGTCCGTGGTCGGGCTGCTCGGTTCGGCGGGGCAGGCGAACTACGCCGCGTCCAAGGCCGGTCTGGTCGGGTTCGCCCGGTCCCTCGCCCGTGAGCTGGGTTCGCGGAACATCACCTTCAATGTCGTCGCGCCCGGCTTCGTCGACACCGACATGACGAAGGTACTCACCGACGAGCAGCGCGCGGGCATCGTCTCGCAGGTGCCGCTCGGCCGTTATGCGCAGCCGGAGGAGATCGCCGCGACGGTGCGGTTCCTCGCCTCCGACGACGCCTCGTACATCACTGGAGCCGTCATTCCCGTTGACGGCGGATTGGGCATGGGTCACTGATCACATGAGTGGAATCCTCGCCGGCAAGCGCATTCTCGTGACGGGCGTCCTCACCGAGGGCTCCATCGCGTTCCACGCCGCCAAGGTGGCACAGAACGAGGGCGCCGAGGTCATCCTCACCGGCTTCGGCAGGCTCACGCTCGTCGAGCGCATCGCCAAGCGGCTGCCCAAGCCCGCCCCGGTCATCGAGCTGGACGTCACCAACCAGGAGCACCTGGACGGGCTGGCCGACAAGATCCGTGAGCTCCAGGGCGAGGGCGCCGGGATCGACGGCATCGTGCACTCGATCGCCTTCGGCCCGCAGGGCGCCTTCAACTTCCTGGAGGGGAGCTGGGAGGACGTCTCCACGGCGGTGCACGTCTCCGCGTACTCCCTGAAGTCGCTCACCATGGCCTGCCTGCCGCTGATGGAGCGCGGCGGCTCGGTCGTCGGGCTCACCTTCGACGCGCAGTTCGCCTGGCCCAAGTACGACTGGATGGGCGTCGCCAAGGCGGCCCTGGAGTCCACCAACCGCTACCTCGCGCGTGACCTGGGCGAGCGGAACATCCGCTGCAACCTGATCTCGGCCGGTCCGCTCAAGTCGATGGCGGCCAAGTCGATCCCGGGCTTCGAGACCTTCGCGGATGTCTGGAACGAGCGTGCCGCGATCGACTGGGACCTCTCGGACCCGGAGCCGGCCGGCCGCGGTGTCGTCGCCCTGCTGTCGGACTTCTTCCCGAAGACGACCGGCGAGATCGTCCACGTCGACGGTGGCGTGCACATGATGGGTGCCTGACACCCTCGGCAGCACTGAGAAGGCCGCGCGTTCCCTTTCGGAGCGCGCGGCCTTCTTGTTCCCCCGTCCGCCCGCTGCTCCTCCCCGAGTCGAAAAGAGCGGCGCTTCCCCGCACACTGGGCGGGACGGCTCATGACGGGGCTGTCCCTACGGCTCTTCCGCCGGGGGAGGAGGGGTCCGTATGCGTCCGCGGCGCCACCGTACGGCCGCTCTCGTGGCGGCCACGCTGATCGCCTCGGCGTTCGCGGTCGCCGCCGACCGCCCCGGCCGGGACCGCCCGGCCCCCGACCGCTTCCACGCCACCTGCCGTACGGACATCCAGGGCTCCCGCGCCGTCGCGTACTGCCACAACCCGTACCCCGAGACGGACCGGGTCCGGCTGCACGTGGACTGCGCGCGCTGGTGGGACATCGACGCCGTCGGCGCGCCCGTGGACATCAGGGCCGCCGGGTACGTCCGGCTCGCCGACCGGTGCTGGAAGGAGATCAGGTCGGTACGGGTCAGCCACACACGTCCGTGACCAGGCAGTGCCGGGTGTAGCTCGCCGCCTCGGCCGCCGCCGTCTCCGCGTCCCCCGCCCGGATCGCCACCACCAGCCGCGCGTGGTCCATGTGGTTCTCGGGGCGCAGCTCCCGGCCCACGTCGTCCCGCAGCCAGTCGCGCAGGAGATGGCCCAGATCCGCGTAGAGCGCGGTCAGCACGTCGTTGTGCGACGCCGCGACGACCGCGAGATGCAGCGTCGCGTCAGCCGTCACGAAACGGTCCGCGTCCCCCGCGGCCCATGCCTCCTCGCGTCGCGCGAGGAGCGTGTCGAGCTGCCGCAGATCGCGTTCCGTACGGCGCTGGGCGGCCAGCCGCGCGGCCGACGACTCCAGCGTGGAACGCAGCTCGGCGATGTGCACCGGGTCGGCCCCGGCGAATCTGCGGTGCATCACCCCGGCCAGCTCGCTGGTCGCGACGACATACGTCCCCGAGCCCTGCCGGATGGCCAGCAGCCCGTTGTGGGCGAGCGCGCGGACCGCCTCGCGGACGGTGTTGCGGGCCACCCCGAGCTGTTCGACCAGCTCGGGCTCGGTCGGGATGCGTGAGCCCACCGGCCACGCGCCCGACGTGATCTGGTTCCGCAGCTCGGTGATCACCTGATCGGAGAGCGCGGAGCGCCGGGGAGAGGTCAGTGCCATGGTGCTCCTGGTCTCAGGGAGGGTCTCGGGGAGGGGCTCGGGGAGGGACAGCGTCCGCAGGAGGACGGCGTCCCTGCGGATGGACAGTAAAACATCCCATCATTCTATGATGGCCCCATGTCCGACGAGCCGCACACCTCTCTCCACCCGCAGACCCGGCGCATACCGGCGTCCGCGCCCACCGCCCTTTCCGTCCCCGCCACGCCTTCCGTCCCCACCGCGCCGACAGCGCCGTCGTCGACAGCGCCGTCGGCGAAGTGGCGCACCCGGCTCCTGGTCGCCGGGCTCGTCCTCGCCGCCCTCAACCTCCGCCCCGCCATCACCAGCCTCGGCGCCCTCCTCGAAGAGGTACGGGACGGGCTGCACATGAGCGGCACCCTCGCGGGCGTCCTCACCTCCGTGCCGCCGCTCTGCTTCGCCGTCTTCGGCTTCGCCGCGCCCCGGCTGGCGCGGCGCTTCGGCCCCGGCGCCGTCGTCCTCGCCGGGATGGTGGCGATCACCGCGGGTGTGGCGCTCCGCCCGTTCGCCGGCGGTACGGCCGGCTTCCTCGCCGCCAGCGCCTTCGCGCTCATGGGGATCGCCGTCAGCAATGTGCTGATGCCGGTGATCGTCAAGCGCGACTTCCCCGACCGGGTCGGCACCATGACCGGCCTGTACTCCATGGGACTGGCGCTCGGCACCGCCGCGGCGGCCGCCGTGACCGTCCCCATGACCCAGGCGCTCGGCGGCAGTTGGCGTACCGGGCTGGGCGTCTGGGCGGTGCTCGCCGCCGTGGCCGTACTGCCGTGGATCGTCCTGGCGCGCGACCGTTCGGCGACCGCCGCCGGCTCCCCGGCCCCGGCCCCGGCTCCGTCTGCGGCTACGGACGCGACCGGGGCGCCGGGCGGCAGCGGTGGCGCGCCCGGTCTCCGGCTCGGGCGCAGCCGTACGGCCTGGGCGCTCGCCTGTTTCTTCGGCCTCCAGGCCACCGGCGCGTACATCACCATGGGCTGGATGCCGCAGATCTTCCGGGACGCAGGGGTCCCGGCGGGCACGGCGGGGCTGCTGCTCGCCGTGATCATGGCGATGGGTGTGCCGCTGGCCTTCGTGATCCCCCGGGTGGCCACCCGTATGACCAACCAGGGGCCGATCGTCGTCGCCCTCGGGCTCTGCGGGCTGACCGCCTACGCCGGGCTGTATCTCGCGCCGGTCGGGGGAGCGTGGGTCTGGGCCGTGCTGCTGGGCGTCTCGAACTGCGCGTTCCCGCTGGCCCTCACCATGATCGGCCTGCGGTCGAGGACCGGCGCCGGCGTCGGACGCCTCTCCGCCTTCGCCCAGAGCACCGGCTATCTGATCTCGATCCCAGGACCCGTGCTGGTGGGAATGGTGTACGAGTACTCCGGCGGCTGGGGGCTGCCGATCGCGCTGATGGCCGGGTTCCTCGTACCGCAGATGGCGATGGGCGTCATCGCGGGGCGGGACCGGACGATCGAGGACGAGACGCGGATGCGAGACTGACCGCATGCCAGTCCTTGACCCGAACCCCCAGAACGGCCAGCGGAAACTGCTGCTCGTCTTCGGCACGATCATCGGCATCATGGTGATCATCAGCATCGTCGCCACCATCGCCAGCCCCTGACCGTCCGCCGTGACGCCCCGGGGTGGGGCTAGCCCCCCATCCCCTAGGGGGCCTGGGTCAGGGTCAAGTGGGTGGGTCACCGGATGGGAACCGGGCCCCGTGATCCGTAGCGTGGAAGCATCACGGGTCGCAGACCCATTTCACCGACTCCCGGAGGCGGCCATGCCGGCCCGTACCCACTCCCGGCTCCACTCCCCGGCCTCCTCCGGCAGCGTCGACACCCGGCTGCCGTGGTGGTCAGTCGCCCTGCCCGCCATAGCCTTCGTGGTCCTGTTCCTGCTGATGACGGACCCCGGGCAGGCGCATGCCGCGACCACCGACCCCACGGTCGGCAGGATCCTTGAGCACCTGCATCTGAGCCTGGCCCGGTAGTACCGGTCAGCGGCGGCGGTGCCGTTCACCCGTGCCGGGTGAGCACGTCAACACCCTGCGCCCGCTGGCTCATTTCATGCGAAGCTGGGAAGCATGAGCGTCGAAACACCCCGCAGGATCGTCCTCCTCCGGCACGCGAAGGCCGACTGGCCTGACGTGGCCGACCACGACAGGCCGCTCGCCGACCGGGGCCGTGCGGATGCCCCCATCGCCGGCCGTGAGCTGGCCGCGACGGGTATCGCCTTCGATCTGGCTCTCTGCTCGACCGCGGCCAGAACGCGAGAGACCTGGAAACTCGCGGTGGCCGAGCTGCCGCAGCGCCCCAGGACCGTCTACGAGGACCGGCTCTACGATGCATCCCTCGGCGAGCTGATCGCCGTCGTCAACGAGGTCCCCGACGACGTGCGCGACCTCCTTCTCGTCGGCCACAACCCGGGTACGCACGCCCTCGCGGACGCCCTCGCGGGTTCCTCGGAGGGCGACGCCCTCGCGCGGATGAACAGCAGCGGCTTCCCCACCGCGGCTCTCGCCGTCCTCGCGTTCGACGGCACCTGGAAGTCGGTCGAGCACGGCGTGGCCAAGCTCGTCGAGTTCTGGACGCCGCGGGGCTGACCGGCGGCGTACCCACGGACGGAGAAGGCCCCGGCGGGGAGCCCGGCGTGTTCGCCGGATCCCCACCGGGGCCTTCTTTCATCCTTGTTCTTTGATCTTTGTACGTACGTCTTCGTTCTCCGCCGCGCGGGTCAGCCCGCCCGGCCGTCCAGCGGGGCCGGCTCGACCGGCTCTTCGAGGCCGTCCTCACCGTCCGCGATCTCGACCTCTTCCCGGGTGATGCCCAGCAGATAGAGCACGGTGTCCAGGAACGGTACGTTCACCGCCGTGTGGGCGGCCTTGCGGACCACCGGCTTGGCGTTGAAGGCCACCCCGAGTCCGGCCGCGTTCAGCATGTCGAGATCGTTCGCGCCGTCGCCGATGGCCACCGTCTGCGCCAGCGGCACCCCGGCCTCGGCCGCGAACCGGCGCAGCAGCCGGGCCTTGCCCGCCCGGTCGACGATCTCGCCCACGACCCGTCCCGTGAGCTTGCCGTCCACGATCTCCAGGGTGTTGGCGGCGGCGAAGTCCAGCCCGAGCTGCACCTGGAGGGCGTCGGTGACCTGGGTGAATCCGCCGGAGACCACGCCCACCTGGTAGCCGAGCCGCTTGAGCGTACGGACCAGGGTGCGGGCACCGGGGGTGAGCCGTACCTCGGCCCGTACCTTCTCCACCACCGACGCGTCGAGCCCGGCCAGCAGCGCCACCCGGGCGTGCAGGGACTGCTCGAAGTCCAGCTCGCCGAGCATGGCCCGGGCGGTCACCTCGGCGACCTCGGCCTCACAGCCGGCGTGCGCCGCGAACAGCTCGATGACCTCGTCCTGGATCAGGGTCGAGTCCACGTCCATGACCACCAGCCGCTGGGCCCGGCGGTGCAGTCCGGCCGAGATGACGGCGACATCCACCCCGATCTCGGCCGCCTCGGTGGCGAGAGCGGTGCGCAGCGGTTCGGTCTCCACACCGGACACGGCGAACTCGACCGCCGTGACCGGGTACTTCGCGAGCCGGAAGATCCGGTCGATGTTGCCGCCGGTCCCGGTGATGCTGGCGGCTATGGCCGCCGTCGACTCGGCGGTCAGCGGGTTTCCGAGGACGGTGACATGGGAACGGCCGCTGCCGCGCGGGCGGTTGTCGCCCGTGCCGGAGATGATCTCGGCCTGGAGTTTGAGGGATTCGGTCCAACTGTGCACGGTGGACCGCAGCTCGCCCTCGCTGGTGCCGCCCGCGGTCGGCGCGGTGACGAGTACGCACAGGACGATACGGCCACGGGTGACGACCTGCTCGATGTCGATCACGTCGACGGAGAAGGCGGCGAGGGTGTCGAAGAGCCCGGCGGTGATCCCCGGGCGGTCTTTCCCGAAGATCTTGACGAGGAGGGTCGGGACGTCGGAGTGCAGACGGGGCTGAGATGCGCTCATGGTGGTTCCACCGTATCGGGCGAGGCGCGGAAACCGGCCAGCCGTCCCGCGTACCGGACAGCGATCATGGGGTGATAGAGGGGGTGACCTGCGGGTACGGTGCGTCGCCGGTTCCGGGGCCATTCGATGGCGTGCCGTACGGACCGTCCGCCGCACCGTACGTAACCGGCGAACCGGATTCCCTGACTCCGGTACGGCCGTACCGGCGGTCCGCGATTGGCGGGAAATCGACGGTTGAATCCCGCCTTCACGCTCTCCGGCGCCGCTTCGGACGCCCCGGCCCCCGGACACCGAAAGGAGTTCGCGGCGACGGATTGCCCCATCACCCCTGTGGTTTGTCTGTGTTGTTGCTTTCCGTGGCTCTTTGTTCCCCACCGACAGCCCTTTGTGGTGGGGCTGTTACACGCTTGTGCCGGTATTGCACACGGCCCGACTTTCAAAGACGGGAGTGAGCCTGAAATAGTTCCCCACGATGTTCGCCATCCCTAGACTCCCTGCGATGGGGGAAACTCGGGGGACAACAAGTGGGGCATGGAGTGCCGGAACTCGTACTGGAATTGAACGGAAGGACCTGGACGCTCGACCCGTCCAGGTCGTACACCCTCGGCCGCGATCCACAGGGCGACCTCGTGATCGACGACGCGCGGGTCTCGTGGCGCCACGCCACCCTGAGGTGGGGAGGCCGTGGCTGGGTCATTGAGGACCATGGCAGCACCAACGGCACCTATGTACAGGGCCGGCGCATTCAGCAGATGGAGATAGCCGCCGGCTCCGCCGTCCATCTCGGCAACGCCACCGACGGCCCTCGCGTCAGTCTCACCGGCGCGGGAGTCGGTGCGGGCGCGGGGGCGTACAGCGCGCAGAGCGCGGCATCCCAGCAGGCGGCACCTCAGCAGGCGGGGGCCCAGCAGGCACCGGCCCCGCAGAGCTGGCAGCAGCCCCAGCAGCAGGCCGCCCCGCCGCAGCAGCAGGGCTGGCAGCAGGCGCCGCAGGCACAGGCGGCCCCCGTACCCCAGCAGGTACAGGCCCCTGCGCCCCACTACGCGCAGCAGGCGCCTCCGTCACAGAAGCCGCAGCAGCCCCAGCAATCACGGCAGCCGCAGGGCGGTGGCGCGGGCGGCGAGGCGGGGGCCCCGTCCGCGCACGGGGACCGCAGCCCGACCACCTTCCACCAGTTCTCCCTCGGCCGTGTGATGCGCATCGGCCGTGCGCTGGAGAACGAACTGGTCGTCTCGGACCTCCAGGTCTCGCGTCACCACGCCGAGTTCACGGCGACGCCCGACGGCCGTTTCGAGATCCACGACCTCGGATCCCACAACGGCACGTACGTCAACGGTCAGCCGATCGCCAAGTCCGGCACCGTGCTCCTCGGCCCCAACGACATCGTCGGTGTCGGTCACTCCACCTTCCGGCTGGTCGGGGACCGGCTGGAGGAGTTCGTCGACACCGGTGAGGTCTCCTTCTCGGCCCGCCACCTCACGGTGACGGTCGACGGCGGCAAGCAGATCCTCAAGGACGTCTCCTTCGGCGTCCCCGAGAAGTCGCTCATCGCCGTCATCGGCCCCTCGGGCTCCGGCAAGTCCACGCTGCTCAAGGCGCTCACGGGCTACCGCCCCGCCGACCAGGGCGATGTCCTCTACGACAACCGGAACCTGTACAAGCAGTTCGCCGAGCTGCGCCAGCGCATCGGTCTCGTTCCGCAGGACGACATCCTGCACAAGGAGCTGACCGTCAAGAAGGCGCTCAAGTACGCGGCCAAGCTCCGCTTCCCCGGCGACACCGCCGAGGCCGAGCGCGAGGCCCGGATCGGCGAGGTGCTGGGCGAGCTGAAGCTCGACATCCACAAGGACAAGAAGATCACCTCGCTCTCCGGTGGTCAGCGCAAGCGCGTCTCCGTGGCCCTGGAGCTGCTCACCAAGCCGTCGCTGATCTTCCTGGACGAGCCGACCTCCGGCCTCGACCCGGGCATGGACCGCGATGTCATGCAGCTTCTGCGCGGGCTCGCCGACGACGGCCGTACGGTCCTGGTGGTCACCCACTCCGTGGCCGAGCTGGGCATCTGCGACAAGCTGCTCGTGATGGCCCCCGGCGGCTCCGTGGCGTACTTCGGCCCGCCGGAGGAAGCGCTCAACTTCTTCGGCTACAGCACCTGGGCCGATGTCTTCTCGGCCTTCGAGAACTACCGCGACTACGACTGGGCGGGCCGCTGGCGCGGGTCGCAGCACTACCAGATGTACGCCGCGGACATCGACTCCGTCGCCGCCCAGTCCGTCCACATGCCGCCCCCGCAGCAGTTGCGCCCGCCGAAGGCGCAGAGCTGGGGCTCCCAGCTCTGGACGCTGATCCGCCGCTACTCCTCGGTGATCGCCTCCGACAAGGGCTTCATGGGGCTGATGCTGATCCTGCCCGCCGTGCTCGGGGTGGTCAGCGTCGTGATCCCGGCCAAGTTCGGCCTCGGGCCGCCCGAGGCGCCGACCCGGTTCAACGGCGCCGCGGGCACGATCATGCTGATCCTCACGGTCGGCATGTGCTTCTCGGGCGCGGCCAACTCCGTTCGTGAACTGATCAAGGAGAGGGTGATCTACGAACGGGAACGGGCCACCGGCCTCTCCCGCTCCGCCTATCTGATGTCCAAGGTGATCACACTCGGTGTGATCACGGCCTTCCAGGGCGTCATCATCTGCGGTATCGGCTTCGCGCCCCGCGTGCTGCCCGAAGAGGGCCTGATCATGCCGCCGGCCGTCGAGATCTGCCTGGTCGTGATCGCCCTCGGCTTCACCTCGATGATGTTCGGCCTGGTCATCTCCTCGCTGGTGAAGACCGCCGAGAAGACGATGCCGCTGCTCGTCATGTTCGCGATCGTCCAGGTCGTGTTCACGGGCGTCCTCTTCCAGCTCTACGACTCGCCGGGCCTGGAACAGCTCGCCTGGCTGATGCCGTCCCGCTGGGCCATCGCCGGCGCGGGCACCACCCTGGACCTCTCGCACCTGATGGCGCCGTGGGACGTCAACGACCCGACGAACCTGGACCCGCTGTGGGAGCACGCGGCGGGCCAGTGGGTCCTGAACATCTCGGTCCTGCTGCTGATCGGGGTCGTCTGCGGCTTCGCGGTCGCGCGGCTGCTGCGCCGCCACGAGCCCGAGGTCATGCGCAAGTGACGCCGGACCGCGACCCGGCCTGAGGCGCCGGATCCGTACGTGACGTGCCCGTACGTACGGAACGCTGTACGTACGGAACGCGCCGGAGGGCGGCACCCCCGCAGTGGGGGTGCCGCCCTCCGGCGTTCGTTCACACGGCTGCCCGGATCGCTCCGGACGGGTCCGTGACGGTCAGTACGCGCTGTTGACGTTGTCCATCGAGCCGTACTTGTCCGCGGCGTAGTTGCACGCGGCCACGATGTTCGAGACCGGGTTGTAGATGTTGTTGGGCGTTCCCTTGACGTGGTACGCCTTGAAGGTCGGCGGGATCACCTGCAGCAGCCCCTTCGAGGGGATGCCGTTCTGGGCGTTGATGTCCCAGTTGTTGATCGCGTTCGGGTTACCGCTCGACTCACGGATGATGTTGCGGTGGATCCCGTTGTAGCTGCCCGGGATGCCGTGCTTCTTCATGATGGCCAGCGACTCACGGATCCAGCCGTCCAGGTTGTTCGCGTAGACCGGCTTGCGCACGGTCGAGCGGCTGGCGGACGTGGTCTTGGCGCGCTTCTTCGCCTCGGCCTTGGCCTTCGCCTTGGCGGCGGCCTTGGCCTTGGCGGCGGCCTTCGCCTTCGCCTCGGCCTTCTCCTTCGCGGCGGACTTGGCCTTGGACTCGGAGTCCGACTTCGAGATGCCGGTGTTCTGGACCTGGGCCACGCCGTCGAGGGCGTTGGTGTGCTGCTTGGCGACGATCGAGTGCACGGTCGATGCCTGGGTGCTGTCCGTCGCCGACGTCCACGCCACCTGAGTGGCGGCGGAGGACTTGGCCTGGGCCTCGGGCTTGGCCTCGGCGGCGCCGTGGCCCCCGGGGACGAGGGTGAACGTCAGAGCCGCGGCTCCGGCGGCTGCGACGCCGGCGATCGATGCCCTGTGGGTCTTGTTCAGACGGCTGAGGCCAGGGGTGCGTGACGAGAACATAGAGACGTACCTCTTCGAATAGCGGGAGTCGCGGAGGCCGGACGGCCAGCCATCTCGGCGGCGACGTCGGCAATTGTTAGCGGCCGCAAAATGCCCTGGCAAAGGTGTGACGTACGACCCCGGATAGTGCGAAGGGGCGCCTGGAAGGCGCCCCAATGTCCGGTTATGCCATGCTCACGCGGCCTTTATCCGTCGACTAATCCCGCTCGTAAGTGACCTGCGTCCTATGCCGGGGCTCACATCGGGCCCCCCTCGGCATGACCCCGTGTTGCTCCAGCAATTCAAGGAGTGAGCGTTTTTCCGGGCAGGACGAGATGGACGTCCCCGAACTCGTGCCAGAGGTAGCGGCAGCGCAGCGCCGCCTCGTATCCCCTGGTCAGCGCCGCCCGCCCGGCGATCGCCTCCAGCATCAGCAGATGCGAGGCCGCGGGCTCGTGCAGCCCGGTCAGCAGCCCGTCCACCACGCGCACCCCGCGCCGGGGCGTCACCACCAGGTCCGTCCAGCCGGACGACGCCCGCACCACCCCGTCCGGGCCCGCCGCCGACTCCAGGGCGCGCACCGCCGTCGTACCGACCGCGACGACCGCGCCGCCCGCCGCAGCGGCGGCGTTCACCAGCCGCGCCGTCGGCTCCGGCACCGCGAAGCGCTCCGGGTACGGCGGCTCGTGCGCCTCCGCCGACGCCACCCCCGTGTGCAGGACCAGCGGCGCGAACTGCACGCCCCGGCTCACCAGCTCCGCGACCAGCCCCGCCGTGAAGGGCCGCCCCGCGCTCGGCATCTCCGCCGAGCCCCGGCCGTCGGGGGAGGGGAGCGCGAAGACCGTCTGGTACGCGGAGAGCGGCTGATCCCGCTCCGTGTACCCGTACCGGATGGGCCGGCCGCGGCGCCCCAGCAGCCCCGGCACATCGGTGTCCGGGGTCCGCGCCCACCAGAGCCTGGCCCCCGCCGGGTCCAGCGGCTCCTCCAGGACGAGCCGGCCCCCGTCCGGCAGCCGTACGACCGCGCCCACCGGGCCACCGGGCCGGGGCAGCGTCGTCCCGGCCCCCGCTCCCGCCCCGGCCCCCGCTCGGTCTAGGGCCCCCGCTCGGTCTACGGCTCCCGCCCCCGCTCCGGTCCTCGTCCCGGCTCCCGCCCCCGTTCCGGCCGGGCCGCGTGGCGTCCGCAGCTCGACCGCCCACCTGCCGTCGTCACCCCGCGTCGAGAAGTGCACGACCACCCGTTCACCGCCCGGATCGGGCCCGATCCGCCCGTCCACCGCCGCGGGCAGCGTCGCCGACGTGTTGACCACCAGGACGTCCCCGGCCCGCAGCAGCCCCGGCAGCTCCCGGAAGGCGTGGTGGCTCACCCGCGTCCCCCGGGACACCAGCAGCCGTACATCGTCCCGGCCCGCCCCGCGCTGCTCCGCCGGAACCCGCGCCGACAGCTCCTCGGGCACGTCCGGCATCCGTGCCGACAGCTCGCCGGGAGCGTCCGGCATCCTCATGCCGTCGCCTCCAGCAGCGCGGGCGCCGCGTACCGGCCGCTCGCCGGCCGCCGGTCCAGCAGCCGCAGGAAGCCGGGCACCACCGTCCCGGGCGCGGGACGCGGATCCGTGTCGTCCGGCACGGCCGCCGCGTACAGATCCGTCCCCATGTCCCCCGGATCGACCGCCCACACCCGCAGCCCCGGCTCCTCGACCGCCAGCACGGCCGCGAGGTGGTCCAGCGCCGCCTTGGACGCCCCGTACCCGCCCCAGGTCTCGTACGCCTCCGCCGCCGCGTCCGAGCTGACCGCGATCACCGCGCCCGCCGCGCTCTCCCGCAGCAGCGGCAGCGCCTCCTGCACCAGCCCGAGCGCCGCCACCACATTGGTCTCCAGCGCGGCCCGCAGCCCCGCCGGCGGCAGCGCGTCCAGCCGTACCAGCGGCTCCGCGCCCAGTGCGCTGGCGTTGCTCACCAGCAGGTCCAGCGAGCCGAGCCCCGCCGCGGCGGCCACCAGCTCCGCCCGGTGCGTGGCGTCCGTCACATCCCCGGCGAGCGCCACCACCCGCGTCCCGTGAGCCCCGGCCGCGCGGGCCGTCCCCTCCAGTACGTGCGCGGTCCTGGCGTCCAGCACCAGATCCCAGCCGCGCCGCGCCAGCGCCTCGGCCAGTGCGCGCCCCAGCCCCTTCGATGCCCCCGTGATGACCGCTACCGGCATGACGTCCGCTCCTCCGCGTCGGCGTTCCCGGTCACCGGTCACCCGCCTGCCGTGACTCCGTGACTCCGCGGCGCCGTGACCCTGTGACTCTGTGACTCTGTGACACGTCCAACGTAGGAACGCCCCCGCCCCCACCGCCTCGTGCGCGGGCCCGGACCCACGCGGGCACTTCGCCCTAGGCCGGGGCGCCGGGGACCTAGGCCGGGGCGCCCGGGTCCTAGTCCCAAGGGCCCCGGCCGCGGACCGTCCCCGGGCCGATACGCCGCGTACCGGCCCGGGGATACGGTGGCCACATGAGCCACCGACCCAGCTCCGGCCTCGCCGCCGTGAGCACCGCACTCCTCGCCATGAGCAGGCGTCTGGAGGTGCACGACGTCCTCAAGACGATCGTCGTCTCCGCCCGGGAGCTGCTCGACGCCGAGTACGCGGCCCTCGGTGTGCCGGACGACCACGGCGGCTTCGCCCAGTTCGTCGTCGACGGCGTCAGCGACGAACAGTGGAAGGCCATCGGCCCGCTCCCGCGCCAGCACGGCATCCTCGCCGCGATGCTCCACGAGGAGAAGGCCGAGCGCCTCGCCGACGTACGACAGGACCCCCGCTTCGAGGGCTGGCCCTCCGCCCACCCCGACATGTCCGACTTCCTGGGCCTGCCGGTCAGGGACGGCGACGAGACCATCGCCGCGCTCTTCCTCGCCAACAAACGCTGCCCCAAGCCGGACGGCGGCTGCGGATTCACCGAGGAGGACGAGGAACTCCTCTCGATCCTCGCCCAGCACGCCGCGATCGCCCTGACCAACGCCCGGCTCTACGAGCGCAGCCGCGAACTCACCATCGTCGAGGAACGCTCCCGCCTCGCCCACGAGCTGCACGATGCCGTCAGCCAGAAGCTCTTCTCCCTGCGGCTCACCGCCCAGGCCGCCGCCGCCCTCGTCGACCGCGACCCCGCCCGCGCCAAGGACGAGCTCCAGCAGGTCGCCGCCCTCGCCGCGGAGGCCGCCGACGAGCTGCGCGCCGCCGTGGTCGAGCTGCGCCCCGCCGCCCTGGACGAGGACGGCCTGGTCGCCACGCTCCGCACCCAGATCCAGGTGCTCGACCGCGCCCACGCCGCCCGGGTCACCTTCGACAGCTCGGCGGTACGTGCGCTGCCCGCCGCCCAGGAGGAGGCGCTGCTGCGCGTGGCCCAGGAGGCCCTGCACAACGCGCTGCGCCACTCCGGCGGCGACCGCGTCGACGTCACGCTCGCCCGCCGCGCCCAGGGCGCGGTCCTCAGCGTCACCGACAACGGCAAGGGCTTCGAGCCCCGTGTGATCCGCCGGGCCGGGCGCCACCTCGGACTGGTCTCGATGCGGGACCGGGCCAGCGGAGTGGGCGGCAGACTCCGGGTGCAATCGGCGCCCGGACGGGGCACCACGATCGAGATGGAGGTGCCCGGTGGCTGAAGACGACAAGGGCGGCGCGCAGGGCTTCGACGGCAGGGCGGGGGCAGGCGACGGGCGGGCCATCCGCGTACTGCTGGTCGACGACCACCAGGTGGTACGGCGCGGACTCCGTACGTTCCTGGAGATCCAGCCCGACATCGAGGTCGTGGGGGAGGCGTCCGACGGCGCCGAGGGCGTCGCCCGCACCGAGGAGCTGCGCCCCGATGTCGTCCTGATGGACATCAAGATGCCCGGCTCGGACGGGATCGAGGCGCTGCGCAGGCTCCGCGACCTCGGCAACCCGGCCCGGGTGCTGATCGTCACCAGCTTCACGGAGCAGCGCACCGTCGTCCCCGCGCTGCGCGCAGGGGCCTCCGGCTATGTCTACAAGGACGTCGACCCCGAGGCGCTGGCCGGGGCGATCCGCTCCGTCCACGCGGGGCACGTCCTGCTCCAGCCCGAGGTGGCGGGCGCGCTGCTGGCCCAGGACGACCCGGCCATGGGCCAGGGGAGGGGCACGTCGCTCACCGAACGGGAGCGCGAGGTGCTCACCCTCATCGCCGACGGGCGTTCCAACCGGGAGATCGCCCGCGCGCTGGTGCTCTCCGAGAAGACGGTCAAGACGCATGTGTCGAACATCCTGATGAAGCTGGACCTCTCGGACCGTACGCAGGCGGCGCTGTGGGCCGTACGTCACGGGGTGACCGGCTGATACGGCGCTACCGGCGGGCCCGGCGCAAAAAACGGAAGGTCATCTTCCGATCTGAGATTCATACTGTCGGGTGTATGTCACCCACACGGCGCATCCTGAGCGCCGGTCGCGCGTTCTCCAAGGCGTGCCGCCGCATACCGCCGCGGCTGTTGATCACGCGATTAAGGAACACCCCATGAAGGTTGCCAAGAAGGCCGCCCTGGTCCTCGTCACCGCCGGACTCGCCGCGGGCGCCTCCGCCGGCGCCGCGTTCGCCACCGAGGGGGGCGCCCACGCCGACGGCCTGGCCCAGCACTCCCCGGGCGTCGGCTCCGGCAACGCCGTCCAGGTCCCGGTGCACATCCCGGTGAACCTCACCGGCAACACGGTCACCGTGATCGGCCTGCTGAACCCGGCATTCGGCAACCACGCGGTTAATTTCTAGGGCTCGGTTCGCCTCCGGGGCGCTTTATGCCGCTGTCGACGGTCGACCGTGCTCGGTTCGTTCGTTCCTCACGAACCTGCGCGCGCTCTCCCTTTCGACAGCGGCGCGCCCCTTCGGCTCACTCGCCGGCCTGGCGCGCAGTCGGGCCGATGATCCGGTGCTGGAGCCTCCCCGCTCGGCGCGCTTGCCCAGCGGGGAGGCGTCGGCCCCGGGTGTGTCAGACGCCCGCGCCGGGGCCGTTCCGCTCCCGCTCCTCCACGTACGCGTTGTACGACGCCACCTGCGCCCGCCGCGCGAACCGCTCCACCGGCCGCAGCGCCTCACCCCGCGCCGCCATCTCCGACGCGCTCACCGCGCCCCCGTGCCCGTGCTGGTACGCCAGCTCGATCATCAGCCCCACCCGCTGCGCCTGCTCCAGCACCCGCACGGCCCGCTGCGGATAACCCGGGGCCAGCACCTCGCGCCCCGCCTCGGCCCGTGCCCGGTACGCGTCCACGATCGCCTCGGCCACCGGCCCCGACGCCGCCACGTCCAGCCCGGACAGCACCTCCGCCGCCTCCCGCAGCGCCTCCGACAGCTCCCGCTCCGCCTCCCCGAGCGAGGGCACGTCCGCCGGCGGGGCCTCCCGTACCGGCAGACAGTGCCAGAGGACCTCGACATGACGGTCGCCCTCGGGACCCACCGCGGACACCTCGGGCACCAGCCCGTACGGCGCCCCCACGGCGATCACGGCCTCCTCCGCCTCCAGGGCGCGGGCATTGAACTCCGGCGGTCCGCACAGCCCCAGCGGATGCCCCGGGGCGGGCAGCGCGACCCGGTACCCGGTCACCCCGAGCGACCGCAGCCGCCCCAGCGCCAGCGTCAGCCCCACGGGCGCCGTCTCGCCCGGCAGCCCCTCCACCCGGTGCAGCGCGTCCTCGCCGACCACGGCGAGCACCGCGTCGTCCGGCGATACAAATCCGGCCAACAGGGCATTTCCCCAAGCGGCCAGTAGTCCTGAGCGTGGTTGCGAAAGCATGGTCACAGCCTAGGTAACAGACCTCACGGCCGGACCACTCGACCGGTGGCGTAGGTTTTCCCTGGGGGTCCGCGTCTACAGGCGCACCCGAAACCTCAAGACGATTGCATGGGGAGACAACGCGCTCATGAGCGATGTACTGGAGCTGGTGGACGTAACCGTGGTCCGCGACGGACGCGCTCTGGTGGACGATGTCTCCTGGTCGGTCAAGGAGGGGGAGCGCTGGGTCATCCTCGGCCCCAACGGCGCGGGCAAGACCACCCTGCTCAACCTCGCCTCCAGCTACCTCTTCCCGACCACCGGCCAGGTCCGGATCCTCGGCGAGAAGCTCGGCGAGGTCGACGTCTTCGAACTGCGCCCGCGGATCGGCGTGGCGGGCATCGCCATGTCCGAGAAGCTGCCCAAGCGCCAGACCGTCCTCCAGACCGTCCTCACGGCCGCGTACGGCATGACCGCCACCTGGAACGAGGACTACGACGAGGTCGACGAGCGGCGCGCCCGCGCCTTCCTCGACCGGCTCGGCATGACCGACTACCTGGACCGCAAGTTCGGGACACTCTCCGAAGGCGAGCGCAAGCGCACCCTCATCGCCCGCGCGATGATGACCGACCCCGAGCTCCTCCTCCTCGACGAGCCCGCGGCCGGCCTCGACCTCGGAGGCCGTGAGGACCTCGTACGCCGCCTCGGCCGTCTCGCCCGCGACCCGTACGCCCCCTCCATGATCATGGTCACCCACCATGTCGAGGAGATCGCGCCCGGCTTCACCCACGTCCTCATGATCCGCCAGGGCAAGGTGCTCGCCGCCGGCCCCATGGAGACCGAGCTGACCTCCCGCAACCTCTCGCTCTGCTTCGGGCTCCCGCTCGTCGTCGAGCGCACCAACGACCGCTGGACGGCGCACGGTCTGCCCCTCGGCTGAACCTCCGTCATATCGGCGGCCTTCTGACCCGATATCGCCCCTGTCGGGACAGGGACCCGCGCCCCTACCATGACCATGTGGAAATCGACGCGTGGGTGTGGTGGCTGATCGGCGCCGTAGGACTGGGCATTCCCCTCGTCATCACGGCGATGCCCGAGTTCGGCATGTTCTCCGCCGGTGCGGTCGCCGGCGCGATCACCGCGGCCCTCGGCGGCGGCGTGGTGATCCAAGTCCTCGTCTTCGTCGTGGTGTCCGTGGCGCTCGTCGCCGCCGTACGCCCGTACGCCGCCCGGCAGCGCGCCGGATCCAGCCCGGGGTCCGCCACCGGGATCGACGCGTTGAAAGGCCGTCAAGCCGTCGTCCTGGAACGGGTGGACGCCAGAGGCGGCCGGATCAAACTGGCCGGCGAGGTGTGGTCGGCGCGCACCTACGACGAGGCCACCTCCTTCGAACCCGGCCAGCAGGTCGACGTGGTCGAGATCGACGGAGCGACAGCCGTCGTCATGTGAGGCTCAACCCGGGCGAACGGTCACCACGTTCACCTCCGGTCTGAGAAACTGGATCATCAGAACATCCGGCAGAGAAGGGCCCGAGAAACGCGATGCCATCAATCATCATCGTCCTGGTCATCCTGGTGGTGCTTGTATTCATCGCCCTGATCAAGACGATCCAGGTCATCCCGCAGGCAAGCGCCGCCATCGTCGAACGGTTCGGCCGCTACACGCGCACGCTCAACGCGGGCCTGAACATCGTGGTCCCGTTCATCGACTCGATCCGTAACCGGATCGACCTCCGTGAACAGGTCGTCCCCTTCCCGCCCCAACCGGTGATCACCCAGGACAACCTGGTCGTCAATATCGACACCGTCATCTACTACCAGGTCACCGACGCCCGCGCCGCCACGTACGAAGTCGCCAGCTACATCCAGGCGATCGAGCAGCTCACCGTCACCACGCTGCGCAACATCATCGGTGGCATGGACCTGGAGCGCACCCTCACCTCCCGCGAGGAGATCAACGCGGCCCTGCGCGGCGTCCTCGACGAGGCCACCGGCAAGTGGGGCATCCGCGTCAACCGCGTCGAGCTCAAGGCCATCGAGCCGCCCACCTCCATCCAGGACTCGATGGAGAAGCAGATGCGCGCCGACCGTGACAAGCGCGCCGCGATCCTCACCGCCGAAGGTATCCGCCAGTCGCAGATCCTCACCGCGGAGGGCGAGAAGCAGTCCGCGATCCTGCGCGCCGAAGGTGAGGCCAAGGCCGCCGCCCTGCGCGCCGAGGGCGAGGCCCAGGCCATCCGTACGGTCTTCGAGTCCATCCACGCCGGCGACCCCGACCAGAAGCTCCTCGCCTACCAGTACCTCCAGATGCTCCCCAAGATCGCCGAGGGCGACGCCAACAAGCTCTGGATCGTGCCCAGCGAGATCGGCGACGCGCTCAAGGGACTCAGCGGCGCCTTCGACAACCTCGGCGGCGGCATGCCCGGCTTCAACACCGGCAAGGAGCGCAGGCAGGACACCCCGCTCGACTGAACACCCCGCTCGACCGAACACCGCTGCCCTTCGTGCATGATCAATGGTCGGTGCATCCGGCACCGATCAGCACGAAGGGCAGCACACCGTGACCATCTGGGAGATGCTCGCCGTCTTCGCTGCGGGCATCAGCGCGGGGGCCATCAACACCGTCGTCGGCTCCGGCACGCTCATCACCTTCCCCGTCCTGCTGGCGACCGGGCTTCCCCCGGTCACGGCGACCGTCTCCAACGCCCTCGGCCTGATACCCGGTTCGATCAGCGGAGCCATCGGCTACCGCGCCGAACTCACCGGCCAGCGCCCCCGCGTCCTGCGCCTGAGCGTCGCCGCGCTCCTCGGCGGACTGACCGGCGCCACCCTGCTGCTGGTCCTGCCCTCCACGGCCTTCGAGACGGTCGTGCCCGTGCTGGTCACCCTCGCCCTCGTCCTGGTGATCCTCCAGCCCCGGCTCGCCCGCGCCGTCCAGGCCCGCCGCACCCGCAAGGGCACCAGCGCGGGACCCAACGGCGGCCCGCTCCTGTTCGCCGGACTGCTGCTCGCCAGCGTCTACGGCGGCTACTTCACCGCCGCCCAGGGGATCATCTACCTCTCCCTGATGGGCATGCTGCTCGACGACACCCTCCAGCGCCTCAACGCGGTGAAGAACATCCTCTCCGCCGTCGTCAACAGCGTCGCCGCGCTCTTCTTCCTCTTCGTCGCCGAGTTCGACTGGACGGCTGTCGTACTCATCGCGGTCGGTTCGGCCATCGGCGGCCAGCTCGGCGCCAAGTTCGGCCGCAAGCTGCCGCCGGCCGCCCTGCGCGCGCTGGTCGTGACGGTCGGCGTGGTCGCCATCGTCCAGCTTCTGATCCGCAGGTACGGCTGACGGTCACGCGGCGGGCTGTACCTGCACCCCCGCGAGCCACTGCGGCAGCTCGGAGCGCTCACCGACCCGCAGCGACAGCAGCATCGCCTCCGCCGGCGACGGTACGAACGGCGCGTGCAGCAGCGGCATCCCCGCCTGATCCGGCGTACGGTCCGCCTTCCGGTGGTTGTCCTCGGCGCACGAAGCCACCGTATTCAGCCAACTGTCCGCGCCACCCCGGGACCGCGGCACCACATGGTCCACCGTCGTGGCGCGCCGGCCGCAGTACGCGCACCGGTGCTGGTCCCGTATCAGGACCCCACGCCTCGACCACGGAGCTTGTCTTCGGAAGGGCACCCGGACATACCGGCAGAGTCTGATCACCCGCGGCACCGGAAGCTCCACGGCGGCGGCACGCACACGGAGACCGGGATGGGCCTGCTCGACGACGGCCTTGTCCTGGAGCACCAGAACGACCGCACGGTTGAGCGTCACCGTCGACAGCGGCTCGAAGCTCGCATTCAGTACCAGCGTGTCCCGCATCCCGTCCACCTCCCGTGTTTCGCCGCCCGACCCCCTGACATGGCTGACAAGGCGGTGGGCTTGGATCAACTCTGGCCGGGCGCGCCGAGAGGGACAACACAATAAAAAATGCCCTGCCCTGATCTCTCCAAGACCAGGGCAGGGCAAACAAAAAGCAAACGGTCAGCCAGCGGCGGGGGCCGCGTACTCCCCGACGAGCTGGGCGCGCGCCAGCGTGTGGAAACGCAGATTGAACCCGACCACCGCGGGGGAGGCGTCGCTGTCCGGACCGAGCCGCTCACTGTCCACCGCGTACACCGTGAACACATAGCGGTGCGCCGGGTCCCCGGGCGGCGGCGCGGCGCCCCCGAAGTCCTTCGAGCCGTAGTCGTTGCGTGCCTGTACGGCACCCTTGGGCAGCCTCTCGAACGAGCCGCTGCCCGCGGCCACCGGAAGCTCCGTGACCGACGCGGGGATGTCGAAGACCACCCAGTGCCAGAACCCGCTGCCGGTCGGGGCGTCGGGATCGAAGCACGTCACGGCGAAGCTTCCGGTCTCCGCGGGGAAACCCTCCCACCGCAGATGCGGCGAGGTGTTCCCGGCGGCCTGGACCTGGGCGTCCTTCAGGACCGCCCCGGGCGCGACGTCGTCGCTCACCACGGTGAACGACGGCACCTTCGGATGGAAGTCATGAGGGAGCGGCGCCCTCGTCGCCTCGGTCACGTCTGAACCTCCGGATGTCGGCTGTCGTCATGTCGTCTGTCGGCGACCCCGAGCCTAAAGGCTTCGCTCAGAACCAGTTGCGACGGCCACCCACCTCGGCGAGCCACTGGTTCAGATAGGCGGCCCAGTCGGTGCCCTGGAAGTCACCCAGCCCCACCTGGAACGAGCGGAAGGAGTCGCTGCCCTCGGTGAACAGCCCCGGCTTCTTGTCCATCTCCAGGATGACGTCCATCTCGCGGTCGTCCGCGACGAAGGTCAGCTCGACCTGGTTCAGCCCGCGGTACTGCTGCGGCGCGAAGAACTCGATCTCCTGGTAGAACGGCAGCCGCTGCCGCGTCCCGCGGATGTGCCCCTTCTCCATGTCCGCGCTCTTGAAGCGGAAACCGAGGTGGATGAAGGCGTCCAGGATGGCCTGCTGGGCCGGGAGCGGGTGGACGTTGATCGGGTCGAGATCGCTGTTGTCCAGCGCCCGCGCGATGTCCAGCTCCGTGGTCACCCCGATGTTCATGTTGCGCAGCGGCTGCCCGTCGATGGTCGTGACCGGGGTCTCCCACGGGATCTCCAGGCCGAACGGCACCACGTGCACCGCGCCCGCCTCCACCTCGAAGGCGCCGCCGATGCTCTGCCGGGTGAACTCGATGTTCTGCTTGGTCTCCTGGTCGTTTCCCTCCACCTCGACCCGTGCCTGGAGTCCGACGGAGAGCCCCTGGATCCGCTGGTTCACGGAGCCGCCCTCAAGCCGCACCTCACCCTGCACCACTCCGCCGGGCACCACGTTCGACTCGGTCAGCTCGGTCTCGACGGTCGCCCCACCGGCGCCCAGGCTCGCGAGCAGCTTCTTGAAGCCCATATGTCACTCCTACTAAATCCTTCGGGTCCCTGACCCCTACATACGCGATCCGGCCACGGACGGTTCCCCGGTACGCTCGGACGCCATGATGGCGAGCCCCGACCGTATGCCGTTGCCCAGGGACTTCTTCGACCGGGCGGTCCTCGACGTCGCACCCGATCTCCTCGGCCGGACGCTGGTACGGGAGACGGACGACGGCCCCATCGAGCTACGGCTCACAGAAGTGGAGGCGTACGCGGGCGAGGTGGACCCGGGCTCGCACGCCTTCCGGGGCCGCACGCCCCGCAACGCGGTGATGTTCGGCCCGCCCGGTCACGCGTACGTCTACTTCACCTACGGGATGTGGCACTGCCTCAACCTGGTGTGCGGGCCCGAGGGCCGGGCGAGCGGGGTCCTGCTCCGGGCCGGCGAGATCGGCGTGGGCGCGGAACTGGCACGCACCCGTCGCATCTCGGCCCGTCACGACAGAGAACTGGCCAAAGGCCCGGCCCGCCTGGCCACCGCCCTGGACGTGGACCGCGCACTCAACGGCACGGACGTCTGCGCCGGCCCGGACCAGCCCCTGTCGATACTCACCGGCACCCCGGTCACCAAAGACCAGGTCCGCAGCGGTCCCCGTACGGGGGTGGGCGGCGACGGGGCGCCTCACCCCTGGCGCTTCTGGATCGACGGCGACCCCTCGGTCAGCCCTTATCGGGCCCACGCCCCGCGCCGCCGCCGAACTTGACTCCGCTGTTTCGTCCGCCTAACGTGGCCCGAGCCGCTTTCAACGGAGCCTGTTGTTCAGCAGCCTCCGCAGCGGCCACCCACTACACACGATCAAACCCTTACGGGTCTGAGTTTCGGCATGCCGAAATTCTGCGCCCATCGGCTCGATTATGAGCCGGGCGGGGATTCGGTTAAAGTAGTGAGCAGCCGAAAGGCAAAGGGCCAATCCAAAGGCCGTCGGAATTCTGGAAGCGGGAAACACCGCCGAATGAATCTGATAGAGTCGGAAACGCAGGAACGAAGTACAGAACAAAATGAAACACCGAAGGGAAGCGCCCGGAGGAAAGCCCCAGACAATGTTCTGCGGGTGAGTACGAAGGAAGCGTCCGTTCCTTGAGAACTCAACAGCGTGCCAAA
>NZ_JBIUYF010000012.1:0-188392 GCF_044744405.1 Streptomyces sp. NPDC087310 | reverse complement strand
TCGGTACGCAGCGGGTTGATCTCCGAGACGGCGCCTACGAACGTGGTCTTGCCCACGCCGAAGCCGCCCGCCACCACGATCTTCGCGCTGGTGGTTGAGCGGGCCGCACCGCCGCTAGAGCTTGCGAAGTCCACTGAGCACCCTTTCGAGCAGTGTCACGTCTGGCTGGCCACCGGTGGCCTCGTCGCCACCGGGCTGATGGATGGCGACAAGGCCCGCCTCCGCCAGGTCGGCTACGAGGATCCGGGCCACGCCGAGGGGGATGGAGAGGAGCGCCGAGACTTCGGCGACCGATTTGATCTCGAAACACAGTTGGCAGATCCGCTGGTGCTCGGGCAACTGCCCCTGCAACTGGGACGGATCGGCCGTCGTACTGACCAGCGCCTCGATGGCGAGCTGGTACCGCGGCCGGGTCCGGCCGCCGGTCATGGCGTACGGGCGCACCAACGGATTGTGTGTGCCCATGGAAGGCTCGGCTTCCGGGGAACGCCTCGGCTGCACCGGCTGGATGCGGGGCTGCCGGGGCTGGTCGTACTCGTACGGCCGCGGCGGGGGAGGGGGAGGGGGCTGGTACGGCTGCCGCTGCGGTCCGCCGCGCCCACCGCCCTGCCCGCCGTGGCCCTGTCCGCCCTGGTCATGGCTCGGCTCACCCTGTCCACCGCCCTGTCCGCTGGGCGTGGAGGGAAAGTTGAACCGGTTCTGGGCATACTCACCCGGAGACCGGGGGCCACCGTCATAGGGATGCCCGCCTGGGGGTGTAGCCACGTTTCCTCCTCCGACTGCCGGGGCGCCGGGCCCGATCCTGGCGGACCTGTGAAATCCGCGCCACCGCACCCTAATGGTGCGGCGGCAAACAGCGCACTGTCTGTCAGTTCAGCAGACTTCCCTGGAGCTCCGCACGCAGGTCCGGGGTGAGGACCGTACCGGCACGGTCCACCAGGAGGGCCATCTCGTAGCCGACCAGGCCGATATCGGCCTCGGGGTGGGCCAGTACGGCGAGGGACGAGCCGTCGGAGATGGACATCAGGAAGAGGAAACCGCGCTCCATCTCGACGACGGTCTGGTTCACGGCCCCGCCCTCGAAGATCCGGGACGCCCCCGCGGTCAGCGAGGTCAGACCCGACGCGACGGCCGCGAGCTGATCGGCGCGGTCACGCGGGAATCCTTCGGACATGGCCAGCAGGAGTCCGTCGGCGGAGACCACCACCGTGTGGGACACCCCGGGGGTGTTGTCCACAAAGTTGGTGATCAACCAGTTCAGATTCTGCGCCGCCTGGCTCATCGGGCTCACACTAACGCTCCTGGTTGTAGGTACTGCCCGGGCCGCGGCCCGGTCCGTTCGTGTCCGCTCCAGCGTTGCGGCCCCGCTCGACGCCGCGCCGCAGGTTGCTCAACCGGCCCCGGATGTCCTCCGGGGCGCGGGAGACCTGGGGGCCGCTGTGCGTGGTCTGCTCCGCGGCGCCCTCGACCAGGTTGGCCTTGGGCACACGGCGCGGCAGACCGGACGAGGTGACGCCGCCGGCCTTGGGCTCGCGCAGCTTCTCCGCACGGTGCCAGCGCTCGTCGTTCCTCGCGCGCCAGTCGTCCGAACCGGCCGTCTCCGCCTGCCCGTTGCCATTCTGCCCGGCACCGCTCTGTGCACTGCCGTTCAGCCCGGCGCCGTCGCTCGGGAGACTGCCCTCGCCGCGGCCCGGGTCCTGCTCAACGCTCTGCTCGTCCTGGAAGTTGCCCGAAGTGGTGCTCCGGCCGTTCAGCGCCGTCGATGAGGTCTGTCCGGCCGGCTGCCCTTCACCCTCACCCGCGGGCTGCCACGGCGCTGGTGACTGCGGCTGCTGGGGCTGGCCGCCGCCACGGCGCGGCAGACCCGCGTCCGTCAACGCGTGACTGGCGCTCGGGGAGGGACCCGGACGGTTCAAGCCTACGTTGTCCCGGGCGTTCCCGGGAGCGCCGAGGCCCGATTCCGGTTCGGCCGGACGCTCGGAGTCGTACGTACCGGGGTAGGCACTCTGATCGGCCCACTCGCCCTGGTGGGGCTGGGGGTTGAACAGATTCTCGTACGTGCCCTCGGCGCCCTGCGCGGCGGGGTACGGGGACTCCGTATATCCCTGCTGCCCCGGGGACCCCTGCTGCTGCGGAAAGGCGTCGGACGGCTGGTACGTATCGGGCGAAGGGTATGTCTCGGACTGCTGGTACGTGCCGGGTGCGCGGTACTCCTCGAATCCGCCCGTGGCGAACTCGGCGCCCGCCGGGGGGAAATCGGCCGCGGGGGCCGGGAAGTCCGCGCCGGGTGCGGGCTGTTGCGGTGCGTAGCCCGGTTCGTACCCCTGCTCGTACGACGACTTCCCCTGTGCGTACCCGCCGTCCGCCCCGTCGCGGTACTGGCCGTCCACCTGGTCCTGGAACAGCGGCTGGTCGCCCACGGCGTCCCGCGGAGGCGTCCCGAGGGCCGCACGCCGCTCCTCGCGCTTGAGCGAGCGGTTGACGGAGTCGAGCGGCGCCGGCTGGTCCGCCTGCGGCTGCTGGTCGTACCGCGAGTCGTCGAAGCCCAGCTCCGCCGCCGTCAGCATCGGGGCGCTCTGGAAGACCTGCTGCTCACCCTCGGGGAGGTTCGGCTGGTCCGGCATGATCTGCGAGACGGTGAAGTCCTCGCCCTGTCCCGGGGCGCCGCCCCCGCCGCCGTGCGTGATCGCGTCCGGCAGCATGACCAGCGACGTCGTGCCCGCCTGCTCGCCCGAGGGGCGGAGCTGGACCCGTACACCGTGCCGGTCGGCGAGCCGGCCGACCACGAACAGGCCCATGCGCTGGGAGACCGTGGCGTCCACGGTCGGCGGGTTGGCCAGCTTGTGGTTGATGTCCGCGAAGTCCTCGGCGGTGAGACCGATGCCCTTGTCGTGGATCTCGATCATCACGCGGCCGTCGGGCAGCCGGGTCGCGGTGACACGGACCTTCGTCTGCGGCGAGGAGAACGTGGTGGCGTTCTCCAGCAGCTCGGCGAGCAGGTGCACGAGGTCGGTGACGGCCTGGCCGTGGATCTCCGTCTCCGGGACCCCGGTCAGCTCGATGCGCTCGTACGACTCCACCTCGGAGGAGGCGGCGCGCAGGACGTCCACCAGCGGCACCGGCTGGTTCCAGCGGCGGCCGGGCTCCTCGCCCGCGAGGACGAGGAGGTTCTCGCCGTTGCGGCGCATCCGGGTCGCGAGGTGGTCCAGCTTGAAGAGGTTGTCGAGCTGGTCCGGGTCGCCCTCGTTGTTCTCCAGATCGGAGATGAGGGTCAACTGGCCCTCGATCAGCGACTGGTTACGACGTGAGAGGTTGGTGAAGATCGCGTTGACGTTACCGCGGAGCATGGCCTGCTCGGCGGCGAGCCGCACCGCCTCGCGGTGGACCTGGTCGAAGGCGCGGGCGACCTCGCCTATCTCGTCGCGCGAGTCGATCGGGATGGGCTGCACCCGGGTGTCGACCCGGCCGGGCTCCGCCCGCGAGAGCTGGTCGACCAGCATCGGCAGCCGCTGCTCGGCGATCCCGAAGGCGGCCGTACGCAGCGACAGCATCGAGCGGCTCATCTGCCGCGCCATGATCCCGGCCAGGATGAAGGCGGCCAGCAGCGCGATCAGCACGATCGCGCCGTTGATGATCGCGTCGTTCCTGGCGTTGCCGGCGATCGAGGACGCCTCGGAGACGGCCTTGTCGACCAGGTCCGTCTCGATCGTGTTGTACCCGTCGAACTTGGCGGTGGAGGCCGCCATCCACGTCTCCGGGGTGACCCCGCGCTCGGCGAGCTTCTCGGGGCTGTCACCGGTGGCGATCGCCGCCACCATGCCGTCGAAGACGGAGCCGTCCTTGGTCGGCGGGGCGGTGAACTCCTTGCCCGCGGCGGCGGCCTGCTGCTGCGCGGCGGCGAGCTTCTCGCCCGCCTCGGCCGTCTGCGCCTTCATGACCTCCTGGAGCTTGACCGCGTCCGCCTGCGTGCCACCGGAGACGTACTCGCCGATGGCGATGTCCTCCAGGTAGGCGTACGAGGAGAACGCGATCGTCTGGCCGCTCTTGACGTCGTCCTTCTGGCTCGGCCTGACCAGCAGATGCGTCCCGATGGAGCGCTGCAGCGACTCGGCGCCCTTGGCCAGCCCGATGGCGTAGACCGTACGGCCGTAGCTGGTGATGTTCCCCGTGCCGAGACCGAGTTCGTTGGCGAACTCCATGAGGGTGTGCTCCAGCGGCACGTACGCCTCTTCGGTGGCCACGGGGCCGCCGTTGCCGCCGCTCTTGTCCGGGGTCTCGACCCCGGCGGTGAACGCGGTCTTGCGGATGCTCTCCAGCGTGGGCTCCACGCTGCGGAACAGCCCCAGGCGGCGTTCGAGACCCTGCTCGGCGGGCATGCTCCGCACCGCCAGGTCGAACTTCTTCTTCGCCGCGTCCGTGGCCGCGTAGCTCTCGGTGACGATCTGCGCGTCCCGCTTGTTGGTGAGCAGGGACTGCGCGGTGAGGTCGCGCTCGTTGAGCAGCGCGTGTCCGTATTCCGAGGCGGCCCGCACGACGAGGGCCGTCTTCTCGGCGTCCTGCGCCGCCTGCCAGGTGTCGATGGAACCCTTGACCTGGAAGCCGCCCATGACGAGGCCGACCATGACGGGGACGAGGAGAATCGCGTACAGCCGGGTGGTCACCCGCCAGTTGCGCGGGGAGAACCGGCTGGAGCTGCCGGCCGCCGGAGGCGGACCGGTCGTGACGGCAGGCGCCGCTGCGCGCGGCGGCGGGGTGAAGTTACCCCGCGCCTTCTGCTCCGCGGAGCTTGTCGTGCTTCGCCTCACTCGACCAACAACCTCTCGGCGTCGGCACCTACGTTGTGCCGTGTTTTGTTCAGGGCCGTACTACTCGGGAGTTCTCGAATTCCAGCACGGGGAACCCTCCCTTTCCAAACAGCAGGAATCAGCCATTCCGAGTGGTACAAGCCTCACATAAAACGGGCATAAAGAGCGAGCCCCGGCAAAAAGCGGGGCTGACATGAGCGCAGGGGCACCGGGCGAGTGCGCCGGGTGGCCGGAGGGCGTCAATTCTCTGTCGAAATGTTATGAACACAGAGATGGGCCGTGTCAATGGACCTGGCCCACCTCCGGGTATGCCTACGGCAACTTCCGTAGACGGCCGCCTACTTCAGTCGTGCCATGAGGGCGTGTTCGACGAGGGTGATGAGTCCGCTTTTGGCGTCGGCGCGGTGGCGGGCGTCGGTGGTGATGATGGGGGTGTCGGGGCCGATCTGGAGTGCTTCGCGTACTTCGTCGGGGGTGTAGGGCTGGTGTCCGTCGAAGCCGTTGAGGGCGATGACGAAGGGGAGTCCTGAGTTTTCGAAGTAGTCGACGGCGGGGAAGCAGTCGGCGAGGCGGCGGGTGTCGACGAGGACGACGGCGCCGATGGCGCCGCGGACGAGGTCGTCCCACATGAACCAGAAGCGGTCCTGGCCGGGGGTGCCGAAGAGGTAGAGGATGAGGTCTTGGTCGAGGGTGATGCGGCCGAAGTCCATGGCCACGGTGGTGGTGGTCTTGTCTCCGGTGTGGGTGAGGTCGTCGATGCCGGCGGAGGCGCTGGTCATGACGGCTTCGGTACGCAGCGGGTTGATCTCCGAGACGGCGCCTACGAACGTGGTCTTGCCCACGCCGAAGCCGCCCGCCACCACGATCTTCGCGCTGGTGGTCGATCGGGCCGCACCGCCGCTAGAGCTTGCGAAGTCCACTGAGCACCCTTTCGAGCAGTGTCACATCCGGCGTGCCGCCGGCCTCTCCGTTGCCCGGCTGGTGGATGGCCACCATGCCGGCCTCCGCCAGGTCGGCCACCAGGATGCGGGCGACGCCGAGCGGCATGGTCAGCAGCGCCGACACCTCCGCCACCGACTTGACCTCGCGGCACAGGTGGCAGATCCGCTGGTGCTCGGGGAGCAGGGTGGCGAGATGGGCCGGGTCTGCGGTCGTACTGACCAGCGCCTCGATGGCGAGCTGGTACCGCGGCCGGGTCCGGCCGCCGGTCATGGCGTACGGACGTACCAGCGGCTGATCGCCCTCAGGACCGTACGAGGCGTCGACAGAGACGCCGTACGGATCGTGAGAAGCGGGTGGCGGGGTCATGAATCCTCCGGGCGTGACAGCAAGATGTCTGCGTGCCGTCTGACTTGGCCGGTGGGGGGCCGGTTGGGCGGCCTGACGGTATGGAGCTGGGGAGTTCCTGGAAGCCTCAGTGCAGCAGACTTCCCTGGAGCTCGGCGCGCAGGTCCGGCGTGAGGACCGTACCGGCGCGATCGACCAGGAGGGCCATTTCGTACCCCACCAGACCGATGTCGCACTCGGGGTGGGCGAGCACGGCCAGGGAGGAACCGTCGGAGACGGACATGAGGAAGAGGAAGCCGCGCTCCATCTCCACCACGGTCTGGTTGACCGGGCCGCCTTCGAAGATCCGGGACGCCCCCGCGGTCAGCGAGGTCAGACCGGATGCCACGGCCGCGAGCTGATCGGCGCGGTCGCGGGGGAAGCCCTCGGACATGGCCAGCAGAAGTCCGTCTGCGGAGACCACCACGGTGTGGGACACCCCAGGGGTGTTGTCCACGAAATTGGTGATCAACCAGTTCAGATTCTGCGCAGCCTGACTCATCGGACTCAACTAACGCTCCTGCTGGTGAGAGGTGCCGAGGTTGAATCCGTTGCTCGCCGGGCCGGTGTTGCCCGCCTGACGACCTTGCTGGATACCCCGACGGAGATTGGTCAGCCGGCCGCGCACGTCAGCGGGCGCACGGGAGACCTGCGGACCGGCCTGGGTGTTCTGTTCCTGCGCGGTACCGGGCACCAGATTGGCGCGCGGCACCCTGCGGGGCAGACCGGAGGTGGTGATGCCGCCGGCCTGGGGCTTTTTGACCCGCTCGGCCTGGCGTACCAGCTCGTCGTTGGGAGACGTGCGCCAGGAGGAGGTGGCGGCCACGCCGTTGGCGGCCGAACCGTGCGTGTCCGAACCGTTGCCGCCGAAGTTGAAGCCGGCGCCGTTCGTTCCGGAGCCCTGGGTCTGCTGATGGAGCTGCCCGAGCCCCGGCCGCCGGCTCTGGCCAGAACCCTGCGCGTCCGATCCGTTGGCGCCCGGCCTGCTGAAGCCGGAGCCGTTCGTGTCGAAGCCGTTGGTGTCGAAGCCGGAGCCGTTGGTGTCGTAGCCGTTGGCGCCCGTGTCGTTCGCGCCGGAGCCGTTCGTCCCGAGGCTGTTCGCACCGGAGCCGTTGGTGGGCTCGCGGCGCGGCATCGGCGGCGCCGGCGGCTGCTGCTGCGGGGACAGGTTCTCCTGGCGCTCCGCGTCCGGGGTGGAGGCCGGCAGGCCCTCGTCGGCCGCGCCGCCCTGCTGTCCGCCGCCCTGGGTGGCGTGGAACCAGTTGGTCTCCAGGGTGTCGTACAGCGGCGTACGGCCGTCACCGGGGCCGGAGGCCGGGGGCAGTGCCTCCGGCTGCGGCTGCGGCGGCAGGCTCGGCTGGCGGTAGCCGCCCTCGGAGCCGGGAGCCGGGGCCGGGGCGGGCGGGCGCGGGGCGTTGAAGTCCTGCTGGGCGGAGCCGAAGTCCGACGACGGGCGGAAGCCCGAACCGTCGCTCTGGCCGCCCTGCGCGCCGTACTCCGGGGAGTAGCCGGCCGGGGAGTTGAAGTCCGGACGGGGGAACTGGGCCGTGGCCGCCGGGTCCTGGCCGCCGCCGAGCGGGGCGTTCTGGTCGGGCCGGGGCCCGTCGAAGTCCGGACGCGGGAACTCGGAGGTGGAGCCGGGCCCCTGCCGCTCACCCGTCGGACGGGCGAACTGGCCGCTGGAGTCGTGCTCCTCGTGGCCGCGCGGCGCGTCCAGCGAGGGACGGCCCGACTGCTGGTCGCTGCCCCAACTGGGGACCGGCGGGCCGCTCTGCGGGCGCGGCTGCGGGTTGCCGCCGGGCAGTTCGGCGCGCGGTCCGCCGGGCGGCGGGAGCTGCCGGCCGCGGTCGGGGGCGCCGCCCTGCTGGAAGGCGTTCTGGGCCCGCCCGCTGAAGCCGTTCTGGCCCTGGCCGCCCTGGTTGCCCTGGCCGCTCTGGCTGCCCGGACCACCCTGGTTGCCCTGGCCGCCCTGGTTGCCGGGGCCGCTCTGGCCGAAGGCGCCGCCGGGCCGGTCCGTACGCTGCTGGCCCTGGCCGGGGCCGCCCTGTCCCGCGCCCTGCGAGGGACCCTGCGACGAGGGGCCGAAGGCGTTCTGGGCGAAGATGTTGGGCTGTCCCGAGCTCTGGCCCTGGCCACCCTGGCCCTGGCGCTGCGAGTCCTGGGCACCGCCCTGCTTCCCGTCGCGGGACGGCAGCGCGGCACGCGGTCCCGCACCGGCGCCGACCTGGCCGCGCGGCGCACCCGCGCCGAGCAGACCGCCGGGGGCGGGCGCGCCGCCGGGGCCCGAACCGAGCCCGGGACGTCCGCCACCGGAGCCGCCGGAGCCGCCGGAGCCACCCGGGCCGCCGGGGAGCTGGCCGCCGCCCGCGGGCGCCTGGCCCAGCGGACCCTGGCCGGGGGCGCCGGGCCTGCCGCCGATGGGGCCCTTCTTGCCGCCGTGGGCGACATCGACGGGCAGCATGACCAGCGCGGTCGTACCACCGGAGTCGGAGGGGCGGAGCTGGATCCTGATGCCGTGGCGCAGCGACAGCCGGCCGACCACGAACAGACCCATGCGGCGCGAGACCGAGACGTCCACGGTGGGCGGCGAGGCCAGCCGCTCGTTGATCGCAGCGAGGTCCTCGGGGGAGAGGCCGATACCGGTGTCGTGGATCTCCACGAGCACCCGGCCGTCGGGCAGCGCGTGACCGGTGACGCGGACCTTCGTCTGCGGCGAGGAGAACGACGTTGCGTTCTCCAGCAGCTCGGCGAGGAGGTGCACGAGGTCGTTGACGACGCGTCCGGCGACCTCGCTCGTGGGTACGGAGGACAGCTCGATGCGCTCGTACTGCTCCACCTCGGAGGCGGCGGCACGGAGCACGTCGACCAGCGGTACGGGGCGGGTCCAGCGGCGGCCGGGCTCCTCGCCCGCGAGGACGAGGAGGTTCTCGCCGTTACGGCGCATACGGGTCGCGAGGTGGTCCAGCTTGAACAGCGAGGAGAGCTGGTCCGGGTCGGCCTCGCGGGACTCCAGTTCGGAGATGAGCGAGAGCTGACGCTGGATGAGGCCCTGGCTGCGGCGCGAGAGGTTGGTGAACATCGCGTTGACGTTGCCCCGCAGCAGGGCCTGCTCGGCGGCGAGCCGGACGGCCTCGCGGTGCACGTCGTCGAAGGCCGCGGCGACCTTTCCGATCTCGTCCTTGGAGTGGACACCGACCGACTCGACGGAGGTGTCGACGTCCTGCGGGTCGGAGTCGGAGAGCTGCTTGACCAGCTCGGGCAGCCGGTCCTGGGCGACCCGGGTGGCCGTGTCCTGGAGACGGCGCAGCGAGCGGATCATGGAGCGGGCGACCACGAAGGCGCCGACGAGCGAGACACCGAGGACGACGAGGATCAGCGCGGCGTTGAAGATCGCGTCACGCTGCGACTCGTCGCGCAGGTCGCGGGCCTTGGCCTCCATCTCACCGAGCAGCGTGGCCTCGATGGTCTTCATCGCGTTGATCCGGGTGGACGCCTGGTCGGTCCAGTCCAGATACGAGCGGTTGGGCTGGCTCGCCAGGCCGTCGGCCGTGCTGAGCACCCGGTCCGCGTACTTCTCGGACGACTGGATCTCGGGGTTGCCCTGCCCGTTGAGCGGGGCCATCAGCTCCGCGGCGTCGCCGCCCATCGACTCGTACAGGAAGCTGAAGGAGGTGAGGGCGTTCTTCTCCTTCGACGCCGCGGCCTGACCGTACAGCCGGTCGTTCTCGGTGAGATTGCCCTTGGTCGACGGGTCGGCGGGCAGCGCGGCGGCGATGACCGCCCGCTGGATCGACGCGTACTCCTTGGCGGACGAGAACGCGGCCAGCGCGCGGGTCCGCTTGATCATGTCCGGGTTGTTCGTCGCCTGCGCCATGTCCTGCGAGAGGCTCAGCAGCGAGGTGATCAGTCCGTCGTACGCGTCGACCGTCAGCGAGTCCGAACCCGCGCCGACGTACGCGCCCTTACGGATGGTGCTGATCTGGTTGACCTGGGTGGAGATCTGCCTGACGTTCGAGCGGATGCTCTCCAGCGCCTGGTCGCCGTCGGTGCTGCCGATGTCCAGCGTGGCGTCGAGGAAGGTCTTCGAGGCCCGGTCGGTCTTCGTACGGCGGTCCTGGACCTTGAAGTCCTTGGCGCTCGCCCCGTTGGTCAGCGGCCCCGCCGACTCGTCGCGCTCCGCCTGGAGCGCCTGGGCGAGCGTGGTCGCCTCTTTGGTCATCTTGGTGAGCAACTGCATGTGTTCGAGCTGCTGAATGTCGTTCAGCGACTCGTTGATCCGCAGTCCGCCCAGCGTGGTGGCGGCGACCACCGGCAGGGTCAGCAGCGCCACGAGGCGGGTGCTGATGCGCCAGTTGCGCAGGGCTATTCGCGACCCGGGGTCGGTCGGTGACTTCGCGTTCGGCGCCGTCTGCGGAGGCGGCGGCGTGGACGGCGCGCCGGAGCCGCTCTGTCCCGGACCGGGGCGTCCGCCCCGGCCGCCGCTCTGGTCGCCCGACGGAGCCGGGCCCGGGTTCTGGGTGTGCTGGGGCGAGGAGCCGCGGTCGGATCCGCCGCGGTGCTCCTGCTCCGCCGCAGCGCTGCCATCCCTCTTGTAACGTCCCTGCACTAGCGTCGCAACCTCTGGACCAGGCGTCCCCCCGCTGAACGGCGGAACGGTGTCGGCGTCGTGGGGCGCGGAAACGCTCCCCATGGTGGTCGTGAGTGACCGGCGCTGCTCCCCTTCCCCACCGCCACTCGGCGCTGCGTTGCGCCCCTGCGCGCCGGCACATCCAAACCCGCGGCGGTGGGGGGAATTCCAGCACAGTGCAGGATCTCCAACAAGGGCGGTGGGCAGGGCTGTGACGTGAATGACACGGAGTGATCGCCGGGTCACCAGCCGTAGAAAGTGTGGGCGGAGGAAACGGACTTTCACGTACGAGCCATGTACGGGTGGGGGGTGTCCCAGTCCGGATGATCAGCAGCGGAATGCCACGTTCAGTAACGCAATGTCCGTTTCCTTGGTCATCAACTGGCGCCCGGAATGAGGGAAATGCCGGGCAGGTCGTGAGCAAACTCACACAGTGATCGACGATCGATCGCCGCTCCGGTGGGGAATTGGATGTTTAGCCTGACGCTTTACAGGGATGGCCCATCCGACAACCGGCGCATCCGCGCCCGTAGCCCGACAAGGTCTGACACCACAGATGACTCCGCAGAAGACCACGATGATGTTCCGCAACACCGCCAACCCCCGGCGCACCACGCTGGCGCATCTGAAGGACGCCGAGGAACTGGCCCCCGCCGCGCAGCCGGAGCACCCCGTCGCCCTGCCGAACCGTACGGCCAACCCGCGCCGTACGACCCTGATGGTCGCCCCGTCCGGCCCGTCCGCCCCCGCGGACACCGCCGAGACCGCGCCCGCCGCCTCGTAGCGGCCGGGCACGGGGGACCGCCCCGCCCGCTCCGTATCCGTACGCCGCGTTCCGCCCACGTCCGGTAGTACGCGCCGCGGGCGCCCGTCGTTCATACGCCGTTCCCTTCGCGCGGGTGGCCGCCCCCGCCGCGTTAGCCTGGAGCGTCAGTCTCCGGACCTGGGGCGTCAGACTCCGGGCCGGCCAGCAAGTGAAGGGCGAACAGCTTCCGTGCGCATCGCCAGATTCTCCATCGACGGCAATGTCGCCTTCGGCGCGGTCGAGGGCGACGGCAGCGGCGACACCGCCGGCCTCGTCCTCGACATCATCAAGGGCATTCCGTACACCGACTTCGAGCTCTCCGGCACCAAGGTCCCGCTGAGCAAGGTCCGGCTGCTCCCGCCCGTCCTGCCCAACAAGGTGGTGGCGTTCGGCCGTAACTACGCGGAGCACGCGGCGGAGCTCGGCAACGCCGTCCCCGACGCGCCGTTCGCCTTCTTCAAGCCCACCACCTCCGTGATCGGCTCGGGCGACGCGATCGAGTACCCGTCGTTCTCGAACGAGGTGCACTACGAGGCCGAACTGGCCGTCGTCATCGGGCGGATGTGCCGCGAGGTGCCGCGCGAACGCGTCAAGGACGTCATCTTCGGCTACACCTGCGCCAACGACGTCAGCGCGCGCGACATCCAGAAGAGCGAGAAGCAGTGGGCGCGCGCGAAGGGCTTCGACACCTCGTGCCCGCTCGGCCCCTGGGTGGAGACCGAACTCGACCCCTCCGACGTCACCATCCAGTGCACCGTCAACGGGGAACAGCGGCAGCTCGGCCGTACGAGCGACATGATCAACTCCGTCGAGGACCTGATCGTCAACATCAGCGAGGCCATGACGCTCCTCCCCGGTGACGTCGTCCTCACGGGCACCCCCGCGGGGGTCGGCCCCCTCAGCGTCGGCGACGAGGTCGCCGTCACCATCGAAGGCATCGGCACTCTCACCAACAAGGTGATCAAGCGTGGCTAGCGCACCCGTCCGTGTACGTTTCTGTCCCTCCCCGACCGGCAACCCCCACGTGGGCCTGGTCCGTACCGCCCTGTTCAACTGGGCGTTCGCCCGCCACACCGGCGGCACCCTGGTCCTGCGCATCGAGGACACCGACGCGGCGCGCGACTCCGAGGAGTCGTACGTGCAGCTCCTCGACTCGCTGCGCTGGCTCGGGCTCGACTGGGACGAGGGCCCCGAGGTGGGCGGCCCGCACGCGCCGTACCGCCAGTCGCAGCGGATGGACATCTACCGCGACACCGCGGACAAGCTCCTCGCGGCCGGCCACGCGTACCACTGCTACTGCACGACCGAGGAGCTGGACGCCCGCCGGGAGGCGGCGCGCGCGGCGGGCAGGCCGTCGGGGTACGACGGCCACTGCCGCGACCTGACCGCCGAGCAGAAGGCGGCGTACGAGGCGGAGGGCCGCAGCGCCATCGTCCGCTTCCGGATGCCCGACGAGCCGATCACCTTCACGGACCTGGTCCGCGGCGAGCTGACCTTCACCCCGGAGAACGTCCCGGACTACGGCATCGTCCGCGCCAACGGCGCCCCGCTCTACACGCTCGTCAACCCGATCGACGACGCGCTGATGGAGATCACCCACGTCCTGCGCGGCGAGGACCTGCTCTCCTCCACGCCGCGCCAGGTCGCGCTCTACAAGGCGCTCACGGAACTGGGCATCGCCAAGGGCGTCCCGAGCTTCGGTCACCTTCCGTACGTCATGGGGGAGGGCAACAAGAAGCTCTCCAAGCGCGACCCCCAGGCGTCCCTCAACCTCTACCGCGAGCGCGGCTTCCTCCCGGAGGGGCTGCTCAACTACCTCTCGCTGCTGGGCTGGTCGCTCTCCGCGGACCGCGACCTCTTCTCCATGGACGAGATGGTCGCCGCGTTCGACATCGCGGACGTCAACGCCAACCCGGCCCGCTTCGACCTGAAGAAGGCCGAGGCGATCAACGCCGACCACATCCGGCAGCTCGACGTGAAGGCGTTCGCGGACGCCTGCGCCCCGTGGCTGAAGGCCCCGTACGCCCCCTGGGCGCCGGAGTCCTTCGACGCCGCGGCCTTCGAGGCGCTGGCCCCGCTGGCCCAGACCCGGGTCACGGTCCTCTCGGACATCACCGCCAACGTCGACTTCCTCTTCCTGGACCAGCCGGTCGAGGACGAGGCGTCCTGGACGAAGGCGATGAAGCCGGGCGCGGACGCGCTGCTCACCACGGCCCGCGCGAAGATCGCGGAGTCCGACTGGAACGCGGAGTCCCTGAAGAACGCGGTCCTCGCCGCCGGCGAGGAACACGGCCTGAAGCTCGGCAAGGCCCAGGCCCCGGTCCGCGTCGCCACCACGGGCCGCACGGTCGGCCTCCCGCTCTTCGAGTCCCTGGAACTCCTGGGCCGCGAGCGCACCCTGGCCCGCATCGACGCGGCACTGGCGAAGCTGACGGCGTAAGGCGGCACGCGGTACGCGTACCGCACACGAGGGCCCGGTGGCCCGCCCGCAGGTCGGGGCGGCCCACCGGGCCCTCCCGCATACCGTCACGGCTTCGGCGCACCCGCCCATACGACGCTGCCGAAGCTCCCCGGCCGCCGCGAGACCCACGCGGCGGCCCGCTCGGGCGAGGCCAGGGACAACCAGGCGGCCCCGTCAACGGCGGCGACCTGCGTACCCCCGCCGTCCGCGTGGGCGAGGCCCCAGCCGGCGACCCGGGCGTCCAGCTCGCCGTCCTCGCAGGTGTACTCCTCGACGACGGCGAAGAGACGGGGCGCGGTGTCGTCGACGAGCGCGCGGATCTCCTGGTCGAACCCTTCTGGGCGCTCGGGGCGGGGGAGGGGCGGGGATACGGTGTTCATGTGAAGTCTCCTATCCGTCGCAGCAGTTGGTACGTGGTAGGAATGTAACCCCTGGGGGATAAAGTTATCCTCGATTTCGCGATAGTTTTTAGACTTCACCTGTGTGGGTGACAGCTCGTATGGGGAGGGTGACCAGTGGCAAGAGACACGCCGCCGACGCTGCGGCAGCGAAGGCTGGGCGCCGAACTGCGCAAGCTGCGCGAGCGGGCCGGACTCAAGTCAACCGCCGCCGCGGCTCAAGTCGGCGTCCAGCAGGCCCGGATGAGCATGATGGAAGCGGGTCGATACGCGGTCGGCGCCGACCGGGTGCGTGCGATAGCGCATACCTACGCCTGCGACGACGCCGATCTGGTGGAGGCGCTGGCGGGCATGACCGGAGGCCGCGAGCGGGGGTGGTGGGACGAGTACCGTGAGCTGTTGCCTGCTGCCCTTGTGGAATTCGCGGAGTTCGAGCACGACGCCGTCTCGATGCGGGTAGCTGTCGTCATGAATGTGCCTGGTCTGCTGCAGACGGCCGCCCATGCGCGCGTTTCCTTCAAGCAGAGCGTTCCGTCCCTGCGTGCCCACGAGCTAGAGCATCGAACGTCGTTCCGGATGAAGCGGCAAGGAGTTCTGTACAGGGAGTCCGCGATGCCGTACACCGCGATCATCCATGAAGCCGCACTCCGGCTAGGGTTCGCCGGCCCTGAGGTCACGCGTGAGCAACTGCACCATCTGATCGAGATGGGTGAGCTCGACAACGTGAAGGTCTTGGTCATCCCTTTCGGGGGCAACGACTTCCCGGCCGCTGGTCAGCCCGTCACCTACGCGACCGGCTCTGTGCCACAACTCGACACCGTCGCGTTGGACACCGATCATGGCTGTGACTTCCTGGACGGAGAGGCGCAACTCGCTCGGTACCGCACGGTCCTGGACCGTATGGAGGGCTGCGCCCTTCCCCCTGGGAAGTCCCGTGACCTCATCCGGCGTGTCGCCAAGAGCATCTGAGGAAGATTGACCGTGCCCCGTTACGAATGGCAGAAGTCCTCCTACAGCTCTGAGGGGGGCAACTGTGTCAATGTCGCTGCTGCCCCTGATGGAACCCTCCGCCTTCGGGAGAGCGACGATCCCGACGTGCTCCTGTTTCTCGCACCGGGGCAACTGGGCTCACTCCTGATAGCGATCAAGGCCGACCGGTTGCGCGACCTGCCCCGCCCGTGAACGCTGGAGAGCGGTACTGGCCCTGGTGCTTCCCATCCGCTGATCACGGAGAAGCGGAGCAAATCGTGTCCTCATACGCCTGGCAGAAGTCCTCCTACAGTCCAGAGGGTGGTAACTGCGTCAACGTCGCCGCCGCTTCCGATGGCACTCTTCGCCTCCAGGAGAGCGACGACCCCGGAGGGATCCTGGCGACGACCCGCGCCCCGTTCGGCGCCCTGCTGACGGCCATCAAGGGTGGTCTGCGGGTTCAAACCGAGCGGTGACCGGGCTGGCCCGGGTCCCATGGGCGCCGCAGCCCGCCCCCTCCCTGGTTTGATGATCGCGGCTTCGGGGTGTGCGTCAAGGGCGCTCCTTTGTCGCGTCGGCTTCGCCGATGTCGCTGCGCTCCACCCTTGACTCACACCCCTGCGCCGCTGGAAGGGCAGTGGGGGGGGTCCCCTGGGAAACACCGATGTCGCGGGGGCCGGCCCCAGGCTGCCGGGCCGGTTCGCCCTGCGGGGCACGCGGTCGTGGAGTGGGGTGGTGGCGCGTTTCGTCAAGCGTCCGTCGACCGGTCGTGTGTTGGGCTTCATGCCCCGCTGGTCACCCGCCGTGGGTGGGGGCGGCGGAGGTCGAGGGGGTCGATCGGGTGTCTCCCCGGCCATAAGGTGGGTGATTTGTGGCGAATTGCCGTGCCTGGTTGATGGGTTGGCAACCCGGTGCTCCGTTTCTGCGTCCGTGGAGCACACCAAGTGGGGCTGTGGGTATGCGAGGCCCCTCGGTGGTGGCGGGATCGCGATATCGGTTGGCGGGTCGGCGTGTACCGGGCGCCGTATGCGCGCTCTAGCTTCGACGCATGACAGAGATCAGTTACCAGGCGACCGATGACTGCGCCCTGCATGCCACCGTCGTCGGGGAAGGGCGGGCCCTTGTCCTTCTGCACGCGGGCGGCCCCGACCGCAGGAGCATGCTCCCCCTGGCCGAACGGTTCGTGGACGACTTCATGGTCATCCTCCCCGACCTGCGGGGCTACGGCAGCGCGGTCTGCCGGGAGCCGGCTCGCTTCACCTGGGCCCAGTACGTCGAGGATGTGATGCGGCTCTTGGACCACCTGGGCCTCCCCGATGCCGTTTTCGCCGGGGCGGGCCTGGGCTCCACGATCACGCTTCGGGCGGCGGCCGCACATCCGGAACGGGTGCGGGCCGCTGTGCTCATCGGGGTCGAGGACATTGAGGACGACGAGGCTAAGGCGGCCGAGATCCGCTTCCTTGACGAGTTCGCCGCCCGTGTCGCGGCCGAGGGTATCGAGGCCGGTTGGGGGCCCATCCTCGCTGATCTCCCGCCCGTCGTCGGGGCCATGGTGCGCGATGCCATACCCCGGTCGGACCCCGACAGCATCGTGGCCGCCGCAGCCATCGGCCACGACCGCTCCTTCCGAAGCGTCGACGAACTCGCCGCGATCACCGTGCCGACCCTCGTCTTTCCCGGCACCGACCCCCGTCACCCCACCGTTCTTGCCGAAGGGGTCGCAAGGGTCCTCCCCAACGGCCAACTGGCCACGGTTTCGATCGGCGACGATCTTCGGACCGCCGAGGACCTCGCCCGCGCCGTCGCTCCCGAAATACGCGCGTTCCTCGGATGGGTCCAGCCCGTGATCGGCGCAGGATGAGGCGGTGTTCGGCAGGTCTTGGGCACCCGTAGTCCCGGTCCGGTGCACTCCACCTGCACAGGGAGGGAACATGGGCCCCCACCCACGGCGGGTGACCAGCGGGGCATGAAGCCCGGCGCACGGCCGGTCGGCAGGCGCTTGACGTACACCCCGGAGCCGCGATCACCGGATCAGGGAGGGGGCGGACCGCCCGCCATAAGACAACCTGGCCCGCTGAACCCCGGCCCGGACCGTGGCCCCGCGCGGTACCGTCGCCGTATGGCGATCCGTGCCGTCCTCTGGGACATCGACGACACCCTCTTCGACTACACCACCGCCGACCGCGCCGGCATGCAGCGGCATCTCGCCGCCGAGGGGATGGCCGACCCCGGCGAGACCGTCGATCAGGCTCTCGGGCGGTGGCGGGAGATCACCGATGCCCAGTGGCTGCGCTTCGCCGCCGGGGAGACCGACTTCCTGGGGCAGCGGCGCGACCGGGTGCGGATCTTTGTCGGTGCGGCGCTGAGCGATGCCGAGGCCGACGCGTGGTTCGACCGGTACATCACGCACTACGAGGCGGGCTGGAGCCTGTTCCCCGACAGCCTCGCCGCTCTCGATCTGCTCGCCGCCGACTACCGGCAGGCCGTGCTGTCGAATGCCTCGATCATCAACCAGGACCGCAAGCTGCGCGTCCTGGGCGTACGTGATCACTTCGAGGCCGTGCTCTGCGCCGCCGAGCTGGGGGTCTCCAAGCCCGACGCCGCCGCCTTCCACGCCGCCTGCGACGCGCTCGCGCTGGAGCCGGGCGAGGTGGCGTACGTCGGGAACGAGCCGGACATCGACGCCGGCGGGGCCACGGCCGCCGGGCTCGCCGGGGTGTGGCTGGACCGGGGCGGGCTCGGCGGGCGTCCCGAGCTGGTGCGGATCACCGATCTCGGTCAGCTTCCCGCCGTACTGCGCGGGGATACTCGTTTTGGAGCGCTGTCCGCGATCGGGTAATGTTCTTCCTGCGCCGCCCGGGAAAACCGCAAGGTACGACCGGGAAGCGCACGCCAGACAAGACCCCCGTACGGGGGTTCAGCTTTGGTGGGCTATGGTGTAATTGGCAGCACGACGGTTTCTGGTTCCGTTAGTCTAGGTTCGAGTCCTGGTAGCCCAGCGCAGACTGTAATCTGCAACGCCCCCGTTGTGTAGCGGCCTAGCACGCTGCCCTCTCACGGCAGTAGCGCCGGTTCGAATCCGGTCGGGGGTACAGATCCTTCTCTCCGACGTCTTCGGGTCGCACCTGGATACGTTGATGCAGGATCGCTAGGGCCCCCGTTGTGTAGCGGCCTAGCACGCTGCCCTCTCACGGCAGTAGCGCCGGTTCGAATCCGGTCGGGGGTACTGATTCTCAAGAATCACCATGGGCTATGGTGTAATTGGCAACACGACGGTTTCTGGTTCCGTTGTTCTAGGTTCGAGTCCTGGTAGCCCAGCTTGGCCCAGGGCCATGCCCCCGTTGTGTAGCGGCCTAGCACGCTGCCCTCTCACGGCAGTAGCGCCGGTTCGAATCCGGTCGGGGGTACCACGCAGGAAAGATCGCGATATCGACCCTCCCCTCGGGGAGGGTCTTTTTCGTTGCCCCGTGCGATCAACTGCCCTCGCCGAAACGGCGGTTGGACTCCTCCGCCTGGGCGAGCCGCCGCAGGCTCAGCAACACCGGTTCGTACAGCACTGTCTTGGCCACCGCCGCCTCGACCTGCCGCGTGCCCGGCTCGTACCGCTCGATCATGTCGATGTCCACGACGCCGAGTTGGTCCGCGCACCGCCCGTACGCGAGCAGATCCTCCACCGTGGTCGGATACCCGCTCCGCTCCAGCGCAGCGATCGCCCCGACGAGCGTCCGGAACGCGGGGGATTCGCCCCGCGCCGCACTGCCGAAGCCCCAGCCCAGCCGTACCAGCAACTCCGTCGCCTGCTGCTCGGCCGCCTCCACCGTGGCATCCGGTACGGGGGCCTCCGCGCCCGGGGCCGTCGTGTCCGGGGCCGTACCGGAAGGCGTGGCGGGGAAGGTGTCCGGGAGCGACCAGACCGCCGCGCCGATCCGGCTGTGGTGGTCCAGCGACTCGTCCTCCACCGCCACCAGCACCTCCCGCGCCGTGGCCACCGGCATCCGCCCCACCTGGATCAACGCCCGCACCAGCCGCAGCCGGCGCAGGTGTTCCTCGTCGTACGCGGCCTGCGTGGCGTTGATCCGGCGGCCCGGCCGGAGCAGCCCCTCGCGCAGGTAGTACTTGATCGTGGCGGTGGGGACCCCACTGCGTTCGCTCAGCTCCGCCATGCGCATCCCGGTTGCACCTTTCCTTGAATAGTGCCACTATCCAATCATGGATAGCGGCACTATCCAATCCAGGGGAGCCGCCCGGGAGGGCGGGAGCAGGGGAGATGAGGGCGTCATGGGTACGAAGGTGATCGAAGGCCGGATGACCGCGGCGGCGGAGCGGGAGGTGGTCGTCTTCATGATCGGGGCGCGGATCAACAAGTTCCGCTCCCCGCGCGACTGGTGGCCCGTGGTCAAGGGCATGCCGCGGATGCTGAAGGAGTTGTCCGGGGATGCGTCCAGCGGGCTGATAGGGTCCCGGATCCTGCTGGGCGGGCCGCGACTGGTCTACCTCGTCCAGTACTGGGAGTCCAAGGAGAAGCTGCTGGCGTACGCGGCGGCGCCGGATCAGGAGCACCGGCCGGCCTGGGCGGAGTTCAACCGCAGGGCGCGCGCGGGCGGCGGCGGGGTCGGGATCTGGCACGAGACCTATCTGGTCCCGGCCGGTTCGTACGAGTCCGTCTACGTCAACATGCCGGAGTTCGGCCTCGCGGCGGCGACCGGGGTGGTCCCGGTGGGCAGGCGCGGCGAGCGCGCGGCCGACCGGCTGGCCGCGCCGAGCCCGGCCGCGTAAGGCGGATCCGGGCGGGGGCCGGGAGGGTCGGGGCGGGCCGCTGCGGCGCTGGAGCGGCCTGCTGGGTTTTCGGGAACGCTGCCGGGTTTCGGGAACGCCCGGCGAGGTCAGCTCGCGCGGCGCAGGGCCTCGCTCAGCCGGCCCGCCGCGTCGATCACGGCCTGGGCGTGCATCCGGCCCGGGTGGCGCGTCAGACGTTCGATCGGTCCGGATACCGAGACGGCGGCGACCACCCGGTTCGACGGGCCCCGTACCGGCGCCGAGACCGAGGCCACGCCCGGCTCGCGCTCGCCGATCGACTGGGCCCAGCCCCTGCGCCGTACGCCCGAGAGCGCCGTCGCCGTGAAGCGCGCCCCCTGAAGGCCGCGGTGCAGCCGCTCCGGCTCCTCCCAGGCCATCAGGATCTGGGCCGAGGAGCCCGCCTTCATGGTCAGGGTCGAGCCGACCGGGACCGTGTCCCGCAGCCCCGAGAGCCGCTCCGCCGCCGCCACGCATATCCGCATGTCGCCCTGGCGGCGGTAGAGCTGCGCGCTCTCGCCGGTCAGGTCGCGCAGATGCGTGAGGACCGGCCCCGCCGTCGCCAGCAGGCGGTCCTCGCCCGCCGCCGCGGCCAGCTCGGCCAGCCGCGGGCCGAGAATGAACCGGCCCTGCATGTCCCTCGCCACCAGCCGGTGGTGTTCCAGTGCCACGGCCAGCCGGTGTGCCGTGGGTCGTGCGAGCCCGGTCGCCGCGACCAGCCCGGCGAGGGTGGCCGGACCGGACTCCAGGGCGCTCAATACCAGAGCCGCCTTGTCGAGAACGCCGACGCCGCTAGAGTTGTCCATGAAACGATACTCGCGTCTCACTCTGTGAAACGCAAGTTCAATTTTCCGGGGAAGTTGCCAACCTGTAGGTACGGGCCCGCGGAATCGGGCCCGCGGGAGACGGGCCCATGACCAAGGGTCCCCCGCCGACGTCCGGTGCGTGGGGTACGGGCGTAGGCCCACATATCTCTAGGAGAGCCGGCCACGAGAGGCCGGCCGGAGGGAAAGCGATGGGTAGGACACTCGCGGAGAAGGTCTGGGACGACCATGTCGTCCGGCGCGCGGAGGGCGAGCCCGACCTTCTCTTCATCGATCTGCACCTGCTGCACGAGGTGACCAGCCCCCAGGCGTTCGACGGCCTCCGCCAGAACGGCCGGAAGGTCCGGCGGCTCGACCTCACCATCGCGACCGAGGACCACAACACCCCGACCCTCGACATCGACAAGCCCATCGCGGACCCCGTCTCCCGCGTCCAGTTGGAGACCCTGCGCAAGAACTGCGCCGACTTCGGCGTACGGCTGCACCCGCTCGGCGATGTCGAGCAGGGCGTCGTCCACGTCGTGGGCCCCCAGCTCGGTCTGACCCAGCCCGGCACCACGGTGGTCTGCGGCGACAGCCACACCTCCACCCACGGCGCCTTCGGCGCGCTCGCGTTCGGCATCGGCACCAGCCAGGTCGAGCACGTCCTCGCGACCCAGACGCTGCCGCTGGCCCGCCCCAAGACCATGGCGATCACGGTCGAGGGCGAACTGCCCGACGACGTCACCGCCAAGGACCTGATCCTCGCGATCATCGCGAAGATCGGCACCGGCGGCGGCCAGGGCTACATCCTCGAATACCGGGGTTCCGCCATCGAGAGCCTGTCGATGGAGTCCCGGATGACCATCTGCAACATGTCGATCGAGGCCGGCGCCAGGGCGGGCATGATCGCCCCCGACGCGACCACCTTCGACTACCTCAAGGGCCGCGACCACGCCCCCGAGGGCGCCGACTGGGACGCGGCCGTCGCGTACTGGGAGACGCTGCGCACCGACGACGACGCGGTCTTCGACGCCGAGGTCTTCATCAAGGCCGAGGAACTCGCCCCGTTCGTCACCTGGGGCACCAACCCGGGCCAGGGCCTGCCGCTCTCCGCGCACGTCCCCGACCCGGCTTCGTACGAGGACGCTTCGGAGCGCCTCGCCGCCGAAAAGGCCCTGGAGTACATGGGGTTGACCGCCGGACAGGCGCTGCGCGACATCAAGGTCGACACCGTCTTCGTAGGCTCCTGCACCAACGGCCGTATCGAGGACCTGCGCTCGGCCGCCACCCTGCTGGAGGGCCGCAAAGTCGCCGACGGCGTACGGATGCTGGTCGTCCCCGGGTCGGTACGCGTCGCGCTCCAGGCCGTCGCCGAGGGCCTGGACAAGGTGTTCACCGCCGCCGGAGCCGAATGGCGGCACGCGGGCTGCTCGATGTGCCTGGGCATGAACCCCGACCAACTCGCGCCCGGCGAGCGTTCCGCGTCCACGTCCAACCGCAACTTCGAGGGCAGGCAGGGCAAGGGCGGCCGTACCCATCTCGTCTCTCCCCAGGTCGCCGCCGCCACCGCCGTACTGGGCCATCTGGCCTCGCCCGCCGATCTGTCCGACGCCGGTGCCGGCGACCGTACGCCCGCTGGAGCGCGATAACCATGGAAGCCTTCACCACCCACACCGGTCCCGCCGTGCCGCTGCGCCGCAGCAACGTCGACACCGACCAGATCATCCCCGCCCACTGGCTCAAGAAGGTCACCAGGGACGGGTTCGAGGACGGGCTGTTCGAGGCGTGGCGCAAGGACCCGTCCTTCGTCCTCAACCAGCCCGAGTACGCCGGGGCCTCGGTCCTGGTCGCCGGACCCGACTTCGGCACCGGATCGTCCCGGGAACACGCCGTCTGGGCCCTCCAGAACTTCGGTTTCAAGGCCGTCATCTCCTCGCGGTTCGCGGACATCTTCCGCGGCAACTCGCTCAAGAACGGTCTGCTGACCGTCGTTCTGGAGCAGTCCGTCGTGGACGCCCTCTGGGCGATCACCGAGAGCGACCCCACGGCGGAGGTCACGGTCGACCTGGAGCAGCGCCAGGTCCGCGCGACCGCCCCTGACGGAGCAACGCTTGTGGCCGATTTCGAGCTTGACGAGAACGCCCGCTGGCGCTTGCTGAACGGGCTCGACGACATCAGCCTCACCCTTCAGAACGAGTCCGACATCGCCGCGTACGAGGCCGCCAGGCCGTCCTTCAAACCGCGCACGATTGCCGCCTGATCAGCGCTTTTCCCCTACTGCACCCCCTGCCTCCAGGTAGGGGGTGCAGTTGCTTGTTGAGCCCCTGTCGGGCGACAACTCGCCCTAGATGGCACAATCGGCGCATGGAACGCGACAACCAACTCAAGCTCTACGGGTTAGTCGCCGAACAACTCAAAGATGCGCACGCAAGGGTGCGTGCACTGCAAGTCCCGGAGGGCGTGCGCCAGGCACTCTCCCGGAAGCTGCTGGTCATCACGGCCGCGGCGAAACACGATCTCCCGGGCGCGGCAAGGCGTCTGGACCGCTTGATGAAGGACCTGGACGAGGGTCGTTTTCCGGAAGGTCTCTGACCCTCCGCGGAACTCCGCCGGGCCGACTTCGTTGCGGCACTAGGGTGATTAGCCCGTTTCGTGTTTGATTTGCGGTATATATCTGCCTAACGTGCGAAAAAGCTTGAACACTTTCGTTCTGGCAATGTCTCCGAAGGGGAAGACGTGAACAAGGCGCAGCTCGTAGAAGCGATTGCGGACAAGGTCGGCGGCCGTCAGCAGGCCGCGGACGCGGTCGACGCGGTACTCGACGCGATCGTCCGCGCGGTGGTCGCCGGTGACCGGGTCTCGGTCACCGGCTTCGGTTCGTTCGAGAAGGTCGACCGTCCGGCGCGTTACGCCCGTAACCCGCAGACGGGCGAGCGCGTACGGGTCAAGAAGACCTCGGTGCCGCGCTTCCGCGCGGGCCAGGGCTTCAAGGACCTCGTGAGCGGCTCGAAGAAGCTCCCGAAGAACGACGTGGCCGTCAAGAAGGCCCCCAAGGGCAGCCTCTCGGGCGGATCTTCCACCCGTACGACCGTGAAGGCCGCGGCCAAGAAGGCCACCGCCAAGAAGGCGGCCACGGCGGCGAAGAAGACCGCGGTCAAGAAGACCACGGCCGCCAAGACCACCACCGCCAAGAAGACCAGCGCGGCGAAGAAGACCGCCAAGAAGACCACGGCCACGGCGAAGAAGACCGCCAAGAAGGCCACGGGCACGGCCAAGAAGGCCACCGCCAAGAAGACCGCGCCGGCCAAGAAGGCGACGGCCAAGAAGGCCCCCGCGCGCAAGGCCACCGCGCGCACCACGACGGCGAAGAAGGCCGTCGCCAGGAAGAAGTAAGCAGGAAGCGGTACAGGGCCGTACGCGCCGGGCCGGGCTCCCCTCGGGGAGCCCGGCCCGCGGCGTTTCCGGAAGAGCCGTACGCGTACGTGCCACCGTTCCAGGCGGCGTACGGGGCGCCACGGGGCGCCACGGGGCGGCTTCCGGGCCGCTATAAGGGCGCTGCAAGGGCGCTACGAGGTGGTGCGGCGGCCTCGGCGGGGTCCGGAGCTCAGAGGGTCTGGAGGGTGACCAGCGTGATGCGGGGCGACGCGCCCTTGCCCTGGCTCTCGGTCTCGATCCGTACGCGCTGACCCGGTCGGAGCAGTCGCAGCCCGCCGGCGTCGAAGGCCGCCGCGTCGAACTCCACCGGGGTGCCGTCGTCCAGCAGCACACTCCCGCAACGGGTCTCGGAATCGTATGTGTACGAGGTCGCCTGCATAGCCGCAGCGTATCGTCCGGGCCGTCGCGGCTCAGCAGCCCGGCCCCGGCGCCGGAAGCGGCCCGTACGCCTGATGCCCGTCCTGCTCTCCTCGCTCCCCTTGTTCTCCTCGCTCGCCTTTCCCGGTGGTCGCCCCGTACCGAAGCGCCGTACGCGCGCCGAGGCCCAGCTCCGCCGCCCGCAGCAGATCCTCGCCCGTATCGACATCCCGCCGTACGGAATCCACCCCGGCCAGAAGTATTTCCACCGCCCCTGTCGACAAATGTCCTCTGCGGGAGGGTCCGCCGAAAGCCGGATTCAATTCCACCCCGGGCCCCGCCGTCAGCAAAGTCGTACCGATTCCCGCGGCGTCCGCGAGAAAAGCGCGCGGAAATGGCTCCGCCGCGGTCAGGACCAGGGCGAGTTCCGCCGGGCGGAGCGCCGGGAGATCCGCGTTGAGTACGGCCACCGCCGCCCGGGGCCGCAGGTTCCTGACGGCCCGCGCCCCGTGCGCGAGCGCCGCGTTGAGACCGTCCGCCGGGGCGTCCGGGACGATGCGCGCGCCCAGCGCGGACAGCTCAGCCGCCGCGGTCGGGTCGTCGGTCACCACCGCCACGTCGCGGACGACGGGGCAGGCCAGGACCGCGGCCACGGTGTCCAGCGCGAACGCGAGGGCGAGCCGCGGGCGCAGGGCGTCGCCCGTCGCGGCGGCGAGCCTGCTCTTCGCGAGCCGGAGCGGTTTGAGCGGGACGACCAGGGACCATGGGGCGGCCGGGTCCGTGTGCGTGGCGAACTCTCCGTCCATCTCCGCGTCCGTTCTCCCGCCCTGTTCGGTGGCCCGTGTACAGCCCATGTGTATCGGCCCTCTATTGTGGCCCGGCACCGCCGCGACCCACAGGGCCGGTCCCCGGACCGGGGCGTACGGTGTTCTCGACAGAGCAGGGGACCGGGGCCACACTTGACCCCCGGCAGCCGGGGACAGGCCCGGCGAGAAGAGGAAGGTGTTCGAGTGTCCCGCCGTAGAATCGGCTTCTGGTACCGCCTGGCGGCGGTCATCGCAAAACCGCCGCTGATCCTTCTCCTCAAGAGGGACTGGCGGGGTACGGAGCACATTCCGGCCGACGGCGGATTCATCACCGCGGTGAACCACAATTCGCATCTCGACCCGTTCGCCTACGCACACTTCCAGTACAACACCGGCCGCGTTCCGCGCTTCCTCGCCAAGGACGGCCTTTTCACCAAGGGGTTCATCGGCGCCGTCATGCGCGGCACCGGGCAGATCCCCGTCTACCGCGAGACCAGCGACGCCCTGAGCGCCTTCAGGGCCGCCATCGACGCCGTCGAGCGGGGCGAGTGCGTGGCGTTCTACCCCGAGGGCACCCTCACCCGCGACCCCGACATGTGGCCCATGACCGCCAAGACCGGGGTCGCCCGGGTCGCCCTCCAGACCAAGTGCCCGGTCATCCCCGTCGCGCAGTGGGGCGCCAACCTGGTGCTGGCGCCGTACGCCACGAAACCCGACCTCTTCCCGCGCAAGACCCACCACGTCCTCGTCGGCCCGCCCGTCGACCTCACGCGCTTCTACGACCGGGAGATCGCTCCCGAATTGCTGCGCGAGGCCACCGAGGTCATCATGGCCGCCATCACGGAACTGCTGTCCGAGGTACGCGGCGAGCCGGTGCCCACCGTCTCGTACGACTACCGCAAGGCCAGGGAAGAACAGCGGCGCAAAGCCGCGGAAGAGGGGTCGAAGTGACGCGGGTCGCCGTCTTCGGAGCAGGTTCTTGGGGTACGGCGTTCGCCATGGTCCTCGCCGACGCGGGATGCGACGTGACGATCTGGGGCCGGCGCCCCGAGATCGCCGACGCCATCAACACCACCCGCGCCAACCCCGCCTACCTGCCGGGCTTCGAACTGCCCGCGGGCGTACGGGCCACCACCGACCCGGCCGAGGCCGCGCGCGACGCCGAGTTCACCGTGCTCACCGTGCCCTCGCAGACGCTGCGCGGCAACCTCGCGCGGTGGGCGCCCGTACTCCCCTCCGACACGGTCCTCGTCTCCCTGATGAAGGGCGTCGAACTCGGCACCGCCAAGCGGATGAGCGAGGTGATCGAGGAGGTCGCCAAGGCCCCCGCCGAGCGCGTCGCCGTGGTCACCGGACCCAACCTCGCCAAGGAGATCGCGGGCCGGATGCCGGCCGCCGCCGTCGTCGCCTGCGAGGACGAGGGGGTCGCCCAGCGGCTCCAGGCCGCCTGCCACACCCCGTACTTCCGCCCGTACACCAACACCGACGTGGTCGGCTGCGAACTCGGCGGCGCCGTCAAGAACGTGATCGGTCTCGCCGTCGGCATCGCCGACGGGATGGGCCTCGGCGACAACACCAAGGCGTCCCTGATGACCCGCGGACTCGCCGAGACCACCCGGCTCGGCCTTGCCATGGGCGCCGACCCGCACACCTTCTCCGGACTCGCCGGAATGGGCGATCTCATCGCCACGTGTTCCTCGCCGCTCTCCCGGAACCACACGTTCGGCACCAACCTCGGCCGCGGCATGACCCTCCAGGAGACCATCGCGGTCACCAAGCAGACCGCCGAGGGCGTCAAGTCCTGCGAGTCCGTGCTGGATCTGGCCCGCCGCCACGATGTCGACATGCCCATCACCGAAACCGTCGTGGACATCGTGCACAACGGGAAGCCGCCGCTCGTCGCGCTCAAGGAGCTGATGTCGCGCAGCGCCAAGCCCGAGCGGCGCTGACTCGGGCGGTACCAGCAGGTACGCTCGTCGCGATATGAGCAGCGAGAACTCCCCCCGAAGCCCCGAGCGCAGCCTTGGGCACAGCCCGGAGAGCGGCCCCGAGCAGCCGCTCCGCAAGCCGCGCGTGGCCGTCGTCTTCGGCGGCCGCAGCTCCGAGCACGCCATCTCGGTGGTCACGGCCGGCGCCGTACTGCGGTCCATCGACCGTACGAAGTACGACGTCCTCCCGATCGGTATCACCACCGACGGCCGCTGGGCGCTGACCGCCGACGACCCGGAGCGGATGGGTATCGCCGAGCGCTCCCTGCCGAGCGTCGAGCAGATCGCCGAGTCCACGGACGGCTCCGTCGTCCTCTCCGTCGACCCGGGCAGCCGTGAGGTCGTCTACAGCGAACCGGGCGCCGTGCCCAAGGTGCTGGGCGACGTCGACGTGGTCTTCCCGATGCTGCACGGCCCGTACGGGGAGGACGGCACCCTCCAGGGGCTGCTGGAGCTCTCCGGGATCCCGTACGTCGGCGCGGGCGTCCTCGCCTCGGCCGTCGGGCAGGACAAGGAGTACATGAAGCGGGTGTTCATCTCCTTCGGGCTGCCCGTCGGCCCGTACGTGGTGATCCGGCCCCGCGAGTGGGAGCAGGCCCCCGAAGGCGGCGGGGCGCCCGGCGCCGCCGCCCGTGCGAAGATCGTCGACTTCGCCGCCGAGCACGGCTGGCCGCTCTTCGTGAAGCCCGCCCGGGGCGGCTCCTCCATGGGCATCACCAAGGTCGACGACCCCTCGGGGCTCGACGAGGCGATCGCCGAGGCCCGCCGCCACGACCCCAAGATCCTGGTGGAGTCGCTGCTGCGCGGGCGCGAGATCGAGTGCGGCGTGCTGGAGTTCGAGGACGGTCCGCGCGCCAGCGTGCCCGCCGAGATCCCGCCCGTCACGGAGCACGACTTCTACGACTTCGAGGCCAAGTACATCGACTCGGCGGCCGGTCTGGTGCCCGCGCCCCTCACGCCCGAGGAGACCGCGGAGGTACAGCGGCTCGCGGTCGCGGCGTTCGAGGCCACCTCCTGCGAGGGACTGGTCCGCGCGGACTTCTTCCTCACCGAGGACGGCGAGTTCGTCATCAACGAGATCAACACGATGCCGGGCTTCACACCCATCTCCATGTACCCGCGCATGTGGCAGGAGAGCGGCGTCAGCTACGAGGCACTGGTCGACCGGCTCATCCAGGCGGCGCTGCGCCGCCCGACCGGCCTGCGCTGAGCGCGCCCGGGAACGTCCGTACCGTACGGCGCGCGTACGGCCCGGTGCGCCCGCCGCACCGGGCCCGCGTCGCTCCCGCGGGCCAGGAGCGTCTACAGGCTGCGCGGGACCGTCTTGGCGACGGCCTCGGCCAGCCCCGCGAGCGGGGTGGAGTCATGGGTGAACCGCGTGGTCATCGTGACCTCGACATAGGTCTGGCGGTAGGTCGTGGTGAACCGCGGACCGGAGTCCCGCTCCTCCAGCATCCAGTTGACGCCGTCCGCCTCCACCGCCTGCGCCTGCGGGTTGCCCATCTCCGCGGGCCGGGGGACCCCGCAGCGCAGTACGATCGCGCCGTCGCCCCACCCGGCGGTCAGTTCGGAGCGCGGCTCGGGATCGGCGCGGCCGAGGTCCGCGAGGGTCTTGGGCAGTTCCTTGTCCAGGGCGCGGCAGAGGGCTGCCTCTTCCTTGGAGGGGGTAGGAACCGTGACCGGCGCGTCCGTGGAAGAACAGCCCGCCGCCGCCGTCAGAAGGACGGCGACGGCGGGAAGACGGGCGATCGAACGGCCGGACAGCCTGCGGCTCGGAAGCGGGCGACGGGAACGTATCACCGGCCAAGCGTAGACGGGGGCGGTCTAGAGATGAACGACCGGGCAGGTCAGGGTGCGGGTGATGCCTTCTACTTGCTGGACCTTGGCGACGACCATGCGGCCGAGCTCATCGACGGTGTCCGCCTGAGCCCGCACGATCACGTCGTAAGGACCGGTGACGTCCTCGGCCTGGATCACTCCCGGAATCTTTGCGATGGTCTCGGCGACGGTCGTCGCCTTGCCCACCTCGGTCTGAATAAGGATGTACGCCTGTACCACGGAACCTCCAGGGCGGCCACGAGGATCATGTGGGGGAAAGAGACGCCACGGTATCGCGTCGCCGTGGGCCACGGGGAGACCCGGGCGCCCGGTGGCGCCCGCAGGGTGGCGTCGGCAAGTCCACGTTGACGCGAGCGGGCGACATGGCACGCGCGGCGCACGGCGCGGGGGTGTGACACCCCCGCCGTGACACGCGCGCGTGACCTGGCGTACGACGGTGTTGACGTGACGCGTGAACGTACCGACAGCAGTGAGGGGCCGCGACCGCAGACGCGGCCCGGTGAAGAGAGCAAGAGAAGGGGAGACTCGGTGAAGGGAACCGTGGGCGAGTTGGGGGAGTTCGGGCTCATCAGAGAGCTGACGTCCCGGCTCACCACCACCCCGGCGGTGCGGCTCGGGCCGGGCGACGACGCCGCGGTCGTGGCCGCCCCCGACCGCAGGGTCGTGGCGAGTACGGATCTGCTCCTCGAAGGGCGGCACTTCCGCCGTGACTGGTCGACGGCGTACGACGTGGGCCGCAAGGCCGCCGCGCAGAACCTGGCCGACATCGCGGCGATGGGCGCGGTGCCCACCGCGCTGCTGCTCGGGCTGGTCGTGCCGGCCGAACTCCCGGTCACCTGGCCCACCGAGCTGATGGACGGCATCCGCGACGAATGCCAGGTCGCGGGGGCCGCCGTGGTCGGCGGCGACGTGGTGCGCGGCGACTCCATCACGATCGCGATCACGGCGCTGGGCGATCTGCGCAACCACGAGCCCGTGGTCAGGTCGGGCGCCCGGCCCGGCGATGTGGTCGCCTACACCGGGTGGTTGGGCTGGTCCGCGGCGGGGCACGCGGTGCTCTCCCGGGGCTTCCGCTCGCCGCGCGCCTTCGTGGAGGCGCACCGCAGGCCGGAGCCGCCGTACCACGCGGGCCCGGCGGCGGCGGGTCTCGGCGCCACCGCGATGACCGACGTCAGCGACGGACTGGTAGCGGACCTCGGGCACATCGCGGAGGCGAGCCAGGTCCGTATCGACCTGCGGTCCGGTCTGATCGACATCCCCTCGCAGATGAACGACATCGGCCAGGCGGTCGGCGTCGATCCGCTCCAGTGGGTGCTGACCGGCGGGGAGGACCACGCGATCGTCGCGACGTTCCCCCCGGACGCCAAGCTCCCGGCGCGCTGGAAGGTGATCGGGGAGGTGCTCAACCCCTCCGCGCTGCCCCAGGTGACGGTCGACGGCGCCCCGTGGACCAGCAAGGGCGGCTGGGACCACTTCGGCGACATCGAGGACACGTAGATTCGTGGGTATGCCGATATCTGCACCTGTGCCTCCCCGTGTTCTCACCGTCGCCGGATCCGACTCCGGCGGCGGTGCGGGCATCCAGGCGGACCTCAAGACGATGCTGGCCTTCGGCGCGCACGGCATGAGCGTGCTCACCGCCGTCACGGCGCAGAACTCCCGGGGCGTCCAGGGCGCCTGGGAGCTGCCGGTGGAGGCGGTACGGGCGCAGTACCGCAGCGTCGTCGACGACATCGGGGTACAGGCCGTGAAGACCGGCATGCTCTCCTCCGCCGCCCTGGTCGACGCCGTGGCCGAACTGCTCGCCGCGACCGGTGTCCCCGTGGTCGTCGATCCGGTCGGGGTCTCCAAGCACGGCGATCCGCTGCTGGCCGCCTCGGCGCTGGACGGCGTACGGAAAAGGCTGCTGCCGGCCGCGGCGGTCGCCACCCCCAACCTGGACGAGGTGGCGCAGCTCACCGGCGTGCGGGTGGCGGACGAGGCGGACCTGCGGCGCGCGGCGCACGCCGTCCTGGAGTTCGGACCCCGCTGGGCGCTGATCAAGGGCGGGCATCTGCCGGGGGACGCGGTGGATCTGCTCACCGACGGCACCGAGGAGCACTGGCTGCGGGCGCCGCGCCACGACAACCGGCACACGCACGGCACGGGGTGCACCTACGCGTCGGCGATCGCCGCGGGGCTGGCGGGCGGACAGGACGTGGTGACGGCCGTCACGGCGGCCAAGGAGTACGTGACGGGCGCGATCGCGCACGGCTTCGCGCTGGGCACCGGCATCGGCCCGGTGGACCACGCCTGGCGCTTCCGGGCCTGAGGCGCCGGACCCCGAGCACGGCAAAGAGCCGGCCCACCGAGGTGGACCGGCTCTTCAAGGCAACCGCAGGGGCTGCGCTACGACGCAGGCGTCAGCGCGAGACCTTGCCGGCCTTGATGCACGATGTGCAGACATTGAGGCGCTTCGGCGTCCGACCGACCACGGCACGCACGCGCTGGATGTTCGGGTTCCAGCGACGGGGCGTACGGCGGTGCGAGTGGGAAATGCTGTTGCCGAAGCCCGGCCCCTTGCCGCAGACGTCGCAGTTGGCAGCCACGGGTCACTCCAAAGACTTCAGATGCTCGTACAGAGAAATCCGGCGTGGCTGAATCAACGAACAGAAGATGTCGATGTCGCTTTGCCGGGGGATTGGCCCGACTCTCATCGGGCAACCGCAGCAGCATACAACGACTGCCTCGGTACCCGGAAACTATACCCTTCTCGCATCACCCCGGCCGACGGAGGAGGACCCCGCAGGTGCCGCAGACCCTCGACGCCGCAGCGGTGCGGAGCTGGTGCGCGCTGGCGCTGGAGGCCCTGGGCCGGGAGCGCGAGGAGATCGACGCGATCAATGTCTATCCGGTCGCGGACGGAGACACCGGCACCAACCTCTATCTGACCGTGGAGTCCGCCGCACAGGCGGTCGAGGCGGTGTTCGCGGCACACGAGACGGGCGTCTCCGCGCCCGCCCCGGCCGACGCCGTACGGGCCATGGCGCACGGCGCGCTGATCGGCGCCCGGGGGAACTCCGGGACGATCCTGGCGCAGCTTCTGCGCGGGATGGCCGAGGTGCTCACGGAGGGGACTCCCGGTGACGGGGATCACGCGGACGAGGGGCACGGCGAGGGACACGGGCAGCGATACGCGCAGGGGTACGGCGGCCGGCTCGCCCCCGCGCTGCGGCGGGCCGCCGAACTGGCCCGCGAGGCCGTCGCGCACCCAGTAGAGGGCACGATCCTGAGCGTGGCGAGCGCCGCGGCCGACGCGGCGGAGGCGGCATCCCGCGCGGACGCCCCGTACGGCGTGGATGCCCCGTACGGCGCGGACGGGGCGTCCGGGGCGGACAGGGGCGCCGCGTACGGGGCGGACGCGGCCCGCGCCGTACGGGCCGCGTACGCGGGCGCTCGCGCCGCGCTCGACGCCACCCCGGGCCAGCTCGCCGTGCTCGGCCGCGCGGGCGTCGTCGACGCGGGCGGCCGGGGCCTGCTCACCGTGCTGGGCGCGCTGGTGCGCTGCCTCACGGGCGACGCGCCCCCGCCCTTCCCCGCGGGCCACCGCCGGTACGAGAACCCCGTAGCGGCGGAGTCCGCCGCCGAGGCGTGCGCCACGGAAGGCGGACCCGCCTTCGAGGTGATCTATCTGCTGGAGGCGGACGAGGCCGCCGTGGCCCGGCTGCGCGCCCGGCTCGACGGGCTCGGGGACTCCCTGGTGGTCGTCGGCGGCGACGGGCTGTGGAACGTGCACGTCCATGTCGACGACGCGGGCGCCGCAGTGGAGGCGGGCGTCGAGGCGGGCCGCCCCTACCGCATCCGTATCACCCACTTCGGCGCCGCCGCCGAGGAGCCGCGCGTCCAGCGCGCCGTCGTCGCCGTCGTCCCGGGGGAGGGCCTCGCGGGGCTCTGCGCCGAGGCCGGCGCGACGACAGTCCTCGCCCGCCCCGGGGAGCCGCCCGCCAGCGGCGAACTCGTCGAGGCGATCCGGCGCGCGCACGCCCGCGAAGTGGTCCTCATGCCGAACGACGAGGCCCTGCGGCACACTGCCGCTGCCGCCGCCGAACAGGCCCGCACCGAAGGCGTACGGGTCGCCCTCATCCCGACCAGGGCCGCCGTCCAGGGCATCGCCGCGCTCGCCGTGCACCAGCCCGACCGCCGCTTCGACGAGGACGTCGTCGCGATGACCAGCGCCGCCGGAGCCACCCGCTACGCCGAACTGGCCGTCGCGGAGCGCCAGTCCTGGACCATGGCGGGCATCTGCCAGGCCGGGGACGTCCTGGGGCTGATCGACGGGGACGTCGCGGTCATCGGCTCCGACCTCGCCGCTACGGCGGAGACGGTGCTCTCCCGGATGCTCTCCGCGGGCGGCGAACTCGTGACACTCGTCCTCGGGGAAGACGTACCCGAGACGCTCGCCGCCCGACTGGAGAGCTACGTACGAGAGGGCCATCTCGCCGTCGACACCGTCGTCTACCGGGGCGGCCGGCAGTCGGCGCCGCTGCTCGTCGGCGTGGAGTGAACCCGGCGCGTGCCCGAGCGGCACGGCTGTGACCTGCGGAAACCCGGGGGTGCGCGACGGCTGTCAGTGGTGTGGTGTGCAATGGATCGCGTGTCCGCGCTGGATGAACCACTCAAGAAGTCACTCGGCCCCGCCACCGCGAAGGTGATGGCCGAACACCTCGGCCTGCACACGGTCGGTGACCTGCTCCACCACTACCCACGGCGGTACGAGGAGCGCGGCCAGCTCACCACCCTGGCCGAACTCCCGCTGGACGAGGACGTGACGGTGGTCGCCCAGGTCGCCGACTCCCGGATCCTGACGTTCAACCACGGCCGGGGGCAGCGCCTGGAGATCACCCTCACCGACGGCAGCGGCCGGCTCCAGCTCGTCTTCTTCGGCCGGGGACTCCACAAGCCGCACAAGGAACTGCCGCCCGGCAGCCGTGGCATGTTCGCCGGCAAGGTGTCCGTCTTCAACCGCAAGCTCCAGCTCGCGCACCCCACGTACGTCCCGCTCGGCCGGCCCGACGGGGACGCGGGGGACGACGACGCGGCGAGCGCCGTGGACGCCTTCGCGGGCAAGCTGATCCCGATCTACCCGGCCTGCAAGGGCCTGGAGTCCTGGAAGATCACCAAAGCCGTCGACGCCGTCCTGCCCCGCGCCGTGGAGGCCGCCGACCCGCTGCCGCCCGCGCTGCGCGAGGGACGCGGCTTCGTCCCGCTGCCCGAGGCGCTGCTCAAGGTCCACCGGCCCGAGACCAAGGCCGACATCGAGGACGCCCGCGCCCGCCTCAAGTGGGACGAGGCGTTCGTCCTCCAGGTCGCGCTGGCCCGGCGGCGGTACGCGGACACCCAGCTCCCCGCCGTCGCCAGGAAGCCGGTGGCGGGCGGCCTGCTCGACGCCTTCGACGCCGAACTGCCCTTCACCCTCACGGAGGGCCAGCACAAGGTCACCGCCGAGATCTTCGCGGGCCTCGCCACCGAACACCCCATGCACCGGCTGCTCCAGGGCGAGGTCGGCTCCGGCAAGACGCTCGTCGCGCTGCGCGCGATGCTCACGGTCGTGGACGCGGGCGGGCAGGCCGCGCTGCTGGCGCCCACCGAGGTCCTCGCCCAGCAGCACCACCGTTCGATCACGGAGATGATGGGCGAGCTGGCCGAGGGGGGCACGCTCGGCGGCGCGGAGAACGCCACCAAGGTGGTGCTGCTCACCGGCTCCATGGGCACCGCCGCCCGCCGTCAGGCGCTGCTCGACCTGGTCACCGGCGAGGCCGGGATGGTCATCGGCACCCACGCGCTGATCGAGGACAAGGTGCGCTTCCACGACCTGGGGCTGGTCGTCGTGGACGAGCAGCACCGCTTCGGCGTGGAGCAGCGCGACGCGCTGCGCTCCAAGGGCAAGCAGCCGCCGCACCTGCTGGTCATGACGGCCACGCCCATCCCCCGTACGGTCGCCATGACCGTCTTCGGGGACCTGGAGACCTCCGTCCTGGACCAGCTCCCGGCGGGGCGCTCCCCGATCGCCAGCCATGTCGTCCCCGCCCAGGACAAGCCGCACTTCCTGGCCCGTGCCTGGGAGCGGGTGCGCGAGGAGGTCGGCAAGGGGCACCAGGCGTACGTGGTCTGCCCCCGGATCGGGGACGACGACGAGGAGAAGGGCGGGAAGGGCGGCAAAGGCGGGAAGGGCGGGGCGAAGAAGGCGTCCGCGGCCAAGGAGAAGGCCGCCGAGGCGGCCGAGGACGCCGAGAAGCGGCCCCCGCTCGCGGTCCTCGACGTGGCGGAGCAGCTCCGGGCGGGGCCGCTGGCCGGACTCCGCGTCGAGGTCCTGCACGGCCGGATGCAGCCGGACGACAAGGACGCCGTGATGCGCCGCTTCGCCGCGGGCGAGGTGGACGTCCTGGTCGCGACGACGGTCATCGAGGTCGGGGTGAACGTCCCCAACGCCACCGCGATGGTGATCATGGACGCGGACCGGTTCGGTGTCTCCCAGCTCCACCAGTTGCGCGGCCGGGTCGGCCGTGGCGCGGCCCCCGGGCTCTGCCTCCTGGTCACCGACATGCCGGAGGCGAGCCCCGCCAGGGCCCGGCTCGGCGCGGTCGCCGCCACGCTCGACGGCTTCGAGCTGTCCCGGATCGACCTCGAACAGCGCCGCGAGGGCGATGTGCTCGGCCAGGCCCAGTCCGGGGTGCGCTCCTCGCTGCGGATGCTCGCCGTCATCGAGGACGAGGAGATCATCGCCGCCGCCCGCGAGGAGGCCGTGGCGGTGGTCGCCGCCGACCCGGAGCTGGAGTCCAGCCCCGAGCTGCGTACGGCGCTGGACGCGCTGCTCGACACGGAGCGCGAGCAGTACCTCGACAAGGGCTGACGAGGAGGCGGTGCGGGCCGGTCGGCGGGCACCGGCCGGGCCCGGCCCCGGCGTACGCCATATCGTGGAGCCCGTGCGGTCGTCGCCGACCGCTGTCCCACCGCCGACCGTTCCAGCCTTTCCCTGTCCGCTCGACCCATCCGTCCGTTCCAGCCCTCCCACGAACCGAGGACCCGACACCCATGACCCGCGTGATCGCCGGTGCCGCCGGCGGACGCCGGCTCGCCGTCCCGCCCGGCACCGGCACCCGCCCCACCTCCGACCGGGCGCGTGAGGGCCTTTTCTCCACCTGGCAGTCGCTCCTCGGCACCCTGGACGGCGTCCGGATCGCCGATCTGTACGCCGGGTCCGGTGCCGTCGGCCTCGAAGCGCTCTCGCGCGGCGCCGCGCACGCCCTGCTCGTCGAGGTCGACGCCCGCGCCGCCCGCACGGTCCGCGAGAACGTCGCGACGCTCGGACTGCCCGGCGCCGAGGTCCGTACCGGCAAGGCGGAGCAGGTCGTCGCGGGACCGGCCCCGCAGGACCCGTACGACCTGGTCTTCCTCGATCCCCCGTACGCCGTCACCGACGACGATCTTCGGGAGATCCTGCTCACACTCCGGACCGGGGGGTGGCTCAGCGGCGATGCCGTCGCCACCGTGGAACGCGGCACCAGAGGCGGGCCATTCGGCTGGCCGGCGGGTTTCGTACCCCTGAGGTCCCGTCGCTACGGCGAGGGAACGCTTTGGTACGGTCGCGCCGCTCGTTACGAAGACGCACCATGACCGGACCGGAGAGCGAGGGAAATCAGTTGCGCCGCGCCGTCTGTCCGGGGTCCTTCGACCCCATCACCAATGGACATCTCGACATCATCGCCCGCGCCTCCAAGCTGTACGACGTCGTACACGTCGCAGTGATGATCAACCAGTCCAAGAAAGGGCTGTTCACGATCGAGGAGCGGATCGACCTGATCCGCGAGGTCACCGCCGAGTTCGGCAACGTCGAGGTGGAGTCCTTCCACGGCCTCCTCGTGGACTTCTGCAAGCAGCGCGACATCCCGGCCATCGTGAAGGGCCTGCGGGCCGTCAGCGACTTCGACTACGAGCTGCAGATGGCCCAGATGAACAACGGGCTCTCGGGCGTCGAGACCCTGTTCGTCCCCACCAACCCCACCTACAGCTTCCTCTCCTCCTCCCTGGTGAAGGAAGTGGCCACCTGGGGCGGCGACGTCTCCCACCTGCTGCCTCCCGCCGTCCACAGCGCGGTCATAGAGCGCCTCGGCAAGAAGTGACGCGCTGACCGCCCGTCACCCGGTGTCGGACGGACGCGGACTGGCCGTACAGTCGTTGCGTCCGTCTCCAAACCGGCCGAAAGAGTGGCGAGCACACGGTGGACGTGCAGAAGAAGCTCGACGAGATCGTCGACACGGTGGGCAACGCCCGCTCGATGCCCATGTCGGCGTCCTGTGTGGTCAACCGGGCCGAGCTGCTCGCGCTGCTCGAAGAGGTACGGGAGGCGCTGCCCGACTCCCTGGCCCAGGCGCGGGAGCTGATCGGCGGGCAGGAACAGCTCGCCGAACAGGCCCGTCAGGAGGCGGAGCGGATCATCGAGGGCGCGCACGCCCAGCGCTCCACGCTGATCTCGGACACCGCGGTCGCCCGCCGCTCCCAGGAGGAGGCCGACCGTATCCTCTCGGAGGCCCGCAGGGAGGCCGAGGAGATCCGCGCCGAGGCCGACGACTACGTCGACTCCAAGCTCGCCAACTTCGAGGTCGTCCTCACCAAGACCATCGGGTCCGTCGACCGGGGCCGCGAGAAGCTGCTCGGCCGCTCCCCGGGCTCCGGCGAGCCGGGGTACGCGGGCGGCGATGACGACGACGCCCCCGAGTACAGCGCGGACCCCAGCACCCTGATCCGGCGGGCCGACGAGTACGTCGACGCCAAGATCGGCGCCTTCGAGGCCGTCCTGACCAAGACGCTCGAAGCGGTCGGCCGGGGCCGGCAGAAGCTGCACGGCCGTACGGAGTCCGACGAGCTGGGGGCGCACATGGCCGCCCAGGACGCGGCGGGCCCGCAGGCGCGCACCAGCGACGCCGACTACCTGGCCGACCTCGCCGGGACCCCGCGAGAAGCCCTCCAGGCGCCCGTGGCGGCCCCGCGGCAGCCCCCCGCCCCTCCGGAGCCCGTTCTGCCCCCCGTGCCCGCCCAGCAGCCGTACACGGACCCCGCCTACGCGCAGACGGCGCAGCAGCCCGCAGGCACGGGCTACCAGGACGGCGGCTACGACACGACCGGCGGCTACCAGGACCCGGCGTACCCCGCCACCGACCCCGGCTACGGGGCGGGCTACCCGCAGCAGGACGCGTACGGCTACCAGCAGGACCCGTACACGTACCAGCAGCAGGGGCAGCAGGGGTACGGCCAGGACCTGGGCCAGGGCGCGCAGCAGGCCCAGCAGCAGGCCCAGGGGTACGACCCGAACTACGGCTGGCAACAGCAGCAGACGGACGGGCGGCCCGCGCTGCCGGCCCTGCCCGCCGCCCCCGCCGACCAGCAGCAGGGCGCGCTCGACGAGACCAGCTTCTTCGACACGAGCATGATCGACCTGGAGCAGCTCCGCCGCTACGAACAGGGCCACTGACCGGGCCGGGGGCCGGACAGGGATCCGGGCAGGGATCCGGACAGGGCCGGATTGGGTCTACGGCGGCCGTTCCAGTACCCTGGTTCTTCGGCCGTGTGCATGTCCGCGGCTCAGGCTGCCCGCTTCGCTTCCGCGACGGTGGCGGCCCCTCTCTCCACGATCCGAAAGCGGGAAACAGCCCTGAACGCGCGCCTCGACCACCACAACCCCCTCGTGTTCGACACACACGAGCTGGGGCGGCGTCCTGGTGCGCTCCGTAAGCTGACCCGCTCGGTGCCCGCCCCCAAGGACTTCGGTATCGACGGGGTCATCGGAGCGCCCGAGGGCGCCCCGGTGGAGCTGGACCTCCGCCTTGAGTCGGTCATGGAAGGGGTGCTCGTCACGGGCACCGCCCGTGTCTCGGCCGAGGGGGAGTGCGTAAGGTGTCTGGAGCCGCTCAGCCAGGAAGTGGCGGCGGAGTTCCAGGAGATGTTCTCGTACCACGACACCGACGACCGGGGCCGCGTCCGCGCGGAGCCGGCCGACGATGCCGAGGACGACGAGGACACGCTCTTCATCGAGGACGGCCTGTTCGACCTCGAACCCGTGCTGCGCGATGCGGTGGTGCTCGCACTGCCGATGCAGCCGGTGTGCCGGGAGACCTGCTCCGGTCTGTGTTCCACATGTGGGATCAGGCTGGACGAGAACCCGGACCACCACCACGAAGCCGTCGACATCCGTTGGGCGGCATTGCAGGGACTCGCCGAGACCGTCAAGGACGGCGAGAAGGACAACATGGGCGGCGCCGAAGCTGGCGTCGACGAGAAGCAGGAGAAGTAGCCGTGGCTGTTCCGAAGCGGAAGATGTCGCGCAGCAACACGCGCCACCGCCGGTCGCAGTGGAAGGCTGCGGTCCCCAACCTGGTTTCGTGCGAGCGCTGCCAGGAGCCGAAGCTCCAGCACATCGCGTGCCCGAGCTGCGGCACCTATAACAAGCGCCAGGTCCTCGAGGTCTGAGCGGCTGGTGAGAGGCTCGATGTCTGAACTGTCCCCTGCCAAGAAGCAGGCAGACACTGTCAGTACGGCCTCGTCCCACACGCTTCTGGGAGGGCGGCTCGGGTATGACCTCGAGACCGCCCTTCTGGTGCGTGCGCTGACCCACCGTTCGTTCGCGTACGAGAACGGCGGTCTGCCCACCAACGAGCGGCTCGAATTCCTCGGGGATTCGGTCCTCGGCCTGGTGGTCACGGACACGCTGTACCGCATCCACCCCGACCTGCCCGAAGGCCAACTGGCCAAGTTGCGGGCCGCGGTGGTCAACTCGCGTGCGCTGGCGGAAGTGGGCCGCGGCCTCGAACTCGGCTCCTTCATCCGGCTCGGCCGGGGCGAAGAGGGCACGGGTGGCCGGGACAAGGCATCCATCCTCGCCGACACCCTTGAAGCGGTGATCGGCGCCGTCTATCTCGATCAGGGCCTCGGAGCGGCGTCCGAGCTGGTGCACCGGCTCTTCGACCCGCTGATCGAGAAGTCCTCGAATCTCGGGGCGGGCCTGGACTGGAAGACCAGTCTCCAGGAACTGACCGCGGCGGAGGCCCTCGGCGTTCCCGAGTACCTCGTCACGGAGACAGGACCCGACCACGAGAAGACCTTCACTGCTGCCGCCCGCGTCGGTGGTGTCTCGTACGGCACCGGCACCGGCCGCAGCAAGAAGGAAGCGGAGCAGCAGGCGGCCGAGTCCGCCTGGCGGTCCATCCGGGCCTCGGCCGACGAGCGGGAAGCGGCGGCCAGATCCGGAACCGACTCCGGAGCGGGTGAGCCGTCCGGAACCGACTCCGGCACCGGCGAGCCGTCCGCTGCCGGAGCCGGTGAATCCGGCGCCGGTGACGACGCCGACGGGGCCGCCGACGCCGGTTCGGCCCCGTCCGGGCAGGCTCCGGCGGACACCGCGACGGGCTGACCGTCCGGCCGTACGCTCCCTCCCTGTACGCCCCTCGCGTCGTTCGCGGCGCGAGGGGCGTCTCCCGTGCGGCGTCGTCCGCCGGGCCCCGTACCCCCTGATCGCCGTTGTCCTGTTCCGAGGAGCCTCCCGTGCCCGAGCTGCCCGAGGTCGAAGTCGTCCGGCGCGGACTCGAACGCTGGATCAGCGGCCGGACCGTCGCCGAGACCGAGGTGCTCCACCCGCGCTCGGTACGGCGCCACCTCGCGGGCGGCACGGACTTCTCGGCGCGCCTCAAGGGGCACACCATCGGGGTCGCGCGCCGTCGCGGCAAATATCTGTGGCTGCCGCTCACCGACACCGACGCGTCGATCCTCGGCCACCTCGGGATGAGCGGTCAGCTCCTCGTCCAGCCCGAGACCGCCCCCGCCGAGAAGCATCTGCGGATCCGTATCCGCTTCGCCGACCCGCTCGCCACCGAGCTGCGCTTCGTCGACCAGCGCACCTTCGGTGGCCTCTCGCTCCACGACAACACCCCCGACGGGGTGCCGGACGTCATCGCGCACATCGCCCGCGACCCCCTGGACCCCGCCTTCGACGAGGACGCCTTCCTCACCGCGCTGAAGCTGCGCCGTACGACGGTCAAGCGCGCGCTCCTCGACCAGTCACTGATCAGCGGCGTCGGCAACATCTACGCGGACGAGGCGCTCTGGCGCGCCAGGCTCCACTACGAACGGCCCACCGAGACCCTGCCCCGGCCGCGCGCCGCCGAACTGCTCGGCCACGCGCGCGACGTCATGAACGAGGCGCTCTCCGTCGGCGGCACCAGCTTCGACAGCCTGTACGTCAACGTGAACGGCGAGTCCGGCTACTTCGACCGGTCGCTCGACGCGTACGGACGCGAGGGTGAGCCGTGCCGCCGCTGCGGGACCCCGATCCGCCGGCGCCCCTGGATGAACCGTTCCAGCTACTTCTGCCCGCGCTGTCAGCGACCGCCGCGCGCCACGTCGTAACGCTCCCGCGCCGCCAGCACCTCGGGCATCCGCCCCTCCAGCAGGTGGACGAGGCCGAGCAGCCGCCCGGCGACCTCGTGTCCCAGCGGCGTCAGCTCGTAGTCCACGCGCGGCGGATTGACCGGCTGCGCGTCGCGGCGTACGAGGCCGTCCCGCTCCAGCGCGTGCAGCGTCTGGGAGAGCATCTTCTCGCTCACCCCGTCGACGCGCCGACGCAGTTCGTTGAAGCGGAAGCCGCTCTCATGGAGCGCGCAGAGGGTGAGGCCGCCCCAGCGGCCCGTCACATGCTCCAGCGTGCCGCGCGAGGGGCACTGCCGGGAGAACACGTCGAAGGCGAGCCCGTCGAGCCCGGCGTCAGCGGAGAGAGTGTCCATATCCGCACCCTACTAGCGGAAAGCGCCCCCCGATGGGTGGCGCTTTCTCATGGTGAGTGCACCAGGGCCGGAACCGGGCACCGTACGGCGCGGTTCCGGGCCCTCCCTCCGGGCCCTGTCCGGGCCCCTCCGGGTCAGAAGCCGAAGTTCTGCGTCCACCACGGGCCACCGGAACCGGTGTGCACCCCGACGCCGAGCCGGGTGTAGTCGCAGTTCAGGATGTTCGCCCGGTGACCCTCGCTGTTCATCCAGGAGTCCATCACCGCCTCGGCGGTGGCCTGCCCCCGGGCTATGTTCTCGCCCCCGAGGTTCTTCACGCCGGCCTGCTCCGCGCGGTCCCAGGGCGTGTCGCCGTCGGGGTCCGTGTGGTCGAAGAAGCCGCGCGCCGCCATGTCGTCACTGAACGCCTGCGCCAGCGCGTTCAGGCTCGCGTCCGCCTTCAACGCGGAGCAGCCGACCTTGGCCCGCTCCTGGTTCACCAGCGAGAGCACGGCCGACGCCTCGGACGAGGGCGCCGCCTGGGACTGCTCGGCGGCGCGCTCCGTGGTCTGCGCGGGGGCCGGGGCCTCGTCCGCCTTGGTGGGCGAGGCGGCCGAGCCCGCGGAGCCGGAGTCCGTGTCCTTGGACGGCGTCTGCGGCTTCGCCTTGGGCGGCGCCGGGGCGGGCTTCGCCTGCGACGGGGAGGTGGAGGGAGCCGTGGGGGAGGGGGACGCCGACTTCTTCGGCCCTGTCGTCCGCTCCGCGCCGCGACTGGGCTCCACCGTCGACCTGCGCGTCGGATCCGTGGACGTACCGCCCTGCTGCTGCAGTTCGGGCGCGCCCTCGCTGCGGATCTGCTCACCAGTGGTGCCGCCGCCGCTCACCGAGAACTGGCTCCCGCCGGGCAGCAGACCGGAGGCGACCGCGACGGCGCCGACCGCCATCGCCGCGGAGGCGCCGAGCAGTCCCGTACGGACGGGCTTGGTGACCCGGCCCTTGCGGCGCGGCGCGCCCGCGGGGCCGTTGGCGGAGCCCTCAGGGGATACGACAGGTGCGCCGGGGGCGGCGGAGCGTCGGTGGCGTCCCATCTGTGGTGCCTTCCTCAGTCTCGACGGCAGCGTTACTCACTCGTACGAGTGAGGCTCATCGCGACGGGACTGTACGGCATGGCACGTGGGGGTGCCGGGTCCACAGAGCAATTGGCCGATTAGCTTTGCGCCTATGAAAGAAGATGTACGACTCACGGCTTGGGTCCGCGGCAGAGTGCAAGGAGTCGGCTTCCGCTGGTTCACCAGGGCGAACGCTCTGGAGATCGGCGGCCTCACCGGATTCGCCCTCAATCTCGACGACGGCAGGGTGCAGATCGTCGCGGAGGGACCGCGTGACAATTGCCACCGACTCCTGGAGTGGCTCCGCTCCGCCGACACACCCGGGCGAGTGGACGGAGTCACTGAGATCTGGGACACCCCGCGCGGTGGTTACGAGAGCTTCGCGATCCGCTGAGAAGTGCGACCGGGCGTTCGCCCGCGCGGCCGGGAATTGCCACCGGGATACCCGACTCTCCGCGATGACCAGCGATGACCTGGTGGTTGCCAAGAACGGCCGGCCGTGCCAGGCTGCCCGGTCAGCGAAGATCTCGACGCCCCCGGGCCCCGGGGAGAGCGCGCGCCGCCGCAGGCCGCGGCCCCGCGCCACCGGGCCGCCCGCCGGTACGGGCTGTGATCGTGTTGACCGTCAAACTTTTTGGTGAGACTCTGGAATCCCCGCGCACCTTAGCTGTTTGGCAGTAAGAACCGCAGTAGGAACCGCAGTGATGAACAAGCACTGCCAGGCACCGCGGGTGCGATTTCCCTCACGACCCACACCGCATTCGGTCGGTCACTCAGTGTGGAGGACCATTCATCATGGCAAAGGCGCTTCTCGGTTATGTCGGCGGTTCCGACCCGCGACTCCTCGCCGAGATGCGACGGCTTCAGCAGCGCGTCCAGGACCTCGAATCCGAGCTCGTACGGATCCAGTCCGAGAATGACGTGCTGAACGCCGCTGTCGCACAGCACCCCGGAGAGTCGCTGCTCAACGGCATCGACATTGACGTACCCCAGGCGGAGCCTGCGCTCACCTGACAACAGCCCCCGTCGGGGCCAGGTGAGAAACACTCTCGCAAGATATGCAAGGGACGCTTCGGCGTCCCTTCTTTCTTTCCATCTTCCCCTGTACGAAGCTTTGTTGGCGCTGCCACGCCTTTCTTAACGTCTGATGTGCCCTGCGCGTTCCACGGTGAAACCGCCGACGGACGATCCGGGCCCGGTAGAGTCCGGCGGCGTGCACCTCAAGGCCATGACCCTGCGCGGGTTCAAATCCTTCGCCTCCGCCACGACGCTGCGCTTCGAGCCGGGTATCACCTGCGTCGTGGGCCCGAACGGCTCCGGGAAATCCAATGTGGTGGACGCCCTCTCCTGGGTCATGGGAGAACAGGGCGCGAAGTCGCTGCGCGGCGGGAAAATGGAAGACGTGATCTTCGCCGGCACGACCGGGCGCCCCGCGCTCGGCCGCGCGGAGGTCTCTCTCACGATCGACAACTCCGACGGAGCGCTGCCGATCGAGTACGCCGAGGTCACCATTACGCGGATCATGTTCCGCAACGGCGGCAGCGAATACCAGCTCAATGGCGACACCTGCCGGTTGCTCGATATTCAGGAGCTGCTCTCCGACTCCGGTATCGGCCGCGAGATGCACGTGATCGTCGGACAGGGCCAGCTCGACTCCGTACTCCACGCCGATCCGATGGGCCGCCGCGCATTCATCGAGGAAGCCGCCGGGGTACTGAAGCACCGCAGGCGCAAGGAGAAGGCGCTGCGGAAGCTGGAGGCGATGAAGGCGAATCTCGCCCGCGTCCAGGACCTGACGGACGAGCTGCGCCGCCAGCTCAAGCCGCTCGGCCGGCAGGCGGCGGTCGCGCGGCGGGCCGCCGTCATCCAGGCCGATCTGCGCGACGCCCGGCTGCGGCTGCTCGCCGACGATCTCGTACGGCTCCGCGAGGCGCTGCGTACGGAGATCGCGGACGAGGCCGAGCTGAAGAGCCGCAAGGAGGAGACCGAGAACCGGCTGAAGGCCACGCTGACCCGCGAGGCGGAACTGGAGGAGGAGGTACGGCGGCTCGCGCCACGCCTCCGCAAGGCCCAGCAGACCTGGTACGAGCTGTCGCAGCTCGCCGAACGGGTGCGCGGCACCGTCTCGCTGGCCGACGCGCGGGTCACCAGCGCCACCAACGCCCCCGAGGAGGAGCGGCGGGGCCGCGACCCCGAGGACCTGGAGCGTGAGGCCGCCCGGATCCGTGAGCAGGAGGCGGAGCTGGCCGCCGCGCTGGAGGCGGCCGAGCACGCGCGCGAGGACACCGTCGCCCACCGCGCCGAGCTGGAGCGGGAACTCGCCGCCGAGGAACGCCGCCTCAGGGACGCCGCCCGCGCCCTCGCGGACCGCCGCGAGGGCCTGGCCCGGCTGCACGGCCAGGTCAGCGCGGCGCGCGGCCGGGCCGCCTCGGCCCAGGCGGAGATCGGCCGGCTCGCCGCGGCCAGGGACGAGGCGCGCGAGCGCGCGGCCCAGGCGCAGGAGGAGTACGAACAGCTCAAGGCCGAGGTCGACGGCCTCGACGCGGAGGACGACGCGCTCGCGGCACGGTACGAGGACGCCCGCCGCGCCCTCGCCGACGCGGAGACGGCGCAGGGCGCGGCGCGGGACGCCGCGACCACGGCGGAGCGCGAACACGCCGCCCTGACCGCCCGCCACGACGCCCTCGCCCTGGGGCTGCGCCGCAAGGACGGCACGGGGGCGCTGCTGGGCGCCCGCGATCGGCTCACCGGCCTGCTCGGGCCCGCCGCGGAACTGCTCACCGTCACCCCTGGCCAGGAGATCCCGGTGGCCGCGGCGCTGGGCGCGGCGGCCGACGCCATCGCGGTGAGCGGCCCCGCCGCGGCGGTGGAGGCCCTGCGGCTGCTGCGCGAACGGGACGCGGGCCGGGCCGCCCTGCTGCTGGGCACCCCGGGGTCCGCCCCGCACGGGCAGCCGTCCGCCCCGCACGCGCCCGGCGGGGTACCCGCGCAGAGCGGCGGCCCCGGCGCGCACACGGCGGAGACCGCCCGCGGCCCGGCCGGCTCCGTACGGACCGCGGTCTCCGCGCCGTACGTCGCCGACCTCGTCCAGGGACCCGCCGAGCTGATGGGCGCCGTACGGCGGCTCGTACGCGACATGGTGGTCGTCGCGACCCTCGAAGACGCCGGGGAACTGGTCGCCGCGCGGCCCACCCTCACCGCCGTGACCGCCGAAGGGGACCTGCTCGGGGCGCACTTCGCGCACGGCGGCTCCGCGGCGGCGCCCAGCCTGCTGGAGGTGCAAGCCTCCGTCGACCAGGCCGCCGGCGAGCTGGCGCTGCTCGCCGTACGGTGCGAGGAGCTGGACGGGGCGCGGCGCGCCGCCGCCGGGCGCCGCGCCGAACACGCCGCGCTCGTGGAGGAGCTGGGGGAGCGGCGCCGGGCCGCCGACCGGGAGAAGTCCGCCGTGTCGGGGCGGCTCGGGCGGCTCTCCGGGCAGGCCCGCGCCGCCGCCGCGGAGGCCGAACGGGCCGCCGGAGCCGCCGCCGAGGCGCAGGAGGCGCTGGAGCGGGCCACGGAGGAGGCGGAGGAGCTGACGGAGCGGCTGCTCGTCGCGGAGGAGGAGTCCCCCTTCGGGGAGGGCCACGAGGAACCGGATACCTCCGTACGCGACCGGCTCGCCGCCGACGGCGCGAACGCCCGGCAGACCGAGATGGAGGCGCGGCTCCAGGTCCGTACCCACGAGGAGCGCGTGAAGGGGCTCGCGGGCAGGGCCGACGGCCTCGACCGGGCGGCGCGCGCCGAGCGCGAGGCCCGGGCGCGCGCGGAGCAGCGGCGCGCCCGGCTGCGTCACGAGGCACGGGTCGCCGCGGCCGTCGCGGCCGGTGCCCGGCAACTGCTCGCGCATGTGGAGGTCTCGGTCGTACGGGCCGAGGCGGAGCGCGCCGCGGCCGAGGAGGCCAGGTCCGTACGCGACCGGGAGCTGACCGCCGAGCGGAACACCGGCCGTGACCTCAAGAGTGAGCTGGACAAGCTCACCGACTCGGTGCACCGGGGCGAGGTGCTCGGCGCCGAGAAGCGGTTGCGGATCGAGCAGCTTGAGGCGAAGGCGCTGGAGGAGCTGGGCGTGGAGCCGGCCGGGCTGATCGTCGACTACGGCCCCGACCAGCCCGTGCCGCCCTCGCCGGCGGCCGAGGGCGAGGAGCTTCCGGAGGACCCGGAGGATCCGCGGAACCGGCCCACGCCGTACGCGCGGGCCGAGCAGGAGAAGCGTCTGAAGGCCGCCGAACGGGCGTATCAGCAGCTCGGGAAGGTGAATCCGCTGGCCCTGGAGGAGTTCGCGGCGCTGGAGGAACGCCACCAGTTCCTCTCCGCGCAGCTCGAAGACCTGAAGAAGGCCCGGGCCGATCTGCTGGGGGTGGTGAAGGAGGTCGACGAGCGGGTGGAGCAGGTCTTCACCGAGGCGTTCCGGGACACCGCCGTCCAGTTCGAGGGCGTCTTCTCACGGCTCTTCCCGGGCGGCGAGGGGCGGCTGATCCTCACGGATCCGGAGAACATGCTGACCACGGGTGTGGACGTGGAGGCCAGGCCGCCGGGCAAGAAGGTCAAGCGGCTCTCGCTGCTCTCCGGTGGCGAACGGTCCCTGACCGCGGTGGCGCTGCTGGTGTCGATCTTCAAGGCCAGGCCGAGCCCGTTCTACGTGATGGACGAGGTCGAGGCGGCGCTCGACGACACCAATCTCCAGCGGCTGATCCGCATCATGCAGGAGCTCCAGGAGAGCTCCCAGCTCATCGTGATCACCCATCAGAAACGGACGATGGAGGTCGCCGACGCGCTCTACGGGGTGTCGATGCAGGGCGACGGGGTATCCAAGGTCATCAGCCAGCGGCTCCACTGAGGTTCATGGCGGCGCCGAGGTTCATGGCGTTTTCATCACTTGAAGATGTGGTGAAGGGCAAGGGGGGGATTTGTCGCACCGTGCCGCAAACAGCCCTGCAACAGCCCCGCGCCATCTCTTCAAAACATGAAGGCATAGTCTCTTGCGCGTTGCTTTTGTCTTCAAGTGGTGGCTGGCGAGACGTTATGCCTCACTTGAAAGGCTCGCCCACCCCACGCCCGGCAACGCAGCCGGGCGGCCTCAGGAGTACACGTGACCAGCACAGCGCAGGTTCCGCCGCCAGGAGGTCGAGCGGCCCACCCCGAACACCTCGGCCATGTCATCTTCATCACGGCCGCCGCCGCGATGGGCGGCTTCCTCTTCGGCTACGACAGTTCGGTGATCAACGGAGCCGTCGAGGCCATCCGGGACCGGTACGACATCGGCTCCGCGGCCCTCGCCCAGGTCATCGCCATCGCACTGATCGGCTGTGCGATCGGGGCCGCCACGGCGGGCCGGATCGCCGACCGGATCGGCCGGATCCGCTGCATGCAGATCTCCGCCGTCCTCTTCACGATCAGCGCGGTCGGCTCGGCCCTGCCGTTCAACATCTACGATCTGGCGTTCTGGCGGATCATCGGCGGCTTCGCGATCGGCATGGCGTCGGTGATCGGCCCCGCGTACATCGCCGAGGTCTCCCCGGCCGCCTACCGCGGCCGGCTCGGCTCCTTCCAGCAGGCCGCGATCGTCATCGGCATCGCCGTCTCGCAGCTCGTCAACTACGGCATCCTCCAGCTCGCCGACGGCGACCAGCGCGGCAAGCTGCTGGGCTTCGAAGCGTGGCAGTGGATGCTCGGTGTGATGGTCGTACCGGCGATGCTCTACGGTCTGCTCTCCTTCGCGATCCCCGAGTCCCCGCGCTTCCTGATCTCCGTCGGCCGGGTGGACCGCGCCAAGCAGGTGCTCGCCGAGGTCGAGAGCAAGGGCGTCGACCTGGACGCACGGGTCGCCGAGATCGAGCACGCGATGCACCGCGAGCACAAGTCGACCTTCAAGGACCTGCTGGGCGGTGGCGGCTTCTTCTTCCTGCCCATCGTGTGGGTGGGTATCGGGCTCTCGGTCTTCCAGCAGCTCGTCGGCATCAACGTCGCCTTCTACTACTCGGCGACGCTCTGGCAGTCCGTCGGGATCGACCCGTCCAGCTCGTTCTTCTATTCGTTCACGACATCGATCGTCAACATCATCGGCACCGTGATCGCGATGGTCCTGGTGGACCGGGTCGGCCGCAGGCCGCTCGCCCTCGTCGGCTCCGCCGGTATGGCCGTCGCGCTCGCCTGTGAGGCATGGGCGTTCTCCGCGAACCTGGTCGACGGCAAGCTCCCCAGCACCGAGGGCACCGTCGCCCTGGTCGCGGCGCATGTGTTCGTGCTCTTCTTCGCGCTGTCGTGGGGCGTCATCGTCTGGGTCTTCCTCGGCGAGATGTTCCCGAACCGGATCCGCGCCGCCGCGCTCGGTGTCGCCGCCTCCGCGCAGTGGATCGCCAACTGGGCCATCACGGCGAGCTTCCCGAGCCTGGCCGACTGGAACCTTTCGGGTACGTACGTCATTTACGCCTGCTTCGCCACGCTCTCCATTCCCTTCGTGCTCCTCTTCGTGAAGGAGACGAAGGGCAAGACGCTGGAGGAGATGGGCTAGCCCGTCCCGAAGCGCGGTCCCGAAACCGGGAAGCCGGGTGGCGGGGACGTCAGACGGTCAGTCTCGCCGACCCCGCGTCGGACGCGTCCGCACCTGTCCCCGTCCTGGCCCCGGCTCCGGCCTCGGCTCCGGCCTCCGCTTCGGCTTCGGCCCCGGCCTCCGCTTCTGCGGACGCCGGGGCCTTCGCGCGCTCCCGTGGCAGCACCCCGTACAGCCCCGCCGCCACCAGGACCGTGACGACCCAGCCCAGGCCGTTCTCCCCGACCCAGGTGCCGGCGAGGGGGCCCGAGAACCACTGGACCGAGGTGAAGAGCACCCCCACCACCAGCGCCGTACCCCAGGCGGCCATGGCCGACGGGGCGAAGCCGCCCCGGTACCAGTAGCCGCTGGTGCGGGTCGTGTCCATCAGCGCCGCACCGTCGTACGTACGCCGCCGCAGCATGTCCACGCCGAAGACGCCGATCCACGCGGAGAACGCCACCGCGAGCAGGGTGAGGAACGAGACGAACGAGCTGATGAAGCTCGTGGCGACCACCATCAGCAGGAAGCCGAGGATCAGGCTGATCACCGCGTTCACGCTGACCGCCCACGCGCGGGGCACCTTGATGCCCAGGGTCTGCGCCGTGAACCCGGCCGAGTACATCGACATCGAGTTGATCAGCACCATCCCCACCAGCGCGATCAGCAGGTACGGCACGGAAATCCAGGTGGGCAGCAGAGCGCCGATGAAGGAGACCGGGTCCTGCGCCCTGGCCAGATCCGGGGTTCCCACCGCCATCACCGCGCCCATCAGCACCAGGGGAAGCACCACGATCCCCGCGCCGCCCACCGTCGTGCCGACCATGGCCCGGCCCGACGCGGACCGGGGCAGATAGCGGGTGAAGTCGGGGCCGGAAGGGACCCAACTGAGGCCGCCCGCCGCGATCGTGCCGATGCCCGCGATCATCATCGCCGTCGAACCGGCCGGCTTGCCGAAGACCGCCGACCAGTCGGTCCCGGCGACGAGATGGACCAGCACCAGCACGCTGAACGCGCCGAAGAGGTACGCCGACCAGGTGCTGCAGACCCGTAGCGCCTTGATGCCCAGACCCGAGACCAGGAAGGTCCCGGCGACGAAGAGCAGCAGCGTGACCACGACGAGCGGGGTGCTGCGCTTGATCCCGAAGAGCAGATCGAGCACCGTCAGCACGGCGTACGCGCCGGTCACCGCGTTGATCGTCTCCCAGCCCCAGCGGGCGACCCAGATCAGCGACCCGGGGAAGAGATTCCCCCGCTGACCGAAGACCGCCCGGGAGAGCGCCATCCCGGGCGCTCCGCCACGCTTGCCCGCGATGGAGATCAGCCCGACCGTGCCGTACGAGACGAGCGGTGCCGTGACCCCGACGACCAGCGCCTGCCAGAAGTTGAGGCCGTTCAGGACGATCAGGCCGGCGCCCATCGTGAGCAGCAGCACGCTGATGTTGGCGGCGACCCAGGTGGGGAAGAGTCCCCGCACATGGCCGGTGCGCTCGTCGTCGGGGACGGGCTCCAGGCCACGGGTCTCCATCGCGCCTTCGGACGCGGAGGCGTGGGGCATGAACAGGCTCCGAACAGAGGTGGGGGCTCCTGCGGGGGAGTGGACCTCCGGGCGAACCCGGAACCTCCACCATCGTACGTTCGGGGTAAAACGTCCAAATCATCACGAGGGTCTTCGTGTGAACCTCTGACGTCATGGCCGGGGCGGACCCCGCCGGGACCAGTCCCGGCGAGGACCCTGCGGGGACGCGCCCCGGCATGGCCGAGAGCCGCGCCCGGCCGTGGCCGATACTGGGAGCGTTATGGAAATCGTCATCCTTGTTGTAGTCATCGCCCTGGTCGCGGTCGGCGCGATCAGCGGGCTCGTGGTCAGCAGCCGCAAGAAGAAGCTGCCGCCCTCGGCACCGTCGAGCACGCCGACCATCACAGCCCCACCCGCCGAACCGCACGTCGGTGACGAGGCGGAGACACCGCGCGACGAACCGCGCCGCACGATCGAGGAGGTCGGACTCCCCGACACCACCGGTGCGCCGGTCGCCGTCGAGGAGCCCGTAGCGGCCGCCGAGGCGCCCGCCATCGAGATCCCCGAGCCGTCCGCGGGCCGGCTGGTCCGGCTGCGCGCGCGGCTCGCCCGCTCGCAGAACTCCCTCGGCAAGGGGCTGCTCACCCTGCTCTCCCGTGAGCACCTGGACGAGGAGACCTGGGAGGAGATCGAGGAGACCCTCCTCACCGCCGACGTCGGCGTCGCACCGACCCAGGAGCTGGTCGAGCGGCTGCGCGAGCGCGTCCGGGTGCTGGGCACCCGCACCCCGGCGGAGCTACGCACCCTCCTCAGGGAGGAGCTGCTGGTGCTCCTCGACCCCGATCTCGACCGGGCCGTGAAGACGGAGAGCGGTCTGGACACGCCCGGCGTCGTGATGGTCGTCGGCGTCAACGGCACCGGCAAGACCACCACCACGGGCAAGCTGGCCCGAGTGCTCGTCGCGGACGGCAAGTCGGTCGTCCTCGGCGCGGCGGACACCTTCCGCGCCGCCGCCGCCGACCAGCTCCAGACCTGGGGCGAGCGCGTCGGCGCGCGCACCGTACGGGGCCCCGAGGGCGGCGACCCCGCCTCGATCGCCTTCGACGCCGTCAAGGAGGGCATCGCGGAGAGCGCGGATGTCGTCCTCATCGACACGGCGGGGCGGCTGCACACCAAGACCGGCCTGATGGACGAGCTGGGCAAGGTCAAGCGCGTCGTGGAGAAGCACGGTCCGCTGGACGAGGTGCTGCTCGTCCTGGACGCGACGACCGGGCAGAACGGCCTCGTGCAGGCACGGGTCTTCGCGGAGGTCGTCGAGATCACGGGGATCGTGCTGACCAAGCTGGACGGTACGGCCAAGGGCGGCATCGTGATCGCGGTCCAGCGGGAGCTGGGCGTACCGGTGAAGCTGGTCGGTCTGGGCGAGGGCCCGGACGACCTCGCGCCGTTCGAGCCCGGCGCGTTCGTCGACGCGCTGATCGGGGACTGACCCCGGTCCGGAGCGGTCCGGAGCGGTCTGGACCGGGGGTACGGGGTACGGGGCGGGAGACGGCCCCGTACCCCGTACCCCCGCCCCCGCCCCCGCCCCCGCCCTCGCCCCTGCCCTCGGCCTACCGGGTTACGGCGGCGGCATCGAGCGGTGGCAGATGTACGCCAGGGTGCCGAGCAGCAGCCGGGCCGGCGGGGGCGCCGCGGCCGTGTCCAGGGACGGTGGCCGCAGCCAGCGGACCGGACCGAGGCCCGCCAGGTCCGACGGGGGCGCCGTGACATGTGAGCCCGCGCCCCGGCCGTGCAGATCCAGATCCGCGTCGTCCCAGCCCATCCGGTAGAGCAGCTCCGGCAGCTCGGCCGCCGCGCCCGGAGCGACGAAGAAGTGGGCGCGGCCCGTCGGCGTCGCCAGCACCGGGCCCAGCGGGAGCCCCATCCTTTCGAGCCGCACCAGCGCGCGGCTGCCGGCCGGCTCCGCGACGTCGATGATGTCGAAACTCCGGCCCACCGGAAGCAGCACCGCCGCGCCCGGCACCTCCGACCACGCCTTCGCCGCGTCGGCCAGTGTGGCGCCCGCCGGGACCTCGGCTCCAAAGCCGAGCGGGTGGGCGCCCGGCGCCGTACACCCGGGATCGCCGCAGGAGCAGTGTCCGCCCGAGGCCCGCGCGCCGGGCACGACGTCCCAGCCCCAGAGTCCGGTGTACTCCGCCACCACGGTGCACTCTGTGGTGCGAACGCGGCGGCGCGAGCCGGACCGCATGTCCCGGATGCCGCCGATCGTGAAGCCCATGCCCCCTCCAACGGGTCGAACTCGCCGGTGGTTACGACTCGCAGTCTGCCTGTGACGCTCCGTTGCCGCTTGGGCCATTCGAGTGGCGCGAAGTTGCATTGGGGGTGGTGCGATCCGATTCGTGCGCCCCGGCGTGCACTGTTGCGCCACCCCTGAACGTTCTTCGTCAAGTCAATCGCGCCCCACGGGGGGCGAGTTCATTCGAAGGGGTGGCGAATGGTGGCGTTTGTGGAATCACCCTCGCCGGACGGGTGATCGTAGGATTACTTTCGGTGCACGAACCTCGGGGTAAGACAGTCTCGCGGGTATGCCAAGGGCAACTCGGTTTCCTGTTCGAAGGGGCGCAACCTCCGGACACGGGGTCGTCGCGCACGGCATTCTGATAGCGGTTCGCGAGACAAGGGCATTCGTCGGATGGGGGCTTTCCAGTGGGCAGCGGCGCAGGCGGTACGGATACCGGCAAGCGTCCGAATGGGCAACTCAACTCGTGGTTCCTGCGCAGTGGCTGGTCGAAGGGTGAGCTGGCGCGCCAGGTCAACCGCCGCGCGCGCCAGATGGGCGCGCATCACATCAGCACGGACACCTCGCGGGTACGCCGCTGGCTCGACGGCGAGCAGCCCCGCGAGCCGATCCCGCGCATCCTCTCCGAGCTGTTCTCCGAGCGTTTCGGCGCCGTGGTGGCCGTCGAGGAGCTGGGACTGCGCTCCGCCCACCGCTCCCCGTCGGTGTCCGGCGTCGACCTGCCCTGGGCGGGCCCCCAGACGGTCGCGCTGATCAGCGAGTTCTCCCGCAGCGACCTGATGCTGGCCCGGCGCGGCTTCCTCGGTACGTCCCTGAGCCTGGCCGCCGGGCCCGCCCTGGTCGAGCCGATGCAACGCTGGCTCGTGCCCACCCCCGCGGCCGACCCGGGCGAGCCGGTCCCGGACCCCGTCGCCCTGCCCCGCCCCACCCGCCTCTCCGACCCCGAGCTGGACCTGCTGGAATCGACCACGTCCTGCTTCCGGCTGTGGGACGCCCAATGCGGCGGCGGCCTGCGTCGCAAGGCGGTCGTCGGCCAACTCCACGAGGTCACCGAACTCCTCCAGGAGCCGCAGCCCGAGGCGACCTCCCGGCGGCTCTTCCGGTGCGCCGCCGAGCTGGCGGAGCTGGCCGGCTGGATGAGCTACGACGTGGGCCTCCAGCCCAACGCCCAGAAGTACTTCGTGCTGGCCCTGCACGCCGCCAAGGAGGCCGGGGACAAGCCGCTCGGCGCGTACATCCTCTCCTCCATGAGCCGCCAGATGATCCATCTGGGCCGGCCCGACGACGCCCTCGAACTCATCCATCTCGCGCAGTACGGCGGCAGGGAGGGCGCCACCCCCAGGACCCAGGCGATGCTGTATGCGATGGAGGCCAGGGCGTACGCGAACATGGGCCAGCCGAGCAAGACCAAGCGGGCCGTCAGAATGGCCGAGGACACCTTCTCCGACGTCGGGCTCGACGGCGAGCCGGAGCCCGACTGGATCCGCTTCTTCTCCGAGGCCGAGCTCAACGGCGAGAACGCCCACTCGTACCGCGATCTGGCCTATGTCGCCGGCCGCAGCCCCACCTACGCCTCCCTCGCCGAGCCCGTCATGCAGCGCGCCGTCGAACTCTTCGCCAAGGACGACGAACACCAGCGGTCCTACGCGCTGAACCTGATCGGCATGGCCACCGTCCACCTCCTCAACCGCGAGCCCGAACAGGCGACGGCCCTGGCCGAGAAGGCCCTGGACGTCGCCCGCAGCGTGCGCTCCGAGCGGGTCAACACCCGGCTGCGCAAGACGCTCGACACCGCCGCCAGGGACTTCGGTGACGTCGCCGAGGTCGTCGATCTGACCGAAGTGCTCGCCCAGAAGCTGCCCGAGTCCGCGGAGGCCGTCTGAGCCGCGGGCCCTCCCCCGGTCGTACACAGCCCGTCCCCGGCGCCGTACACGGCGCGCTCCAGCTCCGGCCGCGGCAACCACCCCGTACAGCCCGACACGGCTCCCCCGCCGCCAGGACAGCAGGGTGAATGCCGCGGCCGGTTTCCGCTGCCCGCGGGCCGCCCGCCGGGTGTCCGCAGAGGGTATCCGCGGCCCCCGTCCGAGATCTGCCGGTTCATCGGGGTGTAACACAGGGGACGCCTTCGTCACCGGCGTGAAACATCGAGCGGCACTGGCTGAAACCGCGCTGCGCCAATCTCCTGAGCACAGTCGGCCCCATACCCGCTTGAGCATCCGCACGGGCCGTATCCGACCCACGAGGAGACGCTGGCCTTGAATGGCGCAGATACCGCATTCGTACTGATCAGTGCCGCGCTCGTCATGCTGATGACGCCCGGCCTGGCATTCTTCTACGGCGGCATGGTGCGGGTGAAGAGCGCCCTCAACATGCTCATGATGTCCTTGATCTCGCTCGGGATCGTCAGCGTCCTGTGGGTCCTCTACGGATACTCACTGGCTTTCGGTGACGACATCGGCGGCGGTCTCCTGGGCAACTTCGACCACATCGGGCTCAAGGGCATTTCGGTCGACACCCTGACCGGAGGCAAGGAAGGCATCCCCGTCTTCGCCTTCGCCCTTTTCCAGCTCATGTTCGCCGTCCTGACCCCCGCGCTGATGAGCGGTGCGCTCGCCGACCGTGTGAAGTTCAGCGCCTGGGCGCTCTTCATCACGCTCTGGGTCACCGTGGTGTACTTCCCGATCGCGCACTGGGTCTGGCAGTCCGACGGCTGGCTCTTCAAGCTGGGCGTGATCGACTTCGCCGGCGGTACGGCGGTCCACATCAACGCCGGTGTCGGAGCGCTCGCCGCGGTCCTGGTCGTCGGCAAGCGGATCGGATTCAAGAAGGACCCGATGCGGCCGCACAGCCTGCCGCTCGTCGTCCTCGGCATGGCCCTGCTGTGGTTCGGCTGGTTCGGCTTCAACGCCGGCTCCGCGCTCGCCGCCAACGGCACCTCCGCGATCATGGCGTTCAACACCCAGATCGCCACCGGCGCGGCCATGCTCGGCTGGCTGATCTACGAGCGCATCCGGCACGGCGCGTTCACCACGCTGGGCGCCGCCTCCGGCGCCATCGCCGGCCTCGTCGCGATCACCCCGTCCGGTGCGAACGTCAGCCCCTTCGGTGCCATCCTCATCGGTCTCGTGGCCGGTCTGGTCTGCTCCTGGGCCGTCAGCCTCAAGTTCAAGCTGGGCTACGACGACTCCCTCGACGTGGTCGGCGTCCACCTCGTCGGCGGTGTCATCGGCACCCTGCTCGTCGGTGTCCTCGCGGTCGACGGTGTCGGCGGCCTCACGCAGCTCGGAAAGCAGGCCACCGGGGCCTTCTCCGTGATGGCGTACTCCTTCGTGGTTTCCTGGATCCTCGCCAAGATCGTCGACGTCACCATCGGTTTCCGCGCCTCCGAGGACGACGAGACCAGCGGTGTCGACATGGCGTACCACGCGGAATCGGCGTACGACTACAGCGCGGTCGGCGGCTCCCCGTCCGGCCGTAGCAGCCTCGCCGCCCCGCACCACGACGACAACGCCGCCGCGGCGAAGAACAAGAAGGTGGACGCATGAAGCTCATCACCGCAGTCGTGAAGCCACACCGGCTGGACGAGATCAAGGAGGCCCTCCAGGGCTTCGGCGTCCAGGGCCTCACGGTCACGGAGGCCAGCGGATACGGCCGGCAGCGCGGCCACACCGAGGTCTACCGGGGTGCGGAGTACACCGTCGACCTCGTACCGAAGATCCGTATCGAGGTACTGGTCGAGGACAGCGACGCCGACGAGCTCATCGAAGTGGTGGTGAAGGCCGCCCGCACCGGCAAGATCGGTGACGGCAAGGTATGGAGCGTCCCGGTCGACACGGCGGTCCGCGTACGGACCGGCGAGCGCGGCCCGGACGCCCTCTAGAGACGGGAACGACTGGGTGACGAGCCTCGAAGAGACACCCGAAAAGGCAGACTCGGGACCCAGCGGCTATGCGGCGGCCCGGCTGCGCCTCCTCCAGGAGAAGGCGCAGCCAGGGCCGCCGCGCCGTGGAGCGCTGGCCCGCCTGACCGACGACTGGCTGAACGCCCTGTTCACCACCGCCGCCCAGGAGACCGGGGTACGCGGCGCGGCCCTCGTCGCCGTGGGCGGCTACGGACGGGGCGAACTCTCCCCGCGCAGCGATCTCGACCTGCTGCTCCTGCACGACGGCAAGACCCCCGCGAAAGCGATCGCCGCCCTCGCCGACCGTGTCTGGTACCCGGTCTGGGACCTCGGACTCGCCCTCGACCACTCCGTACGCACCCCCGCCGAGGCGCGCAAGACCGCCGCCGAGGACCTCAAGGTGCAGCTCGGCCTGCTCGACGCCCGGCATGTCGCCGGAGACCTCGGCCTGGTCACCGGCGTACGCACCACGATCCTCGCCGACTGGCGCAACACCGCGCCCAAGCGCCTGCCCGAACTGGACGAACTGTGCCGGGAACGGGCCGAGCGCCAGGGCGAGCTCCAGTTCCTCCTGGAACCCGACCTCAAGGAGGCCAGGGGCGGACTGCGCGACGCCACCGCGCTGCGCGCCGTCGCCGCCTCCTGGCTCGCCGACGCGCCCCGCGAGGGCCTCGGCGACGCACGCCGCACACTGCTCGACGCCCGCGACGCCCTGCATCTGACCACCGGACGCGCCACCGACCGGCTCGCCCTCCAGGAGCAGGACCCCGTCGCAGCCGAACTCGGCCTGCTCGACGCCGACGCCCTGCTGCGCCAGGTGTACGAGGCCGCGCGCACCGTCTCGTATGCCTCCGACGTCACCTGGCGCGAGGTCAACCGCGTCCTGCGCTCCCGCTCCGTACGCCCGCGGCTGCGCGCCATGCTGGGCGGCAAGCCCGCCCCGGACCGCACCCCGCTCGCCGAGGGCGTCGTCGAGCAGGACGGCGAGGTCGTTCTCGCCCGCACCGCACGGCCCGAACGCGACCCCGTGCTGCCCCTGCGGGCCGCTGCCGCCGCCGCTCAGGCCGGACTGCCGATCTCCCTGCACGCCGTACGCCGCCTCGCCCGCGCCGTCAAACCCCTGCCGGTGCCCTGGCCCGCCGAGGCCCGCGAGGAACTGGTCACCCTGCTCGGCGCCGGCGAGTCGACCGTTCCCGTCTGGGAAGCCCTCGAAGCCGAAGGGCTGATCACCCAGCTCCTGCCCGACTGGGAGCGCGTACGGTGCCGCCCCCAGCGCAACCCCGTCCACACCTGGACCGTCGACCGCCACCTCGTCGAGGCGGCCGTCCAGGCGTCCTCGCTCACCCGCCGCGTCGGCCGCCCCGACCTGCTGCTCGTCTGCGCCCTGCTGCACGACATCGGCAAGGGCTGGCCCGGCGACCACTCCGTGGCCGGTGAGATCATCGCCCGCGACGTCGCCGCCCGGATCGGCTTCGACCGCGAGGACGTCGCCACTGTCGCCACCGTCGTACGCCACCACCTGCTCCTCGTCGACACGGCGACCCGGCGCGACCTGGACGACCCGGCGACCGTCAGCTCCGTCGCCACCCGCGTCGGCTCGCTGGCGACCCTGGAACTCCTGCACGCCCTTACCGAGGCCGACGCGCTCGCCACCGGACCCGCTGCCTGGTCGTCCTGGCGCTCCTCCCTCGTCACCGACCTGGTCGCCCGCGTCGCCGCCGTGCTCGCGGGCGACGACCCGGCGGAACCCGAGCCCACCGCGCCCAGCGCCGAGCAGGAACGCCTCGCCGTCGAGGCGCTGCGCACCGGCGGCCCCGTACTGGCCCTGCACGCGCAGACCGAGGCCCCGCAGCCGGGGACCGCACAGGACGAGCAGGACGAGCAGGAGGACGGCGCTCCGGAACCGGTGGGCGTCGAACTGCTCATCGCCCTGCCCGACCAGCCCGGCGTGCTGCCCGCGGCGGCGGGGGTGCTCGCCCTGCACCGGCTCACGGTACGGGCCGCCGACCTGCGCGCCGTCGAACTGCCGGGCGGGATGGGCGGTCCGCCGGGTGAACCGGGCTCCGCCCCAGGTGAAGGGGGTGCGTCGGGCAGGACCACCGGCGTCCTGCTGCTGAGCTGGCGCGTCGCGGCGGCGTACGGCTCGCTGCCGCAGGCCGCCCGGCTCCGCGCCGACCTCGTACGGGCCCTGGACGGCTCCCTGGACATCCCGGCCAGGCTCGCCGAGCGCGAGGCCGCCTACCCGCGCCGTCGCGGCGTCAAGGCCCCGCCGCCGCGCGTGACCGTGGCGCCGACCGCCTCCCGGCACGCGACGGTCATCGAGGTACGCGCCCAGGACGCCCCGGGGCTGCTGCACCGCATCGGCCGCGCCCTGGAGGACGCTCGGGTGATGGTGCGCAGCGCCCATGTGTCGACGCTGGGCGCCAACGCCGTCGACGCCTTCTACGTCACCTCGGACCGTGGACGGCCGTTGACGGCGGAGGCCGCCACCGAACTGGCACGCGCCGTGGAGACGGCACTGCGCTGAGTCCCGTGGCCCGCCGCTCCGGTCGGTGCTGTTTCGGACGGCGCCGGACCGGAGCTCGCCGGACCGGATGGCGCCGGACCGGAGCGCCCCGACCGGACCCGGCCGGAGTACGCGGACCGTGCCGCGGCGACGATTCCGGCCGCCCGGTGGCCTGCGGTCGTACGGGGCGCGTACGCCTCCCGTACGGCCGGGCCACCCACAGGGCAGACCCCACCACGCGCGGCCGGATACCCTGGGGGACGGTCTGTCCTTCACCGCGCGGGACAGTCCCCTCATCCGCTCCCGACCTGAGGATCCGCGACCACCGTGTTCGATACTCTCTCCGACCGCCTCGCAGCCACATTCAAGAGCCTCCGGGGCAAAGGGCGCCTCAGCCCGGAGGACATCGACGCCACGGCCCGCGAGATCCGTATCGCCCTGCTCGAAGCCGACGTGGCGCTGCCCGTCGTCCGCGCCTTCATCGCCAAGGTCAAGGAGCGCGCGGCCGGCGCGGAGGTCTCCCAGGCGCTGAACCCCGCGCAGCAGGTCGTCAAGATCGTCAACGAGGAACTGGTCGGCATCCTCGGCGGTGAGACCCGCGTCCTGCGCTTCGCGAAGCAGCCGCCGACCGTGATCATGCTGGCGGGCCTCCAGGGCGCCGGTAAGACCACCCTGGCCGGAAAGCTCGGCCTCTGGCTCAAGGGCCAGGGCCACACCCCGCTGCTCGTCGCCTGTGACCTCCAGCGCCCCAACGCCGTCACCCAGCTCTCCGTCGTCGCCGACCGCGCGGGCGTCGCGGTCTACGCGCCGGAGCCGGGCAACGGCGTCGGCGACCCGGTCAAGGTCGCCAAGGACTCGATCGAGTACGCGAAGACCAAGCAGCACGACGTCGTCATCGTCGACACCGCGGGCCGCCTCGGTATCGACGAGGAGCTGATGAAGCAGGCCGCGGACATCCGCGACGCCGTCAGCCCCGACGAGGTCCTCTTCGTCGTGGACGCGATGATCGGCCAGGACGCGGTCAACACCGCGGAGGCATTCCGCGACGGCGTCGGCTTCGACGGCGTGGTGCTCTCCAAGCTCGACGGTGACGCCCGCGGTGGCGCGGCCCTCTCCATCGCGCATGTCACCGGCAAGCAGATCATGTTCGCCTCCAACGGCGAGAAGCTGGACGAGTTCGACGCGTTCCACCCCGACCGGATGGCGTCCCGCATCCTCGACATGGGTGACCTGCTCACCCTCATCGAGCAGGCGGAGAAGACGTTCAGCCAGGCCGAGGCCGAGAAGATGGCCTCCAAGCTGGCGAGCAGCAAGGGCGGGAAGGACTTCACGCTCGACGACTTCCTGGCGCAGATGGAGCAGGTCAGGAAGATGGGCTCCATCTCCAAGCTGCTCGGCATGCTGCCCGGCATGGGGCAGATCAAGGACCAGATCAACAACATCGACGAGAAGGACGTGGACCGCACCGCCGCGATCATCAAGTCGATGACCCCGGCCGAGCGCCAGGACCCGGTCATCATCAACGGCTCGCGCCGCGCCCGTATCGCCCGGGGTTCCGGTGTCGAGGTCAGCGCAGTGAAGAACCTCGTGGAGCGGTTCTTCGACGCGCGCAAGATGATGTCGAAGATGGCGCAGGGCGGCGGGATGCCGGGCATGCCGGGCGTTCCGGGGATGGGCGGCGGCCCCGGCCGTACGAAGAAGAAGGTCAAGCAGGCCAAGGGCAAGCAGCGCTCCGGCAACCCGATGAAGCGCAAGGCCGAGGAGCAGGCGGCACTGGCGCGGCGCGAGGAGGCGGCGCAGTCGGGCGGCGCGTTCGGACTGCCGGCCGGGGACCAGGACAAGAACTTCGAACTGCCGGACGAGTTCAAGAAGTTCATGGGCTAGCCGTACGAGTAGAGGTACGGGTACGGAGGGCGGTGGCGCGGAGACAGCGGTCCGCGCGCCACCGCCGAGGCCGTCGGTGGCTGTCCTGCTCATAGGGCGGCTCCTTCGAGGGCCCGGCCCCGCGCGTCGTACAGCCCCGTGAGCCGGGGCTTTCCGCCGGTGAGCCCGGCGACGACCGCGACGGTCGAGCGAGTGACGAAGATCTGCGTACGGAACGCCAGGACGGCCGTGTCCCCGGCTCTCACCTCGCCGGATCCCGTACCGGGCGGGTCCAACAGCCGGTAGTAGTCGATGTTCTCCGCAGAGGCGTCGCCCACCCGGAGGCGCAGCCCCGTGCGGGGCAGCAGGGCGGAGCGGACCCCGGACCGGGCGTAGAACCCGCCGCCGAAGAGCGCGGGCCGGCCGTCCGCGAGCGTGTGGGCGACCTCGGTGACGTACACGTAGGCGGGCCGTTCCGGCTGGTGCGGATCCGCCGCGTGCAGGGGTGTGGTGCCGGTGAGGGAGTGGCCGGGCTCGCCGTGCGTGGCGCCCAGCCGGGCCAGCAGCGGCAACGCCGCCACGGAGGTTGCGCCCGGGGCACTGAGGCCCAGCCCCCGATGGCCGCGCGCGGTCAGCACCTCCCGCGCCTCGCGGACGAGTTCGAAGGTGGGCGTCGGGGCCGGCCGGCCGGTGTCGGGCGCGCACAGCACGCACGGGAACGCCGTCACCCCGGCGATCCGCACCGACGGCAGCCGCTCGACCGCGGCGGCGAAGCCGTCCAGGGCCTCCAGCGGTACGCCGCCCTCCTGCCCCGGATGGCCGGAGCCCGGTGCGGCCTCGATCCGTACGAACACGTCCTGGACGAGACCGAGCCCGCCCGCCGCGTCCGAGACGGCCCGCGCGTTGGCGAGATCGAAGACCGTGACCGCCTCGGGGCGCCAGGCCAGCATCCCGGGCAGGGCGCGGCGCGGGATCTGCACGAGATGGCCGAGGTTGCCCGCCCGGGCCCCCGCCGCGTGCAGTGCCCGCGCCTCGGACGGGTCGATCGCGGCGAACCGGGGGATGTGCCGGGCGACCGCGCGGATCAGCGCGGGGTTGCGGCCGAACTGCTTGACCACGAACCAGAGCGAGAGCCCCAGCCGCTCCGCCCCGGCCGCGAGCAGCGCCGCGTTGGCCTCCACGGCGTCGGCGTCCACGACATAGGTGTCGGGCCCGATGGCGCCCGAGACGTGCAGCGCGGTCGCCGTCTCGACGAGCGCGGGGTTGCGGGTGAGGACGGTGTCCAGGAACACGATCAGCCCTTCAGCTCGTGCAGCGAACGGCACAGGATGTCGATCACCAGGTCCGCGCCCGCCCGCATGGGGTTGATCCGTACGGTCCAGTCGGCGAGCTCGGGAGCGTCGTCGAGCGACGAGGCGGACATCCGGTGGACGAGCGGCGCGATCTCGTAACGGGAGTTGGAGCCCACGGGGTACGGCGCGGCGCCGTACCGCGCGGCGACGGCGGGCAGTTGGCGGGCGACGGGGCGGTCGAGCCGTACCAGCAGACAGCGGTCCTGCGCGTTGGCGATCCGTACCTCCGCGACGCCCGGCACCTCGCCCGCGGTCAGCCGCCCGGCGACCTCGGCGGAGACCCGGGACTGGAGCGCCCACAGGACGGGCACATGGGTGAGGGCGCGCAGCGCCTCCAGCGCCTGGGCGCCCTGGACCTGGCCGCCGCCCGAGTAGTTGTCGGCACGGACGCGCCCGACGAGATCACGGGCGCCGACGACCGCGCCCACGCCCTCCGGTCCGTGCAGCTTGAAGAGGGAGAAACAGGAGACGTCGGCGCCGAGCTGGACGCCGCAGGCGGGCACGCGCAGCACCGTGTAGTTGTCGTCGACGACCGTACGCACCCCCGCGGCACGGCAGGCCGCCAGCACCTCGCCCGGATCGTAGGAGTCCCCGAGCCGCTGCCTGCTGTGCTGGACGTACGCCCAGTCGAGGTCGGTCGACGCCAGGGCCTCGCGGAGCGCCGCACGGTCGTTGAAGTCGGCCTCGACGGTACGGACGCCGAGGCCGCGCAGGGTGACGGCGGTGGTCCGGTAGACCGGCGCCCGGTGGATCAGCAGCGCATCGCCGGGGGAGACGGCCGCCTGGAGCGCGGCCCGGATCGCGCCCGTACCGGCGCCCTGCACCAGCGCGGCGTCCTCGGCGCCGAACCAGTCGGCGAGAACGGCCTCGACGCGTGCGGTCGTACGGGGTCGGCCCAGCCCGGTGACCACACCGGCGTCCGCCTCGAAGAGCTGGGGCCCCTCGAAGTGCGCGGCGGTGTGCTCCAGCAGCCGGAACTGGAGTTGGACGGCGTCCTCCAGCGCGATCGTGGGCAGCGGGAAGGTCCGGGGAAGACGGGGAGGCATCTCAGATCTCCTCGGCGTCGGTGCCCGCGGCGCGGGCGGTGTCGGTGTCGGTCTCGGTGGCCGTGCGCGGGTTTTCGTCCGTGTCGGCGCCGGTCAGGAAGCGCAGGGGGTTGCGGCGTGTCATCAGGTCGATCAGGCCGTCGTCCACGCCCGCCGCGCGTGCTTCCGGCAGGAAGGAGCGGAAGAGATGCCCGTACCCCTGGCCGCCCTCGGCCGCCAGATAGCTGTGGCGGGAGATGTCGCAGCTCAGCAGGGCCCGGTCGGCGTGCCCCGCGTCCAGCAGGGCCAGCAGCAGCCGCAATCGGGTGTCGTCGCTCTGGTAGCGCTCCTTGCCCACGGTGTCGAACGCGACGTACGCGCCGCTCGCCGCGAGCTCACGGTGGACGCCTGGATCGTCCAGCAGGTCCTGATGGCCGATCGAGATCCGGTGCGGGGGCAGCCCCGTGCCGGTGAGCAGCTCCAGTTGGGCGAGCCCGCCGCGGCCGAGCTGGGCGTGGGTGGCGAGCGACAGGCCGGTGGCGCGCGCGGCATGGGCCGAGGCGAGCAGCGCACGGCTCTCGCGCCCGCTCGGCCGGTCGCCGTGGCTGCCGATCTCGCCGAGCACGCCAGGACGGACACCACTCGCCCCGATGCCGTCCTCGATCTCCCGCACCAGGATCTCCGTGAGCCGCGCGACGCTCGCCTCTCCCGTCTCCCGGAGGTGGAACGGCTCGTAGTACCAACCGGTGGCGGCGACCACCGCGATACCGGACTCCTCAGCGATACGCACCAGGGCGCGCGGATCGCGGCCCATGCCCCGGCAGGTCAGCTCGATGACCAGGGCGAGCCCGAACTCCGCCCGCAACGCGGCCAGTTCGGCGACGACGGCCGACCGGTGGCGCCCGGCTTCCAGGACGGCGGCGCCGTCGCCCGTACGGTCGAGATCGAGCACGAGATGCTCATGGGCGAGCGCCGGCCCGCGCACGGCGGAGACGGACAGCGGCCCGGCGACGGTGAGGACATGTGGCGGGTCGGAGAACGAAGTGGGGAGTGGGGGACGCATGGGTACGGGTGCCTTCCTGACGGGTCCGTCCGCGCCGGGACGCAGGGCATCAACTCTTCAGCGGGGTGAACAGGTCGAGCCAGTGGAGGAGGTTGAGCAGGACACCGCCGACGACGACCGCGGCGGGCGCCGCCGCCATCCGCACCACCGGTCTGCCCATCGCCTCGTTGAGGAGATAGAGCCCGCCGACGACGAGGATGGCCAGGCCGCCGCCCATCACCTGCGCCGCGAGCAGAGAGCCGAAGAGGATGGCCAGCCCCAGCGTCTCCGTGATCGCGGCGCGTAGATGCTCGGAGGAGTCGCGCACGGACGGGAGTTTGCCGAGGACCCTCCCGACGGAGGAGAGCGCCAGCACTTCGAGGGCGAGAACCACGGCGCCGACGACCGCCGCGAGGAACGGGTCCGGCAGCAGATAACCGAGGGGATAGACGAGCGTGAACCCGGCGATGCCGTACGCGCCGGAGGCGAGCGCGGTCGTCGCGATCAGCGGGACGAAGCCGAACACCCGGTAGAAGTCGACCTGGGCGGCTTCGCTGTACTGCCCCTTGGCGATCAGGAAGCTCGTCGCCTCCCCGCCGCCGAATATGTGCATCTGCGCCAGGACACACACTCCAGCGCCCAGCACCATGAAGAGCGGCAGATGGCGGCGCAGCCGCAGGGCGCTGCCGCTGAACAGGGAGACCATCGGATCGTCCCCGGTGTCCTCCCGCTCCTGCCCCTGTTCCAGCCGCTTCCCCTGCCCCTGCGGCTGCCGCCGTTCCTGGGCCCGCTCCTCTTTCCGCTGGAGCAGGTCCTTCCTGACGGCGAATCCGATGAGCAGCAGCACTCCCGCCGCCATCGCGAGCGAACCGGGAAAGACCTTCGGCCACAGCTTCATCGTCATGATGACCAGGGCCAGTTCCAGCACGGCCGCGAAAGCGCCGCGCGGCCGACCGAACTGTCTGGTGATGGCGAGCACCGGAAAGAGCGTGAACAGGAAGAGGATCGGAGTCGACATCTGCTGCATCGCGGTCAGGAAGTCGACGGGCAGATCGTGCGCCAGGTCATTGGCGCCGTCGAGACCGAAGACGACCACCGCACCCCAGACGCCGCCCAGCAGCGATGCGATCCACGCCCTGGGAGCAAGGATGCCCAGGATGTCGGTGGGGAGAAAGAGCAACCAGGGGTTGAGCACGCCGCTGGCGAGGGCCATGGGCGCACCGAGCCCGAAGATGAAGCCGGCCGAGAGTCCGAAGGACACCGCCGTGGTGGCGGAGCGCTTGGCGCGGCCCTGGATGAAGTCGAGCATGAAGGGGCGTACGCCGTCGTTGAAGACGGCCAGCGCCAGGTGGGAGACGAAGGCGGTCAGCGCGCACAGGGCTATCACGAACAGCTTCTGCGTCAGCGAGAGATCCAGACGGGTACTGGCTGCGAGGACGGTGTGCACAGGGAGGTCTCCTCTGCGGTCCGGTAGATCGTCGGGGTCAGCCGCGCGCCGCGATCGCGCGGGCCATGAGTGGGGCGAGCACGTCGATCTGGTCGACGGCGAAGCCGAAGACCTTCTTGCCGTCCGAGAGCAGCGCGGCCACCTGCTCCTCCGTCGGCACGGAGCGGCCGAAGGTGTGGCACAGGGGACTGCCCAGCAGCCCGACGAGGATGCCGAGCGAGGCACCGGCGCCGGTGTGACAGGTGCCCAGGTAGTAGTCGGCCTGGCCGGCCCGGAGCTTCATCGCGGCATCCATGTCGTTGGAGACCACGATCTCCAGGCCGTCGAGGCCGAGCCGCGAGACGGTGTCCGTGACCTCGGTCTTGCCGACGCCGCCGGTGAGGATCTTCATGACTGACTCCTTCGCTCTGACGTGTGGTGCCGGGTAGGAGGGGAGTTCTCCGCGAGCACGGCGAGATGCAGGCCCAGGAAGTTCACCTCGGAGCCGGGCAGCGGGGTACCGAGTGCCTTCTCGGCTCGTAGGGCCATGGCGCGCGCCCGGGCGATCGCCTCGGGGTGTCCGGCCAGCTCGGCCGCGACCTGTTCATCCGTACGGAACGCCTCGATCGGTGCGCCGTCCAGCAGCCGGGTGAGCGCCGCCATCAGATGGCTGGTGAGCACCCCGGCCGTGTCCTCGGTGACGGTGAGGCCCTCGGCGGCCAGGGCGTCCAGCTCCGCAGCGACGAACAGGGCGACCTCGGGACTGACCTGACGGGTCTCACGGAAGAGCTGGATACGGAGGGCGAGTTGGTCGTCCATGACGCTCCTTCTCCTTCCTACGGATCACGTGAACGGATCACGCGAAACGGACAAGTGGATAGAACAGTAACCAGTATTTTGTATTTTGTGGATCGATTGGCTGGGTGGCCGGAGGCGCTCGGACGTGTGGCCGGTCAGTACGAGGGCGTGCGCTCGCCGCGCAGTACCTCTGCCTGGAGTGCGGTGATGACGGACAGGTCGAGGGATGCGCGAACGGCGCCGAGCGCCTTCGCCCCCTCCGTTCTGCTGATGATCGCCGCGCTGGAGTTGCGCCGCGACAGGTCGCGCGTGATCTCGTCGTCGAGCGGCAGGACATCCACGTCCGTACCGATCAGACCTTGCGCCTCGTCCAGGTTCCAGACGGTGGCGTCGGCCTCGTCGTGCTCGAACAGCTCGCGCAGTTGGGTGCGCGAGGCTTCGATCCACTCGATGTCGTCCCGCCCCGCGAACGTGCGCTCCGCGAGTATGCGCTGGTCCTCCGAGGTGTGGTCGACGGCGACGCGCAGCCCGGGGCTCTCCAGGTCCGAGCCGTGCCGCAGCACTATGCCGTGCGCCCCGACATAGGTGATCGGGCCGAGGTCCGCGACGAGTTCGACCGGATACTCCTCGATCAGCCGGTCGGCGGCGAAGCGGGAGAGCACCACGAGATCGACCTTGCCTTCGAGCAGTGTGGTGGTGCGGGCGTCCGCACCGTGCATGAAGGTGATCGCGAAGGGTGCCCCGGCCTCCTCGAAGGCGGAGCGCAGCCCGGTGGCCAGCCCCTCGTAACGACGGGAGTGGGGCAGTGGCATGGCGGCGAGCAGGGTGCCCAGCCCGGAGAGCCGCCAGAGTATCGAGCGGTCGGCGCGGACGAGGAACGTGCCCAGGTGGCCCCGCGCCGTCGTCTCGATGGCGCCGGCGCTCTCCAGAAGGTGGAGCGCGGCCTGCACCGTGCCGTTCCCGACGCCCAGTTCCACGGCGAAGTCACGGACGCGCGGCAGCCGGGTGTCCGGCTCGTGGTTCAGCAGGAGCACCGCGAGCTGCCGGGCCGCGAGGCCGTTGCGGGTCAGGAAACGCTCGTCGAAGTCTGTCACGCAAATGACAGTAAACAGGATTCTGGATACTGGCAAGCGTCCCGCCGCATCTTGGCGTCCACACGCCATTTCGCCGCAGGGCGCCCGCCGCTCGCCGCCGACCGCGTCACCGCCAACGGCCGCCGGGCGGCGATGTCCTGCGGCCCGCCACACTTGCGTGCTCGCCCCGTCAGGGCGTACGGGCGATCAGATACCGGAAGACGTTCGGCATCCAGACCGTGCCGTCCCGCCGCAGATGCGGATGGAGCGCCTCGCCGATCTCCTTCTCCACCTGCCGCCGGTCGGTCGCCCGGATCGCACCGTCGAACACCCCGGTCGACAGCAGCCCGCGCACCGCGCTCTGCTGGTCCGCGTACCCGAACGGGCAGGCCACCCGTCCCGAACCGTCCGGTTTCAGCCCGGCTCGCGCCGCGACATCCTCCAGATCGTCCCGGTACGCGGGCCGCCGGGCACCCTTGCGCAGCCGGTCCGCCAGCCGGCCCGCGACACGCAGCACCGCGTCCGTGGCGCAGCGCTCCGGCGGACCCCAGCCGGCCAGTACCACCGGAGTGCCGCGCCCGGCCAGCGGTATCGCTGTTCTGAGGGCGGGATCGAGCCCTTTCGCGTCACCCGCCACGGAGCCGATGGGCTGAAAGGCGGTGATCAGGTCGTACCCGGCCCGGTCGGGTCCCGCGGCGGCGTCGGCCATCCGGTCGGCGGGCAGCAGTGCCCGGCAGCCGGTGTCGCCCGGCCGGTGCCCTGCTCCGTCCCTTCCGTCCTCCGCGAGCAGCCGCTCACGGGCCAGTGCCAGCCGTTCCCCGTCCGCTTCGACACCGGTCACGCGCGCGCCCCGCGCGGTGGCCAGCAGCAGGGCGAGCCCTGAGCCGCAGCCGAGACCGAGCACCCGGGTCCCGGCGCGGACCTCCAGGCGCTCGTACACCGCTTCGTAGAGCGGCACCAGCATCCGTTCCTGGATCTCGGCCCAGTCGCGGGCGCGCGTGCCCGCCTCCGGTGTCACGGGGAGCGCCGGATCCGTGGCTGTGCCCGAAGGGAGCTGATGATGCTGGACGAGCGTACGTGTCATGGATAGCGCCCCAATCCGCCGAGAGGTCGTTCGTACCCTGTTTGGCAGCCCCCCCCCGTGTACGTGTGAACACACACCCCCCGTATGTCAGGGAACTCCCCATCCGTGCCCGCGTCCAGTGGGTGACGGGCAAAGCGTGCGTGCCCCGGGCGTACGCCCCCGCGTGCATGGCCGATTCCTGTTCCCGGCTCCGGAACGGGTACCAGGATCTGAGCAGGACGGTCGAGCGGGCCGGTGGCCGAGCGGTGCGCGGCCCGGCCCCGATTGAGCCATTCGGGGCGTCGGCGCATCCGCGGGGGCGTTGCGGGAAGCAGGTGTCCGCCCCGGTACTGTCGCCGTCGTGGTTGGGGTAGACGTAGATCGTCTACGCGTCGATGCGTATCCAACGCTACGTACCACCTTGGTATGAGCTGTGAGCCTTCTCCGCAGATCGACGCACCCGCCCTCGTCAGGACGCATCAATGGCAACTGACGGGTACGTGCAAATTATTTGTGATGCCCCGTAATGGAACCCGGGAGGGATCCGGCTCGTTATTCACGACGTGAGCACGACACCACCTGTTCTCGCCGCAGAGCTGGCACAGGCGTGGGCCGACATTCAGCGGTCCCACCCCGAGCTGCCGGATCTTGCCGCGCCAGAGTCCCTGATCGGAGAGTCGTCGTCCGCCTGCGGCGCCGAGCTCTCTTTCGAACGACTGCTTCACGAAGCGGTCCATGGCATCGCCGCGGCCAGAGGTGTCCGCGACACCTCGCGCGCGGGCCGCTACCACAACCGCCGATTCCTTGCGATCGCCGAGGAGATGGGTCTCGATCATCCGGAGGAGCCGCATCCCAGCAGCGGCTTCTCCCTGGTCGCGCTCAGCCCCGAGGCGAAGCGCCGGTACCGCCCCACCATGGAGCGGCTCCAGCGTGCCCTCAAGGCGCACACCGTCGCGACGGCCGCCGACACCAAGCGCAGCTTCCGCGGCCCGGCCGCCCGGCACGGCTCGTCCGGCGGTGGGGTGCGGGTCAAGGCGGTCTGCGACTGCGGCCGGAATGTGCGCGTCGTCCCGTCGGTCCTCGCCCAGGCCCCGATCGTCTGCGGCGGCTGCGGCAAACCGTTCCGTATCCCGGAAGTGGTCGCCGCCGCGAGCTAGGGCGCTCGCCGGCACCCCGCGGGCTCCCGGCGGCCTTCATGCCGCCGGGGCGGCGACCCGTATCCGCGGCACTGCTCCGTCATCCACGGGGCCGGAGCCGTGCGCAGCAGGCCGTGCCCCGGCCGGGTCAACCCCGGTGCCGGGGTGTGGCAGAATGGCCAGCCGTACTCGACAGTCGCACAGGACCCCTCTCTCCTCCGGCTGACGCGTCCATCGGGCAGATCGGGTACCGCAACCCCACGCGGCATCCCGCTGTGCCCAACCACGTCAAGACCAGGAGACACCACTCCAGTGGCAGTCAAGATCAAGCTGAAGCGTCTGGGCAAGATCCGTTCGCCTCACTACCGCATCATCGTCGCCGACTCCCGTACCCGCCGTGACGGCCGGGCCATTGAGGAGATCGGTCTGTACCACCCGGTGCAGAACCCGTCGCGTATCGAGGTCGACTCGGACCGCGCGCGTTACTGGCTGTCCGTCGGCGCCCAGCCGACCGAGCCGGTTCTCGCGATCCTCAAGCTCACCGGTGACTGGCAGGCGCACAAGGGCCTTCCGGCCCCCGCGCCGCTGCTCCAGCCGGAGCCGAAGGCCGACAAGCGCGCCCTCTTCGAGGCCGCCGCGAAGGACGCCGGCGACGAGCCCAAGGGCGAGGCCATCACTCAGAAGGCCAAGAAGTCAGACAAGAAGGCCGACGAAGCCGGGACCGAGTCTTCGGCCGCCGCCGAGTCGACCGGGGCCTGAGCATGCTCGAGGAGGCTCTCGAGCACCTCGTGAAGGGCATTGTCGACAACCCGGACGAAGTGCAGGTCGCCTCGCGCAACCTGCGCCGCGGCCGGGTGCTGGAGGTCCGGGTCCACCCGGACGACCTCGGCAAGGTGATCGGCCGCAACGGCCGCACCGCGCGTGCGCTGCGGACGGTCGTGGGCGCCCTCGGCGGCCGTGGCATCCGCGTCGACCTCGTCGACGTGGACCAGGTCCGCTGACACACCAGAACACCGGCACGGGCCGGGAAGGGCATCCGCCTTCCCGGCCCGTGTTTGCGTGCTGGTACCAGAAACATCAATGGAGCAACCACGACGGCGAGCGACCACGTCCGCGGGAGCGGGCGGCGGTTCAGCCGCACAGAGGGCGGGCTTGGCAGTGCAGTTGGTAGTCGGGCGGATCGGCCGCGCCCACGGCATCAAGGGCGAGGTCACCGTCGAGGTGCGTACGGACGAGCCCGAGGTACGGCTCGGTCCCGGCGCCGTCCTCGCCACGGAACCGGCGTCGACCGGGCCGCTGACGATCGAGACGGGCCGGGTGCACAGCGGCAGGCTGCTGCTGCGCTTCGCCGGAGTGCGGGACCGTACGGGCGCCGAGGCCCTGCGCAACGTCCTCCTGATCGCCGAGGTGGACCCGGAGGAGCTTCCCGAGGATCCGGAAGAGTTCTACGACCATCAGTTGATGGACCTGGACGTCGTCCTGACCGACGGCACCGAGGTCGGCCGGATCACCGAGATCACACACCTGCCCTCGCAGGACCTGTTCATCGTGGAACGGCCCGACGGCAGCGAGGTCATGATCCCCTTCGTGGAGGAGATCGTCACCGAGATCGATCTGACCGAGCAGCGGGCCGTGATCGACCCGCCGCCGGGGCTGATCGACGACCGGGCGGAGATCGTGCCCGGCGGTGGAGAGGCCGACGACCGATGAGGCTCGACGTCCTCACGATCTTCCCGGAGTACCTGGAACCGCTGAACGTCTCGCTCGTCGGCAAGGCCCGGGCGCGCGGACGCCTCGACGTACACGTGCACGACCTGCGGGAGTGGACGTACGACCGGCACAACACGGTCGACGACACGCCCTACGGCGGTGGCCCCGGCATGGTCATGAAGACCGGCCCCTGGGGTGACGCCCTCGACGAGACCCTTGCGGACGGCTATGAGGCGGGCGCGTACGGCCCCGTCCTGGTCGTTCCCACGCCCAGTGGCCGCCCCTTCACCCAGAAGCTGGCCGTGGAGCTCTCCGAGCGTCCCTGGCTGCTCTTCGCTCCCGCCCGCTACGAAGGCATCGACAGCCGGGTCATCGACGAATACGCGACGCGGATCCCCGTGGTCGAGGTGTCCATCGGCGACTACGTGCTGGCCGGCGGCGAGGCCGCGGTCCTGGTGATCACCGAGGCCGTGGCCCGGCTGCTGCCCGGCGTGCTCGGCAACGCGGAGTCGCACCGCGACGACTCGTTCGCCCCCGGCGCGATGGCTGATCTGCTGGAGGGGCCCGTCTACACGAAGCCGCCCGAGTGGCGCGGGCGCGGCATCCCGGACGTCCTGCTCAGCGGCCACCACGGGAAGATCGCCCGGTGGCGCCGCGACGAGGCGTTCCGGCGTACGGCGCTCAACCGGCCCGATCTGATCGAACGGTGCGACCCCGCCGCCTTCGACAAGAAGGACCGGGAAACGCTCTCCATCCTGGGCTGGTCGCCGGAGCCCGGTGGCCGATTTTGGCGCAGGCCCGACGACGTGGAAGAATAGGCCGCTGCTGTACGTCCGGTGTGCGCCCCTGCCACAGGGGGACCGACGCCCGCCCGACGCGAACGGCACTCATACTCTCTCCCGATCATCCGCTGATGACCTGTGGCATCAGCGAGGAAGCAGACCTTCATGGCCAGCCTGCTCGACTCCGTCGACGCGTCGTCGCTCCGCAGCGACCTCCCCGCCTTCCGCCCCGGTGACACCGTGAACGTCCACGTACGCGTCATCGAGGGCAACCGCTCCCGTATCCAGCAGTTCAAGGGTGTCGTCATCCGCCGCCAGGGTTCGGGCGTCCGTGAGACCTTCACGGTCCGCAAGGTCTCGTTCTCCGTCGGCGTCGAGCGCACCTTCCCGGTCCACAGCCCGATCTTCGAGAAGATCGAGCTGGTCAGCCGCGGTGACGTCCGCCGCGCCAAGCTGTACTACCTCCGTGAGCTGCGCGGCAAGGCCGCGAAGATCAAGGAGAAGCGCGACCGCTGAGCCCCCACGGTCCTGGGCCTGAGACTTCTCAAGCCGAGGGCCGGGACTCTTCTCACGCCCGGTGTGACAGGGCCGCCGGATAAGATCTGGCCCCGATGGACACCGAAGCACAGCACGAGAAGCGGGGGGGGGGGGGGGGGCCCCCCCCCCGGGCGGGCGGGGGGGGGGGCGGGGGCGGGGGGGGGGCGGGGGCCGGGGGCGGGGGGGCGGGGGGGGGGGGGGGGGGGGGGGGGGGGCGGGGCGGGGTTGGGCAGCCCCCCCCCCCACCCCCCACACCCCCCCCCCCCCCCCCCCCCACCCCACCCCCCCCCCCCCCCCCCCCCCCCCCCCCCCCCCCCCCCCCCCCCCCCCGCCGCCCCCCCCCCCCCCCCGCTTCTCGCGTTCTCCCTGGCTCGCGACGGGCCGGGGCACGGTGGGGAGCTCGTGGCTCTCCTGGCGCCGTACGGGGCTCCTCGGCGTCTTCTGCACGGTCTTCGTGCTGCTCTTCAGCACGTTCGTACTCCAGCCATTTCTGATCCCCAGTGGCTCGATGGAACCCACCCTCCGTGTCGGAGACCGCTTGCTCGTCAACAAGTTGGCGTACCGTTTCGGTACCGCGCCGCAGCGTGGTGACGTGATCGTCTTCGACGGCACCGGCTCCTTCGTACAGGAGCCGGCCGGTGGGAACCCCGTCACCGGGCTGCTGCACGGGGCGGCCGCGGCCCTCGGACTCGCCGAGCCCGCCGAGACCGATTTCGTCAAGCGCGTGGTCGGTGTGGGGGGTGACCGTGTGGTCTGCTGCGACAAGGGGGGCAGGGTCGAAGTGAACGGCCGGGCCGTTGACGAGCGGTATGTGTACGCCGGTGACGCGCCCTCCCGCGTGCCTTTCGACATCGTCGTACCCGAGGGAACCCTGTGGGTGATGGGCGATCATCGCAGTAATTCGCGTGACTCCCGGGATCATCTCGGAGAGCCGGGAGGCGGGATGGTGCCCGTGGAGAGAGTGATCGGAAGGGCGGACTGGATCGGCTGGCCCGTGGGCCGCTGGGCCGTCCTGGAGCCCACAGACGCCTTCCGTGAGGTCCCGGCCCCGGGGAGCGGTGCCCATGGGTAAGCGCGGGCGTCCTGCCAATCACGGATACGACACCAGACTGCCGACCGGTTCCAGACCCACCACGGGGCGGGCGCTGCCGGGCCGCGCGGAGCGGCGCAAACTCGCCAGGAAGGTGAAGCGGCGCCGCAGCCGGTCCGCGGCCAAGGAGATCCCGCTGCTGATCACGGTGGCGCTGCTGATCGCCGTCGTCCTCAAGACGTTCCTGGTGCAGGCGTTCGTGATCCCTTCGGGATCCATGGAGCAGACGATCAGGATCAGCGACCGGGTGCTGGTGGACAAACTGACCCCCTGGTTCGGCTCCAAGCCGCAGCGCGGCGATGTCGTGGTCTTCAAGGACCCCGGTAACTGGCTCCAGGACGAGCAGCCCCCGCCGGACAACTCCCCGGTGGTGGTCAAGCAGCTCAAGGAAGGGCTGTCCGCCATCGGGCTGCTGCCGTCCGCGGATGACAAGGACCTGATCAAGCGGGTCGTCGCGGTCGGCGGTGACACCGTCAAGTGCTGTGACGTCAACGGCAAGGTGACCGTCAACGGCATGCCCCTCACCGAGCAGTACCTGAACCCCGGCAACGCGCCCTCCACGATCCCCTTCGAGGTACAGGTCCCCGCCGGACGCATCTTCGTCATGGGCGATCACCGCTCCAATTCGGCCGATTCCCGCTTTCATCTCCAGGAGGAGTACAGCGGTACGGTCTCCGAGGCCGGGGTCGTGGGCCGCGCGGTCGTCATCGCCTGGCCGCTCGACCACTGGAGCGGACTGGAGCAGCGGTCGACCTTCGCTTCCGTACCCGATGCGCGTGCCGCGCCGACCACGGCGGCCGGACCGTCGAATAGTCTGTCTTCCCAGGATCGAAACGGATTGGTCCGGCTCCCGACCCCTGCGGAACTCCCGCTCGTTATGGGAGTGGTGGGCCTGTCCCTTCTTCGGGACAGGCGATCACACAGAGTATTCGCGCGGAGTAAGGAGTGGATGTGGGGGATGTGGCGGTCGGCGCACGATCCGGACACGACGATCCCGAGGAGGGACGCGAGCAGCTCGCCGAGTCGCCCGAAGACGTGACGGACGAGTCGGCGGAACGGCGGGGCGACGGCGGGGACGGGCCGGACGGAGGCGGCGCGACGGCGCCGAGGAAGCCGCGTTCCTTCTGGAAGGAACTGCCCCTCCTGATCGGGATCGCGCTTCTTCTCGCCTTCCTGATCAAGGCTTTTCTCGTCCAGGCGTTCTCGATCCCCTCGGACTCGATGCAGGACACCCTGCAGCGCGGCGACCGGGTGCTGGTGGACAAGCTCACACCGTGGTTCGGCTCCGAGCCGCAGCGCGGCGAGGTCGTCGTCTTCAACGACCCGGGCGGCTGGCTGGACGGCGCGGAGACCCCCGAACCGAACGCGGTGCAGTGGGCCCTCGGCCTCATCGGGCTGATGCCCTCCTCCGACGAGAAGGACCTGATCAAGCGGGTCATCGCGGTCGGCGGCGACACGGTCGAATGCAAAAAGGGTGGAAAGGTCAACGTCAACGGCCACGCGCTGGACGAGACGGACTACATCTACCCGGGCAACACCCCTTGTGACGACGAGCCGTTCGGTCCGATCAAGGTGCCCAAGGGCAGCATCTGGGTGATGGGTGACCACCGGCAGAATTCGCTGGACTCCCGCTACCACCAAGAGCTTCCCGGCAACGGCACGGTCCAGAACTCGGACGTCGTGGGCCGCGCCTTCGTCGTCGCCTGGCCGGTCAACCGCTGGTCCTTCCTCCCGGTGCCCGGCACGTTCGACCAGTCCGGCCTGAATGCGGCGGCATCCGTCGCGACGGCCGCGACGCCCGGAGCGCTCGCCCTGGCCGGAGCCGTGCCGATCGTGCTGTGGCGCAGAAGGAGGCTGACCCGCCGGAGTACCGCCGGGTAGGGTGCCGTCCCAGATCGTTCTCCGAACGGGGGGAGTGCTGGGATGAGCACAACAGAACGTAAGAACAGCGGCCACGGCCGCCTTGGCAGTGCGCTGTCGGGGCTGGCCGTGGCCGTCGGCTGTGTGCTCTTCCTCGGAGGGTTCGTCTGGGCGGCGGTCGAGTACCGGCCGTACACCGTGCCCACCGACTCGATGGACCCGACCGTGAAGGCGGGGGACCGGGTGCTGGCCCAGCGGATCTCCGCCGGCGACATACGCCGGGGGGACGTGGTCGTCTTCACCGACTCCGAATGGAGCGACCTGCCGATGGTCAAGCGTGTGGTCGGCGTCGGCGGCGACACGGTCGCCTGCTGCGACGCGTCCGGCCGGCTGACCGTCAACGGCAAACCGGTCGAGGAGCCGTACGTACAAGGCATGCTCGGCGGACGGGCCTCCTCGACCGACTTCGACGCGAGCGTGCCCAAGGGCCAGCTCTTCCTGCTCGGCGACGAGCGCAGCGGCTCCCTGGACTCCCGCGTCCACCTCCAGGACCCCACGCAGGGCTCGGTGCCGCGCACGGCGGTGGACGCGCGCGTGGACGCCGTGGCCTGGCCGCTGGGCGGCATGATCGGCCGGCCCGCGGCCTTCGCCACGCTGCCGGGCGGCGTGTCCGCGCCCGGGCCGCTGCAAGCGCTCGTCGCGGCCGTGGTGGGCGGCGCGCTCCTGATCTTCGGAGGCGCGGCGTACGCACCGGTCGTACGGCTGATCGCGAAGAGGCGCCGGAGCGAGCCCCGTGGCGAGGGGGCGTCCGCCCATGCCGCCTGACGACCGCTCCGGGGCGGAGGCCGCTCGGGCACAGGCGCTCAGGAGGGTGGCGCGGGTGGTGCTGCTCGACCCTGAGGACCGCATTCTGCTGATGCACGGGTATGAGCCGAGCGATCCCGACCGCCGCTGGTGGTTCACGCCCGGTGGTGGCCTGGAGGGCGACGAGAGCCGAGAGGAGGCCGCGCTGCGCGAGCTGGCGGAGGAGACGGGGATCACACAGGTGGAGCTGGGGCCCGTGCTGTGGCGCCGTGTCTGCTCCTTCCCGTTCGACGGCCGCCGCTGGGACCAGGACGAGTGGTACTTCCTGGCACGTACGGCGCGGACCGAAGCCTCCCTCGGTGACCTCACCGACCTGGAACGACGCAGCGTCGCGGGGCTGAGGTGGTGGACCTCCGCCGAACTGTCGGCGGCGCGTGAGACGGTGTATCCGACCAGGCTCGCCGAGCTGCTGCGCACGCTGCTCGACGAGGGTCCCCCGGACACGCCGGTGGACCTCGCGCCCGAGCACGTCTAGCGGCGCGGGGGCCGGAGCACAATAGGGGAACGTACGGCTGAAGGGGAACATGCCATGAGCGCCGAGGACCTCGAAAAGTACGAGACCGAGATGGAGCTGAAGCTCTACCGGGAGTACCGCGATGTCGTCGGTCTGTTCAAATACGTGATCGAGACCGAGCGTCGTTTCTATCTCACCAACGACTACGAGATGCAGGTGCACTCGGTCCAGGGTGAGGTGTTTTTCGAGGTCACGATGGCAGATGCATGGGTCTGGGACATGTATAGGCCGGCCAGGTTCGTCAAGCAGGTGCGGGTGCTCACGTTCAAGGACGTGAATATCGAGGAGCTGAACAAGAGCGATCTCGAACTGCCCGGTGGCTGAAGCGTGTAAGGCCGGCCATCGGCCCTGAAGGCCCGGAGATCACCCGGACGGGTGAGCGAGTTATCCACACTCGATAGGTTTTCCACCAAGATCCACTCGTATCGGGAGATCGCGGCAGAGTCGGTGCCGGAGGTGGTGCCGAGATGAACGCGACGGGGGCACTGGGAAGGTACGGCGAGAGTCTCGCGGCGCGGCGGCTGGCCGCGGCGGGGATGATCGTGCTCGCCCGCAACTGGCGGTGCGGCAGGACGGGCGAGATCGACATCGTCGCCCGGGACAGCGATGCACAGGGCCGGGAGGCGCTGGTCGTCTGCGAGGTGAAGACCCGCAGAGCGGGTTCGTTCGAACACCCGATGGCCGCGGTCACTCCGGAGAAGGCCGACCGGCTGAGGCGGCTCGCCGCCTGCTGGCTGGACCGGCACGGCGGACCGCCGCCCGGCGGCGTACGGATCGACCTGATCGGCGTGGTGCTGCCCCGACGGGGTGCCCCCGAGGTCGAGCACGCGCGGGGGGTGGCCTGATGGGGTTCGCGCGTGCGTGTTCGGTCGCGCTGGTGGGTGTCGAGGGTGTGGTCGTCGAGGTCCAGGCCGATCTGGAGCCCGGCGTGGCCGCTTTCACCCTGGTCGGACTGCCCGACAAGAGCCTGGTGGAGAGCCGTGACCGGGTCAGGGCGGCCGTCGTCAACTCCGGCGGGGAGTGGCCGCAGAAGAAGCTCACGGTGGGGCTCAGCCCCGCCTCCGTCCCCAAGAGCGGCAGCGGCTTCGATCTCGCCGTCGCCTGCTCCGTCCTCGGGGCGGCCGAGCGTATCGACCCCAAGGTGATCGCCGATCTGGTGCTCATCGGGGAACTGGGCCTGGACGGGCGGGTCCGGCCGGTGCGCGGGGTGCTGCCCGCGGTGCTCGCGGCGGCCGAGGCCGGGTACCGCCAGGTCGTCGTCCCCGAGCAGACCGCGGGCGAGGCGTCCCTGGTGCCGGGAGTCTCCGTCCTCGGGGTACGGAGCCTGCGCCAGCTCATCGCCGTACTGACCGGCGAGGCGGTCCCGGACGAGCCGCAGGAGGCCGGGCAGGGCCGTCCTGACGCCATGCTGGCGGGACTGATGGTGCCCGGTGCCGGTGTGGGCACCGGACTCGCCACGGGCGCCGCGGGTGGCGGACACCGTCCTGACCTCGCGGACGTGGCGGGCCAGGCCGCCGCCCGTACCGCCCTTGAGGTGGCCGCGGCGGGCGGACATCATCTGCTGCTCCAAGGGCCGCCAGGCGCGGGCAAGACCATGCTCGCCGAGCGGCTGCCCGCCGTTCTGCCGCCGCTGACCGGCCAGGAATCCCTGGAGGTCACCGCGGTCCACTCGGTGGCGGGCATCCTCCCACCGGGTGAACCGCTCGTGCACACACCGCCGTACTGCGCACCGCACCACTCGGCGACCATGCAGTCACTGGTCGGTGGCGGGAACGGGCTGCCACGGCCCGGCGCGGTCTCGTTGGCACATCGCGGCGTACTTTTTCTGGACGAAGCGCCAGAATTCTCCGGACGGGCACTGGACGCCCTGCGGCAGCCCTTGGAGTCGGGCCACGTGGTCGTGGCACGCAGCGCGGGGGTGGTGCGGCTGCCGGCCCGCTTCCTCATGGTGCTCGCGGCCAACCCCTGCCCCTGCGGACGGCACACCCTGAACGGCGCGGGATGCGAGTGCCCGCCCTCGGTGATCCGCCGCTACCAGTCACGGCTCTCAGGGCCGCTGCTCGACCGGGTCGACCTGCGGGTGAATGTCCAGCCTGTCGGACGGGCCGATCTCCTGGGGCAGGGCGGCCGGGGCGAGTCGACGGCGGCGGTCGCCGCACGGGTACGGGAGGCCAGAGCGCGGTCCGCGGCCCGGCTGGACGGCACGCCCTGGTCGGTCAACAGCGAAGTCCCCGGCCATGAGCTGCGGACCCGCTGGCCCGTCGCCCCCGGAGCGCTCGGCGCCGCGGAACGGGATCTGGAGCGCGGGCTGCTCACCGCGCGCGGTCTCGACCGGGTCCTGAGAGTGGCCTGGACGGTCGCGGACCTCGCCGGCTGCGACCGGCCGGAAGCGCGCCACCTGGACCTCGCCCTGGAGCTGCGCACGGGCATCGCCCGGGGCGCCGGGGCCGCGGCGGGAGACGTCTCATGACCCACGTGGACCCCCAGGAGCGACTGGCGCGCGCCGCGCTCACCCGGGTCCTCGAACCGGGCGACGAACAGGGCGGCCGATGGCTGCGCGCGCTGGGCGCCGTCGGGCTGCTGGACCTGCTCGGCTCACCGGCCGGGGCCCAGGACGCCGTACGCGGGCAGCTCGCCGGAGCAACCGAGCGGCGGCTCGACGGCTACCGTGCCCGGGCGGCGCGGGCCATGCCCGAGCGCGATCTGTCGGCGATCACGGCGATCGGCGGCCGGTTCGTCTGCCCCGGCGACGCGGAGTGGCCGAGCCAGCTCGACGACCTCGGCGCGGCCCGGCCCATCGGCCTGTGGATCCGCGGCCGGCCGGATCTGCGGATCTGGTCCCTGCGCTCCGTCGCGGTCGTCGGAGCTCGGGCGTGTACTCCGTACGGGGCACATATGGCGGCCGCTCTCGGCTCCGGTCTCGCCGAACGCGGCTGGGTGGTGACCTCGGGCGCCGCGTTCGGCGTCGATGGAGCGGCCCACCGCGGCGCTCTGGCGGCCGACGGGGCGACCGTGGCCGTGCTCGCCTGCGGCGTCGACGTGGTCTACCCGCCGGGCCACGCCGAGTTGGTGGGCCGGATCGCTGAACAGGGCCTGGTCATCGGTGAATTACCCCCGGGTGACCATCCGACCCGCAGCAGATTCGTGCTGCGTAACCGTGTCATCGCGGCGCTCACCCGGGGCACCGTCGTGGTGGAGGCGGAGTACCGCAGCGGCTCCCTCGTCACGGCGCGCTGCGCACAGCGGCTCGGCCGTTTCACGATGGGCGTCCCGGGGCCCGCCACCAGCGGGCTCTCGGCAGGGGTGCACGAACTGCTGCGCGGCGAAGGCGTGCTGGTCACGGACGCCGCCGAAGTGGTCGAACTCGTCGGAGACATCGGAGACCTGGCCCCGGCCCGCCGGGGCCCCGTACTCCCCAGGGATCTGCTCGATCCGGCCAGCGCGCGGGTCCTTGAGGCATTGCCGGCCCGGGGCGCCGCCGACGGGCGGGAGATCGCGCGGGACGCGGGCACGACAGCGGACGAGGTGCTCGGCAGGCTGTACGAACTCCACTCGTTGGGGTTCGTCGAACGGCACGGCGACCGGTGGCAGTTGGCCTCCCGGACCACACCGGGGACGGTCGTGCGGCGAGGCGGTGCTTGACCTGGGGCATTCGGGTGAAAAGGTGAGAGGGATGATCCTCGAACCGCTACCGGCGACTCGCATCGGGCCGGTGCACGGACAGGACCTGGCGGGGTCGGCACCCGATCGAATACGTGGCCGACGGCATCCACCGGGGCGGGTCCGGCCGCCCACACCTCGCGCAGCGCGACGCCTCAGTCACGCTACGCTCACCTGGACTCCGGTCCAGCGAGATGTCCCCCGCACTTCACGGCAGAACGGCTCAAGGCGACGCATGCCCCAGCACACCTCCGGGTCTGATCGCGCGGCAGCGCCCCCGGCTGCCCGGAGCGCCGTGCGTTCCCCCGCGCCCTCGTCGCTCAACGAGTTGTGGCGGTCGTACAAGACCACGGGCGACGGCCGGCTGCGCGAGCAGCTCATCCTCCACTACTCGCCGCTGGTGAAGTATGTCGCGGGCCGGGTCAGTGTCGGGCTGCCCGCCAACGTCGAGCAGGCGGACTTCGTCTCCTCCGGGGTCTTCGGCCTCATCGACGCGATCGAGAAGTTCGACATCGAGCGATCGATCAAGTTCGAGACGTACGCGATCACCCGGATCCGCGGGGCCATGATCGACGAACTCCGGGCGCTGGACTGGATCCCGCGCTCCGTACGGCAGAAGGCACGAGCCGTCGAGCGCGCCTACGCCACCCTGGAAGCCCAGCTCAGGCGTACCCCCACCGAGGCGGAAGTGGCCGCGGAGATGGGTATCGCGCTGGAGGAACTGCACGCGGTTTTCAGCCAGTTGTCCCTGGCGAACGTCGTCGCGCTGGAGGAGCTCCTCCATGTCGGCGGCGAGGGCGGCGAGCGGCTCAGCCTGATGGACACCCTGGAGGACACCGCCGCCGACAATCCGGTGGAGGTCGCCGAGGACCGCGAGCTGAGACGGTTGCTGGCGCGCGCGATCAACACCCTCCCCGACCGCGAGAAAACGGTGGTCACGCTCTACTACTACGAGGGTCTGACCCTCGCCGAGATCGGCAATGTGCTCGGTGTGACCGAGAGCAGGGTCAGCCAGATCCACACAAAATCCGTGCTCCAACTGCGGGCCAAGCTGGCCGACGTCGGACGCTGAGGCTGTGCTGCCGCGATCGCATCCGTAAAGTGGAGGCGTGCCAAGGATTCGAGCGGCCTCCGTGGCCGAGCACCGGACCATGCAACGCGGCGCCCTGCTGGACGCCGCGCGCTCCCTCCTGTCCGAAGGCGGTACGGAAGCGCTGACCTTCCCCGCCCTCGCCGAGCGCACGGGCCTCGCCAGGTCCTCGGTCTACGAATACTTCCGCTCGCGCGCCGCCGTCGTCGAGGAACTGTGCGCCGTCGACTTCCCGGTCTGGGCGGCGGAGGTCGAAGCGGCCATGGCCGGTGCGGACACCCCCGAGGCCAAGATCGAGGCGTACGTACGGCAGCAGCTAGCCCTGGTCGGTGACCGGCGCCACCGCGCGGTCGTCGCCATCTCCGCGAGCGAGCTGGACGCCGGCGCCCGGGAGAAGATCCGTGCCGCGCACGGCGGCCTGATCGCCATGATCGTCGAAGCCCTGGCCGAACTGGGCCAGGAGCAGCCCCGGCTGGCCGCGATGCTGCTCCAGGGCGTGGTGGACGCGGCGGTCCGCCGTATCGAGCTCGGTGCGGCCGAGGCCCCGCAGGAGATCGCCGAGGCGGCCGTCGCCATGGCGCTGCGCGGCGTACGGGGCTGAACCCGGCGGGCCCGCGGCGCCCCGGACGGCGGGCCAGGACCGCCACCGCCAGCAGCACCAGCGCGTACGACCCGTACGCCCCGTGCGGAGCGCTGTACCCACCGGCCGGGACCGACTCCGCGGTCGTCCCCACCGGTCGCCTCGGCCTCGGAGGCGTGACCGTCGATGCCGGCGGTTCCGGCACTCCGAGCACCGGCAGCAGCCGGGACGGGCCCCGGCGGAGCATGCCCGGCGGCAGCAGCGACAGCGGGTCCAGGTAGGTGTCACCCCGTAGCAGCCCCCAGTGGAGGCAGGTCGTCGGGCAGTGGGAAGGGCCGGCCGCCAGCACCCCGACCACCTGGCCCGCCACGACCTGGTCCCCCTTCCTGACCAGCGGTTCCACCGGTTCGTAAGTGGTGCGCAGCGCTGGATCGCCCGTGCCGGGCAGGGTGATCGAGACCACCCCACGCCCCGCCACGGGGCCAGCGAACGAGACCCGCCCCGACGCGGCTGCCCGTACCGGCGCACCCGCGGGCGCCCCCAGGTCCACGCCGCGGTGACCGGGCCCGTACCCCGTCGCCGGCGGCTGCCAGCCGCGCAGCACCGTGGGCCGCGAGCCCACCGGCCAGGACCGGCGGCCGTCGGGGACGTCGGGCGGAACGGTGGACGGGGCGTCGGGAGGGGGCTCGGAAGGAGCGGGTGTCCCGGTCGGCGCGGGCGTCGGGGCGGCGGAGGCGTGAGGAGCCCAGAGCAGCCCCACGGCGAGCGTGAGGGCGATGGCGAGGGCAGGGGTGAAGGACGGCTTGCGGACATGGGCTCCGGCGCGGGCGAGCAGGCGCGGGAACAGGGAACGGCGGCTGACGCGATGGGTGATCATGCGATACACCGTGGACCCGAAACCCCGAACCGCGCTGATCATGAACCGGATCTGTGGACTACTGACCGGTTGTGGATAACGCCGTCACCCGAGGGTGCGAAGGTCCCGTACACTTCTTGTGGCGATCCGGGTCACCGGGTCGACTTCGCACGCCTCGTCATCGGCCTCTTCGCGCCGATGTCAGCGCTTCTCGGTCTCGGGCTCTTCCCGTGGCACAGCGCAATCGAGGCGTCAGGCGCGACTGCCGTCCGGCGGACGCGACAACCGAGTACCTCAAGGAGTACGGCCATGGCCGTCGTCACGATGCGGGAGCTGCTGGAAAGCGGCGTCCACTTCGGTCACCAGACCCGTCGTTGGAACCCGAAGATGAAGCGCTTCATCTTCACGGAGCGCAACGGCATCTACATCATCGACCTGCTCCAGTCGCTGTCGTACATCGACCGCGCCTACGAGTTCGTCAAGGAGACCGTCGCCCACGGCGGTTCCATCATGTTCGTCGGTACGAAGAAGCAGGCGCAGGAAGCCATCGCCGAGCAGGCGACGCGCGTAGGCATGCCCTACGTCAACCAGCGCTGGCTGGGCGGCATGCTCACCAACTTCTCCACCGTCTACAAGCGCCTTCAGCGTCTGAAGGAGCTTGAGCAGATCGACTTCGAGGACGTGGCCGCCTCCGGCCTCACCAAGAAGGAGCTGCTGGTTCTCTCCCGCGAGAAGGCCAAGCTGGAGAAGACCCTCGGTGGTATCCGCGAGATGCAGAAGGTGCCCAGCGCCGTCTGGATCGTCGACACCAAGAAGGAGCACATCGCCGTCGGTGAGGCGCGCAAGCTCCACATCCCGGTCGTCGCGATCCTCGACACCAACTGCGACCCCGACGAGGTCGACTACAAGATCCCGGGCAACGACGACGCGATCCGCTCCGTCACCCTGCTCACCCGCGTGATCGCCGACGCCGTCGCCGAGGGCCTCATCGCCCGTTCCGGCGTCGCCACCGGTGACTCGAAGCCGGGCGAGAAGGCCGCCGGCGAGCCCCTCGCCGAGTGGGAGCGCGACCTGCTTGAGGGCGAGAAGAAGGACGACGCCGAGAAGCCGGCCGAGGCCGCCACCGAGGCTCCGGCCGCTGAGGCTGCCGAGACCGTCGAGGCCGCCCCGGCCGCCGAGGCCGAGAAGCCCGCCGAGGAGGCGCCCGCCGCCGAGGCCCCGGCCGCGGACACCGAGCAGGCCTGACCTTCACCAGGTTCGGCAGTTGACGGCGGGGGCCCATCGGCCCCCGCCGTTCACCCGTAGATCTTTCAGACCTTCGAAAGAGAATTACAGATCATGGCGAACTTCACCGCCGCTGACGTCAAGAAGCTCCGCGAGCTCACCGGCGCCGGCATGATGGACTGCAAGAAGGCCCTGGAAGAGGCCGACGGCAGTGTCGACAAGGCCGTCGAGACGCTCCGCGTCAAGGGTCAGAAGGGCGTCGCCAAGCGCGAGGGCCGTTCGGCCGAGAACGGCGCTGTCGTCTCCCTCATCTCCGACGACAAGACCTCCGGCGTCCTCCTCGAGCTGAAGTGCGAGACGGACTTCGTCGCCAAGGGCGACAAGTTCCAGGCCGTGGCCAACACGCTCGCCGCCCACGTCGCCGCGACGTCCCCGGCCGACCTGGCCACGCTGCTCGCCTCCGAGATCGAGGCCGGCAAGACCGTCCAGGCGTACGTGGACGAGGCGAACGCGAACCTCGGCGAGAAGATCGTCCTGGACCGCTTCGCGCAGTTCACCGGCGGCTACGTCGCGGCGTACATGCACCGCACCATGCCCGACCTCCCGCCGCAGGTCGGCGTGCTGGTCGAGCTGGACAAGGAAGACGCCCAGGTCGCCAAGGACGTCGCGCAGCACATCACCGCCTTCGCGCCGAAGTACCTCAACCGCGACGAGGTCCCGGCCGAGACGGTCGAGAAGGAGCGCCGCGTCGCCGAGGCCACCTCGCGCGAGGAGGGCAAGCCCGAGGCCGCCCTTCCGAAGATCATCGAGGGTCGCGTCAACGGCTTCTTCAAGGAGAACGTCGTTCTGGAGCAGGCTTTCGCGAAGGACAACAAGAAGTCCGTTCAGAAGATCCTGGACGAGGCCGGTGTCACCCTGACGCGCTTCTCGCGCATCAAGGTCGGCGTCTGAGTCCGTACGCGATCAACCAAAGACCCCGATAGGGTCGGAGGCAGTCGCTCGCGTGTGCCTGACGGCATTACTTCGTAGGCGGCCGGGCGACCGCAGATCTGACGAGGAGGCCATTGCCGCACAGGGAACCGCAAGGACCCCGGCAATGGCCTTCTTCGTATGTGCACGAGGAGATCTCCATGGAACAGGCCGACAAGAGCGCCGAGAAGAGCGCCGACGGTGCGAAGCGCCGCTTCATGCTGAAGCTGTCCGGTGAGGCGTTCGCCGGCGGAGGCGCGCTCGGAGTCGATCCCGACGTCGTACACGCCATCGCCCGCGAGATCGCCGCCGTCGTCCGCGACGGCGCCCAGATCGCGGTCGTCCTCGGCGGCGGCAACTTCTTCCGCGGCGCCGAACTCCAGCAGCGCGGCATGGACCGGGCACGCTCCGACTACATGGGCATGCTCGGTACGGTCATGAACTGTCTGGCCCTCCAGGACTTCCTGGAGAAGGAAGGCATCGACTCCCGCGTCCAGACGGCCATCACCATGGGCCAGGTCGCGGAGCCGTACATCCCGCTGCGGGCCGTACGGCACCTGGAGAAGGGCCGCGTCGTCATCTTCGGCGCGGGTATGGGCATGCCGTACTTCTCCACCGACACCACCGCCGCCCAGCGCGCCCTGGAGATCGACGCCCAGGCGCTGTTGATGGGCAAGAACGGCGTGGACGGGGTGTACGACTCCGACCCCAAGACCAACCCCGACGCGGTCAAGTTCGACGCGCTCGAATACAGCGAGGTCATCGCCGGCGATCTGCGCGTCGCCGACATGACCGCGATCACGCTGTGCCAGGACAACCGGCTGCCGATCCTTGTATTCGAATTGCTGAAGGAAGGCAATATCGCGCGTGCGGTCAAGGGTGAGAAGATCGGCACGCTCGTGAGCGACCAGGGCACCCGGAGCTGATTCCGGGCTGCCCCGTACGGGGATGGACAAAGCCCTGCCGGTCGGACACCGTGCAGGACAGGACGCGACGCAGGTTCCGCCGGCCGGCAAGCATGCCGGGCCCACTCAAGACACGCAGGAGCAAGTGGTGATCGAAGAGACCCTCCTCGAGGCCGAGGAGAAGATGGAGAAGGCCGTCCTGGTCGCCAAAGACGACTTCGCCGCGATCCGCACCGGGCGTGCGCATCCGGCGATGTTCAACAAGATCGTGGCGGACTACTACGGTGCGCTCACCCCGATCAACCAGCTCGCCTCGTTCGCCGTACCCGAGGCGCGGATGGCCGTGGTGACCCCGTTCGACAAGAGCGCGCTGCGCAACATCGAGCAGGCCATCCGGGACTCCGACCTCGGCGTCAACCCGAGCAACGACGGCAACATCATCCGGGTGGTGTTCCCGGAGCTGACCCAGGACCGCCGCAAGGAGTTCATCAAGGTCGCCAAGACCAAGGCCGAGGACTCCAAGATCTCGATCCGCGCCGTACGCCGCAAGGCCAAGGAGACCATCGACAAGCTGGTCAAGGACGGAGAGGTCGGCGAGGACGAGGGACGCCGCGCCGAGAAGGAGCTCGACGACACCACCGCGAAGTACGTCGCGCAGGTGGACGAGCTGCTCAAGCACAAGGAAGCCGAGCTGCTCGAAGTCTGATGAACGACTCTTCCCGGGGGGCCTTGCCGACAGCCGGTTACTGGGGACCGACCGACCAGGGGGCTGCCCCGGCGGGTCCCGCATACGATGAGCATTCCGCACAGCAGACTCGGCCCATGCCCATCGTGCCCGACGAACCCGCGAACGGCGGGGACCAGAACGACGACCGGGGGGCTGCTCGGCCGGGCGGCCCCCTGTTCCGCGACGAGACTCCGCAGGAGCCCATGGCCGTCCCCCCGCCGTCCCCGCCGAAGAAGCGGGCCGGTCGTGATCTGCGCGCGGCCATAGGAGTCGGTGTCGGGCTCGGGGCGGTGGTCGCCGCGTCGCTCTTCATCGTCAAGGCCGTGTTCATCGGTGTCATAGCGATCGCCGTGGTCGTGGGGTTGTGGGAGCTGACCTCGCGGCTCGACGAGAAGAAGGGCATCAAGGCACCGCTCGTGCCGCTGGCCGTGGGCGGCGCCGCGATGGTCGTCGCCGGGTACGCGCGCGGCGCGGAGGGCGCCTGGGTCGCGATGGCCCTCACCGCGCTCGCCGTGCTGATCTGGCGCATGACGGAGCCGCCTGAGGGCTACCTCAAGGACGTCACCGCGGGGGTCTTCGCCGCGTTCTACGTGCCGTTCCTGGCGACCTTCGTCGCGATGATGCTCACGGCGGGGGACGGTTCGCAGCGTGTGCTGATGTTCCTCGTGCTGACCGTCGTCAGCGACACCGGCGCGTACGCCGTCGGCTGGCGCTTCGGTACGCACAAGCTCGCGCCGCGTATCAGCCCCGGCAAGACCTGGGAGGGGCTCGGCGGCGCCGTCACCTTCGCGATGGTGGCCGGCGCGCTGCTGATGGAGTTCCTGATCGACGGTGGCGCCTGGTGGCAGGGGCTGCTGATCGGCCTGGCCGTCGCGGCCAGCGCCACGCTCGGCGACCTCGGCGAGTCCATGATCAAGCGTGACCTCGGGATCAAGGACATGGGGACGCTGCTGCCGGGACACGGCGGGATCATGGACCGGCTCGACTCGCTGCTGCCCACGGCGCCGGTGGTCTGGCTGCTGCTGGTGCTCTTCGTCGGGTCCTGAACGTCCCGACCGCCCTGCCCGCTGTGACTGACGGTTTTGGCGGCTCCGACGGTTCTGACACGGGCAAAGGTGCTGCCAGGTACCGCTCGGGACCCGTGCGGGGACGGTGCGTGCTTCTGCGTGCTTCAGAGGAGGGGGTACGCCGCCCACAGGGCGGCGTACCCCCTCTCCCATGGTGCCGATGCACGGGGAACGGGCCACGCGGCGTCGTCTGCGACACTGGACGGACCATGCCTGCACCCGGAGAACTCACTTTCGTCGCGCCCCGCGGAGCCAAGAAGCCCCCGCGGCATCTCGCCGACCTCACCCCCGCCGAGCGCCGCGAGGCCGTCGCCGCCATCGGGGAGAAGGCGTTCCGCGCCAAGCAACTGTCGCAGCACTACTTCGCGCGCTACGCGCACGATCCCGAGCAGTGGACCGACATCCCGGCCGCCGCGCGACAGAAACTCGCGACGGAACTGCTGCCCGAGCTGATGTCGGTGGTACGGCACATCTCGTGCGACGACGACACGACCCGTAAGACGCTCTGGCGGCTGCATGACGGCACGCTCGTCGAGTCCGTACTGATGCGCTATCCCGACCGGGTCACCATGTGCATCTCGTCGCAGGCGGGCTGCGGGATGAACTGCCCCTTCTGCGCGACCGGACAGGCCGGGCTGGACCGCAACCTGTCCACCGCGGAGATCGTCCACCAGATCGTCGACGGGATGCGCGCCCTGCGCGACGGCGAGGTCCCCGGTGGCCCCGCGCGGCTGTCCAACATCGTCTTCATGGGCATGGGCGAGCCCCTCGCCAACTACAAGCGCGTCGTCGGCGCGATCCGCCGGCTCACCGACCCCGAGCCGGACGGTCTGGGCATCTCGCAGCGCGGGATCACCGTCTCCACGGTCGGACTGGTGCCCGCGATGCTGCGCTTCGCCGACGAGGGCTTCAAGTGCCGGCTCGCGGTCTCCCTGCACGCCCCCGACGACGAGCTGCGCGACACCCTCGTTCCGGTCAATACGCGCTGGAAGGTACGGGAGGTGCTGGACGCCGCGTGGGAGTACGCGGAGAAGTCCGGCCGCCGGATCTCCATCGAGTACGCCCTGATCCGCGACATCAACGACCAGGCATGGCGTGGCGACCGGCTGGGTCGGCTCCTCAAGGGCAAGCGGGTCCACGTCAACCTGATCCCGCTCAACCCGACGCCGGGCTCGAAGTGGACGGCGTCGCGCCCGGAGGACGAGAAGAAGTTCGTCGAGGCGATCGCGGCGCACGGCGTGCCGGTGACCGTGCGGGACACACGTGGTCAGGAGATCGACGGGGCGTGCGGACAGTTGGCCGCCACGGAGCGCTAGCGGGGCCTGGGGGTAACCTTGGCTCGAAACGCATTGCATATTTTCCGACAGGGGAGCGCCACAGCGCTGAGAGTGCGGCACATGTCCGTGAGAGCGGGCAGCGGTCGCAGACCCTCTGAACCTTGCCCAGGTCATTCTGGGTAGGAAGTTCGGACATCACTCAAGCTGTTGCGCCCTGTCCGGGGCCCGGACCGTACCTACGGCCGGCCCCCGGACAGGGCCGCGTCTTCTCCTGGACATCCCAGGAGGAAAATCAGTGAGCACCATCCGTACCCGTACCGGCGTCAGAAACGCGGCGTACGCCGCGCTCGCGGCGACCCTCGGTGTCGCCACCCTCGCCGCCTGTGGCGGCTCCGACGGCTCAGCGTCGTCCGGCGACGGGGGGAGCGGTGGCACGAAGTCCAAGACCGTCACCCTCGTCAGCCATGACTCGTTCAACGCGTCCCCCGCGGTGCTGAAGGAGTTCACCAAGGAGACCGGCTACACCGTCAAGGTGCTGAAGAGCGGCGATGCCGGCGCGGCGCTCAACAAGGAGATCCTGACCAAGGGATCGCCCCAGGGCGACGTCTTCTTCGGTGTCGACAACACCCTGCTCTCCCGCGCCCTCGACAACGGCCTGTTCACGCCGTACGAGGCGAAGGGCCTGGACCGGGTCGACGCGAGCGTGCGGCTCGACAAGGAGAAGCATCGGGTCACCCCGATCGACAACGGCGATATTTGTATTAACTACGACAAGAAGTACTTCGCGGACAAGAAGCTTGCGCCGCCGCAGTCCTTCGACGACCTGATCAAGCCCCAGTACAAGAACCTCCTCGTCACCGAGAACGCAGCGACCTCCTCGCCCGGCCTCGGCTTCCTCCTGGGTACCGTCGCGCGCTACGGGGACGACGGCTGGCAGGACTACTGGAAGAAGCTCAAGGCCAACGGCGTCCAGGTCGTCGACGGCTGGGAGCAGGCGTACAACGAGAGCTTCTCCGGCTCCGCGGGCGGCAAGAAGGCCAAGGGCGACCGGCCGCTGGTCGTCTCGTACGCCTCCAGCCCGCCTGTCGAGGTGCTGTACGCGAAGCCGCAGCCCCAGCAGGCCCCGACAGGAGTCTCCACGGGTACGTGCTTCCGGCAGACCGAGTTCGCGGGGCTGCTCGACGGCGCGAAGAACGTGGCGGGCGGCAAGGCCCTGCTGGACTTCCTGATCAGTGAGAAATTCCAGGCGGACATGCCGCTGAACATGTTCGTCAACCCGGTGGTCAAGGGCGTCGCGCTGCCCGAGCTGTTCACGAAGTTCGGCGCGACCGTCGACCGGCCCGAGACCGTGGCACCCGACCGCATCGCCGCCAACCGTGAGCAGTGGATCCAGTCGTGGTCCTCACTCGTAGTGAAGTAACCGCCGAGGAGAAGGGCCGGGCGGCGCGGGACGGCCGGAGCGGGCGAGGCGCCGTGCGGCGCGGTGGCGGCGTACGGGGCGGCCTACGGGGCGCTTTGCGGCGCCTGGAGCGGCAAGGGCGCCGACGTGGGCGTGGGCGTGGAAACGCTGTACGCCTCGCCCTCATGGCCGGGCCTCTCGCCTTCTTCGCCGTCTTCTTCGCCTATCCCGTGGCCGCGATCGTCGGCCGCGGCCTCAAGGCGGACGGTGCCTGGCAGTTCGGCCGCGTCGGCGACGTACTGAGCCGCCCCGACATCCTCGGCGTCCTGTGGTTCACCACGTGGCAGGCGCTCGCCTCCACCGCGCTCACACTGCTGATCGCGCTGCCCGGCGCCTATGTCTTCGCGCGCTTCGCCTTCCCGGGGAAGCAACTCCTGCGCGCCGTCGTCACCGTGCCCTTCGTGCTGCCCACCGTCGTCGTCGGCACCGCCTTCCTGGCCCTTCTCGGACGCGGCGGTCTCCTCGACGACCTGTGGGGCGTACGGCTCGACACCACCGTCTGGGCCATCCTTCTCGCCCATGTCTTCTTCAACTACGCGGTGGTCGTACGCACCGTGGGCGGCCTGTGGTCACAGCTCGACCCGCGCCAGGAGGAAGCCGCGCGTGTACTGGGCGCCGGGCGTCTCGCGGCGTGGTGGCGTGTGACGCTTCCCGCGCTCGCCCCCGCCGTCGCCGCCGCGGCGCTGATGGTCTTCCTCTTCACCTTCACCTCCTTCGGCGTCGTACAGATCCTCGGCGGTCCCGGCTTCTCCACCCTTGAGGTCGAGATCTACCGGCAGACCGCGCAACTCCTCGACCTTCCCACCGCCGCCGTGCTGACGCTGGTGCAGTTCGCGGCGGTCGGCGCGATCCTCGCCGTACACGCCGGGACCGTACGGAGGCGGGAGACCGCGCTGAAGCTGGTCGACCCGGCGCAGACCGCGCGCCGGCCCCGCGGAACCGGGCAGTGGGCGCTGCTAGGCGGCGTGCTCGCGACCGTCGCGCTGCTGATCCTTCTGCCGCTGGGGGTGCTCGTCGAGCGTTCCCTCGACGGCCCCGGCGGGTACGGATTCGCCCATTACCGGGCGCTCGCCTCGGTGGACGCGAGCGGCGGCACCTTCCTTGTGCCACCGCTGGAGGCGGTCTGGAACTCGCTGCGGTTCGCGCTGGTGGCCACGGCCATCGCGGTGGTGATCGGCGGCCTCGCCGCCGCCGCGCTGACCCGTCGCGCCGGACGCCTCGTACGGGGCTTCGACGCGCTGCTGATGCTGCCGCTCGGCGTCTCCGCCGTCACCGTCGGCTTCGGCTTCCTGATCACGCTCGACAAGCCGCCGCTCGACCTGCGGGCCTCCTGGATCCTCGTGCCGCTCGCCCAGGCGCTGGTGGGTGTGCCCTTCGTCGTACGGACCATGCTGCCGGTGCTGCGCGCGGTCGACGGGCGGCTGCGCGAGGCGGCGGCCGTCCTCGGGGCGTCCCCGCTGCGCGCTTGGCGGGAGATCGACCTGCCGTTGGTACGGCGGGCCACGCTCGTCGCGGCAGGGTTCGCCTTCGCCGTCTCGCTCGGTGAGTTCGGCGCGACGGTCTTCATCGCGCGTCCCGACCGGCCGACCCTGCCGGTGGCCGTGGCGCGGCTGCTGAGCCGGCCCGGCGAGCTCAACTACGGGCAGGCGATGGCACTGTCCACGGTCCTGATGGTGGTGTGCGCGGTGTCGCTGCTGGCGCTCGAACGTATCCGTACCGACCGCTCCGGAGAGTTCTGATGGCTTTGCTGACCCTGTCGGACGTGACCGTACGGTTCGGCACCGGCACCGCACCGTACGCCGCGCTCGACGCGGTCGATCTGGAGGTCGCCGAGCACGAGATCGTCTGTGTGCTCGGGCCGAGCGGCAGTGGCAAGTCGACACTGCTGCGCGTCGTGGCGGGTCTCCAGGCCCCGGACCGCGGGCAGGTCTCCCTCGACGGCGCCGACCAGTCGGGGGTGCCGGTGCACCGGCGTGGCGTCGGGCTGATGTTCCAGGACCACCAGCTCTTCCCACAGCGCGACGTGGCGGGGAACGTCGCCTTCGGCCTGCGGATGCGCGGCGCGTCCCGCGACGAGCAGTCCCGGCGGGTCGACGAACTGCTCGAACTCGTGGGACTGCCGGGCGCCGGACGGCGCGCCGTCGCCGCGCTGTCCGGCGGCGAACAGCAACGGGTCGCCCTGGCCCGGGCGCTCGCGCCCCGGCCGCGGCTGCTGATGCTGGACGAGCCGCTCGGCCAGTTGGACCGGAGCCTGCGCGAGCGTCTCGTGGTCGAACTGCGCGGCCTCTTCGGACGGCTCGGCACGACCGTGCTCGCCGTCACTCACGACCAGGGCGAGGCATTCGCGCTGGCCGACCGCGTCGTGGTGATGCGCGACGGCCGCATCGCCCAGAGCGGCACACCGCTGGAGGTCTGGCAGCGGCCGGCCTCCGCGTTCGTGGCACGGTTCCTCGGCTTCGACAATGTCGTGGCCGCGACGGTGCGCGACGGGGCCGCAGACACCGCCTGGGGCCGGATTCCCGTACCGAACGGCTCCGCACGGGGGGAACGTCTGCTCCTGGTACGGCCGGCCGGCGTACGGCTGGTCGACGCCGCGCAGGGGCTGCGCTGCACCGTCGAGGCCCGTACGTTCCGGGGCAGTCGCGTCGCCGTACTGCTGCGCCCGGACCGGCCCGGTGACGGACCGGTCCTGGAGGCCGAGTGCGGGCTGCACGAAGCCCCGGCGGAGGGTACGACGGTAGGGGTCGCCTTCGCCGCCGAGGACGTGGTGGTCCTGGAGGAGAGGGACGAGCGCCCCGTACGGGGCGTAGAGGCAGCGCCCTGAACCCGGCTCACGGAGTGCAGGCGGCGGCGATGGCGAGGCTGTCCTCGTAGACGCGGTAGCGGGTGATCAGGCCGTCCTCCACGGTCAGCCGCATGGCGAAGGGCGAGCGGAACGACCTGCCCGTGCCCCGTACGGTGCCCGCGAGCCGGCCACTGAGCGCGGCCTCCGCACCGTCCGCGACAAGAACGTCCACGGAGGAGCCGTCCGGGTCGGGATACTGTCCCTCGGCGAGTTCCCGGAAGTGGTCCGCGACGTCGGCGCGCGTCGTGCGGGGCCGGATCCACGGGACAGCGGAGTTGTCGGCGATGACCCAGTCCACCTTCTCCGCGAACAGTTCGGCGATACGGGCGGGGTCGCCCTCCGCGATCCGTTGGAGCAGAAGCCGGGCGGTGGAGCGAGTGCGTTCGGTGAGGGCGGTGCCGTCGGCCATGTGAGATCCCCTGCTCAAGCGTGCGTGTCCGTACAGGGGCGAGCCTGTCGCGCAGTGGCCGCGGCGTCGATTACCTCACGGGTCATGCCGTCGGCGGAGCGGCGGACGTTGACGCGGAGTCGGAGACCGCGTCGTTCAGTTGGAGAGCCTGGCGAGCGCCGCAGGGGCTTCGTCCACCGAGTCGACGAGCGCGATCCGTGCCTCCATCGGGCGTTCCTTCGCCAGCGCTTGGAGCAGCGGCCACGTCGGGAGCCGCTCGGTCCAGTGGGCGCGGTCGACCAGGACCATCGGGGTCGGTTCGCCGCGCGACTGGTAGTAGTTCGGCGTCGCGTTGTCGAAGATCTCCTGGACGGTGCCCGCCGCACCGGGCAGGAAGACCACCCCCGCGTTCGAGCGGGCCAGCAAGCCGTCCTCGCGGGTCGCGTTGGCGAAATACTTGGCGATGTGGCCGGCGAAGGCGTTGGGCGGTTCGTGGCCGTAGAACCAGGTGGGGATTCCGATCGAGCCGTCGCCCTTCGGCCAGCGCGCCCTGACCTCGAAGGCGGCCTGCGCCCATGCCGAGACGGAGGGGACGAACGACGGGGCCTCGGCGAGCACTTCGAGAGCCTTGTCCAGCATCTCGTCCGGGTGGGAAGCGGCGTACGCGCCCAGGTTCGCGGCCTCCATGGCGCCGGGGCCGCCACCGGTGGCCACGGTCAGCCCCGTACGGGTGAGGGAGCGTCCGAGGCGGGCCGCACCGGCGTACGCGTCGGTGCCACGGGCCATCGCGTGCCCGCCCATGACGCCCACGACGCGCGCGCCGACCACGAGTTCGTCCAGGGCGTCCGAGACCGCGTCGTCGTGCACGGAGCGCAGCATGGACGCGAATATGTCGCCGTCGGCCTTGGTCCGCTGGAACCAGGCGTAGGCGAGGGCGTCGGGGGTGGCCTCGTAGCCGCCGTCCGCAAGGCCCTCGAAGAGCTGCTCGGGGGAGTAGAGGAACCCCCGGTACGGGTCGAACGGCAGATTGGGCACGGGCGGGAAGACCATGGCATCGTCGGCGCGCACCTTCGACGCGGCGTCGGGCTCCATGGGGCAGCCGAGGAAGACGGTGTCGGCGGTGTCGACACGGAGGAGTTCCGGCGTACGGGCCGTCAGATCGACGGACTGCACGCGGTATCCGCGGAGTGTCCCCAGGGACCGTACGGTGCGGTCGAACTCGTCGAGGGACTCGATCTCGCGGTCCTGGCGGTGCGCGGTGGGCTGCTTGTCGTTCGACATGGGCTCACGATAGGGGATCCTCCTGAACCCGGTCCTTGGGGCGGGTGGAGGAGGCTGCGAGCTGAAGCGGCACCGTGCGACGGGGCGCGAGCGCGGACGCCCCGTGGGCTCCCTTGCGCGGCGTACGGCGCGTCGTACGCCGCGGCGCCACGGGGCCCCGGTGCGTCGTACGACGCGGCGTCACGGGGCGTACACCGCACCGCAGGGCCGGGCTGTCGGGCCGACGGCGCGGGGCCGCCGCCCTCGGGCCGCCCGCGCCCCGTGGTGCGGCGTACCCGTCGGCGCCGCGTCTACGTGGACAGCGGGATCGCCGCCAGCGCTGCCACGGCCCAGGTCAAGGGCGTGAAGACCGCCACCACGGTGGCCGCCCTCACCAGCACCGCCGTACGCAGCAGCGCCGCCGGGGCGCCCACAAGGCGGAGACTCTCGGTCGTCGAGGCTCGCGTCTGCCGCGTTTCCAAGGACGCCATCAGCACCGTGGCCGCTGTACAGCCGATGACCAGAGTCGCGCCGAGCGCGGTGAGTGGGCCGAAGGGGCGCTCGTCCGTAGGGCCGTACAAGGACGCCGCGGCGAACGTGCCCGACACCACCGCGCACAGCACGCCCACGGGGCGGCCGATACGTCGCGACTCGGCCATCAAGGTCCGTCCGGCCAGCAGACGGAGTGCCCCGGGGCGCATGACCTGGAGCAGCCAGCCACAGAGATGCATGATGCCCGGGCCTGCCAGCGCCAGGCCGACGGCGGTCAGTGACCAGCCGGCCAGGACTGCGGCGGAGCTTCCGTCGAACTGACCGGGCAGCGGCAGCGCGGAGCCTCCCCCTTCTCGGCTCGCGTACGTCTCGACCGCGAGGCCGGCGGCTGTGAGCGCGACGCCCCAGGGGAGACCCGCCGGCGTGGGCGCGGGATGCGGCGCGGCCACCGGCTCGGGCACCGGCGCGGGGACAGGCACAGGCACGGGGGAGAGGACGGACGTGCCCGTGTGCACCGTTACGGGCCCGTCGGCGGCGGGCGTGACCTCATCCGTATCCGAGGTTTCCGAGACGGAAGTGGCCGCGATGGAGGCACCGTTGCTGCTTCCGACGCTCGCCGTCACCCGGGCTCTCGAAACGGCCCGTACGGCGCCCGTGACCCTCGCCTCGGCGTATCCGCGCCTCCGTAGGGCAATCCCCGTCGCCATCGTCGCCAGGACCGGTGCGGCCGCCAGCAGCGTCAGCGCCGCGCCGAACGGCAGAGGCCGGCCCGCGGCCAGCAGCTCCGCCGCTTCACCGTCGAACGGCAGGCCCGTCAGGTCGCCGCGCAGATGCAGGAAGAACAGCAGCGCCACGGAGCTGCCCAGCGTGCAGGAGATCGCCGTCGACGTCGCCGCGAGCACCGTGAGCCGCGCCGGGCCTAGGCCCACCGCCGACAGTCCGGAGCGCGGTCGCATGCGCGGTTCGGTGCGTGCCACCGCCACGGCGAGCTGCACCGCCGCCGCGAGCGGGACCAGACACCAGAGGAGCCGGACCGGCGACCCCGCCGGGTGGCCCATCGCCCAGCCGAGAGTGCACAGCATCAGGAAGCCGACCCCCGCCGACGCCGCGACGACCAGCAGCCGCCGGATCAGGACCAAGGGGTGTGTGCCGCGGCTTAGACGGAGAGCGAGCACGCGGCGCGGCCTTCCGCCTCGGACGGCCGCGGCGAATTGTCGCGCCGCCCGTCGATCAGGGTGACCGTACGGTCGGCGAGCGTCGCGACCTCCGGGTCCAGGGTGGCGAGGACGACGGTGATCCGGTGCGAGCGCGCCGCGGTGGTCAGCGTACGGAGCACCTGCGCCCGGTCCGTACGGTGCAGCGGCGCCGTCGGTTCGTCGGCGAAGACGACCGAGGGCTCGGTGACCAGGGCGCGTGCGACGGCGACGCGTTGCTGCTGGGACCGGAAGAGGGCGTACGGCCGTTTACGGGCACAGGGGCCGATGTCCAGCCGTTCCAGCCACTCCAGAGCGGCGGTCTTGGCGGCACGGCGCGACGTACCGCGCATCAGCAGGGGCAGGGCGGCGTTCTCCCACGAGGTCAGCTCGGGAACGAGCGCAGGCTCGGGCCCGATCCAGCCGAAGCGGTCGCGGCGCAGCCGTTCACGCAGCAGCGGGCTCATGGTGTGCACCGGCGAGCTGTTGAACCAGACCTCGCCCTGCTGGGGAACCAACTGCCCCGACAGGCATCGGAGCAGCGTCGTCTTGCCGCTGCCGCGTGAACCGTTCACGGCGAGGATCTCGCCCTCGCGCACGCCGAGCGAGACGCCGTCGAGCGCGGGCGATCCGTTGTGGGAGTAGTTCAGGGAACGCGCCCAGAGCACGTCGTTGTCCGGCGGGGCCACCATGGCGTACACCTCGGTTCTGATCGGATGTGGGTGCGCCTCGGCGCTTCCCTGCCATCCTTCGTCCGGCGGAACGAGGGCGGCGACGATCGGTCATGGGGCACGCTAGGTATTCGGAGCGGGGAGAGCGCACATCACAGGCCCGGGTGCCGCCCTTCTCACCCGAAAGGGGGCACCCGGACGCTTCTCGGGCGCCGTACGGGCCGATCACGGCGGGCAGGCCCCCGGGGCACCTGACCGCCCGGGCAGGCCGCGTGCCGTCCGCTCAGAGCTTCGTCCACGCCTCCGTGAGCACGGACCGGAGGATCCCCTCGATCTCGTCGAACGTGGACTGGTCGGAGATCAGCGGCGGCGCGAGCTGCACCACCGGGTCGCCCCGGTCGTCGGCGCGGCAGTACAGGCCGCTGTCGTACAGCTTCTTGGAGAGGAAGCCGTAGAGGACGCGTTCCGTCTCCTCGTCGGTGAAGGTCTCCTTGGTGGTCTTGTCCTTCACCAGTTCGATGCCGTAGAAGTAGCCGTTGCCGCGTACGTCGCCCACGATGGGCAGGTCGTGCAGCTTCTTCAGGGTGTCGAAGAACGCGCCCTCGTTGTCGAGCACATGCTGGTTGAGGCCCTCGCGCTCGAAGATGTCGAGGTTGGCGAGGCCGACCGCCGCGGAGACCGGGTGGCCGCCGAACGTATAGCCGTGCAGGAACGTGTTGTCACCCTGGTAGAACGGCTCGGCGAGCCGGTCGGAGACGATGCAGGCGCCGATCGGGGAGTAGCCCGACGTCATGCCCTTGGCGCAGGTGATCATGTCGGGTATGTAGTCGAACTTGTCGCACGCGAACATCGTGCCGAGCCGGCCGAAGGCGCAGATGACCTCGTCGGAGACGAGCAGGACGTCGTACCGGTCGCAGATCTCGCGGACCCGCTGGAAGTAGCCGGGCGGCGGGGGGAAACAGCCACCGGCGTTCTGTACGGGCTCCAGGAAGACCGCAGCGACCGTCTCCGGCCCCTCGAAGAGGATCTCCTGCTCGATCTGGTCGGCCGCCCAGCGGCCGAACGCCTCCGGATCGTCCCCGTACAGCGGCGCGCGGTAGATGTTCGTGTTCGGGACCTTGTGCGCGCCCGGGACCAGCGGCTCGAACGGTGCCTTCAGAGCGGGCAGTCCGGTGATGGAGAGCGCCCCCTGAGGCGTCCCGTGGTAGGCGACGGCGCGTGAGACGACCTTGTACTTGGTCGGCTTCCCCGTCAACTTGAAGTACTGCTTGGCGAGCTTCCAGGCGGTCTCCACGGCCTCGCCGCCGCCCGTCGTGAAGAAGACCTTGTTGAGGTCGCCGGGCGCGTGGTGCGCGAGCCGCTCCGCGAGTTCGACGGCCTTCGGGTGGGCGTACGACCACACAGGGAAGAAGCCGAGCTCCTGGCCCTGCTTGTAGGCGGCTTCGGCCAACTCGTGGCGGCCGTGGCCGGCGTTGACCACGAACAGCCCCGAGAGGCCGTCCAGGTAGCGCTTGCCCTCGGCGTCGTAGATGTAGGTGCCCTCGCCGCGCACGATGGTGGGCACGGGGGCGTTCTCGTACGAGGACATGCGGGTGAAGTGCATCCACAGGTGGTCGTACGCGGTCTTGGAGAGGTCCTTGCTCACGGCTATCGGGTTCCCCACATGTAGGTCTGCTTCTTCAGCTTGAGGTAGACGAAGCTCTCGGTGGAGCGCACGCCGGGGAGCGCGCGGATCCGCTTGTTGATCACTTCGAGCAGGTGGTCGTCGTCCTCGCAGACGATCTCCACCATCAGGTCGAAGGAGCCCGCGGTCATCACCACGTACTCGCATTCGGCCATCTCCGACAGCGCGTCCGCGACCGTGTCCAAGTCGCCCTCGACATTGATGCCGACCATCGCCTGCCGCCGGAAGCCGACGGTGAGCGGGTCGGTGACGGCGACGATCTGCATCACGCCCTGGTCGAGCAGCTTCTGTACGCGCTGGCGTACGGCCGCCTCGGAGAGGCCGACCGCCTTGCCGATCGCGGCGTAGGGGCGGCGTCCGTCCTGCTGGAGCTGCTCGATGATCGCGAGCGATACGGAGTCGATCGTCGGCGAGGAGCCGTTCCCGGTCCGGGGCTCCGGCCTGGACTCGTGCTTCGAGTGCGCCTTGGAGGCAGGCGTGGGCCCCGGCTTCGAGTCCGCCTCGGACTGCGCCTGGGAGTGCGTTCTGGAGTCTGTGCTACGGCTGGCCACGCACTTCACTGTGCACCGGGACTCGTCCGTATAGCAACCCCGTATCGATGAAATTCGTTGTCCAAGGGATCGAATCTCACCGAATCCGAAGTTGCGGGGGGTCGGGCCTGTTGAAAGCGTTGACCGAGCGATTAGGGTGGGTGTCTCACCCATCGGACATCTGACAGGGAGGGGTGGCAGTGACCACCGAGCTGCGCCGGCTGCGTAACTACATCAACGGGGAGTTCCGGGACGCCGTTGACGGGCGGACCATCGAGGTGGTCGACCCGACCACGGGCGACGCGTACGCCACGTCCCCGCTCTCGGGGAAGGCCGATGTCGACGCCGCCATGGAGGCCGCTGCCGCCGCCTTCCCGGCGTGGCGGGACACCACTCCGGCCGAGCGCCAGAAGGTGCTGCTGAAGATCGCGGACGCCTTCGAGGAGCGCGCGGAGGACCTGATCGCCGCCGAGTCCGAGAACACGGGCAAGCCGATCGAACTCACCCGCACCGAAGAGATCCCGCCGATGGTGGACCAGATCCGCTTCTTCGCGGGCGCCGCCCGGATGCTCGAAGGCCGATCGGCCGGGGAGTACATGGACGGGTTCACCTCCATCGTCCGGCGGGAGCCGGTCGGCGTCTGCGCGCAGGTCGCGCCGTGGAACTACCCGATGATGATGGCGGTGTGGAAGTTCGCACCGGCGCTCGCCGCGGGTAACACCGTCGTGCTCAAGCCGTCGGACACCACCCCCGCGTCGACGGTGCTGATGGCGGAGATCATCGGCGCGATCGTCCCCAAGGGCGTCTTCAACGTCATCTGCGGCGACCGCGACAGCGGCCGGGCCATGGTCGAGCACCCGACGCCCGCGATGGCCTCCATCACCGGCTCCGTACGGGCCGGCATGCAGGTCGCGGAGTCGGCGGCCAAGGACCTCAAGCGGGTCCACCTGGAACTGGGCGGCAAGGCGCCGGTCGTCGTCTTCGAGGACGTCGACCTGGCGAAGGCCGTCGAGGACATCGCGGTGGCGGGGTACTTCAACGCGGGGCAGGACTGTACGGCGGCGACGCGCGTCCTCGTCCACGAGTCGATCCACGACGAGTTCGTGACCGCGCTCGCCAAGGCGGCGGCCGACACGAAGACGGGCGCGCCGGACGACGAGGACGTGCTCTACGGGCCGCTCAACAACGCCCGGCAGCTCCAGCAGGTCTCCGGCTTCATCGAGCGGCTGCCGGCCCACGCACGGGTCGAGGCGGGCGGTCACCGGGTCGGCGAGAAGGGCTACTTCTACGCCCCGACCGTCGTCTCCGGACTCAAGCAGGACGACGAGATCATCCAGAACGAGGTGTTCGGTCCCGTCATCACCGTCCAGTCCTTCACGGACGAGGCCCAGGCCCTGGAGTACGCCAACGGCGTGGAGTTCGCGCTCGCCTCGTCCGTGTGGACGAAGGACCACGCGCGGGCGATGCGGATGTCGAAGGCGCTGGACTTCGGCTGCGTGTGGATCAACACGCACATTCCGCTGGTCGCGGAGATGCCGCACGGAGGCTTCAAGAAGTCGGGTTACGGCAAGGACCTGTCGGCGTACGGCTTCGACGACTACACGCGCATCAAGCACGTGATGACGTCGCTTGACGGCTGAGGGGCTGCGGGCTGACGGCTGGCGGCCTCTGCCGTGAGCGCGGCGCGGCGTACGGGCCCGCCCCGTACGCCGCCGTACGGGGCGGGAGCGCGGCGACGGTACGGCGCTACACGCGCGGGCCCGCCGCGCGGTCGGCGCCCTGCGTACCGGGCGCCCCGCGGAGCAGGCCGGACAGGACGTCGATTCGGTTCGTGGTGATCGAGTCGACCCCCCGCTCGATCAGTCTGCGCATGCTGCGCCGCGTGTCCACGGTCCAGGCGGAGACCAGCAGCCCGTCCCGGTGATTGCGGTCGGCCAGCTCACGGCTGACCAGCCCGAAGCGGTAGTTGAGCCAGCGTGGCCGCACCGTCGCGAGCAGTACGGGGCGCGGCGGTGCCAGCGTCGTCCACGTCATCGCGATCTCGGCGCGCGCGTCGGCGGCGCGGACGGCGAGCATCGTGTCCGGGCCGGCGCAGTAGTACACGCGCTCCTCGGCGCCGCACTCGCGCACCGTGCCGACTACGGTGCGCACCGACGCCGCGGTGGCACCCGGCAGATCGATCATGAACCGGCCCTCCGCCCCGTACGGGGCCCGTCCCGGCACCAGGACGCCGCCGTGGTCCCCGTCCGGGGGCGGGAGGAGCACGGCGCGCAGGGTCGGTACCTCGCCGCGCGTCAGCTCGCACAGTTCGTCGTACGTCACCTCGGCGAGCCGCTGCTCGTGGCCCCAGAGCCGCGCCAGCGACGCGTCGTGCAGCAGGACGGGTACGCCGTCCCGGGTGAGCCGTACGTCGACCTCGACGGCGTCCGCGCCCCGTTGCCGCGCGGAACGGACCGACGGGAGGGTGTTCTCCCGGACGCGGTAGGGGTCGCCGCGGTGGCCCACGGCGACGACCGCGCGCCCCGTACCGGCTCCGTGGCCACGTTCGCCGCCGCCGTCGGCCATGGTCAGCGCGCGAGCCACTGGGCGGTGTACGTGTCGATCTCCTCGGCGAGCCGCTTCTTGTCGGCCGCGTCGAGGAACGATGCCTCGATCCCGTTCTTCGCGAGATCCGCGATACCGCGCTCGTCCAGGCCGAGCAGCCGCGCCGCGACGCGGTACTCGTTGTTCAGATCCGTGCCGAACATGGGCGGGTCGTCGCTGTTGACCGTCACCAGTACGCCCGCCGAGACCATCGCCTTGATCGGGTGCTCGTCGAGATCGGCGACGGCGCGGGTGGCGATGTTGGACGTGGGGCACACCTCCAGAGGGATGCGGTGCTGGGCGAGATGCGCCAGCAGCTCCGGGTCCTGGACGGAGCTGGTGCCGTGGCCGATGCGTTCCGCGCGCAGTTCGCGCAGCGCGTCCCAGACCGTCTCCGGCCCCGTCGTCTCCCCGGCGTGTGGTACGGAGCGCAGCCCCGCCGCGATCGCCCGGTCGAAGTACGGCTTGAACTGCGGCCGGGGCACGCCGATCTCGGGGCCGCCCAGTCCGAAGCCGATCAGCCCCTCGGGGCGCAGGTCCACCGCGAGCCGGGTGGTCTCCTCGGCGGCCTCCAGCCCCGCCTCTCCGGGAATGTCGAAGATCCAGCGCAGTACGACGCCCAGTTCGGCCTCGGCGGCCTTCCGCGCGTCCTCGATGGCCTCCATGAAGGCATGGTCGGGGATGCCGCGGTTGGTCGAGCTGAACGGTGTGACGGTCAGCTCGGCGTAGCGGATGTTCTGCCGGGCCATGTCGCGGGCGACCTCGAAGGTCAGCAGCCGCACGTCCTCCGGGGTCCGGATCAGATCGACGACCGAGAGGTAGACGTCGATGAAGTGGGCGAAGTCCGTGAAGGTGAAGAAGTCGACGAGCGCGCCGGGGTCGGTGGGTACCTTGGAGTCCGGGTGCCGGGACGCCAGTTCGGCGACGATGCGCGGCGACGCGGAGCCGACATGGTGGACATGGAGCTCGGCCTTGGGCAGACCGGCGATGAAAGCGCTCGGATCGGTCATCGTGATCCTCCGTGGAAGGGGACGGTACGGGGCGGGGTGCCGGCGGTACGGATGCCGGAAGCGCGGCCTCGACGGGGCGGCGCGCGGGGCCGCCTGCCGGACGGTTTCCGGGGCACGGATCATCGTAGGCCGGGCCGGTTCCGCGCGGAGCCGAGCCCGTAGCATGACGGAATGACGAGTGGGGGAGGCCCATGTCAGACAAGAGCGAGCAGCCGTCGGACGGCTACGAGCCGAGCGATCCCTGGGCGCCGCCGGAGCGCAAGGTGCCGCTGGACAAGCCGTCGTCCGCACAGCCGCACACCCCCCAGGGCTCGCAGGCGCCGCCGCAGCAGCCCGCCCGGAGCGTGCACGACCAGCCGACGATCACCGGGATGCCGACCGGTGGGTTGGGGCACGCTTCCGGCGCGGGCATCGGAAGCGGTACGGGGCCGGGGCCGGGCGCCGGTGAGGGCGCCGTACCGCCGCCGCCCACCGCTCCCGGTGGCCCTGCGAGGCCGACCCCGGGACCGTACGGCTACCCGGGGGCCCAGCAGTCCGGCGCCCCGTACGGGGCCGGTACGGGAGCAGGGGCGGGCGCCGGCTACGGCTACCCGGGCTACCCCAGCGCCCCGTACCAGGGTTACGGCCAGACCGGGTGGCAGCAGGCGCCGTCGAACGGCATGGGGATCACGGCGCTGGTGCTCGGGATCCTCGCCGTTGTGACCTTCTGCTTCTGGGGGGTCGGCATCATCCTCGGCGTCCTGGCGCTGATCTTCGGGTTCGTGGGCCGCGGGCGCGCTGAGCGGGGCGAGGCGAACAACGCGGGGATGGCGCTGGCGGGCATCATCCTCGGTGCGATCGGCACCCTGATCAGCGCGGCTTTCCTCGGCTTCCTGATCTGGGCGGTCGTAAAGGGGGAGGAGCTGACCTCGGAGACCACCGAGGACCCGTTCGCCACCTCGCTCGTCGTCGGCGTCGCGTCCAGCCGGTAGATCCGGTCCGGCGGTTACCCCCGGTCCACCCGGAGCTGGTCGCGCGCCTCCATGAGGGCGAAGCCCAGCAGGTTGAGTCCGCGCCAGCGTGCGGGGTCCGCCGCCCGCTCGTCGTCCGAGGCGAGTCCGATGCCCCAGATCCGGTCCATCGGGCTCGCCTCGACGAGAACCCGGTCACCCGTGGTCAGCAGAAAGTCGCGCAGCGCCGCGTCCTGCCCGAACTTGTGGATGCTGCCCGCCACCACGATGCCGTAGCGCTCACGCTCCCAGACGGTCTGGTCGAACTCGCGTACCAGCCGTCCCGCCTTCTTGGCGAGCGCCGGATTCGCGGCGCCCAGGGCCGCGCGTTCGGCCTCCTCGTCCCCGAAGAGCCGGGCCTTGGCCGCCATCATCCAGTGCTCGGCCGTCGCGTACTCGACCCCGTCGACCGTGAACGGCGCCGGCCACCACTGGCTCAGACAGCTCGTGCCGAGCGTGCCGTCCCGCCGTGGGGTGTGCCCCCAGAAGTGCAGATACTTGACCGTCTCGCCGCCCTGGGCCCGCTCGACCAGCTCGGCTGCCGTACGTACGGAACTCCCCGTATTCATCCCCATGCCCGCGAGTCTGCCAGCCACCACTGACAGCGCCCGTCGGCGCTGCGTACGGCTACGGTCCTGAGGCGCCGCCCCGTCCACCGATTCCGTCGCGTAACCAAAAGGCAACAACGGAATCCCTTGTTGAGGTGGATGCTCTCTGTCAGGATCGGCACTCAATCCAAGCCGGAACAACACTTCGCACAGGGGTCGGCGCCGTCGGCCGGGACATCGGAGAGCGTCATGGGCAACCGCTTCCAGGTGCGGGACCGATTCGCGGAGGGCGCGCAGTTCATCGGCGGGCGGTCGCGGCCGGGCACCTCGGGACGTCTGCACACCGTCGTGAACCCGGCGACCGGCAAGGACATCCACGCGTACGAACTGGCCGGTCCCGCTGACGTGGACGACGCCGTCGCCGCCGCGCACGCGGCCTTCCCCGGCTGGGCCGGCACCACGCCCGGCGGGCGCTCCGACGCCCTGCACCGCCTGGCGGACGTCCTCGCCGCTCAGGCGGACGACTTCGCGTACGCAGAGTCGTTGCAGTGCGGCAAGCCGATCAAGCTCTCCACCGAGTTCGACGTTCCCGGGACCGTCGACAACGCGGCCTTCTTCGCGGGCGCCGCACGCCGCCTGGACGGGGCCTCGGCGGGTGAGTACAGCGGTGACCACACCTCCTCCGTACGCCGCGAGCCGATCGGGGTCGTCGGCTCCGTCGCACCGTGGAACTACCCGCTCCAGATGGCCGCCTGGAAGATCCTCCCCGCCGTCGCCGCGGGCAACACGGTCGTCCTGAAGCCTGCCGAACTCACGCCCTTCACGTCGCTGATGTTCGCCCGGGCCGCCCAGGAGGCCGGAGTGCCCGACGGCGTGATCAACATCGTCACCGGGGCGGGCCCCGACGCGGGCGAGCGCCTTGTGGGCCACCCTGATGTCGCCATGACGTCGTTCACCGGCTCCACCGCCGTCGGGAGGCGCGTCGCGGCGATCGCCACCGCCGCCGTCCCCGTCAAGCGCCTCCACCTCGAACTCGGCGGCAAGGCCCCCTTCCTCGTCTTCGACGACGCGGACCTGGAGGCCGCCGTCCACGGCGCCGTCGCCGCGTCGCTCATCAACGGCGGCCAGGACTGCACGGCGGCCACTCGCGCCTACGTCCAACGGCCGCTGTACGACGCCTTCGTCGCCGGTGTCGCCGATCTCATGGCAACGGTCCGCCTCGGTGATCCCTTCGACGAGGCGACGGACCTCGGCCCGCTCATCTCGCACGCCCACCGCGACCGCGTCGCGGGCTTCGTCGACCGGGCGCGCGGCTACGCCCGCGTCGTCACCGGTGGGGAGTCCCCAGGGGGTGACTGGAAGAACGGCGCCTTCTACCGCCCCACGCTCATCACGGACGCCGCGCAGGACAGCGAGATCGTCCAGTCCGAGGTCTTCGGGCCCGTCCTCGCCGTGCTCCCCTTCGACTCCGACGACGAAGGCGTGCGGCTCGCCAACGACACCCCGTACGGCCTCGCCGCCTCCACTTGGAGCCGCGACGTCTACCGCACGGGGCGGGCGGTCCGCGAGATCAGGGCGGGCTGCGTCTGGGTCAACGACCACATCCCGATCATCAGCGAGATGCCGCACGGCGGCTACAAGGCCAGCGGGTTCGGCAAGGACATGTCGGCGTACTCATTCGACGAGTACACGCAGCTCAAACATGTGATGTACGACAACACGGCGGTGGCCAGGAAGGACTGGCATCGCACGGTCTTCGGCGACCGGCAGCACAGCCACCCGTGAGGCCACGCAGGAAGCCTGGCCGCCCCCTTCGACGCCCCGGAGGAACCCGCTCCCGGAAACGCCGAAGCCCCGAACCCTCGAACCCCGAAGCCCCCGAACCGTCGTAATCGTCAACGTCCAGCCGAAGGGCAGAGTGCATGGAGCAGATGGAGCAGTACGAGCCCGACCGCCCGTCCGGGGCGCAGTGGGCCGCGATACGCCGCACCATGACCAGCGGCCGGGGCGCCCTCACTCGCCGCTCCGTACTGCGCGCCACCGGCGCCGGCGCCGTCACGCTCGGCGGGCTCGCCGCACTGGGCGGCTGCGGTATCCCGCCCGCGAAGAGGGAGGGGGAAGGGCCCGCCTCCACCGACCACTCGGCCGAGGAGAAGCGCGTCGTCTTCTCCAACTGGACCGAGTACATGGACGTCAGTGATGACGAGAAGCACTACCCGACGCTGGAGGCGTTCACCAAACGCACCGGGGTCACGGTCAAATACACCGCGGACATCAATGACAACGTCGAGTTCTTCGGCAAGATCCAGCCACAGCTCGCCGCCGGTCAGGACACCGGACGGGACCTCATCTGCGTCACGGACTGGCTGGCCGCCCGCATCATCAGGCTCGGCTGGGCGCAGAAACTCGACCCGTCCCACCTCCCGCACGCGTTCGCGAACCTCTCCGCGCCGTTCCGCTCGCCCGACTGGGACCCGGGCCGCGCCTACACGTACCCGTGGACCGGGATCCCCGCCGTCATCGCGTACAACACCAAGGCGACCGGCGGGCGCACGGTCGACTCGGTCTCCCAGCTCCTGGACGATCCAAAGCTCAAGGGGCGGGTGGCCTTCCTCTCCGAGATGCGCGACACCGTCGGGATGACCCTCCTGGACCTCGGCAAGGACCCGGCAGCCTTCACCGACGACGATTTCGACGCCGCACTGGCCCGGATCCAGAAGGCCGTCGACAGGAAGCAGATACGCCGGTTCACCGGCAACGACTACACCGCGGATCTCGACAAGGGCGACATCGCGGCGTGCGTCGCGTGGGCGGGGGACATCGTCCAGCTCCAGAACGACAACCCGGACATCAGGTTCGCCATCCCACGGGCCGGCTACATGCTCTCCAGCGACAACCTGCTGGTCCCGGCCAAGGCGCGGCACAAGACCAACGCCGAGGAGCTCATCGACCACTACTACCGGCCGCCGGTCGCCGCACGGCTCGCCGCGTACATCAACTACGTCTGCCCGGTCGACGGTGTGCGCGCCGAGCTGGCCAAGATCGACAAGTCGATGGCTGACAACCCTCTGATCCTCCCGGACGCCGCGATGGCCGCCGCCTCGCACGCCTTCCGTTCCCTCAGCGCCAAGGAAGAGACGGCGTACGAGCAGAAGTTCGCCAAGCTCATCGGTGCGTAGGTGCGTAGGTGCGTAGGTGCGTAGGTGCGTGGTCCGCGGCCCGCGCCGTACGCCGCGCAGCACCCCCGCGCCCCGGAGTATCCGGCGGCCGGTCCGGCCAGCTCCGTACGCCGCGCCCCGCGCCCCGTACGGCCTTCTGTACGTAGCTCACCGCGCCCCGTCGCACCCCGCCCCGTACGCCCCGTCCGTCCACCTCTCTCCTCCCTGGGACCGTGACCCATGACAGAGACCGCATCCACCAGCCAGGGCGGCGGCGACGTCCGCCTCACCGGGATCAGCAAGACGTACGGCTCCTTCCGCGCCGTACGGCCCCTTGACCTCACCGTGCCGCAGGGGTCCTTCTTCGCCCTCCTCGGTGCGTCGGGCTGCGGCAAGACCACCACCCTGCGGATGATCGCCGGCCTGGAGGAACCCACCACCGGCACGGTCTTCCTGGGCGACAGGGACGTCACGGGGCTCCCTCCGTACAAGCGCCCCGTCAACACCGTGTTCCAGAGCTACGCCCTGTTCCCGCATCTCGACATCTACGAGAACGTCGCCTTCGGACTGCGCCGTCGCGGCATCAGATCCGTACGCAAGCAGGTCGGTGACATGCTCGACCTCGTCCAGCTCGGCGACCACGCCAGGCGCAAGCCCCATCAGCTCTCCGGCGGCCAGCAGCAGCGCGTCGCGGTGGCCCGCGCGCTGATCAACCATCCGCAGGTACTCCTCCTCGACGAGCCGCTGGGCGCCCTCGACCTCAAGCTGCGCCGCCAGATGCAGGGGGAGCTGAAGCGCATCCAGACCGAGGTCGGCATCACCTTCATCCATGTCACCCACGACCAGGAGGAGGCCATGACGATGGCCGACACGGTCGCGGTGATGAACGCGGGGAGAGTCGAACAGCTCGGCAGCCCCGCCGACCTCTACGAGAAACCGCACACCACCTTCGTCGCCAACTTCCTCGGTACGTCCAACCTCATAGAGGCAGAGATCGCCGACGTACGGGGCGACGACGTGGCGGTCACGGCGGGCGGTACCAGGCTCCTTCTCCCCGGTGGCCGATGTTCCGCGCCGACGACGCGCGGTGGCAGGCTGCTGGTCGGCGTGCGCCCCGAGAAGATATCCCTCACCCACGTGGACGACGCGGAGTCGATCCCCGGCGGACGCAACCGCATACCCGGCCGGATCGCCGACTCCCGCTTCATCGGCGTCTCCACGCAGTACGTGATCGAGAGCGCCGTCTGCCCTGGGCTGGAGGTGTACGCGCAGAACATCGAGCGTGACAGCCGGCTCGCCCCCGGCGCGGAGGTCGTCCTGCACTGGAACCCGGCGCACACCTTCGGCCTGGACGCCGCGCAGTCGCCACTGGCCGGCACTACGGGCGACGCCGGCGTCAACACGGCCCCCGACGGCGGCGGCGCGGGCCCCGACGCCGAGACCGGCGCTCCCGCAGGAGGCACCACAGGCGGCGTCGGCGCCGCTACGGCGCGCGCAGAGGCACGGGCCCGGGCCCAGGGGCCCGCCCGCGTCGGCAAGGCCGGAGAGGAGGGCGCGTGACCGCCACGCAAGCCCCGCCCACGACACCGCCCGCCGCGGAGCCCGGCCGTCCCGTGCGCAAGCCCGCCGCGCGCAGGCGCCTCGCCCCGTACTGGCTGCTTCTGCCCGGCATCCTCTGGCTGCTGGTCTTCTTCGCGCTGCCGATGGTCTACCAGGCGTCGACCTCCGTACAGACCGGCTCCCTGGAGGAGGGCTTCAAGGTCACCTGGCACTTCCGGACGTACTGGGACGCGCTCCAGGAGTACTACCCGCAGTTCGTCCGCTCCCTGCTGTACGCGGGCACCGCCACGCTCCTGTGCCTGCTGCTGGGCTACCCCCTCGCGTATCTCATCGCCTTCAAGGCGGGCCGCCGGCGCAATCTCCTCCTGGTCCTCGTCATCGCGCCGTTCTTCACCAGCTTCCTGATCCGTACGCTCGCCTGGAAGACGATCCTCGCGGACGGGGGCACCGTCGTCGGCGTACTGGACGCCCTGCACGTCCTCGACGTGACCAGTTGGCTCGGCTGGACCGAGGGCGACCGCGTCCTGGCGACACCTATGGCGGTGGTCTGCGGTCTGACGTACAACTTCCTGCCCTTCATGATCCTGCCGCTCTACACGTCGCTGGAGCGCATCGACGGCCGGCTGCACGAGGCCGCGGGCGACCTGTACGCCACACCACTGACGACCTTCCGCACGGTGACGTTCCCGCTCTCCATGCCCGGCGTCGTCTCCGGCACGCTGCTCACCTTCATCCCCGCGAGCGGCGACTACGTCAACGCCGAACTGCTCGGCTCCACCGACACCAAGATGGTCGGCAGCGTCATCCAGACGCAGTTCCTGCGCGTCCTCGACTACCCGACGGCCGCCGCGCTCTCCTTCATCCTCATGGCGGTCGTCCTGCTGATGGTCACCGTCTACATCCGCCGAGCAGGGACGGAGGACCTGGTCTGATGAGTCCGACGAGTGGTGTTCCAAGGGGCGGCCTCACGGCCGTGACGCGCTGGGTACGGCGCAACCTGGTGGTCATCGCGGGGTTGCTCACGCTCGGCTACATGATCGTGCCCAATGTCGTCGTGATGGTCTTCTCCTTCAACAAGCCGAACGGCCGCTTCAACTACACGTGGCAGCGCTTCTCCCTGGACGCCTGGAAGGATCCGTGCGGTGTCGCCGATCTGTGCGGCTCGCTGGCGCTCTCCCTCCGGATCGCCACCTGGGCGACGCTCGGCGCGACCGTCCTCGGCACCATGATCGCCTTCGCGCTGGTCCGCTACCGCTTCCGGGCGCGCGGCCCGATCAACTCGCTGATCTTCCTGCCGATGGCCATGCCCGAGGTCGTGATGGCGGCGTCGCTGCTGACGCTCTTCCTCAACCTGGGTGCGCCGCTCGGCTTCTGGACGGTCCTGGTCGCCCACATCATGTTCTGCCTCAGCTTTGTCGTGACCGCCGTCAAGGCGCGCGTCATGTCCATGGATCCGCGTCTCGAAGAAGCGGCGCGCGATCTCTACGCGGGGCCGGTGCAGACCTTCGTACGGGTCACCCTGCCGATCGCCGCGCCCGGTATCGCGGCGGGAGCGCTGCTCGCCTTCGCACTCTCGTTCGACGATTTCATCATCACCAACTTCAACGCCGGGTCGACCGTGACCTTCCCGATGTTCGTATGGGGCTCCGCGCAGCGCGGCACGCCGGTGCAGATCAACGTCATCGGGACGGCAATGTTCGTCGTTGCCGTACTGGTGGTCGTCGTCGGCCACATGGTCAGCAACCGGCGGAAGAAGACCGCCGCGACCACCTGAACGGCTTCTTTGAGCCGTCCGCGTCGCGCAGCGTCCAACTCGACGACCGTCCGCGACAGTCAGCATCCGGAGCAGTTCGACGGAGAAGGAGCCGGAACACATGCCCGTGGACCTTGGAGCCGTGCGCGCCGCCGCCGCGGCGTCCCTCGCCGGCGCGCGCCCCGTACCGTACTGGCTGGACTCCCCGGACCGGCCGGCCGCGCGCCCCGCGCTCACCGGCGACGAACGCTGCGACCTGCTCGTCGTCGGCGGCGGATACAGCGGCCTGTGGACCGCCCTCCTCGCCAAGGAGCGGGCCCCGGAGCGCGACGTCGTCCTGATCGAGGGCCAGGAGGTCGGCTGGGCCGCCTCAGGCCGCAACGGAGGCTTCTGCGCGGCCTCCCTCACCCACGGCTTCGGCAACGGGCTCACCCGCTGGCCCGACGAACTGCGCACGCTGGAGGAACTGGGCGAGCGCAACCTCGACGCCATCGAGGCGGCCGTCGCCCGGTACGGCATCGACTGCGCCTTCGAGCGCACCGGCGAGCTCGACGTCGCCACGGAGCCGTACCAGCTCGACGGACTCCGCGACCTGTACGAGGAACGGACACGGCGCGGCGGCGAGGGGCTCGAACTCCTCGACCGCGACGCGGTGCGCGCCGAGGTCGACTCGCCGACCTTCCTGGGCGGACTGTGGGACCGGCGCGGCGTCGCCATGCTGGACCCGGCGCGGCTCGCCTGGGGACTCAAACGTGTCTGCACGGAACTGGGCGTACGGATCTACGAGAACACTCGCGGCCTGGCGCTGGCCCGGTACGGCGCCGGAATGGCCGTCCGTACCCCGTACGGACGGATCTTCGCCCGGCGCGTCGCGCTCGGTACCAATGTCTTCCCGTCACTGGTCAGACGGGCGCGCCCGTACACCGTCCCCGTCTACGACTACGCGCTGATGACGGAGCCGCTGACGGCGCGGCAACGGGGCGCGATCGGCTGGCGCAACCGTCAGGGGCTGGGGGACAGCGCCAACTAGTTCCACTACTTCAGGATCACCGCCGACCACCGTGTCCTGTGGGGCGGTTACGACGCGATCTACCCGTACGGCGGTCGGCTCAGCGCCGAGATGGAGCAGCGGCCGCAGACGTACCTCAGACTCGCCGCCCACTTCTTCCGCTGCTTCCCGCAGTTGGAGGGCGTGCGCTTCAGCCACGCGTGGGGCGGGGCGATCGACACCTGTTCACGGTTTGCGGCGTTCTTCGGCACGGCGTACGGCGGCCGGGTGGCGTACGCGGCGGGCTACACCGGCCTGGGGGTCGGTGCGACGCGCTTCGGCGGCGACGTGATGCTCGACCTCCTCGCGGGGGAGCGTACGGAGCGCACCGAACTGGCCATGGTCCGCGACAAACCACTGCCGTTCCCGCCCGAACCGGTCGCCTGGGCCGGGATCGGCCTCACCCGATGGTCGCTGGCGCGCGCGGACGCCCACGACGGCCGGCGCAACGTCTGGCTGCGGACGATGGACCGGCTCGGGCTGGGCTTCGACAGTTGAACCGGAGCCTCTTTCTCCCCTCCTGTACCAGGACCTGTGAGTCAGATCACCGGAAGATGGTGAGCGGAACCCGCGTAATCGATCGGCCCCGCCGCCCTCCCTCTTGTGGACAGACTGTCCAACAACACGGATGGGAGGCCGGGCAGATGACTGGCTCGGGGGCAAAGGCCGCAGTGGACTGGCTGGCATCGGTGGCACCGGACCCTGACGCCTGCCGGTGGGAATGGGAGCGCAGCCCGAACGGGGTGGCTCTCCTTCCGGCAGGCAGGCGCTGGGACGTACTGATCCTGCCGGGCGACCTCGGTTACCCGACGCTCGACGTGCTGACCCGGCTCGTCGACCGCCCGGGCCCGGTACTCGCCGACTTCGGCGACGCCCGGATGGGCTTCTTCGTACCACCGGGGACGGTCGCACGCTGGATCGGTACGGGGGTACGGGGCGCAGGCCGGGGCACCTGGATCGTCGTCCCGTACCCGGGCCGGGCGAGCGGCGGGGTGCGCTGGCTGATCCCGCCGGACGGCGCGGGGACCCTCACGGACGCGGCGTTGCTGGAGCTGGCGATGCACGAGGCGGCGGCGGGGATGGCGCGCGCGGGGGGCGCGCGGGAGGACTGGGAGGACGACGTCGGGGAGTGAGGTGTGAGCCGACCCCCGGCCGGCCTCGCACCGCCTCAGCCGGAACGTCGCCGATCGGCCGGAGGGTCCGCCGCGTCGCTGAGCACGGTGCGGTGCGAACGGGTGCCGTGTTCGCGTTCGTGTTCGCCGGCACGGTCACGCTCGCGTTCGTGTACGCGTTCGTGTGAGCGGAATCCGCCGATCGCCGCCTCCGTAAGAAGGAGCAGCATGCCGCACAGCGCCAGGCTCCCCAGGACGTCCAGTGGCCAGTGGTAGCCGCGCAGTACGAGGCCCACGCCCGTGGCCAGAGTGAGCAGCACAGCGACCGGAAACGTCCTGTTCCGTCCGGTGTACGGGGCGAGGAGCAGCGCGGCGCCGCCGTACGCGACCATCGCCGTCGCCGTGTGACCTGACGGGTAGTAGCCGGTCGCGTCCGTGAGCGGACCCGGCCGGTCGATCCACATCTTGAGCGGTACGACCAGGGCGGGGACGGCGGCCATCGCCACGGCGGCCCCCAGCGGCCGTAGGCGCTGCCCGCGCCGCAGCGCCTCGCCGAGTGCGAGGGCCAGTACCGGCAGGGCGACCGGCATGCCGCCGAGGTCGGAGAGGAGCTGCGTCAGAGGTTCGGGCCCCTTGCCGGCGAGCGCGAGACCGAACCGTTCGTCGGCGGCGCGCAGCGGCCCGCCGGCGGCCGTCTGCCAGGTGATGAGCGCGAAGAGGGCCGCGCACAGGGCGAACGCCGCGCGAGCACGAGGGGAGAAAAAAGGCGGCCGCCCGGGAACAGGGGGGGTTGTTCCGGGGCGGCCGTCAGGACCGGTGTACCGCACGCCCCGGGGGGTTTGGGGCGGGCGGCCATCCGATCGGTGAGGAGATCCAGAGCCAGAAGCTCCAGTGGTGTGCGCGAAGGCACGACCAAGGCGACGCTGGGGATGCCCCGCATTGGTGTCGCCCACAGTTCCCTGTGCAGTTCCCTGTGAGCGGGGTGTTTCTCTCATCTGGCAAAACCGTACGTCAGGGCCGGGGGCTCCAACAGTCGGAACCCCATCCCGCCATGGCCCTCGCACACCTTCTTCACAGGCCCTCACCCGTGTGACGGGCCCCGTCACGCCGCGGGAACGCCGCGACGGCGCCGCAGCGCGCCGCGGTGCGCCGTGCTGCGGCGTAACGGGGCGTAACGGGGCGTAGGGGAGCTCAAAGGGCCCGTACCGGCGGTGAGGAGACGCCTTGAGGGGCGCTCTCCGGACCGGAGGCTCAGAGAGCGGCGAGCGCCCGCTCGATGATGTCCAGGCCCTCGTTCAGCAGCTCCTCGCCGATCACCAGGGGAGGCAGGAAGCGCAGGACGTTGCCGTACGTGCCACAGGTGAGGACCAGCAGCCCCTCGGCGTGGCACGCCTTGGCGAGCGCCGCGGTCGACTGCGGGTCCGGCTCCTTGGTGTCGCGGTCCTTCACCAGCTCGACCGCGATCATCGCGCCGCGCCCGCGGACGTCGCCGATCACGTCGTACTTCTCCCGCAGTGCGGAGAGACGGTCCTTCATGACCGTCTCGATGCGGCGCGCCTTCGCGTTGAGGTCCAGCTCCTTCATCGTCTCGATGGAGCCGAGGGCGGCGGCGCAGGCCACCGGGTTCCCGCCGTACGTACCGCCGAGGCCGCCCGCGTGCGCGGCGTCCATGATGTCGGCGCGGCCGGTGACGGCGGCGAGCGGCAGGCCGCCCGCGATGCCCTTCGCCGTGGTGATCAAGTCGGGGACGACGCCCTCGTCCTCGCACGCGAACCACTGGCCGGTGCGGCAGAAGCCCGACTGGATCTCGTCCGCCACGAACACGATGCCGTTCTCCCGGGCGAACTGCGCGAGGGCGGGCAGGAAGCCCTTCGCCGGCTCGATGAAGCCGCCCTCGCCGAGTACGGGCTCGATGATGATCGCGGCGACGTTCTCCGCGCCGATCTGCTTGCTGATCTGGTCGATGGCCTGGGCGGACGCCTCGGCGCCACAGTTCTCGGGGCCGGTGGGCCAGCGGTAGCCGTAGGCGACCGGTACCCGGTAGACCTCCGGCGCGAACGGTCCGAAGCCGTTCTTGTACGGCATGTTCTTGGCGGTCAGCGCCATGGTGAGGTTCGTACGGCCGTGATAGCCGTGGTCGAACACGACGACCGCCTGGCGCTTGGTGTGCGCGCGGGCGATCTTGACGGCGTTCTCCACCGCCTCGGCTCCCGAGTTGAAGAGGGCCGACTTCTTGGGGTGGTCGCCCGGCGTCAGCTCGGCGAGCTGCTCACAGACCTCCACGTACCCCTCGTACGGCGTGACCATGAAACAGGTGTGGGTGAAGTCGGCGAGCTGGGCGGTGGCGCGGCGTACGACGGCCTCGGCGCTGGCGCCGACCGAGGTCACGGCGATACCGGAACCGAAGTCGATCAGCCGGTTGCCGTCCACATCCTCAAGGATGCCGCCGCCGGCGCGCGCGGCGAAGACGGGCAGCACGGACCCCACACCCGCGGCGACCGCGGCGGTACGGCGGGTCTGCAGCTCCCGCGACTTGGGTCCGGGGATGTCGGTGACGACGCGGCGCTCCTGCGGAATGGCGGTCATGAGGGGCTCCTGGGGGTATTCCGGGTCTTTCTCCGCAGGCTAGGGGCGGGAACGGAAAGCGGGCATGCTCCGATCGGGAGTGGTGAGGGGCGTGTCGTTGTCCGCGGCGGACATAGCGACGGGGTTTCGCGCCGTACGGGGCGGACATAGCGACGGGGTTCGCGCCGTACGGGGCGGACATAGCGACAGGGTTCGTGCCGTACGGGGCGGTGCGCCGCCCGCCGTACTGCGCGGCGCGCCGTGCGCGGAAGAGCGGGCAACGACGCCCCGTGGGCGGGACGGTGGCGGTGGGCCACCCGCTCAACGCCCGGCGGTGGCCATACATTGAGCGGGTACAGAGCGGGCAGGACGGACTGCGCAGGGGGCAGGAGTTCACATGGACAGCGACGGCACACACGACGCACGGGTCACACGCGCCAACCCCGTGCCGCGCCCGGCGGGGCCGCCGCCCATGCCGTCCTCAGCGCCGTTCGAGTCGCCCCCGCCCCCCGCACCGGGGCATGCGCCGCACTCCGGCCCGACCCTGGCGGAGTGGCTGCGCGTCCCACGGGTCACGGACGCGCCGGGAACCTGGGCGTACGGCCATCGGGCCCGGCCCGCCGAGGAACCGGAGCTGACGCCCCTGCGGCAGCTCGTCAGCGGGGCGCTGATCTCGCTCCTCGCCGGCCTGCTGCTCTGGTCGCTGCTGTGGAACGGCTACCTGGGCGGCTTCTGGCTCTGGCCGCTCTACCTCTTCACACCGGACCGCTGGTGGATCGGCACGGTCGAAGGCGCGATCGCCCAGGACGTCTACTACGCGCTGGTCATCGGCGGAATGCTGTTCCTCTTCGGCCGACTCGGCCGCTGGCCCGAACTGGCGCGGCGCGTGGTCGGCCGAGGCCCCGGTACGGCTCCCAAGGAGGCCGCCCCGCCGTCCCCGGAGCCCGAGGACGATCTCGCCGAGTGGCCCGAGCTGCGGACCGCGGGGCAGAGCGACATCGCCGTACGCCTCGCCTCCGAGGTACGGAGCGGGCGGATGAACGACGTCGACTACGCCCGGATCCGCCGCGCCTGGCACTCCGTACGGGCCGACCCCTCGCGCCTGACGGCCTTCGGAGAGGCCGTACGGGGCGACGGCGCGGGCGCCTGCGTCCATCCCTCGGGCAAGCGCGATCTCCCCGTCCGGGCCGCCCGGCACGATCTGCTCGTACGGCAGGTCAGGCTCGGCACCGTGCACGACGGCGAGCGCAACCCGTACCCCCGCAGGGGATCGGGGCTGGCGCTGGACCCGGTCCTGCTGGGGACCTCGCTGCTCGCCGTCGGCCCGCCCGGTGCCGGGAAGACGCACGCCCTGGTACGCCCCGTCGTCGAGTCGCTGTCGCTCCAGGCGCTCGCCGGGCAGGCCGCCGTCATCGCCGTCTGCGCCACCGGCACGCAGCTCGGGCCGGACAGCGCCTACGACGTGGTCGTCAGGCTCGGTGATCCCGATTCGGTGTACGACCTGGATCTGTACGGCGGCACGAACGACCCCGACGAGGCCGCTGTCGTCCTCGCCGAGGGCCTCGTGGGCGATCTCGCGGACACCGACAGCCGGCGGGCTTCCACGGCCCTCGCACAGCTTCTGGGGCCGTTCCGCGCCGTGCACGGCCGACTGCCCGCCGTACCGGAGCTGCGCGAGCTGCTCGACGGTGAGCCCGCCGCGCTCGCCGTACTGCGGGAGGCCCTGGACGCCGAGGGGCATCTCGCCATGCGGCGCGAGCTCGACACCCGCGAACGGCAGTCCGGCGCGCCCGGGGACCCGGGGCGGGCGCTCGCCGACCGGGTCGCGCTGCTCGACCGGCCCGCCTTCGCCGGCTTCTTCGACACGAGTGGGAGGACCCGGCCGTTCTCCCTGCGCACGCTGGAGCACCCGCTGCGCGTCCGCATCGACCTGCCCGAGCGCGGGCACGCCGAGGCGTCGCGGATGCTGGCCAGGATCGTCCTCGCCCAGTTCACGGCGAACGCCGCGACCCGGGCCGACCGGTCCCTCTTCGCCTGCCTTGTCCTGGACGACGCGACGCGCACCCTCACCCCCGAGACCCTGCGCGGCGTGCAGCGTCTCCGTTCGGTCAACGCGGGCGCGGTGCTCACGCTGCGCACCCTCGACGACGTGCCCGAGGCGTTGCACACCGCGCTGCTCGGCGCCGTGGGCTGCCGGATGGCCTTCTCCGGTATCACCACCTGGGACGGCAAGCGCTTCGCTGAGGCGTGGGGCACCGAGTGGGTGGAGACGCGCGACGTCACGCAGCGCACCGTCTTCGCGGACCAGCCGCTGACCCGGGCCATTCACGCCTTCCGCAAGCTGGTCACCGGCAAGGCCGTGACCACGGACGCCGTGACCGTACGGAAGGTCGAGCGCGAGCGCTGGTCGGCCTCCGAACTGGCGCATTCGGTGCCGGCGGGCCACGCGGTCCTGTCGCTGCGGACGGTGAGTGGCGAGCACGCGCCACCCCTCCTGGTCGACCTGCGGAACTGAGCGCACGGGGCGGGGCGGCCCATCGGCATCAGGACGCCTGCACTTCGTACAGGCTGGCAGAATCGGGACAAGCCGTTGCTACAAGACGGCAAAATGGTCGTGTGGCCCCGTACCGGGCCCGATGAACGCTCCGCCTCCTGATCGGCCTGCGTCCGTCGCCCTGCCCCTCCGCTGCCGAAGGTCCTACGGTTCCACCATGCCGCCCACCCTCGCCTCGCTCGTCCAGCACTCGGCGCTCCACCTCACCGTGCACGCGGGGGAGGACCGGCTGAGCACGCCCGTCCGCTGGGTTCACGCCAGTGAGCTGGCCGACCCCGTGCCGTACATGGAGGGCGGCGAACTGCTGCTCATCACGGCGACGACCCTGGACGCCGCGGACGCCGGGGCGATGCGGCGGTACGTACGGCGGCTGGCGGACGCCGGGATCGCCGGGCTCGGCTTCGCTGTAGGCGTCAACTACGAGGACATCCCCGAGGCGCTTGTCGGCGCGGCGCGCGACGTGGGGCTGCCCCTGCTGGGCGTGCCGCGGCGTACCCCCTTCCTCGCCATCAGCAAGGCGGTCTCGGCGGCGCTCGCCGCCGACCAGTACCGCGCTGTGACCGCGGGGTTCGAGGTCCAGCGCGAGCTGACCCGCGCGGCGCTCTCCGAGGGGCCCGCGGCGCTGCTGGAGCGGCTCGCGGCGCACGTGGACGGCTGGGCGGCGCTGTACGACGCCTCCGGCGCCGTCGTCGCCGCCGCGCCCGAATGGGCGGCGCGGCGCGCGGCCCGGCTGACGGGCGAGGTCGAGCGGCTGAGCGAGCGCCCCGCGCCCGCGAGCGCGGTGGTCGGCGGCGCGGACGCGGGCGACGCGTCCGGGGACGCCGAGGACCGCGTGGAACTCCAGTCGCTCGGCACGGGCAGACGCGTCCGCGGCGCCCTCGCGGTCGGTACGGGGGCGGCGCTCGGCACCGCGGAGCGGTACGCGGTGCACTCCGCGGTCGCGCTGCTGACGCTGACGACGGAGCGTTCACGAGCCCTCCAGGCGGCCGAGCAGCGGCTGGGCGCCGCCGTGCTGCGCATGCTGCTGTCCGGGCAGCCGGACCACGCGCGGACCGTGGCGGGGGACCTGTACGGCGGGCTGCTCGACGCCCCGTTCCGGCTGCTGATCGCGGAGTCCACGCCGGGCGCAGGGAGCGCCGCAGCCGCGCAGGGGGGCACCGAGACGGACCATCCGCTCCAGGTGCTGACGGATGCCATCGAGGCGGTGGCCTCACGGGCCGGCGAGGCGGTGCTCGTGGTCCCGGACGGCGAGCACCGCCTCGCCGCGGTGGCCTCCGACGGAGGGGCGGTGGTCACCTCCCTGGCGGGGTACGCGCGGCTCGAATCGGAGGAAGTGGGCGTGGTCACCGGCCTCTCCGCGCCGACGGGGCCGATCGCGACGGCCGGTGCCTACAAACAGGCCGAGCAGGCGCTGTCGGTGGCCCGGCGGCGTGGCATGGCGCTCGTCGAGCACGAGGAACTGGCGGCGGGATCGATCCTGCCCCTGTTGGCCGACGACGCGGTGCGGGCCTTCGCGGAGGGGATGCTGCGGGCGTTGCGCGACCACGACGCGAAGGGCCGCGGCGATCTGGTCGCGTCGCTGCGGGCCTGGCTGTCCCGCCACGGCCAGTGGGACGCGGCGGCGGCGGACCTGGGCGTGCACCGCCATACGCTCCGCTACCGCATGCGCAGGGTGGAAGAGATCCTCGGCCGTTCGCTGGACGACCCGGACGTGCGGATGGAGCTGTGGCTGGCGCTGAAGACCACGGCGTCACCGACGCTGCCCGCCCCTTCGGGCCCGGAGGCCCCGGAGGATCGGGAAACGCGGGAGTAGCGGGAACCGGTGGGGCGGGGGAGCGAGGGCGGCGTACGGGGCCGGTACGACGCCCGGGACGGGCGGGCACCGTACCTACGGTCGGAGCCACGGCCAGGCCCGTCCCGCGGCCGAGATGACGGGCACCGTAGGGGCGCGCACGGCCCACGTCTCGGTACGCAGGTCGCCGGAAGCCGTGCGCGCCGTACGGGGCTGCCGCGGCGTGCGGCCGCCCTGTAGCCGCAGCCGCGCGCCGCTGCCCCGTACGCCGCGGCCGCCCCGTCTCCGCGCCCTACTGGTCGCAGCCTTTAGGCCGCAGCCTTCGCGCACGGAGCGCACCGCGCACCGTGCGCCCCGTACGCCGCGCGCCGCGCACGGAGCGAGAGCGGCACCTTCATAGGCGCGCGGTTCGTCTTGCCGACAGGGAAGTCGTTCCGTTCCACCCCGTCCCCACGCAGCCTCGTCAGCAGCTCGTTAGGTCCGAACCCCGCGTGTGACATTGCGTAGCACAGCCTCGGCCGCACCACTCCACTGCGGACAATCCGCCTCGTGCCTCCGCACCCCTACCGTGGGATGGACACGCCGTCTCCTCGGAAGGGCCCGGACTCGCAATGACTTCCACCCACGCTTTCTGGCTCGCCGGCCGCCAGGCCACCGGCGAGGACAACCTCGACGTCACCTCCCCCTGGGACGGCCGCCTCGTCGGAACCGTCTCCCTGCCGACCGACGCGCAGGTCGAGGACGCCGTCGCCGCCGCGCACGCGGTGGTCGACGAGTTCGCCGCGACGCCCGCGCATGTACGGGCCGCCGCCCTCGACCATGTCTCGCGCCGCCTCGTGGAGCGCACCGAGGAGATCGCCCGGCTGATCTCCGCCGAGAACGGCAAGCCCCTGAAGTGGGCCCGCGGCGAGGTCGGCCGCGCTGTTTCCGTCTTCCGGTTCGCCGCCGAGGAGGCTCGCCGTTTCAACGCCGGTGACGCGCAGCGGCTCGACACCGACGCGGGCGGCACCGGCCGCCTCGCCCTGACCCGTCGCTTCCCCCGCGGCGTCGTCCTCGGCATCGCGCCGTTCAACTTCCCGCTCAACCTCTGCGCCCACAAGATCGCCCCGGCCATCGCCGCCGGTGCCCCAATCATCCTCAAGCCCGCCCCGGCGACGCCGCTCTCGGGCCTCCTCATCGGCGAGCTGCTCGCGGAGACCGATCTCCCCGCCGGCGCCTGGTCCGTACTGCCCGTGCCCAACGACCGGATGCCCGCCCTCGTGCAGGACGAGCGGCTGCCGGTGATCTCCTTCACCGGTTCCGACAAGGTCGGCTTCGCGATCATGGACTCCGTCCCGCGCAAGCACTGCACCCTCGAACTCGGCGGCAACGGCGCGGCCGTCGTCCTCGCGGACTACGCGAGCGACCAGGACCTCGACTGGGCCGCGGCGCGGATCGCCACGTTCTCGAACTACCAGGGTGGCCAGTCCTGCATCTCCGTGCAGCGCGTGATCGCGGACGCCACGGTGTACGAGCGCCTCGTGCCCCGCATCGTCGCCGCCGTCGAGGCGCAGGTCACCGGTGACCCCCAGGACGACGCCACCGATGTGGGCCCTCTCGTCAGCGAGGACGCCGCCAAGCGCGTCGAGTCGTGGGTCGACGAGGCCGTACGGGCGGGCGCGCAGCTCCTCGCGGGCGGCAAGCGCGACGGGGCGAGCTACGCGCCCACCGTCCTCGCCGAGGTCCCCGAGGACACCACCCTTGCCTGCGAGGAGGTCTTCGGCCCCGTTCTCACGCTGCGCCGCGTGGAGAGCGAGAAGGAGGCGTTCGAGCGGGTGAACGACTCCAAGTACGGCCTCCAGGCCGGCGTCTTCACCCACGACCTGAAGGCCGCGTTCCGCGCCCACCGCGTTCTGGAGGTCGGCGGCGTGGTCGTCGGCGACGTCCCGTCGTACCGCGCCGACCAGATGCCGTACGGCGGCGCCAAGCAGTCCGGTGTGGGCCGCGAGGGCGTGCGGTACGCGATGGACGACTACACGTACGAGCGCGTCCTCGTGCTCACGGGCCTGGACCTGTAGACCGCCACCCGTACGGCGCCCCGTACGCCCCGTACGCCCCATACCGGGCGTGCGGGGCGCCGTACGGGGCGTACGAGCCCACCGGCAGCGGCCGGAGCCCAGCAGGGGGCTCCGGCCGCTGCCGTTCGTCCGGGTGCGGTTCGTGTACGGGGCGGGGCAGGGCGAGCGGTCCGGGTACGGGGACGAAACGGTCCGTTCCACGACTGGTGCGTGTGCCAGGAATCGGGTAGATACGGACGAGTAGCAACAGTCGGTATATCGACACCGTCACCCGGTAGGTCGGCACCGTCCCGCACTGCCGCGTACCGGCCCGCACCGCCAGGCATCGTCCTTGGCCCCGACTCCGCGGCGAGGTGAGTTCCTCATGTCCGCCCCATCCGCACCCTCAGCAGCGTCCACGCCACAGGAACCACGGAAACCACAAGATCCACAAGTATCGCAGGGACCGCCCAAGGTCTCGGAGCGGGAAGCGCGGCAGGTCGCCGAAGCAGCCCGTGAGCAGGGCTGGCGCAAGCCCAGCTTCGCGAAGGAGATGTTCCTCGGCCGCTTCCGTCTCGACCTCATCCATCCGCACCCGATGCCGGCCCCCGAGGACGTCAGGCGCGGTGAGGAGTTCCTCACGAAGCTGCGCGCGTTCTGCGAGACAGGCATCGACGGTGCGGTGATCGAGCGCGACGCCAGGATCCCCGACGAGGTGATCAACGGCCTCAAGGAACTGGGCGCGCTCGGCATGAAGATCGACATCAAGTACGGCGGGCTCGGCCTCACCCAGGTGTACTACAACAAGGCCCTGGCGCTCGTCGGCACCGCCAGCCCCGCCGTCGGGGCGCTTCTCTCGGCCCATCAGTCGATCGGCGTACCGCAGCCGCTCAAGATCTTCGGCACCCAGGAGCAGAAGGACCTCTTCCTGCCGCGCCTGGCCCGGAGCGCCATCTCGGCGTTCCTGCTCACCGAGCCCGACGTGGGCTCCGACCCCGCCCGGCTGGCCACGACGGCCGTTCCCGACGGTGACGCGTACGTCCTCGACGGCGTGAAGCTCTGGACGACCAACGGCGTCGTCGCCGATCTGCTCGTGGTGATGGCCCGGGTTCCCAAGGAAGAAGGCCGTAAGGGCGGCATCACCGCGTTCGTCGTCGAGGCGGACTCCCCCGGCATCACGGTCGAGAACCGTAACGCCTTCATGGGGCTGCGCGGCCTGGAGAACGGCGTCACGCGCTTCCACCAGGTCCGCGTCCCCGCCGCGAACCGCATCGGCCCCGAGGGCGCGGGTCTCAAGATCGCGCTCACCACCCTCAACACGGGGCGCCTCTCCCTGCCCGCGATGTGCGTGGGCGCGGGCAAGTGGTGTCTGAAGATCGCCCGCGAGTGGTCGGCCGCGCGCGAGCAGTGGGGCAAGCCCGTCGCCCGCCACGAGGCCGTGGCGGCGAAGATCTCGTTCATCGCCGCCACCACGTTCGCGCTGGAGGCGGTCGTCGACCTCTCCTCCCAGATGGCTGACGAGGACCGCAACGACATCAGGATCGAGGCCGCCCTCGCCAAGCTGTACGGCTCCGAGATGGCCTGGCTGATGGCGGATGAACTGGTTCAGATCCGTGGCGGCCGGGGCTTCGAGACGGCGGACTCCCTGGCGGCCCGCGGCGAACGCGCCGTACCCGCCGAACAGATGCTCCGCGACCTGCGCATCAACCGGATCTTCGAGGGCTCCACGGAGATCATGCACCTGCTGATCGCCCGTGAGGCCGTCGACGCCCATCTCGCGGTGGCCGGCGACATCATCGATCCCGACAAAACCCTCCAGGACAAGGCCAGGGCGGGGGCGCAGGCAGGGAAGTTCTACGCCCGCTGGCTGCCGAAGCTGGTGGCCGGGCCGGGGCAACTGCCCGGTTCGTACGCCGCGTTCCATCCGGCCGGGCACCCGGACCTGTCGTCGCATCTGCGCTACGTCGAGCGCACCGCCCGCAAACTCGCCCGCTCCACCTTCTACGCCATGTCACGCTGGCAGGGCCGCATGGAGACCAAACAGGGCTTCCTCGGCCGGATCGTGGACATCGGCGCGGAACTGTTCGCGATGAGCGCCGCGTGCGTACGGGCCGAACTGCTGCGTACGAGCGGTGACCACGGCCGCGAGGCGTACCAACTGGCCGATGTGTTCTGCAAGCAGGCCCGGATCCGCGTCGAGGCGCTTTTCGCCCGGCTCTGGTCCAACACGGACGACCTGGACCACAAGGTCGTGGACGGCGTTCTGTCGGGTACGTACGCCTGGCTGGAGGACGGCATCGTCGACCCGAGCGGCGAGGGCCCCTGGATCGCGGACGCGACGCCGGGCCCGTCGCGACGGGAGAACGTGCACCGCCCGATCCGGTGAGCCGCTGAGACGCACCGTACGGGGCGTCTCAGCGGGCGGCACGAGGCGTCACAGGGCGCCGCCGACTAGGCCCCCCAGCGGCCCGCTGTTCCCCGGCTCATGGGCCGGGGAACAGTCCGGGCTCCGCCTCGCGCCTCCTGGGGCCTCTCGTCCGGATCTTATGGATCTTGCTGGACTCGCGTGCCCTGGTGCCGCGCCTCGTGGCGTTGCCGGCGGTCATCCCCGAGGTCTCGGCTTCGCTCGACCTGGGGAGACCCCGTCCGCTCCCGCGTCGCTTCTTTCCTCCGCCTTGCGATCCACGGCACCAACGGCGACGTCAGCCGCTGACGCGGCGGACGCTCCCTGGTCCGGCCAGATCCAAACGAACGACCCTAGTTGAACGGATCGAGGGTGATGTACGCCTCCTGCGGGTTGCTGTCGGTCACCAGCGACTCGTGGTTGCCGACGTCGTCGAAGGCGAAGGCGTACGCCTTGCCGTCCGCCATCTGTGCGTGGATCTTCCGGGCGTAGTGGTTGGTCACCGAGTCCTGGTAGAAGCCCGCAGCTCCGGTGTCGGGCTGGTTGGGGTTCGACAAGAGGGTGGAGCGGTTGTAGCCCGCGCACAGGGTGCGCGAGATCGGGCCGCGTACGGCGTCGTTCGGGGCGTCCAGGAACTTGTAGCAGCCGAAGACGCTGTCCGCGTCGGGCTTCTGGAACGAGGTGACGACCGCGCCCGAGGTGTTGGTGAAGTTCATGACGTTGCCCGAGACCCGGCCGAAGTACTTGGTGTTCGGCTGGTCGGCGAACGGAGTCACCGTCAGGGTGGAGGAGGCGTACTTGCTCCACACGCGGTTGATGTAGTCGTCCATGACGGAAGCCGGCAGCGTGCCCGCCCCGATGCCGTGGCCGGGTGCGAGAGCGCGCAGAACGGTGCCGTCGGAGCGCGTCTGGATCAGATTGGCCCAGCCGCCCGGCTGGTCCCGCAGAGAGCTGTAGAAGCCGTTGTAGCCCCCTGCCTTGAGGTGGCCGGTGTTCTTCGTCGTACCGTTCGCGAGCTTGACGCCCACCGCGTACGGGGCCGAGAACATGTCGACCTGCGTGCTGTTGATCCAGAGCCCGCCGCCGTTGAGCGTGTACTCGGTCCAGTTGAAGAGGATGTCGCGGTTCGGGTCGGACGGGTTCTGTACGGCGGGCTGTACGAGGCCGCCTGTGGTCAGCTTGAAGACGAGCTTCTTACCGTACGAGAAGTAGACCCGGCCGGAGAACTGCGGCATCCGGATCGTCATCGACTGCCCGTTGGCGGGCCCGGCGATGGACGCGTCCGGTGCGGGGGTGGGCGGATTGCCCCCGGCGGGCCAGGGGTGGAACGTACCGTTCGCGTCGGCCCAGCCCTGCTGGCCCGTCGAGAGCTGCGTTCCGATGTTGTACACGTAGACCTGATCGCCGCGCGCGGAGCTGTTCTTGATGGTGAGCGGGATGGTCGCGGGGACCGCGGCCTCGGTCGACGGCGCGGTTGCGGCGGCCGTGGCGGCGGGCGCGGGGCCGGCGGCTGTGAACCCCGTCGCGAAGACCACGGTCGCGGCCAGGTAGGTCAGTACCTTCCGTAGGGCAGGCACGCTCTTCCTCCTTAGGAGGTGGATTCCAGTGGGGGTGGAACAGAGGGTCTGAGAGCGCTCTCAGGATCGGGCCGCGAGGCAGGCGTGTCAATGAAAGTGGCTCAACGGACCAGAGTTGAACGAGTGGTTGACGAGCCGCGCCCTCCCCGGCTCGGCGCTCGGCGGCGCACGGCGCGCCCCACCCCGCAACGCCGTGCTCCCGGCCCTCCGTGATCTCGTGCGTTCCAAAGCGCACAATGCGGCCGTCGGGACGGCACCGTGCGCGCAGTACGGAGCGAGTACGGCGCGGAGCATGGGCGCGATCAACTCAAGGACGGGTGGGGAATGTTCGGGGCCGGTCAACGGGACGGGACGACCGAACGGCGGCAACGTCGCTTCGCGGTCGCGGCGGTTGGCGCCGTACTCGTCGCCACGTGTACGGCGGCGTGCGGCGCCGACGGGGCGATCGGCGACAGGCCGGGCGACGCGAAGAGCGCCGCGAGCCGAGAAGGCGTGGACAGCCGGAGGGACGGGGCGGACGGGAAGGGCGGACCGCGTGTCACGCTCACGTGGCCCGCGACCACAACGGTCCTCCCCGCCGCCGGCCCCGCGCCCACGCCCCTCACGGACGCACAGCTCACCGCGGGGTCCTTCACCGACGGCGAGCGGATCGGCGCCTACACAGCCTCTGCCTACGCGCTCGGCGCCCCGCTGGGCGAGAACTACACCGCCGAGCCCACGGGCTGCCAGCCGCTGGTCAGCCTCGCCAGGGGAGCCACTGGGCACGCCCTTGTGGCCGAGGTGAACCGCGGGTTCGAGGACGCCGACGAGATCTATGGCGTCACCGTCGCGGTCCAATTGCGCTCGTACGCCGCCCATGGTGCGGCCGGGGTGCTCGGGGCGCTCCGTGCGGCGGGGCGGCAGTGCGCCGACGGGTTCACCGAGGACCGGGGGCTCGCGCGGGCGAGGTACCTGTCCGTGGAGTCGGCCGACGCGCCCGACCTGGGGGACGAGGCGGTGGCGTACCGGTTCACGATCCTCGACGTTCGAGACGTTCGAGACGTTCGAGAGGTACGAGACGTACGAGGGGAGACAAAGCTCTACGAATATCTGACCGTCGTACGGGACGGTGCCTGCACGCTCTCCTTCCGTGCCGAGACCACGGACGGCGAGGACATCGGGGGAGTGCCCGAGGAGATCGTCCGGGCCCAGTGGGAGAAGTTCCGCGCCGCCGCCGGGTGACCTCGCCCAACCCCGGCCCCCCCAGCCCTGAGCCCTGCCCAGCGCTGAGCCCTGCCTCGTGCCGGAGGAGCCCGCCGTACGCCGCGCCCACGGGGCGTGTCCGAGGCGAACCCGACACACACCCGGGCCCCGCGCGGACCGCTCACGGGGCGGCGCGGGCCCCGCGCGCGGGGCCACCCACAGGGGAGCGCTGTCCTACCGGTTCGCGGATGAGGCAAGAATGGGGGGCATGAGCGACAGCCCAGCCCCTCTCGCCGATCCGCATATCGTCTTCGACCCGATCGAAGGCCGCCGTGACATCGTCGTCCTCGGCTCCACCGGATCCATCGGCACGCAGGCCATCGACCTGGTCCTGCGCAACCCCGACCGTTTCCGTGTCACCGCGCTGTCCGCCGCGGGCGGCCGCGTGGCGCTCCTCGCCGAGCAGGCGTGGCGGCTGCGGGTCCGTACCGTGGCCGTCGCGCGCGAGAGCGCCGTACCCGCCCTCCGGGAGGCACTCGGGGCGCGGTACGGGGCGGGCGAACCGCTCCCCGAGATCCTCGCCGGCCCCGACGCCGCGACCGAACTGGCCGCCTCCGAGTGCCACACCGTACTGAACGGCATCACCGGCTCCATCGGGCTCGCCCCCACGCTCGCCGCGCTGACGGCGGGCCGTACGCTCGCGCTCGCCAACAAGGAGTCGCTGATCGTCGGCGGCCCCCTGGTCAAGGCCGTGGCCAAGCCCGGCCAGATCATCCCCGTCGACTCCGAGCACGCCGCGCTCTTCCAGGCGCTGGCCGCCGGTACCCGCGCCGATGTGCGAAAGCTCGTCGTGACGGCCTCGGGAGGGCCGTTCAGGGGCCGTACGAAGGCCGATCTGGCGGGCGTCACCCCCAAGGACGCCCTCGCGCACCCCACCTGGGCGATGGGCCCGGTGATCACGGTCAACTCCGCGACCCTTGTGAACAAGGGGCTTGAGGTGATCGAGGCGCACCTCCTCTACGACATCCCCTTCGAACGTATTGAGGTGGTTGTCCACCCTCAGTCGTATGTGCACTCGATGGTGGAATTCAAGGACGGTTCGACACTCGCCCAGGCGACCCCGCCCGACATGCGCGGGCCCATCGCCCTCGGTCTGGGCTGGCCCGAGCGGGTGCCCGACGCCGCGCCGGCGTTCGACTGGACCAAGGCTTCGACCTGGGAGTTCTTCCCGCTCGACGGTGAGGCGTTCCCGTCCGTGGCACTCGCCCGGCACGTGGGCACTGTGGGCGGTACGGCCCCGGCGGTGTTCAACGCCGCGAACGAGGAGTGCGTGGACGCGTTCCTGGCGGGGCGCCTGCCGTTCAACGGCATTATGGAGACCGTCACCGCGGTCGTCGCGGAGGCGGAACACGACGGGCCCCGTACGCCCCGTACAAGCGACGGTGGGGCCTCGGAACGGGGCGGAGCGGCGGGAACCTCGCTCACCCTGGCCGACGTCCTCGAAGCCGAGACCTGGGCGCGTGCCCGGGCCCGCGAGGCAGCAGCGCAATTCAGTGACGTACGTCAGCCAAGCGAAGAACAGTCGGCGGAGGCTCGCGCATGACGATTCTGTTGACGGTCCTCGGGATCCTTGTGTTCCTCGCGGGGCTGCTCTTCTCCATCGCCTGGCACGAACTCGGCCATCTGTCCACGGCCAAGTACTTCGGTATCCGGGTGCCCCAGTACATGGTCGGCTTCGGGCCGACCATCTGGTCACGTAAGAAGGGCGATACGGAGTACGGCCTTAAAGCGATCCCCATGGGCGGCTTCGTCCGCATGATCGGGATGTTCCCGCCGGGACCCGACGGACGCATCGAGGCGCGTTCCACATCGCCGTGGCGTTCGATGATAGAAGACGCCCGCTCCGCCGCTTACGAAGAGCTCGAGCCCGGCGACGAGAAGCGCCTCTTCTACACGCGCGCGCCGTGGAAGCGCGTCATCGTGATGTTCGCCGGTCCCTTCATGAACCTCGTACTCGCCGCCGTGATCTTCATCAGCGTCGCGATGGGCTTCGGCTTCCAGACGCAGACCACGACGGTCGCCGGGGTCCAGAAGTGCGTGATCTCGCAGAGCGACAAGCGTGACTCGTGCGAGAAGGGCGACCCCGTCTCGCCCGCCCAGGCGGCCGGCCTCAAAGAAGGCGACAAGATCGTCGCCTTCAACGGCAAGCCCGTCGACGACTGGTCCACGCTCTCCAACCTGATCCGCGGCACGATCGGCCCCGCCACCATCACCGTCCAGCGCGACGGTACGGAGCGGGTCCTGCACGCCACGCTCGCCAAGAACATGGTGGCCGCGAAGGACTCCGACGGGCAGGCCGTTCCCGACAAGTACGTCCCCGCCGGCTATCTCGGGTTCGCCGCCTCCACGGAGATCATTCCGCTCTCCTTCGTCGATTCCGTGGACCGGATGGGCGACATGATCGGGAACGGCGTCGAGTCGATCATCGCGCTGCCTTCCAAGATCCCCGACCTGTGGAGCGCGGCCTTCGGGGACGGCCCGCGCAAGGACGACTCGCCGGTCGGCGTGGTCGGCGCGGCGCGCATCGGCGGCGAGGTGCTGACGCTCGACATCCCCGCGCAGAACCAGATCGCGATGATGCTGTTCCTGCTCGCGGGGTTCAACCTCTCGCTCTTCCTCTTCAACATGCTGCCGCTGCTGCCCTTCGACGGCGGCCATGTCGCGGGCGCGCTCTGGGAGGCCCTGCGGCGCAGGCTCGCGCGGTTGTTCAAGCGCCCCGATCCGGGCCCCTTCGACGTGGCGAGGCTGATGCCGGTCGCGTACGTCGTGGCCGGGATCTTCATTTGCTTCACCCTGCTCGTCCTGGTAGCCGACGTTTTCAACCCCGTCAAAATCAGTTGATATCACCCTTTTCGTGGCGGCCGGACATTATATGTGTCCGGCCGCTTACCTTTGGGCGGACTTTTCGCGAGGATGTGCCCACGCGGCACACGGTGGCGTAATCTCGGGTGCTGGAGCCCGCCGATCTCGGGACCTTGATCCACACCTTGGGGTTGCAGAGCAGATGACCGCAATTTCTCTCGGAATGCCGTCCGTTCCGACGAAGCTCGCCGATCGAAGGGTCAGCCGTCAGATCCAGGTGGGGTCGGTGGCGGTTGGCGGGGATGCGCCGGTGTCGGTGCAGTCGATGACGACGACGCGTACGTCGGACATCGGTGCGACGTTGCAGCAGATCGCCGAGTTGACGGCGTCGGGGTGCCAGATCGTACGGGTGGCGTGCCCGACGCAGGATGACGCGGACGCGCTGGCGGTGATCGCGCGGAAGTCGCAGATCCCGGTGATCGCGGATATTCATTTCCAGCCCAAGTACGTGTTCGCGGCGATTGACGCCGGGTGTGCGGCGGTGCGGGTGAATCCCGGGAACATCAAGCAGTTCGACGACAAGGTGCGGGAGATCGCTCGGGCGGCCGGGGACGCGGGGACGCCGATCCGTATCGGGGTGAACGCGGGTTCGTTGGACGCGCGGTTGCTGGCGAAGTACGGGAAGGCGACGCCGGAGGCCCTGGTGGAGTCGGCGTTGTGGGAGGCGTCGCTGTTCGAGGAGCACGGTTTCCGTGACATCAAGATCTCGGTGAAGCACAACGATCCCGTGGTCATGGTGAACGCCTACCGGCAGCTCGCGGCGCAGTCCGACTATCCGCTGCACCTGGGCGTGACGGAGGCCGGTCCGGCGTTCCAGGGCACCATCAAGTCCGCCGTCGCGTTCGGCGCGCTGTTGGCGGAGGGGATCGGGGACACGATCCGGGTCTCGCTGTCGGCCCCGCCGGCGGAGGAAGTCAAGGTCGGCATCCAGATTCTGGAGTCGTTGAACCTGCGCCAGCGGCGTCTGGAGATCGTGTCGTGTCCGTCGTGCGGGCGGGCGCAGGTGGATGTGTACAAGCTGGCGGACGAGGTGTCCGCGGGGCTGGAGGGCATGGAGGTCCCGCTGCGGGTGGCGGTGATGGGCTGCGTGGTGAACGGTCCTGGAGAGGCCCGTGAGGCCGATCTCGGGGTGGCGTCGGGCAACGGCAAGGGCCAGATCTTCGTCAAGGGCGAGGTCATCAAGACCGTCCCGGAGTCGAAGATCGTGGAGACCCTGATCGACGAGGCCATGAAGATCGCTGAACAGATGGAGAAGGACGGCATCGCCTCGGGCGAGCCCGAGGTCTCCGTGAGCTGATCGCGATCCGCGAATCGCGATCCCTGCGCCTGGCGCGGAGTCTTCTTACGCGGTACGCGGCCCCGCAGCCACCGTTCCTCGGACGCCGGCTGCGGGGCCGCGGCTGTCAGGGACGGCACACGGGGCGGGGCGCAGGCGAGAGGCCCGCGCGCAGAAGGAACCGGAGGCGCCCCGTACCGGGCGCCTCCGCCCCGTCCCCCGTACGTCGCGGCGAGGTCCGCCCCGTACGCCGCGACCTCGCCCCGTACGCCGCGGCTACGTCCGGCCCCGTACGCCGCCCGGCCCACGTGGCCCCGTACGCCCCGTACCGCCCCGTACGGGGCCACGTACGGCGGGCCACAGCGCGCCCCGTGTGAGCGGCTCCGGACGCGCGGCGCCCCGTACGGGGCGTACGGGCCTTGGTTGCGCATGCGAGCGGCGCGTCACAGAGCCGCCGGGTACAGTGCGGAGATCGGCATACGTATGGTGAGGCCCCCTCGTGTTGACGCAGACCACCACCCGGGTCCTCGAACCCAGTGAACTCGGCGCCGCGCTCGCCATCCTGGAGAGCGAGCCCGTCGCCAACGCATTCGTCACGTCCCGCGTCCAGGTCGCCGGACTCGACCCCTGGCGCCTCGGCGGCGAGATGTGGGGCTGGTACGCGGACGGCAGGCTCCGCTCGCTCTGTTACGCCGGAGCCAATCTCGTCCCGATCTGCGCCACCCCCGAGGCCGTCCGTGCCTTCGCCGACCGCGCCCGCAGGACCGGCCGCCGCTGTTCCTCCATCGTCGGCCCCGCGGGCCCCACCGCCGCGCTGTGGCGCCTTCTGGAGCCGAACTGGGGCCCCGCCCGCGAGGTTCGCGCCCATCAGCCGCTGATGGTCACCGAACAGCTCCCCGCCGCCGTCGCACCCGACCCTTTCGTCCGCCGCATCCGCAAGGACGAACTCGAAGTGATCATGCCCGCCTGCGTGGCCATGTTCACCGAGGAGGTCGGCGTCTCCCCGCTCGCGGGCGACGGCGGACTGCTCTACCAGGCGCGTGTCGCCGAACTCGTCGGCTCGGGGCGTTCGTTCGCCCGCATAGAGGACGGCAGAGTCCTCTTCAAGGCCGAGATCGGTGCGGCCACCTCGCAGGCATGCCAGGTCCAGGGCGTCTGGGTCGACCCCGAGTTCCGCGGCCGCGGCCTCTCCGAGTCCGGGATGGCGGCCGTCGTACAGTACGCGCTCGCCGATGTCGCGCCCATAGTGAGCCTCTACGTGAACGACTACAACGCCCCCGCCAGAGCCGCCTACCGGCGCGTCGGTTTCCACGAAGTGGGCGCCTTCATGAGCGTGCTCTTCTGAAAGTAAGGTTCGGCCATGCCGAGCATCCCCGGGGGCACCCCCCGTACCCCCGACGTACAGGTAGGGCCGGTCGATCTCGCCGCGCGCGTCGACGAGGCGCTCGCCGTCCAGGCCCTCGCCTTCGGTCTCAGCGACGACGAGGTCGGCGTACGGCGCCACATCGTGCTCCGGCACGTGCTGCACCGCGGCTGCCGCGCGCTCGGCGCCACCACCGCGTCGGGGCGGCTCGTCGGATTCGTGTACGGCATGCCCAACGACCGTGCCCACTGGTGGTCCACGATCGTCGAGCCCTATCTGCGCGCCAATGGTTCCGACGGCTGGCTCGACGACTCCTTCGTGATCACCGAGCTCCATGTGCACCCCGAGTTCCAGGCACGCGGCATCGGCCGCACCCTGATCACCGCCATCACGGACGCCGCAGCGCAGCCGCGGTCCATCCTGTCCGCCATCGACATCGAGAGCCCCGCCCGCAGGCTGTACCGCACCCTCGGGTACGAGGACCTCGCCCGCCGGGTCCACTTCCCCAGCGCACCCAAGCCGTACGCCGTGATGGGCGCCCCGCTCCCGCTGCGTGGCACGGCGCGGCGCACATACTGATTTCCGCCTGCTGGCGGACCCCGGCTAACCTCCTGGCAACACCCGAGAGAAGCAGAACGCAGGAGTGCTCCCCATGTCCCAGGTCCAGCGCATGTCCCGGTTGATGGTCAAGACATTGCGCGACGACCCGGCGGACGCCGAGACCCTCAGCCACAAGCTGCTCGTCCGCGCCGGCTACGTCCGCCGTACGTCCGCCGGTATCTGGAGCTGGCTGCCGCTCGGCAAGAAGGTCCTCGACAACATCTCGCGCGTCGTACGCGAGGAGATGGACGCCATCGGCGCGCAGGAGGTGCTGCTGCCCGCGCTGCTGCCCAGGGAGCCGTACGAGGCGAGCGGGCGCTGGGAGGAGTACGGCGACCTGTTGTTCCGCCTCAAGGACCGCAAGGGCGGGGACTACCTTCTTGGTCCGACGCACGAGGAGATCTTCACCCAGGTCGTCAAGGACCAGTGCGCGTCCTACAAGGACCTGCCGGTGATGCTCTACCAGATCCAGACGAAGTACCGCGACGAGGCGCGTCCGCGCTCCGGCGTACTGCGCGGCCGTGAGTTCCAGATGAAGGACTCGTACTCCTTCGACACCACCGACGAGGGCCTGGCCGAGTCGTACGCGCTGCACCGCGCCGCCTACCAGAAGATCTTCGCCAGGATCGGGCTCGACTTCCGCATCGTCTCGGCGGTCTCCGGTGCGATGGGCGGCTCCGCGTCCGAGGAGTTCCTGGCGCCCGCCGCGGCGGGCGAGGACACCTTCGTCGACTGCCCCGCCTGCGACTACGCCGCCAACACCGAGGCCGTCACCTTCGCCGCCCCGGTGATGGAGCCCGTCGAGCACGGCCCCGTCGAGGAGCTGGACACCCCCGACACCCCGACCATCGAGACGCTCGCCGCGCACCTCGGCGTGCCGGCCTCCGCCACCCTGAAGAACCTGCTGGTCAAGGTTGACGGCGAGATCACCGCGGTCGGCGTCCCCGGCGACCGCGAGGTGGACCTCGGCAAGCTCGGCGAGCACCTGGCGCCCGCCGTCGTGGAACTGGTGACGGCCGAGGACTTCGTGGACCGTCCGGATCTCGTACGCGGCTACGTCGGCCCCCAGGGCCTCAAGATCCGCTACATCGCCGACCCGCGCGTCGCGGCCGGCACGGCCTGGGTCACCGGCGCCAACAAGCCCGACACCCACGCCCGCAACGTCGTCGCGGGCCGCGACTTCGAGGTCGACCAGTACCTGGACGTCGTCGTCGTCGAGGAGGGCGACCCCTGCCCCTCCTGCGGCTCCGGCCTCAAGCTGGACCGTGCGATCGAGATCGGCCACATCTTCCAGCTCGGCCGCAAGTACGCCGACACCTTCCAGCTCGACGTACTGGGCCAGCAGGGCAAGCCGGTGCGGGTGACCATGGGCTCGTACGGCATCGGCGTGTCGCGCGCCGTGGCCGCCCTGGCAGAGCAGAGCGCCGACGAGCAGGGCCTGTGCTGGCCGAAGGAGATCGCCCCGGCCGACGTCCATGTCGTGGCGGCGGGCAAGGCGCTCCAGACGGAGCTGGCGCTGGACGTCTCCGAGCAGCTTTCGGCGGCCGGACTGCGCGTCCTGGTCGACGAGCGCCCCGGTGTCTCGCCGGGCGTGAAGTTCACCGACGCCGAGCTGATCGGTGTCCCGCAGATCCTGGTGGCGGGCCGCCGCGCCTCGGAGGGCGTCGTGGAGCTGAAGGACCGCCGTACAGGGGAGCGCGAGGAGCTGACGGTCGCGGAGGCGATCGCCCGCCTGACGGCCTGACGGCCTGACGGCCGGCTGCCGCGCTGCGCGCGCCGTACGGGGCGGGGTTTCCGCCCCGTACGGCGCGCGGCGCGGCCCCGTACGGGGCGCAGCGGTACGAAGGGGCGGCCCGCCCCGTACGGGGTGCACGTGGCTACGTATGGGGCGCGGTAGGACTGCGCGCGGTAGGACGGGGCGGGCGGCTCCGCCTCAGAGCCAGCCCGCGAACTCCAGCAGTGACTCCGCACTCTGGCGGTGACCCGAGGCCAGAGCGCGTGTGCCCGACTCCACCGCGCGGAAGAGCGTCCAGCCGCGCAGCCGCTCCCGGTCCACGTCCAGGGAGTCGGCCAGCCGGTTGACCCGGCGGCGCGCCGAGGAGGCGCCGGACGAGGCCGCCACAAGGTCCTCCACCCGGTCGCGCACCAGCCGCGCCAGATCGTAGGCGCGCTCGCCCACGACGGGCTCGGGACCGACCGCCAGCCAGGGCGTGCGGTCGCCCGCCAGCACCTTGCCCTGGCGGAACGCCCCGTGCAGCAAAAGTGCCTCGGGGGACGTCGCGCACAGTTCGTCGCGTGCCGCCAGCGCGGCCGTGACGAGCGGCGCGAGACTCTCGTCGGACGACGCGCGCAGCGCCGCCGCCTCGACGGCGGTCCGTTCGGTCACCGTCTCGAAGCCGTGGCCTGCGGGAGGCTCGATCCACAGGCGGCGCACCGTGCCTGCCGCTTCGAGCAGGGCCTTGGCCTCCGGCAGGGAACGCAGCGACATCTCGGGGTGCAGACGCTCCAGGAGCAGCGCACCGTCCTCCGCGGCGCCCCCGTCGCCTCCGCCCCGTACGGTGCCCGACGCGGCGCTGTACGGGGCGTCGAGGAGCCGGACCGTCCCCCAGCCCTGCCAGTGCGCCAGCGCCGCCCGCTCCAGCGCCGGGCCCGCGAACGGCGGCGCGATCTTGAGCGTGGCGGGGGAGCCGCCGGGCCGCCGTACCAGCAGCACCAGCCCGCTCCTGCCGCCCGGCGCGATCGCCCGTTCGACCTCAAGGCCCCGCCGCGCGACGGCCTCCGCGACAAGCCCGGGAAGCCGTCCGAGCCATTCGGCGGCTGCGGTTTCCCCGCTCAGCTCACCGAGGGTGCGCGCCAGACGCTGCGGCGGTTCGAAACCCATACGCGCGTAGATCCCTTTCGGAGCCATGGGGGACGTGCAGGGCTCACGCTCTCTCGGCGAGCCCAGGAAAGGCTACGCCGCTCCCACGCCAGCGCACGGCACGTACCGCCGCCTCACGCAGCGCCCCCGCCGCCTCGCGCCGCAGGGGTCCCTCCGAGGCCCTGACGAGATCCGAGTAGACGCCCGAGATCCGGTCCTCCAACTCGGCGGCGAGCCGTTCGGCCGCGGGGCCGTCGGGCACGTCGAAGGGCAGCGCGTACGCCGCCGCCGCGACGGCGGGCCTGCCGCCCATGTCGCGTACGGTGCGCGCCAGCGCGTCGCGCCGGGCACGGTGCGCGGTGTACGCCGCGGTGGCCTCCGCCCGGCGCGCGCGGCCGACGCGGCCGCCGACGACTCCGTACCCGTAGACGGCGGCGTGCTCCGCGGCGAGTGCGGCCTGCGCGGCCTCCAGCGCACGGGTGGTCACGGGCGGGCTCCTTCCGTCAGCAGATAGGCGTGGCCGGCGCTCGCCGCGGCGAGGGAGGCCAGTAGCCGGGCGAGTTCCGGGGGCGCTTCCATGAGCGTGGCGGTGTGCGCGTCGCAGGTACGGCGCTCGGCGGCGGCCAGGTCCTTGAGCGCCGCCGCGGGATCGGCCGGTACTTGGGGGGCAGCGGTGACCCCCGCGTCGGGGGTGGTGATGGAGGCAGGAGCGGCGGATGAACCTGGTGCGCCGGTCCTGCCCGATGAGCCGGGCGAGTCGGATGGGCCGGACGTGGCGGAAGGTTTTTCCGGCGCACGCGTCGCGCCGTCGTCCGTGCCGCGCGCCGCGCCGTCCGACGCACCATTCGCCCCGTACGGCGCTCCGCCCGATGCCCCGCCAGACGCCCCGTGGCGCGCCCCGTGCGTCGCGCCGTCGCCCGCGCCGCGCGCCGCCCCGTCCGACGCGCCGGACGCCTTAGGCGCTTCCTCCTCGCGGGCCTCGGGCGTCAACACCGTGATGTGCCGCGCCACCGCGTCGCGCAACGGCGCCAGCCGCGCTTCCTGCCCCGGATGGCGCTCCCGTACCGCGTCGTACCGTGCGAGCAGCACCCGGCTGGTGTCCGCGGACCGCGACCGCAGCGCCTTCTCCGTACGCGCCGCCCGTACCGCGGCGCCGTCCGGTCCCACGGAGGTCTGCCCGTTCCCGGAGTCCGACGAGGAGCACGCTGCGGTCAGCAGACCGGCCGTCGCGGCGCCCGCGGCCAAGAGGGCATGCCTCCGTGTCGTCCCCGTGCGCCCCACGCGTCTCTCCTCGGGCTCGTGAAGATCTCCATGATCAACGCAGGCGAGCGTACCCGCGGGTCACCCTTGGGTGGACGGCAACACCCCTTGGGACCGGATACCCTTTGATCCGACACACGACTGATCTGATACGCGACGATCCCACAACAGCACACGCGGCCGAGGAGTCACCCGGATGAGCACCACCCAGAGCGAAAGGCTGCGCGGACTGCTGGAACCGCTCGTCAGCGCCAAGGACCTGGATCTGGAAGAGATCGAGGTGTCCCGGGCCGGCAGGCGTCGTGTGCTGAGAATCGTGGTCGACTCCGACGAGGGCGTGGACCTCGACGAGTGCGCCGAGCTGAGCCGCTCCATCTCCGAGAAACTCGATGAGACGGACGCGATGGGCGAGGACGAATACCAGCTCGAAGTCACCTCCCCAGGAGCGGAACGCCCGCTGACCGAGCAGCGCCACTATCTGCGCGCCGTCGGCCGGCTGGCCCGGATCCAGCTCCATGAGGGCGACGAACTGGTCGCACGCATCCTCACCGTGGACGACGAGGGACTCGACCTCGAAGTGCCGGGCGTGAAGGGGCGCAAGCCCACCGCCCGCCGGGTCGAGTTCGCGCAGATCGCCAAGGCGCGCGTCGAGATCGAGTTCAACCGCAAGGACAAGAAGGAAGAGGAGGCGTAGCCGTGGACATCGATGTGAAGCTCCTGAAGGGCTTGGCACAAGAGAAGGAGATCCCCTTCGATCTGCTGGTCGAGGCGATCGAATCCGCCCTCCTCATCGCCTACCACCGCACGGACGGCAGCCACCGGCGCGCCCGCGTCGTCCTCAGCCGCGAGACCGGCCACGTCACGGTCTGGGCCAAGGAGGACCCGGCCGATCTGGAGGAGGGCCAGGAGCCCAAGGAGTTCGACGACACCCCGTCGGACTTCGGCCGGATCGCCGCGACCACCGCGCGCCAGGTCATCCAGCAGCGGCTGCGCGACGCCGAGAACGACGTCACCTTCGGCGAGTACGCGCGCCGCGAGGGCGATGTCGTCGCCGGCATGGTGCAGCAGGGCAAGGACCCCAAGAACGTCCTCGTCAAGCTGGACGACAAGCTCGAAGCCATCCTCCCGGTGCAGGAGCAGGTGCCGGGCGAGGAGTACACGCACGGGCTGCGGCTGCGTACGTACGTGGTCCGCGTGGCCCGCGGCGTACGGGGCCCCTCGGTGACCCTCTCCCGTACCCACCCCAATCTGGTCAAGAAGCTCTTCGCGCTGGAGGTCCCGGAGATCGCGGACGGTTCCGTGGAGATCACGGCGATCGCCCGCGAGGCCGGGCACCGCACCAAGATCGCCGTGCGTTCGACACGTTCCGGTCTCAATGCCAAGGGCGCCTGCATCGGCCCGATGGGCGCTCGTGTGCGTAATGTCATGGCCGAGCTGCTCGGCGAGAAGATCGACATCGTCGACTGGTCGGACGACCCGGCCGAGATGGTGGCGAACGCGCTGTCGCCCGCCCGGGTCAGCAAGGTCGAGGTCGTGGATCTGGGCGCCAGGTCGGCGCGGGTGACGGTGCCGGACTACCAGCTGTCGCTGGCCATCGGCAAGGAAGGGCAGAACGCCCGGCTCGCCGCGCGACTCACCGGCTGGCGCATCGACATCCGTCCCGACACGGAGCAGCCGGACGACGACGGCGACCGCAGCGCGGACCGCGACCGTGACCGCGGCGTGGACCGTGGCCGTGGCGACGACCGGGCCCGTGGCGACGACCGGCCCCGTGGCGGCGATCGGGGCGCCGACCGGAGCAGGGACCGCGAGCGCGGCTGATACCCGCCGGTAACGATCCGGGTGTGATCTTTCGGGTGTACGGCGGCGAGATCCCGCCGTACACCGTCGCGCCCTTTTGTGTACGCGAGCGTTCGAACGTTGCCCCAAAGGGGTGAGGTCGGCGCGGGGAGGTAGACTTGAACGTGTCTGGCCGGACGAGCGACCGACCCTGCCCTGAGCGAACGTGCGTGGGCTGTCGGAAGCGAGCGGCCAAGAGCGATCTGCTGCGCATCGTGGCGATGGGTGAACAATGTGTTCCCGATCAACGCGGTACGCTGCCCGGCCGGGGTGCGTACACGCATCCCGCCTTGATCTGTCTCGACCTGGCGATCCGCCGCCGGGCGTTCTCCAGGGCCTTCAAGGTCCAGGGGTCGCTCGACAGCACGGAACTGCGCCGGTATGTCGAGCAGTCGGCACTGTAAGAAGAAGTACGGCACGGGTCCCCGTGCGGTTCAGGTACCTCGCGAGTTGGAAGTAGGTCGAGATTGCGATGAGCACTCGATGAGTACGCGATGAGTACGCCCATGAAGTAGCGACGGTCCGGCGGTAACCCGGACCTAAAAGGAGCGAAGTGGCTAAGGTCCGGGTATACGAACTCGCCAAGGAGTTCGGTGTGGAGAGCAAGGTCGTCATGGCCAAGCTCCAAGAACTCGGTGAATTCGTCCGTTCGGCGTCCTCGACGATCGAGGCGCCGGTCGTGCGCAAATTGACTGACGCTTTGCAGGGGCCCGGCGGCAACGCCGGCAAGTCCGCTGCCAAGCCCGGGGCGCCCCGCAAGGCGACCCCCGCAAGGCCCACCCCCCCGTCTCCGGCCTCCCCGGCCCAGACGGCACGTCCCGCTGCCCCCAAGCCCGGTGTCCCGGCCCCCAAGCCGGCCGCCGCCGAGGCCCCCAGGAGCAGCACCCCCTCTTCCGCGCCGAGCCCCGGCCCGCGTCCGGCTCCGGCCGCCCCGCGGCCCCCGGCCAAGCCGGCGCCCGCCGCCCCGGCGGCTCCGGAGTTCACCGCGCCCCCGTCGGCCCCGGCCGCCGGTCCCCGGCCCGGTGCCACCCCCGGCCCGCGTCCCTCCAACCGCCCCACGGGCGGTCAGGGAGACCAGCGCCAGGGTGACCGTCAGGGTGACCAGCGCGGCGAGCAGCGCCAGGGCGGCCGCCCCGGCGGCGCGCGTCCCGGCCAGGCCCCGCGTCCCGGTGCCCGCCCCGCGGGCCCGCGTCCGGGCAACAACCCCTTCACGTCCGGCGGTTCCACCGGCATGGCGCGCCCGCAGGCGCCCCGTCCCGGCGGCGCCCCGCGTCCCGGCGGCCCCGGTGCCCCCGGTGCCCCGCGCCCCCAGGGTGCCGGTCAGGGCGGTCCCCGTCCGCAGGCCGGCCCCGGTGGACAGACCGGTGGCCGTCCGACCCCGGGCGGCATGCCGCGTCCGCAGGCCCCGCGCGCCGCGGGTCCCGGCGGTGGCCCCGGTGGTAACCGTCCGAATCCGGGCATGATGCCGCAGCGTCCCGCTGCCGGCCCGCGTCCCGGTGGTGGCCCCGGCGGTGGCCGTGGTCCCGGCGGCCCCGGTCGCCCGGGTGGCGGCGGTGGCGGTCGTCCCGGTGGCGGCGGCGGTTTCGCCGGTCGTCCGGGTGGCGGCGGCGGTGGCGGTTTCGCCGGTCGCCCCGGTGGCGGCGGCGGTGCCCCGGGTCGTCCCGGTGGCGGTGGCTTCGGTGGCGGCGGTGGCCGTCCCGGCTTCGGCGGACGTCCGGGTGGTCCCGGCGGCCGTGGTGGCACACAGGGCGCGTTCGGCCGTCCCGGCGGGCCCGCCCGTCGTGGCCGTAAGTCGAAGCGGCAGAGGCGCCAGGAGTACGAGGCCATGCAGGCCCCGTCGGTCGGCGGCGTGATGCTGCCGCAGGGCCAGGGCCAGACGGTCCGGCTCTCGCGCGGTGCGTCGCTCACCGACTTCGCGGAGAAGATCAACGCCAACCCGGCGTCGCTCGTCGCCGTGATGATGAACCTCGGCGAGATGGTCACGGCCACGCAGTCCGTCTCCGACGAGACCCTTCAGGTCCTCGCCGGCGAGATGAACTACGTCATCGAGATCGTCAGCCCCGAGGAGGAGGACCGCGAGCTGCTCGAGTCCTTCGACATCGAGTTCGGCGAGGACGAGGGCGGCGAGGAAGCACTCGTGTCCCGTCCGCCGGTCGTCACCGTCATGGGCCACGTCGACCACGGTAAGACCCGGCTGCTGGACGCGATCCGCAAGACGAACGTCGTCGCGGGCGAGGCCGGCGGGATCACGCAGCACATCGGTGCGTACCAGGTCGCCACGGACGTCAACGGTGAAGAGCGCAAGATCACCTTCATCGACACCCCGGGTCACGAGGCGTTCACCGCCATGCGTGCCCGTGGTGCGAAGTCCACCGACATCGCGATCCTCGTGGTCGCGGCCAACGACGGTGTGATGCCCCAGACGATCGAGGCGCTGAACCACGCCAAGGCGGCCGACGTGCCGATCGTGGTCGCGGTCAACAAGATCGACGTCGAGGGTGCCGACCCGACCAAGGTGCGCGGTCAGCTCACCGAGTTCGGTCTGGTGGCCGAGGAGTACGGCGGCGACACCATGTTCGTCGACATCTCCGCCAAGCAGGGTCTGAACATCGACAGCCTGCTGGAGGCCGTGGTCCTCACCGCGGACGCCTCGCTCGACCTGCGGGCCAACCCGGAGCAGGACGCGCAGGGTATCGCCATCGAGGCCCACCTCGACCGCGGTCGCGGCGCCGTAGCCACCGTGCTCGTCCAGCGCGGCACGCTGCGCGTCGGTGACACGATGGTCGCCGGTGACGCGTACGGCCGTGTCCGGGCGATGCTCGACGACAACGGCAACAACGTCGACGTGGCGACGCCTTCCACGCCCGTCCTGGTCCTGGGTCTCACCAACGTCCCCGGCGCCGGCGACAACTTCCTCGTCGTGGACGAGGACCGCACCGCCCGGCAGATCGCGGAGAAGCGCGCCGCCCGTGAGCGGAACGCGGCCTTCGCCCGCAGGGGCGTCCGGTTCTCCCTGGAGAACCTGGACGAGGCCCTCAAGGCCGGCCTGGTGCAGGAACTCAACCTCATCATCAAGGGCGACGCGTCCGGTTCGGTGGAGGCTCTCGAGTCCTCGCTGCTCCAGCTCGACGTCGGCGAAGAGGTCGACATCCGCGTCCTGCACCGCGGCGTGGGTGCGGTCACGGAGTCGGACATCGACCTGGCCATGGGCTCCGACGCCATCGTGATCGGCTTCAACGTGCGCGCCGCAGGGCGTGCCGCGCAGATGGCCGACCGCGAAGGTGTGGACGTCCGCTACTACTCGGTCATCTACCAGGCGATCGAGGAGATCGAAGCGGCCCTCAAGGGCATGCTCAAGCCGGAGTACGAAGAGGTCGAGCTGGGTACGGCGGAGATCCGCGAGATCTTCCGCTCGTCCAAGCTGGGCAACATCGCGGGTGTTCTCATCCGCTCCGGCGAGGTCAAGCGCAACACCAAGGCCCGGCTCATCCGCGACGGCAAGGTCATCGCGGAGGACCTCAACATCCAGGGTCTGCGCCGCTTCAAGGACGATGTCACCGAGATCCGCGAAGGCTTCGAGGGCGGTATCAACCTCGGAAACTTCAACGACATCAAGATCGACGACGTCATCGCGACGTACGAGATGCGGGAGAAGCCGCGCGGCTGACGTGCGGTAGCCGGTCCGGGGCCGGTCGACGGGACGTATTTCCGTCGATCGGCCCCGGCCGTTCCGTGTACGGTTCTTGTGTCCCTGCCAAGCGTCGGCAGGGCCTCCGAACCCGTACCGGCGGGACATCCGGACATACATGTATGTGGGGACACTGTCCTTCGATCTGCTTCTCGGCGACGTACGGTCGTTGAAGGAGAAACGCTCCGTCGTCCGGCCGATCGTCGCCGAGCTGCAGCGGAAATTCGCGGTGAGCGTGGCGGAGACCGGCGGCCAGGACCTCCATCGCAGGGCCGAGATCGGTCTGGCGGTGGTCTCCGGTGACTGGGCGCATCTCACCGATGTGCTGGACCGGTGCGAGCGCATGGTCGCCGGCCGGCCCGAGGTGGAGCTGCTGTCGGTACGGCGCCGGCTCCACGGCGACGACGAGGATTGACCTGTACGGGGCGTACGGGCGTACGGAAGGCCCCGTACGCCCCGTACGGGGCGTCGCACGGCAAGGGGCCCCGCACCGGGCCCCGGTCGGCGAAGCAGTAAGAGAACCAGCAAGAACAGCAGCTAGTGAACCAGCAAGAATCCCAGAAGGAAGAGTGACGGACCGGTGACCGACAACGCGCGGGCCCGCAAGCTGGCCGATCGCATCCAGGTCGTGGTCGCGGAGACCCTGGACCGGCGTATCAAGGACCCGCGACTCGGCTTCGTGACCATCACGGACGCCCGCGTCACCGGCGACCTGCGGGAGGCCACGGTCTTCTACACGGTCTACGGCGACGACGAGGAGCGCGCCGCCTCCGCGGCGGCGCTGGAGAGCGCCAAGGGCGTCCTCCGCTCCGAGGTGGGCCGTCAGACCGGCGTCCGCTTCACCCCGACGCTGGCGTTCGTGCCCGACGCCCTCCCGGACAACGCGCGCACCATCGAGGACCTCCTCGACAAGGCGCGCGCCAAGGACGCCGAGGTACGGAACGTGTCGACCGGCAAGACCTACGCGGCCGGGGCCGACCCGTACCGCAAGCCCGACGCCGACGACGAGGGCGACGGCGAGGCCGAAGGCGGCGCGGACGGCACCACGGGTGGCAACACGAACGGCGCCGCCGCGGAATGACACAGCAGAACAAGACGCCCGACGGCCTGATCATCGTGGACAAGCCGTCGGGCTTCACTTCGCACGACGTCGTCGCCAAGATGCGCGGCATCGCCAGGACCCGGCGGGTCGGCCACGCCGGCACCCTCGACCCGATGGCGACCGGAGTCCTCGTCCTCGGTGTGGAGCGCGCCACGAAGCTCCTCGGCCACCTCGCGCTGACCGAGAAGGAGTACCTCGGTACGATCCGGCTCGGCCAGGACACCGTCACGGACGACGCGGAGGGGGAGATCATCTCCGCCACCGACGCCTCCGCCGTGAAGCGCGAGGCCATCGACGCCGGGATCGCCACCCTCACCGGCGCGATCATGCAGGTGCCGTCCAAGGTCAGCGCCATCAAGATCGACGGCAAGCGGTCGTACGCGCGGGTCCGCGGCGGCGAGGAGTTCGAGATCCCGGCCCGGCCGGTGACCGTCTCGTCCTTCCGGTTGTACGACGTCCGCGACGCCGTCGCGGAGGACGGCACCCCGGTCCTCGACCTGGTCGTCTCCGTCGTCTGCTCCTCGGGCACGTACATCCGCGCCCTCGCCCGCGACCTCGGCGCCGGGCTCGGGGTGGGCGGCCACCTCACCGCGCTGCGCAGGACCCGCGTGGGACCGTACGCGCTGGACGGCGCGCGGACCCTCGACCAGCTCCAGGAGGAGCTGACCGTCATGCCCGTCGCCGATGCCGCCGCCGCGGCGTTCGCGCGCTGGGACGTGGACGAGAGGCGTGCGGGGCTCCTGCTCAACGGTGTACGGCTCGACATGCCCGCGTACGGCACGGGGCCGGTCGCCGTCTTCGGCCCGCAGGGCCGCTTCCTGGCGCTCGTCGAGGAGCAGCACGGCAAGGCGAAGAGCCTCGCGGTCTTCGGCTGACCCGTCGGTCCTCGGCCGACCCGTCCCGTCGGACCTCGGCCGACCGTTCGGCCCGTTCCCTGGCGGATTCTCCGGCGGATCGCCGCGTCGCGGGGCGCCCGGATCTCCCGCCGTGGGGGGGGCGGGCCCCCCCCCCCCCCCCACGGCCCCCCTCCGGGAAGGATCTCTGTCCAACCGTGACCGCTCCTTCACCCCTTCAGCGGGGCGTGCGGAATGCACCACGGGGGCATTGGGGGGCGCGAGGGCGGGGCATGGCAGTCTTAGCATTGCGTAACTGGAAATGACGTACATGGGTTCGGGCGAGGAGCGGTCTCAGTGCAGCGCTGGCGTGGCTTGGAGGACATTCCCCAGGACTGGGGGCGCAGCGTCGTCACCATCGGCTCCTACGACGGCGTGCACCGCGGGCACCAGCTCATCATCGGGCGGGCCGTCGAGCGGGCGCGTGAGCTGGGCGTACCGTCGGTCGTGGTGACCTTCGACCCGCACCCCAGCGAGGTCGTGCGCCCCGGCAGCCACCCGCCGCTGCTCGCCCCGCACCACCGGCGCGCGGAGCTGATGGCGGGGCTGGGCGTGGACGCGCTGCTGATCCTGCCGTTCACGCTGGAGTTCTCGAAACTGTCGCCGGCCGACTTCATCGTGAAGGTACTTGTCGACAAGCTGCACGCCCGCGCCGTCATCGAGGGCCCGAACTTCCGCTTCGGCCACAAGGCGGCGGGCAATGTCGCCGTCCTCTCCGACCTGGGTATGTCGTACGACTACGAGGTCGAGGTCGTCGACCTGTACGTGAGCGGTGCGGCGGGCGGCGGGGAGCCCTTCTCCTCCACCTTGACCCGCCGCCTCGTCGCCGAGGGCGACGTCGAGGGCGCGGCGGAGATCCTGGGCCGGCCGCACCGTGTCGAGGGCGTGGTGGTGCGCGGCGCGCAGCGCGGACGCGAACTCGGCTTCCCGACGGCCAATGTGGAGACCCTGCCGCACACCGCGATCCCCGCCGACGGCGTCTACGCGGGATGGCTCACGGCCGACGGCGAGCGGATGCCCGCCGCGATCTCCGTGGGCACGAACCCGCAGTTCGAGGGCGTCGACCGGAGCGTCGAGGCGTACGCGATCGACCGGGTGGGCCTGGACCTGTACGGGCTCCACGTCACGGTCGACTTCCTGTCGTACGTGCGCGGCATGCGGAAGTTCGAGTCCATCGAGGGGCTGCTCGACGCCATGGGCGACGACGTGAAGCGCGCGCGGGCCCTGACGGAGGCATACGACGCGGCGTAGCGCCGTACGCGCTTCTTACCGCTGGTGATGCCGCCCCGTACGGCGCGGTGACGCCGCCTGGTAGGGCGCCGCGATGCGCCCGGTACGGGGCCGTGATGCCGCCCCGTACCGCCCCATGCCGCGCCGTACGGCGCGACGATGTCGCCGCGCCGTGACTCGCTGCCCGGCCCCGTCACTCGGCCGTGCGCCCCGCCGTCGCGACGTGGCAGGCCACCTGGGCCCCGGAGCCGCCCGTCAGTATCGGCAGCGGCGCCGTACGGCAGCGGTCCGCGACACCCGCGCGCTCCGCCGCGCCCGACGCGAGTACCTGGCACCGCGCGTGGAAGCGGCACCCGTCCGGGATCCGGGACGGGTCCGGCGGCTCGCCGGTGAGGACGACCGGAGCACCGTCCGACTCGGGCAGTACGGAGAGCAGCGCCTGCGTGTACGGGTGCTGAGGCGCTGTCAGGACGTCCTCGACGGGGCCCGTCTCCACGATCCGGCCGAGATACATCACGGCCACCCGGTCCGCGATGTTCCACGCGAGCCCCAGATCGTGCGTCACCACCAGCGCGGAGAGCCCGAGTTCGTCGCGCAGCGACAGCAGCAGCGCCAGGATCTCGCCCCGTACGGAGGCGTCCAGGGACGCCACCGGCTCGTCCGCGACGATCAGTTCGGGCTTCAGGACCAGCGCCCCCGCGATGACGACGCGCTGGCGCTGCCCGCCCGACAACTCGTGCGGGTAGCGCAGGAAGAAACGCTCGGGCGGTCGCAGCCCCGCGCGGGACAGCGCCTCCGCGACGGCGGCGCGCTCGTCGCCCGGGTAGCCGTGGATCCGCAGGCCCTCGGCGACCGCGTCGTACACGGTGTGGCGTGGGTTGAGCGACCCGCTCGGGTCCTGGAGCACGAGCTGGACGCGCTTGCGGTACGCCTTGAGGGCGCGTGAGCCGTACCCCAGCGGCTCCCCGGCGAAGGTGACCCCGCCCGCCGTGGGCGGCACCAGACCGAGCAGCGAGCGCGCCAGGGTGGTCTTGCCGCAGCCGGACTCGCCGACCAGGGCGACGATCTCCCCGGGGGCGATGTCGAGGTCGACCCCGTCGACGGCGCGGGCGGGCGCGGCGCCGCGCCGGCCCTGGAAGGTCACGCTCAGCCCGGCGGCGGAGAGCAGCGGCGCCGGCGGCAGGGGCACCGACGGCGCGGGGGTGGTCGTCATGGCTGGCTCCTGGGAGAAGGCCGTCCGGCGGCCGTACGGACCACTGGGGTGCGTTGCCGGACCGTACGGAGCGTACGAAGGGGACGACGCCCGGCGGGGCGCTTGGACGGCGCGGTGCGGATACGTTTCGCCATGCCCCGTACGCGGCGTACTGCGCGGCGTACGGGGCGACGCGCAACGCGGCGTACGGGGCGTACGGGGCGCCCCACGGTGCGGCGTACGGCGCCCGTCACAGCAGCGGCTCCGCCGCGGCGGCGGTGATCGGCGCGCCCGCCCGCACGCACGCCGCGCGCCGCCCGGGGCCCACGTCGCGCAGCGCCTGGTCGTCGTGGGCGCAGGCGTCCAGCGCGACGGGGCAGCGCGGATGGAACGTACAGCCGGACGGCAGCGCCGCCGGGTCCGGCGGGTCGCCGGGCAGCCCGCGCGGCGCACGGCGCGACGCGAGGTCCCCGATCCGGGGGAACGCGGCGGAGAGGGCGCGGCCGTACGGGTGCTCCGCCGCGTCGTACACGCCCCGTGCGGGGCCCTCCTCGACGATCCGGCCCGCGTACATCACGGCGAGCCGGTCGCACGTGTCCGCCAGCACGGCCAGGTCGTGACTGATCATCAGCAGGCTGATGTTCTGATCGGCGACGAGTTGTTCGATCAGCCGCAGGATCTGCGCCTGGATCATCACGTCGAGCGCCGTGGTCGGCTCGTCCGCGACGATCAGGCGCGGATCGCAGGCGAGCGCCATCGCGATCATGACGCGCTGGCGCTGGCCGCCGGACAGCTCGTGCGGGTACGCGTCGGCGCGGGCGGCCGAGAGCCCGACCTGCTCCAGCAACTCGGCGGCGCGCGACCGCGCGGCGCCGGGGGTGACACGCCGGTGCAGCAGCAACGGTTCGGCGATCTGGTCGCCGATCCGGTGCACCGCGTTGAGCGAGTGCATCGCCCCCTGGAAGACGATCGAAGCGCCCGCCCACCGTACGGCGCGCAGCCGGCCCCACTTCATGGTGAGGACGTCCTCGCCGTCGAGCAGGATCTCTCCGGAGAGCTTCGCCGCGGGCGGCAGCAGCCGGAGCAGCGCCAGGGCCAGCGTGGACTTCCCGCACCCCGACTCGCCCGCGATGCCCAGCTTGCTGCCGGCCTCGACGGTCAGGTCGACGCCCCGTACGGCGGGCACGGCGCGTGGCCCCGTACCGTACGTCACCCGCAGGTTCCTGACCTCCAGCAGGCTGACGGCGCCTCCTGCGCCCGCCTGCGGTGTCTCGCTTGTCGTGGTGGTCAACGGGGAACCCCCAGCTTCGGGTTGAGCACGGCCTCGATCGCCCGGCCGCAGAGCGTGAAGGCGAGCGCGACGAACGCGATCGCGATACCGGGCGGCGCCAGGTACCACCAGTGTCCGGAGGACACCGCGCCCGCCTCGCGCGCGTCCTGGAGCATGCCGCCCCACGAGATGATGATCGGGTCGCCGAGGCCGAGGAAGGCGAGCGTCGCCTCCGTCAGGATGGCGCTGGAGATGCCGAGCGTCGTCTGGGCGAGGACCAGGGGCATCACATTGGGCAGCACGTGGCGCGTCATGACGTGGCGGTGCCCGCCGCCGAGCGCGCGGGCGCGTTCGATGTACGGGCGGGACTCGACGGCGATCGTCTGCGCCCGGACCAGCCGCGCCGTCGTCGGCCAGCTCGTCACGCCGATCGCCAGGATCACCGTCCAGATGGACCGGGACATGACCGTCGCCAGCACGATGGCCAGCACCAGGGTCGGCATCACCAGGAACCAGTCCGTGATCCGCATGACCACGGTGGCGAACCAGCCGCCGTAGTGCCCGGCGATGACGCCGACCAGCGTGCCGATGGCCACCGAGAGCGCGGCGGCCAGCAGACCGACGGTCAGCGAGACCCGCGCCCCCCAGATCAGCAGCCCCAGCAGCGACCGGCCGAACTGGTCCGTGCCGAGCGGGAACGCGCCGCTGGGCTTCTCCAGGGCCGTCCCCGGGGCATCCGTCACACTCGCCACGTCGCCGCCGACGAGCAGCGGGGCGAGGAGCGCGAGCAGCGCGATGAGGGCGAGTCCGGCGAGGCCGAAGAGCCCCGTACGGTGCGTACGGTACTGCGCCCAGAAGCGGGCCACCGAGCCGCGCCGCCGGGCCCAGGCGAGCGCGGAAGCGGACGGTGCCGCGTCGGACGGTGCCACGTCGGACGGTCCCGCACCCGAGGGCGCCCCATCGGACGACGAGGCCGACCCGGACGGGACGGGCGGCGTCGGCGGGGTCTTCTCCACAGTCATCGGCCCACCCGGGGATCGAGCAGCGGATACAACAGGTCGGCGAGGAGGTTCATCAGGATCATCGCGCCGGCGAAGACGACGAACAGCCCCTGGACGAGGGGCAGGTCGGGCACGCTCAGCGCCGAGTAGAACAGCCCTCCCAGGCCCGGCCAGGAGAACACCGTCTCGACGAGGATCGAACCGGCGGCAACATGGCCCAGATTGATGAAGACCATGGTGACGGTGGGCAGCATCGCGTTGGGCACCGCGTGGCGGCGGCGCACGAGGTCGTCCCGCAGCCCCTTCGCGCGCGCCGTCGTCAGATAGTCGCTGCCCATCTCGTCCAGCAGTGAGGACCGCATGACGAGCAGCGTCTGCGCGTAGCCGACCGCGACCAGCGTGGTCACCGGCAGCACCATGTGGTGCGCCACGTCCACGACGTACGCGAAGCCGGTCGTGTCACCCGACTCCATGCCACCGGTAGGGAACATGCCGGGAATCGGCCCTATACCCACCGAGAAGAAGATGATCAGCAGCAGCCCGAGCCAGAAGGCGGGTACGGACCACAGGGTGAGCGCCACGCCGGTGTTCAGCCGGTCGCCGAGGCTGCCGTTGCGCCACGCGGAGCGCGTACCGAGCCAGAGCCCGAGCGCCGAGTAGAGCACCACGGCGACGCCCGTGAGCAGCAGCGTCGCTGGCAGCTTCTGGACGATCAGCTCGCCCACCGGCGCGTGGAACTGGTACGAGGTGCCCAGATCGCCGCTGAGCGCCTTGGCACAGTAGTCGGTGAACTGCTGCCACAGCGGCAGATCCAGACCGAACTGGCGGCGCAGCGTCGCCAACTGCTCGGCGGACGTCGGAACCCCGTGCGTCATCGCCTTGACCGGGTCCCCGGGGATGATCCGGAAGAGGAAGAAGCTGGTGACGAGGACGGCGAAGAGGGACACGAGCGCCCCGCCCAGCTTCCCCGCCACATAGAGCGGATACGCGGTCCTGGTGCCCGAGGCGGCGCGGGCGGCGGGGCCGGACGGCCCGGCGAGGACCGGGCCGTCCGCCGCGTCCCGCACCGTACCGGGCGTGCTCGCGGTGCTCATGAGTTATTCACGGTCTTCCGCGGTGGACCGGCGCCGCAGCACGAAGAAGCCCCCGAGCGCCGCGGCGACCACCACGACGGCGCCGATCCCGATCAGCACACCGGTCGAGGAGGAGCCCCCCGAGCCACTGTCGTCGGCGGGCGCCGCGGACCACCAGCTCCAGTAGCCGTCCTGGCCCCAGATGTTTCCGGCGGCCTCCGGCATCGTCGTGATCGACTTGATCTGGTCGGTGCGGTACGCCTCGACCGCGTTCGGATACGCCATGACGTTCATGTACCCGGTGTCGTACAGCCGCGACTCCATCTGCTTGACCAGATCCGCCCGCTTGGCGGTGTCGTACTCCGCCGACTGCTGCGCGTACAGCTCGTCGAACCGCTGGTCGCACATGAAGTTGTCGGTCGCGCCGGTGTCCTTCGGCGTGGCGGGCAGCGCCCCGCAGGTGTGGATGGAGAGGACGAAGTCGGGATCGGGGTTGACGGACCAGCCGTCGAAGGCGAGGTCGTAGTCACCGGCCATCCACGGGTCGGAGACATTGTCGAGGCACTCGACCTTCAGCCCGATGCCGAGCGCGCCCCACCACTCCTGGAGGTACTTGCCGATCGCCTTGTCGTTCGGGTCGGTGGCGTGGCAGAGGATCCGGAGGTCGAGCGGCTTGCCGTCCTTGCCCAGACGCTTGCCGGCGGCGTTCTTGCGGTAGCCGGCGGCGTCGAGCGTGCCGGCCGCCGCGGCCGGGTCGTACGCGATCTTCTGGCTGTCCGAGGGCTGCCAGAAGTACGAGGCGAAGCGCGGCGGGATGTACCCCTGGCCCTCGACCGCGTACCCCTGGAACACCTTGTCGATGATCGTGCCGCGGTCCACGGCCTGGAAGAGCGCCTTGCGTACCGCCGGGTCGAGCAGCGCGGCGTTCCCGTTGCCGAACTTCTTACCGTCCTTCGACCGCGCGCCGGGGTTGGTGGCGAGCGCGTAGAAGCGCCGCCCCGGGGCGTTGTTCACCTTGATGTCCTTGGCGCTCTTCAACGCCGTGGCCTGGGCCGGGGTGAGGTTGGAGGCGAAGGACACCTCGCCCTTCTGGAGCGCCGCGACGGCCGCGTCCCCGTCCTTGTAGTACTTGAATACCAGTTCGTCGAACTTGGGTGCGCCGCGCCAGAAGTCCTTGTTGGGCTTGAGCTTGACGTACTGGTCGACCTTGTAGTCCGTGATGACGAACGGACCGTTGCCGACGACCGGGAACGTCTTGTCGTTGTTGAACGTGGAGAAGTCGCCGACCTTCTCCCAGATGTGCTTCGGCACGATCGGCACGTCCAGCGCCGTCATGGTCGCCTGAGGCTTCTTCAGCTTCACGACCAGCGTGGCCGGGTCGGGCGCCGTGACCTTCTCGAAGTTGGCGGTGAAGCTGCCGTTGGCGGTGGCGGCGTCCGGGTCCGTCATCATCTTGTTGAACGTCCAGGCGGCGTCCTCGGACGTCGCCTTCTGTCCGTCGGACCACTTCGAGTCCCCACGGATGGTGAACGTCCACGTCAACTTGTCGGCGGACGACTTCCACGCGGTGGCGAAGCCGGGGACCGGACGGGCGTCCTTGGGGTCGTAGTTGACGAGGTACTCGTACGCCAGCCGGTGGATGCTGGTACTGGTCAGCCGCTGCGCCAGGAACGGGCTGAGCGAGTCGACGCTCTGACTGACCGCGACAGTGAGGACGTTCTTACCGTCGGCGGCCCGGGCCTGCTCGGGCGCGGGGAGCAGCGGCCCGAGCGGGACCACCGATCCGGCCACGAGCGCGGCGGAGGCGGCGACGGAGGCCAGAAGGTGACGGAGACGGGGACGGCGGCGCTGCCGTACGGGGCGGGGTTCGGGCCGGTGCAAGGGCCGGGGCGCGGCCTGCCGCGGCGTACGCGGCGGAACTCTTTCGACCATGGGACGGTGACCTCGTGTTATCACTCGTACGGAGAAGCCGGGTTGATGCTGGTTCGTCAACTGGTGAAGCGAAGGTTTATCAGCGCTCGTCGGCCGCGTCAACGGCCGCCCAAACCCCGTGTGGTCTGCGGGAATGCGCTGAGGGGCCGCACCGTGAAGACGGTGCGGCCCCTCATTGGTCTCTACCTCTGACGCCCTACTGCTGAGGCGCTGGCGGTGCTGCCGGGGGCTGCTGCTGAGGCCACCCGGCCGGCGGTACGGGGCGCTGCGCGTCGGGCTGTTCCGACGGGTCCGCCGACGGGGTGTGCGGCGGGGCGTGCGGGGGGCGCAGACCGTACGCGTCCGGCTGGGCAGGCCCTCCGGGCTGCGGCTGCGGCGGCCCCGCGGGGCCCGCGGGGGGCTGCGCCTGGGACGGCGGGGACTGCTGCCACCCCTGCTGGACGCCCGGCCCCGGCTGCGGCGCGCCGTACTGCTGCTGCGGCGGGTACGGGTACGCCGGGGGCTGGGCCTGCTGGGGCGGGTGCGGGTGCGGGTGCTGAGCCTGCTGGGGCACCGGCGGCTGCGGGTACTGCTGGGGCGGATACGGCCGGCCCTGCGGGGGGCCCTGGACCGGCTGTCCCTGTTGCGGCAGCCCCTGGACCGGCTGTCCCTGTTGCGGCAGCCCCTGCGCGTGCTGCGCGGGGTGCGGCGCCCCGTACGGCGGCTGACCGTGCATCGGCTGCCCGTACGGCGGGCCCTGCGGCGGCTGCCCGTACGGCGCCTGCCCCTGCGGCCCCGGCCCCTGACCCTGCATCGGCTGGCCCTGGTAGCCCGGCATCGGCGGCGCGAGATGCGGCGGCGGCTGGCCGTCCGCCGTCCACAGACCCTGCGCCTGCTGCGCCCGTACGAAGTCCTCGGCGACCAGCGCCGAGAGATGGAAGTACGCCTCGCGCGTCTTGGGGCGCATCATGTCGAGGTCCACCTCGGCGCCCGCCGAGAGGTGTTCGTCGAAGGGCACCACGACGACGCCGCGGCAGCGGGTCTCGAAGTGCTGCACGATGTCGTCCACCTTGATCATCTTGCCGGTCTCGCGGACCCCGGAGATGACCGTCAGAGAGCGCTGCACAAGATCGGCGTACCCGTGCGCGGAGAGCCAGTCGAGCGTCGTCGACGCGCTGCTCGCGCCGTCCACGGAGGGCGTCGAGATGATGATGAGCTGATCGGCGAGGTCCAGCACGCCGCGCATCGCGCTGTAGAGCAGACCGGTGCCCGAGTCCGTGAGGATGATCGGGTACTGCTTGCCGAGGACATCGATCGCGCGCCGGTAGTCCTCGTCGTTGAACGTCGTGGAGACGGCCGGGTCCACATCGTTGGCGATGATCTCCAGACCGGACGAGGCCTGCGAGGTGAACCGGCGGATGTCCATGTAGCTGTGGAGGTGCGGGATCGCCTGCACCAGGTCGCGGATGGTCGCCCCGGTCTCGCGCCGTACGCGGCGGCCGAGTGTGCCGGCGTCGGGGTTGGCGTCGATCGCCAGGATCTTGTCCTGCCGCTCGGAGGCCAGCGTCGAGCCCAGCGCGGTCGTCGTCGTGGTCTTGCCGACGCCGCCCTTGAGGCTGATGACCGCGATCCGGTAGCAGGAGAGCACCGGCGTACGAATCAGTTCGAGCTTGCGCTGCCGCTCCGCCTCCGCGGCCTTCCCGCCGATCTTGAAGCGCGAACCACCGGACGGATTGCGGCTGCTCTTGGCCTTCTGCTTGTTGTTGCGCAGCAGACGGTCCGAGGACAGCTCCACGGCCGCCGTGTAGCCGAGCGGGGCGCCCGGTACGGAGCGCTCGCGGTGGTCGTGCGCGACGGCGGAGGGCCACGCCGCGCCGGTACGGGGGTCGACGGGCGGCGCACCGGGCGCGGCCTGCGGCAGCGCCTGGTGGAGCTGCTGCGGCTCGCCGGGCCGGGGCGGGGGAGTCTGCCCCTGGGGCGGCTGGGCGGCCTGCTGGGCCGGGAGGTGGGGCACCTGCGGAGACGGCGGTACGGGAGCCTCCGCGCCCGGTCGGCCCTGCTGCTGCGGGAACCCGTAACCCGCCTGCGGGGGCTGCTGCGGCCCGGGGCCGCCCGGGGCGCCGGACTGCGGGAATCCGTATCCGCCCTGCTGGGGGAAGCCGTACCCGCTCTGCGGCGCGGGCGGCTGCGGCGCGGTCGCGGGGACGGGGAGGCCCGGGTGCCCCTGCTGCTGCGGGAAGCCGTAACCGGCGGGCGGTACGGGGGCGTTCTGGCCCGGGAAGTTCGGCGCGTGGCCCGTGGGCGGCGCGGACGCCGCGGGCGGCAGCGCGGCGGGCGGCTGCGGCGCAGGCGGTACGGGGGCGGGCGGCGCCGGTACGGCAGCGGCCGACGGGCCCTGGCCGCTCTGACCGGCCTGCTGCGGGAAGCCGTAGCCACCCTGAGGCTGCGGGGCGGGGGGCAGCGCGGGCCACGTGTGCGCGCCCTGAGGCGGCCCCTGGGGCGCACTCGGGGGCTGGTCCTGCGGCTGCGGCTGCGCCTGGGCCACCGGGGCCTGGCTCTGCGGCGGGGCGGACTGCTCGGCGGACTGCGCCGATACGGGCCACTGCGGCGCGGACACCGGCGCGGCCGGCTGGAACGCCGGCGGGAGCGGTGGCAGCCCGGCGCCCGGTACGGCGCCGGGCTGGGGCGCCCAGGGCTGGGCCGGCGCGGGGGCCGGGGGAGCGTCCTGGGGCTCGTCGGCGGGCACCGCGTCCTGCGGGGCGGCGTCGGCGACATCGGCCACGGCGTCCGCCGGTTCGGCCACGGGCACCGCGTCGGAGGGCTCGTCGGCCGCCCCGTCCTTCAGGGACGCGGGGACCGCGTCCGAGACGCCGTCCTCGCGTGTGTCGGACGCGGCCTCGGACATGGCGTCGGACGCGGCCTCGGGCTTCGGGGCCGGCTCGGGAGCCGCCTCCGGTGCCGGTACGTCCGCAGCGCCGTCCTCCGCGTCCGGTCCGGCCGGACCTCGCGCCGCGTCCGGCGCCGTCGCGCCGTCGGCCGCACCGTCGTCGGCCGACGCCCCGTCCGCGGCGGACGGGGCGGGGGATGCCTCTTCGGACGCCTGCGCCACGGATGTCGGCGTCACGGGCGTCGGTGTCACGGGCGTCGGCGCTACGGACGGAGCGCTCGCGTTCTCCGCCTCTGCGTCTGCCTCTGCGCCGGCCGCACCGTTCGCGGCGCTCCCGGAGTTCTCCACGTCCGGGGCCGTGTGCGTGGCGGTTTCCGGGCTCGCGTCGGCGTCGGGCCGTGCGTCGGCCTCAGCCGTCCCCGCCGTCTCCGCCGTCCCGGGCGCACCGTTCTTCGCCGCCTCGTGCTTCTCGATCTCGCGCTTCAGCGCCGTCGGGGAGAACCGCATCGTCGCGCCGCTCTCCACGTCGCCACCGCCGAACGGCTCCGACGCTCCGGGCGCGGACGCAGGAGGCGTCGGAGGCGTTGGAGTCGTCGGGTCTGCGGCGCGCGCGGGCTCGGCCCCGGGCGGCCCCGACTGCGGCGCGGGCTGCGCCGGAGGCGGCGTCGGCTGCGCCTGGGTTCCGGGCTGCGGTGCGGGCGGGGGCTGCGGCGCCCAGTGGGGCTCGAAGCCGCCGCCCGCGGGCAGCCCAGGCACCGCGACGGGCGCGCCGCCGGGCGGCGGGGGAGAGTTCGTGAAGGCCGGTGCGCTCGTCGCACCGCCACCGGTCGTGTCCCCCGGCGCGTTCTGCGTGTACCAGGCGGGCGGGGTGTAGTCGATGGTGAACTCACCCGTCATCTCGGGCTCCGCGTCGGACTGATCGTCCGCGGCAGGCCGGTTCCAGCCGCCGCGGATCTCGTCCCGATCGCCGTTCACTTTGCCTCCTGGTGTGGTCGAGCACCCTTGTGCCGTGGTGGGTGGGGGCGGCCGAAATCCGTCACTCCGGTCCGCCCGGCTCTTCCCCTTGCGGCGCGGCCGGTCTGCCCGCAGGTTCTCTGCTCCCGCGCCCACACCCACCCTAATCGCCAACGGTGCCGATACGGCAGGGCGGACCGCCCCGTCAACGCCCGCCCCGTACGTCGCGTCCTGTCCCCAAGTGACCCCGGTGGCGCGGAACGTGAGGTTCCGGCCCCGTACGGGGCGGGCGTACCGGGGGACGAGAACGGTGCAAGGGTGGTCGAATCGGTATATCCGCCCCTGTGTTGACAGGCGGAATCGCGCCGGGTGGGCCGCACCGTGGGCGTACGGCGCCGCCTCAGTCCATCCGGCGCGCGCTGCCCAACAATCCGGTCTCGGCGTCCGTCGCCTGTGTCATCACGAACTGCCGGTCCCGCGCGGTGCACCAGAGGGTGACCCCGTCCGAGAGCGTCGACAGTGCCTCCGTCTCGGCGCGCGGCAGGCTCATGATCCGGCCGATCTGCACCGCCTCGTCCGGCGACACCCGCTGAAGGCCGACGAGCGCCGACTTCTCCATCAGCCTCGGCGCCACCGGGCTGAGATACGGCAGCAGCGTCAGCACCGACTGCCACGGCGCCGACACCACGCGCCCGCGCGGCGGCCGCATCCCGCAGTCCCGCACCACGAGCACCGGACTGCCGGCCGAGGCGCCCTGCGGCGGCACCCGCCCCACGTCGTGCAGCGAGATGCAGGGGGTTCCCCCGCCCGCCGCCTGCGCCAGCCCCGTCCAGACATGCGCCCGGCCCGTCTCCACCGCGATCCGCGCGCCGGTCGCGGCGGCCCTGAGCACCAGCACCTGGGCCGTCCACAGGCCACCGATCAGCGTGATGTCGTACGGAGTGGGCCGGTTGACGCCGAGCACGGCGGGCCGGTTCCCCGCGTCCACGCCGATCACCACCCCGTCGTCCCCGACCGGCAGCGCGAGCGCCTCCAACTGGTCGAAGGAGAGCGCGTGGCGCTCACGGCGCGGCCCGAGCAGCCCGAAGCCGATCCGCGGCTTGCCCCGGCCCCTGACCGGCTCCCGCATCATCGCGGGCATCGAAGCCCCGGCGGACCCCGTTGTCGGTACGGACATCAGCGAGTACCCCCGAGCGGAAGAGTGGCGAGCATCGCGGGCACCTGCTCGCGGTCCAGACGCACCAGCCCGGTCTTCACCCCGCGGGCCGCGCGCTCCAGTTCATGACGGGCGGTCACCAGCTCCTCGTCGCTGCGCCCCGTGATCCGTACGTGTCCGCTGACCGTCACCCCCTGCCGCTCGCCGCGCCCCAGCGTGAGACTGAAGGTCGTGGCCAGCGCCGGGATCGACGTGAGCAGCGCGACGAGTTGCGGCATCGGCGCACCGCCGCCGCCCAGCTCCGGCCAGCGTGCCACCCAGTACGAGGTGTGCCTGCGGTCGTCGCAGCGCCACGTACGCGATGTCTCCGTCGTCCGCCGCACGGGCGTCTCCGTGCGTCCCGCCTGCGCTATGGCCAGGGGATTGGCGCACGACGAGACGGCTATCGCCGCGGTCAGCTCCTGCTCGGTCAGCACCGCCGCGCGGAATCCGGCACCCGCCAGTCGGCTGGAGAGCTGGTCCGCCGCGCGCACCACACACTTCTGGGCGCCCACCAGGCCGCCGCCCCGCGCCGCCACCGCTTCGGGGCAGAGCTCGGGGTCGAGCTTGAGCGCTATCCACGTGATCCGCACGGCCGGGGAGCCGGTCTGGGCCTGCAGCGGCGCGTAGTTGCGGGCCGCCACCGACTGCTCCGGCAGGTGCGGGGCGGGCGCGGGCTGCGTGTGCTGCACGATCTGGGCCGACTCCAGCCGTACGTCGTCCACGTCCAGCGCGTCCCGTACGAGACGGACGGGCAGCGGCCTGGCCGAGCGGTCGGGCCGCAGCGCCGTGGCGTCCGACTCGATCTGGAGCACCACCGTCAGGAACGTACCGTCGCCGATCATCCCGACCGGGCGCCGGTCACGGTCGCTGTACGCGTACGTACGCAGCGCCGGGTCGCACTCCACGGCGGGCGCCAGCCCCGGCTCCGTACCCGCGGGAACGACCAGGGAGGCGGCCCTGCGCGTCCGGGCGCGCAGCGCGAGGGCCGTCGCGAGCCAGTCGGGCAGCGCGCGCCGGTGCCTGCGCACCAGGGCGAGCAGCACCAGCAGCGCGGCGAGCACACCGGCCGGGACCAGCAGCAGGGGGCTGATCACCCACGCCACCAGCAGCAGAGCGGCCGCCAGCTCGATCAGTACGAGTTGTTGCATTCGAAAAGGTCCGAAATGCCCTGGCCGCGCCTTCAGTCCGGGCGTCGCCTGGCCTGGGGAGGCGGCGGCGGACGGCGCGGTCGCGGCAGGCCGCGTCTGCGTCGCTGAAGCCATGATGGAGAAACCCCCCAATTCGTCCCGATCACCCTGGCCGACCAGGGTGTTGGCAGCTCGGTCACCCTACCCGCCCCACCACCACGCCCGGCCTACAGGCATAGTAGGGGGCCGGTCCGACAGTCAGGCAGGGCCCGGGGGCCATGCCGACGTGCCCTGCCCCCGGGGGCGACCGAGCCTTTTTTCATCGATGGGGACTCATGGCATCACGGCGGGATGAGCTCAACGCGTACACCTTCGCGAAGAAGCGCACGGTGGCCGCATTTCTCCAACCCTCGGCCACCACCGTGGAGGAAGGCGCGCCCAGACCGTTGCGCGCCGTCGTCCCCGGCCTGATCGTCGGCGCGCTGATCCTGGCGGGGTTCGGGGCATGGGGGATGTTCAAGCCCACCGCGCCCAAGGACTGGGCCAAGCCGGACACCAAGGTGATCGTCGGCAAGGACTCCACCACCCGTTACGTCGTGCTGAGCACCGGCAAGGGGAAGCAGAAGGAGACGCTCCTCCACCCCGTGCTGAACCTGGCGTCGGCGCGGCTCCTGCTCACTCCGAAGGAGTTCGCGGTCATCCAGGTGCCCGACAAGATCCTGGACGCGGGCAAGCCCCCGCGCGGCCCCGTTCTCGGCATTCCGTACGCCCCGGACCGGCTCCCCAGCGACACGGAGGCGGCCGAGCCCAAGCGGTGGGCCGTCTGCGAGCAGCCGGGCGGTGGCAAGGGCGGCAGCGTACAGAAGGCCGCGTTCCTCTTCGCCGACCGCGACTTCGCCAGGACGGACGGCGGCCAGCGGCTGACCGGCGCGCAGGTGCTGTACGTGAAGGGCCAGAAGGGGGCGCGCTATCTGGTCGACGCCAACGGTACGAAGTACCTGGTCAGCGACAAGCCGAGCGACAACCTCACCCGCGCGCTCGTCGGCGACCGAGAGCCGCAGTCCGTCACCGACGACTGGCTGGCCACGCTGCACACCGGCAGCTCCGTCGACTTCCCCGAGGTCCCCGGCGAGGTCGCCTCGGACGCGGGCGTCGGCGGCGGGCTCACCGAGGAGCAGGACCGGGTCGGGAAGGTGCTGCTCGCGCAGACCGGCGCGGGGCCGCAGCACTACGTCGTCCTCCAGGGCAAGGTCCAGCCCGTGTCGGAGTTCACCGCCTGGCTGCTGATCAACTCCCCGCAGACCGGCGACCTGGACATGGGCGGCGAGGCCGACACCGTGGACGCGCAGTCGATCACCCCGGACGCGGAGACCTTCGGCGCGGAGAACCGCTGGCCCGAGCGGCGCGCCACCCAGGTCAACACGGAGAGCGGCGAAGGCGCCCGCGACACCGTGTGCAGCGTGCTCCGCTCCGTCGACGACAAGGGCCGCGCGACCCTCTCCACCTGGGCCGGCGCCGCGTACCCCGCGGACATCACCGCGGCGGGCACGAGCACGTACGTCACCCCGGGCAGCGGGCTGCTCTACACGCAGGTGCGGGGCCGGCAGACCAACCCCGACGGTTCGCTCTTCCTGGTGACGGACACCGGGCTGCGGTACGCGGTCCAGGCGAACGGGGACAGCGACGCCGCGCGTTCGGACATCGGCACGGGGGAGCGGCAGGAGCAGCAGGACGGCCGCCCCGAGCCCAGTGAGGCACAGATAAGGCTCGGCTACGAGAAGGTCACCCCGGCCCTGGTCCCGATCGCCTGGTCGGAGTTCCTGTCGAAGGGGCCGCGCCTCGACACCAACAGCGCCCGTCAGCCGCAGGGCTCGTGAGGGAGGACCGGGACCCGATGCCGCAGAATCCTCACGTACGCCTGCCTCACGTACGCCTGCCCCACCCGCGCCTGCCTCACGTACGCCTGAAAACCGCCGTGGTGGCCGCTGTGACGGCCCTGACGGGGCTGACGGCGCTTCCTCCCGCCCACGCCGCACAACGGCCCGGAGAGGGCCCTGGAGCGGCGTCCTGGAGCCTCGGGATAAACGGCAGCGGCGAATGCTCGTTCCCGATGAAGAAGCAGATCGAGGGCACCCCCTGGCCCCTCCAGCGCGTGATACTCGACGAGCTGTGGGCGGACACCAAGGGCAAGGGGGTGCGCGTCGCGGTCATCGACACCGGGGTCGACAACACCAACCGGCAGCTCAGGAAGGCCGTCGACACCTCCGCGGGAACCGAGTTCCTGGCCAAGAAGATGGAGAAGGGCGCCGACGGCGACGGTACGGACGACAAGGTCGGCCACGGCACCAAGGTCGCCGGGATCATCGCCGCGCGCCCCCGTAAGGGCACCGGATTCGTCGGACTGGCCCCTGAGGCCACCATCATCCCGATCCGCCAGAACGACGAGAAGAACAGCGGCCAGGACACCACGATGGCCGACGCGATCGACCACGCGATCGCCAAGGACGCCGATGTCATCAACATCTCCCAGGACACGACGAAGCCGTTGACGGCGGACTCCGCCCTGGGGCGCGCCGTACGCCGCGCACTCGACCAGGAGATCGTGGTCGTCGCCTCGGCCGGCAACGACGGGGTCGACGGGGCGCGCAAGAACACCTACCCGGCGGCCTTCGAGGGCGTCCTCGCGGTCGCCGCCTCCGACCGCAACAACGAACGCGCCGCGTTCTCCCAGTCCGGCGGGTTCGTGGGGGTGGCGGCGCCGGGCGTGGACATCGTCTCCACCGTCCCCGGCAACGGCCAGTGCGTCGACAACGGCACGAGCTTCTCCGCCCCGTACGTCGCGGGCGTCGCCGCGCTGCTGCGCGCCAAGCACCCGCAGTGGAAGGCCCACCAGATCGTCGCGCAGATCGAGCAGACCGCCGAACGCAGCGTCAACGGCCATGACGACTTCGTCGGTTGGGGTGTCGTCGACCCGCTCCGCGCGCTGACCGAGGACGACCGCGCGCCCGAGTCCCCGCGCCCCGACCCGGGCCCGCCCAAGGCGCCCGCGCCCGAGCCCGCGCACCTCGCGCTCTCCGAGACGAGCCAGGAGCGGTCGGAACGGTACGCCACGTACGCCTTGGGGATCGGCGGAGTGCTCGTCGCGGTCGTCGCGGGATCGGCCACGGTGCTACGGGACCTGCGACGACGGGACGCACGGCGCCGCGGCCCGCGACGGCGGACCTGAAGACGGCGGACCTGAAGACAGCGGACCTGAAGACAGCGGACCTGAGACGACGGACCGGAAGCGGGCGGCGGACCTGAGGCGGCGCCGTACGGCGCCGCCCCGCTGTGCGACGAGTTCCGCTGTGCGGTGAGTTCCGGCGAGTGAAGACGAGTGAAGTCGATCTCTCTCCCGAAACCGGTGTTGGGGCCGGGAGGGGATATGGCTAAAGTGACCGTGGCTTCACGAGTGCGATGAAGCCCATGGGGTCGACGGGGGTCATGGGGGACCTGACATGGCGGGGGACAAGCTGGACGGCGGAGAGGATTCCCGCCCTCCGGTCAGCGAGGCGTACCGCCCCTTCCGACGGGAAATCCATCCTCACCCATTGCTTCCCCCTCTTCTGAGACACGGGGGCAAGCGCGACGTACGTACGGGAACGTCCGGGGCACACACCACGGCCGGTTCCTGCGGCGCGCGCGAAGAGAAGAAGCCCGGCGGCGATCGCGTGTGCCGGGCCGGGAACCGATAGATAGGACTCCGGATGAGCAGCCCCGCAGGTGGGTTCGGACTTTCAGACGACCCGATCGTCCAGGCGAAGACCAAGATCACGGAGACCAAGGAGCAGGTCTCCAAGCAGGCCAGGGAGCTGGCCGACATCATCGCGACGGTCAGCGCCGGATGGACGGGTGTCGGCGCCTCGGGCTTCGTCTCGGCCCAGGTGATGATCAACGAGGATCACGACGCGATCCTCCGCCTGCTCAGCGTTCTGGAGAACGCCGTCGGCCAGACGAAGAACCTGAGCAACGAGCAGGACGACGAGGTCCGGGCCCAGTTCGCGGCCGCCAGGACCGAGGCCGCCCAGAACACCTCGGGTCTCAACAACATCTGACACGACCGACCCGCTCGCGGCCGTACGGCCGATCGACCACATATCGAGGAGAACAGCATGGCCGGCACAGATCCGGGCACCCGGGTTCGGTACGAGAGCGTCCAGGAGATGGCCAACCGCATCCGGACGGTCTCGAAGAACATCATCAAGGACCTTGAGGAGATGGACCAGGCGCTCAAGGTGGTGACCGACACCTGGGACGGTGAGGCCCACGGGGAGTACGAGGCGCTCCAGCGCAAGTACAAGGGCAACGCCACGCACATGAGGGATCAGTTGGAGAAGGTCGCCAAGCTGATCGAGAGCGGCAAGGACGGATACCGCGCCACCGATGTGAAGGCGTCGCGGTACTTCACCGAGGCGTACTGACCGGTCCAGGCCGGGAAACACGTCCAGGCCGGGAAACACGGGGAGGGGCACGCACCGTACCGGGCGTGCCCCTCGGCCGTCCTGCGGCAGCCTTCCGGCCCTACCGGGGCTCCCGGCTCACTTCAGGTCGAACTCCCCGTCCCTCGCCCCGAGTACGAACGCCCGCCACTCGGCCTCGGTGTACCGCAGCACGGTGTCGTGGTCCATCGACGACCGCATCGCGACGGCCCCGCCCGGGAGATAGGCGATCTCCACCCGCTCCTCGTCCGGACTCGTGCCGGGAGCGCCCTGCCACTCCACGCCACTGATGTCGAGCGCGTACAGCTCGTCCTTCTCCTGCTGAGTACCCATCAGGGGCCTCCCCTTCTTCGTCACGGTACGGAGTCGCAGACCAAGGTATCCGTAGTCGGCGGCGCCCCTCGCGCCGGATGCCGGACAGCACCCCCTTCACGCGCCCGGGGACATCAGGAGTTGAGGTCCAGGAGCCTGGCCAGAGCGGATCTGACGGCCCCTGGCACGGTGAGATTGGCCAAATTGGCGCCGGTGAAGACAACCGCGATGGAGAGGTCGACCGGCTCGGCCGGACCGTGCACCTCGACCGTCTGACGCCTCCTGCTCCCACGCCCCTTCGGGGAGACCCTGACACGCACGCCTTCACGGGCCACGACATAGCCCTTTCCGCGTCGGGTGGCCGTGCAGGTGTACGTGTGTCCGCCGTGGGCCAGGCGCAGAGAACGGCCCTTCTTCGTCAGGGCCCACCGCCTTCTGCTCAGTGGAACCGGTGTGGTGCCCACCCGGAACTCCATGAGCGACAGGGACGGGCGGCTGCCGTCCGCGAAGCCCTCGAACGACGATGCGGGGATGCGCTCCCCGTCCACTCCGATCCGGGCCCAGGTGCTCCGGCGGGCAACGGGGTAGGTCACCACGATTTCGCCGAAGACCTCCGAGGTACCGCGCCAGCCGTACTGATGAGTGCTGCGATGGCCCTGCTGGGTCTCCCACGATTCAAGCGTGAACGACATGCTGTCCGTTGTTCTCACGGACCTTCCGATACGGAGTGGATGAGCCCCTGGGCGGCCGGAATTCCGTCACGAGCAGTCGAGAGCCCCGTGCGCGGCCGTGGCGAAGAGGTCGCTCAGTTCCTTCTCGGACGGAAACCCCGTCGCCGCGCGCTCCTTCGGCTCCCAGGGGTAGTCGACGTTGTCGAGCAGGAAGTACGTCTCCTCGCCCCCGCACACGGCCTTTTCGACGCCTCGGTCCTTGAGCGACGCGGCCAGTTCCGGGTCCTTCACGACGGCCAGTCCGGTGAACGGGCCGTTCCCTTCGTCCTCCGTGAAGGAGAGGTCGCAGAACCACGCGCTGTCGAAGTCGCCGGACGTCCGCTCCTCTACGGACTGCCCCTTCGGCCCCATGACCTTGCCGAGCCGGAATCCGGGCCCGAACCACCGCCCTGTCACCCGGAGCCGCCGGGTCGGCGAGCGCCGTACAGGACGAGGGCAGCAGGAGCCGACCGCCCCGCTCCTCCGCCGCCCCGGGCGCTGGACGTTGTCGGCCGACAGCCTGCCGTGACAGACCTTCTCCGGGCCGAGGGCATTGGTGTTGAAGGTGAGGAACAGCCCGCCGACGAGAGCGAGAACAGTCAGCACGGCAGCGGCCGACCATTGCGCGCGTCGGGAGCGCGGCATACGTACGGGCAGGTCACTCATCCAGCGAGCGCAGCGCGGCGTTGTAGGCCGAGTCGGCGGAAGCGCGGCAGGTCCGCACCAGGCTGTCCGACGTCTTGTCGTCCGTCTCTCCGGCCGCCGACCAGATCTCCACGAGCCGGACACCCTGTTCCCGCAGGGCCGGGAAGGCGTCCTCGCCCTTGGCGGAGCGCAACGCGGCCCTCCATGTCCCCACGAGGTGGCGGACGGGATCGTCCGCGTACGAGGGCGGCCGGACCGGCCCGTCCGCCAGCTTCGCCACCACCGTGCTCCGCCAGCCCTCCGCCTCCTCGCCGTCGCGGCCGCGGTCGCGCAGAACGTCCTCCGCGACGGCGTCCAGAGTCGCCAGTACCCGCGCGCTGTTCGACGTGGGAGCGGACAGGTCGAAGCCACGGGCGTCCTCGGCCACGTCCGACAGCGCCTCGGAGGCGCGCAGTGTCTGCGCGTCGCGTACGGCTACGTAGGCGAGCGGGTCCTCCGACACCGCTCGGACGACCAGGAGCAGGCTGTCCCGGGGCACGGCCATGTGATAGCCGTCCTTCTCCTGCCAAGGACCCGCGGACGGAGCGCCGTTCTTCACGGACGCGGCGTTCCCGGAGCCGAGGAGAGCGTGGACGTCGCCCGCGTAGTCCGCCAGCGCGTCGGCCACGGGACGACGGAGACCGGGATCGAGCGTGTGGTCCCCACGCCGCTGGACGTCCTTGGCGAGCGCCGACAGCACCGTTCTCATGGCGAGGGCCTGCCCGGAGGTGTGCCGGCCCGACGAGTCGGCGACGGTTGCCTTCCGGATGGCCTCACCGAGGCCCGCACAACCCGTCCCGGACCGGCTCTCCTCGCTGAGCACCTCCTGGACCCGCCGGTCCGCGAGGAGGCCGTCACAGGGCGTCGGGCCCTCGTCGGTCCCGAGGAGTTGCCAGGCGCCGAGCCCTCCGATTGCCGCCAGTGCGGCGGCGACCACCAGACCGGTGGTGCGGAGTCGGCGCGTACGGTTCGGGGGCTGTTCGGACATGACCTTCCTTACGGTTCACGAGCCTGGTGCTTTCACGAAGCGGGCTGTCCGAAGCTCGGTCGAGAACACGAGGAACACTCGTGCACCGTAACGACAGGAATGTCCGACACGCGGCTAACGCCTGGGGACGCTGATGTCGGGGCAGTGGTGTTTCTTCCCTGCGGCATCGACGAACGACTGGAAAAGCTTCCGAGTGTTTTCAGTGTAGTGATCTTTCCCCTGGTCCAGGTTTCAGATCCCGGTACTCATCGCTCCAGTTCATTCCGAAATGGATACTGGTGTCGCCGCAGTTCAGTACCGCACTGTCCGGATTGATCCTGCCTGTGCTGTTCCGTAGATCACGAAAATCCTTCTGCCGAAGGGTCGCTCGTGAGGTCACGCTCTGCGCATTCCCGGGCGACGCGTTTCCCCGGTGGAGCGTCCCCACCCGGTCCCAGCAGGACGCCTGCGGCATGATCCACCCTCAGGCGCCGAGACCGCCCCGGTGGCCCCTCCGGTGAGGAACGACATGCCGGAGGGGCCCCGCCAGGCGCGGGTCTGGAACTGGAAGTCGGCTTTCGCCGGCGCGGCTCAACGGTGGGCGATCTCGTTCTCCTCAGGGAGCATGCCGGTGATCATTTCCCATACTCTCTTTGCCGGTACGGGGACGAGTTTCAGGGGGCTTTCGGGCCCGACCTGCCCTTCCAGCACGGGTTCCGCGGGCAGCTCCCGGTGCCAGTAGCCGAGCGGTCCGCAGTCCCAGATGCCGAAACCACGTACCTTCGTTCCTCTTTTCCCCTCGTCCTCGCCGTGCCAGGCCGTGGTCATCCGCCAACTCGACCGCAGCTCACCGATCATGTTGGCGAGGAGGGAGAGTGCGGGATCTGACAGGCTTCCGGTTTGAGCCAACGCCTTCGCGACATGGTCAGCGGATTCCTCGGAGCCCGTGGGTGCGCTGCTCAGGCTGTCGAGCCCCGCGTCGAGCACTCCGACGGTGCTTTCCACACACGGAACTCCGGTGCTGATGGGGTCGGCCCTCTGGAGGTTCACCATGTGGGCCAGAGCCCATACCAGCATCTGCGGCTCGACCTGCGCGTAGGACGACTCGACCTCATCCGGCCAGGACTCGCGGGAGAAGACGTATCCGTTGCTTATGGTCAACTCGTGAACCAGTCGGCCGTGTTCTCCGAGCATTTCCACGGTGACGACTGCTACGGGATCCATCAGCGTGGCGACCAAAGGCGCGACGTCGGCGGAAAACTCGCCCGCATCATTGATCAACCTGCAATCCTTCAACTCTTTCTCGGCGGAGTTGAGGGAAGTGGGTATCGGCTCACCCGTGACCAGGTGACTGAAGACCGCTATGTGATCTCCGGAGAGACGGAAACGTGCTCGGGATGTGTCGTGGGACGGCATTTATCAACTCCTCGTCGGTTGTTCAGGAAAGCGTGTCGAAAAATCTTGCCACTGCGGATCTGGCAGCTCCTACCAGAGTCAGGTTTGCCCTGTTGGCGCCGGAAAAGAGGATTGCCAGGGAGATGTCGACCGGCTCGGCCGGTCCATCCACGTCGACAGTGACATGCTTCCTGCTGCCACTCCCTTTTTGCGCTACTTTGATCCGGACGTCGTCGCGTGACACGACGTAGCCCTTGCCGCGTCCCGACGCCGTACACGTGTACTTTTTTCCGTCATGGCTGAATCGCAGGGATCGCCCTCTTTTTGTGAGAGCCCAGCCTCTTCTTCTCACCGGAAGCGGTGAGGTGCCGACCCGGAGCTTCATGAGGGAGAGAGAGGGACTCTTTCCTTCTCCGAACCCCTCGAACCAGGTCTCCGGGATACGGTCCCCTTTGGCTCCGATGAGAACGCTGAGGTTCTGACGCGCCACGGGATACGTCACCACGACCTCGCCGAAATCCGCCGATTCGCCCCGCCAGCCGAATTGATGGGTCGCTCGCGCTCCGTTGCGGGTCTCCCACGGATCCAGCTTGAAGGTTGTTCTGCCCACCGCCTGTATACCCTTCTGCTGCGGATTGTTTTCCTAGTCGAACGGGTTGAGGAATTTTCCAACATTCTTTGCACCGGAGGAAATCTTCGAGCCAACATCGCTCGCTGTGTCGCCGGCCCAATCGGTTGCTTTCCCGATCCCTTTCCCGATGGCTTCGTGGTTGTCCCAGATCAAAGCTCCCCCGTAGGCAATTCCCGTTCCTACGGCGAGCCCGATAGTGACAGGGGTGGGCGCGACCATTGCCATGGTGAGCGAACCGTTGAATGCTGTTCCGGTGAGATCGGATGCGAATTTGGCGGGATCCTTGCTGATTTTTTCCGAATCGTATGTGGCGAGGTTGGCCGCCCCCCACACCGTCGCTCCTGCGGATCCCACGACCCCCAACCCGCGCATCGCTCCGGCAGCCTTTGCCGCATTGGCGAGGCCGCCGTTCTTCGCGACGGTCAGCAGATTCGCCTCGGAGGCCGCCGGCATGAAGAAAGTGCCATTTTTCATGTGCCCGGCGAGCATGGCCGCCTCGTCGGATCCCGCGATGGCGTTGATGGCCCCATTGGGAAGTCGGTTGAGGAGCCCTCCGGCGCTCAGCAGCCGGGTTCCGCCCTTCTGGAGGAGCCGTGCCTTGAAGGTTCCCGGGGCGTTGAGTATCCGAGTGGGGTCCTTGAAGTACTTGGCCAAGCTGATGCCCGTGCCGAGAGAGACACCGGCCGCCGTGGTGAACCCGAGGAGAGTGGTCGACCCGGAGAGATAACTCTTCAGGAGGTTCCCGAACTGCTCGCTCCCCGTGAGCCGCGTGGCCATCTGGCCCTGGACGCGGAGAAGGTAATCGTTGAGGGTTTCATCGCTCCGCATCTTCCACGCATTGAGATTCATCTGCGTCTCGGATCCAGGAGTTTCGAGCGTGCCCATCGCGTCACGGTTGAAACCGTTGCCGCCGTTGGTCCCCTCGGCCGCCGCCACGAGAGCCTTCTTGATCTCCTGGTCGAATTCCTGGACGGCCTTGACCCGGTCCTTGATGAGCTTCGCCCACGACTCCTCCGACTTGCGCACACTCGTCAAGTAGTCGGGATCGTGGCGCAGGGCGTTCTTCTCTCCGACGGTGAGCTTGTCGTAGTCGTACGACACGTCCCCCTGGGCGGAGACCTTCATTCCCGCCGCGATGGCATCGTCGCGTGCGGACTGGACCTTCTTCTTGAGCTCGACGAATTCTGTGTGCGCCTGACGCAGCAGGCTCGCTATCGCCTTCGCCTCCGTCTGCGCCCCCGAGTATTCGCCGCGCGTGGCGGCGGACCGCACAGAGGCGGCGCTGGCGCTGGCGCCGCTCCATGCGGGCCCGTTGGTGACCTTCTGGACCGCTTCTTCGTAGCGATCGTCCACCTTTTTGAATTCGCCCGCCATGCTCTGCCACTTGTCGGCGGCGCTGGTGAGCTTGCCGAGGTCGGCCGTCATGACATCGTTATACGTCAGCATGGTTCATTCCCCGTATGTGAGCCGACGGACTACAGATTGTTGAGCTTCGACCTGAGCGGAGCGAAGCCGGAATCAATCTCGACATCGTTCTTCACGAAGAGGCCGGATGTGGCCCGGAGGGCGCCCTTTTCCGCGGAGAGTCGTCCCATCAGGGCCTTCACCTGCTTTTCCCAGGTCTCCTGCACCTTTTTCAGGCCCGCTGCCGTTTCCCAGCCCTCCAGGCCGGTGACAGCGCTTCCGGACGTCTCGTCCGCCCAGACACCGGCCTTTTTGGTGTTCGGCTCCAGTTCCGTCTCTATGGTGTTCGCCGCCGACGCCTTCTGGGCGGGTGTCGCCGCCAGGTCCTCTGTTCCTGGAAGCAGCGGGCCCGTTCCGGCGCTGTTCAGCCGCATCCCCGTCGACTGGCTCGCGGTGGCGTCGGAGCGCAGTCGGCCCCACTCCTCGTCAAATCCCATGATTTGTCTCCCCGTTGTGATGAAATCTCGTCAGGCGCGCGCTGCCGCGCGCACCTCACACTCCCGGCAGGCGCCCCGTCTGCACCAGCGGATTGCCGCGCTTGCGCGAGGCGAAGTAGCCACGGCCCGGCGGCATCGGAGTCGCCCGTACGCGGCCGATCAGGTCGCCCTCGGACGGGTCGCCCGACAGGACCACGCCCTGGGCGCCCAGTTCCAGTACGCGCTGCATGAACGGCTCGTACAGGGCTCGTGAGGCGCCCGCCGCGTTGCGCGCGATGATGAAGCGGACCCCGGTGTCCCGGGCGAAGGGCAGGTACTCCGCGAGCGGGGCCAGCGGATTGCCCGAGTTGGTCGCCACCAGGTCGTAGTCGTCGACGATGATGAAGATCTGCGGCCCGCTCCACCAGCTCCGGTCCCTGAGCTGCTGCGGTGTGACGTCCGTCGGGGGCTGGCGGCGCGCGAAGACGCCGCCGAGCGCCTCCATGTGCATCTGCATGGACGAGGCCATCGGCGCGTACTCCAGCAGGTGGGGCTCCGACAGCGCCCCCAGCAGCGTCCGGCGGTAGTCACCGACCACGAACTTCGCCTGGTCGGGGGTGTACCGCTCGGCGAGCTGCTTCGCGATCAGCCGCAGCAGGTTGGTCTTGCCCGACTCGCTCTCGCCGAAGACCAAGAAGAACGGGTCGGTCTCGAAGTCGACGAACACCGGCTCCAGATTGGTCTCGTCGATCGCGACCGCGATGCCGGCCTGTGGGAACTCGAACCCCTTGGGCAACTGGTCGGCGGGGAGCTTGCGCGGCAACAGCCGCACCGTCGGGGCCGCCTGGCCCGCCCAGTGCGTCCTCGCCGCCCGTACGAACGCCGCCGTACCCTCCGAGAGGTCAGCGGCGCCGCTCACCCCGTCGACGCGCGGCAGGCCGCCCATGAAGTGCAGCTTCTGCGGCACCTGGCCGCGGCCCGGCACCCCCGGCGGGACGTTCGCCGCGACCTTGCGGTCGAACTCGGAGTCCATGACGTCGCCGAGCCGCAGCTCCAGCCGGCCGAGCATCTGGTCCTTGAGCGCCGCACGCACCTCCATGTAGCGCGCGGCGGTGACCACGACATGGACGCCGTAACCGAGACCGCGCGCGGCGATGTCGGAGATGATCGGCTCCAGCATGTCGTAGTCGTTCCTGAAGCCTCCCCAGCCGTCGATGACCAGGAAGACGTCGCCCCACGCCTCGCCGGGCAGCTCGCCCGCGGCGCGCTTGCGCCGGTACGTGGCGATCGAGTCGATGCCGTTCGCGCGGAAGAACTCCTCGCGCCGGTTGAGGACGCCCAGGACCTCCGCGACGGTGCGCCGCACCCGCTCAGGGTCCAGCCGTGACGCGACCCCGCCGACATGCGGCAGCTCCGCCAGCGAGGCGAGCCCGCCGCCGCCGAAGTCCAGCGCGTAGAACTGCACTTCACGCGGCGTGTGGGTGAGGGCGAACGACGAGATCAGCGTCCGCATCAGCGTCGACTTGCCGGACTGCGGGCCGCCCACGACCAGCATGTGCCCCGCCGCCCCGGAGAAGTCCCGGTAGAGCACCTCACGGCGCTGCTCGAAGGGCTTGTCGATCAGCCCGAGCGGTACGGTCAGCCCGCCGGGCCGCGAGTACTCCGTCGCGTTCAGCCCGCGCGCCTCCGTCACCGCGATCCCCGGCAGCAACTGGTCCAGCGTCGGCGCCTCGTCCAGCGGCGGCAGCCACACCTGATGCGCGGGCACCCCCTGCCCGTCCAGCCGGCGCACGATGACGTCCAGCACCGTGTCCGCCAGCGCCTCGTCCTCCGACGGCGGTACGAACGCCGCCGACGGGTCCGGCGCCGCGTACACCACCGGCACCGGCGTCGCGGTGAACAGCACCGGCCGCCGCTCGACGGGGAGCTGACCCACCGACAGGTCCGGTCCGCCCCCGCGGTACGTGCCCGAGACGTACGCCGCCTTGAAGCGCGTCATCTCGTCCGTACCGAACTTCAGATACCCGGAGCCGGGCACCGACGGCAGGTGGTACGCGTCCGGCACCCCCAGCGCCGTACGCGACTCCGCAGCCGAGAACGTGCGCAGACCGATGCGGTACGAGAGATACGTGTCGAGACCGCGCAGCTTGCCCTCCTCCAGCCGCTGCGAGGCCAGCAGCAGATGCACACCCAGCGAACGGCCGATCCGGCCGATCTGGATGAACATGTCGATGAAGTCGGGCTTGGCCGTCAGCAACTCGGAGAACTCGTCGATGACGAGGACCAGGGAGGCGAGCGGTTCCAGCGCCGCGCCGGCCGCCCGCGCCTTCTCGTAGTCATGGATGTTGGCGTAGTTGCCGGCCGAACGCAGCAGCTCCTGACGGCGCTGCAGCTCTCCGCGGATCGCGTCCCCCATGCGGTCCACCAGCGTCAAGTCGTCCGCCAGGTTGGTGATGACCGCCGCCACGTGCGGCATCTGCGACATCCCCGCGAACGTGGCACCTCCTTTGAAGTCCGCGAGAACGAAGTTCAGCGTCTCCGAGGAGTGCGTGACCGCCAGCCCCAGCACCAGCGTGCGCAGCAGCTCCGACTTGCCGGACCCCGTCGCGCCGACACAGAGCCCGTGCGGCCCCATGCCCTCCTGCGCGGCCTCCTTGAGGTCCAGCATCACCGGACCGCCGTCCTCGCCGACCCCGATCGGCACCCGCAGCCGCTCCGCCGTCGACCGGGGCCGCCACGTACGGGCCACGTCCACGGCCCCCGCGTCGCCCAGGCCCAGCAGATCCGTGAAGTCCAGGTTGGCCAGGAGGGGTTCGTCGTCGTCGCCCCCGCCCGTACGCAACGGGGCGAGCTGGCGCGCCAGCGCCTCCGCCGCGGGCAGCGAGATCCCGTCGGGCACCCCCTCGTACGCCAGGCCCCCGCCGGACTCCAGCCGCAGCCGCCCCGGCCGTACGACCACCGACAGGCCGCCCCGCGGCTCGTCCAGCTCCCCGGGCACCACCTCGACGATCGTCACGCCCTGCAGACCCTCGGCCGCCGCGAACAGCGAGTCCGGCGGCACCATCCCGCCGTCCAGCACGACGAGCACATGCGGCTGGTCCAGCACCGGCGAACTGTCCCTGCCGAACCGCGGACGCCCCTCCAGCCTGCTCTGCAGCAGCCCCTCCAGCTCCCCGAGGTCGTCGCCGAACAGCCGCTTCGTACCGGCCCCGTCGATCTGCCCGGGTACCTGCGTGTGCGGCAGCCACTTCGTCCACTCCCAGCGCCCCGCCGCGCCCGGCGACACCACCACCGCGACCATCAGGTCCTCGCAGGAGTGCAGCGTCACCAACTGGGCGACCAGCGCGCGCGCCGAGGCATGCGCCGACTCCTGCTCACCGGAGACCGTCACGTGGTAGAAGGCGCGCATCGACACCGCCATCGGCAGCCCGTCCAGCGAGCCGTGCACCGCCAGGAACTGCTGCATCGCACCGGCGCACAACGGCTCCAGCTCATCCACCGGCGCCGTCTCCGGGGCCACCAGCGGCGTGGCGAGCTGCTGCGCCCCCAGACCGATCCGCACCTGGACGAAGTCCTTGTCGCCCACGCGCCGTTCCCACACCCGCGACCCCTCGGCCACCACCGACCAGAGCTGTTCGGGGGAGGGGTGCAGATAGAGCTGCGCGTCGCGCTGCGCCCGCGCCGTCCTGCGCACCGTACGCCGCGTCTGCGCCAGGTACTTGAGGTAGTCGCGCCGTACGTCGGCAATTTGCCCCTGCGTACCGCGGCGATACCGGACGATCTGCGCGGCGATCATCGCGACCGTCGAGAACAGCATGAGCACGCCCATGATCCGCATGAACGGCGGCGCCTGGGGCGAGAAGAAGAAGACCACCGACGAGCCCATGCCGAGCACCGGCAGGACCTGCATCAGCATGCCCTCCTGCTGACCGCGCGGCAGTTCGGGCGGCGCTTCCAAGGTCAGCGCATCCGAGGGCACTTCCGGCGGAAGGGACCGTGGCGGGCGTTTGACAATGATCTGGCTCACCGGCGTATCAATCCCTCAAGACGGACGGGCGATTCCGTACCGGCGCCCCCGTGGCGACGGCGTCGCTCCGCGCGACGGTGATCCTACGTGCAGCCGCACCGCACCCCTCCCGGTAGGGTGGCGCGCGCACCGTGCGCAACCGCGAATCAGGGGGTCCAGACACGTGAGTACGACCACAGCGACCGGCTTCTGCCGCGTCACTGTCGTGGCGCCGGACAGCAGGATCGATGTCGCTCTGCCGGAGGACATCGCCGTCGCCGACGTCCATCCGGAGATCCTGCGACTCACCGGCCAGACCCAGACACCGGGCACCCCCACCGGCTATCACCTCGTACGGCGCGACGGGACCGTCCTCGACGGCGCCCGCACCCTCGCCGCCCAGCAGGTCCTCGACGGCGAGATCCTCAGCCTGCGCCCCTTCGCCGAGTCCCTGCCGCCCGCCGTGTTCGACGACGTCTCGGACGCCGTCGCCTCCGCCGTACGCCGCGACCGCCACCTGTGGAGCGACGACCTGCTGCGCGGCGCCGGCCTCGTCGGCGGCGTCCTGCTCCTCGTCCTCATGGGCTTCGTCCTGTGGTTCGCCGATCCCGTACGCCACGACATGCACGGCCTGCCCGGCATCATCGCGGGCGTCGCCGGCGTGCTGCTGACCGCCTTCGCGGGCGTACGGGCCCGGGTGTACGCGGACCGCGCCACCGCCGTCGCACTCGGCTTCGGCGCGCTGCCGCTGCTGCTGATCGCCGGCTCCGGCATCCTGGCCCCCGACCCGGGCCAGGGGCCGGGACGGCTCCAGTTCCTGCTCGGCTGCGTCACGGTCCTCGTCGCGTCCGTCGTCCTCGTCGCGCTCACCCCGAGCGGCGACGCGCCCTTCGTCGCCGCCACGTTCCTGGCGACCGTCGGCACCCTCGCCACCTTCGTCATGATCCTCACCGAGGCGTCGGCCACCGACACCGCGGCCGTGTGCGTCCCCGTCGCCGTCGGCCTCATCGCCTTCCTGCCCGGCCTCTCCGCGCGCTTCGCCCGCCTCCCCATCGGCTACGCCTCGCCGCGCGCCGCCGGGAACGACACGTCCGGCGACGCCTACGGCACGTACGACCCGCTCGGCGACCCGAACGCCACCCCCGACGCCGAGCCCGTCGACGCCGCACGCATCGCCGCACAGGCCCGACGCGGCCACGAGATGCTCCTCGGCCTGGTCGGCGGCTGCGCGGCGGTCGTCGTCGGCTCCGCCGCGGTCCTCGGCTTCTCGGACACCGTCTGGGCCCAGCTCCTCGCCCTCACGGCGGGCCTCGCGACGCTGCTGCGCGCCCGCCTGTTCCGCTACACCTCCCAGGTCGTCTGCGCGCTCGCCGCGGGCATCTCCGCGATCGCCCTGCTGATCCTCGGGCTCTCGCTCAACCCGCCCGTCGACCACGTCAGGGAGCTCCTGGTGTACGGCGACCGCGGCGCCCTCGACATCCGTACGATCTGGCTCACCGCGAGCGTCGCGGCCGGCGCCGCCCTGATCACCGCGATCGGCCTGATCATCCCGCGCAAGGGCCTCTCCCCGTTCTGGGGACGCCTCCTCGACCTCGCCGAGGGCGCGGTACTGCTCGCGCTGGTGCCGCTCTGCCTCGCCGTGCTCGACGTCTTCAGCGCGGCCCGCGCGCTCACGAGCTGACCGAGGCCCCGCAGCTACGGGGCGGGGCGACGGGGCGGCGTGACGGGGCGGGGGGCGAGGGCTCACCCCGGGGCTGATACCCTGGGCGACGGCCGTTTGTGTACGTGACCACCGAAGCCACTGGCTCCGCGGTCGGCGCGCAACGGATCTCCCGCCTCCCGAGTAACGGAAGCTCCCCAGAGTATTCGACCTGGGGCACTCGGTGGCCAAGAAGACTCACGAGGAGTACGCGTGTCGCTCGACGCCGCTACGAAGAAGCAGATCATGACCGAGTTCGGCACCAAGGAAGGTGACACCGGCTCCCCCGAGGTCCAGGTCGCCATGCTGTCGCGCCGGATCTCGGACCTGACCGAGCACCTCAAGCTCCACAAGCACGACCACCACTCGCGTCGTGGTCTGCTCATCCTGGTCGGGCAGCGCCGCCGCCTGCTCCAGTACCTGGCCAAGAAGGACATCCAGCGCTTCCGTGCGCTGGTCGACCGCCTGGGCATCCGCCGCGGTGCGGCCGGCGGCGCCAAGTAAGACGCCGTGAAGGGAGCGGTTCCCACATCCAGGGAATCGCTCCCTTCGCCGTATGTACGGGGCATCTCACGGAGGCGGGACCACACGCCGCCACCACGCGCCCCGTACGGAGGCGGACCGGGCGCCTCGCCCGGGACGGCCGGAATGCCATCCCGCGGCCAAGCTCAGTAACCTGGACGCACGAGCACAACTGAAGAGGGGGAGCGACCTCCACCGCCGCCGGTCCTCGGTAGTGGCGCCCGGAAAGGCGCGCGGCCCATGCCGCCGCCCCGGGTGCTTCGATCGAAGACCGGCCCGCACCAAGGAGCGCTCCTCCGCCACGTCCCCTGCCACACGGGCACCGGACGAAGACGAGGAGAAATCACTAGTGGAGAACGAGACCCACTACGCCGAGGCCGTTATCGACAACGGAACCTTCGGCACCCGCACCATCCGCTTCGAGACGGGACGGCTGGCCAAGCAGGCCGCCGGTTCCGCCGTGGCCTACCTGGACGACGACACCATGGTGCTGTCGGCCACCACCGCCTCCAAGAAGCCCAAGGACCAGCTCGACTTCTTCCCCCTCACGGTGGACGTCGAGGAGCGGCAGTACGCGGCCGGCAAGATCCCCGGCTCCTTCTTCCGCCGTGAGGGCCGGCCCTCCGAGGACGCGATCCTCACCTGCCGCCTCATCGACCGTCCGCTGCGCCCCTCCTTCAAGAAGGGCCTGCGCAACGAGATCCAGATCGTCGAGACGATCATGGCGCTCAACCCCGACCACCTGTACGACGTGGTCGCGATCAACGCCGCCTCCTGCTCCACGCAGCTCGCGGGCCTGCCCTTCTCCGGCCCGATCGGCGGCACCCGTGTCGCCCTGATCAAGGGCCAGTGGGTCGCGTTCCCGACCCACACGGAGCTGGAGGACGCCGTCTTCGACATGGTCGTCGCCGGCCGTGTCCTGGAGGACGGCGACGTCGCGATCATGATGGTCGAGGCCGAGGCCACCACGAAGACCATCCAGCTCGTCAAGGACGGCGCCGACGCCCCCACCGAGGAGGTCGTCGCCGCCGGTCTGGAAGCCGCGAAGCCCTTCATCAAGGCGCTCTGCAAGGCCCAGGCCGACCTCGCCGCCAAGGCCGCCAAGCCCACCGGCGAGTTCCCGGTCTTCCTCGACTACCAGGACGACGTCCTGGAGGCCCTCACCGCGGCCGTCAGGTCCGAGCTGGCCCAGGCGCTCACCATCGCGGGCAAGCAGGACCGCGAGGCCGAGCTGGACCGCGTCAAGGAGCTCGCCGCCGAGAAGCTGCTCCCGCAGTTCGAGGGCCGCGAGAAGGAGATCTCCGGCGCCTACCGCGCGCTGACGAAGGCCCTGGTCCGCGAGCGCGTCATCAAGGACAAGGTCCGCATCGACGGCCGCGGCGTCACGGACATCCGTACGCTCGCCGCCGAGGTCGAGGCCATCCCGCGCGTGCACGGCTCCGCGCTGTTCGAGCGTGGCGAGACCCAGATCCTGGGCGTCACCACCCTCAACATGCTCCGCATGGAGCAGCAGCTCGACACCCTCTCCCCGGTGACGCGCAAGCGCTACATGCACAACTACAACTTCCCGCCGTACTCCGTCGGTGAGACCGGCCGCGTCGGCTCGCCGAAGCGCCGCGAGATCGGCCACGGCGCGCTCGCCGAGCGCGCCATCGTGCCGGTCCTGCCGACGCGCGAGGAGTTCCCGTACGCGATCCGCCAGGTCTCCGAGGCGCTGGGCTCCAACGGCTCGACGTCCATGGGCTCGGTCTGCGCCTCCACCATGTCGCTGCTGAACGCCGGTGTGCCGCTCAAGGCCCCCGTCGCCGGTATCGCCATGGGCCTGATCTCGCAGGAGATCGACGGCAAGACCCACTACGTCGCCCTCACCGACATCCTCGGTGCGGAGGACGCCTACGGCGACATGGACTTCAAGGTCGCCGGTACGAAGACGTTCGTCACCGCGCTCCAGCTCGACACCAAGCTCGACGGCATCCCCGCCTCGGTCCTGGCCGCCGCGCTGAAGCAGGCCCGCGACGCCCGCCTCCACATCCTCGATGTGATGAACGAGGCCATCGACGTCCCGGACGAGATGTCCCCGAACGCCCCGCGGATCATCACCGTCAAGATCCCCGTGGACAAGATCGGCGAGGTCATCGGCCCCAAGGGCAAGATGATCAACCAGATCCAGGAGGACACCGGCGCCGACATCACGATCGAGGACGACGGCACGATCTACATCGGTGCCGCCGACGGTCCGGCCGCCGAGGCCGCCCGCGCCACGATCAACGGCATCGCCAACCCGACCATGCCGGAGGTCGGCGAGCGCTACCTGGGCACGGTCGTCAAGACGACCACCTTCGGTGCGTTCGTGTCGCTGCTCCCGGGCAAGGACGGACTGCTGCACATCTCGCAGATCCGCAAGCTCGCCGGTGGCAAGCGCGTCGAGAACGTCGAGGACGTCCTCGGGGTGGGCCAGAAGGTCCAGGTCGAGATCGCCGAGATCGACCAGCGCGGCAAGCTCTCCCTCATCCCCGTGATCGAGGGCGAGGAGTCCGGCGAGTCCGAGGACGCGAAGGACGAAGCCGCGAAGTGACAGCCAGCTCCAGGACGACGGCCCGCACCTCCTCGGAGGCGCGGGCCGTCGCCCGTACCCAAACACTGCTCAAGGGCGAGAACGGGATCGGTACGGTCCGCCGTACGACCCTCCCCGGCGGCCTGCGCGTGGTCACCGAAACCCTGCCGTCGGTACGTTCCGCGACCTTCGGCATCTGGGTACAGGTCGGCTCCCGCGACGAGACGCCCGCCCTCAACGGCGCCACGCACTATCTGGAGCACCTGCTCTTCAAGGGCACGGAGCGGCGCAGCGCCCTCGACATCTCCTCGGCGATCGACGCGGTCGGCGGCGAAATGAACGCGTTCACCGCCAAGGAGTACACCTGCTACTACGCGCGGGTGCTCGACACGGATCTGCCGCTCGCCATCGACGTCGTCTGCGACATGCTCACCGGTTCGCTCATCGAGGCGTCGGACGTCGACGCCGAGCGCGGTGTCATCCTCGAAGAGATCGCGATGACCGAGGACGACCCGGGCGACTGCGTGCACGACCTGTTCGCGCAGACCATGTTCGGCGACAGCCCCCTCGGACGCCCCGTCCTGGGCACGGTGGACACCGTCAACGCCCTGGACCGCGACCGGATCAGCCGCTTCTACAAGAAGCACTACGACCCGACGCGCCTTGTCGTCGCCGCCGCGGGCAACGTCGACCACGCCACGGTGGTACGCCAGGTCCGCAAGGCGTTCGACCGGGCCGGCGCCCTCTCCCGTACGGACGCGGCCCCCGTCGCGCCCCGTGACGGCAGCCGCGCCGTACGGGCCGCGGGCCGCGTCGACCTGCTGAACCGCAGGACCGAGCAGGCCCACGTCGTCCTCGGCATGCCGGGCCTGTCCCGTACCGACGAGCGCCGCTGGGCGCTCGGCGTACTGAACACGGCGCTCGGCGGCGGCATGAGTTCCCGGCTCTTCCAGGAGGTACGGGAGAAGCGCGGCCTCGCCTACAGCGTCTACTCGTACACCTCGGGCTTCGCCGACTGCGGGCTCTTCGGGGTGTACGCGGGCTGCCGCCCGAACCAGGTACACGACGTCCTGAAGATCTGCCGCGACGAGCTCGACCGGGTCGCCGCGGACGGACTCCCCGACGACGAGATCGAGCGCGCCGTCGGCCAGCTCTCCGGCTCCACCGTCCTCGGCCTGGAGGACACCGGCGCGCTGATGAACCGTATCGGCAAGAGCGAGCTGTGCTGGGGCACCCAGATGTCCGTCGACGAGATGCTGGGACGGATAGCGGCGGTCACCCCCGACGACGTACGCGCGGTCGCCCGCGATGTACTGGGACAGCGTCCCTCGCTGTCCGTCATCGGACCGCTCAAGGACAAGCAGGCCGCCCGCCTCGACGAAGCGGTCTCCTGACCGGGCCACCGGCCGGGCCGTACCCCCGAAGGTGAAGGAAACAGAGCAATGAGCAAGCTGCGCGTGGCCGTTCTGGGCGCGAAGGGCCGTATCGGCGCCGAGGCCGTACGGGCCGTCGAGGCCGCCGAGGACCTCGAACTGGTCGCCGCCCTCGGCCGGGGCGACAGGCTGGAGAACCTGGTGGAGGCCGGCGCCGAGGTCGTGGTGGAGCTGACCACACCGGCCTCGGTGATGGGCAACCTCGACTTCTGCGTACGCCACGGCATCCACGCGGTCGTCGGCACCACCGGCTGGACCGACGAACGGCTCGCGCAGCTTCACACCTCGCTCGACGCCTCCCCGCGGACGGGCGTGCTGATCGCGGCGAACTTCTCCATCGGCGCGGTCCTCACCATGAAGTTCTCCGAGACGGCCGCCCGCTACTTCGAGTCGGTCGAGGTCATCGAGCTGCACCACCCGAACAAGGCCGACGCGCCGTCCGGGACGGCCACCCGCACCGCCCAGCTCATCGCCGCCGCCCGGGACCGGGCGGGCAGCGCCCCGCAGCCCGACGCGACGGTCACGGCGCTGGACGGGGCGCGCGGCGCCGACGTCGACGGCGTACCGGTGCACTCCGTACGGCTGCGCGGCCTTCTCGCGCACCAGGAGGTCATCCTGGGGGGTGAGGGCGAGACGCTCACCGTCCGCCACGACTCGCTGCACCACAGCAGCTTCATGCCGGGCATCCTGCTCGGTGTACGGCGCGTGGTCTCCACCCCGGGGCTCACCGTCGGCCTCGAACACTTCCTCGACCTGAGCTGACCCCATGCGCGCGAAGATCACTTACTGTGTCACGGCCGCCGTCCTGGTCGTCTATTTCGTCCTGGTCGGCAGCCGCGGCGTGCTGTTGATCGAGCACGGCACGGCGCTCACCGTGACCTTCGGTGTCGCGGTGCTGATCCTGCCCGTCATCGGTGTCTGGTTCCTCTGGAAGAACACCCAGTTCGTCAGCCGCGCGAACCGGCTCGCGACGGAGCTGGAGGCCGAGGGCGGGCTGCCGGTCGACGAGCTGGTCCGCACGCCGGGCGGCCGGATCGACCGGGACTCCGCGGACGCCGTCTTCGCGGCGCGCCGCGCCGAGACCGAGGACTCGCCGGACGACTGGCGCTGCTGGTTCCGGCTCGCGGTCGCCTACCACGACGCCCGGGACACCCCGCGCGCCCGCAAGGCGATGCAGCGGGCCATCGCACTCCACGCCGGCAGACCCGTCCAGATCTGACCCCGGTCCGACGTCCGACGTGCGACGCCGGTCCGTCCAGGATTCCTGTACGCCCAGGTCAGCCGCTCCGTACGGTGCGAGGGGCCCGACGCGACGGAGCGGGGCCCGGCCATCGTGGCCGGGCCCCGCTCCGTCGTTTTCGCTCAGGCGCCGCGGTACTCGTCGCCCCACACCTCGACCGTGTCGGCCGCCCGGTCGAACGCCTCCGTACGGGACAGGAAGTCCGCGTTGTGGTCGGTGAGCAGCGCCAGAGGTTCACCCTGACGGCGTACGACGACCAGCGCCTGTCCCTGCACGGTACGGGGCAGTCCGAGCCAGCGGACCGGCTGCTGGACCGTACGGACGGCTGTGGCCTGGCTCCACGGCAAGGTCGTCGTACGGAGCAGGCTCACGCGCCGTACACCGTGGCGGCTCACCCACGCGCCGACCCGCAGCAGACGCAGCGCGACGGTGATGGCCACGGCCGCGACGCCCAGGCAGAGCATCGCCCCCGACATCCCGCCCGCGAAGGCGGTGATCATCGCGGCGAGCAGAACGAACGAGGCCAGCAGCAGAAGCAGCGCCGAGGCCGCCACCCGCCAGGGGCCCGGGCGGTACGGACGCCGCCATTGATCATGATCGTCGAAGGGCAGTGCGACATCCTCGGTGGTCGCGTCAAACGCCCGGTCGGCCGTCAGGAAGGGCAGGGGCACGACTGATCCTCACTCACAAGCACGCTCGATTGCTGTGCCCGGTGAGGTTATCGATCACGCCCCCGCCCGGACCACCCCAGGGGGGCCGGATGTGTCAGCGGCCCTGTGATGCTTCCGACTGCTGTGTGTGGCCGGACGACTGCTCCGTACTCAGCGCCGGCATCCCGAGGAGCAGCGCACCGGCGAAACCGGCGGCGATGGTGAGCGCGATCAGCGTACGGCCCATGAGCTGCGAGGTACTCGCGCGCTGTCGGGGCGGGGGAGTGACATTACTGCGGAAGCGGTCGGCCTCGGCGACAAATGTGAACGGGACGGCTTCTCGCCGGCGGAACATGGAGGGACTCCTCCTTGCGGTCTTGTGCGGTCGTGGTGCGTAACGCCGCTGGTGTGTCGATTGCTACTTCTTAGGACGAACAACAGCGCCATTCGGTGCCCGAATTCCCCGGATTGGCCGAGGAACACCGGTAGTGGCCGACGCTCTCCGTCACCGGCACTGTCGGTGCCGCGCCGTAGAGTGGGCGCCGCCCGAGATGAGACTGGAAGGACCCCGCAGGTGAGCGACACCCCCGCCGAGACCAAACCGAGCTTCCGCAGCGATGTCACCGTGGAGCTGGTGAAGCACGCCGCAGGCGACTCCGACGTGCTGTGGGCCGCGCGCGTCTCCACCGCAGGTGAGCACTCCCTCGAAGAGCTGACGAAGGACCCCGAGCGCTCGAAGGGCCTCATCAACTTCCTGATGCGGGACCGCCACGGCAGCCCGTTCGAGCACAACTCGATGACCTTCTTCATCAGCGCCCCGATCTTCGTCTTCCGCGAGTTCATGCGCCATCGCGTCGGCTGGTCGTACAACGAGGAATCCGGCCGCTACCGGGAGCTCCAGCCGGTCTTCTACGTCCCGGGACAGGACCGCAAGCTCGTCCAGCAGGGCCGTCCCGGCAAGTACGAGTTCGTGGCCGGGACGGAGGCCCAGCAGGCGCTCACGGAGCGTGCGCTGCAGAGCTCGTACGTCCAGGCGTACGAGGCGTACCAGGAGATGCTGGCGGCGGGCGTGGCCCGCGAGGTGGCCCGTGCGGCACTGCCGGTCGGCCTCTTCTCCTCGATGTACGCCACGTGCAACGCGCGCTCGCTGATGCACTTCCTCGGGCTGCGCACCCAGCACGAGCAGGCGAAGGTGCCGTCCTTCCCGCAGCGGGAGATCGAGATGGTCGGAGAGCGGATGGAGGAGCACTGGGCGACGCTCATGCCGCTCACCCACGCGGCTTTCAACATGAACGGCCGCGTGGCCCCGTAGCTGCGCAGGGCCCTAGGGCGGACTGGGCTCCAGGGGTTTCGCGCCGGTCGCCGGACAGCCTTCCGGAGCCCGTTCGCGACCCGTCCGGGGCACAGATGTACGGTCGGTCGAGTGAAGTGTCCGTATTGCGGCGTTTCGAGAAGTTCATCTAGGCTGATCAAACGGACCCGGCACTGCCTGAACCCCCGAGCAGGCAGTGCCGGGCTCCTCTTGTCCCGTCCCCCAAGGGGACACGGCGAGCTGAGCAGCGAGTAGCGTGTTACCCATGGCTCCGATCTCCACTCCGCAGACCCCCTTCGGGCGGGTCCTCACCGCCATGGTCACGCCCTTCACGGCTGACGGCGCAATCGACCTCGACGGTGCCCAGCGGCTCGCCGTCCATCTGGTGGACGCAGGCAACGACGGCCTGGTCCTGAACGGCACCACCGGTGAGTCGCCGACCACCAGTGATGCGGAGAAAGACCAGCTCGTACGGGCGGTACTGGAGGCCGTAGGAGACCGGGCCCACATCGTCGCCGGCGTCGGCACCAACGACACCCGGCACAGCCTGGAGCTGGCCCGCGCAGCCGAACGCGCCGGAGCGCACGGCCTGCTCGCCGTGACCCCGTACTACAACAAGCCGCCGCAGGAAGGACTCCTGCGGCACTTCACCGCCATCGCCGACGCCACCGGCCTGCCGGTCATGCTCTACGACATCCCCGGCCGCAGCGGTGTCCCCATCGACACCGAGACGATCATCCGGCTGGCACAGCACCCGCGGATCGTCGCCAACAAGGACGCCAAGGGCGACCTCGGCCGCGCGAGCTGGGCCATCGCCCAGTCGGACCTGGCCTGGTACTCCGGCGACGACATGCTCAACCTGCCGCTGCTCTCCGTCGGCGCGGTCGGATTCGTCTCCGTCGTCGGCCACGTGGTCACCCCGGAGCTGTGCGCCCTGCTCGACGCCCACCTCACCGGTGACGTCCAGAAGGCCACGGAGATCCACCAGAAGCTGCTCCCGGTCTTCACCGGCATGTTCCGCACCCAGGGCGTGATCACCACCAAGGCCGCCCTCACCCTGCAGAAGCTGCCGGCCGGACCGCTGCGCCTCCCGCTCGTCGAGCTGTCGGCCCACGAAACGGCCCAGCTCAAGATCGATCTGGCCGCGGGCGGGGTACAGCTCTAACCACAGACTTCACAACTGAATACGCGAAGACAGCAGATCAAGATCGCGGCCAGTGACCGACGGTCATGGCCATTACCGGCACATCGGTATACACAGACAACTGCAAGTGCACGAATGTCATGCGCGCCACGTGCCTCAGCGGTACGTGGCGCGTGTGGTGAGGAGAGTCTTTTGAGTCATCCGCATCCTGAGCTCGGCGCCCCGCCGAAGCTGCCCAAGAACGGCCTGCGCGTAACCCCGCTCGGTGGTCTGGGCGAAATCGGCCGGAACATGACGGTCTTCGAGTACAACGGCCGTCTGCTCATCGTCGACTGCGGCGTGCTCTTCCCGGAGGAGGAGCAGCCCGGCATCGACCTGATCCTGCCGGACTTCAGCACCATCAGGGACCGTCTCGACGACATCGACGGGATCGTGCTCACGCACGGCCACGAGGACCACATCGGTGGCGTCCCCTACCTGCTCCGGCTGAAGCCCGACATCCCGCTGATCGGCTCCAAGCTGACCCTCGCGCTGATCGAGGCGAAGCTCCAGGAGCACCGCATCCGCCCGTACACCCTTGAGGTCACCGAGGGGCACCGCGAGCGCATCGGTCCGTTCGACTGCGAGTTCGTCGCGGTGAACCACTCCATCCCGGACGCCCTGGCGGTCGCCATCCGCACCCCCGCGGGCATGGTCGTCCACACGGGCGACTTCAAGATGGACCAGCTCCCGCTGGACCGCAGGCTGACCGACCTGCCCACCTTCGCCAAGCTCGGCGAGGAGGGCATCGATCTGCTGCTCTCGGACTCCACCAACGCCGAGGTGCCGGGCTTCGTCCCGCCGGAGCGGGACATCTCCAACGTCCTGCGCCAGGTCTTCGGAAGCGCCCAGAAGCGGATCATCGTGGCGAGCTTCGCCAGCCACGTCCACCGCATCCAGCAGATCCTCGACGCCGCGCACGAGTACGGCCGCAGGGTCGCCTTCGTCGGCCGTTCGATGGTCCGGAACATGGGCATCGCCCGTGACCTGGGCTACCTGAGGGTGCCGCCGGGCCTGGTCGTCGACGTCAAGACCCTCGACGACCTCCCCGACCACGAAGTGGTCCTGGTCTGCACGGGCTCCCAGGGCGAGCCGATGGCCGCGCTCTCCCGGATGGCCAACCGCGACCACCAGATCCGGATCGTCCAGGGCGACACGGTGATCCTCGCGTCGTCCCTGATCCCGGGCAACGAGAACGCGGTCTACCGCGTGATCAACGGCCTGACCAGGTGGGGCGCGAACGTCATCCACAAGGGCAACGCCAAGGTCCATGTCTCGGGCCACGCCTCGGCCGGCGAGCTGCTGTACTTCTACAACATCTGCAAGCCGAAGAACCTGATGCCGGTCCACGGCGAATGGCGCCATCTGCGGGCCAACGCCGAACTGGGCGCGCTGACGGGGGTCCCCAAGGACCACATCGTCATCGCGGAGGACGGCGTCGTCGTCGACCTGGTCGACGGCAAGGCCAGAATCGTGGGCAAGGTCCAGGCCGGCTACGTCTACGTCGACGGCCTCTCGGTCGGCGATGTGACGGAGACGTCCCTGAAGGACCGCCGCATCCTGGGCGACGAGGGCATCATCTCGGTCTTCGTGGTGGTCGACTCGACCACCGGCAAGGTCGTCGGCGGCCCGCACTTCCACGCCCGCGGCTCCGGTATCGAGGACTCCGCGTTCTCGGCCGTACTGCCCAAGGTGGAAGAGGTCATCGCGAGGTCGGGCTCGGACGGTGTGGCGGAGCCGCACCAGATCCAGCAGCTCGTGCGCCGTACGGTCGGCAAGTGGGTCTCCGACACCTACCGCCGGCGCCCGATGATCCTCCCCGTGGTGGTCGAGGTCTGACGGTTCGACGCGCAACGTGGAGCGGGGGGCCTCGATTTGCTTCGAGGCCCCCCGCTCCAGTACGTTTACGGCTCCACCTGAACGGGAACGCCGGGTTATTCATGTGCCTGGAGTCGAACCCCGGAGGGTGGGAATCCGACTCGGAGAACTTCTGATAAAGTCGGAATCGCCGGAAAGGGAAAGCGCGAAAGCGAAGAACTGGAAAGCGAACCCCGCTCCGACGGGGAATCGGACACGAAAGAGTCTGATAGAGTCGGAAACG
>NZ_JBIUYF010000011.1:0-215262 GCF_044744405.1 Streptomyces sp. NPDC087310 | reverse complement strand
GGGGGGCTTTGGGGGGGGCCCCCCCCGGCGGCGCGGGGGGGGGGGGGGGGGGGGGGGGGCGGGGGGGGGGGGGGGGGGGGGGGGCCCCCCGCCCCCCCGGCAGGGCTCCGTCACCCCCGCCGCACCGCCGCTCCCGGCACCCCCGCCCCCGCCAGCAGCTCCGCCACGATCCCCGGGCCGTCCAGCGTCAGCACCGACTCCGGATGGAACTGCACCGACGCGAACCCCGCGCCCCGCAGCGCGTGCACCTCCCCGCTCGCCGCCTCCCGGCTCACCTCGACGCCCCGCGCGGCCAGCCGCGCCGCCGCCGCGTCGTCGCAGTGCGCGGTGAAGCTGTTGTAGAAGCCCACCGTCTCCTCCCGGCCGAACAGCTCGATACGCGTCTGGAGACCCTGGTACGGAACCCGCTTGCGTACGGTCCCCAGCCCCAGCTCCGCCGCCAGCAGCTCATGTCCCAGACAGACCCCGAGCACCGCGTGGCGCCGGCCGCCGGGCGCGTCCAGCAGCTCCGCCGCCAGCCCGCGCAGCAGCCGCATCTTCGGGTCCGCCGGGTCCGCCGGGTCGCCGGGTCCGGGACCCAGCACCACCGGCCCCACGCCGTCCGCGTGCCCGAGCGCCGCCTCCCGCAGCCCCGCCTCGTCGTACGCCCGTACGGTCACGGCCAGCCCCGAGGAGCGCAGGAGGTGCGCCAGCATCGCGGTGAAGGTGTCCTCGCCGTCCACGATCAGCGCGTGCCCCGACAGCGCCCCGGTGGTCTCCCGCATCCGCAGCCAGAACGGCGCGAGATCCGCGCGCCGGGCGTCCAGCGCCGCCCGTACCCGCGGGTCGTCGGCGAGCCGGGGCCGCGCCGACTCCGCGCGCGGGCGCCCAGGCCGTACGCCCAGCGCCGCCAGCACCCCCGCCGCCTTGGCGTGCGTCTCGGCGACCTCGCTCTCCGGCCGGGAGTGGCGTACGAGCGTGGCCCCGACCGGGACCCGCAGCGCGCCGTCGGCGCCGATGTCGGCGGTACGGATCAGGATCGGCGAGTCGAGGGTCCGGGCCCCGCCGGAGTCCCGCCCGAGGAGCGCGAGCGCGCCCGCGTAGTAGCCGCGCCCGCCCTCCTCGTGGCGCTCGATGACCCGGCAGGCGTTCCGCACCGGCGAGCCCGTGACCGTCGCCGCGAACATCGTCTCCCGCAGCACCTCGCGCACATCGAGCGAGGAGCGTCCGCGCAGCTCGTACTCGGTGTGCGCGAGGTGGGCCATCTCCTTGAGCCGGGGGCCGATCACCACGCCGCCCCGGTCGCCGACGGTGCACATCATCTTCAGCTCCTCGTCGACGACCATGGAGAGCTCGTCGGTCTCCTTGCGGTCGCCCAGGAACTCCAGCAGCGCCTCGGGCTCCGGGCCCCCGGCCGGATAGCGGAAGGTCCCGCTGATCGGGTTCATCACGACGGTCCCGCCGCTCATCCGGACATGCGCCTCGGGGCTGGCCCCCACGAGCGTGCGCCCGCCGGTGTGGACGAGGAACGTCCAGTACGCCCCCTGCTCCCCGACGAGCAGCCGCCGGAAGAGCGCGAGCGCGTCGGCCCGGCCGAAGCCGGGGATCCGGCCCTCGAAGGTGCGCCGGATCACGAAGTTCGCGCCCTCGCCCCGGCCGATCTCCTCGTCGACGACCCGCCGCACGATCTCCGCGTACCGCTCGTCGTCGATGTCGAAGGCGCCGCCCTCGACCCGTACCGCGTGCGCGGGCAGCCGGTCGAGCACCTCGCCCAGGGGCAGCTCGTACGTCTCGTCCGCGACCAGCACGGCCAGCGGCGTCCCGTCGTCCCGTACGTCGAAGCCGCGCTCCCTGATCTGCCGGAACGGCACCAGGGCCAGCGCGGTGCGGTCACCCGCCGGGAGATCGGCGAGCCGCTCCGCCTCGTGCACGGGGCCGATCAGCAGCTCCACGGTGTCGTGGTCCCGGCCGGGGGTGCGGCGGCGCAGCAGGGCGAACGGGGGGCAGCCGTCGTCCAGCAGCCGGTCGATCATGTCGCTCGTGGACGGGCGGGTACGGGGGCCGGCGTCGGTACGGGAGCCGGTGCCGTCGCCTGTGTCGGTGTTCATCTGCGGTGTTCCTTCCGGAGGAGGGGGGAGGAACGGCCCGCTTCCCCGGCCGGGAACCTGGTGTCCGGACCCGGAGAACACTGAAGGCCGCCCCTCGGGCGGCCTTCGCGATGCGTGGTGCGCGCGTCAATCAGAGGGCCGCCGGGTAAGGGGGCCACCACCAGGTCTGATGCGAGCGCGCGAACATGAGCGGCACATTAGCGCATGCGCCGGGGCAGCGGTCTGTTCCACACTGTGAGCGCCGCGCCGACCGGTGCGCCCGACCACGTAATCTGGAGCGCGTGACAGTGAACGCTGAGAACTCCGCCGCCCATGTGCCGTCCTGGCAAGATCTTCCCGCTGCCCAGCAGCCGGAGTATCCGGACCGGGAAGCCCTGCGTGAGGTCGTGGCCGAGCTGGAGAGCTATCCGCCGCTGGTCTTCGCGGGCGAGTGCGACCAGTTGCGCGCCCGTCTGGCGGCCGTCGCCAAGGGGGAGGCGTTCCTGCTCCAGGGCGGTGACTGCGCCGAGGCGTTCGACGCCGTCTCCGCGGATCACATCAGGAACAAGCTGAAGACCCTCCTCCAGATGGGCGCGGTCCTCACGTACGCCGCGTCCGTGCCGGTGGTGAAGGTCGGCCGGATCGCCGGGCAGTACTCGAAGCCGCGCTCCAAGGGCACCGAGACCCGCGACGGTCTGACCCTGCCGACGTACCGGGGCGACTCGGTCAACGGCTTCGCCTTCGACGAGAAGTCCCGGATCCCCGACCCCGAGCGCCTCAAGCGGATGTACCACGCGTCCGCCGCGACGCTGAACCTGGTGCGCGCCTTCACCACCGGCGGCTACGCCGACCTGCGCCAGGTGCACGCCTGGAACCAGGACTTCGTGAAGTCGTCCCCGTCCGGCCAGCGTTACGAGCAGCTCGCCCGCGAGATCGACAACGCGCTGAACTTCATGAAGGCGGCGGGCACCGACCCGGCCGAGTTCCGCACCGTCGAGTTCTACGCCTCGCACGAGGCGCTGCTGCTGGACTACGAGTCGGCGCTGACCCGGGTCGACTCCCGGACCGGCGGGCTCTACGACGTCTCGGGCCACATGGTGTGGATCGGTGAGCGCACCCGTCAGCTCGACGGCGCGCACATCGAGTTCGCGTCGAAGATCAAGAACCCGATCGGGATCAAGCTCGGCCCGACGACCACTGTCGACGAGGCGCTGACCTACATCGACCGCCTCGACCCGGACCGCGAGCCCGGCCGGCTGACCTTCATCGTCCGGATGGGCGCCGACAAGGTCAGGGACAAGCTCCCCGAGCTGGTCGAGAAGGTGACCGCCTCCGGCGCCACGGTGGCCTGGGTGACGGACCCGATGCACGGCAACACCTTCGAGGCGGCCTCCGGTCACAAGACCCGCCGCTTCGACGACGTGCTCGACGAGGTCAAGGGCTTCTTCGAGGTCCACAAGGGGCTCGGCACGCATCCGGGCGGCATCCATGTCGAACTGACCGGTGACGATGTCACCGAGTGCGTGGGCGGCGGCGACGAGATCTTCGTCGACGATCTCCACCAGCGCTACGAGACGGCCTGCGACCCGCGGCTCAACCGCAGCCAGTCGCTGGACCTGGCCTTCCTGGTGGCGGAGATGTACCGCGACCAGTAGGGACCAGTAGCTCGTCAGGGGCGGAAACGCGACGCCGGTGGGGCACGGATCGAATGTGATCCGTGCCCCACCGGCGTTTCCCGGACTTTTCCGAATCGGACAGGGCGGGTAAGGTTAGGTTAGCCTCACCGACCTGGTCGGGGGCGGCCCAGTCAGGAACGATCCCGCCGGGAGGTGAACCGCGTGTACGTCTGCTCATGTTTCGGGATCACCGAGACGCAGGTGAGGGAACACGCGGCCGCCGGTGCCTGCACGCCCCGCCAGATCGCGTCGGCCAGTAAGGCCGGCACCGACTGCGGCTCGTGCGTACGGCAGATCCAGTCGCTCCTGGGACGTGGCGGATGCCCCCGGCGTGAGCTGCTGGAGCAGAGCACCCCGGCCCTCGGGGAAGTCGGCGCCCCGGCTGTCGCCGCGATCGCGGCCGTCCTGCCCGAGGCCGCGTAGCGCTCGCTGTTAGCTGTCCGGCTGGCTGTTAGCTGTCCGGCTGCTCGATGAGCTGCGCGATGTAGAGCGGTTCACCGAGTTTCTCGATCAGCTCCAGTTGGGTGTCGAGATAGTCGATGTGATGCTCCTCGTCCTCCAGGATCGATTCGAAGATGCCCTTGGACGTGTGGTCGCCCTTGGTGCGCATCACGTCGATACCGCGCTTGAGGCGGTCGATCGCCTCCACCTCGACCTGCCGGTCCGCCTGGAACATCTCGGTGACCGTCTGGCCGACCCGGACGTGGAAGAGCCGCTGGTAGTTCGGCAGCCCCTCCAGGAACAGCAGCCGGTCGGTGAGGAGTTCGGCGTGCTTCATCTCGTCGAACGACTCGGCCCTGGTGTACTTGGCGAGCTTCGTCCAGCCGAAGTTCTCCTGCATTTTCGAGTGGAGAAAGTACTGGTTGATCGCGGTCAGTTCGGCGGTCAACTGCTCATTGAGGAATTCAATGACCTCGGGGTCGCCCTGCATCGCGCAGACTCCTTCCAAGCCGGTGACGGAGCAGAATGCGCGCATCCTCGCACCGTGATCAGGAGGCCGTCCAGTAAGTGCACGCTTAGTAGGAGTTGCCGGAATCGACGTGTGCCTGGTCATCACCACCCCTCCCGGTCTGTCACCATGGAAGGCATGGGTCAGCCGGAGAGCCTGGAGCGCCGGGAGCCGGAAGAGTCCGAGCTACCGCCCGGACAGCGGCTGCAGCGCGGCTGGCCGGTCACCCATTACGGCCCCGTACCGAAGTTCCGGCAGGAACGCTGGGAGTTCCGGGTCTTCGGCGCCACGGCCGACGGTGACAAACACTGCTGGAACCACGAGGAGTTCTCGGCTCTGCCGTTCTCCACGGTGGTCGCGGATCTGCACTGCGTCACAAAATTCAGCATGGTGGGGGCCGAATGGGGCGGGGTGCCCGCCCGTACGATCGCGGAACTCGCACCACCGGCGCCGAACGTCACGCATGTGATGGTCTGGGCCGAGTACGGCTTCAGCTCGAATCTGCGGCTCGCGGACTTCGTCTCCGACCGCACGATCTTCGCCACCCACAAGGACGGCGAATTGCTCACCGCCGAACATGGATTTCCGGTGCGGCTCATCGTTCCGCAGCTCTACGCCTGGAAGGGCCCCAAATGGGTCCGCGGCGTGGAATACATGACCGCCGACCGCCGCGGTTTCTGGGAGGAACGCGGCTACCACAATGTCGGCGACCCCTGGTCCGAGCAGCGCTACTCCTACCAGGAGGTCCCGGGCGACGGCCCGGAGCTGTGACGGCGCGCGGGAACCCTGCCGCTGCCCCCACCCCTGCTGCTGCCCCTGCTGGGTGACGGCGCGCGGATCCTTGAGGCCGGTGGCTCAGCCGTCGCGCAGCTTCTTCAGCCGCGCCACGTCCGCCGCGTGCCCTTCCTTGCCGCCCGGCGTCTCGATCACCAGCGGTACGTTCGCGGTCGCCGGATGCGAGAACAGCTCGCGGAACGGCTCCTCCCCGATATGGCCGGCGCCGATGTTCTCGTGCCGGTCCTTGTGCGCGCCCGCCACGTCCTTCGAGTCGTTGGCGTGGATCAGCTTGAGCCGGCCTTCACCGACCGTGTCCACCAGGAGGTCCAGCGTCTGCCGCATCCCGTGCGGTCCGGCCAGATCGTGCCCCGCCGCGAAGATGTGGCAGGTGTCCAGGCAGATCCCCAGCTTGGGGTGGGAGTCCAGCGCCTCGAAGTACGGGCCGAAGTCCCAGGTCCGCGAGCAGAGCGAGGAGCCCTGGCCCGCCGTCGACTCCAGCAGCAGGAACGGGTCGTCGTCATGGGTCAGCTCGTCCAGGAGCGGCAGCATCCGCTCCCGTACCTGCGCGAGCGCCACCTCGCGCGGCCGGCCGCCCGTCGCGGACCCGGTGTGCACGACCACGCCCAGCGCGCCGATCTCCCGCCCGCGCCGCAGACTGTGGCGCAGCGACTCCACGGACTTCTCGGCGGTCGCCTCCGTGTGCGAGCCGAAGTTGATCAGATACGGGGCGTGCACATAGGCGGGCATCTCCGCCGCCTCGCACGCGGCGCGGAACTGCTCGTCCTGCGCCGGATTCCCGGCGGGCGTCGCCCAGCCGCGCGGATTGGCCGCGAAGACCTGGACGGTCTCCGCGCCCAGCTCGCGCGCGTACGCCAGACCGGTCGTGGCGAGCCCGCCGGCCACGGGGACATGGCCACCGACAGGGTTGCGCATCTGCTTCTAGAGTCCCTTGGTCTTGATGGTGATCGTGGAGCCCTCAGGGGCCTGTTCGCCGCCGGCGACGGACTGCTCGCCCACCGTGTCCCCCAGGAACGGGAAGTTCCGCTCGACCTTGACCTGGAAGCCCGCGTCCTCCAGCGCCTTCCTGGCGTCGTCGGTCCTCTGCCCGGTCACATCCGGTACGGAGACCATCCGCGGGCCCTTGGAGACCGTCAGCGTGACCGTGTCGCCCTGGGCGAGGCGGGTCCCCTCCGCCGCGGACTGCCGGGCGACCGTGCCCGCGTCCTGCTCCGAGTCCACCCGGTCGGGGGCGATCTTCACCGTGAGCCCCGCGTCCTCCAGCTCGGTGGTGGCGTCGTCCACGGACTCGCCGGTCACATCGGGCATGTCGATCGGGGCGCCCTTGCTGACCAGCAGTGCGACCCCCGAATCGGGCCGTATGTCCGCGCCGGCCTCCGGCGTGGAGCTGATGACCGCGCCCCGCGCGACGTCCTCGTCGAACTCCCGCTTGACGAGCCCGGAGGCCAGTCCGGCCTTCTTCAGCGCGGACCGTGCCTCGGCCAGCGACAGGCCGGCCAGCTCGGGCACCTGGACGATCTTCGGGCCGCGGGAGATGACCAGCGTGACGGGACCGCTGCCCCGGACCCGGGAGCGGGGCTCCGGATCCGTGCCCATGACCGTGCCCCGGTCGAAGGAGTCGCTGAAGTCCCGGGTGACCTTCGCGTCGATCCCCTCGTCGCCGAGCCGCTTGCGCGCTTCCTTCTCCGTCTGCCCGAGCAGCGAGGGCACCCGGGTGAACTGGCCGGAGTTGATGTACCAGACGCCCGTCCCCACCCCGAGGACCAGCAGCACCGCGACGATCGCCGCGAGCACGCCCCGCGACGGCATGCCACGGAGCCCACCGGCCCCGCCACGCGTCCGGCCGGGCGGCGCCGCGACATCCGAGGGCGCCATCTCCAGCCTGCTCGTGTGCCGGACGGGCTCGTCGTCCGGCACCTCGACGGGCCGGATCCGGGGGATCACCGCCGTACGCCCGTCGGCGCCCGTGCCGTCCTCCGCCTCGGGCCTGGCCTGCGGCGGTACGGCGTCGAGCTGCGCGTCGGTGAGCGCCGCGCGGGCCGCCCGGGTCAGCGCCAGCAGCGCGACCGCGTCGAGCGGACGCTCCTCGGGGTCGCGCGCGGTGGCCGCGGCGACCAGCCGGTCCAGCTCGGGGGCGAGCCCGGGAACGGCGGCGGACGGGGCCGGGACGTCCTCGTTGAGATGGCGGTAGAGGACCTGCGCCGGGGTGTCCCCGGAGTGCGGCTTGGCGCCGGTCAGCATCTCGTGCAGGACGACCCCGCACGCGTACACGTCGACCCGGGTGTCCGACGTGCCGTGCTCGATCTGCTCCGGCGCGAGGTACGAGACCGTGCCGAGGACGGTCCCGGTGGTGTTGGTCACATCGCCGACGCCCCTGACGAGCCCGAAGTCGGCGACCTTGACCCGGCCGTCGTCCCCTATCAGCACGTTCTCCGGCTTCATGTCCCGGTGGACGAACCCGGCCCGGTGCGCGGCGCCCAGCGCGGCCAGCACGGGCTCCAGGATGTCCAGCGCGGCCCGCGGGCGCAGCGCCCCGCGCTGCCGTACGACATCGCGCAGGGTGCACCCCGCGACGTACTCCATCGCCAGGTAGACGTACGCGCCCTCCGCGCCCTGGTCGAAGACCGCGACCACATTGGGGTGCGCCAGCCGCGCCACCGACTTGGCCTCACGGATGAAACGCTCCACGAAGGAGACGTCGGCCGCGAGCGCCGGATGCATCACCTTGAGCGCCAGGACCCGGTCGAGCCGGGTGTCCACGGCCCGGTAGACCGTGGCCATGCCGCCGACCGCGATCCGCGCGTCGACGCGGTAGCGGCCGTCGAGCACCTGCCCGACGATGGGGTCCTGAAGGGTCGTATCCACGCTGGTGAGTCTACGAGTCGCCACCGACACCCCCGTAGGCCCGGGTCGGACCGGACACACGACTGAAGCCGAGCTGTGACAGGCCCCGGGAAGGCCCGTACCGGGCGGGCGGCCCCGCGGCGACGTCGCGGTAGGAAGGCGGTCAGAAGGCGGGCCGCTCCGGGTCGAGCGCCGCCACCCCGTCCAGCGGCGAGGACGCCTCGGCGAAGTGGCGCCGGGGGATCCGGCCCGCACGCCGCGCCAGCCGGCCCGCCGTCACCGCGTGCCGCATCGCCTCGGCCATCAGCACCGGCTCCTGGGCGCGGGTGACCGCGGACGCCAGCATCACGGCCGCGCACCCCAGCTCCATCGCGAGCGCCGCGTCCGACGCGGTGCCCGCGCCCGCGTCCAGGATCACCGGGACCCGGGCGCGCTCCACGATGAGCTGGAAGTTGTGCGGGTTGCGGATGCCCAGCCCGGAGCCGATGGGCGAGCCCAGCGGCATGATCGCCGCGCACCCCACGTCCTCCAGTTTCGCCGCGAGGACCGGGTCGTCGTTGGTGTACGGCAGAACCGTGAACCCGTCGTCCACCAGCGTCTCCGCGGCGTCCAGCAGCTCGACCGGGTCGGGCAGCAGGGTGCGTTCGTCGGCGACGACCTCCAGCTTGATCCACTCCGTGCCGAGCGCCTCGCGGGCGAGCCGGGCGGTGAGGACGGCCTCACCGGCGGTGAAACAGCCCGCCGTGTTGGGCAGCGGACGGATGCCCAGCGTCTTCAGCACGGAGAGCACGGAGCCCTGCACGGTGGGGTCGAGACGGCGCATCGCGACCGTGGTGAGTTCGGTGCCGGAGGCGATCAGCGAGCGTTCGAGGACATCGAGGCTGGGCGCCCCGCCCGTCCCCATGATCAGCCGGGAGGCGAAGGTGGTGGAGCCGATGGTGAGAAGGTCGTCGGCCATGTCGGTCAGCCTCCCTGGACCGCGGTGAGGACTTCCACCCGGTCGCCGTCGTTCAGCGCGGTGCCGGACCAGCGGGTACGCGGGACCACCGTCTCGTTGACGGCGGCGGCCACCCCGGAGCGCGCCGGAGTGAGGGTCGCGACGACGGTGTCGAGCGTGGTCGCGGCGGCGAACTCGCGTGGCTCGCCGTTGACGGACACGTACATCACGGCGGTGTTCATACGGGCTGCTCCAGGGATACGGACGGGGAACCGGTCGCGGTAGGGGAGCCGGACGCGGCGGGAGAACCGGTCACGGTGGGGGAGCCGGTCATGGTGGGGGAGCCGGACGCGGCGGGGGAGAAGCGCAACGGGGTGAAGGGCGCGGCCTCGGGCGGCAGTTCACCGGTCGTCAGGACGGTCGCCAGCACCTCACCGGTGACCGGCGTCAGCAGCACCCCGTTGCGGTAGTGGCCGGTGGCCAGTGAGAGCCCCGGCAGCACGGTCGGCCCCAGCAGCGGCGCGTTGTCCGGCGAACAGGGGCGCAGCCCCGCGCGGGTCTCGGTCAGCGGCAGCTCGGTGATGCCGGGCACCAGCTCGTGCGCGTCCCGCAGCAGCTCGTACACCCCGCCCGCCGTGACCGTCGTGTCCCAGCCCAGCTCCTCGCTGGTCGCGCCGACGACCAGCTCGCCGTTCTCGCGCGGCACGAGATAGACCTGGGAGCCGCGCACCACGGCCCGCACCGTCCGGGACAGGAAGGGCGCGTAAGGACGGGGCACCGCCAGCCGCAGCACCTGCCCCTTGACGGGCCGTACGGGCGGTACGGCCTCCGGGGGCACGCCCGCCAGCCCGCCGCTGAGGCTGCCGCCCGCCAGCACCACCCGGTCCGCGCCGAGCGCGCCGCCGTCGGTCAGGACGGCGCCGACGGCCCGGTCCCGTACGACGGAGAGCCGCCGCGCCCAGGAGCGGTGGAAGACCACCCCGGCCCGCTCGCAGGCCGTCAGGAGCGCCGCGGCGAGCCGCCGCGGATCGATCTGGTGGTCGCCGTCGACCCGCAGACCACCACGGACGCCCGGCGCGAGCATCGGCTCCAGGCGCCGGCATTCGCGCCCCGTGAGCCACTCGGACGTCAGCCCCGAGCGCACCTGGAGGGCGTGCAGCTCACGGAGCTGGGCGCGGTCGTCGGAGTCCAGCGCCACGGCGAGCGTGCCGCACGCGCGGTAGCCGGTGTCCCGGCCGCTCGCCTCCTCCAGCTCCGCGACGAACGCGGGATAGCGCTCGGCGGAGGCGAGGTTGAGGCCGAGCAGGGTCTGCTCGCCGTGGTGGAGTTCGGTGACGGCGGCGAGCATGCCCGCCGCGACGCGCGCCGCGCCGCCGCCCGGATCGGGGTCGGCGAGAGCGGTCCGCAGCCCGCGCTGCGCCGCCCGCCAGGCGGTGACCAGACCGATGATCCCGCCCCCGACGACGAGGACGTCGTACCCCGTGGAGGCGGACGTGCCGTGTGCTCCATGGGGCGGTTGTTCCAGAGGTGACCGCTGGGATGACTGCATGGGCGTCCAGCCCCTCCCTTCGCCGGCATGACCCGGATCAGGTTCGTACGGTCGGAGGCCGCTCCAGCCTCCCTCTCAGCCCGGTGCGTCCGGACTCCCGCGAGGTAGTGTCGACGGAAAGCCTAACGCGCGGTGTGCCGTGCGGTAAGGGAGTGCCGGCCGTGGCCCGTTCACGGGACGGACACCGCCTCTCTAAGGTGGCCGGGTGAGCGAACTGACGCAGGGACTCGGGCGGGACGGGCGGACGGACGGGCCCGGAGTGGTCGTCGTCGGCGCGGGCATGGCGGGCGTACAGACCGCCGTGGCCCTGCGCGAGAAGGGGTACGACGGCCGGATCGCCCTGATCGGTGAGGAACCCCACCCGCCCTACGACCGGCCCCCGCTCTCCAAGGCCGTCCTGCTCGGCCAGGCCGAGGGATCGGCCTTCGACATCGACTTCGCGGCCCTCTCCGTCGACCTCAGGGTGGGCCTGAAAGCCACCGGGCTGCGCCCGTCCGCCCGGGAGATCGACACCACCGCCGGGCCCGTCCCGTACGACGTGCTGGTCATCGCCACCGGCGCCGAGGCCGCCGTACTGCCCGGCACGGAGGGCGTGCCCGGCGTCCATCCGCTGCGCACCCTCGACGACGCCGAACGGCTGCGCCCCGTGCTGGAGCGGCGGCAGCGGGTCGTCGTCGTGGGCGCCGGGTGGATCGGCGCGGAGTTCACCACCGCCGCCCGCGAGGCCGGGTGCGCCGTGACGGTCGTGGAAGCGGCCGACCGGCCGCTCGCGGGCGCCCTGCCGGCCGAGGTCGCCGCGCCCATGACCGGCTGGTACGCGGAGAGCGGCGCCACGCTGCTGACGCACGCCCGGGTGGCCGGCGTCGAGGCGGGCACGGTGGTCCTCGCGGACGGCCGCGGGCTCCCCGCCGACGCGGTGGTCGTGGGCATCGGCGCGCGGCCCGCGACGGCCTGGCTGGCCGGCTCCGGCATCGCGCTGGGCGCGGACGGCTCGGTCACCGCGGACGAGCGGCTGCGCACCTCGCTGCCCGACGTGTACGCGGTCGGCGACTGCGCGTCCTTCCCGTCCGCGCGCTACGGCGAACGGCTGCTCGTCCACCACTGGGACAACGCGCTCCAGGGGCCGCTCACGGTCGCCGCGCAGGCCGCCGGGGAGACCGACCCGGTCTACGACCCCGTGCCGTACTTCTGGTCGGAGCAGTTCGGCCGGTTCGTCCAGTACGCGGGCCACCACCCGGCGGCCGACACCCTGGTGAGGCGCGGCGACCCCGCGGGGGCGGCCTGGTCGGTGGTCTGGCTGCGCGACGGCGTCCTGGTGGCCCTGCTGGCCGTCGGAAGACCCCGTGACCTGGCCCAGGGCCGCAAGCTGATCGAGGCGGGCGCGCGGCTGGACCCGGAGCCGGCGGCCGATCCGGCGGTGCCGCTGCGCAAGGCGGTACTCCGGGCGCTCTGAACTCCGGGCGCTCTGAGCGCTCCGGGCTCTCTGAGGACTCCGGGCTTTCCACTCGGGCACGCCCGCCGGGTTTTCCGGGTGCGCGGAGGGCTCGAAAGGCCGATACGGCCTGGTTTCGACCCCGTCCGGGGTGGCTCGGGGTGCCCACTGTCAGTCCGGGATGGCACGCTTGTCCTGTGACCGAGATTGACGCAAAGATCGATGCTCTCGTCCCCGCCTGGCTTCACCTGCCCGATATCGCCGAAATGCTCGATGTCGAGGTGACGCGCGTGCGGCAGTTGGTCAAGGAAGGCCAGCTCATCGCCGTGCGCCGGGGTGAGAACAGGACGCTCCAGGTGCCCGCGGCCTTCATTGACGGCAACAAGGTCGTCAAGGGCCTCGCCGGGACCCTGACGCTCCTGAGGGACGACCACTTCACCGACGAAGAGATGCTTGAGTGGCTCTTCACCTCCGACCCGAGCCTGCCCGGCACCCCCGCGCAGGCGCTCAGCGAGAATCGCGGTACGGAGGTGAAGCGCCGGGCTCAGGCGCTCGCCGTCTGACGGCCTGACCGTCCGTGGACGGGCGGCGCCGTCGTCCGTCCACGGAGGTCCGACGCGGATCCAAGAAGCAGTTTCACGACGCGGAATCAGACGCGGAACCAACGGGGGGACCTTCCCATGCCCACGCCCCACCAGGCACTGTCCGACGCCCGGCTCTACCTGTGCGTGGACGCCCGCAGGCGGCAGGGGGACCTCCCCGAGTTCCTCGACGCCGTGCTGGCGTCCGGCGTGGACATCGTGCAGCTCCGCGACAAGGGCATGGAGGCGGCCGAGGAGCTGGACCACCTCCGGGTCTTCGCCGACGCCTGCCGCCGCCACGGCCGGCTGCTCGCCGTGAACGACCGCGCCGACGTGGCGCACGCCATCGGCTCCGACGTCCTCCACCTCGGCCAGGGCGACCTGCCCGTCCCGGCGGCCCGGGCCATCCTCGGCACCACCCCGCTGATCGGCCGCTCCACCCACGCCCCGGCCGAGGTGGACGCGGCGGTCGCCGAACCCGGCGTGGACTACTTCTGTACCGGCCCCTGCTGGCCCACCCCCACCAAGCCGGGCCGCCACGCCCCGGGGCTCGACCTCGTGCGGTACGCGGCGGCGAGCGGCACGGACCGCCCGTGGTTCGCGATCGGCGGCATCGACGCGGGCAACCTGGACCAGGTGCTGGACGCCGGGGCCCGCAGGGTCGTCGTCGTACGGGCGATCACGGAGGCCGACGACCCGGCCGAGGCGACGGCGGCCCTGGCCGCGCGGATAAGGGAACGCGCCTCCTGAGCGAGTGTCCGGGAGCGGACACCTTCCCGGCAATACCGTTAAAAGCCTCACGTTCGGTTGGGTGGCCGCCACGCCCTCGATAACCTGCACATATGGCCCTTGGCACAGCTTCGACCCGATCGGATCACGCGCATACCGTGCGTGACCTGCTCGCGACCGGAAAAACCTCGTACTCCTTCGAGTTCTGGGCACCCAAGACCGAGAAGGGCGAGCGGAACCTCTGGAACGCGCTGCGCAGAGTCGAGGCGGTCGCCCCGAGCTTCGTCTCGGTGACCTACGGAGCGGGCGGCTCCACCCGGGACGGCACGGTCAGGGCCACGAAGCGGATCGCCGCCGACACCACCCTCACCCCCGTCGCGCACCTCACGGCCGTCGACCAGTCCGTCGCCGAGCTGCGCAACATGGTCGGGCAGTACGCCGACGCCGGGATCCGCAACATCCTCGCCGTACGGGGCGACCCGCCCGGCGACCCGATGGGCGAGTGGACCGAGCACCCCCAGGGCGTGCGGTACGCCGCAGACCTGGTCAGGCTCATCAAGGAGTCCGGGGACTTCTGCGTCGGGGTGGCCGCCTTCCCCGAGATGCATCCGCGCTCGGCCGACTGGGACACCGACATCCGGCACTTCGTCGCCAAGTGCCGGGCGGGCGCCGACTACGCGATCACCCAGATGTTCTTCGACCCCGAGGGCTATCTGCGGCTCCGTGACCGGGTCGCCGCCGCGGGTTGCGCGACCCCGATCATTCCCGAGATCATGCCGGTCACCAGTGTGAAGATGCTGGAGCGATTGCCCCAGCTCTCCACCGCGGTCTTCCCGGCGGAGCTGAAAGAGCGGATCCTCTCCGTCAAGGACGATCCGGTCGCTGTACGCTCCATTGGCATCGAGTTCGCGACGGAGTTCTGCGCCGGACTGCTGTCCGAAGGCGTACCTGGCCTTCACTTCATCACCCTCAACAATTCCACGGCGACGCTCGAAATCTACGAGAATCTCGGACTGCACGAGCAGTCGTGACTAGGGGCGGGCATGGGCTTGGCGGTCCTCTACATCGCATTCGGCATCGTTGCCCTCTGGCTGCTGGCCGAGGTGCTGCTTCAGTACAAGGCGCGGTTGCGCTGGCGGATACTCGCCTTCACCGGGTTCATGGGTGTGGTGCTCGGTGTGCTGATCGCGTCCGTCCCCGTCATCGCGCTCGGCACGATCGCCTTCGCGGTCGGCCAGACGTATGTGACGCTCTCCTACCGCAGCGGCTTCTCGACGGGGTGGGCCATCGGCGGCAGGCCGGGGGCCAGCCGCCGCCGCAAGGCCGTCGGCGAGCAGGCCGCCGACCGCGAACCCGCCCTTGAGGTCTCGGACCTGGAGTACGAGCCGGCGGCCCCGGCAACGCCGTTGACCGGTCCCGTTTCGGTGTACGCGACGGAGCCCCTGCCCGACGACACCGGGCAGTACGGCGTCTACGACGACGCGGTCCAGGACCCGCGCACCGCCTCGCGGACCGACGCGTCCACGGACGCGGCCGACCCGGGCGGATACGGCGGCGGTTACGACGCCTACCCCGGCTACGGGACGCAGCCGGCCGGCCAGGACGTCTACGCGGCCCACGACGCCTACGCCCCGCACGACGCGTACGCGGCCCAGGACCAGTACGCCGGGCAGGGCGGCTACGCGCCCCAGGACACCTACGCCACGAGCCAGGACGCGTACGGCTACGGCACCGGCGACCAGCAGTACGCCGCCTACGCGGACCCGTACGGCGGGGGCGGCGCGGCCAACGGCGGCCAGCAGTACGACGCGTACGACAGCTTCGGCGGCCGGCAGCAGTACACGGCGCCGTACGGAGACCAGGGCGACCAGCAGGGTTACGGCAACGACACCCCGCCCGGCGGGGTATGGGTCCCGCAGCAGCGCGAGCGGGACGACCCGTTCCCCCCGGCGCCGGGCGAGAAGCCCCAGCAGGGGTACGACGCGGGCTCCGGCTCCGGCTACAACGACCAGTACCGCTACTGAGGCCCGTACCCCCGGCGACCGCCCGCCCGCGTCACGCCCGCACGACGCCCGCGTACGCCACGCTCACTGCGAGCCCCGGAACTCCGCGCCCTCGACGATCAGTCCGGCGACCAGCGCCCCCGACATGCCCGCGTGCGCGAGCCCGCCACCGGGGTGCGCCCAGCCGCCCGCGCGGTAGAGCCCCCGCAGCCGTGTGGTGTTCGCCGGGTGCAGCAGCGCCCCCGACGCCCCGGCCAGCGCCGGTGCCGGGACCGCGCCGCCCTCGGCCCCGGTCCGCGCGGCCGTGTCGGCGGGCGTCCGCACCTCGTGCCACAGCAGCCGCCCCGCCAGCCCGGGCAGGGCGGACTCCGCCGCCGCCATCAGCACCTCCGCGTACCGCGCGCGCAGCGCTCCGTCGGACCAGTCGACCGGGCCGTGCGGGGCGACGGTCGCGGTGAGCGTCACCGCCTCGTGCCCGTCGTCGGGACGCGTCGCCGCGTCGTCGGGCCGCAGCACCGTGACCGTCGGCCGCTCCGCGAGGCGTCCGCCGAAGACGGCGGCGGCCTCGGCCGCGCCGTCCGGCGCGTGCACCACCGTGCGGTGCGCGGCGTCCCCGTCCCGGCCGCCGCGCAGCGCCAGCAGCACCGCGCACCGCCCGGGGACCGCCGCGCCGCGCCGCTCCCGTACGGCTCCGTCCCCGGGCCCGTCGAGATCCCGGGCCACGAGGCGGCCTGCCGCGACCCCCGCCACCACCGCGTCGGCCGCGACGAGCGTGCCGTCCGCCAGCTCCACACCGGCCGCAGCGCCGTCCTTCTCGACGATCCGCGTCACCTCGGCGCCGAAGACGAACTCCACCTTGCGGGCCAGACACCGCTCGTACACCGCACGGGCCAACTCCCGCATGCCGCCGCGCACATACCAACTGCCGAAGGTCTGCTCCAGATACGGCAGCACCGCGGCGGACGCCGGGGCGTGCCGCGGGTCCAGCCCGTACGACAGGGCGTATCCGTCGAACAGGGCCGCCAGCCGCGGGTCACCCAGCTCCCAGGCGCCGATCTCCGCGACCGTGGCGGCCTGCCGGGCGCCGCGCAGCAGCCGGCGCTGCCGCACCGCCGGATACGGGTCGCGCCCGAGCGCCCGCGGGTCGCTCCACAGCGGCTCCTCCAGCAGCGGCCTGCGCGAGCGGTCCCAGGCGTCCCTGGCGCGGCCGAGGAACTCCGCCCACCGCTCACCGGCGCCCGCGCCCAGCGCCGCGTCCAGTGCGGCGACGGCGCCCGCCCGCGACGCGTTCGGCAGCGTGACGTCCGTACCGTCGGCGAAGACATGCCGGCTCGCCGGGTCCACCTGGTCGAGCGTCACACTCCGCTCCAGGGACTCCTTGCCGGTCTTCACGAACAGATCGCGGTAGACCGCGGGAAGGTGCAGCAGCCCGGGGCCGGTGTCGAAGACGAAGCCGTCCCGCTCGAACCGGTCCACCGCCCCGCCGTACGTCCCGGAGCGCTCGTACACCGTCACCCGGTGGCCCGCCACGGCCAGCCGGGCAGCCGCGGCCATGGCGCCCATCCCGGCGCCGACCATCACCATCTGTCCCATGCCCAGAACCCTAGCCAGTGCTGCTGACAGTCCGGCGCCGCGCCCTGCGTCGCAGGAACCGGCGGATCCTGGTGGCCAGGAAGAACACCGTCGCGACGCCCGCCACCAGCAGGGTCCCCGCGATGACCGCGGCGGCGACCGGATGGAACAGCGCGAAGATGACGATCGCGGCGACGCCCAGGTCCTCCGCCGTACTCACCAGCACGTTGCTCAGCGGTTCGGGGGAGGTGTTGATCGCCATCCGGGTGCCGGCCTTGACGAGATGGCTCACCAGGGCCGTGGAGCCGCCCACGGCGCCCGCCGCGAGCTCCGGCAGCGAACCGCTCTGCCCGGCGAGCAGCGCGCCGACCACCGCGCCCGCCAGCGGTCTGAGAACCGTGTGCACGGAGTCCCACACCGAGTCGACGTACGGGATCTTGTCCGCCACCGCCTCACAGAGGAAGAGCACGCCCACGACGATCAGGACGTCGGTGCGCTGCAGTGACGCGGGCACCTCGTCGGTCAGCCCGGTGGCGCCGAAGAGGCCCAACAGCAGCACCACCGCATAGGCGTTGATGCCACTGGCCCAGCCGCTCGTGAAGATCAGGGGAAGTACGGACACGGACGCGATCGTAGCCGTGCGGCCGGGAGTGGGGACGCGTACGGAGACCTGAGTACAGGTACCTAGTGGGAGAGATGAGTAGGGACGCGGATGGGCCGCGACCTGCGCGAACGGAAGAGTGGAGCCCACGGAAGGGGCGCGGCACCGGTACCGCCGGCACGGGGCGGCGGAACGGGTGCGGCTCCCCGGACGTGACGGGGGTGCGGAACGGAGGGCTCGGCGACCACGGGGGATCCACAGAGGATCGGTGGAGGGCGGGCCCTCCGGCACCACGGGGGAACGGGGTGGGCACCAAGGGGGGAAAGCAGGGGGATACGGGGGATACGGGGGAAAGCAGGAGGGGGACGGGGGGAACGGGGGACAGGGGGGATACGGGGGATACGGGGGAACGCGTCGGTCCGGTGCGGCTCATGGGGGATGAGCCGCACCGGACCGACGCCTTTCCGTATACGGAAGCCCCTCGCGCCCGTCTCAGTGCCCGGCGACGCGTCCGTGCAGCAGCCGCGAGAGCGCCGAGTGCACCTCGTCGAGCGAACGCTCCGGCTGGAACGCCTTCCAGTCCAGCGCCGCCACGAGCACCATCCCCACCAGCGCCGCCGCCGTCAGCGGCACATCGATCTCGTCGCTCAGCTCACCGGCCTCGACGGCCCGCACCAGGACCGCCTCCACCACCGCGACCGCCTGCTGACGTACCACCAGCAGCGTCGACTGCCAGGCCCGGTTGGTCCGCCACAGCTCCGCCACGTAGAGCTGCGTGAAGGCCGGATAGCGGTCGATGAAGACCAGACCAGCCCGGATCATCGCGTCCAGCGATGCGACCGGGCCGCCGCCGCGCGCCGCCGTACGGTCGGCCGCGTCCTTCAGGGACACGGTGGGCAGCCCGACGCCGTGCCGCAGCAGCTCCTCGAACAGCTCCGTCTTGCTCTTGAAGTTGTAGTAGACGGTGCCCTTGGCCACCCCGGCGCGTTCGGCGATCTCGTCCACCGTCGTCGCCGAGAAGCCCTGCTCCGCGATGAGGGTCACGGCGGCCTCGTAGAGCTTCTGCCGAGTGGCCCGGCGGCGGGTGCTGGTGCTGTCCATGGCGACGATTGTCACAGGTGCTCCCCGGCCCCGGCGCCGCGTCCGCACGTTTCCGCCATTCGGGGCGAAGCCGCAGGTCAGGCCGATTGTCAGTGGTACCCGTCACGATGGACACATACGGCCACGAAGCCGTCACACGACGACAGGAGGTTCGTCATGGCCAGTTCCTACGCACGTGCCGCACACCGGCGCCGTACCGACGGCCCTGCACCCTCACCGACCGGACCACCGAGCGACGTCCACCCCGTCCCGCGCCGGGCCACCGCACCGCCCGCCGCCCTCGATCTGCTCGCGCAGGCGCGCGGCGGACTGGACGAGGCCGCCACCCTGGACACTCCGAACGAGCGCTACGCCACGGCCCACCTCGCCGCCCTGCGCACCGCCGCCGCGGTCCTCGCGGCCCGTGGCCGCCCCGAGACCACCCCGCGGCGCCGGCAGCGGATCAGGAGCGTCTGGGAAGTCCTTCCCGAGATCGCGCCCGAGCTGTCCGAATGGGGCGGACTCTTCGCCTCGGGAGCCACCCGCAGGGCCCGCGCCGAGGCCGGCATACAGGGCGCGGCCACCGGCCGCGACGCCGACGACCTGCTCAGGGCCGCCGGGATGTTCCTGCGCCTGGTGGAGCGCCTGCTCGTGCTCGAACCGGTGCTTCCCCAGCCCCGCGAGGAACAGCCACGGCCGGGCGATGCCGCTGGGTGACCAGGCAGGACGGCCGAGGCAATAGGGTGGGCGCAGTCTGTCCTGTTCCACGCCCCGCCGCCAGGGGCGGCACCGCGCCGAGGAGTCAACTGCCGTGTCGGATCCTTCCCCTGTCATCGGTGGGGAGACGCCATCGCGCCCCCGCGGCTCCCTCCGTACCGCCGTGGTCTGGGAAGTCCTCAAGGACGCCCTCGACCGCCGGGTCCAGGCGGCGGGCACGGACGCCCTGGACGTCCTCGACACCGGAGGGGGAACGGGCAACTTCGCGGTGCCCGTCGCCCGTCTGGGGCATCGGGTCACCGTGGTCGACCCCAGCCCGAACGCGCTCTTCGCCCTGGAGCGCAGGGCGGCGGAGGCCGGGGTCGCCGACCGTGTCCACGGGGTGCAGGGGGACATCCACGGCCTCTTCGACGTGGTCGGACGCGGCGGCTTCGACGCGGTGCTGTGCCACGGCGTCCTGGAGTACGTGGACGATCCCGCCGAAGGCGTACGGAACGCGGTCGACGCGCTGCGCCCCGAGGGCGAGCTGAGCCTGCTCGCCGCGGGGCTGGGCGGCGCCGTGCTGGCCAGGGCGCTCGCCGGGCACTTCACGGAGGCCCGGCAGGCGCTCACCGACCCGGCGGGCCGCTGGGGCGAGGCCGATCCGGTGCCCCGGCGGTTCACCGCCGAGCAGCTCACGGAGCTGGTCGCCGGGTCCGGTCTGCGGATCGGCGCCGTCCACGGCGTCCGGGTCTTCGCGGATCTGGTGCCCGGAGGTCTCGTGGACACCCAGCCGGGGGCCCTGGACGCCCTGCTGAAGCTGGAGGCGGCAGCCGCCGAGCTGCCCGCTTTCCACTCCGTGGCCAGCCAGCTCCACGTTCTGGGCGAGAAAAGGAGCTGACCGCCAACGGCCCCGGGAACCCCCGGTGAACCGTCCGGAACGCCCCGTACATGGCTGATCAGCGACGCAGCTCCGCATGGAGTGCGCCACAGGCCCCCCAGTGGGGCTCCGGGCGCCGTATGATCGGGGTACACCATCCGGCATGACGGATCGATGGTTGGGGAATCAACGCCTCAGCGACCGAGCCGACATGGCGGCCCGGAATGGCGATTTGGCGTTGAGGGCGGGTTTCACGGGGGCGATTCCCTGCCTATCCTTGAAGGAGCCGCATACCGGTCGCCCCCCGCGACCGACGACTAGGAGGACTCCGTGCCGCTCTCGGAGCACGAGCAGCGAATGCTCGAGCAAATGGAGCGAGCGCTGTACGCCGAAGATCCCAAGTTCGCGACAGCGCTTGAGGGAAGCGGGCTGCGTACGTACACCCGGCGACGGGTCTACCAGGCAGTCGCAGGCTTCCTGGTGGGTATCGCGCTCCTCATGGCCGGAATGGTCGCCCAGCAGATCTGGATCAGCGTGGTGGGGTTCCTCGTCATGCTGGGCTGTGCGGTCCTGGCGGTCACCGGCTGGCGCAAAGCGCCCAAACCAGGTGAGCAGCAGCAGGCGGCGGGCGGCGCACCCGCCGACCGGCGCCAACCGAGACAGCGCCGCTCCATGATGAACCGGATCGAGCAGCGGTGGCAGCGCCGCCGCGACGAACAGGGGCAGTAAGGCTCGGGACAGCAAGGCTGAGGGGCGGACGCTTCAAGCGTCCGCCCCTCAGCCGTACCCGTATCAGTTCAGCCTGGTCCGTCCCGGCTCGGCCCTGCCCGTCTCAGCCGCGCTGTCGTGACGGCCGCAGGCGCGTCGTGGCCGTGGCCATCCGGCGGGTGAGTTCCAGGCGCCGGTCCGTCCACCGTGTGGCGAGTGCACGCCACTGCTCCGCCGCGTACCAGATCACCCGAACGGACGAGCGAGGCGCGAGCAGTGCGCGCAGCCGTGTCCACCGGTCGGCCGAGGCGCTCAGACCCTGCCGGATCAGCCGGGCGTCCTCGGCGAGCCCCACGCCGGGCCGTGGCACCGGCGCGTACAGCACCTGCTCCACGGATCCGGCCACCCGGTGCACCGCCTCGGCCGCCTCACCGTCCAGGCCGCCCAGCCGGACGATCCGCCCGGCCGTCTTCCTGGGGGTCTGCGACTCGTCCGGTGGTATGCCGTGGTCCCACGCCGTATCGGTGACCTCACGCCAGGCCGCGAGCGTCCTGGCCGTGGCGTCCGCCGGCGTCCGCCCGCCGGAGCCGAACCGCCGCGCCCTGACCCGTGTCCGCCACAGCAGGGGCAGCAGCGGCAGCAGCAGCACCGCCAGCGAGCCCGCCACCACGGCGAGCACCGTTCCGGTCGGGGTGCCCTGGTCCGTCGGCGGCAGGGCGCCCGCGTCCGCCGTCGGGTCGCACTCGCCCTGCCGCCGGGCCTGCGCCGGGCAGCTCTCCGAGGCCGACGGCTCCGTGGACGGCGCGGCCGAGGTGTCGGTGGACTCGCTCGCCGAGTCGCTCGGGGTGTCGGTCGGGGCCTCGGGACGGGTGTAGTCGGGGGTGCTGCCCCGGCTCGGCGTCGGCTCGAAGCGGGTCCAGCCGACCCCCTCGAAATACAGCTCGGGCCAGGCGTGCGCGTCCCGCAGACCGACCGACATCGAGCCGTCCGACTGCGCGGTGCCCGGGGTGAAGCCGACCGCGACCCGCGCCGGGATGCCCAGCGTGCGGGCCATCGCCGCCATCGAGAAGGAGAAGTGGACGCAGAAACCTTCCTTGTTCCGCAGGAAGCGGGTGATCGCTGTGACGCCGGTGCCGGAGTCGACGGCCGTGTTGTACGAGAAGCCGCCGTCCAGCGCGAACCAGTCCTGGAGCTTGACGGCCTTCTCGTAGTCGTTCGTCGCCCCCGCAGTGACCTCCCGCGCCGTCGACCTGACGACCTCCGGCAGCACCGAGGGCACCCGCGTGTACTCACGGCGCAGCGCCGACGGGGCCTCGGGCGCCTCGGCGAGCTGCTGCCTGCTCGGGGTCACCTGGAGGCTGGTGACCTCGTACCGCGCGCCGCGCGTCGACTGGCCCCGGTCGCCCACCAGCGTCCGGCCCGTGGGCTCGAAGCGCCAGCGCCCGTCGATCTTCACCTTGGAGGCCGGGTAGGGCATCGGCAGATAGTTCTGCCGGTACCACCCGGCCGCCGAGATGGTGGTCCTGATCTCCGTGGCCTCGACCTCGCTCCGCAGCCCGGGCGCGGAGGGCAGGGTGTCCGGCACGTCCTCCACACCGCGCTGCGAGAACCGCCAGGACGTGCCGTCGAACCTGTCCAGCGCCATGATCCGCAGATACAGGTCCTGCGTGTCCTTCGCGTTCGTCCGGTAGCGCAGCGCCTCGCGGTCCTCGGGCTGGTTCAGATTGTCCTGGAGCGACACCAGCGGGTTGACCGCGGAGATAGTGCCCCCGCCGCCCACCCCCGAGCCGTTCCCGGCGCCCGCGCCGGCCAGCAGGCCGCCGTCCAGGGCGGGCAGGGCCGCCGGGACCGCGAGCGCGACGCCCAGCGCCACCACACCGATCCTGCGGCCGGTACGGACCGGGGCCCGCCCGGTCGAGTCGAAGGCCGAGGCGAACCGGCCGGCCGGGCGCGGCGCGCCCCCGAAGACCCGGCCCCACTGCGAGAGCCGGTCCCGGCCCTCGGCCAGGAGCAGCAGCAGATAGCCGGTGGCGGCCAGCAGGAACCACAGCCACCCCCCGGCCCCGCCGGAGAGCCCCGCGGCGACCGAGTAGAGCGCGAGCAGCGGCAGCCCCGCCGGGGCGGCGCTGCGGAAGGTCACCGCGATCGCGTCCACCGCCAGCCCGATGACCAGCACGCCACCGATCAGCATCAGCCGGATGCCCTCGGTCGCCGGGGCGGGTATCGCGTACCGCCCGACGTCGTCGCCGCCGGAGGTCAGCAGCCGGCCGAACTCCCGGACGGAGTCGGGCGTCGGCACGAAGCCGAACAGGGCCTGCTCCTTGGTGAAGACCAGGGTGAGCAGCAGCAGGACCGTGACCGTCTGGAACACGACGGTCAGCGCCCGCGCCAGCGGAACCCGCCGGGCCAGCGCCCCCACCCCGCTCACGACGCCCACCATGAACGCGCACTGCACCAGCCAGGTGGGCGACTCGACCAGCGGGGTCAGCGCGCCCGCCGCCATCAGCGTGGCGGCGAAGGCGCACAGCGCCAGTCTTCCGTGAGCGCTCATGACCATCCTCCGGAGAACCCTGTCGTACCGCCGGCGACGGCCGATTCCGAGTGCTGGCGGCCGGCCTGCCGCCACAGGTCGGCCAGCGCCGCCCCGGAGGGCACGGCCAGGGCCGTCCACCCCGTCTCGCGCAGTTGCCGCAGCCGCGTCTCGACCTCGGCGCCGTCCCTCGGCCCCCGCGTCCAGCCGGAGGAGTCGAGGACGAAGGCGACGGCCGCGCCGCTGCGCTGCCGCATCCGGGCGGCCACCGCGGTCTGCTCCTCGTCCAGATCGCCGAAGAACGCCACCAGCAGCCCTTCGGTGGAGCCGCGCAGCACGTCGTACGAGCGGGAGAGGCCCGCCCCGTCGGAGTGGTCGACGACCGCGAGCATGTCCATCATCAGCCCGGCGGAGTCCGCGGAGTCCTGGGTGGCGCCCGCGAAGCCCTCCGTGCCCTCGCCGGGCACCGAACCGCCGGTGTCCGTCAGCAGCCGTACCGCGAAGCCCCGTTCCAGCATGTGCACCAGCGCGGAGGCCGCCCCGGACACCGCCCACTCGAAGGCCGAGTCGGGCCCCGAACCCTGGTAGGCGATCCGCCGGGTGTCCAGCAGGACCGTGCAGCGCGCCCGCTGCGGCTGCTCCTCGCGGCGCACCATCAGCTCGCCGTAGCGGGCGGTGGAGCGCCAGTGCACCCGGCGCAGGTCGTCGCCGTGCCGGTATCCCCGCGGGATCACGTCGTCGTCACCGGCCAGCGCCAGTGAGCGCTGGCGCCCGTCGCCGTGGCCCGCGGCCTCGCCCGCGAGCCGTACCGGCGGCAGCGGTTCGGTGCGCGGGATGACCGTCAGGATGTCGAACGCGCTGAACGAGCGGGTCAGCTCGCACATCCCGAACGGGTCGCTCAGCCGGAGCTGGAGCGGTCCGAGCGGGTAGCGTCCGCGCAGATCGGAGCGGACCCGGTAGGACACCTCACGGCGGCCCTCCGGCTCCACCCGGTCCAGCACGAAGCGGGGGCGCGGCCCGAGCACGTACGGCACATGGTCCTGGAGCATCAGCAGCCCGGTGGGCAGCCGTGTGACGTTGTCCATCCGCAGATGCACCCGCGCCTCGGCCCCCGCCGGGACCCGCGAGGGCGCCAGCCGCCTGCTGCCCGCCACCCGGTAGCGCGTGCGGTACAGGACCGCCACACAGATCAGCGGCAGTACGGCGAGCAGCAGTCCCACCCGCAGCAGATCCGACTGGCCGAGGACGTAGGCGCAGACTGCGGCGGCGATACCGGCCGCGAGGAACGACCGGCCGCGGGTGGTCAGTCCGGACAGGGCGGCCCGCACCCCGCCCTTGTCCTCGCCGTCCCCGGCGGCCGGCCCCCCGGACGCCATCACAGCCGCCGGGCGCCGGACTGCTGGCCGAAGAGCGCCCCGCCGGGCCCCGCGGGCCCGCCGACCACCGGGCGGCCCGCTGCGGTCCGTCCGCCGTCCGCCGTGGGCACCGGGGTCCGCTGGAGGATGTCCTGGACGACCTGCTCCGCCGTACGCCGGTTCAACTGGGCCTGGGCCGTGGGCAGCAGCCGGTGCGCCAGCACCGCCGACGCCAGCGACTGCACGTCGTCCGGGAGCGCGTACTCCCGCCCGGCGAGCGCCGCCGCGGCCTTCGCCGCGCGCAGCAGATGGAGCGTGGCGCGCGGTGAGGCGCCGAGTCTGAGGTCCGGATGGTTACGGGTCGCCCCGACCAGCTCGACCGCGTACCGCCGCACGGACTCGGCGACATGGACCGTGCGTACGGCGTCGATCAGTTTGACGATGTCGTGCGCGTGCGCCACCGGCTGGAGGTCGTCGAGCGGGGAGACCCCGCCGTGCACGTCCAGCATCTGCAACTCGGCCTCCGCGCTCGGGTAGCCGATCGACACCCGGGCCATGAAGCGGTCGCGCTGCGCCTCGGGCAGGGGGTACGTGCCCTCCATCTCGACCGGGTTCTGGGTGGCCACCACCATGAACGGGCTGGGCAGTTCGTAGGTCTGCCCGTCGATGGTGACCTGACGCTCCTCCATCGACTCCAGCAGCGCCGACTGGGTCTTGGGCGAGGCGCGGTTGATCTCGTCGCCGATCACGATCTGCGCGAAGATCGCCCCCGGTTTGAACTCGAAGTCCCGCCGCTGCTGGTCGTAGATCGACACCCCGGTGATGTCGGAAGGCAGCAGGTCGGGCGTGAACTGGATACGCCGCACCGAACAGTCGATGGAGCGCGCGAGCGCTTTGGCCAGCATGGTCTTGCCCACGCCGGGAACATCCTCGATCAGAAGATGGCCCTCGGCGAGGAGCACGGTCAGCGAAAGCCGTACGACCTCAGGCTTGCCCTCGATCACACCCTCCACCGATGCGCGCACACGCTCCGCTGTGGTGGTCAGATCTGTGAGGCTCGCTCGATCGTCATAGGTCGTCACCCGGCCCTCCTCGGCCCTTTCAACGGGCCGATGCTCATCAGACGGCCCGGCCCTCCCCGAAACACGGACACCGTCTCCGGAAGGTTCCGGAGCGGTGTCCCACACGCATTCTCGTCGCCGTTACCGCTTCGTGTCATCCGCCTGTGGATAAGTCGGTGGGTCCCTGTCTGCTTTGCTGCCTTTCGGGGCCGGTCAACGCCCCCGTTCCATACGTACGGGCAGGGCGGTCCTGCTCAGCCCGCGGGATCGATTTCCCGCAGCAGCCCGGTCTTCACGTCGAAGACGAAGCCGCGTACGTCGTCGGTGTGCGGAAGGAACGGCGAGGTTCGTATTCGCTGCATCGACTGCCGCACGTCCTGATCGACGTCACGGAACGCCTCGACGGCCCACGCGGGCCGCTGGCCGACCTCCATCTCCAGCTCGTGCCGGAATTCCTCGGTGAGGCTCTCCAGACCGCAGCCGGTGTGGTGGATCAGGACGACACTGCGTGTCCCCAGCGCCCGCTGGCTGATGGTGAGCGAGCGGATCACGTCGTCCGTGACGACACCCCCCGCGTTACGGATGGTGTGACAGTCACCGAGCGAGAGGCCCAGCGCGTCGTGCAGGTCGAGCCGGGCGTCCATGCAGGCGACCACGGCGACCTGGAGCACGGGCCTGGCGTCCATGCCCGGATCGCTGAAGCCGGCCGCGTACGCGCTGTTCGCGTCGACGAGGCGGTCGGTGACGGTGCCGCCGGTGCGGGCCGCACCGGCGGGGGCCCCTGAGGGCTCTGCGGGGAGATGTGCGGAAGTCGGCATACCTGTGACGTTAGTCGTCACCGGTGGGGGAAGCCCGCTGTGGGAGGGGACAAAGAACACCATCGAGGCTTGGTGTGAGCTAACCCACAAGGTCGAGTACCGTGCAGCCGAACGGGTGAAGAACGGCATTCGCGGACCGACCGGCGGACCGGCAGCCGAACACCCCGCGACGCGCTGACCGGCCGGGTGGCCCGGAACCACCGGGAAGCGTGGACTAAAGTGGCGCGAAGTTCACGGACACACCCTGAACACGTGCCAGAACGCATCCCGAATTTTCCCGCATAACGCGGCGTACGTGCGGCTCGGCCCCTTCCCGCTCGGTGGTACGTACGACCGTCCGTACTTGAGAGGGCGCATGAACCAGGTCCGGCATGTACCGGTGATGCTCCAGCGGTGCCTCGACCTGCTGGCCCCCGCCCTCGCCGAGCCCGGCGCCGTCGTCGTCGACTGCACCCTCGGCCTCGGCGGACACAGCGAGGCGCTGCTCGCCGCCTTCCCCGCCGCACGGCTCGTCGCGCTCGACCGCGACCAGGAGGCGCTGCGGCTCTCCGGCGAACGCCTCGCCCCCTACGGGGACCGGGCCACGCTCGTGCACGCCGTCTACGACGAACTGCCCGACGTCCTCGACGACCTGGGCATCCGCCGCGTCCAGGGCGTCCTCTTCGACCTCGGCGTCTCCTCGATGCAGCTCGACGAGGCCGACCGCGGCTTCGCGTACGCCCAGGACTCGCCGCTCGACATGCGGATGGACCAGACGACCGGCGTCAGCGCCGCGGAGGTCCTCAACACCTACCCGCCCGGCGAACTGGTGCGCATCCTGCGCGCGTACGGCGAGGAGAAGCAGGCCAAGCGCATCGTGTCCGCGGTCGTCAGGGAGCGCGACAAGGAGCCCTTCAGCCACAGCGCCCGGCTCGTCGAGCTGATCCGTGACTCCCTCCCGCAGGCCGCCAAGCGCACCGGCGGCAACCCCGCCAAGCGCACCTTCCAGGCCCTGCGCATCGAGGTCAACGGCGAACTCTCCGTCCTGGAACAGGCGGTCCCCGCCGCCGTACGGAGCCTCGCCGTCGGCGGCCGGATCGCCGTCCTCTCGTACCACTCGCTGGAAGACCGCCTGGTCAAGCAGGTCTTCGCGGCCGGGGCCGCCAACACGGCGCCGCCCGGCCTGCCCGTCGTCCCCGAGCGCTACCAGCCCCGGCTGAAGCTGCTCACCCGCGGCGCGGAACTCCCCACCGAGGAAGAGGTCGCGGAGAACCGCCGCGCGGCCCCCGCCCGGCTGCGGGGGGCGCAGCGGATCCGGGAGGACGTCCAGTGATGAAGGGGCCGGCCAAGCAACTGAAGGGGCGGGCCGCACGCCTCGCCGAGGTGCTGCCCGCCGGGAACAGCTCGGCGGCCCGCACCCCCTTCGTCCTGCTGGTCGTGCTGCTCCTCGGGGGCGGCCTGATCGCCCTGCTGCTGCTGAACTCCGCCCTCAGCGAAGGGTCGTTCAGACTGACCGACCTGAAGAAGCGCACCACCGACCTCACCGACGAACAGCAGGCGCTGCAACGGGACGTGGACGACCTCTCCGCCCCGTACGCGCTGGAGCGGCGCGCCCGCGAGCTGGGCATGGTCCCCGGCGGCAGCCCGGCCTTCCTCAATCCGGACGGTACGGTACGCGGCCTCCCCGGCGCGGCCGGGGACGGGCCGTCGGCCCAGCCCTCCGCCCAGCTCTCCGTACGGCCCGCCCCCCGGCCCTCCGTCATGGAGGAGACCTCGCCGTCCCCCGCACCGGCATCCGGTACGCCGGCCCCGACGACCTCCGGCAGGTGACGCAGTGCCCCCCAAGGAACCACCGCGCCGCCGGGTGCCGAACCCCGCGCGCTCCGGCAGCGGCGGGCGCACCCCGCCCCGCCCCGCCGCCCGCCCGGCGCCGCGCCGTCCCCGTAACGGCTCCCGCGCCCCGCGCCGGATCCAGCTCGGCAGCCCCCGCCCCCGGCTCCGGCTGGTCGGCCTCGGCCTGACGCTCGTCATGCTGGTGTTCGTCGTCCGGCTGCTCCAGGTGCAGGCCGTCGACGCCAGCGCGTACGCGGCCAAGGCGGAGAAGAGCCGCTACCTCAGCCACACCATCGCCGCCGAGCGCGGCCAGATCACCGACCGGTCCGGTGTCGCGCTCGCCACCAGCGACGACGCGTACGACATCACCGCCGACCCGTCGATGTTCACCCCCGACTTCAGCAAGATCCCCGACGCCCCCGAACAGGCCGCGGCCCTGCTCGCGCCGATCCTCGGCGCCGACACCGGCGAACTCGCCAAGAAGCTCAAGACCCCCAAGTCCCGCTACGCGGTGCTGGCCCGCCGCCAGACCCCGCAGGTCTGGAACCAGATCAAGGACCTCAAGCGGGTGCTCGCCGAGAAGGCGAGCAAGGAGAAGTCCGCCGACGGCGCCGTCAGCGTGCTGGCGGGCGTCTTCCAGGAGACCAGCAGCAAGCGGGTCTACCCCAACGGAGACCTCGCCGCCGGGATACTCGGATACGTCAACGCCGCGGGGCGTGGCGGCGGCGGCATCGAGTCCATGCTCGACAAGGAGCTCGCGGGCGAGGACGGCAAGGTCACCTACGCCCAGTCCGGCGGACGCCGGGTCCCCACCGCCAGCTCCCGCGAGACCCCTGCCGTACCCGGCTCGGACATCGAGCTGACCATCGACCGGGACATCCAGTGGGCGGCCCAGCAGGCCATCGCCGACCAGGCGAAGCAGTCCAAGGCCGACCGCGGCTACGTGGTGGTCCAGAACACCAGGACCGGCGAGGTCCTCGCCATGGCCAACGCCCCCGGCTTCGACCCCAACGACCTCGCCCAGGCCAACTCCGCCTCCATGGGCAACGCGGCGCTCCAGGACGCGTACGAGCCCGGCTCCACCGCCAAGGTGATGTCCATGGCCGCCGTCCTGGAGGAGGAGGCGGCCACCCCCGGCACCCATGTCGTCGTCCCCAACCGGCTGCACCGCGGCGACCGGCTCTTCAAGGACGACATCGACCACCCCACCTGGTACCTGACGCTCAACGGCGTCCTCGCCAAGTCCAGCAACATCGGCACCATCCTGGCCACCGGGCAGCTCGGCAAGACCCAGCCCGAGGCCAACAAGGTGCTCCACTCCTACCTCGACAAGTTCGGCATCGGACAGCCCACCGGCCTCGGCTACCCGGGTGAGACCCGCGGCATCCTCGCCCCGCCGAAGGACTGGTCCACCTCGCAGCAGTACACGATCCCCTTCGGCCAGGGGCTCTCCCTCAACGCCATGCAGGCCGCCTCGGTCTACTCGACCATCGCCAACGGCGGCGTACGGATCGAACCCACCCTGATCCGCGGCACCAACGGCCCCGACAACCGCTTCACCGCGGCGCCCGCCCCCAAGAAGACGAGGGTCGTCAGCGAGAAGACCGCCAGGACGGTGGCCACCATGATGGAGTCGGTCGTCGCCGACGTGGAGGGCACCGGCACCAAGGCACAGATCCCCGGCTACCGCATCGCGGGCAAGACCGGTACGGCCAACCGGGTCGACCCGAAGCTCGGCGTCTACAAGGGCTACACCGCCTCCTTCGCCGGATTCGCGCCCGCCGACGACCCGCAGATCACCGTCTACTGCGCCATCCAGAACCCCACGAGCGGCAGTTATTTCGGCGGACAGATCTGCGGACCCATCTACAAGAAGGTCATGGAGTTCGCTCTCAAGACACTGCGGGTCGAACCGACCGGCAGCAAACCCGCCCGGCTGCCGGTCAGCTTCAAACCCGGCGAGTGACCCCAGGGAAAGCCCCAGTGACAACGATCACCTCCGGTTCCGGGAACCACCCGGATCCGCCCGCGCACCAGCCCGCCTCACGTGGCCCGGCGCCCGTCCACCCCGGTACGCTCACCGCCGTGCCACAAGCTGATCAGTACCGAACCCCCTCCAAGGACGCCCCTGTGAACACTCCGGGGACGCCCCGTCCGGACCGGGTCCGCCCGACCTCACTCGCCGAGCTGGCCGCCCGGCTGGGCGCCGAGGCACCGGGCGCCACGGCGGCCGGACCCGGCGAAGCGACCGGGATCACCCACGACTCGCGCGCCGTGCGCCCCGGGGACGTGTACGCCGCGCTGCCCGGCGCCCGCCTCCACGGGGCGGACTTCGCGGGCCAGGCCGCGGACCTCGGAGCCGTCGCGATCCTCACGGACCCGACCGGCGCCGACCGCGCCGCCGCCACCGGACTGCCCGTCCTGACCGTGCCCGACCCCCGCGGCAGCATGGGCGAACTCGCCGCCGCGATCTACGGGAACCCCGGCACCGACCTGCTCCAGATCGGCATCACCGGTACCTCGGGCAAGACCACCACGGCCTACCTCGTCGAGGGCGGACTGCGCGGCGCCGGCCACCGTACGGGCCTCATCGGCACCGTGGAGACGCGCATCGAGGACGAGCGCCTCAAGTCGGAGCGCACCACCCCCGAGGCCACCGACCTCCAGGCGCTCTTCGCGGTCATGCGCGAACGCGGTGTCCGCTCGGTCGCCATGGAGGTCTCCAGCCACGCCCTCGTGCTCGGCCGGGTCGACGGCTGCGTCTTCGACGTCGCCGTCTTCAACAACCTCAGCCCGGAGCACATGGAGTTCCACTCCGACATGGAGGACTACTTCCAGGCCAAGGCGCGGCTGTTCACCCCCGAGCGCAGCAGGACCGGCGTCGTGAACGTCGACGACGCGTACGGCCTCCGGCTCTCCACCGAGTCCGGCGTCCCCGTCACGACCTTCTCCGCCGAGGGCCACCCCGACGCCGACTGGCGCGCCGAGGACGTCCAGGTCGGCTCGCACGGCTCCACCTTCACCGCCGTCGGCCCCCGCGGCGAGCGCGTCACCGCCGAGGCGCCGCTGCCGGGCCCGTTCAACGTCGCCAACACCCTCGCCGCGATCGTCACCCTGGCCGTCGCCGGGATCGACCCGCAGACCGCCGCCGACGGCATCGCCGCCGTCCCCGGCGTTCCCGGCCGGCTGGAGCGCGTGGACGCCGGACAGCCGTACCTGGCCGTCGTCGACTACGCGCACAAGACGGACGCCGTCGAATCGGTGCTGCGCTCCCTGCGCAAGGTCACCAAGGGCAAGGTGCACATCGTCCTCGGCTGCGGCGGCGACCGCGACCGGACCAAACGCGGGCCGATGGGCGCCGCCGCCGCGCGCCTCGCCGACACCGCCGTCCTCACCTCCGACAACCCGCGCGGCGAGGACCCGCTGGCGATCCTCGCCGCGATGCTCGCCGGCGCCGCCGAGGTGCCCGTCCACGAGCGCGGGGACGTCCTGATCGACTCCGACCGGGCCGCCGCCATCGCCGCGGCCGTCGCACGCGCCGGGGCCGACGACACCGTACTGATCGCGGGCAAGGGCCACGAGCAGGGTCAGGACGTCGCCGGAGTGGTACGCGCCTTCGACGACCGCCAGGTCCTGCGCGAGGCCATCGAGCGCTCCCTGCGCCACGACGCAGACCCCGGCGGGCAGCGCCCCCCGTCCCGCGCCCGCAACGAGAACAACAGTCAGGGATGACCCAGTGATCGCCCTCTCCCTCGCCGAGATCGCCGAAATCGTCGGCGGGCAGCCGCACGACATACCGGATCCGGCCGTCCGTGTCACCGGCCCCGTCGTGTACGACTCCCGCGCCGTCGAGCCGGGCGGCCTCTTCGCCGCCTTCGCCGGCGACCGCGTCGACGGCCACGACTACGCGCGGCGCGCCGTCGAGACGGGCGCGGTGGCCGTACTGGCCACCCGCCCCGTCGGCGTGCCCGCCATCGTCGTCGACGATGTCGTCCAGGCCCTCGGCGCCCTCGCACGCACCGTGGTGAAGCGCCTCGGCGCCACCACCGTCGCGCTGACCGGATCGGCCGGAAAGACCAGCACCAAGGACCTGATCGCGCAGCTCCTGCGGCGTGCGGGCCCCACGGTCTGGCCGGACGGCAACCTCAACAACGAGATCGGGCTGCCCATCACGGCGCTCCGCGCCGAGGAGGACACCCGCTTCCTCGTGCTCGAAATGGGCGCCCGGTACATCGGGGACATCCGCTACCTCACCGGACTCGTCCCGCCCACCGTCGGACTCGTCCTGAACGTCGGCACCGCGCACATCGGCGAGTTCGGCGGCCGGGAACAGATCGCCCAGGCCAAGGGCGAAATGGTCGAGTCCCTGCCGTCCGCCGCCGACGGCGGTGTGGCCGTGCTCAACGCCGACGACCCACTGGTTCGCGCCATGGCGTCGCGCACAAAAGCGCGCGTCGTGCTCTTCGGGGAGTCGGGCGAAGCAGACGTACAGGCAGAGAACGTCCGTCTCACAGCCACCGGACAGCCCGCGTTCAGCCTTCGAACACCCTCCGGGTGCAGCGAGGTGACGCTGCGGCTGTACGGTGAGCACCACGTGTCGAACGCGCTCGCCGCGGCCGCCGTCGCTCATGAGTTGGGCATGTCCGTCGACGAGATCGCCGTGGCGCTCTCCGAGGCGGGGACCCTCTCCCGCTGGCGTATGGAGGTCACCGAGCGCTCGGACGGCGTGACGATCGTCAACGACGCCTACAACGCGAACCCCGAATCCATGAGAGCGGCGCTCCGTGCGCTGGTCGCCATGGGTGGTGCCTCACGCGCCGAGGGGGGCCGTACGTGGGCGGTGCTCGGGCAGATGGCCGAGCTGGGTGACGCGTCGCTCGCCGAGCACGACGCGGTCGGACGGCTCGCCGTCCGGCTCAACGTCAGCAAGCTCGTGGCAGTCGGGGGCAGGGAAGCGTCCTGGCTGCGATTGGGCGCTTACAACGAGGGTTCGTGGGGTGAGGAGTCGGTGCACGTGTCCGACGCGCGGGCGGCGATCGACCTGTTGCGCAGTGAACTGCGTCCGGGAGACGTCGTGCTGGTGAAGGCTTCCAGGTCGGTCGGCCTCGAAAAGGTCGCCCAGGCACTGCTGGAGAACGCCACCGAGGGCGAGGTCGCCGGCCGATGAGGCAGATCCTCTTCGCGGGAGCCATCGGGCTCTTCCTCACCCTGATCGGCACTCCACTGCTGATCAAGCTGCTGGCCCGGAAGGGGTACGGGCAGTTCATCCGGGACGACGGACCCCGTACCCACGGCAGCAAGAAGGGCACGCCCACGATGGGCGGCATCGCCTTCATCCTGGCCACGCTCATCGCGTACGCCCTGGCGAAGGTCATCACCGGCGAGCCCCCGAGCTTCTCCGGACTGCTCGTCCTGTTCCTGATGGGCGGGATGGGGCTCGTCGGGTTCCTCGACGACTACATCAAGATCGTGAAGCAGCGGTCGCTGGGGCTGCGGGCCAAGGCCAAGATGGCGGGCCAGCTCATCGTCGGTATCGCCTTCGCGGTGCTCTCGCTGCAGTTCGCCGACTACCGGGGCAACACCCCGGCCTCCACCAAGCTGTCGTTCGTCGCGGACTTCGGCTGGTCGATCGGCCCGGTGCTCTTCGTCGTCTGGGCGCTGTTCATGATTCTCGCCATGTCCAACGGCGTGAACCTGACGGACGGTCTGGACGGCCTGGCCACCGGCGCCTCGGTGATGGTCTTCGGCGCGTACACGTTCATCGGGCTGTGGCAGTTCCAGGAGTCCTGCGCCAACGCGCTGACCCTGACCAACCCCAACGCCTGTTTCGAGGTACGCGATCCACTCGACCTCGCGGTCGTCGCCTCCGCCCTGATGGGCTCCTGCTTCGGCTTCCTGTGGTGGAACACCTCGCCCGCCAAGATCTTCATGGGGGACACCGGATCGCTCGCGCTCGGCGGCGCGCTCGCCGGTCTGGCGATCTGCTCCCGCACGGAGTTCCTGATGGCGATCCTCGGTGGCCTCTTCGTGATGATCACCATGTCGGTGGTCATCCAGGTCGGCTCCTTCAAGATGACCGGCAAGCGCGTCTTCCGGATGGCACCCCTCCAGCACCACTTCGAACTCAAGGGGTGGTCCGAAGTCCTTGTGGTGGTCCGCTTCTGGATCATCCAGGGCATGTGCGTCATCGTCGGTCTCGGACTCTTCTACGCGGGCTGGGCGGCAGAGAAGTGAACTGGCAGGGCAAGCGGGTCACCGTCGCGGGTCTCGGGATCTCCGGGATCCCGGCGGCCCGGGTGCTGCACGGCCTGGGCGCAGTCGTCACCGTCGTCAACGACAAGGACGACGAGCGGGCCCGCGCCCAGGCCGCCGAGTTGGAGAAGCTCGGCGTGACGGTGCGCCTCGGCGACGGGGCGACCCTGCCCGAGGCCACCGAGCTGATCGTCACGGCCCCCGGCTGGCAGCCCGACAAGCCCCTCTTCACGGCCGCCGCGGCGGCCGGCGTGGAGATCTGGGGCGATGTCGAGCTGGCCTGGCGCCTGCGGGAGCCCGGCGCGGCCCCCTGGCTGGCCGTCACCGGCACCAACGGCAAGACCACGACGGTCAGGATGCTCGCCTCGATCCTGGCCGCCGCGGGGCTGCGCACGGCCGCCGTCGGCAACATCGGCGTCTCGCTGCTGGACGCCGTCACCGGCGAGGAGACGTACGACGTCCTCGCCGTCGAGCTGTCCAGCTACCAGCTCCACTGGGCGCCGAGCCTGCGCGCCCACTCCGCGGCCGTGCTCAACCTCGCCCCCGACCACCTCGACTGGCACGGCTCCATGGCGGCGTACGCCGCCGACAAGGGCCGCGTCTACGAGGGCAACACCGTCGCCTGCGTCTACAACGCGGCCGACCCGGCCACCGAGGACCTGGTGCGCGTGGCCGACGTCGAGGAGGGCTGCCGGGCGATCGGCTTCACCCTCGGCACCCCGGGCCCCTCCCAACTCGGCGTCGTGGACGGCATCCTGGTCGACCGGGCCTTCGTCGAGAACCGCCGCGAACAGGCCCAGGAACTCGCCCAGGTCTCCGACGTGAACCCGCCGGCCCCGCACAACGTCGCCAACGCGCTCGCCGCCGCGGCCCTCGCCCGCGCGTACGGGGTCGAACCCGCCGCCGTACGCGACGGACTGCGCGCGTTCCATCCGGACCCGCACCGGATCGAGCGCGTCGCGGAGATCGGGGGCGTCACGTACATCGACGACTCCAAGGCCACCAACACGCACGCCGCGGAGGCATCCCTGGCCGCGTACGACCCGATCGTCTGGATCGCGGGCGGACTCGCCAAGGGCGCGTCCTTCGACGACCTCGTCACCGCCTCCGCGAAACGGCTGCGCGGCGTGGTGCTGATCGGCGCCGACCGGGCCCTGATCCGCGAAGCACTCGCGCGACACGCCCCCGAAGTCCCGGTCGTGGACCTCGACCGGACGGACACTGGGGCGATGTCGGCGGCCGTCCGTGAAGCGGGGCGCCTCGCGCGGCCGGGGGACACGGTCCTGATGGCCCCCGCCTGCGCCTCCATGGACATGTTCGTCAACTACAACAAGCGGGGCGAGGCGTTCGCCGACGCGGTACTCGCCCTGGATGAGCAAGCCTGACCGGTCCGGCCCGCGCGCCGTGCTGAACTGTTCCGCGGGGCCGCGACAGCGGCGGCCCCGGGAACACGCCCCGGCCCGCCGAACGCCGCGACATCCGCGACAGCCGTGACGGCCGCGCCAGGCACGACTGGAGGGGACAGCGACGATGCCGGCCGATGACACCGCGGACCGGGAACGCGGGCCCGTGACGCCCCGCTGGAGCCTCGCGGGAGTGCCCGCGACCGGGGGAGGGCCCGCACTCCGCGGCAGGGCCCCGGGAGCCGCCGTACGCAGGCCGCCCGCGGCCCGGCGCACGGCGCGGAGCCGGGGACCCCGCCCGCCCCGCGGCGCCCGCACCAGGCGCCTCTACGAGCGGCTGAGGCGGGCCTGGGACCGGCCGCTCACCGCCTACTACCTGATCCTCGGCAGCGGCCTGCTGATCACCGTGCTGGGCCTTGTGATGGTCTACTCCGCGTCGATGATCTACGCGCTCCAGAACTCGCTGCCCGCGACGTACTTCTTCCGCAAACAGTTCCTCGCGGTGGTCATCGGCGCCGCGCTGCTGCTGGCCGCCTCCCGGATGCCCGTCAAGCTGCACCGGGCCCTCTCGTACCCCATGCTGGTCTCCAGCGTCTTCCTGATGGTGCTCGTCCAGGTCCCCGGGATAGGGCGGTCCGTCAACGGAAACCAGAACTGGATCTACTTCGGCGGCCCGTTCCAGCTCCAGCCCAGTGAGTTCGCCAAGCTCGCCCTCGTGCTGTGGGGCGCCGACCTGCTCGCCCGCAAGAACGACAGACGGCTGCTGACCCAGTGGAAACATCTCCTGGTGCCGCTGGTCCCCGGCGGCTTCCTGCTGCTCGGACTGATCATGCTCGGCGGCGACATGGGCACCGCGATCATCCTCACCGCGATCCTCTTCGGGCTGCTCTGGCTGGCCGGCGCCCCCACCCGGCTCTTCGCCGGAGTCCTCGGCGTCGCCGCGCTGATCGGCGTCATGCTCATCCAGACCAGCCAGAACCGGCTGGACCGGTTCGGCTGTATCGCCGCGAAGGACCTGGGACCCGAGGGGCAGTGCTGGCAGGCGGTCCACGGAATCTACGCCCTCGCCTCCGGCGGATGGTTCGGTTCCGGCCTCGGCGCGAGTGTGGAAAAGTGGGGTCAACTGCCCGAACCGCACACCGACTTCATTTTCGCCATCACCGGGGAGGAACTGGGGCTGGCGGGGACGCTGTCGGTACTCGCGCTGTTCGCGGCTCTAGGCTATGCGGGTATTCGCGTGGCCGGACGCACGGAGGACCCCTTCGTGAGGTACGCCGCGGGAGGTGTGACCACCTGGATCACGGTGCAGGCCGTGATCAACATCGGTGCGGTGCTCGGCCTGCTGCCGATCGCCGGAGTCCCGCTCCCGCTGTTCTCCTACGGAGGGTCGGCCCTGCTGCCGGCGATGTTCGCGGTCGGGCTGCTGATCGCGTTCGCACGGGAGGATCCCGCCGCGAAGGCGGCCCTGGCCATGCGGCAGCCTGTCTTCGGCAGGAAGCGGGCCGGGGTGAGTTGGAAGACGATGAGACGGCGCGTCAAGAAGCGTCCGTCCGGAGAGCGGTGAATTTCGGTGCATGTCGTACTCGCCGGTGGGGGGACCGCCGGCCACATCGAGCCCGCGCTCGCCCTCGCGGATGCCCTGCGCAGGCAGGACCCCACCGTGGGGATCACGGCCCTCGGCACGGAGCGCGGACTGGAGACCAGGCTCGTACCCGAGCGCGGTTACGAACTCGGGCTCATCCCCGCCGTACCGCTGCCGCGCAGGCCCACCCCCGAACTGATCACCGTACCGGGGAGGCTGCGCGGCACGATCAAGGCCGCCGAGCAGATCCTGGAGCGCACCAAGGCGGACTGCGTCGTCGGCTTCGGCGGCTATGTCGCGCTGCCCGGCTACCTGGCCGCCAAACGGCTCGGGGTGCCGATCATCGTCCACGAGGCCAACGCCAGGCCCGGACTCGCCAACAAGATCGGCTCGCGGTACGCGGCCGCGGTGGCCGTCTCCACGCCCGACAGCAAGCTGCGTGACGCGCGTTACATCGGCATCCCGCTGCGCCGCACCATCGCCACCCTCGACCGCGCCCGGGTGCGCCCCGAGGCGCGCGCCGCCTTCGGGCTCGACCCCAACCTGCCGACGCTCCTGGTCTCCGGCGGCTCGCAGGGCGCGCGCCGGCTCAACGAGGTGATCCAGCAGATCGCCCCCGTGCTCCAGCGCTCCGGGATCCAGATCCTGCACGCGGTCGGTCCGAAGAACGAAATGCCGCGCGTGGACAACATGCCCGGTATGCCGCCCTACATCCCGGTACCGTATGTCGACCGGATGGACCTCGCGTACGCCGCGGCCGACATGATGCTCTGCCGCGCGGGCGCGATGACCGTCGCCGAACTCTCCGCCGTCGGACTGCCCGCCGCCTACGTCCCGCTGCCCATCGGCAACGGCGAACAGCGGCTCAACGCCCAGCCGGTGGTGAAGGCCGGCGGCGGACTGCTGGTCGACGACGCGGAACTGACGCCCGAGTGGATCCAGAGCCAGGTGCTTCCGGTGCTCGCCGATCCGCACCGGCTGTTCGAGATGTCGCGCGCGGCGGCGGAGTTCGGCCGCAGGGACGCCGACGAGCTGCTGGTCGGCATGGTGTACGAGGCGATCGCCGCACGCCGAAGGGCGTAGGCGGGAGGCAGGAGGCAGCAGCGTGGCCGGAGGGACGACCGCCGAGCGCGGCGCACGACCGAAGCCGGCCTCCGGCCACCCCGGCGAAGGGGGCGGGGGCGGCAGGTTCCGGCTGCCGCGCCCCCGGCTGCTGCTCGCGGTGACCGCCGCGGTCCTGGTGGCCGGCGGGGTCCTCTGGGCGCTCTACGGCTCCCAGTGGCTCCGCGTCGGGAAGGTGACCACCTCCGGCACCGGGGTGCTCACCCGCGCCGAGGTCGAGTCGGTGGCGGCGGTGCCCCTCGGGGAGCCGCTGGTCTCCGTCGACACGGACGCGGTGGAGGCCCGGCTGCGACGGGAGCTGCCCCGGATCGACTCCGTCGACGTCACCCGGTCGTGGCCGGACGGGATCAGTCTGAAAGTGATCGAACGTAAACCCGCGCTGCTCATCGAAAAGGGTGCGAAGTTCATCGAAATGGACGCCGAGGGTGTCCATTTCGCCACCGTCGACAAGGCGCCCGCCGGTGTTCCCCTCCTGAAAATGACGGTCGGCCGATCGGCCGGTTCCGATCGCTTCGGAACCGACCGGCTGATGCGCGAGGCGGTGGCCGTCCGGAGCGAACTCCCCGGCGGCGTAGCCAGGGAGACGAGGGCCCTCCAGGTCCGTTCATACGATTCCATCTCCCTGGAGCTGACCGGCGGACGTACGGTGATGTGGGGAAGCGGTGAGGACGGCGCGGCCAAGGCGCGTGCGCTCGCCGCCCTCATGAAAGCGGTCCCCAAGGCGGAGCACTTCGATGTGAGCGCACCCACGGCACCTGCCGCGTCAGGGAGTTGACGGACATATGCGCTGGCCAGCACCCTGGTTGGTCAGCGCTATGGGTGATCACATAGGGTGAAAAGAAAAACGGGAGGTTCGGCGTGTTCGTTGAACGCGCGCCACTTGTCGACTTAGTGTCCTGTTCGGAAGAGTCCAAGAAGCGGACACACTGGTAACCCTGAACTTCAACGTGAGGGTTTGGGTCGGCGTTTCGGACCGTCCCATCGGCATCAGTCGCCGCGGCGCCACATCAGCGCCGCGACGACACGTAAATCGAGGCGAGAGGCCTTCGACGTGGCAGCACCGCAGAACTACCTCGCAGTCATCAAGGTCATCGGTGTCGGCGGCGGTGGTGTCAATGCCATCAACCGAATGATCGAGGTCGGTCTCAAGGGCGTCGAGTTCATCGCGATCAACACGGACGCGCAAGCCCTGTTGATGAGCGACGCCGACGTCAAGCTCGACGTCGGCCGGGAACTCACCCGTGGCCTCGGCGCCGGCGCCAACCCGGCGGTCGGCCGCAAGGCGGCGGAGGACCACCGCGAGGAGATCGAGGAGGTCCTCAAGGGGGCCGACATGGTCTTCGTCACCGCGGGCGAGGGGGGCGGCACCGGCACCGGCGGCGCGCCCGTCGTGGCCAACATCGCGCGCTCGCTCGGCGCCCTCACGATCGGTGTGGTCACCCGGCCGTTCACCTTCGAGGGCCGGCGTCGCGCCAACCAGGCGGAGGACGGCATCGCCGAACTCCGCGAAGAGGTCGACACCCTCATCGTCATCCCCAACGACCGGCTGCTCTCCATCTCGGACCGCCAGGTCAGCGTGCTCGACGCGTTCAAGTCCGCGGACCAGGTGCTGCTGTCGGGTGTCCAGGGGATCACCGACCTCATCACCACCCCCGGGCTGATCAACCTGGACTTCGCCGACGTGAAGTCCGTGATGTCCGAGGCCGGCTCGGCGCTCATGGGCATCGGCTCCGCCCGCGGCGACGACCGCGCGGTGGCCGCCGCGGAGATGGCGATCTCCTCGCCGCTCCTCGAAGCGTCCATCGACGGCGCCCGCGGGGTGCTGCTCTCCATCTCCGGCGGCTCCGACCTCGGTCTCTTCGAGATCAACGAGGCCGCGCAGCTCGTCAGCGAGGCCGCCCACCCCGAGGCCAACATCATCTTCGGCGCCGTCATCGACGACGCCCTGGGCGACGAGGTACGGGTCACCGTCATCGCGGCGGGCTTCGACGGCGGACAGCCGCCGACCCGGCGCGAGACCGTGCTCGGCGCGGGCTCCGGCAAGCGCGACGAGCAGCAGGCCCCGAACCGCTCGGCCGACACCGGCCGTTCCGGCAGCGGGCTCGGTACGGTGCCGCCGCGCGAGGAGAGCCAGATCCGGGTCGACCCGACCCCGGTCGGCGAGAAGCCGCTCACGACGGTCAACCCGCCGCAGGTCCCGCCGGCCCGTCCGTTCCCGGACAGCCAGGCCGAGGAACTGGATGTCCCGGACTTCCTGAAGTGATACGACAGTACGAAGAGCTGAGCGGCGCGCACTTCGCCTTCACCGACCGGTGGGGCGGGGTGAGCGCCGCTCCGTTCGGTGAGCTCAACCTCGGCGGCGCGGTCGGTGACGACCCCGCCGCCGTCCTGGCCAACCGGGACCTCGCGGCGAAGTCCCTGGAGATCGACCCCGCGCGGGTCGTCTGGATGAACCAGGTGCACGGCCGCGACGTCGCCGTCACCGAAGGACCGTGGACGACCGAGGACATCCCGGCCGTCGACGCGGTCGTCACCGTACGGCGCGGGCTCGCCCTCGCCGTACTCACCGCGGACTGCGTCCCCGTCCTGCTGGCCGACCCGGTCGCCGGGATCGCCGCCGCGGCCCACGCGGGACGTCCCGGACTGGTCGCTGGCGTCGTCCCCGCCGCCGTCGAGGCGATGGTCTCGCTCGGCGCCGACCCGGCCAGGATCACCGCCCGCACCGGCCCCGCCGTCTGCGGGCGCTGCTACGAAGTCCCGGCGGCGATGCGGGACGAGGTCGCCGCCGCCGTACCGGAGGCCGGGGCCGAGACCAGTTGGGGGACACCGTCCGTCGATGTCGTCGGCGGAGTGCACGCCCAGCTCGCGTCCCTCGGTGTCCTGGACCGGCGGCGCTCGGAGATCTGCACCCGGGAATCGGACGACCACTACTCGTACCGCCGCGACCGCGTGACCGGCCGGCTCGCCGGCTATGTCTGGCTGGCCTGATGGACATGGCGGACATGAAGGGCATGGCGGACCGAAGGGTCGAACTCGCCGGAAATCTGGCGACGGTGGAGCGGCGGATCTCCGCCGCCTGCGCCGCCGCGGGCCGCGCGCGGGAGGAGGTGACCCTGATCGTGGTCACCAAGACCTACCCCGCGAGCGATGTCCGGCTGCTCCATGAACTCGGGGTGCGGCAGGTCGCGGAGAACCGCGACCAGGACGCCGCCCCCAAGGCGGCGGCTTGTGAAGATTTGTCGCTGACCTGGCATTTTGTGGGTCAATTGCAGACGAACAAGGTCCGTTCCGTAGCCAGTTACGCCGATGTGGTGCAATCTGTCGATCGTGTCAAGCTTGTCTCCGCGCTCTCCGCCGCGGCGGTACGTACGGAGCGTGAGGTCGGCTGCCTGCTTCAGGTCGCCCTCGACGCCGAGTCCGGTGAGCGCGGGGCGAGGGGTGGTGCGGCGCCCGACGGGATCGAGGAGTTGGCCGCCGCGGTGGCCGACGCACCGGGGCTGCGGCTCGGCGGTCTGATGACCGTGGCGCCGCTGGCCGGTCCGTACGCGGGCCGGCAACGGGCCGCGTTCGACCGGTTGCTGGAATTGTCATCCCGCCTGCGGGCGGACCATCCGGCTGCGAACATGGTCTCAGCAGGGATGAGTGCGGACCTTGAGGACGCGGTAGCGGCGGGAGCGACACATGTACGCGTCGGTACGGCGGTACTCGGAGACCGACCTCGGCTCGGGTAACGTCGCGAAGCGAGTCGGACCACAGCAGAAAATATGGTCATTTCCGCCGAAAGGCGGTCAGACCCAGTGGATCGAGGGCACTTGGTGACGAGGCCGATCCACCACAGAGCGGAGGACCCAGAGCATGGCCGGCGCGATGCGCAAGATGGCGGTCTACCTCGGCCTCGTGGAGGACGATGGGTACGACGGCCGGGGCTTCGACCCCGACGATGATTTCGAACCCGAGCCGGAGCCGGAACGTGAGCACCGGCGTCACCAGCCCGTACACCAGCCCGAGCGGGAAGAACCCGTGCGTGTGCCCCAACCGCCCGCGCAGCGCGAGCGCGAGCCGGTTCCGCTAGCGGCGGAAAGCGGACGTCCGGCACGAATCGCCCCCGTGGCATCCATCACACCTGAACGTCCCAGCCTGGAGAAGAACGCACCGGTGATCATGCCCAAGGTCGTGTCAGAGCGGGAGCCCTACCGCATCACCACGCTGCACCCGAGGACCTACAACGAGGCCCGTACCATCGGGGAACACTTCCGCGAGGGCACTCCGGTGATCATGAATCTCACGGAGATGGACGACACGGACGCGAAGCGACTTGTCGACTTTGCCGCGGGACTCGTCTTCGGTCTCCATGGCAGCATTGAGCGCGTGACGCAGAAGGTGTTCCTGCTCTCTCCTGCTAACGTCGATGTCACGGCGGAGGACAAGGCCCGCATCGCAGAGGGCGGGTTCTTCAACCAGAGCTAGAACACAGCACCGGGAACGACCCGGTTGCGCGGCGGGAACGGCCCGCCGGAGCGACCGGAACCAGAGTGAGCCAGGGGAGAGGGAAGCAGCGGGATGGGCATCGCACTACAGGTGGTCTACATCGCGCTGATGTGCTTCCTCATCGTGCTGATTTTCCGGTTGGTCATGGACTACGTCTTCCAGTTCGCGCGCTCATGGCAGCCCGGCAAGGCGATGGTGGTCATTCTGGAGGCCACCTACACTGTCACCGATCCACCGCTCAAGCTTCTGCGGCGGTTCATTCCGCCGCTGCGTCTCGGGGGCGTGGCACTCGACCTGTCCTTCTTCGTTCTGATGATCATCGTTTACATCCTCATCACGGTTGTCAGCAACCTTGCGAGGGGAATGTGAACGAAACGGTCTTGCCGACTGCCGACGACTACGTAGAGGTGAAGAAGAGATGCCGTTGACCCCCGAGGACGTGCGGAACAAGCAGTTCACAACCGTCCGCCTCCGAGAAGGCTACGACGAGGACGAGGTCGATGCCTTTCTCGACGAGGTCGAGGCCGAACTGACCCGCCTGCTCCGCGAGAACGAGGACCTGCGCGCCAAACTGGCCGCCGCGACGCGTGCCGCCGCGCAGAACCAGCAGCAGCAGTCCATGCGCAAGCCGCCCGAGCAGCAGGATCGCCCCGGGGCCCCGGTACCCGCCGCCATATCCGGACCGCCGCAACAGCAGCAGCCCCCGCAGATGGGCCCGCCCCAACTGCCCGGTGGCGCACCGCAGCTCCCGGCCGGCCCGAGCGCCCACGGCCAGGGCCCGCAGGGCCACGACCCGCGCGGCCAGCAGCAGCACGGCCCGGGCCCGATGGGCCAGGGCGGCCCCATGCAGCAGCAGGGCGGCCCGATGCAGGGCGGCCCCATGCAGCAGCAGGGTGGCCCCATGCAGGGCGGCCCCATGGGCCAGGGCGGTCCGATGGGTCAGGGTGGACCCATGGGCCAGGGTGGTCCGATGGGCCAGGGCGGCCCCATGCAGCAGCAGGGCGGCCCCATGGGCGGTCCGATGGGTGGCCCCATGGGCGGTCACGGTCCGCAGATGGGCCAGCCCGGTCAGGGTCCCGGCGGCGACAGTGCCGCGCGCGTACTCTCGCTCGCCCAGCAGACCGCCGACCAGGCGATCGCCGAGGCGCGTTCCGAGGCCAACAAGATCGTGGGCGAGGCGCGTAGCCGCGCCGAGGGCCTGGAGCGCGACGCGCGCGCCAAGGCGGACGCGCTGGAGCGGGACGCGCAGGAGAAGCACCGCGTGGCGATGGGCTCCCTGGAGTCCGCGCGCGCGACGCTGGAGCGCAAGGTCGAGGACCTGCGCGGCTTCGAGCGCGAGTACCGTACGCGGCTGAAGTCCTACCTGGAGAGCCAGCTCCGGCAGTTGGAGACCCAGGCGGACGACTCGCTGGCCCCGCCGCGCACCCCGGCGACCGCCTCGCTGCCGCCGTCGCCCTCCATGGCTCCGGCCGGCGCGGGCGCGATGGGTCACAGCATGAGCGGCGGCCCGTCCATGGGCGGCCCCTCGATGGGTGGTCCTTCGCAGGGTCCGTCGTACGGCGGGCAGCAGCAGATGTCGCCCGCGATGACGCAGCCGATGGCACCGGTACGGCCGCAGGCGCCGCAGCCGATGCAGCAGGCGCCGTCGCCGATGCGCGGGTTCCTGATCGACGAGGACGACAACTGACGGGAGTGCGCGTGCGGTACGCGTAGCCGTCGGCAGCTTGAAGGGCCGGGCCCGGGACTTGTGTCCTGGGCCCGGCCCTTTTGTTGGTGCGGGTGCGGGTGCGGGTGCGGGTGCGGGTGCCTGTGCCTGGGCGGTTCGGGCGCCGGGGCGGGTGGGGGCCGCTGCGCGGGGCTCTCCCCTACCCGCCCCTTCCCGAACCGGGGCTCCGCCCCGGGCCCCGGTCCTCAAGCGCCGGACGGGCTGGAAAGCGTCCTCAAGCGCCGGACGGGCTGGAAAAGCCCCCTCAAGCCGGACGGGCTGGAAAGCGTCCTCAAGCGCCGGACGGGCTGAAAGGTGTCCTCAAGCGCCGGACGGGCTGGAAAAGCCCCCTCAAGCCGGACGGGCTTGAGGGGGCCCGGGAGAGGCTGGCGGGGGCCCGGGACGGGGGGTTACGCCTTGCGGAGGCGGAAGGTGAGGGACAGGCCCTCGTCCTCGAAGGGGGTGCCGTACGTGTCGTCCGCCTCGCCCGGGGTGAAGTCCGTCGCCAGGACCTCGTCCGAGATCAGCGGTGTGTGCGCCGTCAGCGCCTCCGTCGTCGCCTCGTCCGTCGAGGTCCAGCGCACCGCGATCCGGTCCGCCACGTCCAGGCCGCTGTTCTTGCGGGCCTCCTGGATCAGGCGGATCGCGTCGCGGGCCAGGCCCGCCAGGCGCAGCTCCGGGGTGATCTCCAGGTCCAGGGCGACCGTCGCGCCGGAGTCGGAGGCGACCGACCAGCCCTCGCGCGGGGTCTCCGTGATGATGACCTCGTCCGGGGCGAGCGAGACGCTCTCGCCGTCCACGGTCACCGACGCCGTACCGTCGCGGAGCGCCGCGGAGAGAGCCGCCGCGTCCGCCTCGGCGACCGCCTTCGCCACCGCCTGGACGCCCTTGCCGAAACGCTTGCCCAGCGCGCGGAAGTTCGCCTTCGCCGTCGTGTCGACCAGCGAGCCGCCCACCTCGGAGAGGGTCGCCAGCGCGGAGACGTTCAGCTCCTCCGTGATCTGGGCGCGCAGTTCGGACGAGAGCGCGTCGAAGCCCGTCGCGGCGATCAGCGCCCGCGACAGCGGCTGACGGGTCTTCACCCCCGACTCGGCCCGCGTCGCGCGGCCCAGCTCCACCAGCCGCCGTACCAGCGCCATCTGGCGGGAGAGCGTCGGGTCGATCACCGACAGGTCCGCCTCCGGCCAGGACGCCAGGTGCACCGACTCGGGCGCGTCCACGTCGACCGGTACGACCATGTCCTGCCAGACCCGCTCCGTGATGAACGGGGTCAGCGGGGCCATCAGCCGTGTCACCGTCTCGACCACGTCGTGCAGCGTGCGCAGCGCCGCCTTGTCGCCCTGCCAGAAGCGGCGGCGCGAGCGGCGTACGTACCAGTTGGACAGGTCGTCGACGAAGGCCGAGAGCAGCTTGCCGGCCCGCTGCGTGTCGTACGCCTCCAGCGCCTGAGTGGTCTGGTCGACCAGCGCGTGCAGTTCGCTCAGCAGCCAGCGGTCGAGCAGCGGCCGGTCGGCCGGGGCCGGGTCGGCGGCGCTCGGCGCCCAGTCGGACGTACGGGCGTACAGCGCCTGGAAGGCGACCGTGTTCCAGTACGTGAGGAGGGTCTTGCGCACGACCTCCTGGATCGTGCCGTGGCCCACGCGCCGCGCCGACCACGGGGAGCCGCCGGCCGCCATGAACCAGCGGACCGCGTCCGCGCCGTGCTGGTCCATGAGCGGGATCGGCTGGAGGATGTTGCCCAGGTGCTTGGACATCTTCCTGCCGTCCTCGGCGAGGATGTGGCCGAGGCAGACGACGTTCTCGTAACTCGACTTGTCGAAGACGAGCGTGCCGACGGCCATCAGCGTGTAGAACCAGCCGCGGGTCTGGTCGATCGCCTCCGAGATGAACTGCGCCGGGTAGCGCTTCTCGAAGAGGTCCTTGTTCCGGTACGGGTAGCCCCACTGCGCGAACGGCATGGAACCCGAGTCGTACCAGGCGTCGATGACCTCGGGGACGCGGACGGCGGTCAGTTCGCAGCCGTCCTGCGGGCAGGTGAAGGTCACCGCGTCGATGAACGGGCGGTGCGGGTCGAGCGCGCTCTGGTCGGTGCCGGTCAGCTCCGTCAGCTCGGCGCGCGAGCCGACGCACGTGAGGTGGTCGTCCTCGCAGCGCCAGATCGGCAGCGGGGTGCCCCAGTAGCGGTTGCGGGACAGCGCCCAGTCGACGTTGTTGTCCAGCCAGTCGCCGTACCGGCCGTGCTTGACCGAGTCCGGGAACCAGTTCGTCCGCTCGTTCTCCTCCAGGAGGCGGTCCTTGACGGCCGTCGTACGGATGTACCAGGACGGCTGCGCGTAGTAGAGGAGCGCGGTGTGGCAGCGCCAGCAGTGCGGGTAGCTGTGCTCGTACGGCACATGACGGAAGAGCCGGCCGCGCTCCTTCAGGTCCGCCGTGAGGGTCTCGTCGGCCTTCTTGAAGAAGACGCCGCCGACCAGCGGGAGGTCCGCCTCGAACGTGCCGTCGGGGCGGACCGGGTTCACGACGGGGAGACCGTACGCGCGGCAGACCTTGAGGTCGTCCTCACCGAAGGCGGGGGACTGGTGGACCAGCCCCGTACCGTCCTCCGTCGTCACGTACTCGGCGTTGACGACGTAGTGCGCCTCCGCCGGGAAGTCCACGAGGGCGAAGGGGCGGTCGTACGTCCAGCGCTCCATCTCGCGGCCCGTGAAGGACGCGCCGGTGGTCTCCCACCCCTCGCCCAGCGCCTTGCCGACCAGCGGCTCGGCGACGACGAGCTGCTCCGCGCCGTCCGTCGCGACCACGTACCGGACGTCGGGGTGCGCGGCGACCGCCGTGTTCGACACCAGCGTCCAGGGGGTCGTCGTCCAGACCAGCAGGGACGCCTCGCCGGCGAGCGGGCCCGAGGTGAGCGGGAAGCGGACGAAGACCGAGGGGTCGACGACCGTCTCGTACCCCTGCGCCAGCTCGTGGTCGGACAGCCCGGTCTGGTCACGGGGGCACCAGGGCGCGACGCGGTAGTCCTGGACGAGGCGGCCCTTGCCGAAGATCTCCTTGAGCGACCACCAGACGGAGTCCACGTACTCCGGGTCCATGGTCCGGTACGCGTTGTCGAGATCGGTCCAGTACCCCATGCGGGTCGTCAGCTCGGCGAACGCGTCGGTGTGCCGGGTGACGGACTCGCGGCACTTGGCGTTGAACGCGGCGATGCCGTACGCCTCGATGTCCTGCTTGCCGGTGAAGCCCAGCTCCTTCTCGACGGCCAGCTCCACGGGCAGGCCGTGGCAGTCCCAGCCGGCCTTGCGGGCCACGTGGTAGCCGCGCATGGTGCGGAAGCGCGGGAAGACGTCCTTGAAGACGCGGGCCTCGATGTGGTGCGCGCCCGGCATGCCGTTGGCGGTGGGCGGGCCCTCGTAGAAGACCCACTCGGGGCGGCCCTCGGACTGTTCGAGGCTCTTTTCGAATACCTTGTTCTCGCGCCACAGGTCGAGCACGGCGTGCTCCAGCGCGGGCAGGTCGACCTGGGCGGGCACCTGGCGGTACCGGGGGCCGGTCACGGGCGTCGGCGAGGGTTCTGGTGTCATGGGGCGCTTCCTCCGGCGGAACTGCGGCATCTCCGTCGAAGGGACGAGAGCTGGGCTCCCGCGGTACCACCCTCCTTGGCCCCGGACGTGGCCGCCCGTGGCCCCCTCATTGGGGTCGCGCTGCCGGTTCTACTCGCCCCGCGGTGACCTGGGCTTTCTTCCGGCGGCTCCGGGGTGATGCTTCACGCCGCGCTCTGCCCCCGGGCTCTCACCGTCCCCGGGTCGCTCATGGCCGCGTACGACGCTACTCGTCCCCATCCACGCCTCTCGCTGGGCCCAGTGTACGGGGCGGCGCCCGGCCGGCCGACCGGATTTCCGCCCCGGGTCCGGCAGGGCGCGCGGAGGGGAGTGCGGAAGGGAATGGGGGAGCGGGGGAGCGCCGTACGGCCGAGCGTATGACCCGAACGGCTACACCGGCGCTCGCTCACGGCGTGGCGCACCCGGCGGCGGATTACCCGGCGGGGAGCTGGGCACAACGGATGGAGGCCGGTCTTCTCACGCCATGGGGAGGGTCCGGAGAGGCGGCGTGCCCCGTTGCCGCGGGGCCGGTGTCGATTTATCGTCCCAGCACGATTCGCGAGCAAGATCGCGCTATGTGAAGGGGCCGCGGCCATGGTGGCGAAGAAGACCGCCGCGAAGGAAACGACCGTGGCGGAACCCGCGGCGGCGCAGCAGACGACGGCCGGCACGACGGCGGCCGGGAAGACGACGAAGAAGACGACCAAGAAGGCGACGACGGAGAAGACCGCCACGAAGAAGACGGCGGCCAGGAAGACGACCGCGAAGAAGGCACCGGCGAAGAAGGCGGCAGCCAAGAAGACGGCGGCGAAGAAGACCACCGCGAAGAAGACCGCGGCCGAGATGACCGCGGCGAAGAGCGCACCGGACACGAAGGCGCCGGCGAAGAAGGCTCCGGGCAGGAAAGCGGCCACCAGGAAGTCGGCCGCGAAGAAGGCACCTGCGAAGAAGACGCCGGCGAGCAAGGCACCTGCGAAGCAGGCCGCGTCCGCGGCCGAGGGGGCGGCTCAGGCCGCGGAACAGACGGGAGCCAACACGGTGGGAGCGAAGAAGACTGCGGGCGGCGCGGGCGCGGCCGGCGCCGCGGCGGTGTCCACGGCACAGGTCGCCGCGGCCCCGCCAGGGGAACTGGCGGTACGGCCCGGCGAGGACCCCTGGACGCCGGAGGAGGTCGCCGAGGCGCGCACCGGGCTGGAGAGCGAGATCGCCCGGCTGAGCGCCGAGATCACCTCGTCGGAGGCCGCGCTGGCCGGACTGATGCGGGACTCCGGGGACGGGGCCGGTGACGACGACGCGGACACCGGTACGAAGAACATCACGCGGGAGCACGAGATGTCCCTCGCCGCCAACGCCCGCGAGATGCTGGAGCAGACCGAGCGGGCGCTGCTGCGGCTCGACTCGGGCACGTACGGCCTCTGCGAGGTCTGCGGCAAGCCGATCGGCAAGGCCAGGATGCAGGCGTTCCCCCGGGCCACCCTCTGCGTGGAGGACAAGCAGAAGCAGGAGCGGCGAGGGTAGCGACTTCTCTCCGGCCGGCCCTGGTGCCCGGTACGAAGGCGGGCGGAGGTTAGGGGACGGGGGTACCGGGGTGACGTACCCTCGTCCTCAGTCAGGCACCCAGTACTCCAGCAGTTGAGGGACTCACGTGGCAGAGGCGGAGCGCATCATCGGTACGCCGTCCGTTGACAGTGGCAGTGACGACGACGCTGCCGCCCCGGCCGAGCAGCCGAAGGGAAAGCGCAAGATCCTCGCGCTCTTCATCGTGGCCGTTCTGGCGTATCTGCTGGACCTCGGAAGCAAGATGCTGGTGGTGGCGGAGCTGGAGCACCAGGAGCCGATCGAGGTCATCGGCGATCTGCTGAAGTTCGAGGTGATCAGGAACGCGGGCGCCGCCTTCGGTATCGGCGAGGCGTTCACCGTCATCTTCACGATCATCGCGGCGACGGTGATCGTGGTGATCGCCCGGCTGGCGCGCAAGCTCTACAGCCTGCCCTGGGCGATCGCGCTGGGGCTGCTGCTCGGCGGCGCGCTCGGCAACCTCACCGACCGGATCTTCCGCTCGCCCGGGGTCTTCCAGGGCGCCGTGGTGGACTTCATCGCGCCGGCGCGCTTCGCGGTCTTCAACCTCGCGGACTCCGCGATCGTCTGCGGCGGCATCCTGATCGTGCTGCTCTCCTTCCGCGGCCTCGACCCCGACGGGACCGTCCACAAGGACTGAGAACCCGGCGGTGGAGAGCGCGCGGTCGGGCCGGGTGTAGCCACGCGGTCGGGTCTGTCGTAGCCACAAGGCATACTCGACAGGTGAGCTTTCCCGAGATCAGAACCCTGCCCGTGCCCGATGGCCTGGAGGGCGAGCGCGTCGACGCCGCCATAGCCCGTATGTTCGGCTTCTCCCGTACGAAGGCGGCCGAGCTGGCCGCCTCCGGGAAGGTCCAGGTCGACGGCGCCGTGGTCGGGAAGTCCGAGCGCGTGAACGGCGGGGCCTGGCTGGAGGTCGAGATGCCCGCGGCCCCCGCGCCCGTACAGATCGTCGCCGAGCCCGTCGAGGGCATGGAGATCGTGCACGACGACGACGACATCGTCGTCATCGTCAAGCCGGTCGGCGTCGCCGCGCACCCCAGCCCCGGCTGGTCCGGCACGACCGTCATCGGCGGGCTGGCCGCCGCCGGCTACCGCATCTCGACCTCCGGCGCGGCCGAGCGCCAGGGCATCGTGCACCGGCTGGACGTCGGGACCTCCGGGCTGATGGTCGTCGCCAAGTCGGAGCGCGCGTACACCCTGCTCAAGGCGCAGTTCAAGGAGCGTGTCGTCGACAAGCGCTACCACGCGCTGGTGCAGGGCCACCCCGACCCGATGAGCGGCACGATCGACGCGCCCATCGGCCGCCACCCGAACCACGACTACAAGTGGGCCGTGACCGCCGAGGGCAAGCCGTCGGTCACGCACTACGACCTGATCGAGGCGTTCCGGTCAGCCTCGCTGCTCGACATCAAGCTGGAGACGGGCCGTACGCACCAGATCCGGGTGCACATGTCCGCCCACCGCCACCCCTGCGTGGGCGATCTGACCTACGGCGCCGACCCGACGCTCGCCAAGCGGCTCGGGCTGACCCGGCAGTGGCTGCACGCCGTACGCCTCGGCTTCGAGCACCCGTCGGACGGGCGCTGGGTCGAGTACGCGAGCACCTACCCCGACGACCTCCAGGGCGCGCTGGACAAGGTCAGGGCGGAGAGCAACGCGTGACCGTGCCCGGCTGCACGCTGCGGGTGGCGCGGGACCCGGCGGACCTCGCGGCGTGCTTCGCGGTCCGCAAGGAGGTCTTCGTCGTCGAGCAGCGCGTGCCCGAGGAGCTGGAGTACGACGGCCGGGACGGCGACGCGCTCCAGGTGCTGGCCGTGCGTGACGACGGGGTGCCGCTGGGCACCGGACGGCTGCTGTACGGGCCCGGCGCGGCCGACCGTACCGGCGGCGATCCGGACACCGGCGCCCTCGGACGGCTCGCGGTCTCCCCGGCGGCCCGCGGTCTCGGCATCGGCGCCGCGCTCGTACGGGCCATCGAGGACGCGGCGCGCGAGCGGGGCCTGCGGGTGGTGGACCTGCACGCGCAGACGCACGCGCTCGGTTTCTACGAGCGGCTCGGATACGAGGCGTACGGACCCGAGTTCCCGGACGCGGGCATTCCGCACCGGTCCATGCGCCGGGTGCTCTAGGGCGATGCCCTGGCGCTCGGACGGAGCGGGAACGGGCGGCGTGGAAGCGGGCGGCGTGAGGCGGGTGTCCGGTGGCTCCGGCCCCCCTGGCCTGCGGAGTAGCGGGCCCATGGCAGGCTTGAGGTCTTGATCCCCCCTTGATCACCCCTGTCCGCCCTGTCCGTCGTTCAGGCTTTCGACCACCGGAGGGCCCACCGTGGACCAGTTGGCACTGCTGATCGTCCTGCTGCTCGGGGCGGTGCTCACCGTTCCGCTCGGGGACAAACTGGGGCTGCCCTCGCCGGTGCTGATGACGATCATCGGCGTCGCCCTGGCGCTGCTGCCCTTCGTACCGAATGTGCAGGTCCCGCCGGACTTCATCCTGCCGCTCCTGCTGCCACCGCTGCTGTACGCCGCCGTGCAACGCACCTCCTGGCGGCAGTTCACGGCGAATCTGCGGCCCATCTTCCTGCTCGCGGTCGCGCTGGTCTTCGTGACCACGGCGGCCGTGGCGGCGGTCGCCAACTCGATCGTGCCCGGCCTGCCCCTCGCCGCCGCGGTCGCGCTCGGCGCGCTCGTCGCCCCGCCCGACCCGGTGGCCGCGACCGCCGTCGCCGGATCGCTCGGGCTGCCCCGGCGGCTGGTCTCCATCCTGGAGGGCGAGGGCCTCTTCAACGACGTCACCGCGATCGTGCTCTACCACGTGGCGATCGCGGCGGCCGTCAGCGGCACCTTCTCCTGGCCGAGCGCCGTCGGCTCGCTGGTCCTCTCCGCGGTGGTGGCCGTGGCGGTGGGGCTCGCGCTCGGCTGGCTCACCAACAAGCTGATGTCGCTGCTCGGCGACGCGACCCTCCAGATCGGCCTGTCGCTGCTGGTGCCGTTCGTCAGCTACGTCCTGGCGGAGGAGCTGCACGGCTCCGGGGTGCTCGCCGTCCTCACCATCGCGCTCTTCCTCGCCACGCACACGGCGGACGCCGACGACGTCATGGGACGGCTGGCGGGCAACTCCTTCTGGCAGGTCGTCGACACGCTCGTCACCGGGGTCGCCTTCGGCCTCATCGGTCTTGAGCTGCACAACGCGTTCGGCGCGGCCGAGAGCCGGACGCCCGAGATGCTCGGCTGGGGCGCGGCGGTCGTCGGGGTCGTCGTGTTCGTACGGCTGCTGTGGCTGCTGCCCGCGACCTGGCTGGCCAAGCGGATGCACAAGCTCCGGGACTACGACGAGGAGATCCCGACGAGCTGGCGCGAGACCGTCGTCATGTGGTGGGCCGGGATGCGCGGGGTGGCCTCGGTCGCCCTGGCGCTCGCCATCCCGCTGGAGACGGAGAGCGGAGAGCCGTTCCCGGGCCGCGAGGAGATCATCTTCATCGCGTTCTCGGTCATCATGGCGACCCTGGTCGTCCAGGGGCTGACGCTGCCTTGGCTGGTGAAGAAGCTCGGGGTACGGGCGGACACGAAGGCGGAGCACGAACTGGAGCACGCGCTCGCGCTCCGCGCCGCGAAGGCGGCCAAGGGCCGGCTCAAGGAGATCGAGACGGTGGAGGAGGTCCCGGAGGAGATCAGCGAGCGGCTGGCGCGCGTGGCCATCGACATCGGGCTGCGGATCAGCCCCGACCTGGCGGACGACGAGCGCCGCGAGTGGGCCGCGCAGCGGGTGGCCCGCGGCCGTGCCGTACAGCGCATCCAGCGCGAGATGATGTCGGCGGCCCGCCACGAGGTCCTGTCGGCCCGTAACGAGCCGGGCGCTGACCCGGAGATCGTGGACCGCGTCCTGCGCCAGCTCGACGTACGCAGCATGCACTGACGCGGACGGCGGGCGGCCCGGACACCGGCCGGCCCGCCGGACACCGGCCCGTCAGGACATTGGCCCGGGACCGTCAGCCGCGGCCGGTGTCGGCCTCCCGGCCCGCCCCGGCCTCCCGGCCGTCCCCGGCGTCCGCCCTGGCCGCCGGGGTCCGGCTCGGCGCGGCGACCTCGCCCACGATCCTCGGCAGGGCGTACGGATGGTGCGCGGCCAGCCAGGCCACCATCTCCTCCCGGACCGCGCAGCGCACCTTCCAGATGTCGTCCGCGTCCTTGGCCGTGACCACCGCGCGCACCTCGATCGTCGTCGGGGTGGTGTCCGTGACGGCCAGACTCCAGTCCCGGCCGTCCCACGCCGAGCACTCCGCCAGGATCTCCTGGAGCTTCTCGCGCATCAGCGGCACCGGCGCCGAGTGGTCGAGCTGGAGGAAGACCGTGCCGGTCATCTGGACCCCGCCGCGCGACCAGTTCTCGAAGGGCTGGGCGGTGAAGTACGAGACGGGCATGGTGATACGCCGCTCGTCCCAGGTCCGTACGGCGAGGAAGGTCAGCGTGACCTCCTCGACCACGCCCCACTCGCCGTCGACCACCACGGTGTCCCCGATGCGCACCATGTCGCCGAAGGCGATCTGGAACCCGGCGAAGAGATTGCTCAGCGTGGACTGCGCGGCGACACCGGCGACGATGCCGATGATGCCCGCGGAGGCCAGCATCGACGTACCGATGCTGCGCAGGTCGGGGAAGGTCAGCAGCATCGCGGCGACCGCGACCACCACGACGACCGCGATCACGATCCGCATCATCAGCGTCACCTGCGTACGGACACGGCGCACCCGGGCCGGATCGCGCGTCGAGGTCGCGTAGCGGGCGTACGACGACTCGACGACCACGGAGACGACCCGTACGACCAGCCAGGCACCCGAGCCGATGACCACCAGGGAGAGCACCCGGCCGATCTCGGACTGGTAGCTCTCGATGAGGCGCCAGCCGGTCTCGCGGTACGTACCGCGCAGCAGCGACGCCATCACCAGCACCTGGAGCGGCACGCCGCAGCGCCGCAGCAGCCCCCACAGCGGGGTCTCGGGGTGGCGGTGGTCCGCGCGGCGCAGCACCAGGTCCACGACCCAGCCGAGCGCCAGTGTGAGCAGGACCGTGCCGCCGAGCACGATCAGTGGGCGCAGTGCGTTCTCCATGAACTCCCTCTCGTCCCTCTCGTGGGGGCCGGGCGCGGACGGACTGGCAGGATGTCCGGATGGACATCATGCTCTTCCACTCCGTCTACGGTCTCCGCCCGGCTGTGCACGCCGCGGCCGACCGGCTGCGTGCCGCCGGGCACGAGGTGCGCGTGCCCGACCTCTTCGAGGGAGAAACGGTCTCCACCGTGGAGGAGGGCATGAAGCTGAAGGACCGGATCGGCAAGGACGAACTGCTGCGCCGGGCGGTGCTGGCCGCCGCCCCGTACTCGGAGCGCGGGCTGGTGTACGTGGGCCTCTCGCTCGGCGGATCGATCGCACAGAATCTGGCGCTGGGCGACGCGAAGGCGCGCGGGCTGCTGCTTCTGCACGGCACGTCCGACATCGCGGAGAACGCGGCCGTGGACGAGCTGCCCGTACAGCTTCATGTGGCGGACCCCGATCCCTTCGAGCCGCACGACTGGCTGACCGCCTGGTACCTGCGGATGCGGCAGGTGGGGGCGGACGTGGAGGTCTACCGCTACCCAGGCGCCGGGCACCTGTTCACCGACCCGGAGCTGCCGGACTACGACGAGCGGGCCGCCGAGGAGACCTGGCGGACCGCGCTGGCCTTCATCGACTCGCTCTGAGCCTTCGGCGGAGGGGCTGCGGGCGCAGCGGTGGGCCGAGGGCAGCGGAGGGCCCGAGAGGGCCGGTGCGCCCCCGCCGTGCGTACGGGCGGGGGCGGCACGGCCCGGTGCCCGGATTCAGCCCTTGAGCGCCTTGGTGATCGCGGCGTTGAACTGCGCCACGGTCATGGGCGCGTTGTCGCTGCCCTCGGCCGTGAGCTTCTTGCCGTCCATCTTCAGGGTGGGCGTGCCCTGGACGCCGCTCTTGTCGAAGGCGGCGGACATCTTCATCGCCCAGGCGTCGTACGTACCGCTCTCGACGTCCTTCTTGAAGGCCGCGTTGCCCTTGAGCGCGCTCACGGAGTCGGCCACTTCGAGGAGGTAGCTGTCCTTGGCGAACTTGTCGCTCGTCTCCTCGGGGTGGTACTTCGCCGAGTAGAGCGCGGTCTTGTACTCCAGGAACGCCTCGGGGCTCACATTGAGCGCCGCGCCCAGCGCCGACAGGGCGTTCTTGGAGCCCTCGCCGTTGTCGGAGTTGTCGATGAAGGTCGCGCCCACGTACTTGATCTTGAACTTGCCGGCGTTGACATCGTTGTGGACGGTCTCGCCGACGGCCTGCTCGAAGGTGGCGCAGACGGGGCAGCGGGAGTCCTCGTACAGTTCGAGCGTCTTCTTGGCGTCCTTCTTGCCGATGACGACGGTTGTGCCGTTCGTGCCCTCGGTGTTCTTGGGGGCGACGACGGTCTTCTCGTCCTTCATGGCCTCCCAGTGGGAGGGCTTGTTCGACTGGACGACGGCGTAGCCGACGCCGCCGGCTATCGCGAGGACGGCGACGGCCGATCCGATGACGACGAACTGGCGGCGCGTCCTGTCCTTCTTCGCCTGCCGCTCGCGCTCGGCGCGCAGCCGCTCGCGGGCGGCTGCCTTGTTGGCCTGGTTGTTGCGTGCGCTCATGATGATTCGCTCCGTGGGATGACGTGTGCGGGCGGCGTGCTGCCGCTGAAGAGGGGAGGGCGACGGGCCAGGGCTCGGCTCGGTTCGGCTCGGGAAGAGCCTCAGACGGCGCCGAGCGCCAAGCCGGGCGGGCCCCTTCGTCCCACGGAGTGCACGAGGAGGCGGTGGCGGGAGGGGCGCGGGCGGTCCGCGGGGCGCGCGGCGCGCCGTACCGCCCGGGCGGCCGTGGAGACCACGGCGACCGCGATCAGCAGCGGCCGGAACGCGGTCGCTGCCGCGGCCCGCACCAGCCGGGACAGCGCCGCCTCGCCGTGCCGCAGCCAGGCCGCGGCGAGCAGCCCCACCGCGACATGGCCGGCCAGCAGCAGCCAGGGCAGGGCCGGGTCGGGGGAGTCCAGCAGCGCGGCGGCCGTGGACCGCGGCGAGGCCACCCCGGGCAGCGGCGCGCCGAGGCCGCCGCCGCACAGCACGTCGAAACCGACCGCGCGCAGCGACCCCGCCACGGGGCCGCCCGAGGCGCCGTAACAGACACGCTGGCCGCTGGTGAAAACGGTGTCCGCGGCCAGTTCCAGCGGCACGAGCAGGGCGGCGATCCGCCAGAAGCCGCGCTCGCGGCCCGCCGCCGCGTAGGTGAGCGCGAACACGGCGGCGCCGAGCGCGGCGACCAGGGAGAGCGGCAGCGGGGTACGGGACAGCAGCACGTGCGAGCCCGCGGACAGCGTCACGACCAGTGCCGTGAAGAGTGCTGCCCGCGCCGCTCTGAGCCGCGTCCCGGATATGTCCATCGTCGCCGAGTGTGCCATGGGTCCCCGTAAACGATCCCTAAAGCATCACAGCCGTACCGGGGACCGGGCCCGGCCTACGCGAGCCGGCCGTTGCGGAACAGGTCCACGAAGATCTGGTGGTCCGCCCGCGCCCGCGCCCCGTACGTGTGGGCGAACTCCACCAGCAGCGCTCCGAAGCCGTCCTCGTCGGCCGCGATCGCCGCGTCGATGGCTCGCTCCGTGGAGAACGGCACCAGGGAGTGCCCGCTCTCGTCGTCCGCCGCCGCGTGCATCGTCGCCGTCGCCCTGCCCAGGTCCGCGACGACGGCCGCTATCTCCTCCGGGTCGTCCAGGTCCGACCAGTCCAGGTCCACCGCGTACGGCGAGACCTCGGCGACGAGCTGGCCCGCCCCGTCCAGCTCCGTCCAGCCCAGCCACGGGTCCGCGTGCGCCTGGAGCGCCCGCTGCGAGATCACCGTGCGGTGGCCCTCGTGCTGGAAGTAGTCGCGGACGGCCCCGTCGGTGATGTGCCGGGAGACCGCCGGGGTCTGCGCCTGCTTCAGGTAGATCACGACGTCGTTCTCCAGGGCGTCGCTGTTGCCCTCCAGCAGGATGTTGTACGAGGGCAGCCCGGCCGAGCCGATACCGATGCCCCGCCGGCCCACGACATCCTTGACGCGGTACGAGTCGGGGCGGGTCAGGCTGGACTCCGGAAGCGTCTCCAGATAGCCGTCGAACGCCGCGAGGATCTTGTACCGGGTGGCCGCGTCCAGCTCGATGGAGCCGCCGCCCGGGGCGAAGCGCCGCTCGAACTCCCGGATCTCCGTCATCGAGTCCAGCAGCGAGAAGCGCGTCAGCGAGCGGGCCGAGCGCAGCGCGGTGAGCAGCGGGCCCTGGGCCGTGTCCAGGGTGAAGGGCGGCACCTCGTCGTTCTTCGCGCCGGTCGCCAGCGCGTGGATCCGCTCGCGGTAGGCGCCCGCGTAGATCTCCACCAGCTCGGTGATCTGCGGGTCGCTGAGCGCCTTCGTGTAGCCGATCAGCGCGAGCGAGGCGGCGAACCGCTTCAGGTCCCAGGTGAACGGGCCTATGTACGCCTCGTCGAAATCGTTCACATTGAAGATCAGCCGGCCGTTGGCGTCCATGTACGTGCCGAAGTTCTCCGCGTGCAGATCGCCGTGGATCCACACCCGGCCCGTCCGCTCGTCGAGGAACCCCGCGTCGTCCCCGGCGGCCGTCCCGGCCGCCCCGGAGCCCTCCTGTGCCAGATCGTTGTAGAACAGGCACGCCGTACCCCGGTAGAAGGCGAACGCGGAGGCCGCCATCTTCCGGAACTTCACCCGGAAGGCTGCTGGATCAGCCGCCAGAAGCTCACCGAACGCGGTGTCGAAGACGGCGAGAATCTCCTCTGCGCGCTGCTCCTCGGCTGCTTCGACAGGTCGCGGGACCGACATCGCGGGGTGCCTCCTGGTGGCGGTGGGTCAAGGGGTGACTACAGGGCGACAGAGCCCTCGGAGGGCACGTCCGTGCCCTCGGAGGAGCAACGCGCGAAGCCACCTCCGAGTGCCCGCCGGGCCGCCCGGGTGCCCGCCCGTTGTCGGTCGTGCGACGTAGACTTCGGGGCTGTCTCCCCGGACTGTCCGCAGCGCCGGGAGACCCCCGGGCGCGCCCCCGGGAAACCACCGTGTCACCCGCTCACTGGAGGCCCCCGCCGTGACCAAGCCGCCCTTCACGCACCTGCATGTCCACACCCAGTACTCGCTGCTGGACGGTGCCGCGCGGCTGGGGGACATGTTCAAGGCGTGCAAAGAGATGGGCATGTCCCATATCGCGATGACCGACCACGGGAATCTCCACGGGGCCTACGACTTCTTCCATCAGGCGAAGAAGGCGGACGTGACGCCGATCATCGGGATCGAGGCGTACGTGGCGCCCGAGTCACGGCGGCTGAAGCGGAAGGTGCAGTGGGGCCAGCCGCACCAGAAGCGGGACGACGTGTCCGGTTCGGGTGGTTACACCCACAAGACGATCTGGGCGGCGAACCGGACCGGGCTGCACAACCTCTTCCGGCTCTCCTCGGACGCGTACAAGGAGGGCTGGCTCCAGAAGTGGCCCCGGATGGACAAGGAGACCATCGCGAAGTGGTCCGAGGGCCTGATCGCCTCGACGGGCTGCCCCTCCGGTGAGCTCCAGACGCGGCTGCGGCTCGGCCAGTTCGACGAGGCGCTGAAGGCGGCCTCCGAGTACCAGGACATCTTCGGCAAGGACCGGTACTTCCTGGAGCTGATGGACCACGGCATCGAGATCGAACGCCGGGTGCGGGACGGGCTGCTGGAGGTCGGCAAGAAGCTCGGCATCCCGCCGCTGGTCACCAACGACTCGCACTACACGTACGCGAACGAGGCCACCGCCCACGACGCGCTGCTCTGCATCCAGACCGGCAAGAACCTCTCCGACCCGGACCGCTTCCGCTTCGACGGCACCGGCTACTACCTCAAGTCGACCGACGAGATGTACGCCGTCGACCTCTCCGACGCCTGGCAGGAAGGGTGCGCCAACACCCGCCTGGTCGCCGACCAGATCGACACCGAGGGCTGGTTCCAGGAGCGGAACCTGATGCCCAAGTTCGAGGTGCCCGAAGGCTTCACCGAGGTCTCCTGGTTCCGCGAGGAGACCATGCGCGGCATGGCCCGCCGGTTCCCGAACGGCATCCCGGAAGACCGCATGCGCCAGGTCGAGTACGAGATGGGCATCATCATCGACATGGGCTTCCCGGGGTACTTCCTCGTGGTCGCCGACTTCATCATGTGGGCGAAGAACAACGGCATCGCGGTCGGCCCCGGCCGTGGCTCCGCCGCCGGTTCGATCGTGTCGTACGCCATGGGCATCACCGACCTCGACCCGATCGAGCACGGACTGATCTTCGAGCGGTTCCTCAACCCCGAGCGCATCTCCATGCCCGATGTCGACATCGACTTCGACGAGCGCCGGCGCGGTGAGGTCATCCGGTACGTGACCGAGAAGTACGGCGCCGACAAGGTCGCCATGATCGGCACGTACGGCAAGATCAAGGCGAAGAACGCCATCAAGGACTCCGCCCGCGTGCTGGGCTACCCGTACGCGATGGGCGACCGGCTCACCAAGGCCATGCCCGCCGACGTCCTCGGCAAGGGCATCGACCTCAACGGCATCACCGACCCCTCCCACCCGCGCTACAGCGAGGCGGGCGAGATCCGGGGGATGTACGAGAACGAGCCGGACGTCAAGAAGGTCATCGACACCGCGAAGGGTGTGGAGGGCCTGGTCCGGCAGATGGGTGTGCACGCGGCCGGCGTGATCATGTCCAGCGAGACGATCACCGACCACGTCCCCGTCTGGGTCCGGCACACCGACGGCGTGACGATCACCCAGTGGGACTACCCGCAGTGCGAGTCGCTCGGCCTGCTGAAGATGGACTTCCTCGGCCTGCGCAACCTGACGATCATGGACGACGCCGTCAAGATGGTGAAGTCCAACAAGGGCATCGACCTGGAGATGCTCTCCCTGCCGCTGGACGACCCCAAGACGTACGAACTCCTCTGCCGGGGCGACACGCTCGGCGTCTTCCAGTTCGACGGCGGCCCGATGCGCTCGCTGCTGCGCCAGATGCAGCCCGACAACTTCGAGGACATTTCCGCCGTCTCGGCCCTCTACCGGCCGGGCCCGATGGGCATGAACTCGCACACGAACTACGCGGAGCGCAAGAACGCCCGCCAGGAGATCACCCCGATCCACCCGGAGCTGGAGGAGCCCCTCAAGGAGGTCCTCGGGCTCACCTACGGCCTGATCGTCTACCAGGAGCAGGTGCAGAAGGCCGCCCAGATCGTCGCGGGCTACTCGCTCGGCGAGGCCGACATCCTGCGCCGCGTGATGGGCAAGAAGAAGGCCGACGAGCTGGCGAAGAACTTCGTCCTCTTCGAGGCGGGCGCCAAGAAGAACGGCTTCTCGGACGCCGCGATCAAGGCGCTGTGGGACGTCCTGGTGCCGTTCGCCGGATACGCCTTCAACAAGGCGCACTCCTCGGCGTACGGACTGGTCACCTACTGGACGGCGTACCTCAAGGCGAACTACCCCGCCGAGTACATGGCCGCCCTGCTGACCTCGGTCAAGGACGACAAGGACAAGTCCGCGGTCTACCTCAACGAGTGCCGGCGCATGGGCATCAAGGTGCTGCCGCCCAACGTCAACGAGTCGCTGTCCAACTTCGCCGCCCAGGGTGACGAGATCATCCTCTTCGGACTGACAGCCGTCCGCAACGTCGGCCAGAACGTCGTCGACTCGATCATCCGGTCCCGCAAGGCCAAGGGGAAGTACGCGACCTTCCCCGACTTCCTCGACAAGGTCGAGGCGGTCGTCTGCAACAAGCGCACCGTCGAATCACTCATCAAGGCCGGCGCCTTCGACGAGATGGGCCACACCCGCAAGGGCCTGGTCGCCCACCACGAACCGATGATCGACAACGTCGTCCAGGTCAAGCGCAAGGAGGCCGAGGGGCAGTTCGACCTCTTCGGCGGCGGCGACGAGGAGACGAGCGAGCCGGGGTTCGGGCTCGACGTCGAGTTCTCCGACATCGAGTGGGACAAGACGTACCTCCTCGCGCAGGAGCGCGAGATGCTCGGCCTCTACGTCTCCGACCACCCGCTCTTCGGCCTGGAGCACGTGCTGTCCGACAAGGCCGACGCGTCGATCTCCCAGCTCACCGGTGGGGAACACGGGGACGGCGCGGTCGTCACCGTGGGCGGCATCATCTCCGGCCTCCAGCGCAAGATGACCAAGCAGGGCAACGCCTGGGCGATCGCCACCGTCGAGGACCTCGCGGGCTCCATCGAGTGCATGTTCTTCCCCGCGACCTACCAACTCGTCTCCACCCAGCTCGTCGAGGACACGGTCGTCTTCGTCAAGGGCCGGCTGGACAAGCGCGAGGACGTCCCCCGGCTCGTCGCCATGGAACTCCAGGTCCCCGACGTCTCCTCGGCGGGCACCGACGCGCCCGTCACCATCACCATCCCCACGGTGAAGCTCACCCCGCCCATGGTCAGCAGGCTCGGCGAGATCCTGAGCCACCACCGGGGCAACTCCGAGGTCCGCATCAAGCTCCAGGGCGCCAGGAAGACCACCGTGCTCCGCCTCGACCGGCACCGGGTCCAGCCCGACCCGGCGCTCTTCGGCGACCTGAAGGTCCTGCTCGGCCCGTCCTGCCTGGCCGGCTAGCGGAACCCGACCCGTACAGAGCTCACAGCACTCAAGGAGGGGCGCGCCCGGAAACCGGGCGCGCCCCTCCGCGTACGTACCCTCGTACGGGTGTCAGTTGTGGCCGAAGCGCTTCTGCCGCTTGTGGGCGACGTCCGACGGCGTGATCCTCTGCTCCACCTGGTCGGAGCGGTCCTCCATCGACGAGGACCTCGACTCCTGCGTGCCGCGCTCCGACTCCGAGCGGGCGTGCTGCTTGTTGCCGCGATCCCGGTTCTTGTTCTTCGACATGGCGCTGCCTCCTGCGGGTTCATTGAGGACCAGGGGCCACTTCGAGACTCACATAGGCCACCGAACGCCGCATTTTGGATCATTGCCGTGTGTAGCGGGCGTTCCTGTGGCCCGCCCCACGGCCGATCCGCCTCGATCCGCCTCGGTCCGTCACCGATCCGCCACGCCGATGATCGAGTTCCGGACGTCAAGCCTCTTGCCGTCGGGCAGACTCGAAGCAAACCCGCAGTAACTCCCGATCTCCCGATCCCGAGGTTCCCGAAAGAGGGTGGAACGCGTGGACCGCTGCGTCGTCCTGGTGGACGCCGGCTACCTGCTGGGCGCCGCCGCGAGCCTGCTGGCCGGAGAGCCGGCCCGATCCCGCATCACCGTCGACCACTCCGCCCTGATTCAGGGCCTCAGGGAGCGCGCCGAAGCCGATACGGAACAGCCGCTGCTCCGGATCTACTGGTTCGACGGCGCCCCCGACCGGGTCCCGCAGCCCGAACACCGGCGGCTGCGCGTGATGCCCCGCGTCACGGTCCGTCTCGGCGCGCTGACGAGAAGTGACGGCCGCTGGGCGCAGAAAGGCGTCGACGCGGCGATGCATGCAGAACTCACCGAACTGGCCAGAAATCGCGCCTGTTCCGATGTCGTGCTGGTCACGGGCGACGGCGATCTGCTGCCCGGCCTGATGTCGGCCAAGGAACACGGCGTCGCGGTCCACCTCTGGGCGGTCCAGGCCGCCGACGGCGACTACAACCAGTCCGAGGACCTGGTCGCCGAGGCGGACGAACGGCGCGTACTGGACCGCGCGTGGATCACCAAGGCCGTACGCGCCAAGGACCTCGGCGGCGTCTGTACGCCGTCCCCCGCCCCGCGCCCCGAGATCGCGGCGATCCTCTCGGCCCCGCTCCCCGAATCGGCGCTCGCGGCCTCCGCGGAACGCGCGGCGCAGGCCCAGACGCAGACCGCGGCGCCCGCCGGACGCAACGGCTCGACGGCACAGCCCACGACCCACGAACCCGAACCGCACCCCGCGCCCACGGGCGGCAAGGGCGTCCCCACCCCCAAGGACCTGGCGAGCCTGCGCGCCCCCCACCCCGACCGGCAGCCCGCACCACCCCAGCATCCTGGGGGCGCGACACTCCGCTGGTCCTCCGACAAGGGCTGGGTGGAACGCCCGGGCGGCGGCACCTCCGGCGAACCCCCGGAAACGGCGTCCCTGCCGACGCTGGCCCAGCTCACCAGCGCGGAACAGAGATGGGCGGACCGGGAGGAGGACATCACCACGGTCGGCGGCGACCCCTTCGAGGTGGGACAGGTCTTCGCCCGGCGCTGGATGGAACGGCTGCCGGAGACCACCCACGTACAGAAACTGTCCGTGATGTACCCCCGCGTCCCGCACCGCATCGACGGCGAACTGCTGCGGTACGCGGCCCGCTTCGGCCTGCTGGCACACAAGGACGACCAGATCGACGAGCACGACCGGTACGCGATCCGGGCAGGCTTCTGGCGCGAGATCGACGTCCGAGCCGCCCAGGAAGGTTGATTGCTACGCGCCCCTTTTTTTAGGGCTCGGTTTTTTTAGGGCTCGGTTCGCCTCCGGGGCGCCTTATGCCACTGTCGACGGTCGACCGTGCTCGGCCCCTCGTTCCTCGGGGCCTGCGCGCGCTCTCCCTTTCGACAGCGGCGCGCCCCTTCGGCTCACTCGCCGGCCAGGCGCGCAGTCGGGCCGAAGATTCCGGCACCGGGAAACCCTCTCGCCGGCCCCGGGGTGCCCCCCGACCCTGCGGCGAGTGAGCCGAAGGGGCGCGTCGGCGCCGACATGAGGCGCCCCGGAGGCGAACCGAGCCCCAAAAGAAAGGGGGCCAGGCGCGCAACGTATGGTCGTTTCTCGTGAGTACGGTGTGTGTGGTGCGCGACTTGGTCAAGACGTACCCCGCCGCGCGCGGCAGACGTGGGGTTCCCGGGACGCCTGAGGTGCGTGCCACCGACGGGATTTCGCTCGATGTGCGGCGTGGTGAGATCTTCGGCCTGCTCGGGCCGAACGGCGCCGGCAAGTCCACGCTCGTACGGCAGATCACCGGGCTCATGCGGCCCGATTCCGGCGCCGTCGAGGTTCTCGGACACGATCTGGTGCGCCATCCCGAGCGTGCCTCGCGGCTCATCGGCTATCTCGGCCAGGAGTCGAGCGCGCTCGACGAACTGACCGTGGCGCTCGCCGCCGAGACCACGGGGCGGCTGCGCGGGCTCACGTTGCGGGATGCGCGGGCCGAGCGGGACCGGGTGCTGGGGGAGCTGGGGCTCACCGAGATCGCCGGGCGCGCGCTGAAGAAGCTCTCCGGCGGGCAGCGGCGTCTCGCGTGCTTCGCCGCCGCGCTGGTGGGGGAGCGGCCCGTACTCGTCCTGGACGAGCCGACCACCGGGATGGACCCCGTCGCGCGGCGCGCGGTGTGGGCCGCGGTGGACCGGCGGCGGGCCGAGCACGGGGTGACGGTTCTGCTCGTCACCCACAATGTCATCGAGGCCGAGACGGTTCTCGACCGGGTCGCCGTGCTGGAGCGCGGCAAGGTCATCGCCTGTGACACGCCGTCGGGGCTGAAGGAGCAGGTGGCCGGGGAGGTCCGCGTCGAGCTGGTGTGGCGGGAGCGCGCCCCGCTCGACGTGCCCGAGGTGGCGGCGCTGCGCGGGTCCGCGCAGGAGTCCGGTCGCCGCTGGGTGCTGCGGCTCGCGCCCGACGAGGCGCGCGCCGCCGTCGCCGCGGTGACCGGCGGCGCGGCCTTCGCCGCGCTGGACGACTTCACGCTGGCGACGCCGAGCCTGGAGGATGTCTATCTGGCGCTCGGCGGCCGGGCGCAGGGGCTGGTGAAGGCATGAGCGCCGGGGGCTTTTCCGGGACGTGTCCCGTGACCGCGCGCCCCGTGGCAGGGTGGGGCCCTGCGGTGGGGCGGGGCGCCGGCCGCAGTCGGCAGCCGTACGTCCGCGACCAGGCCCCGGCGGACCCGAACGTACCGAACAGGAGCAGCGCCAGGTGAGCATCGTGCCCGCGGAGGCCGTGTCCGCGCGGATCCGGACGGCGAAGGACACCCCCACCGAGGCGGCCGGGGGCGCGCCCGCGCCGCTCGCGCCCCGGGCGCGGCTGCTGCCCTCGCTCGCCGCGGTCTACCGTGCCCAGCTCTCCCGGGCGCGGGTGGCCCGGATCCCGCTGCTCTTCGTGGCGACGTTCCAGTCCGTCGGGATCATGATCCTGATGCGGGGCGTCGTGGAGGGCGGTGACGAGGCGCGGGCCGTCGTCGCCGGTTCGAGCGTGCTCGTGGTGGCGTTCGTCGCGCTCAATCTGCTCGCCCAGTACTTCGGCCAGTTGCGGGCGAGCGGCGGCCTGGACCACTACGCCACCCTGCCCGTGCCGCCCGCCGCGGTGGTGCTGGGCGCGGCGGGCGCGTATGCCTCGTTCACCGTGCCCGGTACGGCGGTCACGGCCGTCACCGGCAGTGTGCTCTTCCAGCTTCCGCTCACCCACCTCTGGGTGCTCGCGGCGGTCATCCCGCTCTCCGGCGCGGCCCTCGCGGGGCTCGGCGCGGCGCTCGGCCTGCTCGCGCCGCGTCAGGAACTGGCCACCCTGCTGGGCCAGCTCGGGATGTCCGCGGCGCTGCTGCTCGGGGTGCTGCCCGCGGACCGGCTGCCGGGGCCGATCGGGTACGCGCGTGATCTTCTGCCGTCCACGTACGGGGTGGAAGCGCTGGCCCGTACGTTCGACGCGCACCCGGACTGGACGGCCGTCGCGTTCGACCTCGGGGTCTGCGCCGTCGTCGGGGTCGTCTCGCTGGCCGTGGCGACCTGGGCGTACCGGCGGGCCGCGGTCCGCTGAGGCGGCGGCGTACGGTGTCCGGTCCCCGGCCCCCGCGCCGGTCCGATGCGGCGCCCACCGCCGGGGCCTGGCACGATGGCACCGTGACCGCACCTCTGACGCCTCCCCACCAGCCGCAGCACGACGACCCCTGGCAGACACCGCCGGCCGGGGAGTCGCCCCGTCCCGCTGCCGACGCGGAGAAGTGGCCCGACATGAAGACCGAGGTGCGGCAGGCGGTGGTGGTCCTGGTGGCCGTCACGGTGTCCGGGCTGCTCCTCGGGCTGCTGTGGATGTCGCTGGCGCCGCGCGTCCCGCTGGTCTCCGATGCCACGGCCGTCTTCCTGAAGGACACGGAGGGCGAGGAGGCCATCGCCGCCGACGGTACGTTCCTGCTGCTGGCGCTCGCCTTCGGCGCGGTCAGCGCGGGCCTGGTCTTCCTCTTCCACCGGCGCGGCGGGATCGCCCTGGTCGTCGGTCTGGCGGCGGGCGGGCTGCTGGGCGCGGTGCTGGCCTGGAAGTTCGGTGTGGAGCTGGGTCCGACGTCGGACGTCGTGGCGCACGCCAAGCAGGCGGGCAAGGGCGTCACCTTCGACGCGCCGCTCGAACTCCACGCGAAGGGCGCGCTGCTGGCGTGGCCTGTGGCCGCGATGGTGGTGCATCTCGCGCTGACGGCCCTGTTCGGCCCGCGCGATCCGGAACCGGAGTGGGAGTGGAACACGGCGTACGGGAGCGCGCCCCGGCCGGGTGGCGAGACCCCGTCCTGGGACGCCCCGGAGAAGGAGAAGTGACCCGCCGTACTACGTGACGGCGTTGGAGCGCTGCCCATACGGGTGTACGGGGGTACGGGGGTACGGGCGCCTCAGGCGCGGCCGATGGGGGCCACGACCGCCGCGGTGAGCGCCGCCAGGTCCCCCGGGGCCAGCTCGACCTCCAGGCCGCGCCGGCCCGCCGAGACGCACACGGTCGGATGGGCCTCGGCCGAGGCGTCCAGGACCGTACGGAGCCGCTTGCGCTGACCCAGCGGGGAGATCCCGCCCCGTACGTACCCCGTGGTCCGCTCGGCCGCCGCCGGGTCGGCCATGGCGGCGCGCTTGCCGCCGACCGCCGCCGCGAGGGCCTTGAGGTCCAGCGATCCCGCCACGGGGACGACGGCGACGGTGAGTTCACCGTCCACGTCCGCGACGAGCGTCTTGAAGACCCGGTCGGGGGAGACGCCCAGCGCCTGCGCGGCCTCCTCGCCGTAGGACGGGGACGCGGGGTCGTGCTCGTACGCGTGCAGGGTGTAGGCCGTGCCCGACGCGGTCAGCGCGACCGTCGCCGGGGTCCCGCCGGACTGCTGCTGCTTCCTGGACTTCTTCGCCACGGTGCGGATCCCCCCTGGGACGGTGCGGCCGCTCGGTCAGTTGAGGGTGGTCGGCGCCTGCGTCAGCGTCACGGCGGGCAGCGAGGGGAGATGACGGATCACCGCGGTCTCCGCGCGCAGCAGCTTCAGCTCCGCGCGCAGCCGGGCCGCGATGTCCGGCGCCTCCAGCAGCGACTGTTTCGTCGGGACGTCCAGCACGGCCGCGGCGGCCACCAGGTACGACACCACGGAGGGCTCGTCCGGCAGGTCCTCGATCCGGGAGAGCGAGCGCTCGCGCGCCCCGGCCAGCCGCTTCTGGTAGTTCTGGAAGGCGCGCAGGACGCCTGCGGCGAGCGTGGCCGCGCCGTCGCCGGGCTCCTCGGGCAGCTCCTCCAGCTCCGCCGTCAGATACGGTCCTTTGGCCTCGACGGAGAGCAGCCGGACCCGGGTGGTGCCGGTGGCGACCACCTCGAAGGTGCCGTCGGGGCGTTCGCGGATCGTCGCCGCGTCCGCGACGCAGCCGACCGGGTGGAACGCTTCGATCGGATCGGGGCCGTAGCCGTCGGCGGGCCGGCGCTCGGGCGGTGACGTGCCCTCCGGCATGCCCGGGGCGGTCACCGCCACTTCGTGCCCGTCGCGGATGGCGACCACGGCGAAGAGGCGCGGTTCGGACTCGTCCGTCTTCAGCAGCTCACGCATGATCGCGCGATAACGCTCCTCGAAGACGTTCAGGGGCAGGACGAGGCCCGGGAACAGCACCGCGTTCAGCGGGAAGAGAGGGAGGCGTGCGGTGGTCACAACGGTCAAGCGTAATGGCCGCGGGGCCCTCCCCGGTCGGTCCTGTTGCGCAAAGGCATGGTCGAGGCCAGTTGGATCCGTACGCCGTCCCGTGTTTCGAGGAACCGGCCGAGCGGATCGTCGGTGAAACTGGTCCACGGGAAGGACGTCGCGTACGGCCCGATCAGCCGGAACTGCTCCAGTGCGTCGGCCCAGCGCCCCCGCTCCACCAGCACGTACGCGAGGAGGTTGCGCACCTCGGCCGGCCAGGGGTCGCCCGCCTCGTACCGGGCGGAGACCGTGATGGCGAGATCGGCGGCGGCGTCGATACGGTCCCCGTGGACCGCGCCCGGCGGGCCGCTCAGCAGCCGGGTGAAGGCCGCGCGCACCGGAAGCGCCCGTACGAGCGAACCGGGCAGCGCGTCGCGGGCGGCGTCCTCGGCGAAGTCGAAGCACTCCTGGTGCGAGCCGTACCAGTGGGCGGAGAGGTACTGGAGGGCCGCGACATGGCAGCCGTAGTGGTGCGAGGCGCGGCGTACGGCCTGCTCCCACAGCGACTCGAACGCGGTGTGCGGGGCGTGCGTGCCCCGCGCGTGGTCGAGCGCCACGCGCCAGGGCACCGGATCGCGCGGGTCGCCGTCGGCCGCGGCGTCGATCAGCGGCCCCGTCTCGCGCAGCAACTCGGCGCGGGCCGGGGACTCCCAGGCCCTGCGGACGGCCAGTTCGGCCCGGACGAGCAGGGCGTCGGGGTCGTGCGGCGCCGCGTGCAGCCAGGCGGCGAGCCAGCCGTCCCGGCCGTGCGCGAACGCGGCCAGCCGCATGACGTAGCGGTCCCGGTCCTCCCACGCTGCGGCCTCCCGCGTCGCCGCGAGGACCTTCGCTGCCTGCTCGTACTCGCCGAGCGCGGCGGAGACCAGGGCGGGCGCGAGCCGGTCGTCGGGGGCGTCGAGCAGCACCTCGTCGTCCGGTGGCAGCCCGGCGGCGAGCAGCGGGGTGTGCCGGACCATACGCGCGGTGCTGATCAGGGCGCGAAGCAATGACATGGTGCGGACCATTGAAAACCGCAGGTGGCGGGGGCGCCAGAGGGTTGCTGTGAAGCTTTGGTGGCGGGGGAAAGGTTGTCCTGGCGGAGGTCAAGGGAAAGTAAAGAAACGCGGGTGACGTCCCCCGGTGGTGCGCGACCGGTGCGCCCCCTGGTGCGTCACCCGGTGGGCGCGCGACCGATGAGGCTGCGGGGGCGACACCGTGTGCCGGGACGGAGCCGTGCGCCGGGGCGACGCTCTGCGCCGGGCGTCGCCCCAGGGCCGCGCGTCACCCCCGTCGCAGCACCCGTGTCGCTCCCGTGGCCACCGTCGTAGCCAGGATCCACCCCAGCACCACCAGCCCCGCCGCCGTCCACTGCCAGGTGCCCTCCGGGAGCCAGAAGCCGTCCTGGCCCAGGTCGATCACCGGGATCAGCAGATCCAGAGCGTAGAGCGCCGGATTCCATATCGGGTGTTCGTCCGCCCGCAGCGGGGGCGGCGGGTGGCGGGCGAACGCGATCGTGCCCGCGCCCCACAGCAGCGCCATCCACAGCGCCGCCCGGCCGGGGCGGTAGCCGTACGCGACCGTCCAGTCCTGGAGGTAGCCCCACAACTTCGCCGCCAGCGGCAGCGTCTCGCGGCGGCGCCGCTGCTTCGCCAGCAGCACCTCGCGCGCGTCCGCGTCCTCGCCGCTGTTCCGCAGCACCTGCGCGAGCCGTTCGTACGGTTCGGGGGAGTACTCCGGGGTCGCCGCCGCCAGCCACTCCAGCCGCCGCAGCAGCGGGAAGTGGCCGAACGGGACGATGTTCTCGTAGACGAAGCCGCCCATGGCGAGCCCGCCGGGCCCCGGCCAGCTCGTCGACATGTCGATGAGCGTCACGATCCGCGCGCCGCTCAGTACGACCCGGCCCTCCTCCACGCGCTCGCACTTGAACCGCAGCTCCGGTGTGCTGATCCGGCGCAGCGACAGCTCCTCCGTCGGCGCGAGGAAGAACCGCGCCCCGTCCACGTCGAGCGCGTCCCCGAACCGGCCGTCGTCCAGCCGGACCCCGCCCCGGCACTCGAACCGCTGTAATCGCGTGCCCAGCAGCGGCGCCGCGACCTGCCCGACGCCGTACGGGGGAGTCACCGCGGTGATGTCGGGGGTGCCGAGGAGGTCGGTGGAGTCGCCGATCCACGCGCCCGCCATGTACAGCGAGCGCTCCACCGTGAGCTGCGGGGCGTTGAGCGCCCGCCGCTCCTCCGCGGCGCGCAGCCGGCTGCCGCGCAGGCTCAGCGACACGCCGACCTTCGCGCCGCGCAGGCTGACCTCGCCGAACGTCTCGATCTGATCGGCCGTGAAGTCCTGCGCGACGGACAGTCCGTCGGCGGCGATCGCCCGGCCGACCCGGTCGGGCCCCACGTCGATCTGGCTGATCAGCAGATCCGTACCGATCTGCGCGTCGGTCAGCCGGATCCCCCGCTCCACCCGGCAGCGCGGCAGATGCAGATCGCCCTGGGTGCGCAGCCGGGCGGCCTCCAGCCGGGGGATCGCGCAGGCCACCATGCGCAGCGTGGTGAAGTGCGACTCGGGCAGGATCACCTCGTTCTCGAACCGGCACCGGTCCAGCTCCACGTACGGCGCGATCTCACCGCCCGCGAGGTTGAGCGTCCCGGTGATCTGGAGGCCGCGCAGTTTGAGCGCCGCGACCCGGCCCGGCAGCGCGGCGGGCCCGCTGAGCAGCAGCAGGGCCATCACCCGGGCGCGCACGCTGCGTTCCGTGCCCCAGGGGCGGGGTGAGAAGGGATCGTTCAGGAGCGGGTCCGACGTGCTCAGGTCGTACACGCTGCCGTTGCGGAACGACTGCCACATGCCGACTTCCGCGGCGCTGAGCCAGTCGGGACATTCGTCGTACTGCGGCTCGGTCACGGCCGCTCCTCCGCTTCCCCGTGTGCGTACAGGGTGTGAGTGCTGATCATGGATGTGTGGAGCGATGAACAGAGGTGTGTGGAGCGATGTACAGAGGGGTGTACAGACCAGATGGGCGAAACGGTCCTTACCCTCGTTGTGCCCGCTCGGTGACGAACTGAACACTAGTAGTGAGGAGTGGCCTCCGGGACATGTATCAGCCAGTGATACAGGCGTCCGGCGGCCTGATCCGGTCTGCGAGAATTGACCCCGTGATCTCACGAATCGATCTGCGCGGCGCCGCCCTCCCCGAGGGCGTCGCTCTGCGTGACCTGCTGCCCCGAGCCGAGTTCGACGTGGCGGCCGCCCTGGAGAAGGTGCGGCCCCTCTGCGAGGACGTCCATCATCGGGGCACGGCGGCGCTGATCGAGGCCGCGGAGAAGTTCGACGGGGTCAGGCTGGAGCGCGTACGGGTCCCCGCCGACGCCCTCGCCGACGCCCTCGCGGGGCTCGACCCCGCCGTCCGGGCCGCGCTGGAGGAGTCCATCAGGCGCGCCCGGCTGGTCCACCGCGCGCAGCGCCGTACCGCGCACACCACCCAGGTCGTGCCCGGCGGCACCGTCACCGAGAAGTGGGTGCCGGTGGAGCGCGTGGGGCTCTACGCGCCCGGCGGCCGGTCCGTCTACCCGTCCTCCGTGATCATGAACGTGGTGCCGGCCCAGGAGGCGGGCGTCCCGTCCATCGCGCTGGCCTCCCCCGCGCAGAAGGAGTTCGGCGGCCTGCCCCACCCGACGATCCTGGCGGCCTGCGCGCTGCTCGGCGTCGACGAGGTGTACGCGGCGGGCGGCGCCTCCGCCGTCGCGATGTTCGCGTACGGCACCACGGGCCCCGACGGCTGCCCGCCCGCGAACATGGTCACGGGCCCCGGCAACATCTGGGTCGCCGCCGCCAAGCGCTACTTCACCGGCCGGATCGGTATCGACGCCGAGGCCGGACCCACCGAGATCGCGATCCTCGCGGACGACACCGCCGACCCGGTGCACGTCGCCGCCGACCTGATCAGCCAGGCCGAGCACGACCCGCTCGCCGCCGCCGTCCTCGTCACCGACTCGACGGAGCTGGCCGACGCCGTGGCCAAGGAGCTGGAACCGCAGGTCGCGGCCACCAAGCACATCGAGGACCGGGTACGGCCCGCGCTCACCGGACGCCAGTCGGCCATCGTGCTCGTCGACTCCGTCGAGGACGGCCTGCGCGTCGTCGACGCGTACGGCGCCGAGCACCTGGAGATCCAGACCGCCGACGCCGCCGCCGTGGCCGAGCGGGTCCGCAACGCGGGCGCGATCTTCGTCGGCCCGTACGCCCCCGTCTCGCTCGGCGACTACTGCGCCGGCTCCAACCACGTCCTGCCGACCGGCGGCTGCGCCTGCCACTCCTCGGGCCTGTCCGTCCAGTCCTTCCTGCGCGGCATCCACATCGTCGACTACAGCGAGGACGCCCTCGCCGAGGTCGCCCACCATGTGGTGACGCTGGCGGAGGCGGAGGATCTGCCCGCGCACGGCGCGGCGCTGAAAGCAAGGTTCGGATGGAAGGTACCCGGCAAGTGAGCACCACCGACGCCGACGCGTTCCCGAGGCCCCTCGGGATCGACGACCTGCCCGTACGGGACGAGCTGCGCGGCAAGTCCCCGTACGGCGCGCCCCAGCTCGACGTCCCCGTCCAGCTCAACACCAACGAGAACCCCTACCCGCTGCCCGAACCGCTGGTCGAGCGGATCGCCGAGCGCGTCCGTGAGGCGGCCCGCGGGCTCAACCGCTACCCCGACCGGGACGCGGTCGAGCTGCGCACCCAGCTCGCCGCCTATCTCACCCGTACGGGGCTCACGGACACCGGGGCGCACCCGCTGACCGCCGCGAACGTCTGGGCCGCCAACGGCTCCAACGAGGTCATCCAGCAACTCCTGCAGACCTTCGGCGGCCCCGGCCGTACCGCCATCGGCTTCGAGCCCTCGTACTCGATGCACGGCCTCATCGCGCGCGGCACCGGCACCGGCTGGATCTCCGGGCCGCGCAACGAGGACTTCACCATCGACGTGGCCGCGGCGTGCGAGGCGATCGCCGCGCACCGCCCCGACGTCGTCTTCATCACCTCGCCCAACAACCCCACGGGCACGGCGGTCGCCGCCGACGCCGTCCTCGCGCTGTACGAGGCCGCGCAGGCGGTCCGCCCGACGCTGGTCGTCGTGGACGAGGCGTACGTCGAGTTCAGCCACCGCCCCTCCCTGCTGCCCCTCGTCGAGGGCCGCCCGCTCCTCGTCGTCTCGCGCACCATGTCCAAGGCGTTCGGCGCGGCCGGGCTGCGCCTCGGCTATCTCGCCGCGCACCCCGCCGTGGTCGACGCCGTCCAGTTGGTGCGCCTGCCGTACCACCTCTCCGCCGTCACCCAGGCCACCGCGCTCGCCGCGCTGGAGCACACCGATACGCTGCTGGGGTACGTCGAGACGCTCAAGGCCGAGCGGGACCGCCTGGTCGGGGAGTTGCGGACCATCGGGTTCGACGTCACCGACTCGGACGCGAACTTCGTCCAGTTCGGCCGCTTCGAGGACTCCCACACCGCCTGGCAGCGGATCCTCGACCGGGGTGTCCTCATCCGTGACAACGGCGTACCTGGCTGGCTGCGGGTGACCGCGGGCACCCCGTCCGAGAACGACGCGTTCCTCGACGCGGTACGTGATCTCAAGAAGGAGCAGAGCGCATGAGCCGCATCGGCCGCGTGGAACGTACGACGAAGGAGACCTCCGTCGTCGTCGAGATCGATCTCGACGGCAGCGGCAAGGTCGATGTGTCGACCGGGGTCGGCTTCTACGACCACATGCTCGACCAGCTCGGCCGGCACGGCCTGTTCGACCTCACGGTGAAGACCGAGGGCGACCTCCACATCGACTCGCACCACACCATCGAGGACACCGCCCTCGCGCTCGGCGCCGCCTTCAAGCAGGCCCTCGGCGACAAGGTCGGCATCTACCGCTTCGGCAACTGCACGGTGCCGCTGGACGAGTCGCTCGCCCAGGTCACCGTCGACCTCTCGGGCCGCCCGTACCTCGTACACACCGAGCCCGAGAAGATGGCGCCGATGATCGGCGAGTACGACACGACGATGACCCGGCACATCCTGGAGTCCTTCGTCGCCCAGGCCCAGATCGCGCTGCACGTCCACGTCCCGTACGGGCGCAACGCGCACCACATCGTGGAGTGCCAGTTCAAGGCGCTCGCCCGGGCCCTGCGGTACGCCTCCGAGCGCGACCCGCGCGCCGCCGGAATCCTTCCTTCGACCAAGGGCGCCCTGTGACCGGTCTGTCGACCATCCTGATCGTCGTGGGGCTCTTCCTCGCCGGCGGTGTGTACTCCTTCCACAAGCAGAAACTGCCTCTGGGCGTGATCGTGCTGCTCGGGCTCTGCTCCGTGCTCTGCCTGGTGGCGGGCGTCCTGCGGATCCAGGGGATCTGGGGATGACCAAGACCGCGAAGAACGTGGTCGTCTTCGACTACGGGTTCGGGAACGTCCGCTCCGCCGAGCGCGCCCTCGCCCGCGCCGGGGCCGACGTCGAGATCACCCGCGACTTCGACAAGGCCATGAACGCCGACGGGCTGCTCGTCCCCGGCGTCGGCGCCTTCTCCGCCTGCATGAAGGGGCTCACCGCAGCGCGCGGCGAGTGGATCATCGGCCGCAGGCTCGCCGGCGGCCGTCCCGTCATGGGCATCTGCGTCGGCATGCAGGTCCTCTTCGAGCGGGGCATCGAGCACGGCGTGGAGACCGAGGGGCTCGACGAGTGGCCGGGGACGGTCGGACCGCTCCAGGCCCCCGTCGTCCCGCACATGGGGTGGAACACCGTCGAGGCACCGGAGGACAGCCAACTGTTCGCCGGGGTCGACCCCGACGCACGGTTCTACTTCGTGCACTCGTACGCCGTGCGGGAGTGGAGCCTGGAGGTCACCAACGCCAAGATCCGCGCGCCCCGGGTCACCTGGGCCACCCACGGCGAGCCCTTCGTCGCGGCCGTGGAGAACGGTGCACTGTGGGCCACCCAGTTCCACCCCGAGAAGTCCGGCGACGCCGGCGCCGAGCTGCTGACCAACTGGATCGGAACCCTCTGAATGGATTCTGGAATGCCTTCCGTGCCGAAGTCCGATGTGCCGAAGCTGGAACTCCTCCCCGCCGTCGACGTCCGTGACGGCCAGGCCGTACGCCTCGTCCACGGCGAGTCCGGCTCGGAGACCTCGTACGGCTCCCCCCTCGAAGCCGCCCTCACCTGGCAGCGCGCGGGCGCCGAGTGGCTGCACCTGGTCGACCTCGACGCGGCCTTCGGCACCGGTGACAACCGGAAGCTGATCGCCGAGGTCGCCGACGCCATGGACCTCAAGGTCGAGCTGTCGGGCGGCATCCGCGACGACGCCTCGCTCGCCGCGGCCCTCGCCACCGGCTGCACCCGCGTCAACCTCGGTACGGCCGCGCTGGAGACCCCGGAGTGGGTCGCCCGGGTCATCACCCAGCACGGCGACAAGATCGCGGTCGGCCTCGACGTACGCGGCACGACCCTGCGCGGCCGGGGCTGGACCCGCGACGGCGGCGACCTCTACGAGACGCTGGCCCGGCTGGACTCCGAGGGGTGCGCGCGGTACGTCGTCACCGACATCGCCAAGGACGGCACCCTCCAGGGTCCGAACCTGGAGCTGCTGAGGAACGTCTGCGCCGCGACCGACAAGCCTGTCGTCGCCTCCGGTGGGGTCTCCTCGCTGGACGACCTGCGGGCCATCGCCGGCCTGGTGCCCGAGGGCGTCGAGGGCGCGATCGTCGGCAAGGCGCTGTACGCCGAGGCGTTCACGCTGGAAGAGGCGCTCGCGGCGGTGTCCGGATGAGCGGCGACGCCGGGGCTGCGGCCGGGGCCGACGCCGCGGCCGTACGGAAGGTCCCGTCCGGCGGCCCCTGGGAGGAGTCCTTCGGCTACTCCCGCGCGGTGGAACTGCCGAACGGGCTCGTCCTGGTCTCCGGCTGCACGTCGGTGGTCGACGGCCGGATCGCCGAGGGCGGCCCCTACGAGCAGGCCGTCACCGCGTTCGGCGTGGCGCTCAAGGCGCTGGAGGAGCTGGGTCTCGGCGCGGAGCACGTCGTACGGACGCGGATGTACCTCACGCACGTACGGGACGCGGACGAGGTCGGCCGCGCCCACAAGGAACTCTTCGACGCGGCACGCCCCGCCGCCTCCATGATCGTGGTGGCGGGTCTCATCGACCCGAGCCTCGTGGTGGAGGTCGAGGTGGAGGCGTACCGGGCCACCGGGAACCCGCGGGGAGGTGCCGCATGACGCTGGCCGTACGGGTGATCCCCTGCCTGGACGTCGACCGGGGCCGGGTCGTCAAGGGCGTCAACTTCCAGAACCTGCGCGACGCCGGTGACCCGGTCGAGATGGCCAAGCTGTACGACGCCGAGGGCGCCGACGAGCTGACCTTCCTCGACATCACCGCCTCGTCCGGCGACCGCGAGACGACCTACGACGTGGTGCGCCGCACCGCGGAGCAGGTCTTCATCCCGCTCACGGTCGGCGGCGGCGTACGGACCGCCGATGACGTCGACAAGCTGCTGCGGTCGGGCGCTGACAAGGTCGGCGTCAACACGGCGGCCATCGCGCGCCCCGAGCTGATCCGCGAGATCGCCGAGCGCTTCGGACGCCAGGTCCTGGTGCTGTCGGTCGACGCCCGCCGGACCCCGTCCGGCTCCTTCGAGGTCACCACCCACGGCGGTCGCCAGGGCACGGGCCGCGACGCCGTCGAGTGGGCCCACGAGGCGGCCGAGCTGGGCGCGGGCGAGATCCTGCTCAACTCGATGGACGCGGACGGCACGAAGGACGGCTACGACACCGAGATGATCGAGGCCGTACGCAAGCACGTCACGGTCCCCGTCATCGCCTCGGGCGGCGCGGGGCGACTGGCCCACTTCGCCCCGGCGATCGAGGCGGGCGCCGACGCCGTACTGGCGGCATCGGTCTTCCACTTCGGCGACCTGCGCATCGGCGAGGTCAAGGACGCGCTGCGGCAGGCGGGGCATCCGGTGCGCTGACCCCGCTTCCCCCGTCCGGCCAGGGCCCCCGCCGCGCCTTCGAGGCATCGGCGGGGGCCTTCGGGTTCAACGGTCAGCGGTAGCAGGTGGTGACGCCGGGGCGCCAGGGGCAGGCGATCCCGGCGAAGCCGCCGTTGTCGACGACCTCGACGTCGATCGTGTCGCCGCCGCGCACCACCCGCCGGTCCTGCACCAGCCCGTCGGCGCTGTCGAGGACCGTCTCCACCAGCCACCTTCCGGGACCGAGGGCCAGCGGCACCTCGGCCGTACGGGCGGCGCCGGCGTACACCCCGCCCAGGAACCAGCGGTCGCCGTCCCTGCGGGCCAGCACGGCCTCCCGGCCGGGCTCTCCGGCGAGCAGCCGGGTGTCGTCCCAGGCGGCGGGGGCCTGGTCGAAGAACTCCCGGGCGAGCGGCCGGTCGTCGTACGACTCGGGGGTGCCCGCGAACATCTGGAGCCCCGACTCGTACAGCACGGCGAGCCCGGTCTCCGCCGCGTCGGAGTTGGGGCGCAGACCGACGCGGTGGAAGGCGCCGGGGGTGAAGTCCATGGAGCCGATGACGTTGCGGGTGAACGGCAGGGTGGTGAGGTGGGCCGCGGTGTTGGTCCGCTTCTCCTCGCCGCCGACCCCCTCCAGGGTCATGACATGCGGCCAGGTGCGCTGGATGCCCTTGGGGATGGTCGAGCCGTGGAAGTCGACCATCAGGTGGTGGGCGGCGGTCTCCGGGAGGATGGTGTCGTACCAGCGGAGCATCGGCTGCGCCTCGGAGTCCATGAAGTCGATCTTGACGCCCTTGACGCCCCAGCGCTCCAGGGTGGGCAGCCAGAGGGCGCGCTCCTCGGGGGTGTCCAGGTTGGTCTGGTGGACCCAGACGATGATCCCGACGCCCTTGGCGCGGGCGTAGCGGACGAGTTCGGGCAGCCAGCTGTTGGTCGCCCAGTCGGGGTCGGTGGTGTTCCACTCGCCGGGCTTGTAGTACCAGCCCGCGTCGACGGCCTCGTAGGGCCAGTTCCGCTCGGCGGCGTAGTCGACGTACTTCTTCTGCGCCGCGAGGCTCTGGCCGGCCTCCCGGCCGCCGGCCAGCCAGGTCCACAGCACGGTGCCGGGCCGGATCCACGAGCGGTCGGCGACCCGGGAGGCGGGCGCGAGGTCGTCGGTGAAGGTGGACCGGGTGACGGTGGCGAGATCGCCGGTGACCAGGGCCCGCCAGGGGGTGGTGAGCGGCCCGTCGGCGTCGACCCGCTCGTCGGCGAGCGCGACCCGGTAGGTGCCGGTGCCCTGGTCGTGGGCGAGCCGGGCACCGGAGTACGCGCCGGTGAGGCCGGACTCGGCGAGCAGGGTGTAGCCGCCGTCGGTCGCGAAGAGCGCCTGGTACGAGTACGCCCCGGTGGGGGCGGTCGCCGCGGTGTGCGGGGCGAACTGGCCCTCGTTGTCGGCCCGGTAGGTGCCGAGCCAGGCGCGGGAGTCGGGCGCCACGGTGAAGGCGGAGGTCTCGCGGAGGACGTCCCCGTACCCGGCGGGCAGGTCGTACCGGTAGGCGACCCCGTCGGCGGCGGCGCGCACGACGAGGTCGAGCCGGGCGCCCGCGGCGGTGGCGAACGACAGGCGGGTCTCGGTCATCTCGACCCGGCGCTCCAGCCGCTTGCCGGACGTGGCCCGGTAGCGGTCGCGGACCGGCCGGTCCGTACGGCGCAGGAAGCGCAACCCCTGGGAGAGGTCGGCGCGTTCGGTGACGAGGCCGACGGGCGAGGGCGCGAGGACCGTCCGGCCGCCACGCGACACCGTGAGGCTCAGGGCGCCGGTGGCGGGGTCGAGGGAGACCCGGGCGTGCGGTACGCGCGCCACGGCGGCGCGGTCGGGGGCGGAGGCGGGTACGGGGGCGGAGGCGGGTACGGGGGCGGACACGTCCCAGCGGTGCTGGGGGGAGCCGGTGTCCTGGCCGGCCCGCGCGGGGCCGGCCGTGAGAAGGGCGGCCGTGAGCAGTGTGGCCGCCAGCGCGGCGCGGAGCAGCGCGCGGAGCGGGGTGATCGCGGTCCTGAGCGGAACCGCCATGGGAACCTCCCGGGGTGGTGGAGTCGGGGGCTGCGGGCACGCCTGAGGGTTACGGCAGGCCCCAGGCCGGCCCCGGTTCGCCGACCGGGACGGGCGCGATGACCAGGTCGGGGCGGCGGCCGGAGTGGACCAGCACCTCACGGCCCCGGGGCAGATCGATGGCGAGGGTGCCGTCGCCCAGGTCCTCGGTCCTGGCCGGGGTCCCGTCGTCCAGCAGTACGGTGAGCGCCCCGGCCAGCCCGTGCCGGAGCCTGAGCGGCTCGCCCGCCAGGCTCCTGATCCGGATGAACCGGGTGGCCCCGGCCTTGCGTACGGCGCTGACCAGGAAGGCGCCCTGGGTGCGGAAGTCGTGCAGCGTGACGTCCGCCCAGTCGGCCGGGACGGCGGGGAAGACACGGATCACGCCGCCCCAGCTCTGGCAGAACATGTCGTGCAGCGACTGCGAGGCGGACAGCGGCGTCTCGATGACCGGACCGGCCTCGGTGTAGTGGGTGTTGGCCCGGCACGGGAAGCGGCTGCCCGGGTCGAAGAACTTCCGCAGATACGTGAGCGCGGTGTCCCCGTCGCGCATCATCGCGTACATGGAGGCGGCCCCGGTGTAGCTGTACCCGCGGTGGGCGCCGGTCAGCGCGTGCCAGTGCGTCAGCGATGTCGTGATCAGCTCGCGGGAGCCGGGCTGGTCCCAGTTGACCAGGTACAGCGGGTACACCATCAGCAGGTGCGAGTAGTGGCGGTGGGACTGCGCGTACGGGGTGTCCGCGCCGATCATGAAGCCGTTCCCGTCGACCGGGTACGGGGTGAGCCGGGCCAGCACCTCCCGCCAGCGCGGCGCCGACTCGTCCTCGACACCGAGCAGTTCGGCGGAGTCCAGCAGGGTCTGGCAGCCCCAGCGGATCAGTGCCAGGTCGTAGTTGGTGTCCTGCGGGGGTACGACCGGGTACTCGGGCGAGAGCGTGCTCGGCAGGTGGAGGCGGCCGTCGCTGCCCGGGGTGAGGAAGTGCAGGTAGTAGGCGATGGCCCGGCGCAGCACGGGGAAGAGCGTGTCGCGCAGCAGGCTCTCGTCCATGGAGTGACGGTAGGAGAGCCATACGTTGTGCAGCGCCCAGGTGAGGTCGCCGGTCTCGGCGCCGGTCCCCGGTCTGCCCACGCCGCGGTTGGCGAACATGTCGGAGCTGCGGCCGACGCCCGAACTGTCCGCGCGGTAGGCGGCGGGCACATTGGCGATGAGCTGTTCCTGGCTCTGCCGCAGGGTGGTGGCGAGCGAGTCGAGTTCCAGGTGGTTGGAGCCGTGGATGAGCCAGTACTCCAACTGGACGTTGAGGTTCCACCAGACCGCGGGCCAGGGGGTGGGCTCCAGCCAGGGTCCCGAGGTGGCCATGACGGGGCCGCCCGTCCGGCTGGCTGAGGCGATCTTGTAGAGCTGGATCCAGTGGAAGGACTGCATCCGCTGGTCCGGGAAGGAGATGAAGCTCTTCCGGTAGAACGCGTGCCACCAGCGCAGATGCCGCTGGCGCAGGGCGCTCCAGGACGCCGCGCGCCGCAGGTTGCGCAGCGAGTCCGCCGCGGCGGCGGTGAGGGAGGGCGCGCTGTGCCCGACGCTGAGCAGCAGCTCGTCGCGGGTACGGCGGTAGGCGGTGGCGGTCTGTCCGACGCCGGTGAGGGGCTGGAGCACCTGCTCGGTGCCGTCGGCGGTGGTCCGGGTGGTCCAGGGCGGGTGGGCGGTGTAGCCGGCGGGCGGGTCCTCGCTGATCCTCCGGGGGCTGACGGCCTCCTCGGGGTGGAAGGTCCAGACGGCCCGTTCGCCGCCGGTGGCCGTGGTGCGGACGGCGAGGACCTCGTCGTGGATGAGGGCGGCGAGGGTGAGGGTGCCGCGGGTGGTGGTGACGGTGCCGGTGAGTTCGGCGTTCCACAGGCTCAGCCGCCAGTCGACGGCGGTGATGGTGCCGACCGGGTCCAGCGTGAGGTGCCCGACCGGGAGCCGGCAGGTGCCCCAGGTGCTGCCGAACTCGGGCCGGTGGTCCTGTACGCGCCCGTGCTGGACCGTGAAGCGGATCCGGTTGCTGTCCGGCTCCTGGTAGATCATGGTGCCGAGCTGCCCGTCGCCGAGGAACGGCCCCTCGTACCAGGACGTGGGCAGCCGGGTCCACAGCAGGTCCTGGCCGCGCAGGAAGCTCGCCCAGGCGCCGTCGGTGGACATCGCGTCGCGGAGCTTCCAGGGACGTGCGGGACGTGCGGGGTGCGCGGGGTGCTCCGGGACGTCGGGGTGCGCGGGGGCTCCGGCGGGTGCCGCGTGGGCCGTTGCGGGCAGCGCCGCGGCTGCCGCGCCGCCCAGCGCGGTGCCGAGTAAGGCCCTGCGGTCCACGGCTGAGGGCTTTCCTGACGGTGAGGTCATCGTTGTCCTCCAGACCTGACGGATCATCGAATACATCGAATACATCGGGTGTGTCGGTGAACCTAGGTACGTTGCGTGCACCTGTCAATGATAGGAACTCGACGGAATCAGGCCACTTCTGTCAGGTCGTCGGCGGATTCAAGCCTCCCGCCCCTGGTGGTCCCGTCCGGGCTTGCGTCCGGACTCATCCGATGTATAGCTGCTGGTCGGTGGTCGAACGGGCCGGGCAAGTTCACAGGATTTATTGCGCAACAAATATTGTGCAATTTTTCTTTTCTGATTACGGTCGGTCCATGGCAGACCAGGAACAGCGGGAACAGCGCCGGATCACCGACATCGCCACCCTCAAGGCCCTCGGCCACCCCCTGCGGCTACGGCTCTACCGGGCGCTCTTCATCGCCCGTCAGGCCACCGCCTCACACCTCGCCGACCAGGTCGACGAGGCCGTCTCGCTCGTCAGCTACCACCTGCGCAAGCTCGCCGAGCACGGGCTCATCACGGAGGCCGAGCCGCATGGGACGGACGGGCGGGAGCGGTGGTGGCGGGTCGCCTCCGAAGGGGTGAGCTGGGGACACGAGGACTTCAGCGACGCGCCCGAGGAGGTCGCCGCGTACAGCGCCGTCGGCCGGCTCGTCTTCGAACAGCGCGTCAGCCAGTACCGCGCCTTCCTCGACTCCCAGAACGCCTGGCCGTCCGAGTGGCGCACCGCCTCCCTCAGCAGCGAGTACCTGGCTCCGCTCACCGCGGCGGAGCTGGCGGCGTTCCAACGTGAGCTGCACGAACTGGCCCTGAAGTACCAGAACACCGGGCGCGCCGCCGAGGACACGGGCGACACCGAGGGACGCGAGACCGTCGCGCTGCATCTGTACGGCTTCCCCTTCCGCCCCTGAGATCCCTGAGAGAGGACGGCACCGCTGTGAGCGCGCCCCTCGGACCCACGCCCGCCCCCTCCGTCACACCCTCCGCCGCACCTACCGCCCCCACTCCCGAGCGGCCCGCCCACCGGGACGCCAACGTGCTGCGCTGGCTCGGTGCCTACACCGCCTCGATGGTCGGCGACAGCGTCTACTACATGGCGCTGTCCTGGGCCGCGGTCCGCGGCGGCAGCCCCGCGCAGGCCGGGTTCGTCCTCGCCGCCGCCTCCGTACCCCGCGCCCTGCTCATGCTCGGCGGGGGAGTGATCGCCGACCGGTTCGGGCCCCGGCGGGTCGTCATCGGCGGTGACGCCGTGCGCTGCGCCGTCATCCTGGGCGTCGCCCTGGCGCTGCTGTTCACCACCCCCGCGCTCTGGATGCTCCTCGCGGTCGCCCTGGTCTTCGGCGCCGTCGACGCGCTCTTCCTGCCCGCCGTCGGCGCCCTGCCGCCCCGGATCACCGCCCCCGGCCAGCTCGCCCGCGTCCAGGGGATGCGCGGCCTCGCCCAGCGCGTCGCCGGGGTGACCGGGGCGCCGCTCGGCGGGTTCGCGGTGGCGCTCGGCGGGTCGCCGGCCGCGTTCGCCTTCGCCGGGGCGCTGTTCGCCGTATCGCTGCCGCTGCTCCTCGCCGTACGGATGCGGTCTGGCCCGGCCAAGGACCCGGCGGACGCTCACACGGACCTCGGGGCCTGGGGCGAACTGCGGGACGGGCTGCGCTACCTGCGCCGCCACCGGGTGCTCGCCCCGCTCATGGCCACCGTCGCCGTCGGGGAGCTGGGCTTCGTCGGCCCGCTCAACATCGGGCTCACGCTCCTCGTCCAGGAACGCGGCTGGGGCGCCGACGGCATGGGGTGGATCGTCGCGTCCTTCGGCACCGGCGCGGGCCTCAGCGCGCTGCTGCTGACCGTACGGGGACGCATACCGCGCGCCGGGCTCGTCATGCCCCTCGTCCTGTGCGGCGGCGCCGTCTGCGTCGCCGCCATTGGGTACGTGCCGTCGGTCCCGTACGCCATGGCCGCCGGCGCCCTCATCGGGCTGCTCGCCGGCCTGAGCGGCGCGCTGGCCTGGGCGATCCTCCAGACGGCCTGCGACCCGGCCTATCTGGGCCGCGTCACCTCCGTCTCGACGCTCGTCACCCTGGGGATCGCGCCCCTGTGCTACCCGCTCGTCGGCGCGGCGGTCGGCCTGTGGGGCGCGGGCCCGGTCTTCCTCGCCTGCGCGGCGGTCTGCGCCGCCGGGGGTGTCATCGGGCTCGGCCCGAAGGCGCTGCGCCGGGCCGAGCTGCCGCACTGAGACCGCCCGGCGCCAGCAGCCCGTGCCCGTACGCCCTCGTACGTACGTACGCGCTACGCGATGCCCAGCTTCGCGTCCCTGACCCGCTCGACCGCGTCCTTGTCGCCCGCCAGCTCCACCCTCGCCGCCTCCTGGCGGCCCGACACGAACAGCAGCAGCTCGCTCGGCTCGCCCGTCGCCGTCACCACCGGGGTGCCCCGGTGCGCCACCGCCGTCTGACCGTCCGGGCGGCGCAGGACCAGGCCGACCGGGGACTTGCGGCCCATCATCCGGCCGCCCTTCTCCAGGCGCGACCACAGCGTGTCGGCGAAGACGCGGTCCACCTCCCGGGGCGTCCAGTCGGGCTGCGCCCGGCGGACGTCCTCGGTGTGGATGTAGAACTCCACCGTGTTCGCCACCTCGTCGAGCTGCTTGATGCCGAGCGGCGACATCCGCGGCGGACCCGACCTGATGAGCTGGATCAGCTCCTCGTACGGCTTCGCGACATACTCGGCCTGCACCCGCTCCAGCCGGTTCCTGAGCGCGGCCAGCATCATCCCGCCCGCCGCGTCGGGTCGGCGCTCGCGGACCACCACATGGGCCGCGAGGTCCCGGGTCAGCCAGCCGTCGCAGAGCGTCGGTGCCTCGGGGCCCGCCGCCTCCAACAGGTCGGCGAGCAGAAGTCGTTCACGCTTCGCATGGGTCGACATGCCTCCAGCGTACGGCGGCCGGAACCCGTCCGCCCAGTGGACATCGCGCCGGGGAACCGCACGGGCGCGGCACAATGGCCGTATGACCAGTACGAGCGGGGCGCCGTCCCCCACCGGAGGGCTCGACCCCGCCATCGCCGACCGTCTCAAGCGCAGCGCAGACGGCCTGGTCCCGGCGATCGCCCAGCAGTACGACACCGGCGAGGTGCTGATGCTGGGCTGGATGGACGACGAGGCCCTGCACCGCACGCTGACCACCGGCCGCTGCACCTACTGGTCCCGCAGCCGCCGCGCGTACTGGGTGAAGGGGGACACGTCCGGCCACATCCAGCACGTGAAGTCCGTCGCCCTGGACTGCGACGCGGACACCGTCCTCGTCCAGGTCGACCAGGTGGGCGCCGCCTGCCACACCGGCGCGCGCACCTGCTTCGACGCCGACGTCCTGCCCCTCGGGTAGGGCCGGGCCGCCCGCCCGCACGCCCCCTTTCCCGTACGCGCAACGAGTAGGGTCAGCCGCCATGGACCTTGAGACCTTCCGCAAGCTGGCGGTGGACCGCCGTGTCATCCCCGTGAGCCGGCGCCTCCTCGCGGACGGGGACACCCCGGTCGGCCTGTACCGCAAGCTCGCCGCCGAACGCCCCGGCACGTTTCTGCTGGAGTCCGCGGAGAACGGCCGCTCCTGGTCCCGCTACTCGTTCATCGGCGTACGGTCGGCCGCCACCCTCACCGAGCGCGGCGGGCGGACGCACTGGCTGGGCACCGCACCCGTCGGCGTCCCCGTCGACGGGGACCCGCTGGCCGCCCTGCGCGCCACGGTGGAGACCCTGCACACCCCCCGCGACCTGGCCTCCGGCATGCCGCCCTTCACCGGCGGCATGGTCGGCTACCTCGGGTACGACATCGTCCGCAGGCTGGAGAAGGTCGGCGACCACGCCCGCGACGACCTGCGCATCCCCGAGCTGACCATGCTGCTCACCTCGGACCTCGCCGTCCTCGACCACTGGGACGGCTCCGTCCTGCTGATCGCCAACGCGATCAACCACAACGATCTCGACACCGGCGTGGACGAGGCGTACGCGGACGCCGTCGCCCGGCTCGACGCGATGGCCGCCGACCTCGACCGGCCGTTCCACTCGCCGCCCGCCGAACTGCCCGCCTCCGAGCTGCCCGAGTTCACCGCGCTGTGGGGCGGCGACGCCTACCAGGACGCCGTCGAGGACATCAAGGAGCGGATCAGGGCGGGCGAGGCATTCCAGGTCGTGCCCTCGCAGCGGTTCGAGACGCCCGTCACCGCGAGCGCGCTCGACGTCTACCGGGTGCTGCGGGCCACCAACCCGAGCCCGTACATGTACCTCTTCCGCTTCCCCGCCACCGAGGACGGCGGGGCCGCCTTCGACGTCGTCGGCTCCAGCCCCGAAGCGCTCGTCAAGGTCGAGGACGGCCATGCGATGGTCCACCCCATCGCCGGCACCCGGCCGCGCGGCGCCACCCCGCAGGAGGACCAGGCGCTCGCCGACGAACTCCTCGCCGACCCCAAGGAACGCGCCGAGCACCTGATGCTCGTCGACCTCGGCCGCAACGACCTCGGCCGGGTCTGCGAGCCGGGCAGCGTCGAGGTCGTCGACTTCATGTCGGTCGAGCGGTACTCGCACGTCATGCACATCGTGTCCACCGTGACGGGACAGGTCGCCAAGGGCCGTACCGCCTTCGACGTGCTGACCGCCTGCTTCCCCGCGGGCACCCTCTCCGGCGCGCCCAAGCCGCGCGCCCTCCAGATCATCGACGAGCTGGAGCCCACCCGGCGCGGTCTGTACGGCGGCTGCGTCGGCTATCTCGACTTCGCCGGGGACTCCGACACGGCCATCGCCATCCGTACGGCGCTGCTGCGCGACGGCACGGCCTACGTCCAGGCGGGCGCGGGCGTCGTCGCCGACTCCGACCCGGTCTCCGAGGACACCGAGTGCCGCAACAAGGCGGCGGCGGTGCTCCGGGCCGTCCACACCGCGAACCGGATGGGCGGGGCCTGACCCCCGCGCGGTGCCCCGGGCTCCGGGGGGTTTGCGGCGGTAGGGGATAGTGGGGTACGTGAGTGCCGTACCCGTACCCCAGCCCCGTACCGCCGCGGCCCCCGCGGCCACCGACACGCGCGGCAGCCGCCGCAGTCTCGCCGCGGCCCTGCTCCTCGGCGCCCTCGGCGCCGCCGTGGTGCTGATCGCCTCCGGCCAGACCTGGGCGGAGGGCGCGGCGGCCGTCGGGGGCGGCTCCCTGCCGCTCAAGGCCGACGGCCGGGACATCACCGGCGTCCCGGCCGCCCTCGCCATCGTCGGCCTCGCCGCGCTCGTCGCCGTCTTCGCCGTCCGCAGGGCCGGGCGGCTGCTCGTCTCCGCGCTGCTCGCCCTGAGCGGTACGGGCGCGGCCGTCGCCGCGTTCCTCGGCGCCTCCGACAGCGCGGCGCTCGACGACAAGGCCGCGCAGACCACCGGCGACACCGCCGCCACGGTCTCCGGGCTCAGCCACACCGCATGGCCCTACGTGACCACGGCGGGCGGCGCGCTGATCCTGCTCGCGGGGGCGCTCGCCCTCGTGTACGGCAGCCGCTGGCCCGCGATGTCGGGCCGGTACGAGCGGCCGGGCCAGGCCGCCGGGGCCGGGACGGGCGGCGCCCCGGGACGTGACCGCGGCGCGCGCAAGGCGCCCGTGGTCGACCCCGACCGGCCCGAGGACCTGTGGAAGGCTCTGGACCGCGGCGAGGATCCGACCCGCGAGAGCTGACTCACACCGGGCCACCCCCGGGAACCTTCCGCCCCGCGCATGCGGGACAATATGGCGTGAGCGTCCGACTCACCCGGCGCAACCGGCGCAACAGCAACGAGGAGCAACTCATGGCGGGCAGCAGCCACGGACACACCCCGGCGGCCTGGACCGGCGTCACCATCGCCTTCATCGGCTTCTGCGTCTCGGGAGTCGGCATGGTGGCGGTCAACTTCCTCGCGTTCTACGGCGGCCTCGCCGTCGTCGTGCTCGGTGGGATCGTGGGCATGGCGATGAGCGCCGCGGGCATGGGCATGCCCAAGGAGTCGCCGGAGGTGGCCGCGGCCAGGAACGCCGCGGCGAACAAGCAGGTCAACCTGCGCTCAGAGGACGTCAGGGCCCAGATCCTGGCGCAGACCGCGTCCCACGAGCAGCACCACGAGGCCGCCGCGCCGCTCACGGCCCAGGCCCAGACCGTCTGACCCGTAGCTCCAGAGCTGAAGCAGTCCCCTGCACACAGCGCAGTCCGCTGCACATGACGCAGTCCGGCGAGGCCGGGCTGCGTCTTTCCGTGGGAGCGGCGACAATCACCGGGTGGACCACGCGCCGAACGCCCCGCACCCTCCCGCCGTACCGATGCCGGCCACGCCGCCGTACGAGCCGTACGGGTCCTACGGGCCGCGCGCGCCGTACGAGGTGCCGCAGTCCGCGTCCCGGGTCAGGCGGCTGCTGACCCCGCTCGCCACCCTCGCCGGGGTCGCCGCCGCGTTCACCTACGTCGGCCTGGTCGACCCGAACGAATCCGGCCACTACCCGCCCTGCCCGCTCTACAGCCTCACCGGTCTCTACTGCCCCGGCTGCGGCGGCCTGCGCGGCGCCCATGCCCTCGCCCACGGTGACCCGCTCACCGCGCTCGGCGACAACGCGCTCGCCTTCGCGGGCTACGCCGTCTTCGCCGTCGTGTGGGTGATCTGGGTGGTGAGAGCCGGAAAAGGGCTCCCCCTGCGCATCACCCAGCGCCCCCTGTGGTGGTGGACCCTCGGCGCCGTCCTCGTGGCCTTCAGCGTCCTCAGGAACCTGCCCTTCGGGGCATGGCTCGCGCCCTGACGGGCCGCAGCGGTGGCGCGCGCGGCCGACCGGATGCGAGCCCTTCGGCCACTTCCGGCTAGCATCGGGAGGGCCGGACATGACGACATGGCCGAACAGGGCCCGATGGCGGCCCCGGCCGCCGTCGGTACGATCCGTAACTGAACCGCACCCGTCCCGGAAGGGGGCCGCTCGCGTGAGTGTGCTCGACGAGATCATCGACGGCGTACGCGCCGACCTCGCAGAGCGGCAGGCGCGCGTCGGCCTTGACGAGCTCAAGGAGCGCGCGGCCAAGGCGCCCCAGGCCAAGGACGGTGTCGCCGCGCTGAGCGGCGAGGGCGTCCAGGTGATCTGCGAGGTGAAGCGCTCCAGCCCGTCCAAGGGCGCGCTCGCCGCGATCGCCGACCCCGCCGCCCTCGCGGCCGACTACGAGGCGGGCGGCGCGGCCGTCATCTCCGTACTGACCGAGCAGCGCCGCTTCGGCGGTTCGCTGGCCGACCTGGAGGCCGTCCGCGCCCGGGTCGACATCCCGGTGCTGCGCAAGGACTTCATCGTCACGTCGTACCAGCTCTGGGAGGCGCGCGCGCACGGTGCCGACCTGGTGCTGCTGATCGTCGCCGCGCTCGAACAGCCGGCGCTCGTCTCGCTGATCGAGCGGGCCGAGTCCATCGGGCTCACCCCGATCGTGGAGGTCCACGACGAGGACGAGACCGAGCGCGCCGTGGAGGCCGGGGCGAAGATCATCGGTGTCAACGCGCGCGATCTGAAGACCCTCAAGGTCGACCGCTCCACGTTCGAGCGGGTCGCCCCGGAGATCCCGGCCGGCATCCTGAAGATCGCCGAGTCGGGTGTGCGCGGGCCGCACGACCTGATCGCGTACGCCAACGCCGGGGCCGACGCCGTACTCGTCGGCGAGTCCCTGGTCACCGGCCGTGACCCGAAGTCCGCCGTCGCGGACCTCGTCGCCGCCGGCGCGCACCCCGCGCTGCGGCACGGGAGGGACTGACCCCGCCCATGCCCGCCGCCACCCGCTCCGCAGCCGCCACGCCGGACACCCACGCGCCCCTCGCGCGCGGGTGCCGCCCGCGTGGCTGCCGCGCGCCGGCCCGGCGGGTGCACGGACGGCGGGTGCGGTACGTGATCGGGGACGAGCCCGGCCAGGTCAACGGAATGCGATGGCCCGCGTAACCGCACCCCAGGCCCCTGTGGACCGATAGGTCCCGTGCGGCCCCGGTGCGGTGCGCGCCGGAGCAGGTGATCGCCACGAGGTGCGCGATGGCGGCCGCCCGGCGCACTACGGTGCTCTCCGTCCGTTGCTTCTGAGGAGTTCCCGCGTGTCCGAGTTCTTCATTCCCGACCCCGAAGGTCATGTCCCGAGCGCCGAGGGGTACTTCGGTGCCTTCGGCGGCAAGTTCATCCCCGAGGCGCTCGTCGCCGCCGTCGACGAGGTCGCCGTCGAGTACGAGAAGGCGAAGAGCGACCCCGCCTTCGCCGCCGAGCTCGACGACCTCCTGGTCCACTACACCGGCCGGCCCAGCGCGCTGACCGAGGTTCCCCGCTTCGCGGAGCACGCGGGCGGCGCCCGGATCTTCCTCAAGCGGGAGGACCTGAACCACACCGGTTCGCACAAGATCAACAATGTGCTCGGCCAGGCCCTGCTGACGAAGCGGATGGGCAAGACCCGGGTCATCGCCGAGACCGGCGCGGGACAGCACGGGGTCGCGACCGCGACCGCGTGCGCGCTGTTCGGGCTCGAATGCACCATCTACATGGGCGAGATCGACACCCAGCGCCAGGCCCTCAACGTGGCCAGGATGCGGATGCTCGGCGCCGAGGTCGTCCCCGTGACGTCCGGCAGCCGGACGCTGAAGGACGCCATCAACGAGGCGTTCCGCGACTGGGTCGCCAACGTCGACCGTACGCACTACCTGTTCGGTACGGTCGCGGGCCCGCACCCCTTCCCCGCCATGGTCCGCGACTTCCACCGCGTCATCGGCGTCGAGGCCCGCCGCCAGATCCTGGAGCGCGCCGGACGGCTGCCCGACGCCGCCGTGGCGTGCGTGGGCGGCGGTTCGAACGCGATCGGGCTCTTCCACGCGTTCATCCCCGACGCGGACGTCCGTCTGGTGGGGTGCGAGCCCGCCGGACACGGCATCGCGACCGGCGAGCACGCCGCCACCCTGACGGCGGGCGAGCCCGGCATCCTGCACGGCTCGCGCTCGTACGTCCTCCAGGACGAGGAGGGCCAGATCACCGAGCCGTACTCGATCTCCGCGGGGCTCGACTACCCGGGCATCGGCCCGGAGCACGCGTACCTCAAGGACAGCGGACGCGGCGAGTACCGGGCCGTGACCGACGACGACGCGATGCAGGCGCTGCTGCTGCTCTCGCGCACCGAGGGCATCATCCCGGCGATCGAGAGCGCGCACGCGCTGGCCGGGGCGCTGGAGCTGGGGCGTGAGCTGGGGAAGGACGGCCTGATCGTCGTCAACCTCTCCGGGCGTGGCGACAAGGACATGGACACCGCCGCCAAGTACTTCGGACTGTACGACGACAGCGGAACCGGTGACAGGGAGAACGGGGAGGACGCCAAGTGAGCGGGAACATCGGGCTGCTGAGCGACACGCTCGCCGGCGCCAAGGCCGAGAACCGGGCCGCGCTGATCGCCTACCTCCCGGCGGGCTTCCCCACCGTGGACGGCGGCATCGCGGCGGTGAAGGCCGTCTTCGAGGGCGGCGCCGACATCGTCGAGGTCGGGCTGCCGCACAGCGACCCGGTGCTCGACGGCCCCGTCATCCAGACCGCCGACGACATCGCGCTGCGGGGCGGCGTGAAGATCGCCGACGTGATGCGCACGGTCCGTGAGGCGTACGAGGCGACCGGCAAGCCGGTGCTCGTGATGACGTACTGGAACCCGATCGACCGGTACGGCGTCGAGCGGTTCACCGCCGAGCTGGCCGAGGCGGGCGGCGCCGGATGCATCCTGCCCGACCTGCCCGTCCAGGAGTCCGCCGTCTGGCGCGAGCACGCCGACAAGCAGGGGCTGGCGACCGTCTTCGTCGTGGCGCCCAGCAGCAGGGACGCCCGGCTGGCCACGATCACCGAGGCGGGCAGCGGCTTCGTCTACGCGGCGTCGCTGATGGGCGTCACCGGCACGCGGACCTCCGTGGGCCTGGAGGCCCAGAACCTGGTGGCGCGGACCCGCGCCACCACGGATCTGCCGGTCTGCGTCGGGCTCGGCGTGTCCAACGCCGAGCACGCCGCCGAGGTCGCGGAGTTCGCGGACGGGGTCATCGTCGGCTCCGCGTTCGTCAAGCGGATGCTGGACGCGCCCGACGAGGCCGCGGGGCTGGTCGCGGTGCGCGAACTCGCCGCTGAGCTGGCCGAGGGCGTACGCAAGCGCTGACGGCCCGCCCCTCGGGGCATCGGGTGGCGGTGTCACCCGTACGGGTGGAAGTGGGACCGGGGAGGTGCGCAGGCACCTCCCCGGTTCGTTTGCGAGGCGTGAGCGAGAAGAACCGTGAGGTAAAGAGGAGCGCGAGAGAGCGGCTCCAGCAGGAACGCGTGGCGGACGCGGCGCGCGAGAAGCGCAGGCGCACCCTGATCATGGCGGCGACCGTGGCCGGGGTGCTCGGCCTGGTCGGTGTCGTCGGGGTGATCGCGGCGAACGTGAAGAAGAACAGAGGATCGGAGGCGGCGGCCGCGGTGAGCGCGCCGTCCGGTGTGAACGGCAAGGACGATCTGGCGATCCCCGTGGGGGCGGCGGACGCGCCGTCCACCCTCACGGTGTACGAGGACTTCCGCTGCCCGGCCTGCTCCCAGTTCGAGAACGGCTTCCGCGGCGTGATCCACGAGCTGGAGCGGTCGGGCGAGCTGAAGGTCGAGTACCACCTCGCGACGATCATCGACGGCAACATGGGCGGTACGGGCTCGCTGCGCGCGGCCAACGCCGCCGCGTGCGCGCAGGACGCCGGGAAGTTCGCCCCGTACCACGACCTGCTGTACGCGAACCAGCCGGCGGAGACGGACGACGCCTTCGCGCAGAACGGCAAGCTGCTGGAGCTGGCGGGCAAGGTGAACGGCCTGGAGTCGGCGCCCGGCTTCCGCCAGTGCGTGGAGAAGGGCGAGCACGACCGGTGGGTGGAGAAGGCCGCCGAGGCGTTCCGCACGGGCGGCTTCTCCGGGACGCCGACCGTGCTGCTCAACGGGGAGGCGGTCTTCCCGAAGAAGGGCGGCGAGGACATCACCCCGGCGAATCTGAAGAAGTGGGTCCAGGAGGCCAACAAGGGCAAGAAGCCGGGCACCGCCACGCCCACGACGCCCGCCTCGATCCCGGCGGGCGCCCCGCAGCGGGGCCAGCGGGGACCCGACGAGGCCCCCGCCGGGGAGTCCGCGAGCGGATCGGCGACGGAGCCCCAGGCCCAGCCGGGCACGCTGCCCGCCGCCTGAGCCGCCTCAGCCGCCTGGGCAGGGGGCGCCGGGGGCGCCGGAAGGCCGGGGGGACCCCGGTGCGGCCCCGCTCGTCACGGACGCCGGTGACGGAGAAAAAGTGCCGGGCGGGTTGCCGCAGCTCCCGCCCGGCACTGTACCGTCGGGTCTGATATGGACCTTGCCTACATTCCCAGCCCGTCGACCGGAGTGCTCCACCTCGGACCACTACCGCTGCGCGGCTATGCGTTCTGCATCATCATCGGTGTCTTCGTCGGCGTCTGGTACGGCGGCAAGCGCTGGGTCGCCCGGGGCGGAAAAGTCGGCACGGTGGCCGACGTCGCCGTCTGGGCGGTGCCCTTCGGACTGGTCGGTGGCCGTCTCTACCACGTGATCACCGACTACCAGCTCTACTTCAGCGAGGGCGAGAACTGGGTCGACGCCTTCAAGATCTGGGAGGGCGGCCTCGGCATCTGGGGCGCGATCGCGCTGGGCGCGGTCGGCGCCTGGATCGGCTGCCGCCGCCGGGGCATCCCGCTCCCGGCGTACGCGGACGCCATCGCGCCCGGGATCGTCCTCGCGCAGGCCATCGGCCGCTGGGGCAACTGGTTCAACCAGGAGCTGTACGGCAAGCCGACGGACCTCCCGTGGGCGCTGAAGATCTCGGCGGGCCCGAACCGGGAAGCCGGTCTCTACCACCCGACCTTCCTCTACGAGTCGCTGTGGTGCGTGGCCGTCGCGCTCCTGGTCGTCTGGGCCGACCGCCGCTTCAAGCTGGGCCACGGCCGGGTCTTCGCCCTGTACGTCGCCGCGTACTGCGTGGGACGTGCCTGGATCGAGTACATGCGTGTCGACGAGGCGCACCACATCCTGGGCGTCCGGCTGAACGTCTGGACGGCGGTCCTCGTCTTCCTGCTCGCGGTCACCTACATCGTGATCTCGTCGCGGCTGCGGCCGGGGCGTGAGGAGATCGTGGAGCCGGACCTCGACGCGAAGACCGACGCGAAGACCGACGCGAAGACCGACGCGAAGGCGGACACGGAGGCGGACGGCGAGACCGATTCCGTGGCCGACGGCACGGCGGAAGCGAAGGACGGCGCGAAGGACGGCGCGAAGGACGGCGCGGACTCCACGGACGCGGGGAAGACCGCCGCCGGGAGGCCCGGCCAGAGCTAGTACCCGGGAAGCGGTGCGGCGGTCGCGGTCGCGTCAGGTGACCGTCTGCGACCCCCGCACCGCCAGGGCGAGTGTGCGCCGCGCCGCCGCCACGATCGCCGCGTCCACGAAACGCCCGTCGACCAGCGCCTGCGCGCCCGCCTCCTCGGCCGCCGCCTCGACGATCTCCTCCGCCGACGCGATCTCCTGCGGGGACGGCCGGTAGGCGCGCTCGATCACCGGGAGCTGGCGCGGGTGGATCGCCGCCCTGCCCAGCAGGCCCAGCGCCCGGCCGTGGCGGCAGGATGCCGCCAGCCCGTCCAGGTCCCGTACGTCGGGGAACACCGACTGCGCCGGGGGCGCCAGCCCCGCCGCGCGGGCCGCCACCACGGCCCGGCCGCGCGACCAGTCCAGGCCGCTGTCGTCCCGTACCCCCAGATCGGCGCGGAGATCCGCCTCGCCCAGGGCGATGCCACGGACCGCCGGGTGCGCGGAGGCGATGGCGTGGGCGTGTTCCACGGCGAGGGCCGATTCGAGCAGGGCGTACAGCGGGACACCGGGGGCGCGCGCCGCCGCGCGGTGGATGTCGGAGGCGTGGGTGACCTTCGGCAGCCGGAGCCCGTCGAGCCCCGGCAGCGCGGCGACGGCGGGCAGGTCAGTCTCGTCCGCGACCCGGACATGGACGGGGAGCGGGTGCGGCCCGGTCAGGAACTCGGCGGTGGCGGCCCGCGCGTACGCCTTGCGCTCGGGCGCGACCGCGTCCTCCAGGTCCACGATCACCACATCCGCCCCCGAGGACAGCGCCTTCACCATCATCTCCGGCCGGTCCCCGGGGACGTACAGCCAGGTCAGCGGGGTGGGTACGGTGCTCACAGCGCACCCTCCGCACGCCGCGCCGCGATCTCCGCCGCCGACAGGCCCAGCTCGGTGAGGACCGCGTCCGTGTCCGCGCCGTGCGGCCGGCCCGCCCAGCGGATCGCGCCGGGGGTCTCGGAGAGCCGGAAGAGGACGTTCTGCATCCGCAGCGGCCCGAGCTCGGGGTCCTGGACCTCGGTGATCGTCTCCAGCGCCCGGTACTGCGGATCGGTCATCACGTCGCGGATGTCGTAGACGGGCGCGATCGCGGCCTCGGCCTTCTCGAACGCGGCCAGCGCCTCGGCGCGGGTGTGGCGGGCCATCCAGGAGCCGACCGCGTCGTCCAGGGTGTCCGCGTGGCCGGCGCGCCCGCCGCCCGTCGTGAACCACGGCTCGTCGATCAGCTCGGGGCGGCCGACCAGCCGCATCACCCGTTCCGCGACGGACTGCGCCGAGGTGGAGACGGCCAGCCAGGAGCCGTCGGCGGTGCGGTAGGTGTTGCGGGGCGCGTTGTTGCGGGAGCGGTTGCCCGTACGGGGCTGGACATAGCCGAGCTGGTCGTACCAGAGCGGCTGCGGCCCCAGCACGGTCAGGATCGGCTCGATGATCGCCAGATCGACCACCTGGCCCCGGCCCGTGGCGTCCCGCCCGCTGAGCGCGGTCATCACCGCGTACGCCGTGGCCAGCGCGGCGATCGAGTCGGCGAGGCCGAACGGCGGGAGCGTGGGCGGCCCGTCCGGCTCGCCCGTGGCGGCGGCGAACCCGCTCATCGCCTCGGCGAGCGTGCCGAAGCCGGGGCGGTGCGCGTACGGACCGAACTGGCCGAAGCCGGTCACCCGGGCCAGCACGAGGCGGGGGTTGGCCAGGGAGAGTTCGTCCCAGCCGAGGCCCCATTTCTCCAGGGTGCCGGGCCGGAAGTTCTCGATGATCACATCCGTCCGCGCGGCGAGCCCGAGCAGCAGCTCACGGCCGCCCCGGGTGGAGAGGTCGAGCGTCATGGTCCGCTTGTTGCGGCCGAGCAGCTTCCACCACAGGCCCACCCCGTCCTTGGCGGGGCCGTGCCCGCGCGACGGGTCGGGGCGGGTGGGGTGCTCGACCTTGATCACCTCGGCGCCGAAGTCACCGAGGAGAGTGGCCGCCAGCGGCCCCGCGAAGAGCGTCGCGAGATCGAGGACGCGCACCCCGGCGAGGGGGAGGGGTCGGGCGGAGGCTTCGGGCGCGGCGGCGGTCCTCCCGCCCGTCTTCCCGCCTGTCTCCTCGCCTGTCTCCTCGCCCGTCTTCCCGTCCGTCATGTCATCCGTCATGTCATCCGTCGGGTCGTCCGTGTGGTCGGTCATCGGGCCTCGGTCTCGGTCTGGGTCTCGGTACGTACGGTGCGGGTGGCCTCGCGGGTCAGTTCCGCGAGGGTGTCGAAGCCGGTGCCGTGGAAGCCGGTGACGGAGGTCGCGAGCCGGTTCTTGAGCGGCGCCGTCCAGCGGTCGGGCAGCCTGGCCGGGTGCCCGGCCAGCAGCCCGGCGATCGACCCGGCGCTCGCGCCGTTCGAGTCGGTGTCCCAACCCCCGGACACGGCACGGCAGATGGAGCCGCTGAAGTCGCCGTCCGCATGGGTGAGCGCGGCGGCGAGCAGCGCGGCGTTCGGGACCGCGTGGACCCAGTGGTAGTGGCCGAGTGCGGCGTGCAGCACATCGGCCACGGTGTCGAAGTCCGGGTGGGCGCGGGCCGTTTCGATGCCGAGGCCCACGGCCCCGGCCAGCCGGGAGCGCGGTGGTACGACGCGGAGCCCGGCCCGCAGACAGGCGTGTACGTCGGCGCTCCTGGCCGCCGCCGCGATGACCGCCGCGACGAACATCGCGCCGTACACACCGTTGCCGGTGTGGGTGAGCGTCGCGTCCCGGTGGGCCTGCGCTGCGGCGGACGCGGGGTCGCCGGGGTGGGTCCAGCCGTGGACGTCGGCCCGGATGGCGGCCCCGATCCACTCCCGGAACGGGTTGCGGTACCGGGCGGTGTCCGGCGGCTCGATCCCGGCGAGCAGATTGCGGTACGCGATCCGCTCGGCGGTGAACGTACGCCCGGCCGGCAGCTCGTCCAGCCACAGCCGGGCGACCTGCGCGGTGGTGAACTCCGGTCCGTGGCGCTGGAGGAGCAGCAGGTTGAGGAGCGGGTAGTTGAGGTCGTCGTCCTCGGGCATCCCGTCGATGTTCTCGGCGAGCGAGGTCGGCGCGGAACGCCGGTTCCAGGGGTACGCGGCGGCCAGCTCGGCCGGTACACCGCGCGCGGTGAACCAGGTGCGCGGCGGCCAGTTGCCGGTGGCGCGGCCGAGGGCGCGGATACCGGCGAGGGGAAGTTTCTCGACGGGCTTGCCGAGCAGGCATCCGGCGGCCCGGCCGAGCCAGGCGGCATGCAACGCGCCCTGGGTGAGCGCGGGTTGGGGCTCGCCCTGCGGTTCCTCCGGTCCGGGGGGCCAGGACGGGCAGGCCGCCCGGATCGCGGTGAGGTCCGTCGGCTCCGTCTCGGCGCGCGGGGCGGGCAGTTCGGCCAGTTCGTCGAGCAACCGCTCTGCCAGCGCCCGCAGTCGGGGCGCCGCCGGTTCCGGCGAGGCGCCCGCGCGGTCCGGGGCGGGGGCGCCGCCCGCCGCGTGCCAGCGGCCGGCGATCTCCGTGGCGTCGCGGCCGTCCTGCGCCGCCTGACGCAGCTCGTGGCCGACCAGGTCCTCGGGCTGCACCCAGGTGAGCCGGAGGCCCGTCACCGTACGCCCTGAAACTGACGCTCCGTCAGCCGGGCGAAGGCCGACTCGTGGGCGCGGCGCCGCTCCGTGTCCCGGGCGAACATCTCGTACGCCACCTCGGTCAACTCCCGTGCCGGGGACCGCAGATCGAGACGGCTTGCCTCGGCCACCCGGTCCGCCCACTCCGGCGGGACCGCCGCCGCGCCGCCCAGCGCCCCCGCGAGCGCGCCGCTCATCGTGGCGATCGAGTCGCAGTCCCGGCCGTAGTTGACCGAACCGAGCACCGTACGGCGGTAGTCGCCGGCGCCGATCAGCAACATGCCCAGCGCGATGGGGAGTTCCTCGATGGAGTGCAGCCGGGAGGGTCTGCGGGCGCCCAGGGAGGGCGCGCGGTAGTGCGGTCCCACCGTGTCGAAGGGGGTGACGGCCTCGCGCAGTCCGCGCAGCGCCGACTCCGTGCAGCGGTGCCGGGAGGCGACCTCGCACACCGCCTCGATCGCGGCGCGCGTGCCGTCCTTCGCGACGGCGAGGCAGGTCTCCACCACCGTGGCGGGCGTGGCGTCCGGCGCGCAGGCCGCGGCGACGGCCGCGGCGAAGACCCCGGCCGCCTCACGTCCGTACGAGGACTGGTGCGCGCCCGCCACATCGATCGCCTCGGCGTACGCGGCCCGTGGATGCGCGGCGTTGACCAGTCCCACCGGCGCCATGTACATCGCGGCGCCGCAGTTGACGATGTTCCCCGTGCCCGCCTCGCGCGGGTCGACATGCCCGTAGTGCACCCGTGCGACCAGCCACTTCTCGGCGAGGAAGATCCGCTGGAGGGGCAGCGCCTCGGCCTCCAGCTCAGGGATCCAGCGCGGGGTGGAGATCAGGTCGGGGACGAGGTGCTCGGCGATCGCGTACGCGTCGAGGTGGTCGCGGACGCGGGCGTACACCCGGATCAGGGCGTGGGTCATCAGGGTGTCGTCCGTGATGTGGCCGTCGCCCTTGTGGTACGGCGCGAGGGGGCGGGCGGTGCGCCAGTCCTCGTACCACGGTCCGACGATGCCGGTCACCCGGCCGCCGTGCCGCTCCACGATCTGCTCGGGGGAGTACCCCTCGACCGGGCCGCCGAGCGCGTCGCCGACGGCCGCGCCGATCAGCGCGCCGGCGATCCGCTCGCCGAGGTCCGGTGCGGCGAGGTCCGGTGCGGCAAGGTCCGGTGTGGCGAGAGCGGGTGTGGTGGCCGGTGTCGCGGGAGGTTCGGGGGAGTCAGGTGTGCCGGGCGTCGGGGGAGTGCTCAGCGTCGTCATGTCGGAATTGTCCCCCCGGGGCGGTCAGTTCCGTGGCTGTGAGAAGCCCGGCGAGTTCCACCAGATCCGTACCGGCGAGCCGGGGCAGCGCACACCCCGCGAGCGTGCGGCAGGCGTCCCGCCAGGCGACGGGCACGGCGTCCCCGCCGCCGAGCGCGCCGGTCAGCGCGCCGGCCAGCGCGGGGGCGGAGTCCGCGACCCGGGAGAGACAGGCGGCGGCCGGGACCGCGCCGCTGACCTCGCCCCGGGCGGCGAGGGTCAGGGCGAGGGCGACGGGGACGGTCTCGGCCGCGGCGATGCCGTAGCTGTAGACGTGGTCGACGATCTGATGCTCCAGCAGCGGTACGAGGGCGAAGGCACCGGCCGGTTCATGGACGAAGTCCCGGGCCAGTTTGACGGCGTGGCGGGCGTTGCGGCCGATCTCCGTGGTACCGGGGAGCTGGGCGAGCGCGGCGTCCACGGCGGCCTCGGGGTCCGCGCCGCCCAGTGCGGCGGCGACGGCCGCGGCCATCGCACGGGCCCCGTGCACCCCGTCGCCGTCCTGGGTGTACCGGGCGTCGAACTCCGCGAGCGCGGCGGCGCGCGAGGGGTCGCCGGGGTGGACGGTGGCGAGGACGGCGGCGCGGACACAGGCCGCGTCGTCGAAGTAGTGCGGATTGTCGTGACCGGTGGCGGGTGGGCGCAGCCCGGTGGCGAGGTTGCCGAGGCCCGCGCGTACGGAGATCCGGGCCCGCAGGGGCGGCACGGCCGACTCGACCTCGGGCGCGCGTGCCGCGGCGGCGGCGATCTCGCCGGCCAGGGAGTTCCAGGCGAGGTCGACGGCGACGCGGACCCTGCGGGCGGCGGTGAACCCGTCGAAGCGCCGCCCGGCGGCGGCGAGCACGCACCCGGCGGCGAAGGCCGCCCACTCGGCGTCGTCGGAGGGCCCGAGCCGGAGCGGTTCGGGCGGCTGGTTGAGGGCGATGGGGACGGGGAGGGTGGTGGTCGCGTTCTGCTCGGCGAAGGTGTCCAGCTCACGGGTGAGCCGGCGGGTCCACTCGGGCATCCGGGCCGCCCGGTGGCGCGCGGCGGGCCAGCCCGCGGCATCCCCGGCGGCGAGCCCGAGGAGCAGGCCCTCGATCCGCCGGAACGGATCACGGGGGGCGGCGCCGGCCGGCTCCGCGGCGAGCAGCAGCCCGGATCCGTACCCCACCTCCACCCCCTCCCCCTCCCTCGTCCTGGCCTGCGCGTCGTCCCGTCCCGTCGTCATGAGGCCGCCTCTTCGTCGTCGTACGGATCGTCGTCGTACGGGGTGAGCAGGTCCGCGATGTCCAGGACGTGGTAGCCGCGCATCGACGGCAGACAGCTTCCCCGTACCGGGCCGATGGCCGAGGACCACTCCGTGGGGATCGCCCGTGCCCCCGACAGGGCGCCCGCCAGCGCGCCCGCGACCGCCGCCGTGGTGTCCGCGTCGCGGCCCATGTTGACGGCGGTGAGTACCGACGTACGGAAGTCGCCGCGCGCGGCGGCGAACGCGCCGAAGGCCAGGCCGACCGCCTCGGGGGCCAGGTCCGTCCACGGGTAGCCGCCGATGACCACCGCCGAGCGGACCGCGCGTTCCCTGGTGAGGGTGTCGGGGTAGGCGCGCTGCGCGGCGACGACGCCGCGGCGCAGGGTGCGGGCCGTCCAGGAGTCCATGGGGACGACGGAGAGCGCGGCGGCGATCACCGAGGCGGGTCCCGCGCCCGTCATCGCTGCGGCGACGCCCGCCGCGACCGCCCGGCCGCCGTAGATGCCCTCGCCGTCGTGGCTGACCCGGCCGTCGACGGCGACCAGCCGCGCCGCCTCCTCGGGGCGGCCCGCAGCGAAGACCCCGAACGGCGCGGCGCGCATCGCGAGCCCGTCGCTCCAGGCGTGCCGGTGCTGGGCGGTGATCGGTGCGGCGAGCCCGCGCCTGAGGTTCTCCAGGGTGCCGCGCTCGCTGAAGCCGGCCCCGTGGAACGGGCCCTCGTCGTGGTCCGCGAGCCAGTGGTGCCACGCCTTCTCGACATGGGCGACGGTCAGCGCCGAGCCGTGCCGGGCGAGCAGCAGCCCGGAGAAGATGGCGTACTCGGTGTCGTCCGTACCGGCCGGGTGCTCGGCCACGAAGCCCTCGATCCGGCCCCAGCGGCGCCGGATCTCGGAGGGCCGCATGTTCTCGGCGGGCGCGCCGAGCGCGTCGCCGACGGCCAGGCCCAGCAGCGCGCCGCGCGCCCGGTCACGTACCACCGCGATCTCGGCGGCGGGGTCGCATGCCGTCTGTTCCATGGTGTGACCCCTAACTCGACCCCGGACCTCTGCACCCACTTCGCCCACTGCACCCATGGCGCCTTCCGCCATCCCTGCCACGCGGAACACCGGACGAGTCGGGTGGCGCCTCGCTGTCACCCGGGTGGCATCCGCGGACGCGTGTCACCTGCCATGCTCGTGACCATGACGGCGACGGCGAACGGCCCACGGATCGAACCGGCGCGGACGGCGGACGTCCATCAGGTCCTCGCCGACCACCCCCGCTACTGGGGCGAGCGCGATCTCCGGTCGCTGCACCTGCTCGCCCTGGTGCAGGAGTTCGGCCCGACCTGCCTGGTGGCGCGCGCCGAGGACGGCATCCGCGGCTATCTCTTCGGGTTCGTCACCCCGACGGGCACGGGGTACACCCATCTCGTCGCCGTCCGGGACGACGCGCGGGGCACCGGCCTCGGACGACGGCTGTACGCGGCGTTCGCCGAGGCCGCGCGGGGGCAGGGCGCTGAGCGGCTCAAGGCGGTCACCTCGGTGGGGAACACCGGCTCCGTCGCCTTCCACCGGCGTCTCGGCTTCGCCGTGGAGATCGTCGACGACTACAACGGGCCGGGGCAGCCCATGGCCGTCTTCCACCGCGATCTGCCGTTCGGCGGTCCGGGCGTCTGACCGCCTTCCTTTCCTCGCCTTTCCCCCTCCTCCTGCCTGGTAAGTACGGCCTTCCTTGCTGGCGGGAGCGATTTTTCGTGCGTATTTTCGAAGCGTTGGGGGGTGTGGACCGGTCCGCGGACGGACCCGGGATCCGCCCCCGCGAAGGGGAGAAGCATGTCCATCATCGAAACCGAGGCCACACTCCACGAGGCCCACCGTGACAATCACACGCACCGCGATGTGAACGGCGGCTGGCTGCGTCCCGCGGTGTTCGGCGCGATGGACGGGCTGGTCTCCAACCTGGCGCTGATGACCGGGGTCGCCGGTGGCGCCGTCTCGCAGCAGACGATCGTGATCACCGGGCTGGCGGGGCTCGCCGCGGGCGCCTTCTCCATGGCCGCGGGCGAGTACACCTCCGTGGCCTCCCAGCGGGAGCTGGTCCAGGCCGAACTCGACGTCGAGCGGCGGGAGTTGCGCAAGCATCCGGCGGACGAGCTGGCCGAGCTGGCCGCGCTCTACGTCTCCCGGGGCGTGAAGCCGGACCTGGCCCTCGAAGTGGCCACGCAGCTCTCCCGCGACCCCGAGCAGGCGCTGGAGATCCACGCCCGCGAGGAGCTGGGCATCGACCCCGACGATCTGCCGTCGCCGCTGGTCGCCGCCGTGTCGTCGTTCGGCTCCTTCGCGCTGGGCGCGCTGCTGCCGGTCCTGCCGTATCTGCTCGGTGCCACCGTGCTCTGGCCCGCGGTGCTGCTCGCGCTCGTCGGGCTCTTCGCCTGTGGCGCGCTGGTGGCCCGGGTGACCGCGCGGAGCTGGTGGTACAGCGGGCTGCGGCAGCTCGTCCTCGGCGGTACGGCGGCGGCGCTCACGTACGGGCTCGGCGCGCTGTTCGGCGCCGCGCTCTGACGCGCCCGCCGCGTAGCCCCGTAAAGCCGGTAGCCCCGTGAAGCCGGTAGCCCCGTAACCCCCGCCCCGGACATCCGCCTCGTACATTCCCGGTACGTGTCGTACATCCGTACGACACATGGCGCGGCCGAAAAGAATCCCCCGTCGGCCGTGCCCGGCGGGGGAAATCGGCCTCCCTGTGACCTACGTCCCTGGGCGTTCCGGCCCTGCGGGTGCGACACTATGCCTGGCGCCACATATGTAGCCGTTACCCGGCGGTTTCGAGTCGTTCATCACCGGGCATGAGCCGTAGGCGCCGCAGGCAACGAAGCCAGCTCCGCCACAGCCGAACGGACGACGATCTGTCCGTCTGCGCCCCCACATCCACCGCTACGAGCGGTGTCCACATGCTGGAACGCGCCATCCGCTTCCCGAGAAGCTTTCCATCATGTAACCTGCACGAAATTTCTTGGAGGGCCAGCGTCGTCCCTCGGTAATCGCATATGCCAAGCCGATACACACGACGACGGGAGAGCCGATGCGTTCCGACGCCTGGTCGCCCATGGACGGTCGCCCCGCCCCGCAAGGGATGTACGACCCCCGTAACGAGCACGACGCCTGCGGCGTCGGCTTTGTGGCCACCCTCACCGGTGTTGCCAGCCATGAGCTGGTGGAGCAGGCGCTGACCGTACTGCGCAATCTCGAACATCGCGGCGCCACCGGATCGGAGCCCGACTCCGGCGACGGCGCCGGAATCCTCCTCCAGGTGCCGGACGCCTTCTTCCGCGAGGTCGCGGGTCTCGACCTGCCCGAGGCCGGCGCGTACGCCGCCGGTATCGGCTTCCTGCCCGCCGACGACGCCACGGACGCCGTCTCGCGCATCGAGACGATCGCCGCCGAAGAGGGCCTGAACGTCCTCGGCTGGCGCGAGGTCCCCGTCGCCCCCGAGCTGCTCGGCTCCACCGCCCGCTCGACGATGCCGGCCTTCCGCCAGATCTTCGTCGCGGACGGCACCAGCACCGGCATCGCCCTGGACCGCAAGGCATTCCTGCTGCGCAAGCGCGCCGAGCGTGAGGCCGGGGTCTACTTCCCCTCCCTCTCCGCCCGGACCATCGTCTACAAGGGCATGCTCACCACCGGCCAGCTCGAACCGTTCTTCCCGGACCTCTCGGACCGCCGGTTCGCGACCGCCGTCGCGCTGGTCCACTCGCGGTTCTCCACCAACACCTTCCCGAGCTGGCCGCTCGCCCACCCGTACCGCTTCGTCGCGCACAACGGCGAGATCAACACGGTCAAGGGCAACCGCAACTGGATGCGCGCCCGTGAGTCCCAGCTCGCCTCCGACCTCTTCGGGGCGGACACGGCGGAGAAGCTGGAGCGGATCTTCCCCGTCTGTACGCCCGACGCCTCCGACTCCGCCTCCTTCGACGAGGTCCTGGAGCTGATCCACCTCGGCGGCCGGTCGCTGCCGCACTCCGTGCTGATGATGGTCCCCGAGGCGTGGGAGAACCACGACTCGATGGACGCCGACCGGCGCGCGTTCTACCAGTTCCACGCCACGATGATGGAGCCGTGGGACGGCCCCGCCTGTGTCACCTTCACCGACGGCACCCAGGTCGGCGCGGTCCTCGACCGCAACGGACTGCGCCCCGGCCGCTACTGGGTGACCGACGAAGGGCTCGTCGTCCTCTCCTCCGAGGTCGGCGTCCTCGACATCGACCCGGCGAAGGTCGTCCGCAAGGGCCGCCTCCAGCCCGGCCGGATGTTCCTCGTCGACACCGCCGAGCACCGCATCATCGAGGACGACGAGATCAAGGCGTCCCTCGCCGCCGAACAGCCCTACAAGGAGTGGCTGGAGACCGGCGAGATCGAGCTGTCCGACCTCCCCGAGCGCGAGCACATCGTGCACACCCACGCCTCGGTCACCCGCCGCCAGCAGACCTTCGGCTACACCGAGGAGGAGCTGCGCGTCCTGCTCGCGCCGATGGCCCGCGCGGGCGCCGAGCCCATCGGCTCCATGGGTACGGACTCGCCGATCGCCGCGCTCTCCGCCCGGCCCCGGCTGCTCTTCGACTACTTCACCCAGCTCTTCGCGCAGGTCACCAACCCGCCGCTGGACGCCATCCGCGAGGAACTGGTCACCTCGCTGCGCTCCTCGCTCGGCCCGCAGGGCAACCTGCTGGAGCCGACCGCCGCGTCCTGTCGCAGCGTGACCCTGCCCTTCCCGGTGATCGACAACGACGAGCTGGCCAAGCTCGTCCACATAAACGCCGACGGCGACATGCCGGGCATGAAGGCCGCCACGCTCTCCGGCCTCTACCGGGTCAGCGGCGGCGGCGACGCCCTCGCCGCCCGTATAGAGGAGATCTGCGCCGAGACCGACGCCGCCATCGAGAGCGGCGCCCGGAACATCGTGCTCTCCGACCGGCACTCCGACGCCGAGCACGCCCCGATCCCCTCGCTGCTGCTCACCGCGGCCGTCCACCACCACCTCATCCGCACCAAGCAGCGCACCCAGGTGGGGCTGCTGGTCGAGGCCGGCGACGTACGCGAGGTGCACCATGTCGCGCTGCTCATCGGCTTCGGCGCCGCCGCCGTCAACCCGTACCTCGCCATGGAGACCGTCGAGGACCTGGTCCGCGCCGGTACGTTCATCGAGGGCCTGACGGCCGAGCAGGCGATCCGCAACCTGATCTACGCGCTCGGCAAGGGCGTCCTCAAGGTGATGTCCAAGATGGGCATCTCCACCGTCGCCTCCTACCGCGGCGCACAGGTCTTCGAGGCCGTCGGCCTGGACCAGGCGTTCGTGGACAAGTACTTCAACGGGACCGCCACCAAGATCGGCGGCGCCGGACTCGACGTCGTCGCCCAGGAGGTCGCCGCCCGGCACGCCAAGGGCTATCCCGCCTCCGGGATCTCCGCGAGCCACCGCAAGCTGGAGATCGGCGGCGAGTACCAGTGGCGCCGCGAGGGCGAGCCGCACCTGTTCGACCCGGAGACGGTCTTCCGCCTCCAGCACGCCACGCGCACCCGCCGCTACGACATCTTCAAGCAGTACACGGGCCGGGTGAACGAGCAGTCCGAGCGGCTGATGACGCTGCGCGGCCTGTTCAACTTCACCTCCGGACGCGCCCCCGTGCCGCTGGACGAGGTCGAGCCCGCCTCCGAGATCGTCAAGCGCTTCTCCACCGGCGCCATGTCGTACGGCTCGATCTCCCAAGAGGCGCACGAGACCATGGCCATCGCCATGAACCAGCTCGGCGGCAAGTCCAACACCGGCGAGGGCGGCGAGGACGCGGACCGGCTGTACGACCCGGCCCGCCGCTCCTCCATCAAGCAGGTCGCCTCCGGGCGCTTCGGCGTCACCAGCGAGTACCTGGTCAACGCCGACGACATCCAGATCAAGATGGCCCAGGGCGCCAAGCCCGGCGAGGGCGGTCAGCTCCCGGGCCACAAGGTCTACCCGTGGGTCGCCAAGACACGGCACTCCACCCCCGGCGTCGGCCTGATCTCGCCGCCGCCGCACCACGACATCTACTCCATCGAGGACCTCGCCCAGCTCATCCACGACCTGAAGAACGCCAGCCCGCAGGCCCGCATCCACGTGAAGCTGGTCTCCGAGGTCGGCGTCGGCACCGTCGCCGCCGGTGTCTCCAAGGCACACGCCGACGTCGTGCTCATCTCGGGCCACGACGGCGGTACGGGCGCCTCGCCGCTCACCTCGCTCAAGCACGCGGGCGGCCCCTGGGAGCTCGGCCTCGCCGAGACCCAGCAGACCCTGCTGCTCAACGGCCTGCGCGACCGTATCGTCGTCCAGACCGACGGCCAGCTCAAGACCGGCCGCGACGTCGTCATCGCCGCGCTGCTCGGCGCCGAGGAGTACGGTTTCGCGACCGCGCCGCTCGTCGTCTCCGGCTGCGTCATGATGCGCGTCTGCCACCTGGACACCTGCCCGGTCGGCATCGCCACCCAGAACCCGGTGCTGCGCGAGCGCTTCTCCGGCAAGGCCGAGTACATCGTCAACTTCTTCCAGTTCATCGCCGAAGAGGTCCGCGAACTCCTCGCCGAGCTGGGCTTCCGCAGCCTCGAAGAGGCCGTGGGCCACGCCGAGCTGCTCGACACCGAGCGCGCCGTCGACCACTGGAAGGCCCAGGGCCTCGACCTCGCGCCGCTCTTCTACGTACCGGAGCTGCCCGAGACCGCCCCGCGCCACCAGGTCATCGAGCAGGACCACGGCCTGGAGAAGGCCCTCGACAACGAGCTGATCCGGCTCGCCGCCGACGCGCTCGGCGCCGACAGCGCCGAGGCCGCCCAGCCCGTACGCGCCCAGGTCGCCATCCGCAACATCAACCGGACCGTCGGCACCATGCTCGGCAACCGGGTGACCAAGAAGTTCGGTGGCGCGGGCCTGCCCGACGACACCATCGACATCACCTTCACCGGCTCCGCGGGCCAGTCCTTCGGCGCGTTCCTGCCGCACGGTGTCACCCTGCGCCTGGAGGGCGACGCCAACGACTACGTCGGCAAGGGCCTCTCCGGCGGCCGGGTCGTCGTACGTCCCGACCGCGGCGCCGAGCACCTCGCCGAGTACTCGACCATCGCCGGCAACACCATCGGCTACGGCGCCACCAGCGGCGAGCTGTTCCTGCGCGGCCGGACCGGCGAGCGCTTCTGCGTCCGCAACTCCGGCGCCACGGTCGTCTCCGAGGGCGTCGGCGACCACGGCTGCGAGTACATGACCGGCGGCCAGGCCGTCGTCCTCGGCGAGACCGGACGTAACTTCGCGGCCGGCATGTCCGGCGGCGTCGCGTACGTCATCGACCTCGACCCGGACAACGTCAACGCCGGGAACCTGGCGGCTGTCGAACCCCTCGACGACACCGACAAGCAGTGGCTGCACGACGTGGTGCGCCGCCACCAGGAGGAGACGGGTTCCACCGTCGCCGGGAAGCTGCTGGCCGAGTGGGACGCCGCCGCGGACCGCTTCAGCAAGATCATCCCGACCACTTACAAGGCAGTGCTCGCCGCCAAGGACGCCGCCGAGCTGGCAGGTCTCTCCGAGACCGAGACCACCGAGAAGATGATGGAGGCGGCGACCAATGGCTGACCCGAAGGGCTTCCTCACCACCGGGCGCGAAGTCGCCACGTCCCGCCCCGTCGAGGAGCGCGTCAAGGACTGGAACGAGGTCTACGTTCCGGGCTCGCTGCTCCCCATCATCAGCAAGCAGGCCGGGCGCTGCATGGACTGCGGCATCCCGTTCTGTCACAACGGCTGTCCGCTCGGGAACCTGATCCCCGAGTGGAACGACTACGCCTACCGCGAGGACTGGACGGCGGCGAGCGAGCGCCTGCACGCCACCAACAACTTCCCGGAGTTCACCGGACGGCTCTGCCCGGCGCCCTGCGAGTCCGCCTGCGTCCTCGCGATCAACCAGCCGGCCGTCACCATCAAGAACGTCGAAGTCTCCATCATCGACAAGGCGTGGGACAGCGGCGACGTCACCCCGCAGCCCCCCGAGCGGCTCTCCGGCAAGACCGTCGCCGTCATCGGCTCGGGCCCGGCCGGCCTCGCGGCGGCCCAGCAGCTCACCCGTGCCGGTCACACGGTCGTGGTGTACGAGCGCGCCGACCGCATCGGCGGACTGCTGCGCTACGGCATCCCCGAGTTCAAGATGGAGAAGTCGCACATCAACCGCCGTATCGAGCAGATGCGCGCGGAGGGCACCAAGTTCCGTACGGAGACGGAGGTCGGCCGGGACATCACCGCGTCGACCCTGCGCAAGCGGTACGACTCGGTGGTCATCGCGGCGGGCGCCACCGTCTCGCGCGACCTGCCCGTCCCGGGCCGCGACCTCAACGGCATCCACTTCGCGATGGAGTACCTGCCGCTCTCCAACAAGGTGCAGGAGGGTGACCTGACGGTCTCCCCGATCACCGCCGAGGGCAAGCACGTGGTGGTCATCGGCGGTGGCGACACCGGCGCGGACTGCGTCGGTACGGCGCACCGCCAGGGCGCCGCCTCCGTCACCCAGTTGGAGATCATGCCGCAGCCCGGCGCCGAGCGCGCCGCGCACCAGCCGTGGCCGACCTTCCCCATGCTCTACAAGGTCACCTCCGCGCACGAGGAGGGCGGCGAGCGGCTCTACTCCGTCTCGACCACCCACTTCGAGGGCGACGAGGACGGCAACGTCCAGTCCCTGCACCTGATCGAGGTGGAGTTCAAGGACGGCAAGCTGAACCAGAAGGCGGGCACGGAGCGCGTGATCCCCGCCCAGCTCGTCACCCTCGCGATGGGCTTCACCGGCACCGACCAGCAGAACGGCCTGGTCGAGCAGTTCGGCCTGGAGCTGGACGAGCGCGGCAACATCGCGCGGGACGCGCAGTACGCGACCAACGTCCCCGGCGTGTACGTCGCGGGTGACGCGGGCCGCGGCCAGTCCCTGATCGTGTGGGCGATCGCCGAGGGCCGCTCGGCGGCGGCGGGCGTGGACCGGCACCTCACCGGGGCCAGCGACCTCCCGTCCCCGATCCGCCCGACGGACCGGGCCCTGATGGCCTGATCCGTACCACTGCACCACCGCATCACCACTGCACGACCCAAGAGACTCCCGTACAACGGCGTACGGGCGGTGTTGGCCCGGGGAGCGTCTCCCGGGCCCTCCCGCAAGACGCGGCGCCTGCCTCCAAGTCCCCGACCGGACCCATGGCAGGCGCCGTGGCGTGCGTGGGGACCGGCAGCGTCCTGACCAGTGGGAGAATCACGGGAGTTCAGCTCCGCCGACCGCAGAGGACGCGCATGGTCACGGCTCCCGGTTCCGCCCCTTCCAGCCCTTCCGGCCAGGGCATCAGCCTGAGGAAGCTGGAGGAGACGGCCCCCGCGCTGGTCAGCCTCTACAAGAGCGCGAAGATCTCGCTGGAGAAGAACGGGCTGAGCGGGGAGCGCGCCGCCGTCTACCTCGTCCTCGACCACTCCGGCTCGATGCGCGAGTACTACCGGGACGGCACGGTCCAGGCCCTCGCCGACCGGGTGCTGGGTCTCTCGGCGAACCTGGACGACGACGGGATCGTCCCGGTCGTCATCTTCTCGACGGACATCGACGCGGAGACGGACATCTCGCTCGCCGGTCACGAGGACCGTATCGCCAAGATCGTCGCTTCCCTGGGGCACATGGGGAAGACCAGCTACCACCTGGCGATGGACGCCGTGATCGACCACTACCTGGACAGCGGCCCGACCGCCCCGGCCCTGGTCGTCTTCCAGACGGACGGCGGCCCGATCAGCAGGCCGGCGGCCGAGCGCTACCTCTGCAAGGCCGCCAAGCTGCCGCTGTTCTGGCAGTTCATCGGCTTCGGCGACCCGGACAGCCGCCAGTTCGACTTCCTCCGCAAGCTCGACGAACTCCCGGTCCCGCAGAAACGCGCCGTCGACAACGCGGGCTTCTTCCACGCGGGCCAGGACCCGCGCGAGGTCCCGGACGGTGAGCTGTACGACCGGCTGACCGCCGAGTTCCCGCACTGGCTGGCGGCCGCACGGGCACAGGGCATCGTCCCGTGACCCCCCCCGTGCTGCGAGCGGGGAGCCGCGCCGCCGTACCGTGGCGCAACGGCGGCGGCGTCACCCGCGAGATCGCCTCCTGGCCCGAGAACGCCGGTACGGCCGGATTCGACTGGCGGATCAGTCTCGCGGAGGTCGCCGGGGACGGCCCGTTCTCCGTCTTCCCCGGCGTCGACCGGATCCTGACCATGGTCGAGGGCGCGGGCATGGACCTCACGGTCGGCGGGCGGTGCCGACGGGTGGCCGAGCGGTACGTCCCGGCGTCCTTCCCGGGCGACCTGCCGACCGGCTGCCTGCTCCTGTCGGGGCCGGTCGTCAACTTCAACGTCATGTACGCCAGGGACCGTACGGCCGCGGAGGTCGCCGTCGTGCGGGGCGCCCTCCCTGTCCCCGTACCCGACGGCGGCACGGTGGTGGCCGTGTCCCTGGAGACGCCGATGGTCCTGGAGACGGCGGCGACCCGGGGCGGCACCCCGCTCGACCGCTACGACGCGGCGGTCCTGACGCCCGGCTCCGGCCCGGTGACCCTCCAGGGCGAGGGACGCGCGGCGCTCGTCACGCTCCGGACCGTCCCGCCCGCCCGGTCGCGCTGAGCCGGCCCGCCTCATCCGTCACCAGCGTCAGCGCGCCGCTCGGGCAGATGTGCACGGCCTCCCTGACCCTGTCGAGGTCGTCCTCCCCGACCTCCTCGGCCAGGACGACCACCGTGCCGTCGTCCTCGGTCTGGTCGAACAGCTCCGGTGCGGTGAGGACGCACTGACCGGCGCCGACACAGCGCGTACGGTCCGCGACGATCCGTGGTGCGGTACTCATGAGGAAGCTCCTTTCACCAACTGACCGGCATCTCGTAGATGCCGTAGACCGAGCTGTCGTTCTTGAACGGCAGCTTCTCGACGGGCGCCGCGAGCTTCAGCCCCGGGACCCGCCGCACCAGGGTGTCGAAGACGATCTGCAGCTCCATCCTGGCCAGGTTCTGCCCCAGGCACTGGTGCGCGCCGAAGCCGAAGGCGAGGTGGTTACGGGCGCCACGCTCGATGTCCAGCTCGTCCGGGCGCGGGTAGACCGCCGGATCGTGGTTGCCCGCGTTGCTGAGGACGAGGACGCCCTCGCCCGCCCGGATGAGCACCCCGCCCACCTCCACGTCCTCCGTGGCCGCGCGGGACACCACGGCGTCGGCGATGGTGAACGAGCGCAGCATCTCCTCGACGGCCGCCGGAGTCCTCGCCGGTTCCGCGCGCAGCGCCGCCAGCTCGTCCGGGTGCTCCAGCAGCGCCAGCGTGCCGAGCGAGATCATGTTCGCGGTGGTCTCGTGACCCGCGATGAGCAGCAGGAACGCCAGACCGATCAGGTCTTCGCGGTTGTACGAGCCCTCCTTGCGGTGCTTGACGATCTGCCGGCCGAGCAGATCGTCGGTCGGCTCCCGCTCCTTGTCCGCGATCAGGGTCCCCAGATACCCCTGCAGCGAGTTCAACGCGTCGAGCTTCTCCTCGTACGACGGGGTGCGGCCGATCAGCCGGGACGAATGGAGCTGGAAGAACTCGTGATCCTCGTACGGGACCCCCAACTGCTCGCAGATGACCAGCGAGGGCACCGGCAGGGACAGCGCCGTCACCAGATCCGCCGGCCGGGGCCCGGCCAGCATGGCGTCCAGGCACTCGTCCACGATCTGCTGGATACGCGGCTGGAGTGCCCGCATCCGCCGTACGGTGAACTCGCCCAGCACGGCACGCCGCGCCGTACCGTGCTCCTGTCCGTCCATACCGATCATCGTGGGCCTGACGTCGGCGGCCAGCTTCTGCTGCGACGGGCTGAGCGCGGGGAAACCGGGCGCCATCCGGTCCGAACTGAACCGGGGGTCGGTCAGCACCGTACGGATGTCCTCGTGCCGCGTGATCGCCCAGGCGGTCATACCGGTGGGCAGGGAGACCCGCGCGACCGGGGTCTCCTCGCGCAGCCGCCCGTACTCGGCGGGCGGGGCGTAGGGGCAGGTGCGGGGGAGAGGCATGTTCACATCGGACCGGTCGGTCACATCGGACCGGTCGGTGACGTCAGGGGGATTGCTCATCGGATCACTCCATTCCAGGCGGTGGAGCCAAAGCGGGATCACCTGTGCGCGATCACCTGTGCGCACTCTCGACGGTAACTAAGTGGAGGTTTTTCGTCCATATCAGGGGTGGCAGAATCAGCCATCCCTTACGGAGAGGCGGTGACATGAGGCAGGACCCCGCAAGACCCCTGAGGGCGGACGCCCGGCGCAACCGCGACCAGATCCTCGCGGCGGCCAAGCGCGTCTTCGGCGCCGAGGGCCCCGACGTACCGATGGAGGAGGTCGCCCGCCAGGCGGGCGTCGGCATCGGCACGCTCTACCGGCGCTTCCCCGACCGGACCTCGCTCATCCTGGCCGTCGCACACGACAGTTACGCCCAGGTCATCGCCGGCGCCCGGGCCGCCCTCGCCGAGGAGTCCAGCTCCTGGAACGCCCTGGTGCGGCTGCTCCGTACGTCACGCGAACTCCAGTTGAGCGTGCAGCTCACGATCCTCTCGCCGCTGGTGTCCCGCGCCGTCGAGGCGGACCCGGAAGCCACCGAATTCCGGCGCGAACTGGTCGCGATCCTGGACCAGGTGGTGCGCGCGGCCCAGGAGGAGGGCACACTGCGCCCGGACGTCGGAACGGGCGACGTGGCCGCGCTGCTCTCCCTGCTGCTGCGCCCGATGCGCGCGGTGTCCGACGCGGCGTCCTGGCAGGTCTCGGAGCGCGCGATGGCCCTGGTCCTCGACTCCCTGCGCGCCCCGGCCGGCTCAACACTCCCGGGCACCCCCCTGACCCTGGACACCCTGAAAGCCGGCTTCTCGGCGGACCCGCACTGAGGGGTGGTTCGGGCTGGCCTGTCGGGGTGGGCCGGGTGTGTTTTACGGCGGGTGGCCCGCCCCCTCCCTGGTTCGATGATCGCGGCTCCGGGGTGTGCGTCAAGGGCGCTCCTTTGTCGCGTCGGCTTCGCCGATGTCGCTGCGCTCCACCCTTGACGCACACCCCTGCGCCGCTGGAAGGGCAGTGGGGAGGGGGCGGGGGGGTCCCTGGGAAACACCGATGTGCCTTCGCTCGGTCCCAGGCTTGCGGGCCGGTTCGCCCTGCGGGGCACGCGGTAGTGGAGTGGGGCGGTGACGGCTTTCGTCAAGCGTCTGCCGACCGGATGACGGCTGGGCTTCATGCACCGCTGGTCACCCGCCGTGATCGGGGGCGGCTGGGGGTGGATCTCAGGTATCGGACGACCCTGTGGTGCGGGCCATGAGGTGCGTCACAGCGGCGCGGGGCGGGAGATGTCCGCCGGTCGGTGCCCGGCGGAGGCAACGGCCCACCGCTGTCGGCCGATCCGATGGGCGCCCTGTCGCCGGGCCGGGCGGAGCACGGCCTGGACGGTCCGGCGGAGACTAGGCCACCCTTCCCTGTTGCTGGGAGCGCCTGGTAGGGATGGTGGGGTCCCCTCCGCGCACCGGAAGTCTCACCATGAACCAGGACAACGCCAACGAACTCACCCCCTTCACGATCGACCTGACCTTCGAGGAAGCCCGGCGACGGACCGAGGTCATGGCCGCGCTCGGCCCCGACTGGGACCCGGTGGCCGCCCTCCGGGGCGAGGACGAGGCGTATGCCCTCCTCTACTCGGGTCTGGACGCCGAGCAGCAGCGCACCTACGACATGCTGGTGGCCGCCGGTGTCCTGCCAGGGGAGGGCCCGGGTCGTGCGGCTACCCATTGACCCCCAGGCGGACCCCGCCCGCCGCGCCTGGGTGGCCTGCCCCGTCTGTGACGACGCCCGCCACTGCGCGACCTGCGCCGACCGCCGTAACTGCGGCGAGCACTGGCGCTACCTGATCTCCAACAGCGGACCGGTCGTCCACCTCCAGTGCCCGCGCTGCACGCACCTGTGGTCATGGAACACCCGCCCCGGCATCCCTCGCCCCGGCGGCCCCTGCTCCTGACCCGGGCCCGCCGAACGACCCGCCCGGTGCACGCGTAAACGGAACAACGGACTGCCAATCTGTCGATCCGGTGGGGTAAATCGGGTCATAAACCCCGCGTTAGGGGCAGGCAGAGCCCCGATCGGCCTCCCGCACTGCCTCTCCGCAGCACCATTCACCACCGGCCCCACCCATGGCGAGTGACCAGCGGGGCATGAAGCCCAGCGCACGGCCGGTCGACGGACGCTTGACGAAAGCCGGGCTGCCCCACTCCACCGCCGCGTGCCCCGCAGGGCGAACCGGCCCGGAGCCGCGATCATCGGACCGGGGAGGGGGTGGACCGCCCGTCATGAGGCACCCCCGGCCCACCCCGACCGGCCCCGGTTGAACGCGCGCTAAATGGCGACAGAGGATGTCGGGTATCCACGGTTGGCTGTCCCCATGACATTCACCTGGGCCGACACCTGGGCCGATTTCGCCTCGGCTGAGCCGCGCTTCGCCGAGGGCGTTCAGCGGCGATTCGAGAAGTACTCCCACCATGTGCTCGCCACCCTCAGAAAAGACGGCGCCCCGCGCGTCACCGGGCTCGAAGTCACCTTCCGGTGGGGGGAGTTGTGGCTCGGGATGATGCCCCATTCGCGGAAGGCGCAGGATCTCGGACGCGATCCGCGATTCGCTGTCCAAGCGAATCCCGGGCCGGATGACCGAATGGCGGACGGAGACGTCAGGATCGGCGGGCGCGCGGTGGAGGTACGGGACGAGGAGGTGCGGGCGCGGTTTGTCGATGAGTTGTCGCCGCCGGAGCCGTTCCTGCTCTTCCGGGTCATCCCCGAGGAGGTCGTGGAGACCTCCCTCGACGGGTCTGACCTGGTGGTACGGGTCTGGCGGCCGGGGAGTCCGGTCCGCACCCTGCGGCGCGACCCGGGTGACGGCCCGATCCGCGAGGATCCCTTCGATGCCCCCGGGGATCATCACCCCGGAGATCGTCACCCCGGTGATGATCTCCAGGTGGATCGTCGCGAAGGGGTTCGAGAAGACACACGCGGGGGCCGGTGACACAAGGGTGCGATCATGTGGGGTGTCCCACTCGATCTCCACCGCCGAGGCGTGCTAGGCTGACTGCGTTGCAGTTTTGGTACCCATGAACTTTATGTGCGCCTGACGGGAATGTTCCTCAGGCGCATTATTGTTTTTGCCGGCTTCTCCGGATGGGGCTCAATGCGGCGACGAGGAATCCGTAAAGTGCGGATTTCCGGCTCTGCACCTGTTTTAGGAGAATGACATGGCTACTGGCACCGTGAAGTGGTTCAACTCGGAAAAGGGCTTCGGCTTCATCGAGCAGGACGGCGGCGGCGCCGACGTCTTCGCCCACTACTCGAACATCGCCACCCAGGGCTTCCGTGAGCTCCAGGAGGGCCAGAAGGTCTCGTTCGACGTCACGCAGGGCCAGAAGGGCCCGCAGGCGGAGAACATCGTCCCGGCCTAATTCCCGGACGTTGTACCTCGCAGCCGGGGCTCGCACCTGCACGGTGCGGGCCCCGGCTCGCGCTGTCCTCAGGCCACATGCCCAGGCCGTCCTCAGGCCCAGGAAGGCTAGTACCGAATGACTCGATCCGAACGCCCGGCACGTGCACCCCGACCTGCCGGTAAGCGCCCGGTGAACTCCCGCGCCAGGGGAGGAGCTGCGAAGGCCCCCGCCCGCCGCGCCCCCGCCCGGCCGCAGGAGTTCACGCTGCCGGAGACTCTCACCCCCGCACTGCCCGCCGTCGAGGCGTTCGACGAGCTGGACATGCCCGCAGGGCTGCTGAAAACCCTCACCGCCCAGGGCGTCACCCAACCCTTCCCGATCCAGGGCGCGACCCTGCCGAACTCCCTCGCCGGCCGGGACATCCTCGGCCGTGGACGGACCGGTTCCGGCAAGACGCTCGCCTTCGGTCTGGCGCTGCTGGCCCGTACGGCGGGACGCCGCGCCGAGCCGCGCGCGCCGCTCGCCCTCGTGCTGGTGCCCACCCGCGAGCTGGCGCAGCAGGTCACCGACGCGCTCACCCCGTACGCGACCGCCGTCAACCTGAAGCTGACCACGGTCGTCGGCGGGCTCTCCATCGGCAAGCAGGCGGGCGCGCTGCGGCGCGGCGCCGAGGTGCTCGTGGCCACGCCCGGACGGCTGAAGGACCTCATCGAGCGCGGCGAGTGCCGGCTCGACCAGGTCGCGATCACCGTGCTGGACGAGGCCGACCAGATGGCCGACATGGGCTTCATGCCGCAGGTCACGGCGCTGCTCAAGCAGGTCGAGCCGGACGGGCAGCGGATGCTGTTCTCGGCGACGCTGGACAAGAACATCGACCGGCTCGTACGGCAGTACCTCACCGACCCCGTCGTGCACTCCGTCGACCCGTCCCAGGGCGCGGTCACCACGATGGAGCACCACGTGCTGTACGTCCTGGACGAGACGGACAAGAAGGAAGTCACCACGCGGATCGCCGCGCGGGACGGCCGGGTGCTGCTCTTCCTGGACACCAAGCGCTCCGTGGACCGGCTGGTCAAGCGGCTGCTGGCGAGCGGTGTACGGGCCTCGGGGCTGCACGGCGGCCGTTCGCAGCCGCAGCGCAACCGGACGCTCGAACAGTTCAAGAACGGCCTGGTCACCTGCCTCGTCGCGACCAATGTCGCGGCGCGTGGCATCCATGTCGACGATCTCGACCTGGTCGTGAACGTGGACCCGCCCGTCGACCACAAGGACTACCTCCACCGCGGCGGGCGCACCGCCAGGGCGGGGGAGTCCGGCAGTGTGGTCACGCTGGTCCTGCCCGAGCAGCGGCGTGAGATGACCCGGCTGATGTCCGACGCGGGGATCGCGCCGAGGTCCGCGCGGATCAAGTCCACGGACGAGGAGCTGGCGACGCTCACCGGTGCGCGGGTGCCCTCCGGGGTGGCCGTCACCATCGAGGTGCCGCAGCCCGTGGTCCAGCAGAAGCCCAAGGCGCAGCGGACGCGGACGTCCCGTCCGGCCCGGAGCAACACGGGTGGCGGAGCGGGCGCGACCGGTGGCGGTTCGTCACGCGGCAGCCGTGGCCGCCGCGGTGGCTCCGGCGGTTCCGGCAGTTCCAGCGGGGCGGGCGGCTCGGGCCGTGGCGCCCAGGGAGGCCGGCGTACGGCCGCCTGAGCGAGAACATCAGCAGGTGGGGCCCGGTGGCGTGGAGGAACACGCCACCGGGCCCCACTCGTTCCTGGGGGCGTTCCGGGGGGGGGGGGGGGGGGGGGGGGGGGGGGGGGGGGGGGGGGGGGGGGGGGCGGGGGGGCGGGGCGCGGGGCGCGGGGGGGGGGGGGGGCGGCGAGCCGCGCCGCCGCGCGCCCCCCCCCCCCCCCCCCCCCCCCCCCCCGCGCCCCCCCCCCCCCCGCCCCCCCCCCCCCCCGGCCCCCCCCCCCCCGGCCCGCGGGATGAGGCGGCGCACGGGCCGTGTACCGGGAGCGCACGGGGCGGTGTACGGGGAGCGCCCGGCCGGGGCGGACGGTTAACTTCGGGGAAATTCCACGCGGTTGTTATTGACGTGTGCACGTCTACGCGCGTCATCATGAGGCATGCGAATTCCCCCACGTATCGCCACCCTTGGTGGCCTCGCCGCTCTGGTCTCGACTCTGCTCGTCGGTGGAGTCACCGCTACCGCCACCGCCGCCCCCACCGCGGTCGGCAGCATCTGCTACTCCAACCTGCCGTCCCAGGCGCACGACACGCTCGACCTGATCGACGCCGGCGGGCCGTACCCGTACTCCCAGGACGGCGGCGTCTTCCAGAACCGGGAAGGCATCCTGCCGAGCCAGTCCGCCAGCTACTACCACGAGTACACCGTCATCACGCCGGGCTCCTCGAACCGCGGCGCGCGCCGCATCGTCACCGGCTCCAGGGCCAGCGAGGACTACTACACGGCCGACCACTACGCGTCGTTCTCGCTCGTCAAGTACTCCTGCTGAAACCGGCTCCACGGAAGGTAACCTCCGTCCCATGACGGTGACATATGTGATCGACGGGGCGGAGGTCACCGGCCTCGACCGCTTCTGGCAGGTGATCGGCGCCGCCGTGAACGGGCCCGACGGGTACTTCGGGGGCAACCTCGACTCGCTCGCGGACTGTCTGCGCGGCGGCTACGGGACGCCGGACGACGGCGACTTCGTCATCGAATGGCACCGGCACGAGCTGTCGCGCCGGGCACTCGGCCAGGAGGAGACCGTGCGGACGCTCCAGCGGCGGCTGGAGCGCACGCATCCGGACAACCGGCCCGCCGCGCGGGCCCGGCTGGAGGACGCCCTCGCGGGCCGGGGGCCCACGGTCTACGACGAGCTGGTCCAGCTCATCGAGGAAGAGGCCCCCGGGACGCTGCGGCTCCTCTGAACCACCGCCCGGCGGTGGGAAACGTACGGTCCGTCAGCGGCGGCGCGGGAGTGTGCACTCCAGGCGCCGCCGCTCCGGGCCCTTCGGTACGTACGCCACCGCCTCCACCGCCGTCCTGCGCGCCCGCCCCGCCGGATCCTCGTCCAGCAGGATCCGCTCCAGCGCGGCCACCGCCCGGGGGTCGCGCCGTACCGCCAGCCCCCACGCCGCGCGCGCCGCGGTCTCCGCGTCCGGCTCGTTCAGCCGGGCCGCCAGCGCCTCACGGATCTCGTACGTGTCCGCCTCCAGCGCCGCCAGGGCCAGCACCGCCCGGTCCCTGACCGCGGCGTCCGCGTCCCGGCTCAGCAGCAGCTCCGCCCGTACGCCGTCCTGATGGTCCGCCGGTACGAGGCCGGTGAGCGCGACGGCGACCCGGCGCCGTACCCCCGCGTCCGGGTGCGCCGTGTGGCGCAGGATCTCCGGCAGCGCGGCCGGATCGCCGTGCTGGCCCAGCGCCACCACGACCGAGCTGATCAGCTCCGGCTCCACCGCCTGCCGGGACAGCTCCCGCAGCAGGGGCACCGCGCGCGCCGCGAACGGGGAGCCGCCGTCGGCCGCCTCCGGGGTCGCACCGGTCCCGCCCGTCCCGTCGCCGCCCGTCGCGCCCAGGCGGGCCAGTACGTCGGCGGCGAACGCCTGCCGCAGCGGTTCGTCGCTCGCGCACCACGCGGCGCAGGTCAGGAACGTTTCCTCGTCGCCGCGCCGCCACAGCGCGGCGACCGCCTCGATCCAGTCGTCCCGGTCCGGATCCCCGCAGCCCAGCGCGCGCCCCGCCAGCTCCTCGTAGGGCGGCGCGATCCCCAGCTCCGCCTCCAGCAGGGTCACGACGGCCGCGTGTCCGGTCTGCTGCTCGCGCCCGGCCACGGGGCCCCTGCCCCCGTCCCGCAGCAGTTCGACGACGACCGTCTCCGAACCCTCCTCCCGGATCCGGCGCACCACCGTCTCGTACCCCTCGCCGTAGGCGCTCAACAGCCCGGCCCGCAGCTCCTGTTCGACGTCGAGGGCCATCCAGCGCCGCGCCTCGGCGAGCGCCGCCCCGCGCGTGCCGGAGTCCGCGTGCGCCTCCTCGGCAGGGGATCCGCCGCCGTACACGGATCCGCCGTCGCGCGCGCCGGCGCCGTACCGCAGCAGCACGCGTACGGTCGCCGTCGAGCCGCGCCGGGCCGCCAGTACCAGGGGCGCCTCCCCGCCCGGGCCCGGCAGATCCGGGTCCGCGCCGTACTCCAGCAGGGTCTCCGCCGTGTCCGCGAACCCCTGCACCACCGCCCACGCGATGGCCGTGTAGTCGAACGCCTCCCGGCCGTCCGGCGCCGCGCCGGCCGCGAGCAGCGCCCGTACGACCTCGGTGTGGCCGCCGCAGGCCGCCGCGCACAGCGGCAGGTCCCAGCCCTCGGGGCCGCTCGCGCGCTGCGGATCGGCGCCCGCCGCGAGCAGCAGCCGTACCATCCCCGGCTCGTCGCCGACCGCCGCCCGGTACAGGATCGTCTCGCCGTCCGTGTCGGTCGCCTCGGCCGACACGCCTGCCCTGAGCAGCCGTACGACGGTGTCGTCCTCGCCGTCGCTCACCGCCTCGAACAGGTCGGTGACGCCTGCTGCCGCCTCTTTCGTCATGCTTCGACCCTACGTTTCCCGAGCCGGCCGTGTTACTCGCGATTCGCTCAGGTGTCGCAGTGCAGCACGGTCCCGCAGAGCCCGCACCGCGCCCTGACCCGTCCGCGTACGGGTACCCGGATCCGCTGGAGACACGTCGGGCAGGGGAACGAGACGCGCAGCCCGTCCGGCAGGGTCTCGAAGGCGTACGGCGCCGCGGGGTCGGGGGCGGCGCCCGGGTGGTCGAGCGCGTAGCGGCGGTCCTTGGCGTAGCGATGGCGGCCCGTCCACCCCGCGGTCGTCAGCGGCGGCTGCTGCTCGTCGCGCTGCGCCTGTGCGCTGCCTTTCGTATACGACGTGTACCCCTGCGGGCTCGTGAACCAGATCCGCGGATCCTCGTCGAAGACCTCCGCGCGCTTGGCGAGGACGTAGCCGAACTCCTCCGGCGTCAGATAGCCGAGCTTCTGGCTGGAGTCGCGGTCCTCGCGGTACGCGTCGAGCAGCAGCCAGCCCGCGCCCAGGTAGGTGGTGGCCGTGTCGGTGAGGATCTCGTTGTCCCGGGTGCCGGGGAAGCTCAGCCCCAGCCGGTGCAGCAGGACATGGGTGATCTCGTGGGCGAGCGCGGCGCCGATGTCCCTGCGGTGGGTACGGAAGCGGTCGTTGAGTTCGACGAAGTATTCGGGGCCCGCCGCCAGCTCCACGTTGGCCGCGTGCGTCATCTCCCGGAAACTCACGATCACGCGCGCGTCGGGCAGCCGGAGCTGCTGCACCAGGGCGTGCGCCACCCGCTGGGTGCCCAGATGGAGATCGTCCAGATCGGAGAAGGCGACATCGGCCGGGGCCACGCTGGGGGCGTACGCCCGGATCCCGTCGGCCGAGAGCCGGTGGTAGAGCGCGGTGATCGCGGCCCGCACCGTGTCCAGATGCGGATAACCGTGGACGACCGCGCCGCCGTCTGTCACGTCCTCTGCCCCCTCCGCCTGCCCCGTGTCCGGCTCGCGGGGCGGTCGAGCCCGCACCCGTCAACTGTACGGCGGTGCCCGGACGGAGCGCGGGAGCGCACCGCGTCGATGTCCGGCCGACGGGGGGCCTTCAGGCATCTGTGGGGCGTCCGGTCAGCGGGCAGTGGCCGACAAGTGATCTCGCGTGGTGGCCGAAACATGGTTCTTGTGGCGCGGCGTATTCCCTCCGCATAATCCGGATCACGCTTTCTTGTCGGGCCCATGTCATCGCGACGCAACGCGCGTCGACCCGGGCCCGGTGCAGTGCCCCCACACGCATCCCCCACGAAAGGCAGACCGTTGAACATTCTTGGTGCCCTGAAGAGATGCGCCGCCGTCGGCGCCGTCGCTCTCGCCGCCATCAGCCTTCAGCCGTCCTCCGCCTCCGCGTCGCCGCTGCCGGCGCCGGCCGCTCAGGCCGCCGCGCCCCTCGCCCCGCCCGTCGTCGGCGGCACCCGCGCCGCCCAGGGTGAATTCCCCTTCATGGTCCGGCTCTCCATGGGCTGTGGCGGCTCGCTGTACTCATCGACCATCGTGCTGACCGCCGCGCACTGTGTGAGCGGCTCGGGCAACAACACGAGCATCACCGCCACCGCGGGTGTCGTGGACCTCCAGAGCACCAGCGCCATCAAGGTCAAGTCCACCAAGGTCCTCCAGGCCCCCGGCTACAACGGCTCGGGCAAGGACTGGGCGCTGATCAAGCTCGCGTCGCCGATCAACCAGGCGACGCTGAAGATCGCGACCACCACGCAGTACAACACCGGCAACTTCACCGTCGCCGGCTGGGGCGCGGCCACCGAGGGCGGCGCCCAGCAGCGCTACCTGCTCAAGGCGACCGTGCCGTTCGTCTCCGACGCGAGCTGCAACTCCTCGTACGGCGGCGACATCATAGCCAGCGAGGAGATCTGCGCCGGTTACGCGAGCGGTGGCACCGACACCTGCCAGGGTGACTCGGGCGGCCCGATGTTCCGTACCGACAACTCCGGCGCCTTCGTCCAGGTCGGCATCGTGAGCTGGGGCAACGGCTGCGCCCGGCCCGGCTACCCCGGCGTCTACACCGAGGTCTCGACCTTCGCCTCCGCGATCGCCTCGGCCGCGGCCACTCTCTAGTGCCCGTCCGCACACCGTGACATGAGGGGGCGTGCACCGGACCCGCCGGTCCGGTGCACGCCCCCTGATCCGTGCGTCTCAGGCTCTCAGGCTCTCGGGTTCTCAGGCGCTCAGGCCAGATGCGCCCGGGGCTCACCCGCGGCGTCCAGCTCCAGGACCCACAGCTCGTTGGCGCCCTCGCGCAGCACCGGCCCCGGGACGTACAGCGACTCCTGCGGGCCCGCGGACCAGTAGCGGCCCAGGCAGAAACCGTTCACCCAGACGAAGCCCCGGGTCCAGGACGGCAGCGTCAGCCGGGCGTCACCCGCGCCCGTGACCGTGAACGCGGCCCGGTACAGCCCGCGTTCACGCCCTCCGTCCGGCAGCCCTTCCGGCACCGCCCCGTACGGGATCCGGGCCACCGCCTCCGCGTCGTCGAACGCGTCGAGCCGCAGCCCCCGCGCCCGTACCCCGTGCAGATACTGCCGCTCGTGCAGCACCCCGCCCGTGATGCCCTTCGACTCGCCCAGGCTCGGCCCGTAGTTGATCCGCGCCAGCGACTCCACCCAGATCTCCACGGACGCGGGCCCGGCCACCGGCTCCGTCAGCGCCGGCTCCCCGTCGCTCAGGGTGCCCGCCTGGGCCCGTACGCCGTCCACGTACACCACCGCCAGATCGCGCAGCCCGGCCAGCGTGAGCCGCTGCGGGGTACGCGGACCCGGAATGTCCACGCGGTAGCGGACCAGCCCCCGGTCCACGCCCAGCTCCTCGAACGTCGGGGGCAGCACCGACCGCGACTCGGGGCCGCCGAGCGTCTCCAGGACCGCGTCCGGCGGCGCCCACCCGGTGAACTCCGCCGTCACGGGCGCGGCCAGCACGGGCGGCGCCTGCGGGATCTCGGGCAGCGGACCCTCCTGGTACTCCGCGAACACCTCACGGAACAGCCGGAACTTCTCCGTCGGGCGGCCGGCCTCGTCGATCGGCGCGTCGTAGTCGTACGACGTCACATCCGGCTCCAGCGCCCCGCCGTTCAGCTCACCGGCCCGGTTCGCCCCGGCCCACCCGGCGAAGTTCGTCCCGCCGTGCGCCATGTACACATTGACGGAGGCGCCCGCCTCCAGGACCTCCCGCAGCGCGCCCGCCGCGTCCGCGGGATCCCGTACGACCGGCTTGCCGCCCCAGTGCTCGAACCAGCCGCACCAGAACTCCATGCACATCAGCGGGCCCTCGGGACGGTACCGGCGCAGCGTCTCGAAGGCCGCGCCCGCGCCCGAACCGAAGTTGACGGTCGCGAGCAGCCCCGGCACCATGCCGCCCGTCAGCATGTGCTCCTCGGGGCCGTCCGAGGTGACCAGCGGAACCGTGATCCCGCAGGCGCGCGTCAGCTCCGTCAGCCGCTCCAGATAGACCTGGTCGGTGCCGTAACTCCCGTACTCGTTCTCCACCTGCACCATGATCACCGGACCGCCCCGGCCGAGCTCCCTGGCCGCCACCTGCGGCAGCAGCTCCCCGTACCAGCGCCCCACCGCACCCAGGAACGCCGTGTCCCTGGTCCGCACCCGCGCGCCCAGCGGCCCCGTCAGCCAGTGCGGCAGCCCGCCGTTCTCCCACTCCGCGCAGATGTACGGGCCCGGCCGGACGATCGCCCACAGCCCGGCCGCGTGCGCCGCGTCCAGGAACCTGCCGAGCGCCGCGACCTCGTGGAACCGGCCGGGCTCCGGCTCGTGCAGGTTCCACGGGACGTACGTCTCCACACAGTTGAGGCCCATCGCGCGCAGCATCCCGAGCCGGTGCGTCCAGTGCTCCTCATGGACCCGGAAGTAGTGCAGCGCGCCGGACAGCAGCCGTACCGGACGGCCGTCCACCTCGAAGTGCTCTTTCCCCACCGTGAATCCGGTCATCGGCTCAGCCACCGTCCGTTCTGGTTGTCCGCCGTCGCGTCTGCCGGACCAACCCTCTCCCGGTGGCGTCGGCACGGTCCATGGACAAAGATCAGCACTGGTTGGACGGAACGGCGGGGAGCAGGCCGGGGGAGGGGACGACGTACCGGATGACGTACCACACCTGGATGCGGTTCTTCAGCCCCGGCCCGGTCCACCACGGGCTCGGGCTCGTCTGCCTCGGCGTCGGCCTCCAGCAGGGCGCCATCCCCGTCGTCGGACCCCGCACCCTCGACCACCACGTCGCCGTCGTCATCAGCACGGGCAGCGGCTGGTTCCGCTCCGCCGACGGACGCCGCACCACCGTCACCGCGCCCGCGCTGCTCTGGCTCACGCCCGGCGTCGCCCACCACTACGGCCCCGACCGGCAGGGTGGCTGGGACGAGAGCTTCGTCGACTTCGCCGGACCCGCCACCGCCACCTACACGGAACTCGGCTACATCGAACCCGACCGGCCCGTCGTCCCCCTCTCCGACGCGACCGACGCCCGCGCCGCCGTCGCCCGGATCGCCCGCGCAGCCCGCCACGGCAACCCCCTGCTCGAAGTCGAGACCGGCGCCGCCGTCCACGAACTGCTCGTCGCCCTGCGCCGCGCCCGCGCCGACACCGACGCCGAGGGCGACCCCGTACTCCAGGCGCTCGCCCGCGACGCCTGCCGGCCGCTCACGGTCGCCGACCACGCGGCCCGCCACGGGATGACCCCGGCCGCCCTGCGCACCGCCGTACGCCGGGCCTCCGGGCGCAGCCCGAAGGACTACCTGCTGGGGATCCGCCTCGGCCACGCCAAGGAACTCCTCGTGGCCACCGAACTCCCCGTCGCGGCCGTCGCCCGCCGGGTCGGCTACGACGACCCCGCCTACTTCTCCCGGCTGTTCACCCGCCGGGTCGGGACCGCGCCCGTACGGTTCCGGGAGCAGCAGAGCCGTACGGTGCCGGGCGTACCGGAAGAGGGGATCCCGCATTCTGACCACCCCGGGAGCCCGGGGCCCCGCTCCGTCTAAGCTGCCTGACCATGACCACGAGCGACCCCGGCACCCCTCCTGCCAGCGACGGCGACGGCTACGGCGACAGCGGTAGCCGTAGCGACAGCGGTAGCGGCAGCCCCATCGACGCGTCGGTGCAGTCCGAGCTGACCCGGCTCCGCGAGAGCATCGACAACATCGACGCCGCCGTCGTACACATGCTCGCCGAACGCTTCAAAGCCACCCAGCAGGTCGGCTTCCTCAAGGCGGAACACCACCTCCCCCCGGCCGACCCGGCCCGCGAGGCCCGCCAGATCACCCGGCTGCGCCAGCTCGCGAAGAGCGCCCGCCTCGACCCGGCCTTCGCGGAGAAGCTGCTCAACTTCATCATCGCCGAGGTGATCCGCCACCACGAGACGATCGCCGGCGAGAGCCGCGGCCACGACGCCTGAGCACCACGCCTGAGTACGGCGCCTGAGCACCACGCCTGAGACGGATCCCGCCACGCCCCCTGAAGGGGGGATCCGGCGGCGGGATCCGTGCGCTCACAGCGCAAAGAACCTTGCTGCGCGGCCCCAGGACCATCGGGCAGCATGGCTCCATGTCCGTACTGACGCGCGACGAAGCGCAGACCCGAGCCCGGCTCCTCGACGTCCAGCGGTACACGATCGCCCTCGATCTGACCACCGGCGAGGACACCTTCGACTCCAGCACCGTCATACAGTTCACGGCCCGGGCGGCCGGAGACACCTTCGTCGAGCTGAAGCCCGCCACCCTGCGCACCGTCACCCTCGACGGCGCGCCCCTGGACCCCGCCGCCCTCGACGGGAACCGGCTCGCGCTCACCGGGCTCACCCCGGGCGCGCACGAGCTGCGCGTCGACGCCGCCATGCGGTACTCCCGTACCGGCGAGGGCATGCACCGCTTCACCGACCCCACCGACGGCGAGACGTACGTCTACACCCAGCTCTTCATGGAGGACGTCCAGCGCGTCTTCGCCGCCTTCGACCAGCCCGACCTCAAGGCCGTCTTCGAGCTGACCGTCACCGCGCCCGACCGGTGGACCGTCCTCGGCAACGGAATCGCCGAGCGGACCGGCCCGGAGCACGGGGGCACGGAGCAGAGCGGGAAGGGGCAGGGCGGGAAGGCGCAGGGCGGCGCGGGCCACTGGAGTCTCGCCCCCACTCCCCGCATCTCCACCTACCTCGTCGCCGTCGCCGCGGGCCCCTGGCACAGCATCCGCACCGAACACGCCGGCCTGCCCTTCGGCATCCACTGCCGCCGCTCCCTCGCACCCCACCTCGACACCGACGCCGACGAGATCTTCGAGGTCACCCGCGCCTGCTACGACCGCTACCACGAGAAGTTCGAGGAGCCGTACCCCTTCGACTCCTACGACCAGGCATTCGTCCCCGAGTTCAACGCGGGCGCCATGGAGAACCCCGGCCTCGTCACCTTCCGCGACGAGTTCGTCTACCGCTCCGCCGTCACCGACAACGAGCGCCAGACCCGCGCCATGGTCATCGCCCACGAAATGGCCCACATGTGGTTCGGCGACCTCGTCACCCTCACCTGGTGGGACGACATCTGGCTCAACGAGTCCTTCGCCGAGTACATGGGCTACCAGACCCTCACCGAGGCCACCCGCTTCACCGACACCTGGGTCGACTTCGGCATCTGGCGCAAGGGCTGGGGGTACGACGCCGACCAGCGCCCCTCCACCCACCCCGTCGCCCCCGACCCCGCCGCCGTCCCCGACACCGCCTCGGCGCTCCTCAACTTCGACGGCATCTCCTACGCCAAGGGCGCCTCCGCGCTCCGCCAACTCGTCGCCTGGCTCGGCGAGAAGGACTTCCTCGCCGGCATCAACACCCACTTCGCCCGCCACAAGTTCGGCAACGCCACCCTCGCCGACTTCATCGACTCCCTCGCCCACGCCACCGACCGCGACGTCCACGCCTGGGCCGAGCAGTGGCTCCGTACCACCGGCGTCGACACCCTCACCCCCAGGGTCACCGACCACGCCACCCGCTGGACCCTCGACGTCGACCGCGACGGCAGCCGCCCCCACCGCCTCACCGTCGGCACGTACGACACCGCCCCCGACGACGGCGCCCACCCCGCCCGCCTCGTCGCACGCGACCGGCTCGAACTCGACCTCCCCCTCACCGAGCCCCTCACCCTCCCCGGCCGCAGGCCCGCCCTCGTCCTCCTCAACGACGGCGACTACACCTACGCCAAGGTCCGCCTCGACGCGCCCTCCTGGGACACCGCGCTGCGCGCCCTCTCCGGCATCCCCGAACCCCTCACCCGTACCGTCCTGTGGAACGCCGCCCGCGACATGGTCCGCGACGGGGAACTCGCCCCCACCGCCTACCTCGACGCCGCCCGCACCCACCTGCCCCACGAGACCGACGTCGCCCTCGCCGAAGGCGTCCTCGCCTTCGCCGCCGCCCAGATCACCGACCGCTACCTCACCGCCGGACAGCGGCCCGCCGCGCTCGCCACCCTCACCGCCCTCTGCCGCGACCTCATCCGCCGCACCGAGGACGGCAACCACCCCGGCCTGCGCCTCACCGCCGTACGCCACTTCATCGACGCCGCCACCCAGCCCGACCCCCTCCAGGACTGGCTCGACTCCGGCAGCGTCCCCGGCGGCCCCGAACTCGACCCCGAACTGCGCTGGCGCGTCCTCACCCGCCTCGCCGTCCTCGGCGCCGTCGACACCGCCACCATCGACGCCGAACTCGACCGCGACCCCAGCGCCACCGGCCAGGAAGGCGCCGCCCACTGCCGCGCCGCCCTCCCCGACCCGGAGGCCAAGGCCCGCGCCTGGGCCCGGCTCTTCGAGACCGACGAGCTGTCCAACTACCTCTTCACCGCCACCGCCAAGGGCTTCTGGCAGCCCGAACAGGCAGACCTCGTACGGGAGTACGTCCCCCGCTTCTACCCCGAGGCCGTCGCCCTCGCCGACCGCCGCGGCCCCGCCATCGCCGACGCCGCCGGCCGCTACGCCTTCCCCGCGTACGCCGTCGACGAGGAAGCGCTGCGCCTCGGCCGGAACTGCCTGGACGGTACGGAGATGATCCCGTCCCTGCGCCGCAAGCTGGTCGACCAGATCGACGACCTGGCCCGCGCGCTGCGGGTCCGTACGGGCTGAACCGCGCACGGAATCCACCGGGGGCCGGTCTCGCGCCAGGCCGGCCCCGGCGGACCGGACGCCCCGGCTGCACCCGGCTGCCCCTGGTTGCACCCGGCTGCACCCGGAGTGTTTTTCAGCCTTTTCGGCGACCGGCGCCTGATCCCCCGATACCCCTGACAGCGTCGCCTCGTTGTGCTTGCCAGACACCACCACTCGTGGAAGGCAGCACACGCCGATGACCGACCACCCCACCGACCTCGCCCACCCCCACGACCTGGTGGGCATCGGCATCGGCCCGTTCAACCTCTCCCTCGCCGCCCTCGCCGACGGCATCCCCGGCCCCGACGGCATCCACGGCCCCGACGGCGCCCGATCCCCCCTCACCACCGCCTTCTTCGACCAGAGCCCCGCCTTCCACTGGCACCCCGGCCTGCTCATCGACGGCGCCACCCTCCAGGTCCCGTTCCTCGCGGACCTGGTCACCCTCGCCGACCCCGCCAGCCCCTGGTCGTTCCTCAGCTACCTCAAGGCCCGCGACCGGCTCTTCCCCTTCTACTTCGCCGAGCGCTTCCACATCCAGCGCGCCGAGTACGACGCCTACTGCCGCTGGGTCAGCGAACACCTCCCCGGACTCCACTTCGGCCACCAGGTCGACGCCGTCCGCTGGAACGGCGAACGCGACCTGTTCGAGGTCGACTTCACCCAGCTCGACCCCGACGGCGAGGTCGAAGCCCTCGGCCGCGCCTACACCCGCCACATCGCCCTCGGCATCGGCACCGAACCGTACGTACCCGACCCGCTCAGGCCGCTCGTCGACGCCCCCACCGTGCCCGTCGTCCACTCGGCCGACTACCTCGACCAGCGCGACCGGCTCCTCGCCGCGGGACACATCACCGTCATCGGCTCAGGACAGTCCGGCGCCGAGGTCTTCCTCGACCTGCTGCGCGCCCGCCCCGCCGGAGCCGAGCGGATCCACTGGCTGGCCCGTACCGAAGCCTTCGCGCCCATGGAGTACTCCAAGCTCGGCCTGGAACAGTTCACCCCCGACTACACCCGCTACTTCCACGCCCTGCCCGAACGCGCCCGCGACGACCTCCTCCCCAGCCAGTGGCAGCTCCACAAAGGCATCGGCCCCGAGACCATCGCCGCCATCCACGACGAGCTGTACCGCCGCACCCTCCACGGCGGCTGGCCCGACGCCGTCCTCACCCCCGGCGTCCAGATCCGTACCGCGGGCCGCGTCGGCACCACCAAGCTCGAACTCCACCTGGAACACCGCAGGCAGGCCACCCGCACCCGGCTCACCACCGACGCCGTCGTCCTCGCCACCGGCTACCGGGAACGCTCCCTCGACCGGCTCCTCGCCGGGCTCGACCCGTACATGTGCCGGGACGGCTCGGGACGCCCCCGTATCGACGCCCACCACCGGCTCGTCCTCGCCCCGAGCGTCAGCGGCTCCGCCTACGTACAGAACGCCGAACGCCACACCCACGGCGTGGGCGCACCCGACCTCGGACTCGCCGCGTGGCGCGGCGCGACCATCCTCAACCACCTCATGGGCCACCTCACCGGGACAGAGCCCTACGCCCTGCCCCGGCGCACCGCCTTCACCACCTTCGGACTCGGCGCCCAGGACCGGACCCCCACGGTGCCCGCACCGAGGGGCCTGGTCCCGCTCACCGAGGTCCGCTGATCACCACGGGAAACCGGCTGTTCGGACGGCTCAGGAAACCGGCTGTACGGACGCCTCAGAAGACCGGCGTACCGTCCCGCGTCAGCTTCCAGTCCACCGAAGCGAACGCCGACGGATCGACCGTCCCCGCCGCCTTCACCCAAGCGATGATCGTGTTACGGATCTCGTCCGAGTTCGACCAGAGCTGCCGCGCCCCGGCGATGTGCGGGAAGTTCCCGCCGCCGCTCGCCCGGTAGTTGTTCACCGCCAGCACGAACGTCGCCGCCGGATCCAGCGGCTGCCCGCCGAACCGCGGATCCACGATCCGCGAACCCGCGGGCTTCGCGATGTCGATCTCGTACGTCAGCCCCGACACCACGTCGTAGTTGTAGTCAGGGGTACCGTCCGCGTTCGTCAGCTTCGACGTGTCCACCGGCGCACCCGCCGCCGTCCGCACGTAGTACTTCGCCGAGTACTCCAGGTACGCCAGTATCTGCGCGCCGGTCACCAGCCGCGCCTCCAGCGTGTTCTCGAACGGGTACAGCCCCGCCGCGTCCTTGATCGTCACCTCGCCGGCCGGGATCCCCGCCGTACGCGAGAAGCACGACGCCTGGGAGAGCACCGGCAGCGCCGCCCACTCGCCGCCCGCCAGTGCCGCCTTCACCGTCTCCGCCTGAACGTGGTTGATCAGGTCGATGATCGGCTCGTCCTTCCACGGCGCGTCAACCGTGGACATCGCCGCCGTCGATGTACCGATCACCTGGTTGACGTACGCGACGACCTTGCGGTGCTCGTCCGACAGCAGCCGCGTGATCTTGTTGTCCTCCGCGACCGTGTTCGAGTTGAGGACCTTCGACGTGACCTTCTCGACCGTCCAGCGCCCCCGCTCCCACACCAGCTCGAAGTCGAAGAGCGTCAGCCGCTGACCCCACTTGAGCGGCTCGGACAGCACCACGTCCTTGCCGGTCGCCTTGTTGACCACCCGGCGCTCCGGGATCTCCGCATGCGCGTGCCCGACCAGGATCGCGTCGATGCCCGGCACCCGCTCGGCCACCAGACCCGCCGCGTTCTCCACGTACGGAAGCTGGTCACCGTACGACGACGAACCGTCCGACCCCGAGTGCGCCGACACGATCACCACGTCCGCGCCCATCGAACGCAGCTTCGGCACCCACTTCGCCGCCTGCTCCTCCAGACCCGGGAACGTCATCTTCCCCTGGACGTTCGCCTTGTCCCAGATCGCGATCCCGGGGTTGGTCAGCCCGAGAATCGCCACCCGCACCTCACGGCCGCCCGGTGTCCGCAGCTTCTTGATGACGTACGGCGCGAACGCCGGCTTCAGCGTCTTCGCGTCCAGCGCGTTCGCCCCGAGCAGCGGAAAACGCACCTGCTCCTCGAACTTGCGCAGCACCGGAATGCCGTAGTTGAACTCGTGGTTCCCGAGCGCCGCCGCGTCGTAACCGATCGCGTTCATCGCCTGCGCCATCGGATGCACCGGACCGCGCTTCGCGGTGATCGGGTCGACCTTCGCGTAGTAGTACGAGAGCTGGGTGCCCTGGATGGTGTCACCCGCGTCGATCAGCAGCGTGTTGTGGCGGCCCTTCTCCTCGCGGATCTGATCGACCAGCGTCGAGATCTTCGCCAGACCGACGTCGTTGTGGGCGGCGTCGTCGAACTCCTTGTCCGTGAAGTAGTCCCAGTTGAAGACGTTTCCGTGCAGGTCGGTCGTCCCCATCACCGTGAACGCGTACCGCTTGGGCGGACGTCCATGAGCGGAACCCTGACCATGGACGGCGGCCTGCGCCGGAGCCGTACCCCCGGCGGCCAGCGCCGCTCCGGCACCGGCGACGGCCGCACTGCCCAGGAGCGTCCTACGGTTCAGCGGCATTTCTTCTTCTCCCTCGATCCATCGCGCAACGATCCATTGCACAACGCGCGTAGATTCTGGCTCAGAACCACCGCACCGCAACACCCCCTGCCGGTTTCGATCAGATGACTGCCAGAGGTCGCGTCCCCGGTCCACGCGGAGAGTGTCGGACCCGGATGCGAGAGTAGGCACAGCAGCACGGACCGGCACAGCAGCACGGACCGGCACGCAGCAGCACGGACCGCCACCGCCGTACGTACGAGGGAGCCGCCCCCATGACCACCGACACCCCGACCCCCGCCCCCTCCTACGGCACCCCCGACACACCCAGGGTCGCCGTCCGCGGCGAGGCACGGCTCGAAGTCGACCCCGAGATCGCCCGTATCTCCATCACCGTCGGCGCCCGCGGCACCGACCGGCGCACCGCCCTCGACGACCTCACCCGGCGCAACGCCTGGGTCCTCGACCTCGTCAAGAGCTACGGCGACGCCGTCGAGAAGCTGGAGACCGGCGCCTTCTCCATCAGCCCCGAGCTGACCAGGCACGGCCGCGGCGAACGCATCCGCGCCTACCACGGCCGCGTCCACCTCACCGTCGAACTCGCCGACTTCACCGCTCTGGGTGAACTCACCACCCGTATCGCCGACCTCGAACTCACCAGCGTCGCCGGCCCCTGGTGGTCCCTGCGCCCCGACTCCCCGGCCCGCGGCGAGGCCCGCCGCCAGGCCGTACGGGAAGCGGTCCAGCGCGCCCGGGAGTACGCGGAAGCGCTCGGCGCCCGCCTCGCCGCCCTGGTCGAGCTGGCCGACATCGGCGCGGAGAACAGCGGGGGATACGGGATGCCCGCCGCCCCCGGTGCCCTGCGCAGCGCGGCGTACGGAGGCGCGGCCTCCGCGGAGGCGGCGCCCGCGCTCGACCTCGAACCGCAGCGGCAGACCGTCCACGCGCAGGTGAACGCGCGCTTCACGATGACGCCGCCGGATCTCAGTTCCTGAATCCGCCGGAATCCGACCGCCCCGAAAGCGCTCATCGGAGCACCCCCGCGCACACTTCAACCCAGTCAACAACCCTTCACGCAAAGGTTGTTGAGCAGTCATGCAGACCCAATTCCCTACCGGTGGGTAAGCTCTACGCTCGACCTATGCGCCGAGCGAAGATCGTCTGCACCCTGGGGCCCGCCACCGACTCGTACGACCAGATCAAAGCACTGGTCGAAGCCGGAATGGACATCGCCCGCCTCAACCTCAGCCACGGCACCCACGCCGAACACGAGGAGCGCTACCAGCGCGTACGGAAAGCCGCCGAGGAAACCGGCCGCAGCGTCGGAATCCTCGCCGACCTTCAAGGCCCGAAGATCCGCCTCGGCCGCTTCCACGAAGGCCCCGTACTCCTTGAACGCGGCGACGAGTTCACCATCACCGTCGAACCCCACGAAGGCGACCGCCACACCTGCTCCACCACCTACGGAGGACTCGCCGCCGACGTCACCACGGGCGAGCGCATCCTCGTGGACGACGGCAAGGTCACCCTCGAAGTCACCTCCGTCGACGGACCCCGCGTCCGCACCCTCGTGGTCGAAGGCGGCATGGTCTCCGACCACAAGGGCCTCAACCTCCCCGGCGTCGCCGTCTCCGTCCCCGCGCTCTCCGACAAGGACATCGACGACCTCCGCTGGGCGCTCCACCTCGGCGCCGACATCATCGCCCTCTCCTTCGTGCGCAGCGGCGCCGACATCGACGACGTCCACCGCGTCATGGACGAGGAACACCGCAGGCTCCCCGTCATCGCCAAGGTCGAGAAACCCCAGGCCGTCGAGAACATCGATGACATCGTTGCCGCCTTCGACGGCATCATGGTCGCCCGGGGCGACCTCGGCGTGGAAATGCCCCTCGAACAGGTGCCGATCGTCCAGAAGCGCGCCATCAAACTCGCCAGGCGCAACGCCAAACCGGTCATCGTCGCCACTCAGATGCTCGACTCGATGATCGACAACTCCCGCCCCACCCGCGCCGAGGCGTCCGACGTCGCGAACGCCGTGATCGACGGCACCGACGCGGTGATGCTCTCCGGCGAGACCAGCGTCGGCAAATACCCCGTCGAGACCGTCAGGACCATGGGCCGCATCGTGGAGGCCGCGGAGGAGGACATCCTCGCCAAGGGCCTCCCGCCCCTCACGGACCGCAACAAACCCCGCACCCAGGCCGGCGCGGTCGCCCGCGCGGCCGCGGAGATGGGCGACTTCCTCGGCGCGAAGTTCCTGGTCGCCTTCACCCAGTCCGGCGACACCGTCAAACGCCTCTCCCGCTACCGCTCCCCGATCCCCCTCCTCGCCTTCACCCCCGACCCGGCCACCCGCTCCCAGCTCAACCTCACCTGGGGAGTGGAGACCTTCCTGGGCCCCCACGTGGACTCCACCGACGCCATGGTCGCCCAGGTCGACGAGGAACTCCTGCGGATCGGCCGCTGCCGCAAGGGCGACGTGGTCGTCATCACGGCGGGCTCCCCGCCGGGCGTGGCAGGCTCCACCAACCTCGTCCGGGTGCACCACATCGGCGAGGACGACACCCCGAAGTAGCCGCCCGTCACGTCCGGGCCCGTACCCGGGGCGGTACGCCGTTCCGTGCCGTTGCCAGCCGGCGGGCCCAGAAGACGCGATGGGCCCAACGGGTCTCCCGCGCGTGGACGATCCGGTGGCCACGCACGTACGCCGCACGCGCCCGCCGCACCCCGTCCTCGTAACCGGCCAGAGCCGCCGCGTCCCCCCGCAACCGGGCGTCCACGGCCTGCCCGGCGCCCATCCCCGTGTACAGGGCGGTCAGGACACCCTGCGAGGAGAGCGGGTCGAAGGCGACGGCCGCGTCCCCGGCCGCGACCCAGCCGTCCCCCCACACCCGGTCCAGGAACACACTGTGCGCGGGCGCCCTGCGCAGCACCGCCGACTCGGCGAAACCATGGGGCTCCGCCCGCCGCCCCACATGGCGGGTCGCCAGAAGACGCGGTCGCAACTCCGCCGCGGTACGAAGAGCGGACGACGGCAGATCGGCGTCGGTGAAATAGGCCACCAGCCGACGCCCCCCGGGCAGCGGCGCCGTGTACCACCAGCCGTCCTCGTCCGACTCGACCAGCGAACAGCCCTCGACGGCGCCCGGAGCCGCCCCGAGGACCAGACACAAGGCGGCCAGCCGATCACACCTCCGCCGCCGCGCACCGCATCCGACGGCCACCGCGGCGGCCCGCCCCGTGGCGTCGACCAGCCAGCGACAGCGCACCGTACGGTCACCGCCCGCGCCGCGCAGAACCAGGACCCAACCGCCGTCCGGCCGGCGGACGGGCCGGCGCACCGCGCTGTTCTCGACCACCTCGGCCCCCGCCGCCCGCACCGCCTCACGCAGCCGCCCGTCGAACACCCTCCGGTCCAGGTACCACCCATGGCCCCGCGGATCGTTGATGAGGTCGACCGCCCGCAACTCGGACGAACCCCAGGCCGACAGGTTCGCGTAACAGGGCAGATGCCCGGAGCCCAGCACCCCGCCACCGGCCCCGAGGTCCTCCAGCAGCACCGCACCGGCGGACACGAGCGCCTCCCCGACCTTCGGCGGGCCGGTCCCCGCGTCCGCCAGCAGGACCCTCCGGCCCGCACGGGCGAGCGCCAGCGCCGCCGCGCAGCCGGCCGGCCCACCACCCGCGACCACCACGTCGAACCCGGCGCCGGGACGGCCGCCCGGGGACCGACCGAAGGACGGCGCGCGGCTCACGACCTCGCGGGCCACACCCCCACCCCTCACAGCCCCTCGTGGAACGGGTCGAGTCGCTCGTCGTACCCGGCGGAGATCTCCTCCTCGGTGAACCGGGTCTCCGCCACGGCCCGACGAACCGCCTGACTCACCAGCGCCTCCTCCACGGCCTCCGCACCAGGACCCTCCGCCGCCCAGGTACCCGCCGCGGCGGACAAATGCGGGAAAGCGGCCTGAGGCACCTGGAGATTGACCAGATTGCGCGTGTCCGGCGCGGCATCGAACGGCGCGGCGGGACGGGACTCCACCGAGATCCTCTCCGGGAACGCGCCGTCCCCCACGGTGTAGGCGCGCTCCTCGACGATGCCGAACTTCGGCCAGTCGGTGATCATCTGATTGGTCTGCTGCGCGACCGTACCCACAAGACCGCGCAACCAGACCGCACGCCGCTCGAAGGCCGTCGCCCGCACACTGTCATCACCCGGCGTCGGCGCCGAGTTGACGATCGTGAAGTCGTCCTCCTTCAGCACGTGATTGGGCACGTGGGCGGGCCAGAACGTCGGCAGGTACGGACTGTAACGAGGACCCAGATGGCTCAGGACCTCGTACCCGGAACGGCAGCGCGCCGCGTCCGTCTGCCAGGGAGCCGCCATCCACCGGGTGAGGTCCCCGGGCCCCTGGGCATACGTCGGGCCGTTCGGCGCGAGCGCCTTCTCCGGCGTGAGCGACGCCCCGTAGTCGGGCTCGGAGGCGCCCGCGGCACGATGCCGGATCCGGAACGGCTCCGTGTACATGGTGGTGCGCCGGATCGGCCAGGTCACCTCGCTGCCCGGGTGGAAGGCGTCGGCCGCGCAGTGCTCCAGCGCCGCGCGGTCCAGCAGGCCCGGCTGCTCGGCGACGGGGGCGTCGTCGACCTCCGGATACACCGTCCGCTCCGTGCCGGGCGTGAACTTCCCTTCCGCCCAGCGCTCCATCATCCGGTCCTGGGTCGGGGACAGCAGCAGATAGTGCCGTACGGACGGATGGGCGGCCGTGGCCATCGCGTCGCCGTAGACCCACGGCCACGGCAGCGGAGAGGTCCCGTCCCGGTCGTAGTCGCGCAGCGCGATGTACACCTGACGGCGCAGCTCCGCGTTCCGGTCGGACGCGTCGGCGAGACGGCTCAGCATCGCCGGAGCGAGGAAGTCGTGCGGCCCCTTCCAGCCGAATTGGGAGGCGAACCCGTGATTGACCCACTGGAGATCGCAGAACCGGCGCAGGACGGGCTCGATGTCCTGCGCGAACGAGACCTGCGGTGGGGGCTGCGTACCGCCGAAGAACACGTCGTGGAGCAGGTCGTACAGGGTGCGCACGCTCTTCGTGTTCGGCGCGTAGTCCGGAGGGCCGACCACGACCCAGGCGGGCGTCGCCGTGAGCATGCGGCCCTCAAGGGTGACGGTCGCCGTCACCGGGCCGTCGGAGGTGTCGTCGTACCAGGTGTCGTTGTTGGCGACCCCGGTCGCCGGCTGGTTCGCGTAGGACTTGGACGTACCCATGCCGCCGAGCACCAGCAGACGGCCGTCCGACCGGGCGGAGATCTCCCCGAGGTAGACCGTCCTGTCCATGATCTTCCCGGAGTCGAACTTCCGGGTCTCGGCGGCGGACGCGAGGACGGTCCGGCTTCCCGGATCGTTGACCAGCTTCTTCCGGTTGGCCCCCACGACACCGGCGTTCCGCAGGCCGTACTGCGCGGGCGTCAGATTCTTCCCCTCGGGGATGTCGAGCGGCACATGGAACTGGTACCAGGCGGCCTTCTTGTTGGCGAGGTGCACGGTCCACGCGACCTCGGACACACCCCCCTCGTTCACCTTGAGCTCCCGCACGACCTCCCCGGCCGCGTTGTAGCCGTACACCCGAAACCGCGCCGCCTGCCTTTTGACCGCCCCGGCCGCGTCCTTGTAGAACCCGGGCTGTTCGGGCAATCGGTCGGGCGACTCCGGGCCGACGAAGAACTCCGTGGCACTGTTACCGACGCGGGCGACTCCGATGGCAGGGTGGATCTTCACCCGCACGATGTTCTGATCCATTGAGGGCCTCCGGTCTACGTCTCCGAAGGCCACCATTGATGCGGTAATAGTATTTTCGGCACTGACGCCCCGGGTGAAAGCACAGCTTCACGCGATCAGGCCAAGGCGGTCCGCCGGCTCTGTCAGTGCTTGGGACCTATGTGGGCGTCCATCAGGGCGACGGACGCACGCTTGGCGACGGAGATGTTCTTCGCGTTGGCGCGCCGCCAGTCGACGCCGACGGCGTCGAGGGTGTCGGTGAAGAGCCGGATGATGTCGGCGGACAGGTTGGTGAAGAAGTAGCGGGGGTACTCGTACCGCTTGAGTTCGCCGCCGATGATCTTCTCGGTCCAGTTGGTGCAGCGGCTGCCGTCGGAGTGGATGAGCCCGCGCAGTAGCTCCCAGGGGTGCTCGTCCACGATCCGTTGTTGCCAGGGTTCGAGGGCGATGTGCCGGTCATGCTTCTTGCCCGGGCCATGCTGAGGGAACAGGCACGGCCAGTGGCGTCCGTAACAGGTGACCATGACGCATCCCTCCTTCTGGAGGATGCACACACGGCTGTCGAGGCGAACATCCCTTATGGCCTCCTCGCACTCCCTGATGAGTCCGGGCCAGGCGTCAGCGCACGCGATACGCAGGTAGTAGCCGCCCCGGGGACGCGGGCTGATGCAGCCGTCGCCGAGATAGAGGCCTAGGAGGTAGGCGTACGCCGCAGGGGTGGCGGGTGAGCCGGGCGCGGGCTGGCATCTCGGGCATATGTCAGGTTCGAGCATGCGTGGCAACGGCTCAATGCGGGTGAGCCAGGAGCGAATCGCCGACCGGGATATGCCGGTCTGTTTGCTGACAGTGTTGAGGCTGCGCCCCTGACCCAGAAGGGCCAGTGCACGTCGCCGGGTCCGAAGGTCGTACATGGGGCCGATCCTGACCAGCACCGGAGGCCTTGGCCTTGGAACCGCGGAAAACCACACGATCAAGTGACTGCGGAGAGAGTTCGCGCGACCTTGGAATGAAAGGAAAGTGCCCCAGGTGGGATTCGAACCCACACTGTCCGCTGTTTGAGAGCGGCCTCTCTAACCAGTTGGAGTACTGGGGCCTGAGAATACAAGGGATTCAGGTCCCCCGCCTGGGCCTACTTTACCGCAGCTCGGTAGGCTCATGGGGAGCAGCATCCTGTCTGGAACGAGGAGCCCCCCGTGACCGCCCCCGAGTCGCCCCAGCCCGCCGACGATGACGACAAGTCGCACGTCCCGCCGCTGACGACGCGTGTCGTCATTGCTGAGGACGAGGCCCTGATCCGTCTGGATCTCAAAGAGATGCTGGAGGAGGAGGGGTACTCCGTCGTCGGTGAGGCCGGTGACGGGGAGCAGGCTGTCGCGCTGGCGCGGGAGCACCGGCCCGATCTGGTGATCCTCGATGTGAAGATGCCCGTTCTGGACGGGATCTCCGCGGCGGAGAAGATCGCGGAGGAGTCCATCGCGCCGGTGCTGATGCTGACCGCGTTCTCGCAGCGGGATCTGGTGGAGCGGGCGCGGGACGCCGGGGCGATGGCGTATCTGGTGAAGCCGTTCAGCAAGAGTGATGTGGTGCCGGCCATCGAGATGGCGGTGTCGCGGTTCACGGAGCTGCGGACGCTGGAGCGGGAGGTCGCGGATCTGACGCTGCGGCTGGAGACGCGGAAGCTGGTGGACCGGGCGAAGTCGGTGCTGCAGACGCAGTACGGGCTGACGGAGCCGGCGGCGTTCCGGTGGATTCAGAAGACGTCGATGGACCGGCGGATGTCGATGCAGCAGGTGGCCGAGGCGGTCATCGAGGACGCGGCGGAGAAGAAGGCGGGGAAGGGGCAGTAGGCCCCTGGTCGCGTATGTGACCTTGTTCCGTACGTGAACGAGGGCCCGCTCCCGGTCATCGGCCGGGGGCGGGCCCTCTTCGTGTGCGTACGGGTCAGTCCTCGCCGAGGTATGCCTTGCGTACGGATTCGTCGTGGAGCAGGGAGTCGCCCGTGCCGGACAGGACGATCTTGCCGATTTCCATGACGTGGCCCTGGTCGGCGAGGGAGAGCGCGGCTTGGGCGTTCTGTTCGACGAGCAGGATGGTGGTGCCCTGTGACTTGAGCTCCACGATGGTTTCCATGATCTTCTGCATCATGATCGGGGAGAGGCCCATGGAGGGTTCGTCGAGCATGAGCAGTTTGGGCTGGGACATCAGGGCGCGTCCCATGGCGAGCATCTGCTGTTCGCCGCCGGAGAGGGTGCCGGCTGCCTGCTTCCGTCGTTCGCCCAGGATGGGGAAGAGGTCGTAGGCGCGCTGGATGTCGTTCTCGATGCCGGCCTTGTCCGTCCGCAGGAACGCTCCGAGCTGGAGGTTCTCCGTGATGGTGAGCCGGGGGAAGATGTGCCGGCCCTCGGGGGAGTGGGCGAGTCCGAGGGCGACGATCTTGTGCGCGGGGACGGTGGTGAGGGGCTTTCCGTCGAAGACGATCCGGCCGCCCGAGGGCTTGAGGAGCCCGGAGAGGGTGCGCAGGGTGGTCGTCTTGCCGGCGCCGTTGGTGCCGATGAGGGTGACGATCTGGCCGGCTTCGACGCTGAAGGAGATGCCCTTGACGGCTTCGATCTTGCCGTAGGCGACTTTGAGGTCCTCGACCTCCAGAAGCGCGGTCACTTCGCGTCCCCTTCCGTACCCGTGGTGCTGGTGGTGCCCGGTGCGTCGGCGGCCGGTTCCGCTGCCTCGGCGGCTGCCTCCGCCGCTTCGACCGCGGCGACCTCTTCGCCGCCGGGGGCGCCTTCGAAGGGGGTGCCGAGGTAGGCGGCGATGACGCGTTCGTCGCCCTGGACGGCCGAGGGGGTGCCCTCGACGAGTTTCTCGCCCTGGACGAGGCAGGCGACGCGGTCGCACAGGTTGAAGATGAACCGCATGTCGTGCTCGATGACGAGTACGGCGATGCCCTGGTCCCGGATGGCGAAGATGAGTTCTTCGGTGACGCGGGTTTCCTGGGGGTTCATGCCGGCGGTGGGCTCGTCGAGGAGGAGCAGGCCGGGTTCGGCGGCGAGGGCGCGGGCGATTTCGAGCTTGCGCTGTTCGCCGTAGGGGAGGTTGCGGGCGAGGTGGTCGGCCTTGTGCTGGAGGCCGATGAATTCGAGGAGTTCCATGGCGCGCTCGTGGGAGGCGGCTTCGGCCTTCTTGAAGCCGGGGCCTCGCAGGAGTGCGGACCAGAGTCCTTCTTTGGTGCGGGTGTGGCGTCCGACGAGGACGTTTTCCAGGACGGTCATGTTGGCGAAGAGCCGGATGTTCTGGAAGGTGCGGGCGATGCCCGCGTTGGTGACGAGGTGGGGCTTGGGCGGGAGGACGGTGCCCTTGTAGGTGACGGTGCCCTCGGTCGGTACGTACAGGCCGGTGAGGCAGTTGAAGAACGTGGTCTTGCCGGCGCCGTTGGGGCCGATGAGGCCGACGATCTCGCCCGCGTTGACGTGGAGGTCGACGTTGCGTACGGCGGTGAGGCCGCCGAAGCGCATGGTGACCCCGGTGGCGTCGAGGACGCTGGTGGTTGTGGTCGCGGTCGTCATGTCGTTCACGCCCCCGCCTTGGCGACGCCGGCGCCCGCGCCGGTGGTGTCGTCCGGTACGTCGAGCTGGTCCGTCTCGTGGAATTGGAGCTGTGCGCGCCGGTTGGCGATGAGCCCTTCCGGGCGGAAGCGCATCAGCAGGATGAGGGCGATACCGAAGCCGAGGAGCTGGTAGTCCTGGAGGAACTGGAGCTTCGCGGGGATCAGGTAGAGCAGGGACGCGCCGATGAGCGGTCCGGTGATGGTGCCCATGCCGCCGAGGATGACGGCCGCGAGGAGGAACGCGGAGTTGGGCGGCACGGGGCCGGCGAACACGTACATCTCGGGGACGACGGTGTGCTGGACGTGTGCCTGTACGGTGCCGGCGAGGCCGGCCAGGGTGGCGCCGAGGGCGAAGGCGATGAGCTTGACGCGGAAGCCGTTGATGCCCATGGCGGTGGCGGCGGTCTCGTCCTCGCGGATGGCGACCCAGGCGCGTCCGATACGGGAGTCGCCGGCCCGGCTGAAGACGACCACCACGAGGATCATGGCGAGGAGCATCAGCAGGTAGTAGTTGGCGTAGGCGCCGAGTTCGAAGCCGAGGACGGTGTGGGACTCGCCGAAGTTGTACCCGAAGAAGGTGAGGTCGGGGATGTTCGGTACGCCGTTGGGGCCGTTGGTGATGCGGGGGCCCGATACGCCGTCGAGGTTGCCGACGGCGATGCGGAAGATCTCTCCGAAGCCGAGGGTGACGATGGCGAGGTAGTCGCCGCGCAGCCGCAGGGTGGGTGCGCCGATGAGGACGCCGAAGATCAGGGAGACGACGGCGCCAGTGAGGACGGCGGCCCAGAAGGGGAAGTGGACGTCGAAGACGGAGGCGGTGGTTCCGGAGACGAGGGCGGCCGTGTAGGCGCCGACGCCGAGGAAGGCGACGTATCCGAGGTCGAGCAGTCCGGCGAGGCCGACGACGATGTTCAGCCCGAGGGCGACGGTCGCGAAGATGAGGATGTTGACCGCGATGAGGGTGAACTGGTCGGTGCTCTGGGTGAAGGGGAACGCGGCGGCGGCGACGAACGCGGCCGAGACGGCGATCAGGCGGTACTTGGCGGTGAGGCCGTTGATCCGCGCGATGAGGCCCGCTTTGAAGAGGGCGGTGGCGGTGAAGCCGACGGTGAGCAGGTAGCCGGTGAAGAGTTCGGCGTACTCGGTGTCGATGCCGTAGGTGAAGACGAAGAGGCCGAGGGCGAAGGCGGCGACGATGATGAGGATCTCTGCCCAGGAGGGGAGTTCCTTGGGCCGCCTGGCCTGGCGGGTGTCGTCGGGCAGCAGGTGGGCGGCGACGACGGGGATGACGGTGACGACGGCGGCGACGAAGCCGCCGGGGTCGAGGTTGACGAGCCCGCCGAGTTCGACGGCGATGGCGATGACCGTGAACCAGGTGGTGGCGAAGGCGCCGAGGGCGAGCAGTTGGAGCGCTTTGGTGGAGCCGGTGGGGGTGAGCCAGACGAGGCCCTTGATCCCGAGTGCCGAGAGCGCGAAGAGCGCGATGAGTACCCCGGCGGTGAGGGTGAGGAGCTGGAGGCCGCCGGGGTAGCCGTAGACGGTGAGGTCGCCGGGGAACTCGGTGGTGTAGGTCCAGGAGAGGAAGGTGCTGGCCACGGTGGCGAGGCCGCCGATGAGGGCGAGCGCGCGCAGTTGGGTGGTGCGCTTGGCGTCGGCCGGTGCCGTGGCGGGGGTTTTGGTGGTCGTGCCGGTCGTGTCTGTCGTGTCAGTCGTGCCGGTCTTGTCAGTCTTGTCAGTCATTGGGTTCACGCCCGATCCGCGACGCGCTCACCGAGCAGGCCCTGTGGCCTGACGAGGAGTACGACGATGAGAAGGACGAACGCCCAGACGTTGGCCCACGCGCCGCCGCCGAGCTGCTGCATCCCGGGGATTTCTTCGATGTACGCGATCGACATGGCTTCGGCGAGGCCGAGGACGACTCCGCCGACCATCGCTCCGTAGATGTTGCCGATGCCGCCGAGGACCGCGGCGGTGAACGCCTTGAGTCCGAGGAGGAAGCCCATCTCGAAGTTGATCTGGCCCTTGTCGAGCCCGTAGGCGACGGCGGCGACGGCTGCGAAGGCGGCGCCGATCGCGAAGGCCATGACGATGATGCGGTCGGTGTTGATGCCCATGAGCTTCGCGGTGTCGCGGTCCTGGGAGGTGGCCTGCATGGCGCGTCCGCTGCGGCTCTTGGAGACGAAGAGGCCGAGGGCGATCATGCACAGGGGGGCGAGGACGAAGAGGAAGGCGTCGGCGCGCTGGATGTAGAGGTTGTCCGTGATGTGGAAGGACTCACCCTTGAATTCCGGGAAGCTGACGGCCTTCTTGGCGTCGGGGTAGAACGCCCAGATGAGCTGCTGGAGCGCGATGGAGAGGCCGATCGCGGTGATGAGCGGGGCCAGTCGTGGGGCGCCTCGCAGGGGGCGGTAGGCGAAGCGCTCGGCCGCGGTGGCGACGGCCACCGAGGCGAGGGCGCCACCTACGATCATGAGCGGTATCGCCACCGTCAGGGAGGTTCCGCTGGGGAGCCAGGTGTAGGTGGTGAGGGCTCCGAAGCCCCCGATCATGAAGATCTCGCCGTGGGCGAAGTTGATGAGCTGCACGATGCCGTAAACCATGGTGTACCCGATGGCGATCAAGCCGTAGAGGGCACCGAGGGCAAGGCCGTTGGCGAGCTGTTGCGGCAGTTCGTTCACCGCAGGGCCTCCGATGAGCGTGTCGGATATGACACCGCGCGAGGGCGCTGTTGCGCCCTCGCGCGGTTCGGTCGTCTGTGGGGTGTGGCGGAGTGATCAGTCCTGGAACGTGGCGCTCTTGACGTCCTTCCAGGCACCGCTCTTGACCTCGTACACGGTGAGCTGCTTGTTGGTGGTGTCGCCGTACTCGTCGAAGGCGACCTTGCCGGTCACGCCGTCGAAGGTGACCTTGCCGGTAGCGGCGAGGACCTTCTCGCGGGCGTCGTCCGGGAGCTTGCCGTCGTTGTCGGCGACGACGGCCTTGACGGCCTGGATGATGGTCCAGGCGGCGTCGTAGGAGTAGCCGCCGTAGGCGCCGTACGGGTCCTTGTAGCCACCGGCCTTGTAGTCGGTGATGAACTGCTTGGCGGTGTCCAGCTTCTCCACGGGGTAGCCGATGGAGGTGGCGAAGTCGCCGTCGTTGGACTCACCGGAGGCGGAGATGAAGTTCGGGTCGTAGATGCCGTCGCCGCCCATGGTGGGGACCTTGGCGCCCGTCTTCTTGATCTGGTCGGAGAGCAGGCCGCCCTCGGGGTACTGGCCGCCGAAGTAGACGGAGTCGGCGCCGGTGGACTTGACCTTGTCGGCGGTGGCGGAGAAGTCGGTCTCCTTGACGGTGACGTGGTCGGTGCCGACGACCTTGCCGCCGAGGCGCTTGAACTCGGTCGAGAAGATCGCCGCGAGGCCGGCGCCGTAGGTCTGCTTGTCGTCGACGACGAAGACCTTCCGCTTCTTGGCGTCGTTGTAGTAGTACTGCGCGGCGAACTTGCCCTGGACGACGTCCGTGGCGGCGGTGCGGAAGTAGGAGGCGAAGGGGCGCTTCAGGTCGCCCTTGGCCCAGTTGTCGCCCTGGGTGAGGGCGGGGTTGGTGTTGGCGGGCGACACCTGGACGAGCTTGGCGGTGTTGAAGACGCCCTGCATCGACTGGGCGACGCCGGAGTTCAGCGGGCCGACCGCGCCGAGGACGTTCGTGTCGCCGACCAGCTTGGTGGCGTTGGCCTGACCGGAGGCCGGGACGGCCTGGTCGTCCAGGGCCTCGATCTTGAACTCGACGCCGGGGACCTCGTTGTTCTTGTTCGCGGTCTTGATGGCGAGGTCGACGGAGTTCTTGATGCCCTGGCCGAGGGCGGACAGCGAGCCGGTGAGCGGCGCGTCCACACCGATGACGACGGTGGTCTTGTCGCTACCGCTGTTGCCCTTGCTGTCGTCGCGGGAGCCACAAGCGGTGAGTGTGAGCGCACCCGTGGTTATCACGGTGGTGAGCATGAGCAAGGAACGGTGTCGCACGTTGAGTCCTCTCCCTGGCGCGGCCTCCTCTGCTGAGGTGCCGTTGCGTTCGCCGGACTGTACTGGTGCGTACATATGAGCTGATGCTCACACCGGCGGCGCGGTGACTGGGCGTGACTCTAAGCCGAGGTGAGGGAGGTGGGGAGCGGTGAGGTCAGGATGTGACTGTCTTGTTATGCCGAGACCAACACCAGGTGGGTGCATTTCATGTGTATCCGGATGTTCCGTGCATTCCGATTTTCGACCACATCGTGAGAACCCGCAGTTCCGCTAAGGGACTTGGGCGCTTTTTGGTACTGACGGCCGGATCGGGCACAGGTGGAGAGGGAAACGGGCAGCCGGGCGTTCCGCGCGGGCAGCGGGCGGATCCTGGTTCACCTGGTTGTTACACAGGGTGATGGGCGGCGGAGCGGTCGTACAGGTGCTCGACCGGGGTCCGGGAGGGGTTACGGCGGCTCGCGCCAGTTCTCCGTACTGCCGGTGGCGCCGTCCCGTGCCGCGCACTCCCGCTTCGCCGCACGGTCGACGAGGGTCCGTGCCGCGGCGGCGCCGTGGAGTGCCAACTCCCGGCGGGCGGCGGCGACAACGGCGTCGTGGATCACGTACTGCTCGTTGGACAGCCCCTTCTGTTCCCAGTCGATACCTGCCCATTCACCGCCGTTCAGCTCCTCCTTCGCCCAGTACGAGACGAGGGTGGCGCAGAGTTCGGCGGGCGTGGTGCGGTGCGGGGAAGGGGTGTTACGGGCGGAGGGCGCCGAGGTTGCGGAGCTGTTGCCGCCGCCCGTGCAGCCGGTCAGAGCCAGGGCCGCGATCAGCGCGGCGAGGGCGATCGGCGGGGCCGGCGCGGGCGCGCGGACCGGACGGATCCGTGCGGGGGCGTGCCGCCCGCCCGCACCGGATCCGCGCCGTCCGCCCGAGGCCATGGGGGCACGGTAGGTGGTGCTACCGGTCCGTACAAGGGGTCCTTCGGGGCCTATCGCGGCGCGACGGCGTCGGGTCGGGCGGCGACGGGCCCGACGTGTCCGGCCGCGGCGTCACGGAGCAGACAGGTCAGCCGGGCGGTGCAGACCCGCTTGTCGTGGTCGTCGGTGATGACGATCTCGTACGTCGCGGTGGAGCGGCCGCGGTGGACGGGGGTGGCGACGCCGGTGACCAGGCCGCTGCGCGCGCCGCGGTGGTGGGTGCAGTTGAGGTCCACGCCGACAGCGATTTTGGTGGCGCCGCCGTGCAGCATCGAACCGATCGAGCCGAGGGTCTCGGCGAGCACGGCGGAGGCGCCGCCGTGCAGCAGCCCGTACGGCTGGGTGTTGCCCTCCACGGGCATGGTGCCGACGATGCGCTCCGCGGACGCCTCGACGATCTGTACGCCCATCCGGTGGCCGAGGTGCCCGGCGGAGAAGAGCGCGGGCAGGTCGACGCCCAGCGCGGCGTACTCGTCGAGGACGTGCTGCGGGAACTTCACGGTGGTCTGCTCACCCATGGGCCAGGCTCCGATCGGCTGCGGTGTTCGCTTGTGTGTGCGGTGTACACCGTCCTGTGTATCAGATGGCTGAGCGAACGCTTAGGTCCTGGCCTGTCCCGTCCCGCCTCGGGTCCTGACCGACGGGACGGGACCCGGGCGGCTCTCACTCGAAGCGCACGACCACGGACTTGCTCGCCGGGGTGTTGCTCGTGTCGGCGGTGGCGCCCAAGGGGACCAGCACATTGGTCTCCGGGTAGTACGCGGCGGCGCAGCCGCGCGCGGTGGGGTAGTGGACGACGCGGAAGCCGGGGGCGCGGCGCTCCACGCCGTCGCTCCATTCGCTGACCAGGTCGGTGTACGAGCCGTCGGCCAGGTCCAGTTCGGCGGCGTCCTCCGGGTTGACCATGACGATCCTGCGGCCGCCCTTGATGCCGCGGTAGCGGTCGTCCAGGCCGTAGATCGTGGTGTTGTACTGGTCGTGGGAGCGCAGCGTCTGGAGCAGCAGCCGGCCTGCGGGGAGCTTCGGGTACTCCACGGGGGCGGCGGTGAAGTTGGCCTTGCCGGTGGCGGTCGGGAAGCGGCGCTCGTCGCGCGGGGCGTGCGGGAGGGCGAAGCCGCCGGGGCGGGCGACGCGGGCGTTGAAGTCCTCGAAGCCGGGGATGACGCGGGCGATCCGGTCGCGGATGGTGGCGTAGTCCTTCTCGAAGTCCTCCCACGGGGTGAGGGAGCCGGGGCCGAGGGTGGCGCGGGCCAGGCGGGCGACGATGGCCGGTTCGGAGAGCAGACGCGGGCCGGCGGGCGGCAGGTTGCCGCGCGAGGCGTGCACCATGCCCATGGAGTCCTCGACGGTGACGATCTGCCGTCCGCCCGCCTGGACGTCCTTGTCGGTGCGGCCCAGGGTGGGCAGGATCAGCGCGCGGGCGCCGGTGACGGCGTGGGAGCGGTTGAGTTTGGTCGAGACGTGGACGGTGAGGCTCGCGCGGCGCATCGCGGCCTCGGTGACGGTGGTGTCGGGGGTGGCGGCGACGAAGTTGCCGCCCATCGCGAAGAAGACCTTGGCCTTGCCGTCGCGGAGCGCCTCGATGGACCGTACGACGTCGTAGCCGTGGTGGCGCGGCGAGGTGATGCCGAACTCCCGGTCGAGGGCGTCGAGGAAGGCCGGGGCGGGCCGTTCGAAGATGCCCATGGTGCGGTCGCCCTGCACGTTGGAGTGGCCGCGCACGGGGCAGACGCCGGCGCCGGGGCGGCCGATGTTGCCGCGCAGCAGCAGGAAGTTGACGACCTCGCGGATGGTCGGCACGGAGTGCTTGTGCTGGGTGAGGCCCATGGCCCAGCAGACGATGGTGCGCTTCGAGGCGAGGACGAGGCGGAGGGCCTGTTCGATCTCGGTGCGGGTCAGGCCGGTGGCGGCCAGGGTCTGGTCCCAGTCGGCGGCGCGCGCGGCGGCGGTGAACTCCTCGTATCCGTGGGTGTGTTCGCTGACGAAGACCTCGTCGACGGCGCCGGGGGTCTCCACGACGAGCTTGTTGAGCAGCCGGAAGAGGGCCTGGTCGCCGCCGATGCGGATCTGGAGGAAGAGGTCGTTGAGGGCGGCGCCCTTGAGCATGCCCTGGGGGGTCTGCGGGTTCTTGAACCGCTCGGTGCCGGCTTCGGGCAGCGGGTTCACCGAGATGATCTTCGCGCCGGCGGCCTTGGCCTTCTCCAGGGCGGAGAGCATCCGGGGGTGGTTGGTGCCCGGGTTCTGTCCGGCGACGATGATCAGGTCGGCCTGGTGCATGTCTTCGAGGGAGACGCTGCCCTTGCCGATGCCGATGGTCTCCGAGAGCGCTGAGCCGGAGGACTCGTGGCACATGTTGGAGCAGTCCGGCAGGTTGTTCGTGCCGAACTCGCGGGCGAAGAGCTGGAGCAGGAACGCCGCTTCGTTGCTGGTGCGGCCCGAGGTGTAGAAGAGGGCCTCGTCGGGGGAGCCGAGCGCGGTCAGCTCCTCGGCGATGATCGCGAAGGCCCGTTCCCAGGTCACCGGCGTGTAGTGGTCGGCGGAGCGGCCTTCGGCGTCCCGGTCGAGAAGCATCGGTTCGGTGATCCGGCCCTGCTGTCCCAGCCAGTAGCCGCTGCGGGTGGCGAGGTCGGCGACGGGGTGGGCGGCGAAGAACTCGGGGGTGACCCGGCGCAGGGTGGCCTCTTCGGCGACGGCCTTCGCGCCGTTCTCGCAGAATTCCGCCGTGTGCCGGTGGTCGCCCTCGGGCCAGGCGCAGCCGGGGCAGTCGAAGCCGTTCTTCTGGTTGACCTTGAGGAGGGTCTGCGCGGTGCGCCGCACGCCCATCTGCTGCTGGGCGATGCGCAGGGTGTGTCCGATGGCGGGGAGTCCCGCCGCCGCGTGTTTGGGCGCCGAGACCTGGGGCGCGTCCTGGACCGGATCACCTGTGGGCGGCTTGCTGGCCATCGCGCTCTCCCTCGGGCGTGGGTTTTTCGCGTACGGCCCCGATCCTGTCACGGGCCGCCGACAACCGTCGGCAGAGGCCCCGGCAGGCGGTCCGGCGGGTGGCTCACGGGCGGTCCCGGGGCCGGTCCGGCGAGTGGCTCACGGGCGGCCCGAGGGCGGCCCGGCGGGTGCTGGCGGTCGGGATTGTCAGTGGGGCGTGGCAGGATCGGACCCGTGGCTGAGACAGCATCGAAGAAGACCGCAGACAACCGTCCCCGCCTGCTCCTCATGGACGGGCACTCCCTGGCGTACCGGGCGTTCTTCGCGCTGCCCGCGGAGAATTTCACGACCGCGACGGGCCAGCCGACGAACGCCATCTACGGCTTCGCGTCGATGCTGGCGAACACGTTGCGTGACGAGGCGCCCACGCACTTCGCGGTGGCGTTCGACGTGTCCCGCAAGACCTGGCGCTCCGAGGAGTTCCCTGAGTACAAGGCGAACCGCTCGAAGACGCCCGACGAGTTCAAGGGGCAGGTCGAGCTGATCGGCGAGCTGCTGGACGCGATGCACGCGGACCGGTTCGCGATCGACGGCTTCGAGGCGGACGACGTCATCGCGACGCTGGCCACGCAGGCGGAGGCCGCGGGGTTCGAGGTGCTGATCGTCACCGGCGACCGGGACTCCTTCCAGCTCATCAGCGAGCACACGACGGTGCTGTACCCGACGAAGGGCGTCTCGGAGCTGACCCGGTTCACCCCGGAGAAGGTCGAGGAGAAGTACGGGCTGACCCCGGCGCAGTATCCGGACTTCGCGGCTCTGCGCGGCGACCCGTCCGACAATCTTCCCGGTATCCCGGGGGTCGGTGAGAAGACGGCCACCAAGTGGATCAACCAGTTCGGTTCGTTCGACGCGCTGGTGGAGCGCGCCGACGAGGTCAAGGGCAAGGCCGGGCAGAACTTCCGCGACCACCTGGAGTCCGTCAAGCTCAACCGCCGGCTCACGGAGATGGTCCGTGACGTCGAGCTGCCCAAGACCCCGCAGGAGCTGGAGCGCGCCCCGTACGACCGTGCGGCGCTCAAGGGCGTCCTCGACGTGCTGGAGATCCGTAATCCCAGCCTGCGCGAGCGGCTGCTCGCCGTGGACCCGGGGGCCGTCGAGGACGAGGCCCCGGCGCCCGCGGCGGGCGTCGAGCTGGACGGCGCGGTCCTGGGCTCCGGCGAGCTGGCGCCCTGGCTGGCGGCCCACGGCGAGCAGCCGCTCGGCGTCGCCACCACCGACACCTGGGCGCTGGGCACGGGCAGCGTCACCGAGGTCGCGCTCGCCGCGGCGGACGGCGCCGCGGCCTGGTTCGACCCGACGCGGCTCGACGAGGCCGACGAGCGGGCCTTCGCCGCCTGGCTGGACGCCTCCGACCGCCCCAAGGTGATGCACAACGCCAAGGGCGTGATGCGCGTCGCCCCCGAGCACGGCTGGCGGGTCGGCGGCGTCACGATGGACACCGCCCTGGCCGCCTATCTGGTCAAGCCGGGCCGCCGCTCCTTCGCGCTGGACGCCCTCGCCATCGAGTACCTGGGCCGTGAGCTGGCCCCCGCGTCCTCCGACGGACAGCTCGCCTTCGGCGCCGACGAGCAGGCCGAGGCCGACGCGCTGATGGCGCAGGCCCGCGCGGTCCTCGACCTGGGCGGCGCGTTCACCGAGCGGCTCGGCGAGGTCGGCGCCACCGAGCTGCTCGACGAGGTCGAGCTGCCCACCTCCGTACTGCTGTCCCGTCTGGAGCGGCACGGCATCGCCGCGGACCGGGCGCATCTGGAGTCCATGGAGCAGCAGTTCGCGGGCGCGGTGCAGCAGGCCGTCAAGGAGGCGCACGCCGCGGTCGGCCACGAGTTCAACCTGGGCTCGCCCAAGCAGCTCCAGGAAGTCCTCTTCGGCGAGCTGGGCCTGCCCAAGACCAAGAAGACCAAGACCGGTTACACCACGGACGCCGACGCGCTGGCCTGGCTCGCCGCCCAGACCGAGCACGAGCTGCCGGTGATCATGCTGCGCCACCGGGAGCAGGCGAAGCTGCGCGTCACGGTCGAAGGACTGATCAAGACGATCGCGGCCGACGGCCGGATCCACACCACGTTCAACCAGACCGTGGCGGCCACCGGCCGGCTCTCCTCCACCGACCCCAACCTCCAGAACATCCCGGTCCGCACCGACGAGGGCCGGGCGATCCGCCGCGGCTTCGTCGTCGGCGAGGGCTACGAGTCGCTGATGACGGCCGACTACAGCCAGATCGAGCTGCGGGTGATGGCCCACCTCTCCGAGGACGCGGGTCTGATCGAGGCGTTCACCTCCGGCGAGGACCTGCACACCACGGTCGCCTCCCAGGTGTTCGGCGTGGAGAAGACCGCGGTCGACCCCGAGATGCGCCGCAAGATCAAGGCGATGTCGTACGGACTGGCCTACGGCCTCTCGGCGTTCGGCCTCTCCCAGCAGCTCAACATCGAGGCCGCCGAGGCGCGTGGCCTGATGGACACGTTCTTCGAGCGCTTCGGCGGCGTACGGGACTATCTGCACCGCGCGGTCGTCGAGGCCAGGGCCACGGGCTACACGGAGACGATGCTCGGCCGGCGCCGGTATCTCCCGGACCTGAACAGCGACAACCGCCAGCGCCGCGAGATGGCCGAGCGGATGGCGCTCAACGCGCCCATCCAGGGCACCGCGGCGGACATCGTGAAGGTCGCCATGCTCAAGGTCGACCGGGCGATGGAACAGGCCGGTCTCACCTCCCGGATGCTCCTCCAGGTCCACGACGAAATCGTCCTGGAGATCGCCCCGGGCGAGCGGGAGCGGGTGGAGGAGCTGCTGCGCCGCGAGATGGCGAGCGCGGCCGAGCTGCGCGCGCCGCTGGACGTCTCGATCGGCGTGGGCGCCGACTGGGAGTCCGCGGCGCACTGAGCACAGAAGGGGCGCACGAGGGAAGGGAGCACAAGCGGTCGCGGTCGGTACGGACAACTGGGCGATGCCGAGGTGGCGAACTGGTGAAAACGGCCGACCGACCGGTGTGCTGGGGCCAGGAGTTGACATAGGGTCGCCTGAGTCCTCGCGCGGGGAGCGCGAACAGCCGTCCACGGGGAGGGGCCCGACCTATGCCAGCGCTATTCGGCAGCCGACTGCGCAGAGGCGCGACCACCACGGCCGTGGCCGCCGCCGCGATCGCGGCGCTCTCCGCGTCCCAGGCGCCCGGTGCCATCCCCACGGGCACGGGCGGGGCCCAGGCCGCCGACGCGACCCCGTCCCCCGACACCGCGGTCACCGGCAACTCCCCGTACTACACGGAGCTTCCGCCGCTCACCACCCCGGACAAGCCGGGCACCTCGATAGAGCTGCCGGCCACGGGTCCGGCGGAAGCGGGCATACCGGCCACGGTCCTGGCCGCGTACAAGAGGGCGGAACAGACGCTCACGGAGGACAAGCCCGGCTGCAACCTGCCGTGGCAACTCCTCGCCGCCATCGGGAAGGTCGAGTCGGGCCAGGCGCGCGGCGGCCAGGTCGACGCGGACGGCACCACGAACGCGCCGATCCTCGGCCCGGTCCTCAACGGCGTCGGCTTCGCCAACATCTCCGACACCGACAACGGCCTCTACGACGGCGACACCACGCACGACCGCGCCGTCGGCCCCATGCAGTTCATCCCGTCCACCTGGGCGACCTGGGGCCAGGACGGCAACGGTGACGGCCGCAAGGACCCCAACAACATCTACGACGCGGCGCTCGCGGCGGGCTACTACCTCTGCGCGGGGAACCGCGATCTCTCCGTGGAGGCCGACCTCCACCGGGCGATCCTCGGCTACAACCAGTCGCGGGAGTACCTGAACACGGTCCTGACCTGGTTCCGGTACTACAAGAACGGTACGCACGAGGTCCCGGACGGCCAGGGCGTACTGCCCGTCGGCAGCGGACCCGGCAGCCCCACGACCGTCCAGCCGAGCCCCACCCCGACCCGGACCCCGATCCCGACGCCCAGCACCACCCCCAAGCCCTCCGTGTCGAAGCCGAGCAAGCCGGCCACCCCGGACACGCCTTCCGGCACGCCGTCGAAGCCGCCGACGACCGGACCCGGCACCGGCAGCCCCACGCCGCCCAAGCCCGGTGGCGGCACCAGCCCCTCCCCGGGCGACACCGAGCCCCCCGGCACACCCACCCCGAAGCCCGTCGTCAAGACGCTGGTGAAGACCGGCCCGGCCACGGCCACCGCCGTGGCGGGCAGCCGGTTCACCGAAGGCGCCTCGGTCCGCGCCACGGACGCCGCAGGCAAGCCCGTCGCCGACGTGTCCGTACGGTTCGAGATCGTCGGCGACACCGACGCCCGCTTCGCGCCCGGCAAGGCCGGGCTGACCGTCGTCACCGGCGCGGACGGCAAGGCCACCGCCCCGGTCGTCCAGGCGGGCGAGGTGACCGGCGCGTTCACGATCCGCGCCACCGTCGTCGACAACAAGGACGTCGCGGGCGTCGACTACAAGGCGACCGTGACGGCCCGTCAGGCCGACGAGCTGGCCAGGACCGCCGACACGGCGCTGACGGCCGCCCCCGGCGCCGAGTTCACCGCCCCGGTCGAGGTCAAGGCGACCTACCAGGGCGCCGCAGCCCCGAACGTGGCCGCGACCGCCGCCTTCGTCACCTCCGCGACCGACGACACCGTCCCCGCCGACAGCCCCTACTTCAAGGACGCCGACGGCAACCCGCTGCGCACCCTGACGGAGCTCAAGACCGACGCCAACGGCGTCCTCCAGCTCCCGAAGATCTTCGCGGGCGACACGGCAGGCACGTTCCTGCTCCGTATCGGGACCGAGGGCGGCGCCACCCTGACCGTCGAGCTGACGGTCGCCTGACGCACCGCACGGCCGGGGCCGGTGAGCGGACTCCTCCGCTCACCGGCCTTCCGGCTGCCCGAGCCGCCGCCGTCCGTCAGCGGCGGTTGTTCAGACGGCGCGTCGCCACCGCCGTCGACGGGTCCTCCGGCCAGGGATGGCGCGGATAGCGGCCCCGCAACTCCGCCCGCACCGCCCGGTAGCCGTCCTGCCAGAACGACGCCAGGTCCGCCGTCACCGCCGCGGGCCGCCCCGCCGGCGAGAGCAGGTGCACCAGCACGGGAACGCCCGCCTCCCCGGCCACCCGGGGCGTGTCCCGCAGCCCGAACAACTCCTGGAGCTTCACCGCCAGCACGGGCTGCGGCCCCCCGTACTCCACCCGTACCCGCGAACCGCTCGGCACCTCGATCCGCTCCGGCGCCAGCTCGTCCAGGCGCGCCGCCTCCCCGGTCGACCACGGCAGCAGCCGCCGCAGCGCCTGCCCCGCGTCCAGCCGCCCCAGATCCGCGCGGCGCCGGGCCCGGGACAGCTCCGGCTCCAGCCACGCGTCCGCCCGCGCCAGCAGCGCCCCGTCCGAGACGTCCGGCCAGCCGCCGCCCAGCTCCCGGTGGAGGAACCCCAGCCGCTCGCGCAGCCCCTCGGCGTCGCGCGTCCAGCGCAGCAGCCCCAGCCCCTCCCGCTCCAGACCGGCCAGCAGCGCCTGCCGTACGAGACCGGGGTCCGGCTGCCGCAACGGGCGTACGGACAAGTCCACCGCACCCAGCCGCGCCACCCGCCTGGCCACCACCTCACCGCCCTCCCAGCCGACCTCCTCGCCCTCGGCGTACGCGTGGCCCGCCGCTTCCCGCGCGGTGTCCTCGTCGATGACGGCGGCCAGCCGTACCCGCGCCGACGCCGCCGTGGCGGGCCGGTCCGCGACCGCCACCGCCAGCCAGCCCGCACTCCGCAGCCCCGACCCCTGGCCCAGTTCGGCCCCCGTGCCCGAGACCATCAGGAACGCCCCCTCGCCCCGCGCCCGCGCGACCCGCTCGGGGAAGGCGAGCGCGGTGACCAGCCCGGCGGCGACATCGTCGGACCCGGCCCCGGCATCTGTCATGGAGGAGCCCCCTACAGAGGAGGACAGCCGCCGCACCTCCTGGCGCCAGCGCGCCGCGTACGCGTCCCCGTTCGAACCCCCGCTCCCGGACGCGCCCCCGCCGCCCCTGCGCGCCGTACGCCACGCCGCCGCCAGGTCGTCCCCGTACGCCCTCGGCGGCTCCTCGCTCAGCAGCGCCACCACCTCCGCCGCCCGGCGCGCGCCCACCTGCCCCGCGCCGTCCAGAAGCGCCCGCGCGAGCCGGGGGTGCAGACCGAGCCCCGCCATCCGTACGCCCCGCCCGGTCGCGCGGCCGTCCCCGTCCACCGCGCCGATCGCGGCCAGTACGGAGCGCGCCGCCGCCAGCGCCCCCGCGGGCGGCGCGTCCAGCAGCGCGAGCCCCTCCGCCGACGGGTCGCCCCAGCACGCCGCCTGGAGCGCGAACGCCGCCAGATCCGCGACCTTGATCTCGGGAGAGGGGAAGCGCGCCAGCCGGCCGTCCTCGGCCTGGGACCAGCAGCGGTAGACCGTCCCGGGGGCCTCGCGCCCGGCCCGCCCCGCGCGCTGCCCGGCACCCGCCTGCGACACCCGTACCGTCGTCAGCGCGCTCAGCCCCCGCGCGTGATCCGTACGGGGCTCGCGCGCCAGCCCGGCGTCCACGACGACCCGTACACCCGGCACCGTCAGGCTCGACTCGGCCACCGCCGTGGCCAGCACCACCCGGCGCCCCGCCGACGAGCCCGCCAGCACCGCGTCCTGCACGGCGGCGGGCGCCCGGCCGTGCACCTGGAGCACCTCGGCGCCGCACTCCGCGAGCAGCCCGGCCACCCGGCCGATCTCGCCCACCCCGGGCAGGAAACACAGCACGTCGCCGTCGCGCTCGGCCAGCGCCCGGCGCACCACCGACGCCACATGGGTCAGCAGCGCAGGATCGACCCGCATCCCGTGCGGCGGCCGTACGGGGGCCGAGGGCGGCGCCCACACCGTCTCCACCGGGTACGACACACCGCTCGCCGTCACCACCGGCGCGTCCCCCAGCAGCCGCGCCCACCCCTGCGCGTCGGTGGTCGCGGAGGCCGCCACCAGCCGCAGTTCGGGGCGGAGCGCGGCCCGTACGTCCAGCAGGAAGGCCGCGACGGTGTCCGCGTCGAGATGACGCTCATGGCACTCGTCGAGGATCACCGCGTCGACCCCGGCCAGCTCCTGGTCGCGCTGGAGGCGTTGCAGCAGCACCCCGGTGGTCACCACCTCCACCACCGTGGCGCGCCCCACAGCGCGCTCCCCGCGCACGGTGAAACCGACGCGCTCCCCGACCCGCTCGCCCAGCAGCCAGGCCATCCGGCGGGCCGCCGCGCGCGCCGCGATCCGCCGGGGCTCCGCGACGATCACCCGGCGTACGGGGCCCTCCCCGGGCAGCCCGGCCAGGACCAGGGGCACCAGCGTCGTCTTGCCCGTGCCCGGTGGCGCGCACAGCACCGCGCAGCCGTGCGCGTCGAGGGCGCGCTCCAGCGCGGGGACGGCGGTACGTACGGGCAGGCTGCCGAGGATGTCGTCGCGGATCACCCGCCCAGTGTCGCCGGTGCCGCCCGTCGCGTCCGCCTCGTACCTCGTACCTCGGCGGTGTACCTCGGTTCTCGGTCCTCAGTCGCGCTCGCAGACGAAGATCGCCGTGCCCGGGATCAGCGCGCCGCGCAGCGGGGACCAGCCGCCCCACTCCTGGGTGTTCCACACCGGCCACTCCGGCTCCACCACGTCGACCAGCCGGAAGCCGCCGCTCACCACGTCGCGTACCCGGTCGCCGAGGGTCCTGTGGTGCTCCACGTAGACCGCGTGCCCCGCCTCGTCCTGCTCCACGTACGGGGTGCGGTCGAAGTACGACGCCGTGGCCGTCAGGCCCTCCGGCCCCGGCTCGTCGGGGAACGCCCAGCGCACCGGGTGCGTCACCGAGAAGACCCAGCGCCCGCCCGGCCGCAGGACGCGCCGTACCTCCTGGAACACCTTCACCGGGTCGGCGACGAAGGGGATCGCGCCGTACGCCGAGCAGGCCAGGTCGAAGGAGCCGTCCCGGAACGGCAGCGTCCCCGCGTCCGCCTGCACCAGCGGGAAGGTGAGGGAGCGCCCCTCCGCGATGCGCAGCGCGTGCTGGAGCTGGCGGTGGGAGAGGTCCAGCGCCACCGGGTGCGCGCCCTGCGCCGCCAGCCAGCGCGAGCACTGCGCGGCGCCCGCCCCGATCTCCAGGACGTCCTTGCCGCGCAGCTCCTCGGCCGGGCCCAGCAACTCGGCCTCCACCTCGTCGAGCCCCTCGGGGCACCAGACGAAACGGTCGTCGCCGAGGAAGCTGCCGTGCTCGACCTGGTAGTCGTCGGCGTTCCTGTCCCACCAGCCCCGGTTGGCGCGGCTGCTCTCCGTCTCGCCGGAGTCACGGCGGGTGGCCTCGGGTTCGGACTCCGGCACGCCGGTGCCGGGTGCCGCCGCCTGTACCGCCGCCTGTACGGCTGCCTGCTCGGCCTGTTCTCGCTGCTCTTGGATCATCATGTCCGTCGTCGTAGGGTGCGGGCGGAGGCCCTTGTGGCCTCATCAAACGTAGTTTGTGCCGGGTATGGGACGTTCCGCCCCGGGTGTGCGCCTTCGCGCATTGACCGTGCCCGGATGCCCCCGTATGCTAAAGGTTGCGCTGCGGGCTTGCGCGCCTCAGACGTAGCAGCCGCGCTCGCACTCTGTAAGTAGGTTTTCCTCGGTCGGCGAGGCGCTTTCCCCGGTTTTTCGGGGGCGGCGCGCCCTTGGCTGTCCGGGTTCTTGCAGGTGGCGATACGGGCTCCCGGCGTAGCAGTACCTACGACTCACTGTCCGCACCGGAGCCCTTTCCCACATGACGAGCAGCACCGAGACCACCGCCACCACCCCGCAGGTTGCGGTCAACGACATCGGTAACGAGGAAGCCTTCCTCGCCGCGATCGACGAGACGATCAAGTACTTCAACGACGGCGACATCGTCGACGGCGTCATCGTGAAGGTCGACCGGGACGAGGTCCTGCTCGACATCGGTTACAAGACCGAAGGCGTCATCCCCTCCCGCGAGCTTTCCATCAAGCACGACGTCGACCCCAATGAGGTCGTCGCCGTGGGCGATGAGATCGAGGCCCTGGTTCTCCAGAAGGAGGACAAGGAAGGCCGTCTCATCCTGTCCAAGAAGCGTGCGCAGTACGAGCGCGCCTGGGGCACGATCGAGAAGATCAAGGAAGAGGACGGGATCGTCACCGGTACCGTCATCGAGGTCGTCAAGGGTGGTCTCATCCTCGACATCGGCCTCCGTGGCTTCCTGCCGGCCTCCCTCGTCGAGATGCGCCGCGTCCGCGACCTCCAGCCCTACGTGGGCAAGGAGCTCGAGGCCAAGATCATCGAGCTGGACAAGAACCGCAACAACGTGGTCCTGTCCCGCCGTGCCTGGCTGGAGCAGACCCAGAGCGAGGTCCGCCAGACCTTCCTCACGACCCTGCAGAAGGGCCAGGTCCGCTCCGGCGTCGTCTCCTCGATCGTCAACTTCGGTGCGTTCGTGGACCTCGGCGGCGTCGACGGTCTCGTGCACGTCTCCGAGCTGTCCTGGAAGCACATCGACCACCCCTCCGAGGTTGTCGAGGTCGGCCAGGAAGTCACCGTCGAGGTTCTCGACGTGGACATGGACCGCGAGCGTGTCTCCCTGTCGCTCAAGGCGACGCAGGAAGACCCGTGGCAGCAGTTCGCCCGGACACACCAGATCGGCCAGGTCGTTCCCGGCAAGGTCACCAAGCTCGTTCCCTTCGGTGCGTTCGTGCGCGTCGACGAGGGCATCGAGGGTCTGGTCCACATCTCCGAGCTGGCCGAGCGCCACGTGGAGATCCCGGAGCAGGTCGTCCAGGTCAACGACGAGATCTTCGTCAAGGTCATCGACATCGACCTGGAGCGCCGCCGCATCAGCCTCTCGCTGAAGCAGGCCAACGAGTCCTTCGGCAGCGACCCGGCCTCGGTCGAGTTCGACCCGACGCTCTACGGCATGGCCGCGTCCTACGACGACCAGGGCAACTACATCTACCCCGAGGGCTTCGACCCCGAGACCAACGACTGGCTCGAAGGCTTCGAGACCCAGCGCGAGGCGTGGGAGGGCCAGTACGCCGAGGCGCAGTCGCGCTTCGAGCAGCACCAGGCCCAGGTCATCAAGTCCCGTGAGGCCGACGAGGCCGCCGCTGCCGAGGGTGCTGCCGCGCCCGCCGGCGGGGGCAGCGCTCCGGCCGCCTCCGGTGGCGGTGGCTCGTACTCCTCGGAGTCGGCGGACAACTCCGGCGCCCTGGCGTCGGACGAGGCCCTGGCCGCGCTGCGCGAGAAGCTGGCCGGCGGCCAGAGCTGACGCTCCGGCAGTGTGTGGTAGGTAGCAGGACCGCTTGAACGTAAGGCCCGTTCCCCTCCGGGGAGCGGGCCTTACGCATGTCCCACCGCAGGTTGCCCACCGTCCGGTATCGGCCGTTCGACGACCGCAACGAGGGGGACACAGGACCGTCCGACAGCCCGTAACACACCCTTGCCAGGATCCCGGCACACCTGAGGATCGGAAGGGGTACCGGGACATGAGGCATGCGCCGCACACCATCACGGGCACCAGCCGTCGCACCTTTCTGCAACAGGTAGGCGTCACCGGGGGAGCGGGCGCGATGCTCGCCACCATGGGGGCTCTGGGGCTCGCCCCCACCGCCGAGGCCGCGAGCCGCGAACCCGTCTTCCGCGCGCCCCGCACCGGGGACTTCTCCCTCACCGGCAGAAGCGCCGCCTCGGTCGTCATCGTCGGCGGCGGCATAGCCGGTCTCACCGCCGCCTACGAACTGGGCAAGGCGGGGTACGACTGTACGGTCCTGGAGGCCAGGGACCGCACCGGCGGGCGCAACTTCACCGTACGCGGCGGGGATTCCAGCGTCGATGTGTACGGCAACCGCCAGACGGCGCGGTTCGGCGACGGCCAGTACCTGAACGCGGGGCCGGCCCGGATCCCGCAGTGGATGGTCACCCTGGACTACTGCCGTGAACTGGGCGTCCCCATAGAGGTGTTCACCAACACCAACGCCAACGCGTACCTCTTCAACGAGAAGGCCGGCATGACGGCCCCCGTCCGCTACCGCACCGCCAAGGCCGACGTGTACGGCTACGTCTCCGAACTGCTCGCCAAGGCCACCGGAAAGGGAGCGCTCGACACGGAGCTGACCGCCGAGGACCGGGAGCGGCTGCTCGAATTCCTCAAGAGCTTCGGGGACATCGGCGCCGAACTCTCCTACAGCGGCAGCGAGCGGCGCGGCTACCGAGTGGACCCGGCCGCCGCGGGCACCCCCGGGGTCGAACTCGGCTCCGTACCCACCGCGTCCGAGGTCTTCGCCAGCGGGGTCGGCCGCTACTTCTCGTTCGAATTCGGTTACGACCAGGCGATGCTGATGTTCCAGCCCGTCGGCGGCATGGACCGCATACCGGCGGCGCTGACCCGCGCGGTCGGCGAGCGGCGTATCCGGACCGGCGCCGTCGTCCAGGACATCACCGACAAGGCGCGCGGAGTGACCGTCACGTACCGGAGAGACGGCCGCACCCGTACCCTCGACGCCGACTACTGCGTCGCCGCCCTGCCGCCCAACATCCTCGCCACGACCGCGCACAACCTGGGCGCGGACGTCCAGAGCGCGCTGGAGGCGTGCGCGCCCTCCTCGGCCGGGAAGATCGGCCTGGAGTACCGCAGCCGCTGGTGGGAGACCGACCACCGGATATACGGCGGCATCACCGAGACCGATCTCGATCTGGCCCATGTCTGGTACCCGTCGCACGGACACCACGGCCGGCGCGGCGTGATCGTCGGCTACTACAACACGGGCGCCCAGGCCGACGCGTACGCGCGGCTCTCCCCGAGCGGGCGCGAGGCGCGCGCCGTGGCCCAGGGCGTGAAGATCCACGGGGAGAAGTACCGCAGCGAACTGGTGTCCTCCTTCTCGCACCACTGGCGGCAAACCCCCTATCTGGAGGCATCCTGGCACTCCCTGGCCGGGGGCCCCGACGCACCGGTCTTCGACCCGCTCAACAAGCCCACGGGACGCGTCTACTTCGCCGGTGACTACCTCTCGTACGCCGACGCCTGGCAGCACGGCGCCTTCACCTCCGCCCGCAGGGCCGTCACGGCGCTGCACACGCGGGTGCTCGCCTGACCGTGGCGGGCCGCACGGGGCGGACGGGTTGGGCGGGTCGGACAGGTTGGATGGGTTAGCGGGGTGGGGCGTGGGGAATGCCTGCGCCCCATGACGCGTTCTTCGTTATGAACACGAGGAGGAGCGGTAACCGTGCTTGATCCGCAGGGTTTGTACGAGTGGGAGCCCAAGGGCCTCGCCGTCGTCGACATGGCGCTGGCGCAGGAGTCGGCGGGCCTGGTCATGCTGTACCACTTCGACGGCTACATCGACGCGGGGGAGACCGGCGACCAGATCGTCGAGAACCTGCTGGAGTCGCTGCCCCACCAGGTGGTGGCTCGTTTCGACCACGACAGGCTGGTCGACTACCGCGCGCGGCGCCCGCTCCTGACGTTCCGGCGGGACCGCTGGACGCACTACGAGACGCCCACGCTCGACGTACGGCTGGTCCAGGACGCCACGGGCGCCCCGTTCCTGCTGCTGTCGGGCCCCGAGCCGGACGTGGAGTGGGAGCGCTTCGCCGTGGCCGTACGGCAGATCGTCGAACGCCTCGGCGTACGGCTGTCCGTCAACTTCCACGGCATCCCGATGGGTGTGCCGCACACGCGCCCCGTCGGCCTCACCCCGCACGGCAACCGCACCGATCTCATGCCGGGCCACCGCGGCCCGTTCGACGAGGCCCAGGTACCGGGCAGCGCCGAATCGCTGGTGGAGTACCGGCTGATGGAGACGGAGCACGACGTGCTCGGCGTCGCCGCGCATGTCCCGCACTACGTCGCCAGGTCCTCGTACCCGGACGCGGCGCTGACCGCCCTGGAGGCGATCACGGCCGCGACGGGGCTGGTGCTGCCGAGCGTCGCGCACTCCCTGCGTACGGAGGCGCAGCGCACCCAGACCGAGATCGAGCGGCAGCTCGGCGAGGGGGACGAGGAACTGGTCACGATGGTGCAGGGGCTTGAGCACCAGTACGACGCGATGGCGGGCGCCGAGACCCGGGGCAGCCTGGTCGCCGAGCCGGCGGAGCTGCCGTCGGCCGACGAGATCGGCCGCGAGTTCGAGAAGTTCCTCGCGGATCGGGAGGGCGACGGCGGAGCGTGACGCCCGGCAGTCTGGGCGGAGTGTGACGCCCGGCCGCCTTGACCGGTCGGCGTGGGAGGACCGGTCGGTGTGGAGCCGGCCTGGGGTCTTTAGAGAGGCTCTAGGCTGGCTCCATGCTGAGGTTGGGACTTACCGGCGGAATCGGTTCGGGAAAGAGCGAGGTCTCTCGTCTGCTGACCGGATACGGAGCGGTACTGATCGACTCCGACCGGATCGCACGGGAGGTGGTGGCTCCGGGAACACCGGGGCTGGCCGCCGTGATCGCCGAGTTCGGCCCGGAGGTCCGCACGGCCGAGGGCGCTCTCGACCGGCCGGGACTCGGCCGGATCGTCTTCGGCGACCCGGAGCGGCTGCGGGCGCTGAACGCGATCGTGCACCCCCTGGTGCGGGCGCGCTCGGCCGAGCTGGAGGCGGCGGCGGGCCCGGACGCGATCGTGGTCCATGACGTACCGCTGCTCGTCGAGAACGACATGGCCGCCCTGTACGACCTCGTCGTCATTGTCGACGCCACCCCCGAGACCCAGCTCGACCGGCTCGTACGGCTGCGCGGGATGACGGAGCACGAGGCGCGCGAGCGGATGGCGGCCCAGGCCACCCGCGAGGCGCGCCGTGCCGTCGCCGACCTCGTCATCGACAACGACGGTCCGCTGGAGCGGCTGGAACCGCAGGTCCGCGAGGTCTGGCGGACCGCGACCGAACGCGCCGCGGCGCGCGGCTGACCCGGGCGCACGCCGGGGAGCGGGCGCCGGTGTGCAGGGAAAACGGTGTGAGGAATAGCGTCGTCGCGTGCGGCGTTGAGAGCGCGAAGTCAGGGAAGGATGCGAACGTGCCTGAGAGCCCGGAGACCCACATCATCGACTACCGCGCGGCGGAGCAGCTTCTCGCCGCGCGCGACCCGCGCGGGGCCGTCAAACTGCTGGACTCGGTGATCGCGTCCCACCCCGAGAACACCGCGGCCCGGCTGCTGCGCGCCCGTGCGTTCTTCGCCGCCGCCCAACTGCGCCCCGCCGAGCTGGAATTCGAACTCGTCCTGGAGCGGGAGCCGGACAACGCGTTCGCGCACTTCGCGCTGGCCCGTACGTTCGAGCGGTCGGGGCGGCCCGAGCAGGCGAAGCGCCACTTCAGGCTGGCGGCGGCGCTGGACCCCAAGCCGGAGTATCTGCAGGCGGCCCGCTTCGACTCGAACGCGTCGGACACGTAGAACGTAGAGCAGACAGATCAGGTAGGTCTGAGCAAGGTCACGGGGTGTGGTGGCCGATGCGGTGGCGCCGGCGCATCCGATGACGCTCCAGGTCCCGGATGCGCTCCCGGTCCTGGGTGAGCGTCGGGTAGGGGGCGTGTTCCGGTGGGTACGGGGGGACATCCCGGCCCGGCTGGAAGCGCTCCCCCTGCCGGATCCGTACCAGGACCACGGCCAGATCGGTCGCGACGATCAGCACCAGCACGCCACAGGCAGCCGCCCACCCGGGTCTCCCGGCCACGGCGAACGCCGCCGTACCGAGGGCGGTCCAGACCAGCCCCCACAGGCTCAGCCAGAACCGCATCCGCAGCGCACTGCGCGCGGTGACAGGTTCACTACCAGTGCGCATGGCTCTCGCACCTCCCGTTCCGGCCCACATCCCTGGTGTACCCGGGAACGCGCACCGCTGAACGTCGCCGTGGCCTCCTGAGCCCCGGCGTCAGTGCACGATCGAGTAGCTCCGCCACGGGCCCGCGCCGGGAGCGATCACATCGGACAGCGTCGTGGCGATGTAGGTCGTGCTCTTGCCGGTGCAGTCGGCCGTCGGGTACGCGACGAGATCGAGCACGGTGCGGTTCGTGATCGACACGGCACCGACCGGCCTCAGTTTGTGGCAGCCCGTGACCGACGGGGTGGTCACCTGGACATGGACCTTGCGGCCGGTGTCGTACGTGATGGTCCCCACCGCGGCCCGGCCGAGACCGGAACAGCCCGCGACGGCGAGGGTCAGGAGCGCGGCCCCGGCGGCGATGCCGAGGCGCCGGTGATCGGTCACGGACATGGGCGGGTCCTCGTCTCGGAAGCTGCGGGGAAGAGAGGGGAAGAAGAGGGCGGAGGAAAGGCGGGAAACGGGCGGGATGCCGACCGGAAGCGGGCATGTGCTGGTCACCCTGCCGGATGGACGCCACCGCGGCACCGCGAGCGCGGCCGGTCGGGCTACGCGCCGGTATCTTCCTGCTCCGCGTGTCTCGACCACCGGGTCATACAAGGCATACCGTGGTTATTAGCACCTCGGTCCGGCGTCTGGCGTCAGGGGGCCCATCATGGTCGAGGAACTGGTCATCGCGGTCATAGCCGTCATCTGCGCGTGCGGGCTGTACGCCATGGCGGCGGCCCGGGTCGTCAAACAGTACGAACGGGGCGTGGTCCTCCGTCTCGGCCGGCTGAGAGAGGGGATCAGGGGCCCCGGGTTCACCACGGTCATCCCCTTCGTGGACAAGCTCCACAAGGTGAACATGCAGATCGTGACGATGCCGGTGCCCGCCCAGGACGGCATCACCCGCGACAACGTCACCGTGCGCGTGGACGCCGTGATCTATTTCAAGGTGGTCGACGCGGCCGACGCGGTGATCCGGGTCGAGGACTACCGGTTCGCGGTCTCGCAGATGGCCCAGACCTCGCTCCGCTCGATCATCGGCAAGAGCGACCTGGACGACCTGCTGTCGAACCGGGAGAAGCTCAATCAGGGCCTGGAACTGATGATCGACAGCCCGTCGATCGGCTGGGGCGTCCAGATCGACCGCGTCGAGATCAAGGACGTGTCGCTGCCGGAGACGATGAAGCGGTCGATGGCACGCCAGGCGGAGGCGGACCGGGAGCGGCGGGCGCGGGTCATCAACGCGGACGCGGAGCTCCAGGCGTCCAAGAAGCTCTCCGAGGCCGCCAAGCAGATGTCCGGGCAGCCCGCGGCGTTGCAGCTCAGGCTGCTCCAGACGGTCGTGGCCGTCGCCGCGGAGAAGAACTCCACCCTCGTCCTGCCCTTCCCCGTCGAACTGCTGCGCTTCCTGGAGCGCGCCACGCCCGCCGAGGCCGTACAGGCGGTGCAGGCGGTCTCCGGGGTCGCCCAGGCTTCCGGGGCCGCACAGACCGCTGCTCCCGCTGCGCCCGCCGCCCCGGAGGCTCCTGCGGCCCCTGCCGCGCCGGAGCCTCCAACGCCTTCCACCGAGCCGTACGAGTCCATCGAGGAGCCGGAGCCGAGGCCGGAACCGGGACCGGCGCCGGGACCGGTGGACGATCCGGAGCCGGACGCGCTGAGGGAGCGGCTTGCCGCCCCCGACACGTCGCCACCGGCCAGGCCCCACGTCCAGCCGCACGTCTGACCCGCGGGGCATGATGCTCCAGGGTCCGGTCAGCGCGACCCGGCAGGGCAGGGTCCGCGGGCGCCCGGCCCCGACCCCGCCGGTGGTGGCCTTCCTGGGGATCCCGTACGCGAGCGCCCCGCGCTTCGGCGCGCCGGTGGCCGCCGACCCCTGGGAGGGCGTCCGGTCGGCGCTCTCGTACGGTCCGACGGCGCCGCAGGCCCCGTACCCGCCGCCCCTGGACGCTCTCCTGCCGCAGCACACCGTCCCGGGCGGGCCGGGGGAGAGCTGCCTCAATCTGAATGTCTGGACCCCGGCACCCGACCCGGAGGCCCGCCTTCCGGTCATGGTGTGGGTGCACGGCGGGGCCTTCGCGAACGGCTCGGGATCGCTGCCCGCGTACGACGGCGGAACGTTCGCCCGCGACGGCGTGGTGTGCGTGACGATCAACTACCGGCTCGGCGTCGAGGGCTTCCTCCATCTCGACGGCGTACCGGACAACAGGGGGCTGCTCGACCAGATCGCCGCCCTGGAGTGGGTACGGGAGAACATCGCCTCCTTCGGAGGCGACCCGGACCGGGTCACCCTCTTCGGACAGTCGGCCGGAGCGATGAGCATCGGCGTGCTGCTCGCCATGGAGCGCGCGCGAGGGCTCTTCCACGGCGCGATCCTTCAGAGCGGCGCGGCCCATCACTTCCTGCGCCCCGCGTCGGCGCGGCTGATCACAGCACGGCTGGCCCGGAAACTCTCCGTACCGCCCACCGCCGACGCCTTCGCCGCCGTCCCCCAGGCCCGGCTGCTGTCCGCGCAGAGCGAGCTGCGCGCGGAGATCGGCGCCCGGCCCGACCCCGAGCTGTGGGGTGAGGCGGCGCTCAACATGATGCCGTTCGAACCGGTCCTCACGGAGCTGCCCCTGCCGGGCCCCGGCCACGGCGTCCGGCTGCTGGCCGGCAGCAACCGCGAGGAGTACCGCCTCTTCCTCGTGCCCACCGGACGGCTGGACGCGCTGCCGGAGGCGAAGCTGCGCGCGACCGCCACCGCGTACGGGCTCGACCCCGGCCGGGCGCCGGACGTCTACCGAGCGGCGCGGCCCGGCGCGGGCCCGGGCGAGGTGTTCGACGCCCTGGCCACGGACTGGTTCTACCGGATCCCCGCGATCCGCCTCGCCGAGTCCGTGCCCGGCTCGTACCTGTACGAGTTCGCCTGGCGCTCCCCGCGCCACGGCGGCCTGCTCGGCGCCTGCCACGGCGCGGAGCTGGGGTTCGTCTTCGACCGCCCCGGCCACCCGGCGTACGCCCCGATGCTCGGCGACCGGCCGCCCGCGCACCTCGCGGAGGCGATGCACCAGGCGTGGGTGGCGTTCGCACGGACCGGCGACCCGGGCTGGGAGCCGTACGACCGGGACACCCGGACGACGATGGTGTTCGGCGGTGGTCCCGGCACCGTCTCCGCGCCCGTGCGCGACCCCAGGGCGCGGGAGCGCGAACTCTGGGACGGGCTGCGCTGACCTGCGGAAAGGCTCTGCCGAGGGGCAGTGTCAGACCCCCCGCCTAGACTCGCAGAAGTAATCGGATCCTGGCAGCGGGAGGGGGAAGGACCATGACCGTGCACGGGACTGCGGGGCTGGTGCGACACGCGGCCGTTTTCCTGCCCGCGGGGCTGCCGCGTGAGGGCCGGGTCGCCTTCTGGTCCCCGGACGGGGAGCTGCCCGAAGCGCCGGGGGACGAGCTGACGGTCGTACGGCGCGACGGCGGTGGCCTTGGTGACGGCGGCGCGGACGAGGCCGGCGGTGGCGGTGTCCGTACGGTCACGGTTCCCGTGGTGCTGATGTCCGTCGCCGACGCGGTCCCGCTGCTGGTCCGTGCCCGGCGTGACAGGACGGCCCACCCTGCGTCGGCCTGCTGGGGCGCCGCCGCGCTCCACGCGCTCCAGTTGGCCGCGCGCGGCCGGCTGCTCCCCGGGCTTACCGCCTCCGACCACGACGCCTGGCGGGCCGGCCCGCTCGACGCCGACGACATCGCGCAGTTGCGCGCCATCGCCGCGGCCATGCCGCCCGAGGCACACCCCGTACCGCTGCCGGGTGGCGGACCGCTCCTGCTGCCCGAACCGGAAGCGCTGGTGCGGGCGTTCCTCGACGCGGTGGCCGACTCCCTGCCCCGTACCCCGGCGGCCGCCTACGCGGCGGGGGCGCCGTTCGCCGCGCGGGCCGCACAACACCTGCCGGGCGCCAGGACCTGGGCGGCCGAGGCGGCGGCCGGCATGGACGCGGGGGTACGGGTCTCGCTGCGCCTCGACCTCTCGGCGTACGAGCTGTTCGACCACACGGAGACGGCGCCCGCGGTCCGGGCCGACCACGGCACCACAGCGGACCGCGACACCGCCTCGGTTCGTGACACCGCCTCGGTTCGTGACATCACCGGTGACCGCGACACCACCGGTGACGACGCGCGCCGCGCGGGGACCGCGCTCGTCCAGATCCACAGCCTCGCCGACCCGACCCTGGTCATCGACGCGGCCGGACTCTGGGCGGGTGACGGCGCCGAGAGCTTCGGACCGCGCGCCCGGATCGACGCCATGCTGGCACTGCGCCGCGCCGCCCGCGTCTGGACGCCGCTCGCCCGGCTCCTGGAGCGCGACGTCCCCGACGCGCTGCCGCTCTCCGAGGACGAGCTGTACGAACTGCTCGGGCCAGGGGCGACCCGCCTCGCGGAAGCGGGGGTCGCGGTGCACTGGCCCCGGGAGCTGGCGCGCACGCTCACGGCGGCGGCGGTCGTCCGCCCCGCGCCCGGCTCGGCCACCGACGGCACCCCGTTCTTCGACAGTGTGGAACTGCTCAAGTTCAACTGGCAGTTGGCGCTCGACGGCGACCCGCTCTCCGAGCAGGAGATGGACGCTCTCGCGGAGTCGCACCGGCCGATCGTCCGCCTGCGCGACCAGTGGGTGGTCATCGATCCCACCCTCGTACGGAAGGCGCGCAAGCGGGAGCTGGGCCTGCTGGAGCCCGTCGACGCGCTGGCCGTCGCCCTCACCGGCACGGCCGACGTGGACGGCGAGACGGTGGAGGCCGTTCCCACGGGCGCGCTGGCGGCGCTGCGCGACCGGCTCCTCTCAGGCCCGGGGACGGTCCCCCAGCCCGCGGCGCTCGCCGCCACCCTGCGCGACTACCAACTGCGCGGCCTGGCCTGGCTGGACCTGATGACCTCGCTCGGTCTCGGCGGCTGTCTCGCGGACGACATGGGCCTCGGCAAGACCGTCACGGTCATCGCCCTCCATCTGCACCGCGCCCGCCCCCTCCCGACGCTGGTCGTCTGCCCCGCCTCGCTCCTCGGCAACTGGCAGCGCGAGATCACCCGCTTCGCCCCCGGCGTCCCCGTACACCGCTTCCACGGCGCGGGCCGCACCCTGGACGAGGTGACGGACGGCTTCGTCCTCACCACGTACGGCACGATGCGCGGCAGCGCCGAGACCCTGGCCGCACACCCCTGGGGCATGGTCGTCGCCGACGAGGCGCAACACGTCAAGAACCCCTTCTCGTCCACCGCCAAGGCGCTCCGCACGATCCCCGCCCCCGCCAGGGTCGCGCTCACCGGCACCCCCGTGGAGAACAACCTCTCCGAGCTGTGGGCCCTCCTCGACTGGACCACCCCCGGGCTGCTCGGCCCCCTCAAGGCGTTCCGCGCGCGCCACGCGCGGATCGTCGAGAACGTGGAGAACGCGAAGAGCGCCGACCTCAAGGACGTCGCCAACGAGGAGGCGGTGGAGCGACTGGCCCGGCTGGTCCGGCCGTTCCTGCTGCGCAGGAAGAAGTCCGACCCGGGGATCGTGCCGGAGCTGCCGCCCAAGACCGAGAGCGACCACCCCGTCGCCCTCACCCGGGAACAGGCGTCGCTGTACGAGGCGGTCGTGCGCGAGACGATGGCCGCGATCGAGGCTTCCGAGGGCATCGCGCGCCGCGGCCTCGTGATGAAGCTGCTCACCTCCCTCAAACAGATCTGCAACCATCCGGCGCAGTTCCTGAAGGAGGACGCCGCCCGCCTGACCGGCCGCTCCGGCAAGCTCGCCCTGCTCGACGAACTGCTCGACACCATCCTCACGGAGGACGGCTCGGTCCTGATCTTCACCCAGTACGTGTCGATGGCACGGCTGCTCTCCGCCCACCTCGCGGCCCGCGCGATCCCGTCCCAGTTGCTCCACGGCGGTACGCCCGTCCCGGAGCGCGAGCGTATGGTCGACCGGTTCCAGTCCGGTGAGGTGCCCGTCTTCGTCCTCTCGCTGAAGGCGGCGGGCACCGGGCTCAACCTGACCAGGGCCGGTCATGTCGTCCACTTCGACCGCTGGTGGAACCCGGCCGTGGAGGAACAGGCCACCGACCGCGCCTACCGCATCGGCCAGACCCAGCCCGTACAGGTCCACCGGCTCATCGCCGAGGGCACGGTCGAGGACCGGATCGCCGAGATGCTCGCCTCCAAGAAGGCCCTGGCCGACGCCGTCCTCGGCTCCGGCGAGACGGCGCTCACCGAGCTGACCGACCGTGAGCTGGGCGATCTGGTCTCCCTGCGGAGGCCGTCATGACCCCCACGCGCCCGCCCCGGCACGACGACCGCCGCCGTACGTTCCCCGCCCTGCCCGCTCGCCCCGGCAACCACGGCGACTTCGCCGAGACCTGGTGGGGCAACGCCTGGGTGGAGTCCATGGAGGACACCGCCCTCGACACCGCCAGGCTCCAGCGCGGCCGTACCTACGCGGGCAGCGGCAAGGTCGACGCGATCACCGTCACCCCCGGCCGGGTCATGGCGTACGTCCACGGCTCCCGGCCGCGCCCGTACCGTACGGAGATCCGGCTCCGCACCCTCGGCGACACCGACTGGGAGGACCTTCTCGACGCCGCCGCGGCCCGCCCCGACCACATCGCCGCCCTGCTCGACAAGGCCATGCCGCACACCCTCGCGGCCTCCGCCGATCTGCTGCCCACCGCCGGCGACCTCACCCCGGACTGCTCCTGCCCCGACGACGGCTACCCCTGCAAACACGCGGCGGCCCTCTGCTACCAGACGGCCAGGCTCCTGGACGAGGACCCGTTCGTCCTCTTCCTGCTCCGAGGCCGCGGCGAACAGGAAGTCCTCGCCGACCTGACCCGCCGGAACGCCGCCCGCTCCGCGGCCGAACGGACCACGGCCGCACCGCCGATGCCCACGGTCGACGCGCGGACCGCCCTCGCCCCGCGCACGCTCCCGCCGCTCCCGCCGCCGTTCCCCGTCCCCGCGCACCCCGGCCGCCCGCCCGTCTACCCCCAGTCGTCCGGCGCGCCCGATCCGCTCGCCCTCGACCTCCTCGCCACCGAGGCCGCGGCCCGTGCGCACACCTTCCTCACCACGGGACTCGACCCGGTCGGCGCCCTCACCCCCTGGCAGGACGCGGTGCGCCTGGCCGCCGCCCACCCCGGCTCGGGGCTGACGGCCTCCACCCGCGCCCTCTACCGGGACCTGGCGGCAGCGCTCCACCGCACGCCCACCGACCTGGCCCGCGCCGTCGCCGCCTGGCGTCAGGGCGGCCTGGCGGGCTTGGCCGTACTGGAAGAGCCCTGGGACCCGCCGGCCGGCCCCTTCGACCGGGCCCGCCCCGCCCTCGTAGCCGCGGACTTCCCGCACTTCCGCCCCCGGCGCAACCAGCTCTCCACCGGCACCCTGCAACTCCGCTTCGGCCGTGACGGCCTCTGGTACGGCTACGAGTCGGACCGGGACCGGGAGGACTGGTGGCCGCGTGGCACCCCGGACACCGACCCGGTGGGCGCGCTCACCGCCCTGCTGGGGTGGTGACCGGTAAACTCGTTCACTCCCGTACTTCGGTGAGCGGACACAATTCGTAGCGGTTGAAGGGGGAGCGGTGGAAGCCGAGTTGGTGGCACTGGCGACGGCAGGGGCAACAGCACTCGTCCAGCAGATGGCGACGGACGGCTGGACCGCGGCGCGCGACCGGGTGGCCGGATTCCTCGCCGCGCGCGGCTGGGGATCCGCGGAGTCCGTCGGCGCCGACCTGGAGGCGACCCGGGCCGAACTGACGGCGGCCCAGCGGGAGGACGACACGGAAGCCGTCGACGACCTCCACGCGGAGTGGCGCGGCCGACTGCGCCGCACCCTGCGCGCGGACCCGGAGGCAGCGGCTGAACTGCGCGCGCTCCTGGACGAGTTGTCCTCGGACCTCCCTGCCCAGCAGGTCATCGAGATCCACAACACGATCAGCGGCGGCACGTATCACGACCCGGTCATTCAGGTCGGCATGGTCGGCGGCCGGCACTTCGGCTCCCCTGGACGGGAAGGCGCGCCGTGATGTGAGCGCGCCGGAAAGCCTGCCGCCCGGGGGCCGGGGCGGTCTTCCCGGCCCGGTCCGTGCGACAGGCTTCCGTGTGCCTGACGAGGTACGAGGAACGTCAGGCGGTGTGCAGAGTGAGGCCGTAACGGCTGAGGATCGGGTTGAGCGGCTGGTAGAAGGTCGTACCGCCGCTGGTGCAGTTGCCCGAACCGCCCGAGGTGACACCCTGGGCCTGGTCACCGCTGATGTACGAGCCGCCGGAGTCGCCGCCCTCGGCGCAGACGCTGGTCTGGGTCATGGAGTACACGGCGCCCTGGGCGTAGTTGACCGTGACGTTCTTGGCCTGGACGTTGCCGCAGCGCCAGTGCGTCGTGGAGCCGGAGCGGCAGATCGAGGCACCGATGGGGGCCTCGTTGGAGCCGCGGACGAGCTGGTCGGAGACGGTGCCCCAGCCGAGGACGACCGGAACGGTCCACCAGCCGCTGCCGACGTTCACCCACGCGTAGTCGTTGCCGGGGAAGGTCGAGCCCTGGAAGTTGCCGATGTACGAGTTGTCCCAGCCCCTGACCTGGGAGCCGGTCCCACCGCAGTGGCCGGCGGTGACGAAGCCGCCGTGCACCGAGAAGCCGATGGAACAGCGGACGTTGCCCGTGTAGTACGGGTCGCCGCCGACCGTGCCCGCCGCGAAGGTCTTCGCGGCCTCGGCGGTCTCCTCGACCGTGACGGGGCCGGCCTCGCGGGCCTGGGCCACGAAGGCACGGACATCGTTGTCGTTCTTCCGCGCGGTCACGACGTCCACCACGACCTGGTTGGACTTGGTGTCGACGCGCCAGCCACTGACACCCGCCGGCGCGTCGTCGGCGAGCGCGTCGATGCGGTCCTTCGCCGCGTCGAGCTGCCGCTCGCTGTGCTTGACCAGGCGTACGGTCGCGCCGGTCGCCCGTATCGCTTCGGCCTTGCCCGTGTCGGTGACAGCGACGGTCAGCGTGCCGCTGTCCGGGTTGAACCAGGAGCCGCCGTACGACGATCCCGCCGCGCGCTTCGCCTTGGTCTCGACGGCGGTCGCGGTCTTCTCCGCGGCCAGCCGGGCCACGGCCTGGCTCTTCGTCAGGCCGAGGTCCTTCTGCATCGCCGTGAGCATGCCCGAGGAGGCCGGGGCCTTGGCATCGGAGGCTGTGGAGGGGGTGGCGGCCGCGGGGGAGATCCCGGCGGTCACCCAGGTTCCGAGAATGAGGAGCGCGGAGAGACCGGTGCGAACAACTGTCGTACGTCTCAAGGGAGTTGCCCTTCTGTGTTCCAGCAGCGTGGGGGTGGAACAGCAGCGCCTGAGAGCGCTTCCAGGCGATGCCAGCCGGAGCGTAACCGAGGATGCGTGACAGGTCCATACCAACGACTGTCCGTCGGCCACCGCTCCACCGGCCTCCCCGTGGCCTTCCTGTCGCCCTTCCGTCCGGTCGTTTAATCCTTCGATCACGGGTTGTTGGCTTGTTAGGGTCGACGATGTGGCGAAACTCAATCAGATAATCGCGGTCGAAAAGGGCATTAAGTCCAAGGCGCACCAGGACCTGACGGCGGCTCATCACGGTCTCCAGAAGCCGGCGCTGCTGGCCGGCATCTCCCGTACCTACCAGCCCAAGGACGAGGAGGGCGAGCAGCTTCCGCCCGAGTCCACCCGGGTCCAGGTCAAGGCCGAGGACGTCCTGCGTGAGACCGCGAAGACCCTGACGCGCCTGTTCGACGTGACCGCCACCAAGGACTGGGCGAACTGCGTGGCGCGCGCCGATGTCACCGTCGACGGACGGGTGCTGGTGAGCGACGCGCCGGTGTCGTACCTGCTCTTCCTGGAGAAGCAGCTCACCGACCTCAACACCTTTGTGCGCAAGCTGCCGGTGCTGGACGCGGCGGAGTCCTGGAGCCAGGACCCGTCCACGGACGCGTGGAAGACGGAGGCGGTGCGCACCCTCCGTACGAAGAAGGTGCCGCGCAACCATGTGAAGGCCGAGGCCACGGAGAAACACCCGGCGCAGGTCGAGGTGTACTACGAGGACATTCCCGTCGGTTACTGGACCACGGTGAAATTCAGCGGGTCGCTGCCGGCCCGCCGGGTCAACGAACTGCTCGACCGGGTCGAGAAACTCCAGCAGGCGGTGAAGTTCGCCCGCGAGGAGGCCAATGGCGCCGAGGTCACCGACGAGCGGGTGGGTGACGCCGTATTCGGCTACCTGTTCGGGTAGTCTCGCTCAGGTAAAGCCAGAGCAGTTCCCCAAGATTCCCCGGCCGTCGGGGCAGGGCTTGAGCCCTGTTCCGGTGTGTGCCGGGGTGCGCGAGGAGCGCAAGCTGAAACTGAAGCTTGTCGTGAAGGCGCGGTTCCAGTGGAGGTTCGAGTCCTCCTCGCGGCACATCCGTACGGATGGACGGGCCGCGGTAGCCCAACGGGCAGAGGCAGACCGCGATCAATCTCAGACTATTGCTCCAGACTCAGCATTCGCCGCCGATCGCCGGATCGAACGGGCCCAGGCCCCGGACGTCGAAATGCCGGTTCAACTCCGGCCTGCGCAGCTCGATGCGCGGTGGTCCAAAGGCAGGACGCGGCGACTTCATGAATGACCTGGGTTCTTAAACGTGCCGGCGTGCCAGATGGGTGGCATCTCAGGGCCCGGGAGGTTGGCTATGCCCCCGGGTCCGCTCCTTTTTCCGGGTGCGTGGGCCTCCCTTACTGGCGGTATCCGCTCAGGAAGCGTCCGATACGGCTGATGGCCGCGTCGAGATCGTCGGCGTACGGGAGGGTGAGGATCCGGAAATGGTCGGGGCGCGGCCAGTTGAAGCCCGTCCCCTGGACGACCTGGATCTTCTCGCGCAGCAGCAGATCGAGGACGAAGCGCTCGTCGTCGTGGATCTTGTGCACCTTGGGGTCGAGCCGGGGGAACGCGTACAGCGCGCCCTTCGGCCTGACGCACGACACACCGGGGATCTCGTTGAGCTTCTCCCACGCGCGGTCGCGCTGCTCGTACAGCCTGCCTCCCGGCGCGGTCAGCTCCTTGATGGACTGCCGCCCGCCGAGGGCGGCCTGAATGGCGTACTGGGCGGGCGCGTTGGGGCACAGGCGCATCGAGGCGAGCATCGTGAGCCCTTCGAGATAGCTGCGCGCGTGCTGCTTCGGGCCGGTGACGAGGAGCCAGCCGGAGCGGAAACCGGCCACGCGGTACGTCTTCGAGAGCCCGCTGAAGGTGAGGACGACCAGGTCGGGGGCGAGGGAGGCGGCGGTGTGGTGGACCGCGTCGTCGTAGACGATCTGGTCGTAGATCTCGTCGGCGAACACCATGAGCTGATGGCGGCGGGCGAGATCGAGGATGCCTTCGACGATCTCCCGCGGATAGACCGCGCCGGTGGGGTTGTTGGGGTTGATGATCACCACGGCCTTGGTGCGGCCGGTGATCTTCGACGCCATGTCGTCCAGATCCGGGTACCACTCCGCGGACTCGTCGCAGAGATAGTGCACGGGCCGCCCGCCCGCCAGGGTGGTGACGGCGGTCCAGAGCGGGAAGTCGGGGGCCGGGATCAGGACTTCGTCGCCGTTCTCCAGCAGCGCCTGCACGGCCATGGAGACCAGCTCCGAGACGCCGTTGCCGAGGAAGACGTCATCGACCGTGACATCGTTCAGCCCGAGGGCCTGGTAGCGCTGGGCCACGGCCCGGCGCGCGGAGAGGATGCCCCGCGAGTCCGTGTAGCCGTGCGCCTGCGGCAGCATCCGGATCATGTCCTGGAGGATCTCGTCCGGCGCCTCGAACCCGAAGAGCGCGGGGTTGCCGGTGTTGAGGCGCAGCACGCTGTGGCCCGCCTCCTCCAGCGCGTCCGCGTGTTCGATCACCGGGCCGCGGATCTCGTAGCAGACCTCACTGAGCTTGCTCGACTGCCGGAATTCCATGCGGTGGCCTCCCCGACCTTGAATGCGATACTTGGTTTTACCAAGTGTGAGCTTGGAAAGTCCAACGACATGTCTAGACTGCGTCGCATGCCACGTCGCCGAAGCTATGACCAGTACTGTGCCGCCGCCCGCGCCCTCGATGCCGTGGGCGACCGCTGGACGCTGCTGATCGTCCGTGAACTGCTGGCGGGTCCGCGCCGCTACACCGACCTGCACGCGGATCTGCCCGGCGTCAGCACGGATGTGCTCGCGTCCCGGCTGAAGGACATGGAGCGCGACGAACTGGCCACGCGGCGCAGGCTGCCCCCGCCGGCCGCCGCGTACGTCTACGAACTGACGGAGCGTGGACGAGGACTGCTGCCGGTCCTCGCCGCGCTGGCGGAATGGGGCGCTCCGGCGCTGGACGAGCGCCGGCCGACGGACGCGGTACGGGCCCACTGGTTCGCGGTACCGCTGCTGCGGGCGCTGTCGGGGCCGTCGGGTGCCCCAGGCGCCGAGGGGGTGGTGGAAGTCCGGCTCGACGAGGGCGTGTTCCACCTGCGGCTCGGGGAGGACGGAGCGGTACGGGACGCCGCCCGGCCGGCGTACGGCGACGGCCCCGCGCCCGGCCCTGACGCCTGCCTCACCCTGGACGCCGACACCTGCCGCGCGCTGAGTGCGGGCGCGCTGACGGTCGGGGACGGGGTGCGGGACGGACGGATCGCGGTGACGGGGGAGGGGACGCTCGCGAAGATCCTGCGCGGTGAGTGAGGTACGGCCGGGGGTGGGTTACAGGGGGCTCCACGTCAACACCGTGCCGCTCCGCTTCCCCGGCCGCTGGACGATGATGGACCGGTGCGACTCGAAGCGATCACCTGGGAACGGCTGACCGAGGCCCTCGCCGACCGGCTCCTGGAGACCCCGCCGGCCGACGGCGGCCCCTGGCTGCGCGTCGCCTTCGACGGCGCCCCGGCGGCCCGCCCCGACCAGTCGGCCGCCGCGCTCGCCCAGGCGCTGCGCGTACGCGGCCGTTCGGTGCTGGTGGTCGGGGCCGGGGGCTTTCTGCGCCCGGCGTCGCTGCGGTACGAGTACGGGCGCGAGGACCCCGACACGTACTACAGCGGATGGTTCGACACCGGGGCGCTCTGGCGCGAGGTGCTCGGGCCGCTGGACCCCGGCGGTACGGGGCGGGTCCTGCCGGACCTCTGGGACCCGGCCACCGACCGGGCCACCCGCTCCCCGCACCGCGAACTCGCCCCGGGCGGGGTGCTGGTGGTGCACGGGCCCCTGCTGATGGGGCACTGGTTCCCGTTCGACCTCACGGTGCATCTGCGGCTGTCACCGGGCGCGCTCCGGCGCCGTACGGACCCGGGCGAGCGCTGGACGCTCCCCGCCTTCGAACGGTACGAGGCGGAGGTGGACCCGGCCGCGACCGCCGACGTGGTCGTACGGGCCGACGACCCGCGCCACCCGGCCTGGAGCGGCCTGGGCAGCCCCTGACCGCCCCCTGCCTGCCCCGCCCCCTGCCCGATCCGCCCCCTGCCCGATCCGACCGCGCCTGGCCGACGCTCGGCCCGCGCCGCCGGCCCTCACTCCGCCGCCGGTCGTCCGCCCGGGATCTCCACCGCCCGCGCGCCCGCCCGGCAGCCGGCCTCCGCCGCCCGCGCCGGACCCGCTCCCCTGAGGCGCGCTGCCAGGAAGGCGCCGGTGAAGGCGTCCCCCGCGCCCGTCGAGTCCACGGCCCGCGCGGGGAGCGGCGGGACCCGGGCCGTCACCGCGCCCCGCTCGGCCACCAGCGCGCCGTCGCCGCCCAGGGTCACCACCGCGACCGGTACGCGCCTGCTCAGTTCGGCCGCGGCGTCCGCCGGGTTCGGCAGACCGGTGAGCAGCCGGGCCTCGTCCGCGTTGGGGAGCAGGGTCTCGGCGCCCTCGACCGCCGCGAGGAAACGATCCGCCCCCCACTCCTTGAGGAACCCGGCGGAGGCGGGGTCCACACTCACCGGAACGCCTCGTTCCACTGCCGAGCCCAAGGCGGCGAGAGCCAGTGGACGGCTGGTGTCGGCGAAGAAGAGATAGCCGGAGAGATGCAGCCGGCCGATCCCGTCGAGCAGATCCGGTGACCACTCGGCGGGCGACATGCGCAGCGCGGCGCCGCTGTCGGTGAGCAGCGTGCGCTCGGCGGACGCGTCGACCAGGCAGATGACCGTGGCCGTCGGCGCTCGCGCGTCGACCACGAGACGGGCCCGTACCCCGGCGAGCCGCAGCCGCTCCGCGTGCCAGTCACGGGCGTCCGCGCCCACCCCGGCCAGCAGCCGGACATCCGCGCAGCCGGTGTGCGCCGCCCAGCAGGCCGCGTTAGCCCCGGCTCCGCCCGGGAGCGTACGGATCTCGGCGGCGGTGTCGGTCCCGCGGGCGAGCGGGGTGCGGTACCGCGCCACCACATCGGTGACCACGTCACCGATCACCAGCAGCCCCGACCCCGGGCGACCGTGGCGGACCGTCACTCGGCCGCTTCCTTCCTCGCGGCTGCCGGCTCCCCGGGAGCGGTCGGCAGGGGAGTGGCCGGCGGGGGAGCGGCCGTCCACGCCGCCGCGATCCGCGCCGCGAGCCGCACATTGCCGCGCACCGCCGCGAGATTGGCCTCCAGCGAGGCGCCTCCGGTCCGCCGGGTCAGCAGGTCCAGCAGGAACGGGGTGACGGCCTGGCCGCCGATGCCCCGCTCGGCGCAGGCGGCGAGCGCCTCCGCGACCACCCGGTCGTGCAGCTCCGGATCGAGCTGGTCCGCCTCCGGTACGGGGTTGGCCACGACGAGCGCGGCCTCCGGGCCGCCCAGCGCGTCCTGCGCGCGCATCACCGCGGAGACCTCCTCGGGTGTACGCACCGTCCAGTCGACCGGCTCGCCGGAGGAGGACAGCCAGAAGCCGGGGAAACGCTCCGTCCCGTAGCCGAGGAGGGAGACGCCCAGCGTCTCCAGCCGCTGGAGGGTCGCCGGAACGTCCAGGATCGACTTGACCCCCGCGCAGACCACCGTGATCCGGGTCCTGGCCAGCAGCCGCAGATCGGCCGACTCGTCCTGGGTCTCGGTCCAGCCGCGATGCACCCCGCCCAGGCCGCCGGTCGCGAAGACCCGGATCCCGGCGCGCGCGGCGAGAAACGCGGTGGCGGACACGGTCGTCGCCCCGCTCGCGCCCGCCGCGATCGCCGGCGCGAGATCGCGATGGCCCAGCTTCCGTACGGAGTCGTCCCGCGCGACCCGCTCCAACTCGTCCTTGTCCAGGCCGAGACGGGGCCGGCCGTCCAGGACGGCCACGGTCGCGGGGACGGCGCCGCCGGACCGTACGAGCTCTTCCAGTTCCTCCGCGACCGCGAGATTCCGGGGCCGCGGCAGACCGTGCGCGATGATCGTCGATTCCAGGGCGACCACGGGACGGCCCGTGGCCAGCGCCTCCCTCACCTCGGGGGAGACCTGCGGTGTGGTGCCTGCTCTGTCTGGCATGTCCCATCCCTGGCACATGCGAGGCTCACGCAAACGTGCGGGCACGCCCACCGGCGGCCCCGACGGCCGGAACACGCCCCTCTTAGAACAGCGGCTCGGGAAGCACGCCCTCCAGGGCCAGCAGTTGACGCTTCGTCTCCAGCCCGCCTCCGAAACCGCCCAGCCCGCCATGGCTCTCCACCACGCGATGGCACGGCACGACCACCGGCAGCGGGTTGGAGCCCATCGCCGCGCCGACGGCCTGCGCCGCCGCCGGCTGTCCCACCCGCCCGGCCAGGTCCCCGTAACCGACCACCGTGCCGTACGGGACACCCGTCGCCAGTTCGCGCAGCACCTGCCGGTTGAAGCCGGAGGAGAGCGTCCAGTCCAGGGGCAGGCCGAACTCCCGCAGCTCACCGGCGAAGTACGCCGACAGCTCGCGTATCGCCCCGGTGAGCAGCCCGGAGGCGGACTCGACCGGCTCGGCGCCCAGCCGGTCCCCGATCCGGGCGAGCGCCCTCTCCCGTACGCGCGGCCCCGCGTGGAAGACGACGCTCACCAGCCCCTGGTCCGTCGCGGCCAGCAGCAGCGGCCCGATGCCGCTCTCCATGACGGTCCACTCCACCGGCGACGCCGGCGACCGCCCGTACTCGTTCATGTGAACCACGGTACGGGCCGCCACTGACAACGGGCCTCACCTGCGACGACGGGGCTTACCCGAGATGACGGGGCCGGGTCCGGCTCAGCCGATTGCGTCCCGCACCACGTCGGGGTTGTTGGTGATGATCCCGTCCACGCCCAGGTCCCTGACCCGTACGGCGCCCGCCGCGTCGTTGACCGTCCAGGTGCTCACCGTCAGCCGCTTGCCGTGCGGGCCCTTCAAGCGGTGCACGGCCGCCACGTACTCGCTGGTCAGCGAGGTGTGCGTCGGGTTGATCTGGTCCGTGAACGCCGCGTACGACGGCAGTTCGGCCACCGGGGGCGTGCCGAGGAAGCCCGTCGTGATGTCGGGCCGCCCCTGATGCACCGCGCGGACGCTGTCCGCGCCGAAGCTCTGGATCACCAGCTTGTTCCTGACGTGCTCCCGGTCCAGCCACCCTTCTTGGCGCAGCACCCGCAGGATGTCCTTCTCGATGTCCGGATACAGCTCAGGGGCCTTGATCTCCAGGAGCAGCTTCTGCTGGTTGGCCTCGACCGCGCGCAGATACTGCTCCAGGGTCGGTACGCGGGCGCCCGCCCACCGCTCGCCGAACCAGCTTCCCGCGTCCAGCCGGGCGATCTCCGCGGCGGTGAAGTCCTTGACCTTCCAGGGCGCGCGGTCCGGGAAGACCTGCTCCGCGTCCGTGGTGCGCACGAGGTTGTCGTCGTGGATCACGACGAGCCGGCCGTCCTTGGTCCGCTGGACGTCGTTCTCCACCCAGTCGATGCCCAGGGCCTCGGCCGCTTCGACGGCCGGGAGGGTGTTCTCCGGTGCGTAGGCGGAGGCACCGCGGTGCGCGATCACGAGCGGACCGGCGCACCGTGCCGCCGGGGCCGCGGCAGAGGTGGCGGTGGCGGTGGTGGCTGCGGTGGCGGTGCCCGGAAGGAGCAGCGCCGAGACCCCGAGCAGAGCGGCGGCCGTGGTGACTGAGGTGCGTGCGTACACGTGGACTCCTCGCGTCGTGAGGTGGTCGTGAAGGGGGGTGTGCGGTGGGACGGTCTGCCCGAGGGTGGCAGCCTTGGGTCAACAGGAGACAGGCGAAGGCTGGCCACAACATGAAGTCACAGCGTGGGGTGGCATCGTGAAGACACGCCGGGGGAGAGCTGTCCGGAAGTTGTGGATGTGCCGGTTGGGGACGACCCCTGTCGATAAATCGCCGAGTACCTGTTTGAATCCAAGGCCGACCGTCCTACCCTCCCGAAACCGGCGCATCCGTACAGTGAGCAGAAGGGGCGAAGGGCAAACCAACATGCAGGGCACCATCGATGGATTCAGCTACGGTCTCGTCACACCCGTGGTGGCCTTTCTCATGGCCTGCCTCGGCTCGGCGCTGGGCCTGCGCTGCACCATGAGATGCCTGCGGACCCGGCGCGCCTGGAAACCGGGCGGGCTGGCGCTCGGCGCCGCCTCGATCGGCTCCGGTGTATGGACCATGCACTTCATCGCGATGACGGGGTTCGTCGTCATCGAGGCGCCGGTCGGCTACGACAGACTGACGACCTTCGCCAGCCTGGTGGTGGGCATCCTCATGGTCGGCGTCGGGATCTTCATCGTGGGCTACCGCGCGTCGACACCGATGGCCCTGCTCACCGGCGGGACCATCACCGGCCTGGGCTTCGCCACCATGCACTACCTCGGCATGGCGGGACTGCGGCTGGACGGGGGGACCATCGACTACGACACCGTGACGGTCGCCCTCTCCGTGCTGATCGCCGTCATCGCCGCCACGGGCGCCCTGTGGGTCGTCGTCTCGCGCCGGGGATTCCTGGCCAGTGTGGCCGCCAGCCTGGTCATGGGCGCCGCGTCGACCGGGATGCACTACACGGCGATGGCCGCCGTCCATGTCCATCTGGAGGACACCGCCGGCGTCGCCTCCGGCGAGCGGGCCACCGAACTGCTCGTCCCGATGCTGATCGGCCCCGCGGTCTTCCTGCTGCTGGCGAGCGTGGCGGTCGTGGTCGACCCGCTGCTCGTGACGGGCGGCGGCCGGAAGCGGCCCACGGGCTCCGCGGGCGGGCCGTGCGGACACTCCGGGGTGCCGGCGCAGCGCATCCGGCCGCGCCCGGCCTACCGTGACCCGGCCGAGAGGACCGCTGCCCGGTCCCCGCGCCGCAGCCCCCCGGACCTCCACGACTGGTGATCCCGGCCACGCCGCGCGCATGATCCACCGCGGTCCCGGAGCCGCTCGGGACCCCACTGTCAGTGCGGGGTCGTACGGTGGATCCATGCGGCCCGTTTCCAAGATCGAACGTACGGTGGCGCCTTTCGAGGTCGTCAGCTCCTACCAGCCCAGCGGCGACCAGCCCACGGCCATCGCCGACCTGGAGCGGCGTGTGCGCGCGGGGGAGAAGGACGTCGTCCTGCTCGGCGCGACCGGCACGGGAAAGTCGGCGACCACCGCCTGGATGATCGAGAAGCTTCAGCGTCCGACTCTGGTGATGGCGCCGAACAAGACCCTCGCCGCCCAGCTCGCCAACGAATTCCGCGAGCTGCTGCCGAACAACGCCGTCGAATACTTCGTCTCGTACTACGACTACTACCAGCCCGAGGCGTACGTCCCCCAGTCGGACACCTACATCGAGAAGGACTCCTCGATCAACGAGGAGGTCGAGCGGCTGCGGCACTCCGCGACCAACTCCCTCCTCACCCGGCGCGACGTGGTCGTGGTCGCCTCCGTCTCCTGCATCTACGGCCTCGGCACGCCCCAGGAGTACGTGGACCGGATGGTGCCGCTGAAGGTCGGCGCGGAGCTGGACCGCGACCAGCTCCTGCGCCGCTTCGTCGACATCCAGTACACGCGCAACGACCTGGCGTTCACCCGCGGCACCTTCCGCGTCCGCGGCGACACCATCGAGATCTTCCCGGTCTACGAGGAGCTGGCCGTCCGCATCGAGATGTTCGGCGACGAGATCGAGGCGCTCTCCACGCTGCACCCGCTCACCGGCGAGGTCATCAGCGACGACGAGGAGCTCTACATCTTTCCGGCCAGCCACTACGTGGCGGGACCCGAGCGCATGGAGAAGGCGGTCAACGGCATCGAGCGGGAGCTGGAGACACGCCTGGCCGAGCTGGACAAGCAGGGCAAGCTCCTGGAGTCCCAGCGCCTGCGGATGCGGACGACGTACGACATCGAGATGATGCGCCAGATCGGCTCCTGCTCCGGTATCGAGAACTACTCGATGCACTTCGACGACCGGGGCCCCGGCAGCCCGCCCAACACCCTCCTCGACTACTTCCCCGAGGACTTCCTGCTGGTCATCGACGAGTCGCATGTCACCGTGCCGCAGATCGGCGCGATGTACGAGGGCGACGCGTCCCGCAAGCGCACCCTGGTCGACCACGGGTTCCGGCTCCCGTCCGCGCTCGACAACCGGCCGCTGAAGTGGGAGGAGTTCCAGGAGCGGATCGACCAGACCGTCTACCTCTCGGCCACGCCCGGCGCGTACGAGCTCTCCCGCTCCGACGGGTTCGTGGAACAGATCATCCGTCCCACCGGACTCGTCGACCCGGAGGTCGTCGTCAAGCCCACCGAGGGCCAGATCGACGACCTGGTGCACGAGATCCGCGAGCGCACCGCGAAGGACGAGCGCGTCCTGGTGACCACCCTCACCAAGAAGATGGCGGAGGACCTCACCGACTACTTCCTGGAGCTGGGCATCCAGGTGCGGTACCTGCACAGCGACGTGGACACGCTCCGCCGGGTCGAGCTGCTGCGCGAACTGCGCGCCGGGGAGTACGACGTCCTCGTCGGCATCAACCTGCTGCGTGAGGGGCTCGACCTGCCGGAGGTCTCCCTCGTGGCGATCCTCGACGCCGACAAGCAGGGCTTCCTGCGCTCCGGCACCTCGCTCATCCAGACCATCGGCCGGGCGGCGCGCAACGTGTCCGGCCAGGTCCACATGTACGCGGACAAGGTCACCCCGGCGATGGAGAAGGCCATCGACGAGACGAACCGCCGCCGGGAGAAGCAGACCGCGTACAACACCGAGCGAGGTATCGACCCGCAGCCGCTCCGCAAGAAGATCAACGACATCGTCGCGACCATCGCGCGCGAGGAGGTCGACACCGAGGCCCTGCTCGGCACGGGGTACCGGCAGTCCAAGGACGGCAAGGCGAAGGCACCGGTGCCCTCGCTCGGCGTGCAGCCGGCGAAGAGCGGCAAGGCGGGCGCCACCGGCGCGGTGGTCACCGACCGGCCCGCCGCCGAACTCGCGGGAATCATCGAGGAGATGACCGAGCGGATGCGGGCGGCGGCGGCCGAGCTGCAGTTCGAGATCGCCGCCCGGCTCCGCGACGAAGTGGGCGAACTGAAGAAGGAATTGCGGCAGATGAGGGAGGCGGGACTCGCCTGACACGCCGGACACCTGGTGTGTTGCAAGACCGACACAAAAACGGTCCAAGCCTCCTGCGCCGTCCGGGTGACTGCGTAGGGTGCCGCGTACGCGTAACCGTATTCGGACGGTTGCGGGGGAAACCATTCGAGAGGGGACAGCGCGTGGTGGACGTATCCAAGGGCGGCGCGCCCGGGGGCCCTGGGGTCAATCTGACCAAGGGACAGGCCATCAGCCTGCAGAAGAAGGACGGCGGCTCGCTGACCGCGGTGCGTATGGGCCTCGGCTGGCAGGCCGCCCCGCGCCGCGGTCTGTTCGGCTCCCGTACGCGCGAGATCGACCTGGACGCCTCGGCGGTGCTCTTCGCCGACAAGCAGCCGGTCGACGTGGTCTTCTTCCGCCACCTCGTCAGCGACGACGGCTCGGTCCGGCACACCGGGGACAACCTGGTCGGCGGCGCGGGACAGGGCGGCGACGACGAGGCGGTCCTCGTCGACCTGGCACGGGTGCCGGTCCACATCGACCAGATCGTCTTCACGGTGAACTCCTTCACCGGCCAGACGTTCCAGGAGGTGCAGAACGCCTTCTGCCGCATCGTCGACGAGACCAACGGCCAGGAGCTGGCGCGCTACACGCTCGACGGCGGCGGGCAGTACACCGCCCAGATCATGGCGAAGGTCCACCGGGTGGGCGCCGGCTGGCAGATGACGGCCCTCGGCAACCCGGCCAACGGCCGTACGTTCCAGGACCTGATGCCGTCGATCCTGCCGCACCTGTGACACGGCGGATCCCGTGACCATGGCGGGTCCCGCGACCACGACGGATGCGTGACCACCGCGGATCCGTGATCACGACGGATCCGTGACCACTGCGGATCCGTGCTCATGAACGGATCCGTGATCACGGCGGACCGCCGACGTACGCGCAGCTCCCGGAGGCCCGGCATCGCCCGGCCGCCGGGGGCTGCGCGGCTGCTCCGGCGTACCCGAAGGGCGCATCCGAGGGGCGCGTCCGGGGATCCGCGCCGGACGGGCGGGCCCGAGGGCCGCGCCCGTACCACCCACACCTGAAGAACGACGCGTGACCGACGAGGGGACAGAGGCGATGACGGCCGAGCTGGTCCGGGGGCAGAACCACCCCTTGCCCCACACCCGACTGGAGATCCGGGTGACGGCCGGCGCCCCGGTGATGGCCTGCGCCACGCTGGGCGACGCCCAGGGCGCCGTACGCGGCCCCGAGTGGATCGTCCACCCCGGCTCGCCCCGCCTTCCCGGTATCGAGGTGTCCCGGCAGGCCGCGGTCTCGCTCCGCTTCCACATCGATCTGGGCGCCCTGTCCGAGCAGGCGCACCTCGTGCAGGTGCTGCTCGCGCTCCCCGAGGGCGTCGGCGGCCCCGACCGGTTCGGAGCCACCGCTGCGCCCTTCGCCGCCGTCACCGCGACCGACGGCACCGAGATCGCCAGCTTCACCCTCACCGGACTGGACACCGAGTCCGCCGTGGTGGCGCTGGAGCTCTACCGCCGCCAGGGCATCTGGAAGGTCCGCGCCGTCGGCCAGGGGTACGCGGGCGGCCTCGCCGAGCTCCTCGGCGACCGCGGCCTGCCGCAGGCCGCGGGGTTCGCCGCAGCCGTCCAGGAGGCCGTGGCCCGGCATCTCGCCGGCGCCGTGCAAACCCCCCTCACCCCTGGCGGCGAGGGGCGGCAGCCGTCCGCCGCCCCACAGCCGCTCCCCGCCGACCCGCCCGCCGTACCCGGCGGAGCAGCCGCCCCCGCTTCAGGCGGCACGGGCGGCACGGGCGGCACAGGCGGCACGGGAGGTACGGGCGGTACGGGAGGCGCCACCGGCGCGGTCAACTACACGCATCCGGGCCGCAGGACCGCCGCGCCGCCCACCCCGCCACCGGCCGCGCCGCCCACCCCGCCGGGACAGCCGCCCCGGCCGGTCGCCGGGGACGCCACGGGCTGGTCCCTGGACGAGCGGCTCTACAACCAGGTCTGGGGGATGTTCGAGGACCTGGCCCGCAGCGTGGCCGCCTACCGCAGCGCCATGGACTTCGCGGAGTCCCGGATGGACCAGGAGCTGGATCGCGTCCTCTCGGACCCCCGGCAGCGCATCGGCGGCGCGGGTGACGCCGCCCGCGCTGCGGCCCGCGCCAAGCACGACGGGCTCGCCGCCCAGGCCCGCGAGGTCCTCGACCGCGACCTCACCCAGCTCGTCGCGGAGTCCGAGGTGGTCGAGCCCGCGCTGCCGCCCGCGTTCGCCCGCTGGGACAGCCCCGTCTGGCACGCCTACCGCGTCCCGATGGAGATCCCGATGGCGCTGCGCCTCGGTGACGTCCATCTGCCCGAGCGCCCCGATCTGCGGATCCCGATGCTCGTACGGCTGCCGCTGGAGCGCGGGCTGTGGATCGACAGCGGCAGGACCGGCTCCGACGCCGCCCTGATGATGGACGACGCGCGGCTCCGCGGAGCGGCCATGGACACCGCTGTCACCCTCGCCGCCCGGCTCCTCGCGGTCCATCCGCCCGGCGAGTTCACCGTCCATGTGATCGACCCGGCCGGTTCCGCCGCGGTCCCGCTCGCCCCGCTGGTCACGTCCGGCGTGCTCGACCAGCCGCCCGCCGCCGGCGCCGGGGGAGTCTCCGCCGTCCTCGCGCGCCTCACCCAGCGGGTGGACCTCGTCCAGATGGCAGTACGGGGCGGGGCCGCCGAGTCGCTGCCGCCGGACCTGGACACCGCCGAGCAGCTTCTGATCGTCAACGACTTCCCGCACGGCTTCGACGACCGCGCCGTGACCCAGCTCCGCTATCTCGCCGACGAGGGCCCGGCGGTCGGCGTGCATCTGCTGATGGTCGCGAACCGCGAGGACGCGAGCGCGTACGGACCGGTCCTCGACCCGCTCTGGCGCTCGCTGCTCCGGATCAGCCCGGTGCCCGACGACCATCTCGCCGACCCCTGGGTCGGCCACTCCTGGACGTACGAGCCCCCGGCGGTCCCGCCCGGCAGCCGGGTGTTGCGCAGGGTGCTGGACCAGGTCGCGGAGGCCCGGCGGACGGGAGGGCGCTGACCGGCGCCCACCCGGGCGGGAGAGCTCCGAACAGCACACTTGAAGATCACTTGGAGCTCTCTTTACCTTTCTTTGGTCTTTCCTGTACTGTTCCTGGCAGCGGAGGGGAGTACTCCCACATCGCGACGTGCCCGTCAATACGGACCGCCATCGGTCCCGGGGCGTCGGCCCGTGGAGCGGCAGTGCCGCCCGGGTGGAAGAGACCTCCGGCAGCGACGACGCTGATCAGTAGCCGTACGAAGCCGGAGGAACAGTGGACGTCTCCATGAACCTGTGGGTGCTGACCATTCTTGGTCTCAGTGCCCTCATCGCCGTCGATTTCTTCATCGGGCGCAAGCCCCATGACGTGTCGACGAAGGAAGCCGGCATATGGACGATCGTCTGGATCGCCCTCGCCGTGTTGTTCGGTCTCGGCCTGCTGTGGTTCGGCTCGGCCCAGGCGTCCGGCGAGTTCTTCGCCGGGTTCGTCACCGAGAAGTCGCTCAGTGTCGACAATCTCTTCGTCTTCATCCTGATCATGGCGAAGTTCTCGGTGCCCTCACACCTCCAGCAGCGCGTGCTGCTCATCGGTGTGCTGATAGCGCTGGTGCTCCGCGCGATCTTCATCGCGGCGGGCGCCGCGATCATCTCCAGCTTCTCGTGGGTCTTCTTCATCTTCGGCGCGTTCCTGATCTACACCGCCTGGAAGCTCATCCAGGAGGCACGCGCTGATGACGACGAGGAGGAGTGGGAGGAGGACCGTCTCCTCAAGTCCGTCCAGAAGCGCTTCGGTGTCGCCGACCGCTACCACGGCACGAAGCTCTTCATCCGGGAGAACGGCAAGCGGATCCTGACCCCGCTCATGGTGGTCATGCTCGCCATCGGCACCACCGATGTGCTGTTCGCGCTGGACTCCATCCCCGCGATCTTCGGCCTGACCCAGGACCCGTACATCGTCTTCACGGCCAACGCCTTCGCCCTGATGGGTCTGCGCCAGCTCTACTTCCTCCTCGGCGGTCTGCTGAAGAAGCTGGTGCACCTCAGCTACGGCCTGTCGGCCATCCTGGGCTTCATCGGCGTGAAGCTCGTGCTGCACGCCCTGCACGAGCTCGGGGTGCACGTCCCCGTGATCTCCATCCCGGTCTCGCTGGGCGTCATCTGCGGTGTCCTGATCATCACCACGATCACCAGCCTCATCGCCTCCAAGAAGCAGGCGGAGCGCGAGGCCGCCGAGGCCGCCGAGACGGGCGACGGCAAGGCGAAGGACAGCATAGAAGCCTGATCCCGCGCGACAGAGCCTGATTCAGCAGGCCGGTGCGGCAGCGGGGCGGGTGGCGATACCGCCACCCGCCCCGCTCACTGCTGTGTACGGTGCGCCCCCACGCCGGGGCCGCCGCCCGGGGCTACCAGCCCCGCGCCCGCCACTCCGCGAGATGCGGGCGCTCCGCGCCGAGGGTGGAGTCGTCGCCGTGGCCGGGGTAGATCCACGTCTCGTCGGACAGCTTCCCGAAGATCTTCGTTTCGAGGCCGTCCATCAACGAGGCGAAGTCCGCCGGCTCCCCGGTCCTGCCGGGGCCGCCGGGGAAGAGGCAGTCGCCGGTGAAGACATGCGCGTGGTCGTGCGGGTCGTCGTACACGAGGGCGATCGAGCCCGGGGTGTGCCCCACGAGATGGACGGCGGTGAGGCTGATCTCGCCGACCCGGATCGTGTCCCCGTCGTCGACGAGCACATCGGTCGGTACGGGGATGCCCTCCGCGTCGTACCGGCCCGCGTACGTCCGCGCCCCGGTGGCCGCCACGACCTCCGCGAGGGCCTGCCAGTGGTCGCCGTGCCGGTGGGTGGTGACGACGGAGGCGATGCCCCCGTCACCCACCAGCGTCAGCAGAGTCGCGGCATCGTTGGCCGCGTCGATCAGGAGCTGCTCGCCGGTGGCCCGGCAGCGCAGCAGATAGGCGTTGTTCTCCATCGGCCCGACGGCGACCTTGGAGATCATCAGGGCGGGCAGCTCATGCACGTCCGCCGGTCCGCCGACCGTCACGGTTCCGCTGTATGTCATACGGATCACCCTAGGGCCTCTCGTTTGGATCTTGCTGGGCTCGCGTGCCCTGGCACCGCGCCTCGCGGCGTTGTCGTCGGTCGGTGACGCTCCGCGTCGCCCCGGCGGGCGGTGTCGGACAGGACCTGGACCTGGGCAGGATCTGAGTCCGGGCCCGGGGCGGGACCCGGGCCTAGAGGGGCGGCAGTACGGGCAGGGTGGCGGCCGGGCAGGTCAGGGCCGCGCCGTCGCGGCGGCCCGCGAGCCACCCCATCAGCTCCGGAGCCGGGCCGGTCACGGGGAGCGGGGTGCCCTCGTGGCGCCCGGTGCGCCAGTGGCGTCCGTCCGGTGTGCTCAGGGCCAGCGGCGGGACCTCGGCATGGCCGGCGAAGCGCTCCACCAGGAAGTCGGTCTCCCGCCCGGTGAACTCCTCGGACAGGTCTTCGAGCTCCCGGCCGAGACCCAGGTCGACATGGTGCAGCTCGACCTCGACCAGCCGCCGGAACGGCACCCGGGCCGCCACGTCCGTGACACCGTTGCGCATCGTGATCACGCGCGACCAGTCGGCGGGGACCTCGGCGGTCCGCAGGAAGCGGTCGCCCGAGTCCCGTACGTCGGCGAGCTGGACGGCGAGCGGCCTCGGGGCGTCCCGCTCGATGTCCGCGTCCCGGGTCGCGGCGTCCCGGTACATGGGCCGGCCTTCGAGGACATTGATCAGTGCGTCCGCGTTCCTGGCGATATGCGCCAGGACATGACCGCGGCTCCACCCCGGGAGCCGTGACGGCGCGGCGAGCGCCGCGTTGTCCAGTGCGGTGGCTGCGCTGAGGAGCCGCTCGGTCGCTTCGCGTACTGCTTCCAGGTCACGCACGTGGTCGATCATGGCGCCGACCATAGCGCCGCCACTCGATCGGGTGAAGACGGCCGAGACCCGCCGTAAATCGAATGCGCGTGCTATAAGCTCGGTAGAGGCATCCTGGCCAAGAGGAATCCCCGCGTGGCCCGACCGCGCCCGGTGTTCCGTATCTCGCAGAATTCACCGTTTTGGCGGCCCCCCGTACCCTGGGTCGGGGGCTCAGCCCCTGCTTCTCTCCAGAAAGGTGCGGACCGGCGTGGCCGACCGTCTCATCGTCCGTGGCGCGCGCGAGCACAATCTCAAGAACGTCTCGCTCGACCTGCCCCGTGACTCACTCATCGTCTTCACCGGGCTCTCGGGATCGGGTAAGTCCTCCCTCGCGTTCGACACGATCTTCGCCGAGGGGCAGCGCCGGTACGTGGAGTCGCTCTCCTCGTACGCCCGGCAGTTCCTCGGCCAGATGGACAAGCCGGACGTCGACTTCATCGAAGGGCTCTCCCCGGCCGTCTCCATCGACCAGAAGTCGACCTCGCGCAACCCGCGCTCGACGGTCGGCACGATCACCGAGGTCTACGACTACCTCCGGCTGCTCTTCGCGCGGATCGGCAAGCCGCACTGCCCCGAGTGCTCCCGGCCGATCTCCCGGCAGTCGCCGCAGGCCATCGTGGACCGGGTGCTCGAACTGCCCGAGGGCAGCCGCTTCCAGGTCCTTTCCCCGCTCGTGCGTGAGCGCAAGGGCGAGTTCGTGGACCTCTTCGCGGATCTCCAGACCAAGGGGTACAGCAGGGCCAGGGTCGACGGGCGGACGATCCAGCTCACCGAGCCGCCCACGCTCAAGAAGCAGGAGAAGCACACCATCGAGGTGGTCGTCGACCGCCTCACGGTGAAGGACAGCGCCAAGCGCCGGCTGACCGACTCGGTCGAGACCGCGCTCGGGCTCTCCGGCGGCATGGTCGTGCTGGACTTCGTGGACCTCCCCGAGGACGACCCCGAGCGCGAGCGGATGTACTCGGAGCACCTGTACTGCCCGTACGACGATCTGTCCTTCGAGGAGCTGGAGCCCCGCTCCTTCTCCTTCAACTCGCCCTTCGGTGCCTGCCCCGACTGCACCGGCATCGGTACGCGCATGGAGGTCGACCCGGAGCTGATCGTCCCCGACGAGGACAAGTCCCTCGACGAGGGCGCGATCCACCCCTGGTCCCACGGCCACACCAAGGAGTACTTCGGCCGGATGATCGGCGGCCTCGCCAAGGCCGTCGGGTTCCGTACGGACATCCCCTGGGCCGGCCTGCCGCAGCGCGCCAAGAAGGCCCTGCTCCACGGCCACAAGACCCAGGTCGAGGTCCGCTACCGCAACCGGTACGGCCGGGAGCGCGCCTACACCACCCCTGCCTTCGAAGGGGCCGTCTCCTTCGTCAAGCGGCGCCACACCGAGGCCGAGAGCGACACCAGCAGGGAGCGCTTCGAGGGCTACATGCGCGAGGTGCCCTGCCCGACCTGTCAGGGCACCCGGCTCAAGCCGATCGTCCTGGCCGTCACGGTCATGGACAAGTCCATCGCCGAGGTCTCCGCCCTGTCGATCAGCGACTGCGCCGACTTCCTCGCCCGGCTCACGCTCAACGCGCGCGACAAGCAGATCGCCGAGCGGGTCCTCAAGGAGGTCAACGAACGGCTGAGGTTCCTGGTCGACGTCGGCCTCGACTACCTCTCGCTGAACCGTGCCGCGGGGACCCTCTCCGGCGGTGAGGCGCAGCGCATCCGGCTCGCCACCCAGATCGGTTCCGGTCTGGTCGGTGTGCTGTACGTGCTGGACGAGCCGTCCATCGGACTGCACCAGCGGGACAACCACCGGCTGATCGAGACCCTGGTCCGGCTGCGCGACATGGGCAACACCCTGATCGTCGTGGAGCACGACGAGGACACGATCAAGGTGGCCGACTGGGTGGTCGACATCGGCCCCGGCGCGGGCGAGCACGGCGGCAAGGTCGTGCACTCGGGGCCGTTGAAGGGGCTGCTGGCCAACAAGGAGTCGGTGACCGGGCAGTACCTCTCGGGCAAGCGGGCCATCCCGACCCCGGACGTGCGCCGGCCCGTCGCCCCGGGACGGCGGCTCACGGTGCACGGCGCCCGGGAGAACAACCTCCAGGACATCGACGTGTCGTTCCCGCTGGGCGTGTTCACGGCGGTCACCGGTGTCTCGGGCTCCGGCAAGTCGACGCTGGTCAACGACATCCTGTACACGCATCTCGCGCGTGAGCTGAACGGCGCGAAGTCGGTGCCGGGACGGCACACCCGGGTCGACGGTGACGATCTGGTCGACAAGGTCGTCCATGTCGACCAGTCGCCCATCGGCCGTACGCCCCGCTCCAACCCGGCCACGTACACCGGCGTCTTCGACCATGTCCGCAGGCTCTTCGCGGAGACGATGGAGGCGAAGGTCCGCGGCTACCTCCCGGGCCGTTTCTCCTTCAACGTCAAGGGCGGTCGCTGCGAGAACTGCTCGGGCGACGGCACGATCAAGATCGAGATGAACTTCCTGCCGGACGTCTACGTCCCCTGCGAGGTCTGCCACGGCGACCGCTACAACCGGGAGACGCTGGAGGTCCACTACAAGGGCAAGTCCATCGCCGAGGTGCTGAACATGCCGATCGAGGAGGCGCTGGACTTCTTCGAGGCCGTGCCGACGATCTCGCGCCACCTCAAGACGCTCAACGAGGTCGGCCTCGGCTATGTCCGGCTCGGTCAGTCCGCGCCGACCCTCTCCGGCGGTGAGGCGCAGCGGGTGAAGCTGTCGAGCGAACTGCAGAAGCGTTCCACGGGCCGTACGGTCTACGTCCTGGACGAGCCCACGACGGGTCTGCACTTCGAGGACATCAGCAAGCTGATCACCGTGCTCTCGGGTCTGGTCGAGAAGGGCAACACGGTGATCGTCATCGAGCACAACCTGGACGTCATCAAGACGGCGGACTGGGTGGTCGACATGGGCCCCGAGGGAGGCAACGGCGGCGGGCTGGTCATCGCGGAGGGCACCCCGGAGCAGGTGGCCGGGGTCCCGGCGAGCCACACCGGCAAGTTCCTGCGGGAGATCCTGGACGCCGAGCGGATCAGCGACGCGTCGGCCCCGGTGAAGAAGGCCCCTGCGAGGAAGACGGCCGCGAAGAAGGCGACGCCCGCCAAGGCGCCCGCCAAGAAGACGGCCACAACCAAGACGGCCACAGCCAAGAAGGCCACGGTCAAGACGACGGCGGCCAAGACGACAGCGGCGGCCAAGAAGGCACCGGCCAAGAAGTCCGCCACCGGCTCGCGCCGCTCCTGACGGGCGGGCCACGGCGGCCGGGGCCTCCGGGGACACCCTGGAGGCCCCGGCCGGCCGGATCTCACCAGGCGACGGGCAGTTCGTGGACGCCGTACACGAGCATGTCCTCCTTGAAGCGGATCTCGCTGTCGGGGACGGTGGTGCGCAGACCGGGGAAGCGCCGCAGCAGCGCCGGATAGGCGAGTTGCAGTTCGGCGCGGGCCAGGTTCTGGCCCAGGCACTGGTGGGTGCCGTGGCCGAACGCGATGTGGCGCCGTACCCCCGTGCGGTCGATGTCGAGCCGGTCCGGGTCGGGGAAGACGGTCCCGTCCCGGTTACCGGCGTCGTTGGCCAGGACGACGCCCTCGCCCGCGCGGACGAGCGTGCCCGCGATCTCCACGTCCTCGGTGGCCACGCGGCGGCGCCCGCTGTGGGTGATGGTGAGGTAGCGCAGCAGCTCCTCCACGGCGTTGGCCACGCGGGCGGGGTCGTCGCTGTCCCGGACCGCGGCGAGCTGTTCGGGGTGGTGGAGCAGGGCGAGGGTGCCCAGGGCGGTCATGTTCGCGGTGGTCTCGTGCCCGGCGGCGAGCAGCAGGACCGCGTTCTCGACGAGCTGCGCCCGGTCCAGCTCACCGGTGCGTACCCGCTCCACGACCAGAGTGCTGAGCAGATCATCGGCCGGATCGCGGTCCTTGACGGTGATCAGGTCGTCGAGATACCCGGCGAGCTCCCCGGCGGCGGCCCTGGCCTGTTCCGGTGTGCTGTCGAGCGTGACCAGGGTGCGTGCGGCGCGCTGGAAGAGGGCGTGATCCCCGTGGGGGACCCCGAGGAGTTCGCCGATGACGAGCGAGGGCATGGGCAGGGCGAACGCGCTGACCAGGTCGGCCGGCGGACCGGCCGCTTCCATGGCGTCCAGCAGGTGGTCGATGACCTCCTGGATACGGGGCTTCATGGTCGCGACGCGTTTGACGGTGAAGTGGGCGGTGAACATGCGCCGCGTGTGGTGGTGCTCGGGGTCGTCCTGCACGAGGAAGGGCAGATGCGCGGGGTCGCGCCGGGCGTGGACGCCCGCGCTCTGGACGGGGTGACCCGGCCGGGTGACGTCCGCGCTGAACCGCGGGTCGGCGAGCACGGCGCGCTGGTCCTCGTAACGGGTGAGGAGCCAGGCCACGGCGCCGTTCCACAGCCGGATCGGGGAGACGGGCGCTTCCTCGCGCAGCTCCGCGTACTGCGGCGGAGGGTCGAAGGGACAGCCGGTCGCACGGCGGTACGGAAAGGCGGGGACGGCGGCAGGATCGGCGGCGGGAACGGCGGTCCCGGTCATGACGCGTCCTCCGGAGCGGTGGTGCGGCACCTGTTCCGGCCGCTCCGGTCGGGTGGGTCGAACTGGATGGTCCGGTCGGTGTGGTCGGTCCGGATGGTCTGGTCGGTCCGGATGGGCATGGAACCCTCCTCGCGGGCCCGGGGGCGCGGCCCGTACCTCTTGGATGTTAGTTACCCGAAGTATTTTCTAGTCCGGATGCGTGTATGGGGCAAGTGCTTCTTCGGCCATCCGGAACCGGCATGATGGGGCGGATGGACGGTTCCCCTGCCCGCGAGCGCGATGCCCCTGCCCGCATCGCCGAACTGCAGGTTCTGCTGAGCGCCCTCGCGTACGACATCACCCGGCCCCGCTCCCACGAACTCCTCGTGAGCATGGCCGGCGCCCCGATCGACCGGGCGGGCGTCGCACTGCTGCGCGTGCTGGCGGACGAGCGGGAGCCGCTGCGCATCGGCCGGATCGCGGAGCGGCTGGGCGTCCGCGCCCCGCATGTCACGCGGCAGGTCAGGGAGTTGGAGCGGCAGGGTCTCGTCGTACGGGTGGAAGAGTCCGCCGACCGCAGGGTGCAGCGGGTCGCGCCCACCGGCAAGGGGTTCGACACCCTCGCGCGGCTCGACCGGGCGGCCCAGGCGCTGCTCGCCCAGAACCTGGAGGGCGTGGCCGCCGACCGGATCGGTCACGCGATCGAGGTGCTGCGCCGGATCTCCGGCGCCCGTCGCCAGGGTGAGCTGCCCGGGAGCGGCGGGAGACCGTACGACGGCCCCTGAACGGCCGCCGGAACGGCCCCGGTATCGTCATGTATGTCGCCGCCCCCTCGTCCGGATGTCGTCGGCAGCCTGTTCGGACCCCCGGATCGTCGGACCCCCAGACCAGTGGAGACACCATGGCCGGCTCGCCCGCCCCTCGCCGTACCGTGCTGAAGGGCGCCGCGCTCGCCGGTGTCGCCGGGCTGGGAGCGGCGGCCTGCTCCACCGATTCGAAGCTCGGCCACGCCGAGACCCCCACACCCACCACCCCGGTCGAGCTGGGCGCGGCGTCCGACGTGCCGGTCGGCGGCGCCAAGCTCTACAAGGAGGAGCGCGTCGTGGTGAGCTGCCCGGCGAAGGGGCAGTACAAGGCGTTCAGCGCGCAGTGCACCCACGCGGGCTGTCTGCTGGGCTCGCTGGAGGGCACGGTGGGTGACTGCCCGTGCCACGGCAGCAAGTTCGACGTCACGACGGGCCAGGTGCTGCACGGCCCGGCCACCGTCCCGCTGTCCGAGGTGCCCGTCGCGGAGCAGGGCGGAAAGCTCGTCGCCGGCCCCAAGACCTGAGCCGCCATCCCGCCCAGGGACGGGAGGGTTCGGGAGGCCGCGCCGGGACGGGTTCAGGAGGGCCGCGCCGAGGTCCGCTGTCGGTGCCCGACAGTAGGGTGGAGTGCATGGCCGACCCCTCCAGCTACCGCCCCAAGCCGGGACAGATCCCCGACTCGCCGGGGGTCTACAAATTCCGCGACGACCACCGCCGGGTGATCTACGTCGGGAAGGCGAAGAGCCTCCGGCAGCGGCTCGCCAGCTACTTCCAGGACCTGGCGGGTCTGCATCCGCGTACCCGCACGATGGTCACCACCGCGGCCTCCGTCGAGTGGACCGTCGTCAACACCGAGGTCGAGGCGCTGCAGCTCGAATACTCCTGGATCAAGGAGTTCGACCCCCGCTTCAACGTCAAGTACCGCGACGACAAGAGCTATCCGTCGCTCGCCGTCACGCTCAACGAGGAGTTCCCGCGCGTCCAGGTGATGCGGGGCGCCAAGAAGAAGGGCGTGCGCTACTTCGGCCCGTACGGACACGCCTGGGCCATCCGCGAGACCGTCGACCTGATGCTCCGTGTCTTTCCCGTACGGACGTGCTCCGCCGGGGTGTTCAAGAACGCGGCGCGCACCGGCCGCCCCTGCCTCCTCGGCTACATCGGCAAGTGCTCGGCGCCCTGCGTCGGCCGGGTCACCCCCGAGGAGCACCGCGAACTGGCCGAGGAGTTCTGCGACTTCATGGCCGGCCGCACCGGCACGTACATCCGCCGCCTGGAGCAGCGGATGACGGAAGCGGCCGAGGAGATGGAGTACGAGCGGGCGGCCCGGCTCCGTGACGACATAGGCGCGCTGCGCCGCGCGATGGAGAAGAACGCCGTCGTGCTCGCCGACGCCACCGACGCCGACCTGATCGCGGTCGCCGAGGACGAGCTGGAGGCCGCCGTCCAGATCTTCCACGTACGCGGCGGCCGGGTCCGCGGCCAGCGCGGCTGGGTCACCGACAAGGTCGAGGCCGTGGACACCGCGGGCCTCGTCGAACACGCCCTCCAGCAGCTCTACGGGGAGGAGCGCGGCGACGCCGTCCCCAAGGAGGTGCTGGTTCCCGCGCTGCCCACGGACCCCGCCGACACCGAGGCGCTCGCCCAGTGGCTGAGCGAGCGCCGCGGCGCCCAGGTCTCGCTGCGGATCCCGCAGCGCGGCGACAAGAAGGACCTGATGGCGACCGTCGGGCGCAACGCGCAGCAGTCCCTCGTCCTGCACAAGACCAAGCGGGCCAGCGATCTCACCACCCGCTCCCGCGCCCTGGAGGAGATCTCCGAGGCGCTCGGCCTGGACAGCGCGCCGCTGCGCATCGAGTGCTACGACATCTCCCACTTCCAGGGCGACGACGTCGTGGCCTCCATGGTCGTCTTCGAGGACGGCCTCGCCCGCAAGAGCGAGTACCGCCGCTTCCAGATCAAGGGCCGGGTCGGAGACACTCAGGTCTGGCACGGCGAGGGCCAGGACGACGTCCGGTCCATGCACGAGGTGATCAGCCGTCGCTTCCGCCGCTATCTCCTGGAGAAGGAGAAGACCGGGGAGTGGGCGGAACAGGCCGAACAGCAGTCCGGGGAGCAGCCGGGACCGGAGCAGCCAGGACAGCGACAGCCGGTACAGCCGCAGCCCGGCGAGCGGCCAGGACCGGAGCAGCCCGGTGAGCAGCAGCCGGTACAGCCGCCGTCCGGCGAGCAGCCAGGACAGCCGCCGTCCGGCGAGCGGCCAGGACCCCAGCGGCCCGGCGAGCAGCCGGAACCCCTGGACGAGGACGACGGCAGGCCCAAGCGCTTCGCCTACCCGCCCCAGCTCCTGGTGGTCGACGGAGGGCAGCCCCAGGTCGCGGCGGCCAAGCGGGCCCTGGACGAGCTGGGCATCGACGACGTCGCCGTCTGCGGGCTCGCCAAGCGCCTCGAAGAGGTCTGGCTGCCCGACGAGAGCGACCCCGTGGTGCTGCCCCGCTCCAGCGAGGGCCTGTACCTGCTCCAGCGGGTACGGGACGAGGCGCACCGCTTCGCCATCACCTATCAGCGGGCGAAGCGGGCCAAACGGGTCAGGGCGAGCCCGCTGGACGAGGTCGCGGGCCTCGGCGAGTCCCGTAAACAGGCACTCATCAAGCATTTCGGCTCGGTGAAGCGGCTCCGGCAGGCGACAATCGACCAGATCTGCGAGGTGCCGGGGGTGGGCCGCAAGACGGCCGAGTCCGTCGCCGTGGCCCTGGCCGCGGCGGCTCCGGCGGCACCCGCCGTGAACACGGCGACAGGAGAGATCATGGAAGACAACGGGGGCACCAAGCATGACTGAGCACGACCGGGACGGAGCAGGGCACGTGAGTACGGGCACCACGAAGGAGAACGGCGAGGCCGGCGAGGCGGCCATCCCCGAGCTGGTGATCATCTCCGGCATGTCGGGCGCGGGCCGCAGCACCGCGGCCAAGTGCCTGGAGGACCTCGGCTGGTTCGTCGTGGACAACCTGCCGCCCGCGCTGATCCCCACCATGGTGGAGCTGGGCGCCCGCTCGCAGGGCAATGTGGCACGGATCGCGGTCGTCGTGGACGTCCGTGGCCGGCGCTTCTTCGACAACCTCCGCGAGTCGCTGGCGGACCTCGACGCGAAGGAGGTCACCCGGCGGATCGTCTTCCTGGAGTCCTCCGACGAGGCGCTGGTGCGCCGCTTCGAGTCCGTACGCCGCCCGCACCCCCTCCAGGGCGACGGCCGGATCGTCGACGGCATCGAGGCGGAGCGCGACCTGCTCAGGGAGCTGCGGGGCGACGCCGACCTCGTGATCGACACCTCCAGCCTCAACGTCCACGAGCTGCGCGCCAAGATGGACGCCCAGTTCGCCGGCGACGAGAAGCCGGAGCTGCGGGCCACCGTCATGTCGTTCGGCTACAAGTACGGCCTGCCGGTCGACGCCGACCTCGTGGTGGACTGCCGCTTCCTGCCCAATCCGCACTGGGTCCCCGAGCTGCGCCCCTTCACCGGGCTCAACGACGAGGTCTCCGCGTACGTCTTCAACCAGCCGGGCGCCAAGGAGTTCCTCGACCGCTACACCGAGCTGCTCCAGCTCATCGCCGCCGGATACCGGCGCGAGGGCAAGCGCTACGTGACCGTCGCCGTGGGCTGTACCGGCGGCAAGCACCGCTCGGTCGCGATGTCCGAGAAGCTCGGTGCCCGTCTCGTCTCCGAGGGCATGGAGACCGTCGTCGTCCACCGGGACATGGGGCGCGAGTGACCGGACGCACCTTCCGGATGCGCCGGCTGCGCCGGGGCATCCCCCCGCTGTCGGGGCGCGGACCGGCCGCCCAGCCCAAGGTCGTCGCGCTCGGCGGCGGCATGGGGCTCTCCGCCTCCCTCGCCGCGCTCCGCCGGATCACCGGCGACCTCACGGCGGTCGTCACGGTGGCCGACGACGGCGGCTCCAGCGGCCGGCTCCGCGATGAGCTGGGTGTCCTGCCCCCGGGCGACCTGCGCAAGGCCCTCGCCGCGCTCTGCGGCGACGACGACTGGGGCCAGACCTGGGCCAGGGTGATCCAGCACCGTTTCCAGTCCCAGGGCGAGCTGCACGAGCACGCGGTCGGCAATCTGCTGATCGTCGCGCTCTGGGAGCAGCTCGGCGACCATGTCCAGGCCCTGGACCTGGTCGGCAAGCTCCTCGGCGCCCACGGCCGGGTGCTGCCGATGTCCGCCGTACCGCTGGAGCTCCAGGCCCTCGTACGGGGCCACGACCCGGCGCGCCCGGACGAGATCTCCACGGTGCGCGGCCAGGCGACCGTCGCGCTCACCCGCGGCGAGGTGCAATCCGTCCACCTCGTGCCCAACGACCCGCCGGCCGTTCCCGAGGCGGTCGCCGCCGTCCTGGACGCCGACTGGGTGGTGCTCGGCCCGGGGTCCTGGTTCTCCTCCGTGATCCCGCATCTCCTGGTGCCCGAACTGCTCGACGCGCTCGTCGAGACGAAGGCCCGCCGGGTCCTCTCGCTGAACCTCGTACCGCAACCCGGCGAAACCGATGGCTTCTCACCGCAGCGTCATTTGGAGGTTTTGGGGCGACACGCCCCTAAACTCGCCTTGGACGTGGTGCTGGCCGACGAGGCCGCCGTGCCCGACAGCGATTCTCTCTCCGATGCCGCCAAACGGTTCGGTGCCGCCGTCGAGCTGGCGCCGGTGGCAGCGACCGGCAGTTCCCCCAAGCACGACCCGGAGCTGCTGGCAGCCGCGTACGACCGTATTTTTCGGATGCATGGAAGGATCGGCCCATGGCGATGACGCCAGCGGTGAAGGACGAGATCGCCCGCCTCCCCGTCACCCGGACGTGCTGCAGGAAGGCGGAGGTCTCGGCGATCCTTCGGTTCGCGGGCGGGCTGCACCTGGTGAGCGGGCGCATCGTGATCGAGGCGGAGCTGGACACCAGCATCGCCGCGCGCCGGCTCCGCAAGGACATCCTGGAGATCTTCGGACACAACTCCGAGCTCGTGGTGATGGCGCCCGGCGGGCTGCGCCGCGGCAGCCGTTACGTCGTACGGGTGATTACGGGCGGCGATCAGCTCGCCCGCCAGACCGGCCTGGTCGACGGCCGGGGACGCCCGATCAGGGGGCTGCCGCCCCAGGTGGTCTCGGGGGCCACCTGTGACGCGGAGGCCGCCTGGCGCGGCGCGTTCCTGGCGCACGGCTCGCTCACGGAGCCCGGCCGCTCCTCCTCGCTGGAGGTGAGCTGCCCGGGCCCGGAGGCCGCCCTCGCGCTGGTCGGCGCGGCCCGCAGGCTCCAGATCGCCGCCAAGGCGCGCGAGGTGCGCGGGGTGGACCGCGTGGTCGTACGGGACGGGGACGCGATCGGCGCGCTGCTCACCCGGCTCGGCGCGCACGAGGCGGTGCTGGCCTGGGAGGAGCGGCGGATGCGCCGCGAGGTCCGGGCCACGGCCAACCGGCTCGCCAACTTCGACGACGCGAACCTGCGCCGCTCCGCCCGCGCGGCGGTGGCCGCGGGGGCCCGGGTGCAGCGCGCGCTGGAGATCCTGGGCGAGGAGGTGCCCGAACATCTGGCCGCCGCGGGCCGGCTCCGTATGGAGCACAAGCAGGCGTCCCTGGAGGAGCTGGGCGCCCTCGCCGACCCGCCGCTGACGAAGGACGCGGTCGCGGGGCGGATCAGGCGGCTGCTGGCGATGGCCGACAAGCGGGCGCAGGACCTGGGGATCCCGGGTACGGAGTCCAATCTGAGCGAGGAGCTGGCCGACGGTCTCGTCGGATAGGACCCGCTTCCCGCGTTCCCGCGTACAGGACTGGCTTCCCGCGTTCCCGCGTACGCCTGCTGCCGGTGCCGAAAGGTGCCGGCAGCAGGTATTTTACGGCCCCTTGAGGCGCTCTTGACATGATCATGAGGCCCTCGCGAGCCTGACGTCTGTCCAGGGACATGACAGTCGACGGCAAGAGGGGCACATGAGACGAAGAGCGGGATCGATCCTGGTGGCGGGCGCGCTGCTGCTGGGCGGCATGACGGCGGCCACCGCCGCCCAGGCACAGCAGGCGCCCGGCACGCCGGCCGGGGAGGGGACCGCCGCCGACGCGGTGAAGGTCTTCGACGCCGAGGTCACCGAGGAGCAGATACCCCTGCTCCTCGCGGCCGGCCAGGACGCCCACGAACTGAGCGAACGGGCCCCCGAGAAGGGCACGGCGAAGGTCGAGGTCTTCCTCACCGACGCCCAGGCGCGCGACCTGGAGCGGCAGGGCGTCACCGTCACGGAGCGCACGGTCTCCGACCGGTCCGCCGCCCGGCTGCGGGCCGCCGGGGACGGGGTGTTCCGCCCGTACAGCGGCGCGGGCAACCTCCAGGAGGAGATCGTCGCGACCGGGCAGGCCAACCCCCGGACAACCAAGGTCGTCTCCCTCGGCAAGACCCTGCGCGGCCAGGACATCCTCGCCCTCAAGCTCAGCAAGGGCGCGCGGACCACCAAGGACGGCACCAAACCCTCCGTGCTGTACATGTCCAACCAGCACGCCCGGGAGTGGATCACTCCCGAGATGACCCGCCGGCTGATGCACCACTACATCGACAACTACGGCAAGGACCGGCGGATCACGAAGATCGTCGACTCCACCGAGCTGTGGTTCGTCCTCTCCGCCAACCCGGACGGCTACGACTTCACCCACAGCGCCGACAGCAACCGCCTCTGGCGCAAGAACCTCCGTGACGTCAACGGCGACGGGCAGATCACCTCCGGCGACGGCGTGGACCTCAACCGGAACTTCCCCTACAAGTGGGGTTACGACGACGAGGGCTCGTCACCACGGCCCGCGAGCGAGACCTACCGCGGCGGCGGCCCCGGATCCGAGCCGGAGACCCAGGCGCTCGACCGGTTCCAGAAGCGCATCGGCTTCGACTACGGCATCAACTACCACTCCGCCGCCGAACTGCTGCTCTACGGCGTCGGCTGGCAGGTCGCCACCCCCACCCCCGACGACGTGCTCTACAAGGCGCTCGCGGGCACCCCGGAGAACCCGGCGGTCCCCGGCTACTACCCGCAGGTCTCCTCCGAGCTGTACACCACCAACGGCGAGGCCGACGGGCACGCCGCGAACGTCAACGGCACGATGATGTTCACCCCGGAGATGACGACCTGCCAGACCGCCTCCGCACTCGACCCGGACGACGCGTGGGAGGCCAGGGACTGCCGCTCGGGCTTCAACTTCCCCGACGACGAGAAGCTGATCCAGGACGAGTTCGCCAAGAACATCCCCTTCGCGCTCTCCGTCGCCGAGACCGCGGCCCACCCCGACCTGCCGTCCTCCTCGGTCGGCCTGACCGCCCCCGACTTCACGCTCGACCCGTTCACCACCTCGTACGCGCGCGGCACGGGCCAGGAGGTCTCCGTCACCGCCCGCAAGTCGCTGCGGAACAAGGAGCTCAAGTACCGCGTCAACGGCGGCCGCACCCAGACCGGCAAGCTCCATGCCTGGAAGGGCGGCGAGACCTACGGCGGCGAGGACAACCTCCACTTCGACGAGTACCGCGGCACGACCGGAACCGCTCGTACGGGTGACAAGGTCGAGGTCTGGTTCACCGCGCGCACGAAGGGCGGGAAGCCCACCTCCAGCGAGCACTTCGGCTACACCGTCGCCGAACGCCCCCGCGCCGACACCCTCGTGATCGCCGAGGAGGGCGCCCCCGCCCAGCGGACGGCCGCCTACACCGACGCGCTGCGCGCGAGCGGCCGTACCGCCGCCGTCTGGGACGTCGCCACCCAGGGCGCCCCGCACCCGCTGGGCGTCCTCGGCCACTTCTCCGCCGCGGTCCACTACACCGGCGCGGCGGCCCCCGGCGGCGCCACCCAGCTCGCGCTGCGCGCCTTCCTCAACGAGGGCGGCAAGCTGATCGAGGCCGGCCGGCTCGCCGGCGGCAACACCCAGATCGGCCGCGCCGCCACCAACGACTTCAGCCAGTACTACCTGGGCGCCTACGGCAGGACCGCCACCTCCGGCGCCACCGGCTTCACCGGTGCCGGCACGCTCACCGGCGCGAACGGCTCCCTGGCCGCCCTGCCCGGCAGCCCGCTGAACCCGGTGGGCGCGTACACCGTCACCTCCGACACGCTGGACCCGGCGACGTATCCGCAGTTCAGGAGCGCCCAGTCGGGCTCGTACGCGGGCATCTCCAACCCGTACGCCCCTTATGCGGGCCAGTGGATGGCCGCCACCGCCCACCAGGACAACGCCTGGCGCCGGCTCACCCGCACCGTCGACCTCACCGGTGTCAGCGCCGCCGACCGGCCCGAGCTGCGCCTCGCGCTCAACTGGAACACCGAGGAGGGGTACGACCACGCCCTCCTGGAGGCCCGCACCAGCGGCGGCGAGGACTGGACCACCCTGCCCGAGGCCGGCGGCGCCAGCAGCGCGGCCGTACCCACCGAGTGCGACGCCGGGTTCCTCCTCCAGGGCCACCCCTTCCTCGGCCACTACCTGACCCTCGGCGCCGACGGCTGCGCCGCCACCGGCACCAGCGGCGCCTGGAACAGCCTCACCGGCGCCTCCGACGGCTGGCAGCAGGTCGCCTTCGACCTGAGCGCCTACGCGGGTAAGAAGGCCGAGCTGTCGCTGAGCTACGTCACCGACCCCGGCAGCGGCGGGCGCGGCGTCTTCGCGGACGACGCGCGTCTGGCCGTGGGCGGCGCGGAGCGGGAGGCCGAGGGCTTCGAGACCTCGCTCGGCGCCTGGTCCGTACCCGGGCCACCGGCCGGATCCCCCGCCGTCGCGGGGGACTGGGCGCGCTCCCGGACGCTCTTCACCTCGTACGCCTCCGTCACCACGCGTGACACCGTGCTCCTCGGATTCGGCCTGGAGCACCTGACCGGCGCGGGGGAGCGCGCGGCGCTCCTGGACCGGGCGCTGCGCTCGCTCCGGCGCTGATTCCCGGACCCGCGCCCGTACCAGCCCCTACGCGCCGGTACGGGCACGGGCCGGGCGCCGGCCGTCCGCCGGTTTCCCCGGGCACTCGATGTCACCAGCCAGGCCGTGGAGAGGTAGGGTCATAAGCGGTCGGGGACATCCCATACAACTCGCCGGCGTCGAAACCCGGCGTACCAACGAGGAGATCGGTTCGTGACGATCCGCGTAGGCATCAACGGCTTTGGCCGCATCGGTCGTAACTACTTCCGCGCGCTGCTGGAGCAGGGTGCAGACATCGAGATCGTGGCTGTCAACGACCTGGGTGACACTGCGACCACGGCGCATCTGCTGAAGTACGACACCATCCTGGGCCGACTCAAGGCCGAGGTGACCCACACCGCCGACACGATCACTGTCGACGGTCACACCATCAAGGTGCTCTCCGAGCGCAACCCGGCCGACATCCCCTGGGGTGAGCTGGGCGTCGACATCGTCATCGAGTCGACCGGCATCTTCACCAAGAAAGCCGACGCCGAGAAGCACATCGCGGGCGGCGCGAAGAAGGTCCTCATCTCGGCTCCGGCCTCGGACGAGGACATCACGATCGTGCTGGGCGTCAACGAGGACAAGTACGACGCGGCCAACCACCACATCATCTCCAACGCCTCGTGCACCACCAACTGTGTGGCGCCGATGGCCAAGGTTCTCCTGGAGAACTTCGGCGTCGTCTCGGGCCTGATGACCACGGTCCACGCGTACACCAGCGACCAGCGCCTCCAGGACTTCCCGCACAAGGACCTCCGCCGGGCCCGTGCCGCCGCCGAGAACATCATCCCGGCGAGCACCGGCGCGGCCAAGGCGCTCGGGCTGGTCATCCCGGAGCTGGCCGGCAAGCTCAACGGCATGGCGATGCGCGTCCCCGTCCCGACGGGGTCCGTCACCGACCTGGTCGTCGAGACGGAGCGCGTGGTGACCAAGGAAGAGGTCAACGCCGCCTTCCAGAAGGCATCGCAGGGCGAGCTCAAGGGTTACCTGGACTACACCGAGGACCCGATCGTCTCCTCGGACATCGTCAACTGGCCGGCCTCCTGCACCTTCGACTCCTCCCTGACCATGGTCCAGGGCAAGAGCGTGAAGATCATCGGCTGGTACGACAACGAGTGGGGCTACTCCAACCGTCTGGTCGACCTGACCGTCTTCGTCGGCGGCCAGCTCTGATCTCAGGGCCTCTGAGTTCAGCGCCGGCAGGCGTAGGCACCTCGATATGAGTGACAGGGCTCGGTCGGCGCACATGAGGCGCTGTTCGAGCCCTGTTGGTCTGTCTGTCCAGAGATCCCAAGGAGCCCAGCACCAGTGAAGACGATCGACGAACTCCTCGCAGAAGGGGTCGCCGGCCGGCGCGTATTCGTCCGTGCCGACCTCAACGTGCCGCTCGACGGCACCACCATCACCGACGACGGCCGCATCCGCGCCGTACAGCCCACGGTCGCCCGGCTCGCCGAGGCCGGCGCCCGGGTGATCGTCGCCTCGCACCTGGGCCGCCCCAAGGGCGCCCCGGACCCCGCCTTCTCGCTCGCCCCCGCCGCCGCGCGCCTCGGGGAACTCCTCGGCGCCGAGGTGGCCTTCGCGACCGACACGGTCGGCGACTCCGCCCGGGCGACCGTCGCCGCGCTCGCCGACGGCCAGGTCGCCGTTATCGAGAACCTGCGCTTCAACGCCGGTGAGACCGCGAAGGACGACGCCGAGCGCGGCGCCTTCGCCGACCAGCTCGCCGCGCTGGCCGATCTGTACGTGGGCGACGGCTTCGGCGCCGTGCACCGCAAGCACGCCTCCGTCTACGACCTCCCGGCCCGGCTGCCGCACGCGGCTGGCGGACTCATCGCCACCGAGGTCGGCGTACTCAAGCGCCTCACCGACGACGTGAAGCGGCCGTACGCCGTCGTCCTCGGCGGCGCCAAGGTCTCCGACAAGCTCGGCGTCATCGACCACCTGCTGGAGAAGGCCGACCGCATCCTGATCGGCGGCGGCATGGCCTACACCTTCCTGAAGGCGCAGGGCCACGAGATCGGCACCTCGCTGCTCCAGGAGGACCAGATCCCGGCCGTCCAGGGCTACCTCAAGCGGGCCGAGGAGCGCGGCGTGGAGTTCGTGCTCCCCGTCGACGTCCTGGTCGCGGACCGGTTCCCCGACCTTAAGACCAAGGCGCCCGCGCACCCCGCCACCGTGGCCGCGGACGCCATCCCGGCCGGACAGATGGGCCTGGACATCGGCCCCGAGACCGGCCGGCTGTACGCCTCGAAGCTCGCCGACGCGGAGACCGTCTTCTGGAACGGTCCCATGGGCGTCTTCGAGCACCCCGACTACGCCGAGGGCACCAAGGCCGTCGCCCAGGCGCTCGTCGACTCCCCGGGCTTCTCGGTCGTCGGCGGCGGGGACTCCGCCGCGGCCGTCCGGATCCTGGGCTTCGACGAGAAGGCTTTCGGCCACATCTCGACCGGTGGCGGCGCCAGCCTCGAATACCTAGAGGGCAAGACGCTTCCCGGCCTCGCCGCACTGGAGGACTGAACACTTCATGACCGCTTTGACAGAGACCACCGGCCGCACCCCGCTGATGGCGGGCAACTGGAAGATGAACCTCAACCACCTTGAGGCCATCGCCCACGTCCAGAAGCTCGCCTTCGCGCTGGGCGACAAGGACTACGACGCCGTCGAGGTCGCCGTACTGGCGCCCTTCACCGACCTGCGCTCCGTGCAGACGCTGGTCGACGGCGACAAGCTCAAGATCAAGTACGGCGCCCAGGACATCTCGGCGCACGACTCCGGTGCGTACACCGGCGAGATCTCGGGCCCCATGCTGGCCAAGCTCAAGTGTTCGTACGTGGCCGTCGGCCACTCCGAGCGCCGGCAGTACCACGCCGAGACGGACGAGGTCTGCAACGCCAAGGTGAAGGCCGCGTACAAGCACGGCCTGACCCCGATCCTCTGCGTCGGCGAGGGCCTGGACATCCGCAAGGCCGGTGACCAGGTCTCCTACACGCTCAACCAGCTCGACGGCGGCCTCAAGGACATCCCGGCCGAGCAGGCCGAGTCCGTGGTCATCGCGTACGAGCCGGTGTGGGCCATCGGTACCGGCGAGGTCGCCACCCCCGAGGACGCGCAGGAGGTCTGCGGGGCGATCCGCGGGCGGCTGGCCGAGCTGTACTCGCAGGAGCTGGCCGACGGGGTCCGGATCCAGTACGGCGGCTCGGTGAAGTCCGGGAACGTCGCCGCGATCATGGCGCAGCCCGATGTGGACGGCGCCCTGGTGGGCGGCGCGGCGCTGGACACGGACGAGTTCGTCAAGATCGTCAGGTTCCGCGACCAGTAAGACCGGTCGGTCTGAGTATGCGGGGGCGCGGATCCGTCGTACCCTGGCGGGGGTCGAGTGGGCATTTCCGGTGCGGTATTGCGGGAGATGTCACCCGGCCCCCGTCGTTCTTTATGCTTTATGCGTTCTGCCGATAATCAGTCCTGTTGATCCTGTTAGTGCGATCAAGTCGATCACGTCGATCGGATCGAGCCAGCAGGTCGATCAGTCCGAGGAAGTTGGTCCAGCCGTGGTTATGGGGTTCTCGATCGCCCTCATCGTCTTCAGCCTGCTGATGATGCTGCTGGTGCTGATGCACAAGGGAAAGGGCGGCGGCCTCTCCGACATGTTCGGTGGCGGAATGCAGTCCTCCGTCGGCGGGTCCTCGGTGGCCGAGCGCAACCTCGACCGCATCACCGTGGTGGTCGGGCTGCTGTGGTTCGCGTGCATTGTCGTGCTTGGTCTCGTCCTCAAGCTGGACAGCTAGGACAGGCCCTGGGGATGGCTGCCGTACGGCACCGCGGGCGCGGCCTATCATGGGTTGCGCGACCGGCGGCAGGAGGGTAACTCCCTTCACTGGACGCGCGTTGGGCCTTACGTAGACTGGGGCGCCCGGCAGCGGAGCTGCCTACCGATGCTTTGCGGCACCATCACGCAGGGAGTTACGACCGTGGCAAGTGGCAACGCGATCCGGGGAAGCCGGGTCGGAGCGGGGCCGATGGGTGAGGCCGAGCGTGGCGAGTCCGCGCCCCGCCTGCGCATCTCCTTCTGGTGCTCGAACGGGCACGAGACGGTGCCGAGCTTCGCCAGTGACGCACAGGTTCCGGAGACGTGGGACTGCCCGCGCTGCGGATTCCCGGCCGGTCAGGACCGGGACAATCCACCGGACCCGCCGCGCACCGAGCCGTACAAGACCCATCTCGCATATGTACGGGAGCGGCGCAGCGACGCGGACGGAGAGGCGATTCTCGCCGAGGCCCTCGCCAAACTGCGCGGCGAACTCTAGCTACCGCCTCGCGGCACTGGTACCCCCTCCGGTACTGGAAAGCTTTTCCGGCCGGACACGTGGCACGTGTCCGGCCGAACCGTTTTTCCCGCGTCGCCGCCCTTTCGGCGCCGACCCGGCTCCACGCGGTGTCCGGCGGCATTGTCAGTGGCACCCCTTACGGTCTGTATCAGTCGACCGGAGGGGGTAGTGATGACGGCTGTCGGCACGGTGGAGGTACGCGCGGAGGTACGCGCGCCCGCCTGGCGCGGGGGGTTCGGGCGGCTGTGGTCGGCCGCGGTCGTCTCGCGGTTCGGTGACGCGCTGCGCACGGCGGCCCTGCCGCTGCTCGCCGCCTCCCTCACGGACAATCCGCTGCTGATCGCCTCGGTGACGGCCTGCGGCTATCTGCCGTGGCTGCTGTTCGGACTGCTCGGCGGGGCGCTCGCGGACCGGGTCGACCAGCGGCGGGCGATGTGGGGCGTCGACCTGGCGCGCGGCGTGCTGATGGCCGCCTTCGCGGGGGCCGTCGCCCTCGGCCACGCGTCGATCGCGCTGCTCCTGGCGCTCGCCTTCCTCCTCACGACGCTCCAGACGCTCTTCGACAACGCGGCCACCGCCCTGCTGCCCTCGCTCGTGGCGCGGCCGGCCCTCGCCGCCGCCAACGCCCGGCTGATGACCGGACAGCAGATGGCGAACGCGTTCCTCGCCGCCCCGCTGGTCCCGGTGCTGCTGGTCGTCGGCGTGGCCGCGCCGCACGCGGCCAACGCCCTCACCTACGGGGTGGCGGCCCTGCTCATCGCCTCCCTGCGGATCGCGGCGCCGGAGCGCCCGCCCCGCGCGTCAGGATCCACCCTGCGCACGGAGATCGCCGAGGGGATCCGGTTCCTGGTGGCGGACCGGACGCTGCGCGGGCTGTGCCTGGCCACGACGCTCTGCAACATCGCGATGGGCGGGCTGATCGCCACGCTGGTCCTGCATGTCACGGGGTGGCTGGGCGGCGGCGACCGGGCGTACGCGCTGACCCTCACCGCCTTCGGCGCGGGAAGCGTGGCGGGCGGTCTGCTGGCCGGCCGGATAGCCGAGCGGATCGGGCGGGTACGGGCCATGTTCCTCGCCGGATCCGTACAGATCGGCTGTCTGGTCGCGCTGGGCTCGGTACGGGAGATCTGGGCGCCGGCCCTGTGCCTCGCGGTCTTCGGGGCGATGACCATGGTGTGGAACGTCAGCCAGACCACCCTGACGCAGGAGCGCAGCCCCCAGGAGATGCTGGGCCGGATCAGCTCCGCGTTCCGTACGCTCGCGCTCGCCGGGGCGCCGCTCGGCGCGCTGCTGGCCGGGGCCGCGGCGGCCGGCTGGGGGCTGAACACCCCGGCCCTGCTCGCCGCCGGACTCTTCGCACTGGCTGTCGCCTCGCTCGGCACTCTGATCAATTAAGTTGGGACCGACAGTGGGGGCAGACAGACTCGTAGGCGTAGAGCCACGCAGGAACACAGGCACGAGAAGAAGTGGGCTGATGTCCGAGATGAACGCGGAAAGCCGTACCAGGCTCAACCGGACGCCCGAGTGGAGCGCCCTGGGCAAGCACCGGGAGCAGTTGGCGGGCACCACTCTGCGGGAGCTGTTCGCCGCCGACCCGGCGCGTGGCACCGGCTACACCCTCCAGGTGGGCGACCTGTACCTGGACTACTCCAAGCATCTGGTGACGGACGAGACCCTGGCGCTGCTGCGCGAGCTGGCCTCGGCCACCGGGGTCGCCGAACTGCGCGACGCGATGTTCCGCGGCGAGAAGATCAACACCACCGAGGACCGCGCCGTCCTGCACACCGCGCTCCGCGCCCCGCGCGACGCCGTGGTCGAGGTCGACGGGGAGAACGTCGTCCCGGCGGTGCACGCCGTGCTCGACCGGATGGCCGCCTTCGCCGACCAGGTCAGGCACGGCGAGTGGACGGGCCACACCGGCCTGCCCATCAGGAACATCGTCAACATCGGCATCGGCGGCTCCGACCTCGGCCCCGCCATGGCGTACGAGACGCTGCGCTCCTTCACCGACCGCGACCTGACGGTCCGTTTCGTGTCGAACGTGGACGGCGCGGACCTCCACGAGGCGGTACGGGACCTGGACCCGGCCCAGACGCTCTTCATCGTCGCGTCCAAGACCTTCACCACCATCGAGACCATCACCAACGCCACCTCGGCCCGCAACTGGCTGCTGACGGAGCTGCGCGTCGGCCCCGAGGCGATCGCCAAGCACTTCGTGGCCCTGTCGACGAACGCCGAGAAGGTCTCCGACTTCGGCATCGACACGGCGAACATGTTCGAGTTCTGGGACTGGGTCGGCGGACGCTACTCGTTCGACTCGGCCATCGGGCTCTCGCTGATGATCGCGATCGGGCCCCGCCGGTTCCGCGAGATGCTGGACGGCTTCCACCTCGTCGACGAGCACTTCCGCACCGCGCCCCCCGAGGAGAACGCGCCACTGCTGCTCGGGCTGCTGGGCGTCTGGTACGGAGCGTTCTTCGACGCCCAGTCGCACGCGGTCCTGCCGTACAGCCACTACCTGTCGAAGTTCACCGCGTACCTCCAGCAGCTCGACATGGAGTCGAACGGCAAGTCCGTGGACCGGGACGGCCATCCGGTGGAGTGGCAGACCGGGCCCGTGGTCTGGGGCACCCCGGGCACCAACGGGCAGCACGCGTACTACCAGCTCATCCACCAGGGGACGAAGACCATCCCGGCGGACTTCATCGGCTTCGCCCGGCCCGTCGACGACCTGCTGCCCGGCCTGGTCGCCCAGCACGACCTGCTGATGGCGAACTTCTTCGCCCAGACCCAGGCGCTCGCCTTCGGCAAGACGCCCGAGGAGGTACGGGCCGAGGGGGTGGCCGAGGAACTGGTGCCGCACAAGACGTTCCGGGGCGACCACCCGACCACGACCATCCTCGCCGAGACGCTGACCCCGTCCGTACTGGGCCAGTTGATCGCGCTGTACGAGCACAAGGTGTTCGTCCAGGGCGCCGTGTGGAACATCGACTCCTTCGACCAGTGGGGCGTCGAGCTGGGCAAGGTCCTCGCCAAGAAGATCGAGCCCGTGCTCACCGGGGACGAGCCCGGCGAGCAGCTCGACGGCTCGACCGCGGCGCTGGTCGCCACGTACCGCTCGCTGCGGGGCCGCTGAGCCGATGGGGGAGGGGGTGCGGAGACTGCGACCGCCGAACAACACGCTGGACGGGCGTGCCGTCGGCTGGTGGCGCGCGCAGTGGCTGCTGCTGACACTGGCCCCGGTGGCCGTGCTGGTGGTGCTCGGCGTGTTCATCGCCCCCGCGCGGGGATGGCTGCTGGGCCCGGCGGCCGTCCTCGCGGTGCTGGGCCTCGCCTGTACGGCGCTGATACCCGTGTGGTGGTTCCGGGTGCACCGCTGGGAGGTGACGGACGAGGCCGTCTACGTCCGCACCGGCTTCTTCCGGCAGGAGTGGCGGATCGCGCCGATGTCCCGGATCCAGACCGTGGACACCGTGCGCGGCCCGCTGGAGCAGCTCTTCAAGCTCTCCACCGTCATCGTCACGACCGCCTCGTCCAAGGGCGCCGTACACATCCGGGGCCTCGACCACGAGCTGGCGGCGGGGCTCGCCGAGCGCCTGACCCACATCACCCAGGCCACGCCGGGGGACGCGACATGAGCGGGCCCCCGGAACCGGCGGCCGCGCCGGTGGTGGAACCGGCCGGGGCGACGGGGGCCGAGGCGACGGGGGCCGAGGCGCCGTGGCGGCGGCTCGACCGGCGCACCCTGCTGGTCACCGCCCTCGTCCTGGCCGGGGTCGTCCTCGGCGCCGGGCTGCCCACCGCCGTCGGGATGGCCGGCCGGATGCCGCCGGGGGAGGCGGTGGCCTGGGTGGTGGCCGGGGCCGCGCTGCTGGTCGTCGCCGGGACGGGCGGCGAGTATGTCCGCTGGCGCCGCACCCGCTACCGGATAGGGCCCGAGCGCGCCGAACTCCACACGGGCCTGTTCCTGGTCAAACGCCGTTCGCTGGCCCGGGAGCGGATCCGCAGCGTCGACCTGACGGCGCATCCGCTGCTGCGGATCCTCGGCCTGGTCAAGGTCCGTATCGGCACCGGCGAGCACTCCGGCGGCGAGTCCACGCTGGAACTCGACCCGGTCACCCGCGCCGAGGGCGAACGGCTCCGTACCGAACTGCTCGACCGGACGCGGGGCGAGCCGGGAACCCACCCCGAGGGCATGCTCGCCGTCCTCGACCCCGGCTGGCTCCGGTACGCGCCGCTCTCGTTCGTCGCCCCGGTGCTCGGCGGCGCGGCGGCCGGCGGGCTGCTCCAGATCAGCGAGTGGTTCGGCGCGCAGACCCAGGTCATCGACTGGGTGCGCGACCGCTTCGAGAACACCCCGCTCGTCTGGACGATCCTGATCCTGGTCGCCGCGGCGGCGCTCGCGGGCATCGTCGGCGCGCTCGGCCTGTGGGTCGAGATGTGGTGGAACTACCGGCTGGAGCGCGAGCCTGGCGGCACCCTGCGGGTCCGCCGCGGACTGCTGACCTCCCGCTCGGTCTCCATCGAGGAGCGCCGGCTGCGCGGTGTGGAGCTGGTCGAACCGCTGGGCGTCCGGCTGGCGGGCGCGGCGCGGCTGGACGCGATCGCCACCGGCCTCACTCAGGACGAGGAGGACGAGCACGCCGACAACAAGGCGCTGCTGCCCGCCGCGCCCCGAGCGGTGGCCCACGCGGTGGCCGCGCGGGTCCTGCGCGAAGCCGTCTCCCCGACGGACCCGGGGGACTCGACGGACCCGACAGGCCCGACAGGCCCGAAGGGCCCCACGGACACGGACCCGACAGGCCAGGCCCGTCTGACCCCGCATCCGCGCGCCGCGCGGAGTCGCAGGCTGCGCCGGTCCCTGGCCGCCGCGCTGCTGCCGGTGGCGCTGCTCGCGGGCCTCGGCCTGTTGCTCACGGACGTACTCCTGCCGGTGGCGGCGGCCTGCGCGGTGCTGCTGTTCCCGGCCGCGGTCCTCCTCGCCCTGGACGCCTACCGGAATCTGGGCCACGCTCTGCGCGGCGCCTATCTGGTGGCCCGCTCGGGCACGGTCCGCCGCTCGACGGTCGCGCTCCAGCGGACCGGGGTGATCGGCTGGACGGTCCGGCAGTCCCTGTTCCAGCGCCGGGCCGGCCTGGTCACCCTGACGGCGACGACGGCCGCGGGGGAGGGC
>NZ_JBIUYF010000010.1:135989-379046 GCF_044744405.1 Streptomyces sp. NPDC087310 | reverse complement strand
ATGCCGTCCAGGCCGTCGCTTCCATGCACAACCTCACCATGACACGGTGAAACAGCAGATCAGGAACCACTTCGGCCTGCCCAAGCCGAACCTTCCGCAACACCCTTTAGTCGCCGGCCGCCCCTTCCACGGCTGACAGAGCCGGGTACGCCGACACCCCCAGAGAGCGATTCAGATTCGCGGGCGCCGCCGAACTCGTTGTCCGCGACTGTGGCGAGCGGACGAGCCGCGCGCTCGCCCCGGCGGCACCAACCTAGCTCTCGACATCGCCGACAGCGGCGTACTGCCCGTACTCAGCGGGCTCGTTGTGCAGACCATCCCACTCACCGACATCGCCACGGCACACCGCGTCGGCGAGGAAGGCCACGTACGCGGAAAGCTGCTACTGGTCAACTGAGCCAGCCGCCGGAGCGGCTATCAAGGTCGACCCGACCGCTCCTATGGACTTACCCACCCGATCATGTGACTGTCTCGATCCAGCCGTCCGGTTGGGACCTGCGCTGCAACAACATGACCGCACCAAAGCAAAAGCCCAAGTGAGCTCAGAACACAGGCGGTCGGCCCGCCCTGGTGAGCCGGAGCACCGTCCGCCAGGACATGGCCTTCCTGGGCCCCTGCCCGCCGGCGAGACCTTCTCGGAATCCGGCGAGTGTGACGCGGAGGGCGTTTCGGTCGCGGACTCGCCACAGCGTGGTGAGGCACCAGGTGGCCAGATTGAGGGGGATCAGGGGGCGGGGGAGGTTGCGACGGGCGACCCAGACGCGGTTGCGGGCGTTCAGCCGGTAGAAGGTGTCGTGCCGCGCCGGATCGGTAGCGGGGTGGTGGACGATGATGTCGGGCACGTACCGGCCGGTGCACCCCAGATCCCAGAGCCTCCACGCCAACTCCACCCCTTCGTGGAAGAGCTCTCGCTCGTTTCGTGATGGGGCCGCTGGTCCCGGGCGCGGCGTTTCAGCGGTGACCGACGCGCCTCCCGGGTTCGCGCCGCTCCGGCCGCAGGACCGGGGCTGGCTGAATGCCGACCGTACGGATGTCCCTGGACCGGGTACGTCCACAAGAGAACCGCTCAAGCGGCCAGGTCAGAAGGGGGCAGAGGGGATGTCTATGAGCACGCGGGTTGGCATGGCGGATGAAGGGTTGTACGGATGACCGGCACAAGGCGCGCTCTCGGGCAGCAGGCGGTGATGGGGCGGTTCGAAGGCCGCCGCATTGTGGTGACGGGCGGCTCCCGCGGACTGGGCGAGCATGTTGTACGTCTGCTGTTGTCGGAGGGTGCGCGTGTGGCCACGTGCGCCCGGAAGCCCGAGCCGTTGGAGGCGTTGCGGAATTCGGTCGACGATCCCGACGCGCTTTTCACCCGCTCCCTCGACGTCACCGTGCCGGAGCTGCTGGAGCGATTTGTCGAGGAAGCCGCGTCAGCGCTGGCCGGCCTGGACGGTGTCGTCGCGTGCGCGGGAGGTGCGCGTGGTCGCGGAATCACCGAGGCGACGGCTCAGGACTGGTCCGCGACGTGGGAGATGAACGTCGGCCACACGGCTCGGCTGGTCGCGACGAGCGCTCCCCACCTACGCTCGGCAGGTGGAGGACCCGTCGTCGTCGTGGCTTCGGTCTCCGGTTGGAAGCCAGGTCCGCAGGCTCAGTACGGCGCGGCCAAGGCGGCACAGATCCACATGGTCTCATCCCTGGCGCGAGAGCTGGCAGGGGACAGTATCCGCGTGAACGCGGTCTCGCCGGGGTCGATGCTCATCCCGGGGAAGAAGTGGGACCGGATGCGTCTGGAGGACCCGCCGGCCTTCGACCGGTTCCGCGCGGAGTTCCCCGGGCGGGAGCTGGTGCGGCCTGAGGAGGTGGCGGACGTGATCGCGTTCCTGCTCTCCGACCAGTCACGAGGTGTGACGGGCGTCAACATCCCCGTCGACAAGGGGCAGAACGCGCCGACGCCGGAGGGCTACTGAGCCATCGCCATCAGGCCGCAGCGCCGAGGACGGGTCGGGCCTTCCGTTCGAAGTCGCGAACGATCGTCTCGTCTCTGTGTGGCACGAGACGCGCGCGGAAGTCGCGCAGGGCCTGTACGGAACGTTCGCTGTGCACGTCACCGAGCAGGTCCAGGGCATGGCTCGCGGTGCCGACGGCCTCGTCCAGCTGCTTCTGCTGGAGGAGAGCGGTCGCGAGCACCGAGCGGCTGATCGCCTGGCGGCGGCGCCGGTCGCTGTTCGCCTCCACCGACGCCGTGGCCAGGCGCTCGGCCTGAGCCGACTCGCCGAGATCCCGATGGACCAGGGCGGCCTCGGCCTCCGGGTAGTGGTGGTCCAGAAAGCGGACCCAGGGCGATTCCTCGGCAGGCCCTCGGCTTGCGTCCAGGCTTTCTCCGGCCGCGAGCAGGGAGGCCGTGGCCCGGCGGGAGTCACCGAGGACGGCGTATCCCCGTGCAGCCATCGCGTGCAGCCGCATGAGCCCCAGCGGGCTGTCCGCGGACTTGGCGGTCGCGATGCCCGCTCGGGCCGGCGAGACTCCTTCGGCCGGGTTGCCGAGGTTGGTGACGAGGTGGGACATGTCGGCAAGGATCTGCCCGCCGAGTACCCGGTCACCACCTTCGGCGCACAGCCTGAGCGCCTGGATCATGTAGCGCTGTGCGAGTCCGTAGTCGGCGGAGTCGTACGAACACCAGCCGGCCATCGCAGCCAGCCTCGCCGCCGAAGTGAAGAGCGGACGGCGCTGATGGGCGGGCAGGTTGCGCTGCTGCAGCATGGGCGCGAGTTCGGTACTCAGGTAGTGCACGATGCTCGCCCGCACTCCGCCTCCGCCGAACCGGTTGTCCATCTCGTCGAGCATGTTGATCACCGCTTGGACCTGCTCAACAGGTCCCCCTCCGGTGACTGCGGCGAGGTGAGAAGCCTGTTCGTCTTCAAGGAGTCACAGAAGCCACTTCCGTTGCGGGTCCAGGAGAGCGGTCGCGACAAACGGCACCGACCCGAGCAGACTGCGGCGCGAGATATCGGTGGAACCCAACTCCGTTAGCGTGTGCAGTGATTCACCCACATCTTCACGGTACGTCAAAGCGCGCGCGACCACAGGTCGCTGCGGCTGTTCCACGAAGCCGACATCGACGGGGGCGACGGGACGGCACAAGATGCCGGCCAGGGCGGCAGCGTCGAACTCCGGGGTGCGGCCTCGCGGAGTCATCCCTTGCAGCCATCGCGTCACCGATGCCTTGTCATAGCGCGACACCTCGCCCTGCAACGCTCCCAGTTCATTGACCTTGCGGGCCAATGCCGCGTGCGAACACCCCGCTTCCAAGACCGCGGCCGCGAGGGCGGTATTGGCTTCGCCGTTCCCCCTTGCACTACCCATGTGTTGATGATGCCTTGTTGATCACCCTCCGCCCCAGCCTTTCGACGCAGAGCGATGAAAGAACAACCCCCGTACAACCGAACAACCTCGTTGCTCCCTCCTCTGGGACCTCGTCAACACTGAGGCTGAAAGGGCAGCGGGCCGACGGGCGCTGCTTCACCGTCGAGCCGAGCAGCCTCGGCGCATCGCCATATCCGTCGGCGCACGCCCGGAACGCTTGATCGGCGCTGTGCCGCCGCACGCCGAAGGCACCGCGCTCACAACGTGATCGGCACGGTCGGCTGCAGCACCGCCTCCACGAGCGCTTCACTGCGCAGGTGGGCCACCGCGCGGTAGTCGCGGTCGCGGAGCATGTCGGCGAACGCCTGCCTGTTCGGGTAGCGGACCAGGACGACCATGTCCCAGGTCTGCCCGTCCTCGGCGACCAGTGCGCGCCCACCGGTTCCCAGGTACTCCACCTGCACCCCGTACCGCGCGTTGACCGCCGCGCCGAGTTCTTCGGCGTAGCGCTGGTAGCTCTCGCGGCCGCCGTCCGGACGGAAGCGCAGAAGGTTCAGCATCACCACGGGGCCACCTGGATCCTCTGCGAGCAGCGTGTCCAGTTCGCGGTCGGCGATCTCGATCATTCAAGCCTCCGTGGTGGTGGGGTCGGGGACGCCACACTCACATACTTGTTATCCGACACGCAAGTACTTGCTAGGCTGCCCGCATGGTCATCACTCGCCGTACCCAGCAGCAGCGTCGGGCCCAGGCCGAAGCCGCGCTGCTCAACGCCGCCGCCGAACTGGTCGTCCAGCGCGGGGTGCGGTCACTGACGCTGGCGCGCGTCGGCGAACAGGCCGGTTACAGCCGTGGGATCGTGACCCACCATTTCGGGTCCAAGCAGGCGCTGCTCGATCGGCTGGCCCACGCGACGCAGTCCGGTTTCGTACCGGGGATCAAAGACCTCCCTCCGGGACTGGACCGGCTCCTGCGATTCATCGACGGCTACGTCGGCGCCCTCGCGGACATCGGAGTGATGAACCGGGCCTTCCTGCTGCTGTGGGCCGAAGCGGCCACCACGTCGGACCTCGCCCCGTTCTTCCGTGAGCGCGACGAGACGTTCCGCGCCCACCTGCGCTCCGACGTCACCGCCGGGGTCGCCGACGGTGACATGCGTCCTGACGTCGAGCCCGACGACGTCGCCGTCGCGGTCGTCGGACAGCTCCGCGGGATCGGCCTGCAGCATCTTCTCGATCCACAGGCGGTCGACACGGCGCGGTTGCGCCACACCGTCACCGATTACTGGCGCCGGGCATTGCGCCTCCCGTAACGACCGGTCGGCGGCCTCGCCCACCGGGGCGGACCGTCGCAGGGCGGTGCACCGTTCGTCCTTCAGTCCCGTCGAACGGGCGCTACCGCGGTGAAAGCGGTGGTCAGCAGGTCACCGAGTGGGGTTTCGCCGTTGGCCCGGGTCCAGGCTTCGCCGGCGGTGTCCAGGCAGGCGATCGCGGCGCCGACGACAGCTCGGGCCCGCATGTCGGCGTACGGGCCGCCGGCGGAGGGTGACTGGCGGCGGCGGACCTCGGGGAGCAGCTCGTCCTCCCACTGGCGGTGCTTCTCGGCGCTGCGGGCCCGCAATGACGCCGTGTTGTACATCATCGCGGAGAGCTTGAGCAGATGCTCCTGAGGAAGGGCCGACCGGTCCAGGGCAAGGAACGACCGCAGGAGGGCGGTCCACGCGTCCTCGTCATCGGGGCGCTGTTCCAGCGCGGCCCGCAGTGCGATGCCGTCGGCCGCCAGGTGCCCGAGCACCACGTCTTCCTTGGTGCCGAAGTAGCGGAAGAAGGAGCGGCGCGAGATGCCGGCGGCGGCCGCGATCTCGTCGATCGTGGTGGCTTCGAAGCCCTTCTCCAGGAACAGACCCATGGCGACGGCGGCGATCTCGTCGTAGACGGCGCGTCTCGCGCGGCTCCACAGACCTTCATCAGGCATTCCGGCACTCTAACACCAAGGCGACTCCATGCCTCATTGACACTGAGTGCCAGCCAGACCTACGGTGCCACCGTGACTATCGACTACCGCGCAGAGCGGGTACTCATCACCGGCGCCAGCTCCGGCATCGGCGCCGAATTCGCCCGACAGGTGGCGGCTCGGGGTGCTGACGTCGTGCTGGTCGCACGTCGAGCCGACCGGCTGGAGAAGCTGGCGGCCGAGTTGTCCGAGCAGTACGGCGTGACCGCGACGGCGCTGCCCGTCGACCTGTCCCAGCCCCGGGTGGGACAGGTGTTGTCGGCGGCGCTCGCCGCCAAGGACATCGAGGTGACCGCGATCATCAACAACGCCGGGTTCGCCACTCAGGGCGCGTTCCACACCGAGGACCCCGACCGGCTTCGGGCGGAGATCGCGGTCGATGTCTCCAGCGTGGTGGACATCAGCCGTACGTTCATCAACCGGATGCGTGAGCGCGGCGCCGGATTCCTCGTGAACGTGGCGAGCATGGCGGCGTACCAGGGCAATCCCACGATGGCCGTGTACGGCGCCACCAAGGCGTTCGTGCTGAACTTCACCGAAGCGCTGTGGTACGAGTCCCGCGGCACCGGCGTTCGTGTACTGGCCGTCTCCCCCGGCGCCACCGACACGGAATTCTTCGGCGTGGCGGGCGACGCGGCCGGTGGCGGCTCGGGTCGCATGCCGGCCGCCGAGGTGGTCCGTACGGCCCTGGCCGCGCTTGAGGCCGGCAACCCGCCGCCGGCTGTCATCGCCGGGCGGGTCAACCGGCTGTCGGAGACCGTGGGGCGCCTGCTCGGCCGGCGCCGGTCGACCATGATGGTCGGCTCGTTGATGGCGCGAGCGTCCCGATGAGCCGCGCGCTGGTCCTCGGCGGCGGTGGAATCGGTGGTCCGAACTGGCAGGCCGGGCTGATCACCGCCCTGGTCGATGCCGGTGTCGACCTGTCTGCGGCCGATCTGGCCGTCGGAACGTCGGCCGGCTCCATCGTCGGCGCCTACTTCACCACCGGCCTCACCTGGACGGCGGCCTGAACAGCCCCCTCAACGCCCACGTGGCCGCCGGGTACGACGACCTCATGAACCCGGCCATCGCAGCCCTTTCCTTCGAAGCGGGCTTCCACCAAGGTCTCGCCGAGGCTTCTCGCACAGCCGCGGCCTGGAACCGTTCAGGGCCCGCGGTTCGTTGAGCCGCCCCCGCGCGTCACGAACATCGTCGAGTGCTGAGGAAACCCGATCCGATCAGGGGTTTCTCTGCCCCGACGGTGCCTTCTCCGTCGGGGCAGAGCTCCTCACCCGCCCAGCGACCCGCCTCGTGGACGGTCGGGCTCGTGGACGATCGGGCGGAGACTTCTCGGCTACCTGGAACCCGCGAGGGCCGGTACGGCGACGGGCTGCGGGGCCGGTACGGCAAGGGGGGCCGGGGCCGCCTCGGGCGCGGACCCGGGCGCGGCGGTCAACGGCTGCTGGGGCCGCTCCACGCTCGCGGCCCGGTACCCGGCGCGCCACGGCACATAGTGCGGGTTGTCCCGGCAGTCGTTCATGATCTCGATCTTCTTCGCCTTGTCCACCGGGCAGCCGCCGACGATGAACTGCCGGGCGACGCCGCCGGGGAAGGCGACCTCGACCTGGTCGGCGTACTTGTGGGTGTCGCCGATGGTCTTGTTCACATCCACCCCGCCGGGCGCGTCGATGTAGTAGTTCCAGCCGTTCCTCCAGGACTTGTACAGGTCGTGGTTGTAGCTGGTGGAGACGTACGGGGAGGGCTGGTTGACCAGGACGTACTTCTCGATGTCGTACTGGCCGTCGAGGGGGGCCTTGGGGTGGAAGCCATCCTCGAAGACGATCTCGGGGCCGCGCCCGTCGGTGCGGTAGAGCTGGAGGCAGTCGGCGCGCCACGAGGGGGCGGGAGTGATCCGGTTGACGTCGACGCGCCGGTCGGGGGCTGCGTAGAGGCGGTCCTCGACGGTGGGACACGAGGCGGGCGCCGAGGCCCGGACGGCCGTGGCGGCCTGGGGTGTTGCGGTGGAGGCGTTGGCGGAGGTCGTGCTGGTGGTGGCGGGAAGGAGAACGGCGGAGACGGCAAGGGCGAGTGCGGCGCTCCGGCGCCGCAGGCGAGTGATCATCATGATGACCACCATCGCGGCCCCGTGACGTCCGGAGGGGCAACGTCACCCGCGCGTGGGCGAGTTGACCCGCACCCTTGACGGAATCCGAAGCCACCTTCCCCTCACTTTCGGTATGCGTAAGAATACGCACCGGAGCCGCTTGAGGGGAGATCCACGGTGACGGCTGGGACGACGGGGCATGCGGTGGTGGTGGGAGCGGGGCCGGCCGGTCTGCTCGCCGCTCACGCGCTGGCCGAACGGTTCGAGCGGGTGACGGTCGTCGAGCGGGACACGCTCCCCGACGGGGCACCCGCCTTCCGCGCCGGCACGCCGCAGTCGAGGCACGCGCACATCCTGTGGTCCCGTGGCCTGAGAGCTCTTGACGAGCTCCTGCCGGATGTCGTCGGCGACCTCGAAGCAGCCGGGGGCACCGTCGTCGGGGCCCCCGAGCAGATGCGCTGGCTCTCCCCCGCCCGGTGGTTCACCGGCGTGAAGGGAGCGCACTACCTGTCCGCCTCACGCGAACTGCTGGAATCGACCCTGCGACACAGGATCCTCGGGCGGCCCTCGATCGCGTTGATGGACCGTCATGAGGTGACCGGGCTCCTGCCGGCTCCCCGGGCGGAGGCGGCGGAGGGAGCGGGGGCGGCGGAGGGAGCGGGGGCGGCGGAGGGAGCGGGGGCGGTGGAAGGAGCGGGGGCGGTGGAAGGAGTACGGCTGCGGGAGCGAGGCGGCAAGGGCCAGGAGACCACCCTGCACGCGGAGTTGGTGGTCATCGCCGCCGGACGCGGTTCCCGCCCCGCGCAGTGGCTGCTCGAACTCGGTTACCCCACACCGGCCACGGAGCGGGTCGACGCCCATCTCGGCTACTCCTCCCGCTACTACCGGCGCCCGGCCGCCGAGAACCGGTGGAAGGCGATGTATGTGCAGGGCAACCCGGGCGCACCGCGCAGCGGGGTGATCGTTCCGATCGACGGCGGCCGGTGGCTGGTCACGCTGATCGGGCAGGGTGAGCACCGGCCGCCGGTCGAGGAGAGTGCCTGGCTCGCGTTCGCCTCGTCGCTGCGCTCGGAGGAGCTGTCGCAGGCGCTCGCGGGTGCGGAGCCGTTGTCGGACGCGGTCGCCTTCCGGGCGACCGCGAACGAGTGGACCCACTTCGAGCAGGCGAGACGGTGGCCGGCCGGGCTCCTCGTGGTCGGCGACGCCTTGTGCCGGTTCAATCCGGTCTACGGGCACGGAATGACCGTTGCCGCGCTCCAGGCCGAGGTGATCCGTGACCAGGTGTCGGCGCGCGGGCCGGTGGAGTTCGCCGCTCTGGCGCCGCGGATGCAGAAGGCCGTGGCGAAGTGCCCGCGGGCCGCGTGGGCGATCGCCACCGGAGAGGACTGCCGGTATCCGGGTACGGACGGACCGAAGCCGGGCCGGCTGGGCCGGATCCAGCAGAACTACATGGGCCGGGTGCTGGCGGCCGCCAACACGGACCCGCTGGTGGCGGAGGCGTTCTTCGCGGTGCTCTCACTCAACCGCCGGCCCGAGACGCTCCTGGCGCCACGGATCGCGGCACGCGCCGGCCGCCGCCGCGCCTCACCGCTCTGAGAGGCGGCGCGAGACCCGTGACCGATCCGGTCGCCGCGCTGTTCGCCCATGCCCATGCCCATGCCCACGCCCCGGCACAGACGACAGAGACGACAGAGACGGGAAGCCATGCATCGCCTGACCGTGCTGAGCGCCCTTGCCCTCGCCCTGGTCACCACCGTCGGCGGTACCGCGTACGTCACCCGGACGCACCTGGCCCGGGAAGGCGCCGCTCAACACGGCGCCGGGACGCTGCTGGACACGGTGCCCGAGCGGGGGACGCTGCGCGTGTGCACCACGGGTGACTACCGGCCGTTCAGCTATCGCGACCCCGCCACCGGGTCGTACACCGGCATCGACATCGACATGGCCGAGAACCTGGCGACCGGTCTGGGGGTGCGGCCCGACTTCGTGGCCACCACCTGGGCCGAGCTCATGGACGACTTCACCGCCGGCCGGTGCGACATGGCCATGGGGGGCATCTCCGTCACCCTGGCACGGGCGCGGAAGGCGTACTTCAGCACGCCGTACCTCGTCGACGGCAAGTCCGCGATCGCCCGTTGCGGGGACAAGGCCACGTACCGGTCGCTGGACGCGATCGACCGGCCCGGGGTGCGGGTCATCGTCAACCCCGGTGGTACGAACGAGGTGTTCGCCAAGGCCCGCATCCACCGGGCCACCCTCCTCACCCACTCCGACAACGCCACGGTCTTCGACGAGATCGTGGCGGGCCGCGCGGACGTGATGATCACGGACGGGAGCGAGACGAAGTACCAGGCCAAGCTCCACCCCGAGCTCTGCGCGATCAACCCCGACAAGCCCTTCGACTTCGCGGAGAAGGCGTACCTTCTGCCGCGTGGCGACAAGGAGTTCAAGGAGTACGTCGACCAGTGGGTGCACCTGACCACCCACAACGGCACCTACGACGGTTACGCCGCACCCTGGCAGGGCTGATCACGCGGTCTTCAGGACGACCCCGGGCCGGCCGTCCCGTTCTTCCGGGCGACGGACGGCCCGTTACCGCGCGGCGGGTTGTCCGCCCAGGTGGCGGGCGAGGAAACGGTCCGCCGCGCGGTACATGTCGATGTTGTTCTCCGGGTTCACGAAGCCGTGGCCCTCGTCGTCCTTGACCATGTACTCGACCTCGACGCCGCGGGCGCGCAGGGCGTCGACGATCTGGTCGGACTCGGCCTTGACGACGCGGGGGTCGTTGCCGCCCTGTATCACCATCAGCGGGGTGCGGATGTCGTCGGCGCGGCTGAGGGGCGAGCGGGCCCACAGGTCCGCCTCCTGCTCCGGGATGTCGGGGTCGCCCGCGTACAGGTACCAGTTGTTGACCATGTAGGGCTTGACGAACTCCGGCGCGGTGCGCAGATAGGTGACGAGGTTGGAGGGGCCGCAGAAGTCGATCGCGGCGGCGAAGACGTCGGGGGTGAAGGAGACCCCGACCAGGGTGGCGTAGCCGCCGTACGAGCCGCCGAAGATCGCGACGCGGTGCGGGTCCGCGTACCCCTCCTCGACGGCCCAGTTGACGGCGTCGATGAGGTCGTCGTGCATCGCGCCGCTCAACTCCCCGATGCCCGCCTTGAGGAACGCCTTGCCGTGACCGGTCGAGCCGCGGAAGTTGACCTGCAGCACCGCGTACCCCCGGTTGGCGAGGAACTGGGCGCTGGGGTCGAACCCCCAACTGTCCCGGTGCCAGGGCCCCCCGTGGACGAGGAGGACCATCGGCAGCCGCGCGGGTTCCACGCCCACGGGCAGCGTCAGGTAGGAGGGCAGCTCCAGACCGTCGCGCGCGGGGATCGTGACCGCCGTCATGGGGGCGAGGACTTCGGGGTCCAGGTTCGGGTAGGGCCGGAAGAGCATGCGGCTGCGCCGGGTGGTGTGGTCGTAGAAGTAGGTGACACCGGGGTCACGGTCGTGGTTGAAGCTGACGACCCAGCGCTGTCCGCCCACGTCCGACGACAAGGCCGACAGGTCGCCGTCGGACAGCTTCTCCAGGTTCTCCAGGACCTCGGCGAAGTGCGGGTCCAGGGGGCGGATCACCTGCCGCTCGCCGAGGTAGCGCACCCCGATCAGCTCCCCCGTGCGCCGGTCGTGGATGAGCGGCGAGGGCAGCGTGGGGAAGACCGCGGAACGCGGGTCGAGGTCGTAGCGCGGATGGCTGTCGACCTCGGTCTCCGCGCCGGTGGCCAGGTCGAGCCGTACCACCCGGGTCCGTTCGCTGTCGCGGCTGGAGCCGATCCACGCGCCCGTGCCGTCCGGGGTGAGCTGGAAGGGCTGGATGTCCAGCGGGTAGTCGGAGCCGTCGAACGTGATGACCGGCCGCAGTTCTCCCGTCCCGGGGTCCCACCGCGAGAGCTCGATGTCGCCGTCACCGGTCAGGCCGTGGGCGTACAGCTCGCCGCCGGGCGTGTACAGCAGACCGCCGACCTGGCCGGGGTTCTGCGCCAGCATCGTCAGCCCGCCCGTGGCGATGTCGAGCTCGTAGAGATCGAACTCGACGGGGTTGCGGTGGTTCAGATGCAGGGTCGCCTTGCCCGGCCGGGAGACCATCGTCTCGAAGCCCACGGCCCTGGCCCCGGGGAAGGGGGTGAGGTCGACCGCCTCGGCCTCCCGGTCGTCCAGGTCGACCCGGAGGATGTGATAGTTCTCGTCGCCGTCGCCGTCCTGCTCGTACAGCAGCCAGCGCGGGTCGTCGGTCCAGTGGTAGCGGAGCACGCTGCGGTGGTCGTCGGCGGTGACGCAGCGCGGCGCCTCGTCCGCGTCGAGGCTCTCCACCCATACGTTGAGACGGTCCCGCCACGGGGCCAGGTAGGCGATCATGGTGCCGTCGGGCGAGATCGACGCGCGGACGCGGACGGGCGAGCCGAAGAAATCCTCAACGGTGAGTCGCGGGATCTCGCGCGGGACGGTGGACATACGGGACTCCTTCTCGGGGTTCGTCGCAGTTCGTTCGCCGGGGTCGGTTGCCGGGGTTCGGGCGGCGCTGCTCGGGCGGCGCGGTTCGGCCGTTCGCCGAGGGTCGGTTGCCGGGGGTCGGTTGCCGGGGGTCGGGCGGCGCTGCTCGGGCGGCGCGGTTCGGCCGTTCGCCGAGGGTCGGTTGCCGGGGGTCGGTTGCCGCGGTTCCCCGGGCGTCCTCAGGTGAGGGGATCTCCGACGGCGCCGCCGGTGGCGGTGCGGATGGCCCGGGCGTAGCGCTCGGCGAGGGCCTTCACGTCCCCGAAGTCCGCGAGTTCGGCGCCGGCGAGGACGGCGGCGCCGATGTGCTCGTCCAGCACCCGTACGACCGAGGCGGTCGCCGCCGCGTGCAGCCGTACCTCAAGGTCGTCCGCCGGACGGCCGAGGCGGTCGCCGATGACCCCGCGCATCTGGAGCTCCGTCTGGTCGCAGGCCATCAGCCAGGCCGTACGGAGCGCGGGCTCGGTGTCGGCGAGCCGGATCATCTTCATCGCGAGCATCTCGTCCGCGAAATCGACGGGCGGCTTCTCATGACGGAATCCGGCCAGTTCCGTGGCCAGGTGGTCCTCCAGGGAACGCTGCCGGGGCCACTTCCGCAACACGCTCAACAGGGTGACGACGCCCTGCATGATGATCGGCTCGGCGCAGCTCTCCTTGCTGCGGAAGTGGCGCCAGATGGTACGGGTGGACAGGCCCACGGCCTCCGCGATCTGGTCGCCGCTCGTCGCGGCCACCCCCTGCTCCCAGAACAGGCGCGCCGCCTCCCGGGAGATCTCCAGCCGCAGTCGCAGCCGTCGCTGCTCGCTCATGCCTCCCCCGCCGGGCTTCTTCGTCGTCATCTCGCCGGACCGTCCTTTCCTCATCTCCCCATCGTGACCTCAAGCGACAGTATGGCACTTAGCGACAGATCGCGCGAGCGTACTGCCCTGAAGCGGCGCGGCTCCGGCGCGGCTCCGGTGCAACTCCCGCCTCCTGAGGCACCCTTGACCCTTGGAAGCGCTCTCAGATACCTTCGGCACCGCTTCACGATCACGCACGCTCACACGCATCCGCAGCACCCCCTCGGGGGCAGTTCGGAGGGGTCATGAGGACAGCCGTGGACGCACCCGCCGCGTTACGCCCGCCGACGCCGTACGGAACAGCCGGCGGATCCGCGGGCGGATGAGCGGCCCCACGGCGCGGGCCGAGGATGCCAGGGGCGCCCAGCAAGCAGAGAGCCTCCAGGGCGCCGAAGACACCAAGGCCGCCGAAGGCTCCGAGGGGGGACGGGCCGGGTCCGTGACGGGCGGGCTGCCCGGCGGGTTCGGGTGGTTCTGGTTCGGGCAGACGATGAGCGGTCTCGGCGACCGGCTCACCGCGTTCACCGTGCAGAGCGTGGCCATCCTCGGGCTCGGCGCCTCCGGTGCGCAGGTGGGCGTCCTGTCCGCGACGGGGTGGCTCGCCTATCCGGCGCTCGGGCTGGTCGCCGGGGTCGCGCTGGCGCACGTACGCCGCAAGGGCGTGATGGTCGCCGCGGAGCTGGTCCGGTTCGCGGCCTTCGTCAGTGTGCCGGTCGCCGCGCTGGCCGGCCGGCTCACCCTGACCCATCTCGTGGTGGCGGTCGCGGTGGCGGGCGCGGCCACCGTGTTCTTCGACATCGGCGGCCAGTCCTATCTGCCCTCCCTGGTCGGCCGCGAGCAGTTGGTCGCCGCCAACTCCCGGCTCTCCGGCGCGGACAGCCTCACCAAGCTGGCCGGGCCCGCGCTGGCCGGGGTGGTCTTCGGGCTGGTCGGGCCGACCCCGGCGGCGGCGCTGGCCGCCGCGCCGTTCCTGCTGTCGGCCGCGGCGCGCGCGCCGGTCCGCGCCGTGGAGCTGCTGCCCGTACGCCCGTATCCGCGCGAGCCGGTCTCCGTACGGGTCCGGCGGGAGCTGCGCTTCGTCCGGGACCACCCGCTGCTGCGGCTGCTGGTGGGCCGGGCCGCGCTGCGCGGCTTCGGTACGGGGGCGGTGGACGCCGTGCTGCTGCTGTTCGCGTACCGCGGGCTCGGGCTCTCCAGCGTGGGCGGCGGGCTGCTGATGGCGTCCGGCGCGGTCGGCGCGCTGGCCGGGGCGGTGCTGGCGTCCCGGATCATCGGCCGCTTCGGTACCCGGCGCGCCCTGCTGCTGACCGGGCTTGAGGGGGTGTCCTGGCTGGCCGTGCCGCTCTGTCTGCTCTGGACGCCCGCGGCGGTCCCGGTGCTGGTCCTGGTCCGGAGCTTCTCCGCGGTGTGGCTCTCGGTCTGGGGCGTGCTGGACGCGAGTCTGCGGCAGGCGCTGGCCCCGCCGGGCCGGCAGTCGACCGTCCACGCGGTGACCAGGACGCTCAGTTTCTCCACGGTGCCGCTCGGCTCCCTGGCGGGCGGCCTGGCCGGCGGGGGTCTGAGCGCCTGGCTGGGCTGGGCGGCCGGACTCGGAGTGGTGATCGCCGCGGGTGGCCTGCTCGCGGCGGCGAGCGTCCTGCTCTTCAGAAAGGAACCGCTGCTCAACGACCACGCGCTGATGGCGCCTGCCGGGCTCCCCGAGCCCGGACGCCCGGAGTGAGGAGAAGAAGCATGCATCCGACCACCACCAAGACACTGACGGCGAAGGAGTTCGCCGACATCAAGCACACGGTGTCGATCCGCTCGCGCGCCCGCAAGAACCTGCTGGCCGACCCCGGTTACGCGGCCCCCCTGCCGCAGGAGGTGAGCCTCCAGCTCACCTACCGGTGCAATCTGCGCTGCTCGCACTGCTACCAGTGGAACGAGCAGGGCTTCTTCCGCGACTTCAGCCCCAGCCGGCAGCGTACGGAACTCGATCTGTCCGTCGTCGAGAACGTGCTCGCCGCCACCGCCTCCGTACGCTCCAAGCTGTTCCTGTGGGGCGGCGAACCGCTGATGCACAGCAAGTTCGGCGAGGTCGCGGCCCTGCTGGAGCGGTATCCCCGTACCGTCAACATGTGCACCAACGGGCTGCTGTTCAAGCGGAAGCTGGACGATCTGCTCCGCATCGGCGAGAACCTCAACCTGCTGGTCAGTCTGGACGGTCTCGGCGACGACCACGAGGCGCTGCGCGGCAAGGGCACGTTCCGCAGGACCGTGGAGAACATCGAGACCATGCTGCGGCTCCAGCGCGAGGGCCGGTTCCGCGGGGAGCTGTCGCTGTCGTGCATGGTCTCGCACGCCACCGTCGGGAAGATGTACGAGTTCATGGAGTGGGCGGAGGAACTCGGCGTCAACACCGTGTACTTCCAGTTCCCCTGGTACATCAGCCCCGAAGTGGCGGGCGCCATGGACGAGTTGTACGAGAAGTCGTTCGCCTGGCTTCAGCCGGACACCGGCACGAAGAAGCCCACCTGGCACTCGTACACCTACCAACTGCCCACGGAGCAGCTTCCCGTACTGCGGGAGTCCATGCGGCGGCTGGCCGCGCGGCCCTGGCGGGTGCGGGTGCGATATCAGCCGCAGCTCGACATCGACGAGGTCGAGGACTTCATCCTCGGCACCTCCCGTCCGGCGCAGCAGCGCAGCAAGTGCCTCGCGGTGTCCAACCGGATGGAGGTGCACGCCGACGGCAATGTCAGCTCGTGCAAGTTCTTCCCGGAGTTCGTCGTGGGCAATTTGTACGACACGCCGGTCACGGAGCTGTGGCAGAGCGACGCCTTCCGGCAGGTGCGCCGGACGCTCGCCGAGGGCGGCATGATGCCCGTCTGCTCGAAGTGCATTCTTCTGTATCTCAACGGAGTGTGAGGGTGGCGATGAGTGTGACCGTGGACGAGATCGAGCTGAAGATCAAGGACGTCCTCGCCGGTGTGCTGCCGGGCGACGCCGCCCGGGAAGCGATCGGCCCCGACACCGATCTGATCGACGAGTACGGCCTGGACTCGCTCCAGGTGATCTCCTTCCTGCTGGGGATCGAGGACGCCTTCGACATCGAGCTGGACTACGAGAACCTGCGGCTGGACGATCTGCGGTCGGTACGGCAGTTCGTCGGCTACGTCGCCGGTCTCGGCGTGGCGGCGCGGTGACGGCGGGCCGGGGCGCCCCGGCGGTACCGGCCGCCCCGGCCGCCCACTGGGGCACGTTCGACGCGGAGCGGTGGTGGCGGGCCCCGGAGCTGGCCACCCTGCCCGCGGTCACCCTGCCGGGCGGCGCGGGCGCGGTGGCCGCGATGGACGAGCTGCTGGCCGGGTTCTGCGCGCCGGGCGATCTGCTGGTGACCCGGACGCCGATGGCGGACGCGGTGCGCGAGGGGCTGGGCGCGTGCGGGATCGACGTCGAGCCGTACGTCCTGCGGTCGGGGGCGGCGGAGGACGACCGCCCTCGTACCGTTGACGCGCTGATCGCCGCCGACGGCGCGGCGCGCGAGCGGATCGCGGCCTGCCCGGACGTCCTGCCCTACGCCGTACTCCCCGACACCGTCGCCCTCACCGACCGGCTCGGCAGACCCGGTCTGCTGCCGCCGGTGGCGGTGGTCGCCGAGGTCAACTCCAAGTCGTGGTCCAACGCGCTCGTCCGGAGGCTCGGCCTGCCCGGCGCGGGGCGCGTGGTCCGTTCGGTGGACGAACTGGCCTCGGCCGTCGCCGAGTTCGGGTACCCCGTGCTGGTGAAGGACCCGTACGGGGTGTCCGGGCGGGACACCCTGGAGATCGCCGCGCCCGGCGTGCTCGGCGCGGTCCTGCGCACGCTGGGACGGCAGGTCGCAGCGGGCCGGCGGATCGAGCTGGTGGTGCAGCGCCGATACGCCAGGCGGTACGACTTCTCCGCGCATCTGCGGATCGCCCGCACCGGCGAGGCCACCGTACTGGGCGTGCTGATGATGACCAACCACCTTTTCCGGTACGCCGGTTCACACCCGGCCGACCCCGGCTTCCTCGCCCGTCTCGACGCGGACGGCTACTTCGACACCCTCGCGGCCGTGGCCGAAGCGGTCGCCGGCGCCGGGTACTGGGGGCCGGTGGGCGTCGACTCCATGGCCGTCGAGGACGGGACGGTCGTCCCCGTCCTGGAGATCAACGCGCGCCGCTCCCTCGGACTGCTCTCGCTCCGCCTGGACCAACGGGTGCGGGAGAGCGGCGGCGGCCTGCGCGGCCATCTCTGGCAGGTGGACCTCGCCGTACCGCCCGGCCGCTCCGTCGCCGACCTGAGCGCCGCGTTGCACCGGGACGGTGCGCTGTACGGAGGGGGCCCGCGCCCCGGGGTGACGCTGCTGGGCGGCAGTACGCTGGCGGCCCCCGGCGGCCGGGTGTACTGCGCCCTGTTCTGCGCCCCCGACGAGGCGCCCGCGCTGCGGCGCCGGGTGCTGGCGGCGGCGGCCGACGCCGGGATGACACCGCGCGGGGCGTCCGACGGGGTCGCCGATGCGGCTTGACATCGGCCTGATCGGGGCGACCGCGATCGCCGAACGCGCGGTGGTGGGGCCCGGCTCCCGGTACGACGACGTACGGGTGCGCGCCGTGGCCGCGAGCGATCCGGAGCGCGCCGCCGCGTTCGCCGCCCGGCACGGGATCCCCCGGGTGCACGCCGACTACGCGGCCCTGTTGGCGGACCCCGGCGTCAACACCGTGTACGTATCGCTGCACAACTCGGCGCACCGTCCCTGGGTGGAGCGCGCGGCGCGGGCCGGGCTCCATGTCGTCGTGGAGAAGCCGCTCTGTCTCGGCCCGGCCGAACTGGCCGGGATCCGGGAGGCCGCGGCGGCGGGCGGGGCGCGGGTGGTGGAGGCGGTGCCCACGGCGGGCCATCCGTGGCAGGGAACCGTCCGCGCCATGGTCGAGGACGGCCGGTACGGGCGGCTGCGCTCCGTACGGACCGACATCCGCTTCGGTGTCCCGGCGGCGGGCAGCTACCGGGAGCGGCCGGAGCTGGGCGGCGGGATCTTCCGCGACTGCGCGAGCTACTGGCTCCAGGCGATTCAGGCGACCGTGGGACTCGGCTCCGTGACCGGACGCGGTACGGGGCGGTTCGACGGCCCGTACGGGAGCGACCGGGCCTTCGAGGCACACCTCGGCTGGGAGGACGGCCGGGAGGCGGTGCTCCACTGCGAGGTCGGCGAGGGCCATCAGGCCCGCCACACGTTCGTCTTCGAGACGGCGGAGGTGCGGCTGCGCAACTTCCTGCTCCCGACGATGGGCGCGCTGCCGCTGAACCTGGTGGTCCAGCACGCCGACGGGGCCAGGCAGGTGCTGCCGTTCCCCCCGGTGGCGTACTACGACTCCCAGCTCGACCGCGTCCGGGCGACGCTGTCGGGTCGTCACACGGACCACGATGACCACGGCGGCGAAGGCGACGGGGGCGGCAGTGGCGACGGCGGCGAGCTGGAGCGGGCCGGCGCGCGCGTCGAGCTGATGGCCTCGATCTACCAGGACGCGGTCCGCGCGTCGGAAAGGCAGACACGGTGAACAATCTGCACAAGCGGCGCCCCGGGGAGCGGCAGTTCGAACGGATGCTCGCGGCGGCGGGCGTCGACCCCGGCCTGGTGCGCTCGCGCACCGAGCTGTCGGACGCGACGTTCAACACGGTCTACCGCCTCCACCTGGCCGACGAGGCGCCGGGCCACCGCGGCCTCGTCCTCAAGATCGCGCCCGATCCGGCCACCCCGATGCTGAGTTACGAGCGCGGCATCATGCGGACCGAGGGGCTGTTCTACGCGGCGGCGGCGGGCCGGGCGCCGGTGCCCGAGGTGGTGTACGCGGACTTCTCCCGGGAGCTGATCGACACCGACTTCCTGGTGATGTCCGCCCTGCCGGGCACCAACTGGCACGCGGCCCGCGACGGGATCGCGGACGGCGAGCGGACGGAGCTGCGCGGCGAGCTGGGCGGGATGGTGGCGGCGCTGCACCGGGTGACGGGCACGGCCTTCGGCTACCCGCAGACCCCGTCCGAGGACCGGTCCGGCTCCTCCCCCTCGTCGGCGCCGGGGTGGCGCGCCGCGTTCCTCGCCATGGTGGACACCGTCCTGGCCGACGCGGTCACCTTCGGCTCGCCCCTGCCGGAACCCGCGGAGCGGATCCGGGAGACGGTACGGGCCTCGGCGGATCCGCTGGACGCCGTGACCACCCCGGTCCTGGTCCACTTCGACCTCTGGGACGGCAACATCCTCGTGGACCGGCCCGCCGCCCCCGCGGGCGCGCCCCGGATCAGTGGTCTGGTCGACGGTGAACGCGCCTTCTGGGGGGACCCGTTGGCGGAGCTGGTCTCGCTGGCCCTGTTCGGCGACATCGAGCGCGACGAGGCGTTCCTCGGCGGCTACCGGTCGGCGGGCGGCCGGGTCGACTTCGACGGGGACACCCGGCGGCGGCTCGCCCTCTACCGCTGCTACCTCTATCTGATCATGCTGATCGAGGCGGTGCCGAGGGGCTTCTCCGGTCCCGAGCAGGAGGCCAGGGACCGCTACGTGGGCCGCCATCTGCGCGCCGAACTGGCGACCCTGTCCGGGGCGAGCACCGGAGGCCGGCCGTGATCGAGATCCTCACCTCCGGGGTGGCGCTCGGCGTGCACGTCCCCGGGCTGCTGCTGGCCGACCGGCTCCGCGAACAGGGCGCCGACGCCGAGGTCCGGGTACTGGAACGGCTGCTGCCGGAGCGTACGTTGACGACCACGGCCGCCATGAAGTGGGCGTTCCACCGGAACTTCCGGTTCGCGCTGACCGGCCAGCGGGTGGCGACCGACCCGTCGGCCACGGTGGCGGACGGGGCCGTCGAGGAGCTGATGGACACCTGGCGGGCGGAGCGGATCGACCGGTTCGTGGTGTTCTCCGGCTACTGGCTGCCGATCGTCGAGCGGTACGTGTCCCGGTACGGGGCGGCCGGCGCCGCCGCGCCCCCGGTCGACGTCTGCCATGTGGACTCCGTGGCCTCGCCGTCCTTCGTGAAGACCGGCCGTCCCGCGCCCGGCGTACGCCATGTGTGGCTGGCCGACTCCGCGGGCGGGCGCATTCCGTACAGCATCCCCGTCACCCGGGAGCCCGCACTCCCCTGGGCCGAGCGGGACCGGCGGCTGCTGGTGCACGGCGGGGGCTGGGGCATCGGCACCTACCGGGAGCGCGCGCGGGAGTTACGGGCGCACGGCTTCGCGCTGGACGTCGTGGCGTACGAGGAGGCCGACGTGTCCGGCGACGACCCGGACATCCGCTCCTTCATGGTCGACCCCGGGTGGCATCCGTGGCTGGACGACGGCTATCCGCCGTTCGGCCGCGTCGTACCGGGCGAGCCGACCCGCTTCACGCGCGGCGCCGGGCACCACGGCTCCTTCGACCTGACGCGGGCCGCGGTCGCCACCGTCAGCAAGCCTGGCGGCGGCACCCTGCTGGACTCCCTCTGGTCGGCGACCCCGGCCGTCCTGCTCGAACCGTACGGCGGCCACGAGGAGCGCAACACCGAGCTGTGGCAGGAACTCGGCTTCGGCATCACGTTCGCGCGCTGGGCGGAGACGGGCTTCGACATGGCCGTCATCGAGAAGCTGCACCACACGCTCAGGGAGGCCGCGGCCCATCTCCCCGACTACTCGCGGCTGCTGGCCGAGGAGGCCGCGTCATGACCGCCGGATCGCTCGGGACGCTGCGGACGACGGTCGACCTGGCGTTCACCGCCCCTCCCGGCGGCGCCCAGGGCGTGTACGCGGCCACGTGGGGCCAGCGGGAGATGTGGCACAAGATCGCCCAGCACCGTCCGGGCGGCTTCTACCAGCTCTCGCAGATCATCCCGGTCGGGGAGCCACGGAGCCTCGACACCGTTCTGGGGTGTCTGCGGCATCTCGTGGGCCGGCACGCCTCGTTGCGCACCACCTTCCGCGAGGACGCGGGCGAGCTGTTCCAGGTGATCCACCGGGACGGTGTGCTGCCCGTCCGGGTCGAGGAGGCGCCCGGCGAGGGCCGGGAGCGGGCGACGGCCGCCGCGCTGGTGGACGGCTTCCAGGAGGACGAGCCGCTGCTGGAGCGGGAGTTCGCGCCGCGGCTGGCCGTGGTGACCCGGGGCGGGGCCGTCACGTACCTCGTGCTGGTCTGCTCGCACGTGGTGCTGGACGGGCACAGCGAACGCGTGCTGGCCTCGGAGCTCAGGACGCTGCTGGCCGCCGCGAACGCCCCGGCGGAGGCGGAGGAGACCCGTACGGTGCTCCCTCCGGTCGGGCACGGACCCGCCGAGCAGGCCGAAGCGGAGGCCCGCGCGAAGAGCCGCCGTACCTCCGCACGGTCCGTCGCCCACTGGCGCGCCACCCTCGCCGACGCCCCGCCCGCCCTCTTCCCCTCCCCCACCGAACCGTCGCCCGCCGCGCCGATCTGGTGCGGCAGGCTCGCCTCCGGGGCGCTCGCCACGGCCGAGGCGGCGCTCGTACGGTCCGGGCTCGGGTCCGGCGCCCTCTGGCTGAGCGCCGTCGCCCGGGTCCTCGCGGCACACACCGGGCGCCCCGCGACGACCTTCCGCCTGCCGGTCAGCAACCGCTTCGACCAGGCGCTCGACGGGTACGTCGGCAACCTCTCCCAGCACACGGTGGTCACGGTCGACACCGCCACCGGAACCTTCCGCGAGCTGGCACGCCGGGTCGAACGCGACCTGATGCGCGCCTACTTCCACGCCCGGTACGACCCGGCGGAGCTGGCGGAGGCGACCACGGAGATCGAGTCCCGGCGCGGCGCCCCGCTCGATCTGACGTATCTCTTCAACGACGTACGGAGCCGGAACGGCAAGCCGCGCCCCACCCCCGCCGACCCGGCCGCCCCGGAGGAGTCGGGAGCGTCGGGGGTGAGCTGGGAACTCCTCCACAGCTCGAACAGCGACATCAAGCTCCACGTACGCGTCACGGAGACCCGCGGCCGGCCACGGCTGGACATCGCGGCCGACACCTCCTGCCTGTCGAGGAGCGCCATCACCGACGCCCTGTTCGCCGTCGAACAACTCCTGGTCGAGGCGGCGCGCGAGGCGGAGGACGGGGCCGGGTAGGGGGCGGGAGGCGGGGCAGAGGGGCGGCGCCGCTGGGTCAGGCGAGGCCGAGCCATGCCTCCGCCCCGAACGTGCCCTTCACGTCGGAGGCGACGGTGGCGGCGTTCACCGTGGCCCCTAGGGCGTACACGGTGGTCTTCCGCGCCCCGCGCACGCTGAGGTGGACCGGGCTGTCGCCCGGGTGGTCGCCGAGGATGCGCTTCAGTTCGCGCACGGACCGCTCGGTGATCCGGTGGGCGGGGAGCGCGAGGCGCACCGGGGGCCGCCCGCCGTGCTCGGCCGCGGAGACGTCCAGCACGGCGAGTTCCCTGCCGAAGACGTTCAGGGTGCCCTCGCGGTCCTCGATCCTGCCCCGGACGGAGACGACGTTGTCCTCGGCCAGCGCGTGCTGGACGAGCTGGTAGGCGGCGGGGAAGAAGAGGACCTCGACACTGCCGTCGCGGTCCGCGAGGTCCACGACGGCCCACGCGTTGCCCTGTTTGGTCATCCTGCGCTGGACGCCGGTGATCAGCCCGGCGAGCCGTACCTCCCCGGTGGTGCGTCCGGAGCCGAGCAGTTCGGCGAGGGAGCAGTCCCGTGCGCCGGCGAGGATGTGCTCGGCGCCGTCCAGCGGGTGGGCGGACACGTACAGTCCGAGCATGTCCCGCTCGGTGGCGAGGAGTTGGCGGCGCGGCCACTCCGTCCCGTCGATGGGGAAGTCCAGCCCGAAGGCCGGCCCGCCACCCTCCTGGCCGTTTCCACCGCCCTCGCCGCCCTCGCCGGCCGATCCGCTCAGCTCGGCGAAGAGGTCATCCTGCCCGTACCCGGCCGCCTTCTTCACGGGGATGACCGCGTCGACGGCGGCCTCGTGGACGGCGGTCAGGCCCTTGCGCGCATGCCCGAGGGAGTCGAAGGTGCCCGCCTTGATCAGCGACTCGACCGCCCGCTTGTTCAGCGCGGGCAGCTCGGCCTTGTCCAGGAAGTCGGGGAAGGAGGTGAACTTCCCCTTGGCGCGGCGGGTGGAGAGGATGGACTCGATGACGTTGTCCCCGACGTTGCGCACGGAGCGCAGCCCGAACCGTACGTCGTCCCCGACCGCGGTGAACTCCGCGACGGACTCGTTGACATCGGGCTGGAGGACGCGCACCCCGTTCTTGCGGGCGTCGGCGAGATAGATCGCGGCCTTGTCCTTGTCGTCGCCGACGGAGGTGAGCAGGGCGGCCATGTACTCGGCCGGGTAGTTCGCCTTCAGATAGGCCGTCCAGTACGACACCAGCCCGTACCCGGCGGTGTGGGACTTGTTGAACGCGTAGCCGGAGAACGGCAGCATCACGTCCCACAGGGCCTTGATCGCCTCCTCGCCGAAGCCGTTGGCCCGCATGCCCCGGTGGAACGTGGCCCACTCGGCGGCCAGCACGTCCGGCTTCTTCTTCCCCATGGCCCGACGCAGCAGATCGGCGCCGCCCAGGGTGTACCCGGCCAGTTCCCGGGCGATGGCCATGATCTGCTCCTGATAGACGAGCAGATGGAAGGTGTTGCCGAGGATCGGCTCCAGGGCGTCCCGGAGTTCGGGGTGGATCGGGGTGATCTCCTGGCGTCCGGTCTTGCGGTGCGCGTAGTTGGTGTGCGCGTTCGCCGCCATGGGGCCCGGCCGGTAGAGGGCGTTGACGGCCGCGATGTCCTCGAACCGGGTGGGTTCCATCTGCCGGAGCAGGACGCGCATGCCGCCGCCGTCGAGCTGGAAGACGCCGAAGGTGTTGCCCTCGGCCAGCAGCCGGTACGTCCTGGCGTCGTCCAGGGGGATCACGGTGACGGGATCGCCGTGGGCGTCGTCCATGGGGTCCACCGTGGCCAGGGCGATGCCCCGGTTCTCGCGGATGTTCTCGATGGCCTGGTCGATGACGCCGAGGTTGCGCAGCCCCAGGAAGTCCATCTTGACCAGGCCCATCGCCTCGCACGACGGGTAGTCGAAACCGGTGATCCGCACGCCGTCCGAGGCGCGCATGTGCAGCGGGATCCGGTCGGTCAGCCGGGTCTTGGAAAGAATCACCGCGGCGGCGTGCACACCGGTGCCCCGGGTCAGGCCCTCCACCCCGCGTGCGGTGTCGACGACCCGTCTCACGTCCTGCTCGCTGTCGTACAGCTCCCGGATGGCGCCCGCCTCGGCGTACCGCTCGTGGGAGGGGTCGAAAAGCGCGGCCAGCGGGGCGGACCTGCCGTTCTGGTCGGGCGGCAGCGCTTTGGTGATCCGCTCGCCGTGGGAGTACGGGTAGCCCAGGATGCGCGAGGAGTCCTTGATGGCGTTCTTGGCCTTGATCCGGCCGAACGTGTTGACCATGGCGGTGTACTCGTCGCCGTACTTCTCGGTGACGTAGCGCACCATGGCGTCGCGCCTGCGGTCGTCGAAGTCGAGGTCGACATCGGGCGGGTTGATGCGCTCGGGGTTCAGGAACCGTTCGAACAGCAGGCCGTGCTCCAGGGGGCACAGCTCGGTGATGCGGATGGCGTACGCGACGAGGGAGCCGGTGGCCGAGCCGCGGCCGGGCCCGAGGGGGATCCTGTTCTCGCGTGCGTGGCGGCAGATGTCGGCGACGACGAGGAAGTACGAGCTGAAGCCCATCGGGCCGATGACCGACATCTCGGTCTCGAAGCGTTCCAGGACGGCCTGCGGGACCGGGGTCCCGTACCGCGTGGCGAGGCCCTTGAGGACGTCCTTGCGCAGCCAGGACTCCTGGGTCTCGCCGTCGGGCACGTCCGGGAAGCGCGGCATCTCGTCGGTGTGGTCGAAGACCTCGTCGTACGGTTCGACGCGCTCGGCGATCAGCAGGGTGTTGTCGCAGGCCCCCGGGAGTTCGGAGAAGAGCGCGCGCATCTCGGCGGCGGTCCGCAGGTAGTAGCCGGAGCCGTTGAAGCGGAAGCGGCCGGGGTCGTCCTTGTTCTTGCCGACGCCGATGCAGAGCAGGCTGTCGTGGGCGTCGGCCTGGTCCTCGGTGACGTAGTGCGCGTCGTTGGTGGCCAGGAGCGGGATGCCGAGGTCCCCGGCCAGCCGCAACAGGCCGTCGCGGACCTCGCGTTCGATGTCCAGGCCGTGGTCCATCAGCTCCAGGAAGTAGTTCTCGCGGCCGAAGATGTCCTGGTAGGCCGCCGCCGCGGACCTCGCCTCCGCGTACTGGTCGAGCCGCAGCCGGGTCTGGATCTCCCCCGAGGGGCAGCCGGTGGTGGCGATGACACCCGCCGCCCGCTCCGCGATCAGTTCCCGGTCCATGCGCGGTTTCCCGGCCGGGAACTGGCCCTCGTAACTGGCCTGGGTGCTGAGCCGGAACAGGTTCCGCAGGCCCTGGACGTTCCGTGCCCACATGGTCATGTGGGTGAAGCGGCCACCGCCGGAGACGTCCTTCGACCCCTCGCCGTCGTCGCCCACGGCGCGCCGGCCTCCCGGCCCCCAGAACTCCCGCTGGCGGTGGAAGCGGGAGGAGGGCGCCACGTACGCCTCGATGCCGATGATCGGCGTGACGGTCTCGAATCCCTTGGCGACCTGCGCGAACTCATGGGCGCCGAACATGTTGCCGTGGTCGCTCATGGCGATCCCGGGCATCTTCTGCCGGGCGACCTCGCGGAACATCGGCGTCAGCTTCTGCGCGCCGTCCAGCATCGAGTACTCGGTGTGGTTGTGCAGATGGACGAAGGAATCTGGCACGGGTGAGTCACCTCCTGGACAACCGGGCGTTGACCTGGCTCATCAAAGCGAGCCCGGAGCAGGGGAATCAAACAACCATTTCACCCTCATCCCACAACCATCCGTTGTATCGACGACGTGGGGTGCTGTTAGCGTGGCCGTCGTGGATCTCTCTGCCGTGCGTACCTTCGTCACCGCCGCCGACGCGGGCCAGTTCCAGGAAGCCGCGATCAGCCTGTCGGTCACGCAGCAGGCCGTCTCCAAGCGCGTCGCCGCCCTGGAGAAGGAGCTCGGCGTACGGCTGTTCACCCGGGCGCCGCGCGGGGCCCGGCTCACCATCGACGGGCAGGCGTTCCTGCCGCACGCCCGGGCGCTCCTCCGGGCGGAGGAGCGGGCCGCCGCCTCCGTACGGCCGGGGCACCGGGCGCTGCGGGTCGATGTGCTCGGCCGGCGGCTCTCCACGGCGGGGCTGCTGCGCGGCTTCCACCGTGCGCACCCCGAGGTCGAACTCGATGTCGTGACCCTTCTGCGCGCCGACACGGCGGTCGACGCGGTCCGCGACGGCACGATCGACGCGACGTTCCGCGCCGTCCCGCTGCCGGGCGGGCCGCTGCCCGACGGTGTCGAGGCGGTCCCGGTCCTCGACGAGCCGCTGCATCTGTGCACCGGTCCCGCCCATGAGTTCGCCGCCGCACGCGCGGTCACCCCGTCCCGGCTCGCCGGCCACCGGATCTGGATGCCCGGCAACGCCCAGGGCACGGAATGGGCCGCGTACTACGACGAACTGGCCGCCGCCTTCGGGCTGACCATCGACACGATCGGCCCCGACTTCGGCGTCGAGCCGCTGCTCGACGCCATCGCTGACTCCTCGACGCTGGCGACCTTCGTCGGCGAACGGACCCCGCTCGTCCGGCCCGTGGGCCACGACCTGCGTCGCATCCCGCTGCGCGATCCGACCCCGGTCTACCCGCACTGCCTGCTCTGGCGCACCGACAACCCGCACCCGGCCCTCACCGCGCTCCGCGACCATCTCGCCGCCACGCGCCCCCGCCTCACGGAGGGGGAGACCTGGACCCCGGCCGGGGCCTACGCGGTGCGGTTGCGGCCCACGTAGACGTTCCGCGCCCGGTAGAACGTGTCGCCGCCCGGCCCCGACGACCCGGAAGAGCCCTCCATCTGGAGGTTGATGATCAGCCAGAGCGGCTTGCCGACGAACCCGGCGCCCCGGTGGGCCGCCTTCCAGGTGCCGTCGAGGTAGTAGTGGATGTCCACGTCCGTGGCGTTCACCTTGGTGATCCAGGCGCGGTACGTGTGCCAGGAGCCGGGCGACGGGACGCCGACGATCGTGCTCGACACGTCCGAGGACGTACGGAAGGTGTTGAACCAGTTGTTCGTGTTCCCCTTGAACTCCAGGATGTCGCTCTCCGGCGGCCAACTGTTGACCCCGGTCAGCCAGAACGCCGGCCAGGTGCCCGCCCCGCTCGGGGCCTGGAACTCGCCCTTGACCTCGTAGTCGGGGAACTGGTCGGTCACCACGATCTGGTTCTTCGCGTGCACGGCGCCCGAGTGGTAGCGGATCGGGAGGTGCGGCGTGGAGGTGCTGGTGCCCTCGTCCCAGGTGATCCGGGTCGCCTGGAGGGTGAGCACACCGGAGTTGAGATAGATGTGGTTGTGGTCGGTGGAGCTGCCGTACATCCGGGCGCTGCCGTTGTGATCACTGCCCCAGGGATAACGGTAGTTCCACTCCGCCTCGAACGCGCCGTAGCTGCCGAAGGACCCGTTGATCACGTCCTCCCACGCGGCCGCCGTCGCTGCTGACGGCGCTGCTGATGTCGCCGCCCGCGCCGTACGGGGCGGGGCGGCGCCCAGCGTCAGCGCCCCGCCCAGCGCCGCGGCCCCGCCGAGGAATCCCCTGCGGCCGACGCGGCCCGGACCACTCGGGCCGCCCGCGTGCCCGTCGCCCTGGCTGCCGTACGACTCGCTCCGTGCCGGTACGTCCCGCATGACGTCTCCCCAGGATGGGACAGAAAGCATCAGGACTCACCACATTCCCAAGGGGATCATGAGGCGTCAACGGGTGCGGCACGAGTCCCCGCCCCTCATCTGATCCCCCGTCATGGCGTAGGCCAGGGCGCCCATTCGGGGGAACGTCACGGCGTTGAAAGCGTCGAAATCGCCCTCCGTCGTGGCGGACCCGTTCCCATGTCCTATGTCCTTCCCGTGTGCCGCGCGCTCGCCCGGAACCCCGCCGAGGGGGACCCGATGACTTCGGGAGCCAACATCAAGACCGACCACACCACCCACGTCCGTGTCCCGTACGCCTGGGCAGCGGCGGGCCTGTGCGCCCTCGCGCTCGCGGGCTGTTCCGTGCTGGGCGCCGTACGGCCCGGTACGGGCTCGGACGACAAGGCCGCGACGAACGCCGTGAAGCCCGCCGCCGCCCGCCCCGCGCAGCGCCCCGCGGGGCCGGTGCCGGCCGTACTGGCGGACGCCCATGTCAACATCGACGACGGAGCCGTGGTCGGCGTCGGGATGCCGATGTCGCTGGTCTTCGAGCACCCCGTGCCCGTCGCCGAACGGGCCGCCGTCGAACGGGCCCTGACCGTCTCCAGCACCCCGCGCGTGACCGGCGCCTGGAGCTGGGTCAAGGACCGCAACCTCCTCGACGGCGGGCGTCTCGACTACCGTCCCCGTGAGTACTGGCCCACCGGCACGAAGGTCACCCTCCGCGCGGGCCCGGGGTCCGGCCCGGGTGCCTCGCTGCACCGGCGCTTCACGGTCGGGCGGTCCCTCGTCGCCACCGTGGACGTACGCGACCACTCCATGACCGTCGTCAGGGGCGGCGTCGCCACCCGGATCCCGATCACGGCCGGGGCCCCGGGCATGGAGACCTGGAACGGCGTCATGGTCGTCTCCAACAAGGAGCGCCGGCTGCTGATGGACTCCAGGACGGTCGGCTTCGGCGACGCGTACAAGGGCTACTACAACTACGCGGTCCACCTGACGTCCTCCGGCACCTACCTCCACGAGAACCCGCTGGCCGACGTGCACGCGGGCCGCGAGAACGTCACCCACGGCTGTGTCGGTCTCCCCACGGACGGCACGGCGCGCCGCTTCTTCGATGAGGTCATCCCCGGGGACGTCGTACGGGTCACGGGTGCGCCCGAGACGGTCGACCCGGGCAACGGCTACGGGGACTGGAACGTCCCCTGGAGCACGTGGCTGGCGGGCAGTGCGCTGAGGTGACGGAGGTACGGACGCCGCGCGCCGTCAGCGGGTACTGAGCCAGTGCGGGTCGGGGACCACGGTCAGGACCGCCGAGACCAGTACGACCACGGCCAGTACGCCCAGTTCGGCGCGGGCGGGGCGGACGGCGTCGCCGCCCCGGCGCAGCCGGACCCTGGCCGCCAGCGCCAGCGCGCACACCACGGCCACCAGGACGAGCTTGGCGATCAGCACCCTGCCGTACGCCGTCGTGAGGACGACGTCCACGGGGAGCCTGCGCAGCGTCGAGAGCGTGCCGGTGGCGGCCAGCGCGGCGAGGAGCCGGCCCGCGTGGCGGGCGTACCGGGAGAGCAGTTCCCTGGACCCGGCCGGATCGCCGCGCCGGAGCCACAGGGCGCGCAGCACGTACAGCAGCCCGCCGGTCCAGAGGGACGCCGCGGTGAGGTGGACGACGGTGAGCCCGACGCCCAGCATCGGGGTGTACGGCTCGGGGTGGGCCCGCAGCGCCTCCGCGCCGATGACGGCGGCGAGCGGGGCGAGGGCGAGGCACGGACGCGTCAGAGTGGCGCAGCCGGCCGCCAGGAGGAAGCCGTTGGCCATGACGAGGAGGAAGCGGCCGTCCGAGGTGCCGTACACGGTGGCGAGGTCGAGTCCGCTGACCCGGGCCAGCAGCAGGATCTGGCCGGCCGAGGCGCCGGCCCCGACGAGCGAGGCGGCGACCGCCCAGCGGCGCGGCCCGGGCGCTCCGGAAGCGGGCGCGGGCGCGGGCGCGGGTCCGGTGCGGGCAGGTCCGGTACGGGCCGGTCTCGTGCGGGCGAGCCGGCCGCCCGCGAGTTCGCCGAGGTGGACGGCGAGCGCGGCGAAGACGGCCGCGCGCAGCACGGTGGTGGCGCCCGCGCCGGGTATGCGCAGCTCCCCCGTGCCCCGGGCGGCGAGGCTCGCGCCCAGCAGGGCGACGAGGACGGCCGCCAGCGCGCCGCCCGCCACGAGCGCCGTGGTGGCGGGTGTGATCCCGCGACCGGACACACGGGCGGTGTCGTCGGCGGGCGGGCCAGGAGATATCACCCGCTCATCATCTCCGCGGATCGCGGAGAGCGGCAACGCGGACGGACGGCGGACGGGCGGCGGGCAGGCGGCGGACGGGTCAGCCGCGCCAGGGCTGGTAGTGCGGGTTGTCCTCGCACTGCGCCATGGTCTCGGTCCTCTTCGCCGTGTCCACCGGGCAGGCGCCGACGACGCGCTCCCGGGAGATGCCGCCGGGGAAGGCGACCTCCTCGTTCCCCTCCGGGGTGCGGGCGGCGCCCAGGGTCGTGACGACGTCGATGCCGCCGGGCGCGTCGATGTAGTAGTTGTAGACGGCCTTGTCCCCCACCGTGGACGTGTCCCCCACGATGGACTTGTAGAGGTCGTGGTCGTAGCTGGCGGAGACGTACGGCGAGCCCGGGCCCGCCAGGGTGTGGCGGGCCAGGTCGTACCGGCCGCCCACCGGCGCGTCGGGGTGGAGGCCCTGTTCGAAGACGAGCCGCGGTGCCCGGCTGTCGGCGCGGTAGAGCTGCTTGCAGTCGGTGCGCCAGGACGGCGTCGGGGTGATCCGCGCGACCTCGACCCGGTGGTCGACGGCGGCGAACATCCTGTCGGCGACGAGGGGGCACCGGTCGGCGGCCGGCGCGGACTCGGCGGCCGGGGCAGGCTCCGCGACAGGTGCGGGCTCGGCGACAGGTGCGGGTCCGGCGGGTCTCACGACGGCCGACGGGGACGGCTCGGGGCCGGACACGGCCTCGGTGGCCGAGGCGGGGACGAACACGGCGGCGGCGAAGAGGGCGACGGCCGCGGCCCGCCGCCGCAGGCGAGTAGTGGTCATGGGGAGCACCCTCCTCGCTGTGCGGCGGCGGGCCGTGGACCGTCACCCGGATTGGGGCGTGTTGCCGGTCGGTGGACGCGCCGGCGGACGTACCCCGGCCGCTCGGGTCAGCGGAAGACGCCCGTGTGCCCGAGCGAGTAGCGGCCCGGCTGCGGGTAGACCGCCAGCCCGTGCGGACCGCTGCCGACGGGGATACGGGCGAGCTGCTTGCCGCTGGTGGTGTCGATCGCGTACACCTCCTCGTCGTAACGCCCCGACAGCCACAGGACCTTGCCGTCCGACGAGACGCCGCCCATGTCGGGGCTGCCGCCGTCCGGCAGGTGCCACTTCTTCGTCAGCTTGTCCTGCGGGAAGTCGAAGACGGACACGGAGCCCTCGCCCCGGTTGGAGATGTACATCTCGCGGGAGTTCCGGCTCACGTAGAGGCCGTGGGTGCCCTTGCCGGTGGGGAGCAGCTTCGGGGTGGAGAACTTCTTCCCGTCGAGCACCCACACGCCGTCGGCCATCATGTCCGCGATGTAGAACGTGCCGCCGTCCGGGGAGATCTTCACGTCCTGCGGCATGGCCCCCTCGAAGGGCAGCTTCTGCTCGCCGACGACCTTCATCTTCGCGGTGTCGACCTTGAGGAGTTCGCCGGAGAACTCGCAGGACACGATGAAGTACCGGCCGTCCGCCGAGAAGTCCGCGTGGTTGACGCCCGCGCAGGTGACCGGTTCGGTCTTGAGGATCTTCATGGTGTGCGGGTCGCGGAAGACGAGTTCCCGGTCGAGGGAGGCCATGACGACCGCGTACTTGCCGTCGGGCGTGAAGTACAGGTTGTACGGGTCGTGCACCTCCACCGGCTCGCCCGCCTTGCCGGTGGCCGGGTCGATCGGGGTGAGGGTGTGACCGCGGTTGTTGTTGACCCAGAGGGTCTTCAGGTCCCAGGACGGCACGACGTGCTGCGGCTGCCGGCCGACCGGGATCGTCTCGATGACCTCGTACGACGCCGGGTCGATGACCGAGACGGTGTCGGAGTTGGTGTTGGGCACGTACACCCGCGAGGGGAAGCCCCGTACGACGGGCGAGAGCATGCCGGGGCGGTCGGCGGCGTAGATGTCCTTGGGGTCCTGCACGGGGGGCATGCCCGGCAGTCCGGCGGGCACGGACCGCGCGGGGACGGCCGGGCGGTCGGGCTTGGTGACGGCCGCCTCCGTACGGGCGGGGGCCCCGGAGTCGCCGCACCCGGCGAGGAGGGCGGCGAGGCAGAGGGCGGCAGCGGCGGTCACGAGCCGGGCGGCGGGGCGCGGGTCGCGGCGGGGGGTCGGGGGCATCAGGTCAGCAGCTCCGTGGTCGTCACCGCGCGCAGGCCGCGGCGTTCCAGTGCGTCGAGGAGGGCGGGCAGCGCGGCCACCGTGTCCGCGTAGCCGAAGTGCAGGCTCACCACGGAGCCGTCGCGGATCTCTTCGGTGACGGTACGGACGACGGTGTCGGCGCCGGGTGAGGTGAAGTCGAGGGAGTCGACGTCGTACGAGAGGGTGTGCGGGTAGCCGGCCCGCCGGGCCAGCCGCTGGACGAGCGGGGTGGCGTGCTGGGTGCGGGAGGGCCGGAACCAGGTGCCGACGGAGCCGGTGAGCCGGCGCAGCCGCTGCGCGCAGCCGGTGATCTCCGCGTACGCCGCCGCCTCGTCCAGGGCGGAGATGTCGATGTGGTGCAGCGTGTGGTTGCCGAGGTCGTGGCCGCCGTCGAGGATCCGGCGGGCGAGGGCGGGCTGTTCGTCGAGCCAGGTGCCGACGGCGAGGACGGTGACGCGGGCCCCGGCACGTTCCGCCTCGGAGAGCAGGGCCGTGGCGGTGGCGGGGTCGCCCTGGCCGTGGAAGGTGAGCGCGACCCGGGCGCGGTCGCGGGGGCCGTGCGCGATCTCGGCGGGCTGCCCGGGGAAGCGCCGGGGCGGTGGGGCGGTACGGGCGGCGGGGCGCGCCGTACCGGGACGGGCGCCGGCGCTCGCGCCGGGACCGGCGTCGGACGGGTTTTCGGACGGCCTTTCGGACTGCTTTACAGAAGGGGGTGCTGTGTCGGAACAGCCGGTGGAGAGGGCGCCCGTGACGGCAGCGCCGGCTGCTGCGCGCAGTGCACTGCGGCGGTCGATCGGGATCACGACCCCATTTAAGGGGGAAAGGGGGTGAAAGGTGGCGATTGACCCGCTGCGGGGCCTTCGCGGGTCGCCGAGCCTCGCGCTGGGTCTCCGGGTCCCGCTCTCAGGTCTCCGGGTTCCGCTCGGCCGCCGAGCCTCGCGCTCGGGTCTCCGGGTCCCGCGCTCGGTCGCCGGGCCTCGCGCTCCGGTCTCCGGGCCTCGCGCTCGGTCGCCGGGTCCCGCTCGGGCCCCCGGGCCTCGCGCAGTACGCGGGCTGTGCGCGGTGGGCGGGCTACGGGGTCTGGCGGTCGGCGACGCGCATCTCGAACCAGGTGGTCTTGCCGCGCGGCAGCAGGTCCACGCCCCACCGGTCGGAGAGCCGGTCCACCAGGAAGAGTCCGCGTCCGCTGGTGTCCAGGTCACGCACCGGCATCAGGCACGGCAGTCCGCGCGAGGGGTCGCGCACCTCGATCCTGATCCAGCCGCGGCGGCGCAGCATCCGTAACCCGAAGACGCGGGCGCCGGTGTGGCGTACGGCGTTGCCGACCAGTTCGGAGACGAGGAGGACGGCGTACTCGGCGGTCTGCGGCGAGAGCTGCCACTGGCGCAGCACCACGCTGTGGGTGATCCGGCGGGCGGCGGCGGCGGATTCGGGGCGGGACGGCAGTCGCACCTCCGCCTCCGTCGGGTTGCCGAACAATTCCAGCGCTTTGAGCGCCTGTTCGTCGTCGACGGACGGTATCCACCGCTCGGCGGCGGCGTTTCCGCGCTGCCGCGGCTGCTCCGTACCCTCCAGGCCCGCCATGCCCCCATCATGGCCGTACAGCGCCCTCCCCGTGGGCGTTCCGGGGTATTGGACCCCCCGGAACGAAGCATTCCGGGGGGCGTGATCGGCATATGCCGTTGGCAGAAATTGAGCGCGAGCACCTCTCCTGACCTGCGATGACGAGAAGCGATTGAAAGATCACCACATGTGACCGCGAAGGCCGGCTTAAGGCTGGCTTAAGGTCGCGCCGAGCGATGCACAGGGTTGACGTAACGGCCACGCATGTCCAACAGGGCGATTCTCAGAGGAACTTCGCCTTGCCGGGACCGTCCTCCACGAAGGAGCGCATCCCGCGCTCGCGGTCCTCGGTGGCGAACAGCCCCGCGAACCAGGTGCGTTCGACGGCGAGCCCGGTCTCCAGGTCCGTTTCGAGCCCCGTGTCGACCGACTCCTTCGCCGCGCGCAGCGCGAGCGCGGGCCCTTGCGCGAGCTTCGCCGCCCAGGCGTGCGCCTGCTCGTACACCTCGGCCGCCGGGACGACCCGGTCGACCAGACCGATCCTCAGCGCCTCGTCCGCCCGCACCTGACGGCCGGTGAAGATCAGGTCCTTGGCGCGGGACGGGCCGATCAGCCGCGCGAGCCGCTGGGTGCCGCCCGCGCCCGGGATCAGCCCGAGCAGGATCTCGGGCTGGCCGAGCTTGGCGTTGTCCCCGGCGATCCGGTAGTCCGCGCAGAGCGCCAGCTCGCAGCCGCCGCCCAGCGCGTACCCGGTGACGGCCGCGACGACGGGCTTGGGAATCCTCGCCACGGCCGTGAACGACTCCTGGAGCGCCCGGGAGCGCACGACCATCGCGGCGTGGTCCATCTCCCGCATCTCCTTGATGTCGGCGCCGGCCGCGAAGACCTTCTCGCCGCCGTACAGGATCACGGAGCGCACGTCGTCCCGCGCGCCGGCCTCCGCGGCCAGCTCGCGCAGCCGGTCCTGGACGGAGGTGTCGAGTGCGTTCATCGGGGGGCGGTCGAGCCGGATCGTACCGACGCCGCCGGAGACCTCAAGATTCACGGATGCCATACGAAAAATGTTAACCGCCGCTAACGACAACGGGCCCGGCCGCGCACCGGGTGGGTGCGCGACCGGGCCCGCGGGACCCGGTGGGAGCTACTTGGTTTACTTGGTCCACTCCGACCAGGACATGTTCCAGCCGTTGAGGCCGTTGTCCGGGGCGATCTGCTTGTCCTTCGAGTTCTTCACGATCACCACGTCACCGATGATCGAGGCGTTGTACATCCACGCCGACGGGGTGCCGTTGTTCCCGCCGCCCCGGATGTCCCGCAGACCGACGCAGCCGTGGCTGACGTTCGCCGAGCCGAAGGTGCCCGCGGACGCCCAGTAGTTGCCGTGCATGAAGGTGCCCGAGGTGGACAGGCGCATCGCGTGCGGCACGTCCTTGATGTCGTACTCGCCGCCGAAGCCGACGGTGGCGCCGTTCATCCGGGTCACCGCGTACTTCTCGCTGATGACCATCTGACCGTTGTACGTGGTGGTCGACGGGGCGCCCGCGGTGATCGGGATGGTCTTGACCAGCTTGCCGTCCCGGACGACCTTCATCGTCTTGGCGCTCGCGTCGACGGTCGAGACCTGGCTGCGGCCGATGGTGAACGACACGGTCTTGGCCTGCTTGCCGTACACGCCGGGCCGGCCCTCGACTCCGTCCAGGTTGAGCTTCACGGTCACCTTCGTGCCCGGCGCCCAGTACTTCTCCGGACGGAAGTCGAGCCGGTCGTTGCCGAACCAGTGGCCCTCGACGGGGACGGACGGCTCGGCCGTCACCGTGATGGCCTTCTCCACGGCCTCGGGCTCCGTGATGCCCCGGGTGAAGTTGATCGAGACCGGCATGCCGACGCCGACCGTCGAACCGTCCTCGGGCGTGTAGGTGCCGATGAAGGTGTTCTCCGGTACGAGCGTGGTGAACGTCGTGTCCTTCGCGGACGCGCGCCCGTCGGCGTCCTTGGCGATCGCGTGCACCTTGTACCTGGTCCCGGACGCCAGATGCTGGAGCGGCTCCCACGCCGTACCGTCCGCCGAGAGCTTGCCCTCGACCGGACCGCCCTTGTCGTCCTGGACGGTGACGGTGGTCAGCTTGCCCTTGGCCGCGGTGACCTTGAGGGCGCCCATGGTCCCCACGGCCTTGGCGCCGTCCTTGGGTTCGATCGTCACGACCGCGACGGAGGCGGCGTTCCGCACCTCCGCCGCGCCCTTGTCACCGCTCTTGCCGTCGTCACCGGCCCCGGAGCCCCCGCCGCACGCCGTCACCACCAGGAGCAGGGCCCCCAGCAGCAGGGCGAGCAGCCCCGTGCTCCCGCGGCCGCGCCCGCTTCGGCGACCGCCTCCGGACGTGGTCGATGTGGCCGGTATCGGCAGCCCGTTCACCATGGTTGTCTCCCCTCGCGCGGCCTGGCCCCGCCACGGCCCGCACCCCCGCGCGTCGAGTGCACGCGCATGACGAAAGATAATCACATGGCGAGCGCGACGTAGATCTCTCTTATGTCACCATTCCGTCCCAACGGGCCGGGACGGCGCAGGTCATAGCGGTGGTACGGGGCGGGGCCGACCGCGCGCGAGGGGCGCGGGGGTGCTCGTCTCAGCGGAGCGCCGAGCCCGCCTTCCACTTGTTCCACTCCATGTTCCAGCCACCGAGGCCGTTGTCCGGGGCGACCGTGCGGTCACGCGAGTTGACCACCTCCACCACATCGCCGACCAGGGTCCGTTCGAAGAACCAGCCGGCCGGCGCGTCCGGGTCGCCGCCCTTGGTGTCGCGCAGCCCGATGCACCCGTGGCTGACGTTCTCGGAGCCGAACGTACCCGCCGTCTCCCAGTAGTTGCCGTGCAGGAACGTGCCCGTGGTGGTCAGCCGGATCGCGTGCGGCACGTCCTTGATGTCGTACTCGGCGCCGAACCCGACCGAACCGCCGTTCATCCGCGTGACCTCGTGCAACTCCGTGACCACCATCTTCCCGTTGTACGTGGGGTTCTTGGCGTCGCCCGCGGTGATCGGCAGCGTCGACACCGGCTCGCCGTCGCGCCGTACCTCCATGGTGTGCTCCTCGGCGTCGACCAGGGAGACCTGCGAGCGGCCCACCGTGAAGCCGAGGTTCTTGTGCTGCATGCCGAACACCCCGGGCGCCGCCTGGACGTCCCGCAGCGCCAGTTCGATCGTGACCTCGGTGCCCGGCTCCCAGTACTCCCGCGGGCGGAAGTCGATCCGCTCGTTGCCGAACCAGTGGCCCGCCACCTCCACCGGCGGGTCCGAGGTGACCTTGACGGCGCGCTGGACGGCGGCGCGGTCCTCGATCTTCCGGTTGAAGTCGAAGGAGATGATCATGCCGGTGCCGACGGTGGCGCGGTTCTCCGGCGAGAAGTAGGCGGTGAACCGGTCCGTGGGCACCGCCGTGGTGAAGGTGGTGTGGCGGGCCGAGCGGTGCCCCGCGCCGTCCACGGCGACCGCGTCCACGCTGTACTTGGCCGCGAGCGCGACGACCGCGCCGCCGCGCGGGGTCCACGTACGGCCGTCCGCGGAGATCCGCCCCGGCAGTTCCGCCGGCCGCGCGTCCTCCACCTGGGTCACCTTCACCCGTTCGAGCCGCCCGTCCGGGATCGTCACCTCGATCCGGTCCGTCCGCGCGACCCCCTTCGCACCGTCCTTCGGGGTGACGGTGATGGTGTCGGCGGGGGTGCCCGCCTTGCTCTCCAGAAGGGCGGCGGGGCCGCCGGCGCACCCGGTCAGGCCCGCCAGTCCGGTCAGTGCGGCGATCAGTCCCGCCCAGGTCAGGAAGACCGCCCCGCGGGTCCCTGCCCGCTTCGTCACGTTTCTCATGACCGCCCAACGACCACCCCCCTCCGGGGGAAACGTGAGGGCAGGGCCTCTTGGGGGCAGAACAGGAGGAGGACCACGCGAGGAGCAGCCCACGGCCGGGACGCCGTGCGCGCCGGGGAGCGGGGCCCATGAGCCGCGGGAGGCCGGTCAGTGGCGAGCGCAGCCGAGCAGGAGACAGTCCACCAGGAACGCGCCAGGAAGCACGTCGTGCAGCACGCCACGGAAACGGAAGACGTGACGGAACACGTCGCGCGACACGTCACGGAACATGCCATGGAGGGGGAGCCGCCCGGCACCCCCATCCCCGCGCCCGTCGTCAGGCCGGGCTCGGCGACCCCGCTCGGGGCCCGCTACCGGGTCGCTCGCGACGGGGTGGCGGGCACCAACTTCGCGCTGTGGGCGGGCGGCGCCGAGGCGGTCGAGGTCTGTCTCTACGACGACCACGGCGCCGAGAGCCGGCTGCCGCTGACCGAGCTGACCCATGAGATCTGGCACGGCTTCGTGCCCGGCGTACGCCCCGGGCAGCGGTACGGATTCCGGGTCCACGGCCGCTGGGACCCCTGGACGGGGGCCCGCTGGAACCCGGCGAAGCTGCTGCTCGACCCGTACGCGCGGGCCGTCGACGGGGAGTTCGCGCTGCCCCCCGAGGTCTACGGCCACGTACGGGACTGGCCGCAGCCGCAGGTCGCCGACACCGTGCGCGACGACCGCGACTCCGCCCCGTTCGTCCCCAAGGGGGTCGTCGTCCACGACGCGGCGCCCGACGACGGCTGGACGGACGACCGGCGGCCCAAGACGCCCCTGGCCGACTCCGTCATCTACGAGCTGCACGTACGGGGCTTCACCAAGCTCCACCCGGGGATCCCGGAGAAGCTGCGCGGTACGTACGCGGGCCTCGCGCACCCGGAGGCGATCGGCCACCTCCGGCGCCTCGGGGTGACGGCGGTCGAGCTGCTCCCCGTCCACCAGTTCGCGCACGAGGACCACCTCCTGCGGCGCGGACAGCGCAACTACTGGGGCTACAACTCCGTCGGCTACTTCGCCCCGCACGCCGGGTACGCCGCGAGCGGCACCCGCGGCCAGCAGGTCGAGGAGTTCAAGGAGATGGTGCGCGCGCTGCACGCGGCCGGGATAGAGGTCATCCTCGACGTGGTCTACAACCACACGGCGGAGGCCGGCGAGCGGGGCCCGACGCTCTCCCTGCGCGGGATCGACAACCGCGGCTACTACCGGCTGCCCGCCGACGCCCGCCGGTACACCGACTACACCGGCTGCGGGAACACCCTGCACGTGGTGCAGCCGCACGTGCTGCGGCTCATCACCGACTCGCTGCGCTACTGGGTGACGGAGATGGGCGTGGACGGCTTCCGCTTCGACCTGGCGGCGGCCCTGGCCCGCTCCATGCACGACGTCGACATGCTCTCGCCCTTCCTCGCCGTGATCGCCCAGGACCCGGTGCTGCGCCGGGTGAAGCTGATCGCCGAACCGTGGGACGTGGGCAGCGGCGGCTACCAGGTCGGGGCGTTCCCGCCACTGTGGACGGAGTGGAACGACCGCTACCGCGACGCCGTACGGGACTTCTGGCGCGGCGCCCTGCCCGACGTACGGGACCTCGGCTACCGGCTCTCCGGGTCGAGCGACCTGTACGCGTGGGGCGGCCGGCGGCCGTACGCCTCCGTCAACTTCATCACCGCGCACGACGGCTTCACTCTGCGCGACCTGGTGTCGTACGAGCGGAAGCACAACGAGGCGAACGGCGAGGGCAACCGGGACGGGACGAACGACAACCGGTCCTGGAACTGCGGCGCCGAGGGCCCGAGCGACGACCCCGCGGTCAACGCCCTGCGCTGGCGCCAGCTCCGGAACCTGCTGACCACGCTGCTGGTGTCGACGGGCGTGCCGATGCTGGTGGCGGGCGACGAGATGGGCCGTACGCAGGGCGGCAACAACAACGCGTACTGCCAGGACAACGAGGTGAGCTGGGTCGACTGGTCGCTGCTCGACGAGGGGCCCGCCGACGGCGCCGACGCTCGGGACAGGGCGGACGGTACGGAGAACGGGCCGCTGGAGCTGCACCGGCTGACCGTCCGGCTCCTCGCCCTGCGCCGCGCCCACCCCGTACTGCGCCGCCGCGCCTTCTTCTCCGGCCGCCGCCAGGCCCCGGACGGACTGCGGGACCTGGCGTGGTTCACCCCGTACGGCGCGGAGATGACGGAGGCGGACTGGTACGCCCCGGCGTCGACGCTCGGGCTCTTCCTCTCCGGGCGCGACATCCCGGGGCGGGACGCGCGCGGCGAGAAGATCACGGACGACAGCTTCCTGACGGTCCTCCACGCGGGCCCCCGGCCGGTGGAGTTCACGCTGCCGGGGCCGCCGTGGGCGGCCGCGTACGAACTGGTGGTGGACACGGCGCGCACGGACCAGCGGGAGGCTCCGGGGACGGCGCACAAGGGGGGTGCGGTGGTACGGGTCCCGGCGCGGGCGGCGCTGCTGTTCCGGGTGGTCGCGTGACGGGGCGTCAGGGACGGGCGGGTCGGGGACGGGGGGCGTCAGGGACGGTGCGGTGATGTGCGGTCAGCCGAGGATGCCCCGGTCGTAGCCGGCCGCGACCGCCGCCGCGCGGTCCTTCACGCCCAGCTTGGCGTAGAGATGGGTGAGATGGGTCTTCACCGTGGCCTCGCTGATGAACAGTTCGACGGCGATCTCGCGGTTCGGCGTGCCCCTGGCGACCCAGCCCAGCACCTCGCGCTCACGCGCCGACAGGGGTTCGCCCCCCGGCGGCCGGGGCCCGTACGTGGGAGACGAGGCGGGAGGCGACGGCGGGCGAGAGGACCGTACGGCCGTCGGCGGCGGCCCGTACCGCCGTGAACAGCTCCTCGCGGGGCGCGTCCTTGAGCAGATAGCCCGTCGCGCCCGCCTCGATCGCGGGGAGCGTGTCGGAGTCCGTGTCGTACGTGGTGAGGACGAGGACCCTGGCGCGGGCGCCGCCGCGGGTGAGTTCGGCGATCGCCTCGACCCCGCCGCCGCCCGGCATCCGCAGGTCCATCAGGACGACGTCGGGGTCGAGACGGACGGCGAGCGCGACGCCCTCGACACCGTTCGCGGCCTCGCCGAGCACCCGGAAGCCGGGCGCGGACTCGAACATGCCGCGCAGACCGTCCCGTACGACCGGATGGTCGTCGACGACGATCAGGGTGATGATCCTGTCCGGTGTGCCGGTCCCGCCGGTCCTGTCAGCCATGGGGCACCAACGGTACGCGAGCCGAGACCGCCGTCCCCTCCCCCGCCGCCGACTCGACGGTGACCGTGCCCGCGAGGCGTTCCGCCCTGGCGCGCATCCCGGCCAGGCCGAAGCCGCCCGTACCGGAGCGCGGGGGCGGGGCGAGCGCGTCGAAGCCGCGGCCGTCGTCCCGTATGTCGAGGCTGATCTCGTCGCCCATGTAGGAGAGCGTGACGCCCACGCGGCGCGCCTGCGCATGCCGGGCGGTGTTGGCCAGGGCTTCCTGGGCGATACGGAGCAGGGTCGCCGCGACCTCGTCGTGCAGCGGCTCCTCCGTACCCGTGACGGTGAACCCGGCCCGCAGCCCGGAGCGTTCGGCCCAGGTGGCGACCGTCTTCCGGAGCGCCTTGGGGAGCGTGTCGTGCTCCAGCTCGGCCGGGCCGAGGTTCTGTACGGATCTGCGCGCCTGGCCGAGGCTGTGCCGGGCGAGGTCGGCGGCCCGCTCCAGATGAAGGCGGGCGAGCGCGTGGTCGGGGGTGGCGGTGACCACCTGGAGCTGGGCGATGATCCCGGCCAGGCCCTGCGCGATGGTGTCGTGGATCTCGGCGGCGAGCCGGCGGCGCTCGTCGGCGACACCGGCCTCCCTCGCCTGGACGAGCAACTGGGCCTGGAGGGCGGCGTTCTCGGTGAGGGCCTGTTCCAGCCGGGCGTTGGTGCGCTCCAGTTCCGCGATCGTGGCGGCCTTCTCCCGTACGTTCTCGGCCTCCCGGGTCGCGAGATGGCCGAAGATGAAGACAAGGGAGCAGTGCAGCAGGAAGAGCGCCCCGAGGACGAACGCCTGGAGCGGGGACGTCGGCGGCAGCCCGCCCGACTGCGCGCCCGCCATGGTGACGGCGGTGACGAACATGCCGGTGCGGGCGTACCGCCGGGGCAGCAGCCGGTCGACGTCGAAATAGCCGAGGATGGCGTAGATCGAGTAGAAGGGGTGCAGCCAGGCGAGCGCGAACGCGAGGGCCGTACGGGCCACGTAGTACGCCCGCGCGGGCCGGGACTGCACGGGCACCCGGCCGCGGGTCCGGTGCCACCACAGTTGGAGCGCGAGGGCCGCGAGCAGCAGCGCGGCGCTGGGGACGGGCGCGCGGTGGCTGTCGACGAGGGCCGAGATGCCGGTGGAGAGGGCGAGCGTGGCGTACGGGCCCCAGCGGAAGAACTGCTCCCAGCGCTCCTCCACGGAGACGGAGACGGACACAGGCAGGGGCGCGGGCGCGGTGGTCGGGGTGGTCTCGGTCGTCGGGGTCGTCTCGGTGGTCGGGGAGGTCGGGGGGCCGGACATCTCCCCAGTGTGCCCGCGTGCCGCCGCGGTGGCCGCTCTCACCCGGACACCCCACTGTTCACCCCGAGGCCCACCCCGGCGTTCACTCCCACCGGAACCAGCGGGCCGCCCCGGCCGTCAGCACCACGGCCCACAGCGCCGTCACCCCGAGATGGCCCCAGCCCGGCCAGTCGCCGCGCATCGCCTGGTCGAGCGCCTGGGAAGCGGCGCCGAAGGGGGTGAGTTCGACGAGGTGGCGCAGGGTGCCCGGCATCGTCTGCACCGGCATCCAGACCCCCGCGGTGAACATCGCGGGGAAGAAGGCGGCGGAGCCGACGGCCCCGGCGATCTTCTGCGTACGGGAAACCGCCGACACCACCGCGCCCAGCGCGAGGGCGCTCACCGTGGCGAGGACCAGGGCCAGCGCGTAACCGGTGAGCTGGCCCGGCGGCTTGACACCGAAGGCGGTTCTGCCCACGACGATCACCAGGACGGCGGAGCAGAGCGCCGCGGCCCCGTGCAGCACGATCTGCGCGCCGAGCAGGGAGGCGGGCCGTACGGGGGTCGCCGACATCCGGCGCAGGATGCCGCGTTCGCGGTAGCCGGTGAGGACGGGCGGCATGGCCTGGAGCCCGGACATGATCATGGCGAGCAGAACACCGATGGGCACGTAGAGGTCGATGACGCGCCGGCCGCCGAGCTCGTCCGAGGGCTCGCGGTAGGAGGGGATCAGTCCGAGGATCGTCGTCAGGACGGTCGGGAAGAGGACGACCCAGAAGAGGCTTCCCGGCTCGCGGAGGAAGAGCTGGGCCTCGGCCCTGACGACAGCGACAGCGGCGGCGGAACGGGGAGGGATGGCGGGACGCGGGGTGGCAGGGGCGGGCATCGGCTCAGGTCTTCTTTCCGGCGGGGGTCGCGGGGGCGGGGGCGGTGGTGTCCGCCGTCCCCGTGAGGTCGAGGAACGCGTCGTCCAGGGTCGCCTCGGTGACCCGGAGCTGGTGCGCGGTGACGCGGTGCCGGGCGAGCAGGGTGATCACGGCGTTGACGGTGTCGTCCGTCCCGTTGATCACCACGCGGTCGCCCCGTGTGTCGACGGAGACCGCCTGCGGCAGCGCGGCCAGTTCGGTGTCGTCGAGCGGCGCGGAGGGGGTGAAGGAGATGACGGTGGCGGCGGCCGAGCGGCCGATCAGCCCGGACGGGGTGTCGAGGGCGGCGATCCGGCCGTGGTCGATCACGGCGATACGGTCGCAGAGGCGCTGGGCCTCCTCCATGAAATGGGTGACCAGCAACACGGTCACGCCGGAGTCCCGTACCTCCTCGATCAGGCTCCAGGTGTCGCGGCGGGCGCGCGGGTCGAGTCCGGTGGTCAGCTCGTCGAGGACGACCACGCGCGGGTTGCCGATCAGCGCGAGGGCGATGAACAGCCGCTGCTTCTGGCCGCCGGAGAGCTTCGCGAACCGGGTCGTCAGCCGGGCGGTCAGGCCGAGCCGTTCGGCCAGGGGCCGCCAGTCGGCCGGCTCCGGGTAGAAGGCCGCGTACAGCTCCAGCGCCTCCCGTACGGTCAGTTTGGCCTGGAGCTCGCTCTCCTGGAGCTGTGCGCCGAGGGTCCGGGTCACGAGGTCGTGTTCGGCGACCGGGTCGAGCCCGGCGACCCGGACCGTACCGCCGTCCGGGATCCGGAGGCCCTCGACGCATTCGACGGTGGTCGTCTTCCCGGCGCCGTTGGGTCCGAGGATCCCGAAGATCTCCCCCTCGTCCACGGTGAAGGAGACGCCGTCCACCACCGTTCGGCCGCCGTACGCCTTGCGCAGGCCGTTCACTTCGATGATCGCCATGCGTACGAGGGTTCCGTGCGGCGGGGACGGGCGGCATCGGCCATCGCGCTCGACTCGCCATCATCCGATCAGTTGATGTGCTGGTACGACCGGACGAGAGTGGCAGGAAAACCACATGAGCGTTGTCAGTGGCGGACCGTAGGCTCGCTCTGATGACCGAGACAGACACACCCGCCGAGGACCGGTCCGGGGAACGCCCCGGGGAGCGGTCCTCCTCCGTCCGTTCGCTGCTGCGGCTGTGGCCGTACGTACGACCGGTGCGCAGGCGTCTCGCGACGGCGGCGGTCGTCGCGATAGTGGCCTCGTGCCTGGGGCTGGTGATGCCGCTCGTCCTGAAGTGGATGGTGGACGGCCCGGTGAAGGACCGGGACCCCGGCGGCGTCTGGCTCGGCGCGCTGGCGCTGCTGGCGCTGGGGGTCGCGGAGGCGCTGCTGTTCGGGCTGCGGCGGTGGCTGGTGGCCCGGCCGCTGGCGGGGGTCGAGGCGGCGATGCGCGCCGATCTCTACCGCCATCTGCAACGGCTGCCGGTGGCCTTCCACGACCGGTGGCCCTCGGGCCAGTTGCTGTCGCGCGGCACGACGGACCTGATGCTGCTCCGGATGTTCCTGGCGTTCCCGCTGACCTTCCTGCTGGTCAACGCGACGACGATCCTGGTCGGTTTTGTCATTCTGCTGCTCCAGGACTGGTCGCTGGGGCTGGTGCTGCTGGTCCCCGTCGTCCCGCTGGTGATCGTCTGTTCGCTCTTCGAGACGCGGTACTCACTGGTCGCGCGGAAGGCGCAGGACCAGGTCGGCGATCTGACGACGGTGGTCGAGGAGAGCGTGCTCGGCATCCGGATCATCAAGGGGTTCGGCCGCCACCGCAGCCAGGCGCTGGCCTTCCGTGAGCTGGCGCGGCGGCTGCGCGCGACGGAGCTGGGCAAGGCGCGGCTGCTGGCCGGCATCTGGGCCGTGATCATGACCGTTCCCGAGCTGGCCATCGGCGCGGCGCTGGTGCTGGGCACGATCCAGGTGGCGGACGGCGGGCTCTCGGCGGGCACGCTGGTGGCGTTCCTGTCGACGGCTCTGGCGCTGCGCTGGCCGGTGGAGTCGATCGGGTTCCTGCTGGCGATGAGCCAGGAGTCGGCGACGGCGACCGACCGGTACTTCGAGGTGATGGACGTACGGGAGGAAACGGAACCGGAGGAGCCGGAGACGCCGGCGGAGCAGGAGCCGGCGGCCGGGGTCCTCGCGGCGGACCCGGGCGGCCCCGGGGGCGGGCTGCGCTTCGAGGGGGTCTCGTTCCGCTACCCCGACGCCGCCGCCGACTCCGCGCCCGTCCTGGACCGGGTCGATCTGCACATCAGATCCGGCGAGACGATGGCGCTGGTCGGCGCCACGGGGTCGGGCAAGACGACGCTGACCGCGCTCGTACCCCGGCTGCACGAGACGACGGCGGGGCGGATCACCCTGGACGGGCAGGACATCACGGAGCTGCCCAGACGGCGGCTGCGGGAGCTGGTGTCCGTGGCCTTCGAGGAGCCCACGCTCTTCTCGGCCACCGTCGGGGAGAACGTGCTGATGGGCGCGGCGGGCGCCGGACCGGACGCGCTGCCGCGCGCGCTGGACGTGGCGCAGGCGGACTTCGTCGAGGCGCTGCCCCACGGCGCGCGGACCGAGGTGGGCGAGCAGGGCCACAGCCTCTCCGGCGGCCAGCGCCAACGGCTCGCGCTGGCCAGGGCGGTGGCCGGCCGGCCGCGCTTCCTCGTTTTGGACGACCCGCTCTCCGCGCTGGACGTGCACACGGAGGCGCGGGTGGAGGCGGCGCTGCGGCGGGTCCTGCGGGAGACGACGGCGCTGGTCGTGGCGCACCGGCCGTCGACGGTGCTGCTCGCCGACCGGGTGGCGCTGATCTCCGGGGGCCGGATCGCCGCCGTGGGGACGCATCAGGAGCTGCTGCGGAGCAGCGCGGAGTACGCGTGGCTGATGTCGGGGGCCTCGGAGCCCGCCCCGGAGCCGGCCCCGGAGCCCGCCTCGGAGCCCGCCTCGGAGCCCGTTGAGGAGAGTGTCCGATGACGACGTCGACCACGACGGACGCGCACGGCCCGGAGCCGGATCCGGTCGAGGCGCCCCTGCCGTCGCCCCCGCCGTCGTCGGGGCCCGCGCCCGATCCGGCCGGTGCGGGGGCGGGCCCGGACGACCCCTTCGGGAAGGACGCGCTGCCCGCGCCCCCGGGCGCCACCGGCGCGCTGCTGCGGTCCCTGCTGCGCGCGCGGCGTACGCGGGTGGCGGTGGCCGCGCTCCTCCTGCTGCTCCAGCAGGCCGTGATGCAGGCCGGGCCGCTGATCGTCGCGTACGCCATCGACCGGGGCGTGCCCGCGTTCCGCGCCGGGGAGTACGGGCCGCTGTACGCCGTCGGCGCGGGGTATCTGATCTGCTCGGTGGGGTCGGGCGCCCTCCAGTACGCGTTCATCCGGGCCTCCGCCCGGATCAACCAGGACGTGCTCCTCGATCTGCGCGGCCGTATCTTCCGCCACGCCCAGGCGCTGAGCGTCGACTTCCACGAGCGGTACACCTCGGGGCGGCTGATCTCCCGGTCGACCACGGATGTGGAGTCGCTGCGCGAGCTGCTGAGCGAGGGCCTTCAGGAACTCATCGCCGTGGTGCTGGCCTTCGTCTACATCTCGGCGCTGCTGCTCTACCTGGACGTGGGGCTCGGCGCGGTGGCCGTGGCGTCCTTCGTACCGCTCTATCTGCTGGTACGGCTCTACCAGCGGCGGGCGGCCCTGGCCTACTCCCGGCGCTCCACCGCGATCGCGGCCGTCATCGTGAAGTTCGCGGAGACGATGAACGGCATCAGGCCGGTGCAGGCGTTCCGGCGCGAGCGCGCCAACGACGCGGACTTCGGTGCGCTCAACCACCGTCACGAGCGCAGCAACGGCGACGCGATCCTGGAGATGGCCCGCTATGTGACCGGCTCCCGGCTCGTCGCGAACACGGCCGTCGCCGGGATCGTCCTCTGGGGCGCCTACCGGGTGGCGGACGGCACTCTGCCGCTCGGGGTGCTCGCGGCGGCGGCGCTCTATCTGCGGCGGCTGTACGACCCGATCGACCGGCTCGGGATGTTCCTCAACTCGTACCAGTCGGCCGCCGCCTCCATGGAGAAGATCGCGGGCCTGCTGGCCCAGACCCCGTCCGTGCCGGAGGCGGAGCGGCCGAGGGAACTGCCCGCGACGGAGGGCGGGTTCCCGGGCCGGGCGGCCGTCTTCGAGGGGGTGCGCTTCGCGTACCGCACGGGCGGCGAGGTCCTGCCCCGCTTCGATCTGACCATCCCGGCGGGCCAGACGGTCGCGGTCGTCGGCTCGACGGGCGCGGGCAAGTCCACCCTGGCCAAGCTGCTGGCCCGGTTCTACGACCCGACGGAGGGCCGGATCCTGCTGGACGGCGTGGACCTGCGCGAGCTGGACACGCCCGAGCTGCGGCGCGGGGTGGTGATGGTGACCCAGGAGGCGTTCCTCTTCTCCGGCACGGTCGCGGAGAACATCGCCATCGGCCGCCCGGACGCCGGCCGCGCGGAGATCGAGGCGGCGGCGAAGGCGATCGGCGCGCACGCCTTCATCAGCGGTCTGCCGGACGGCTACGACACGGATGTACGCAAGCGGGGCGGCCGGATCTCGGCGGGGCAGCGCCAGTTGGTCGCGTTCGCCCGCGCGCTGCTCGCCGACCCGGCGGTGCTGATCCTGGACGAGGCGACCAGCTCGCTGGACATCCCGGGCGAGCGCGCGGTGCAGCGCGCGATGGACACGGTGCTGCACGGCCGTACGGCGGTGGTCATCGCCCACCGTCTGTCGACGGTCGAGATCGCGGACCGGGTCCTGGTGATGGAGCACGGCCGCATCGTGGAGGACGGCGCCCCGGCCGACCTGATCGCGGGCACGGGCCGCTTCGCCGGTCTGCACCGCGCGTGGCGGGACAGCCTGGCCTGAGCGGCGCCCGGCGGCGGGCCCGCCGGGTGCGATGATGCTGCCGAGGTGATGTCAGCCACTGCCCTCGCGTAGGATCAGCGTATGAGCCGATGGGAGCCCAACGCGCGCGGGCGGATCGAGCAGGCCGCGCTGGAGCTCTACGGCGAGCGCGGATTCGAGCAGACGACCGTGGCGGAGATCGCCGGGCGCGCGGGGCTCACGGAGCGCACGTTCTTCCGGCACTTCGCCGACAAGCGCGAGGTCCTGTTCGCGGGCGCGGGCTCACTGGAACAGCACATCCTGGACGCCCTCACCCGTGTCCCCGATGCCACCGCGCCGATCGACGCGGTGGGCGCCGCGCTGGAGGTCACCGGGGACCTCTTCCGGGACCGCCGCGAGCAGTCCCGCCGGCGCCAGGCCGTCATCGCGGCGAACGCCGAACTCCAGGAGCGCGAGCTGATCAAACTCGCCTCCCTGTCCGCCGCGCTCGCCGAAGCCCTCCGCCACCGCGGCGTCGCGGACCCGGCCGCGAGCCTGGCCGCCGAGGCGGGCACCGCCGTCTTCAAGATCGCGTTCGAACGCTGGATCGGGGGAACCGGCCACGAGGACCTGTCGGAGCTCGTCCGGGACTCGCTGGCCGAGCTGAAGGCCGTCACCGCGGGCGACCGGCCGCACTGACCTCGCCGGGGGCCGCGATCCCCCGGCGGGGCTTCAGCGCCCGGACCCGGCCCCGGTGTCCGCCTCCGCGGCCAGTTCCCGTACCTCGGCCGGCAGCCCCCCGTCGTGTGCCAGCCGGGTCAGGGCCTCGTGGCTGCCCGGTAGTTCGGGGGTGAGGCGGAGCAGCCATACGGCCTGTTCGGCGGCGACGCCCCGGTGCGCGTACCGCTCCGCGAGGTCGGTCGCCCAGGGGGTGAGCGCCGTGGTGTCGTCGACCATCAGGCCGCACCAGCGCAGCACCTCCTGCGCGATCCAGGCGGAGATACGGCGGGTCCAGCGCGCCGTGAAGTCGGTGGTGTCCAGGCCCGCCCGCGCGCACCGCGCCTCGGCCTCGGCCATGCGCTCCCGGGTCACGTCGCGCGCGTACGGCATGAGGGCCCGCAGCACGGCCCTGGCCTCGACCCAGTCGGGCAGGTCCTCCCCCTCGCCGAGGTCCTTCGCGCGGACCTCGGGGGGCGGCTCCGGCACGGCGAGGGGGGCCGCCGGGAGGCATGCCTCCAGTACGGTGCGGGCGAGCGCGAGGTTCCCGGGGCTCTCCTCGGTCTCCGGAGGCCAGCCGAAGCCGGCGCCCCAGGAGTACGGGAGGGCCCGTACCGCCTCGGGGAGCAGTGGCGTCCCGGCGTTCCCGCCGTCGTCCGTCGTCGTCACGACACCCCCAGGTATTCCATCGCGCTCTTGGGATCCTTCATCTTGCCCGAGTCGCGCGCGGCCTGCTTCTCCGCCGCGCTCTTCCCGTTCCAGGCGGCGTCCAGGTCCTTGAGCTGCTTGGGGGTGAGGTCCTGGCCGGCGATCCTGGCCCCGAGGCCGTTGTCCGCGATGGTCTGCGCGGGGGTGCCCTCAGGGATCGCGCCGGTCTTCTTGTCCTTCTGGAAGCCGTCGAAGATCTTGTCCCAGTCCTTCTGGGTCTGGATCTCGTAGCGCGCCGCCCTGGGCGGGTTCGCCCCGTCCTCCTTGGCCCACTTGCCGAGCTTCTCCGCCTGGGCGCGCAGGGACGCCTGCGTGGTGGCGTTGGCGGTGTTCTTGACCTCCGAGACGTGGATGCTGCCGTCCTTGCCCTTGTAGACGACATCGGCGTCGTCGATGCCCTTGAGGTCGACGGTGGTGCCGTCCCCGAGGTCCACCGACTGGCGGCCCTTCTTCTCACCGACGGCCGCGTACACCTTGGTGCCGGGCGCGGCCTCCAGGTCGGCGGCGCGCTTGGCGGCGCGGACCTCGGCCATGGCCTCGGCGAGCTGGTGGCGGTCGTTGGCCTTCAGGACGGTCGCACCCAGGGAGCCGCGGCTCTGGTTGTCGATGCCCTTGGTGCCGAGCATGTCGGAGAGGTCGTCCAGCGCGGCGGCCAGCTCGTCCTTGCCGAACTCGCCACGGCTGAGGTCCGGGTTGTCCTTGGCCTTCGCGGAGAGCTTGTCGACCGCGCCCTCGTTGAGGTTGTAGCGGTCCTCCTTGGGCGTCTTCTGCTTGTTCTTCGCGTCCAGGATGGTCTGCTTCGCCCGGTCGGCCGCGTCGCCGAGTTCGGCGCCGTCGGCGGCCCGGTCCGCGTCGTCGGCCTCCTTCTGCGCGTCCCGCGCGTCGTCGGCCTCCGCCCCCTCGCACCGCTTCGTGCCGCCGCCCTCCGCGAGGACGATCAGCGGTACGGAGGCACGGGCCGAGGCGAGGACCCCGGTACCGGAGCCGGCCACACCGGCCGGGCCGCCGTCACCGCCGTCGTACGAGCCACCGCCGTACGGTACGAGCCGGGCGCCGCCCAGCGCGATGCTGCAACTGCCCTTCTCCTCGACCTTCTTGGCCGCCTCGTCGGCATGCCGCTGCGCCTCGTCGGCCGCCTCGCGCGCGGCCTTGGAGTCGCCGAGGCCCGCCGCCTTCCGTGCCTTGTTCGCGGCGCCCTTGGCCTTCTCCGCGCCGTCCGCGATGGCCTGGGCGATCTTGCCCAGCTTGCCGAGCTTGCTGGTCTTCCCGGCGACCTTGGCGGCGTTGTAGCCGGGGATGAAGAGCGAACCGATGTTCCAGGCGACGTTGGTGACGGCCTGGGTCTTCTCGCCCCGGTTCCAGGTCTCACGGACGTCGTCCCCGATGAACATGTCGTCCAGGACCCGGCCGCCGGTCTTGAGCGAGGCACCGGTCCAGTCGCCCAGCGCGCCGAGGTAGTCGCCGTCGCCCCACTTGTCGGAGGCGTCCTTCGAGTCGTCCGACCACTTGTCGCCGAGCGACTTGCCGTAGTCCATCAGGCCGTTGAAGGTGTCGACCGGGTGGATGACCGTGTTGAACATGCCGGAGAGGTCGCCCCCGATCCCGTCGACGAACAGGCCCTCACCGACCTGCCCCGCCTTGTCCCAGGTGCAGCCCCAGAAGCCGGAGCAGTCGGCCTTCTTGTCGTCGCCGTCGCCGCCCTCGTCGCCCTTGTGCTCCTCGCCGGGGGCGAAGATGGGCTCGTACGGGTCGGTGGGGTCGCCCGCCTCGTCGGGGTCACCGGGGGCCTCGGACCCACCGGGGGCGTCGGCCGTACCGCCGGAGGTGTCGGCTCCGCCGGCGCCACCCGTGCCACCGGTGCCGCCGGTGCCACCCGTACCGCCGGTGGCTCCGCCCGTCGTACCGCCGCTGGAGGTGCCGCCGTCCGCCGTACCGCCGGACTGGTTCCCCTGGTTCTCCTGGTTCTCATTGCCGTCCCGCGCCTCGATCGCGTCGCCCCCGCCGCCCTCCGTGGCGCAGGACATGTCGAAGACCGAGCAGATACGGGCCTGGACGCCGCCGCCGATCTGCGCGGCCCCGAGCACGAGTCCCCCGATGATCGCCACGACGACGAGGACGAGCCCGAGGTACTCCATCGCGGTCTGCCCGCGGTCGCGCCGCCACGTGATCATGTGCGAGAAGGAGAACCGCGGGCTCCCGGCCCGCTCGTACTCCGCCAGCGTGAACCACTCGCGGCTCCGCACCCGGCTCAGCAGCACCAGGATCACCACGGGCAGCAGGAGTTGGGTGAAGCCCTGGCCGGAGCCGTCACCGATGGTGGACAGACCGCCGAGGATCAGCCACACCTGGACGGCGACCAGCCCCCACCAGACCCGGACCCCACCGGTCGGCGCCTGCCGCACCAGCATCCAGCCGGCCACGCCGGGGAGGGCCGCGTACGCCACCACCCCGATCAGCCTGCCGTCCACCGCACCGACCATGACGGCGGTCAGGAAGATCCCGAGACCGCCGAGAAGCGTCGCGCCGAACAGGACGTACACCAGCAGGCGAGCCACCACGAGCTGCCTGGGCATGGACTGGGACTTGGGCATGGACTGTGGAACAGCACCGTAGAAAGACATGTCAGACCTCAAACTGCCCCGGTGAAAGGGCCGTTCATGGTGGCGCACCTCGCCCCACCCCCCGTTCGGGCGACAGTACGGGTAATGACCGGAACACGTCATGGGCCCCAGGACCCAATCCCGGGCCCAATCCACCGGATCGGGACAACCAGATCCGGACAGGACGGATAATCAAATTTTGCCAAACCGGGGAATACTCCGGTGTGTCGCGTTACCGGCTCTTTGTGTTCTGTAAATCTTCTCCCGTAATCCACCGCACACCCCGTCCCGGAACGCGTCGAAGAACGCGTTCCGGACAGAGGAGAGCCATGCGCTACGGCAACGCCCTGCGAGAAGCGGTTCAATCACCGCGCACCACACCGCTCATCGGAATTTACGACATGTACTCGGCCTCGATCGCGGCCCAGCACTACAACGGTTTCTTCGTCTCCGGATTCGGGTTCGCCGCCTCGCACTACGGGCTCCCCGACATCGGATACATCGCGTGGCCCGACATGGTGGCCTTCGCCGAACGGCTCCGGCTGGCCTTCCCCAAGCACCACATGCTGGTGGACATCGACGACGGCTACGTCGACCCCGAGGTCGCCTGCCACGTCGTACAGCGGCTGGAGCGCGCCGGGGCCTCCGGGGTGATCCTGGAGGACCAGAAGCGGCCCCGCCGCTGCGGGCACGCGGACGGCAAGCTGATCCTCCCGCTGGAGGAGTACCTGGCCAAGCTGGACCTGGTGCTGCGCAGCCGGGAGGACCTGCTCGTGGTGGCCCGTACGGACGCCACGGAGGAGGCGGAGATCATCCGGCGGGCCGAGGCGCTCGCGGAGACCGACGCGGACGTCGTCCTCGTCGACGGGGTGCGCAGCGTGGAGTGGATCCGGAAGATCCGTTCCGTCGTCGGCGACAAGCCCCTGCTGTTCAACCAGATCGCGGGCGGCAAGTCGCCGCGGCTCTCGCTCACCGAACTGTCGGAACTCGGCGTCGATGTCGCCATCTACAGCACGCCGTGCCTTTTCGCCGCGCACGGTGCGATCGACAGCGCGCTCATCGATCTGAAAATGGAGGACGGGCGGCTGCCCGACACCCGGGAAACCGGCGCCATCGGAGTGAAGGGCGCCACGGAACTGCTGGAGAAGAACATCAGCAGACATCACGACCTCCGGAATTCCGTACCGGTTCCCGCCTCCGTCTGAGCGGGGCTGCCGAACCTCGTGTCGTCGAACCTTTTCCGGGCCGGCACCGGCCGGCACCGGAACACCACCGGTGGATTCCGCCTGACACGCGGCTCCACCGCGGGCGTCCTCGCTGTCGCGGGCGCGAGCATCCTGTGCGGCGGCGCCGTCGCCCAGGCCGACGACGACGATGCGCCGACGGCCGGCCCGGTCGCCGGACGGAACGTCGGACTCGTCGTGATCGACAACTCCCATGCCGATTCCTGGCTGGAGATCGACCGCACGCTCAACACACTGATCAGCAGCAAGGGGACGGCGGGCAGCGACCACGACGGGGGCGGCGGCGCGATCGACGTACACACCGGGGACACCGGCACCGCACCGGCACCGGCACCCGCACCGGCGCCCGCACCACCAGCGGCACCCGCACCCGGCCCCCACTCCGGGCCGGCACCCGCACCGGCAAACGCGTCCGCGTCCCCGCCCGCGTCCCCGTCGGATCAGGACGCGTCCGAGTCCCCACCGGCCCAACCCCCTCCCCCCGCACCGGCCCCCGCACGGGCCGCCGGCCCCGCACCCTCCCTCCTCGGATGGATTCCGCAGATCGGCCACCCCCCGTGGCAAGGCGACGACGGCGAAGGTGATTGATGTGACTCAGGAGTCCCGGCCGCTGTCCTGGCCGGGCCGGCTGGGGAAGGCGGTCGACCCCTACGTGGCCGCCCTCCTCGGTACGGTCGTACTCGCCGCGCTGCTGCCCGCGACCGGCGGTGCCGCCGTGGCCGTCGGGAGCGCCGCCGATCTCGCCATCGGGCTGCTCTTCTTCCTCTACGGAGCGCGGCTCTCCACCCGCGAGGCCCTGGACGGCCTGCGCCGGTGGAAGCTCCATCTCGTCGTGGGCGCGAGCACCTTCGCGCTCTTCCCGCTGCTCGGTGTGGCCGCGGGCGGCGTCGTACCGTATCTGCTCACCGAGCAACTGCACATCGGTCTGCTCTTCCTCTGCGTCGTCCCCTCCACCGTCCAGTCGTCGATCGCGCTGACGTCCACGGCCCGGGGCAATGTGCCGGCCGCCATCTGCGCGGGTACGTACTCCAGCCTGGCCGGGATGGTCGCCACACCGCTGCTCGCCGCCTGGCTGATCGGCTCCACGGTCGGCTTCTCGGCGGACCGACTGGTCGCCATCGCCGTCCAGTTGCTGCTGCCGTTCCTCGCGGGGCAGGTACTGCGCCGCTGGATCGGCGCGTTCGTGGGGCGCCACAAGAAGCCGCTCTCCCTGCTGGACCGCGGCTCGATCCTGCTCGTCGTCTACACCGCGTTCAGCCGGGGCATGACCGAGGGCATCTGGCACCAGATCACTCCGGGGCGGCTGATCGGTCTGGTGAGTGTGACGGCGACCCTGCTGGCGCTGGCGCTCGTGACGACGTCGTGCGTCGCGCGGCGGCTCGGCTTCGGCCGGGAGGACCGGATCGCCATCGTCTTCTGCGGCTCGAACAAGAGCCTGGCGACGGGGCTGCCCATGGCGGCGGTGCTCTTCGGGGCCTCGGCGGGACCGGTGATCCTGCCGCTGATGCTCTACCACCAGATGCAGTTGATGGTGTGCGCGGTCATCGCGGCCCGCTGGGCCCGGCAGGCTCCCGGGCCGACGGGGACAAAGGAACCGACGAAGACGAAGGAACCGACGGGGACAGCAGGGACCACGGAGGCAACGGGGCCGACGGCGGCCACGACGTCCGTGCCCCCGTCCCGTCCGGCCGCGCGGAGTACCGCCGTCTGAGCCGGAGCACAGTCAGGAACACGCCACACTGCGACCGGATCAGGTCGGGCGACCACCCTGGTCCGGTTGACACTCCGTTCACACCTTCCGGTCCGGACGAACGCGTGGCCACGGCGCCCTGATGATCGGCGAAACGTCCGCTTAACGAACAGGCAATTTCGGGCAGCGAACGAATTCCGGCCAACTTTTTGACGCGCTCCTGACATGGGTGCGTCACTGCTGCCACTCTTCCCCCGTTCTCCGCACCACCGAGTCCGACCGAGCCACACCACGCTCCACAGCCCGACACAGCTCCGCGTGCACTGTCCGGGTGACCCACCGAGCCGCCCGGTCCCCCCTCGCAGAAGGAGTTCGCGTGAGACCCACGCACAGACCCCGCCGGCGCGCCACGGCCACCGGCGCACTGATCGCCGCAGCAGCCCTTCTCACCGTCGGCGTGCAGGCCGGCACCGCCGTAGCGCAGCCGGACGGCGCCCCCGCGGCGCCGGTCGCCGGCAAGGCCGACCCCGGCGCGCTGCCGCGCTCGCTCTCCCCCGCCCAGCGCGCCGCGCTGCTGCGCGACGCCGACGCGGCCAAGGCGGCGACCGCCGGGGAACTCGGCCTCGGCGCGCAGGAGAAGCTGGTCGTACGCGATGTCGTCCAGGACGTCGACGGGACCACGCACACCCGGTACGAGCGCACCTACCAGGGGCTGCCGGTCCTCGGCGGTGACCTCGTCGTCGCCGCGTCGAAGGCGGGCACGACGCAGTCCGTGAGCAAGGCGTCCAAGGCGGCGCTCACGAACGTGGACACCACGGCCGACGTGGCGCCCGCGGTCGCCGAGAAGCAGGCGCTGAACGCCGCCGCCGCGGAGGGTTCGAAGAAGACCGCGGCCGAGCGCGCGCCGCGCGAGGTCGTGTGGATGGCGCAGGGCTCACCCACGCTGGCCTACGAGACGGTCGTCGGGGGTCTCCAGCACGACGGCACCCCGAACGAGCTGCACGTGGTCACCGACGCGTCCTCCGGCAAGAAGCTGTACGAGTGGCAGGCCGTCAAGAACGGTGTGGGCAACTCCCAGTACAGCGGCCAGGTCACCCTCGGCTCCACCGCGTCGGGCTCGACGTACAACCTCACCGACGGGGGCCGCGGCAACCACCGTACGTACAACCTGAACCGCGGTACGTCGGGCACCGGGACGCTCTTCTCCAACTCCACCGACGTCTGGGGCAACGGTCTGCCCGCCAACCTGGAGACGGCGGGCGCCGATGCCGCGTACGGCGCCGCCGAGACCTGGGACTACTTCAAGAACGTGCACGGCCGCACCGGTATCCGCGGTGACGGCGTCGGCGCGTACTCCCGCGTCCACTACAGCAGCGGCTATGTCAACGCGTTCTGGCAGGACTCCTGCTTCTGCATGACGTACGGGGACGGTTCCGGCAACGCCAGGCCGCTGACCTCCATCGACGTCGCCGCCCACGAGATGTCCCACGGCGTCACCGCCAACACGGCCGGCCTGGTCTACAGCGGTGAGTCCGGCGGTCTGAACGAGGCCACCTCCGACATCTTCGCCGCGGCCGTCGAGTTCTACTCCGACACCGCGAGCGACCCGGGCGACTACCTCGTCGGCGAGAAGATCAACATCAACGGCAACGGCACGCCGCTGCGCTACATGGACCAGCCGAGCAAGGACGGCGCCTCCAAGGACTACTGGTACTCCGGCATCGGTGGTGTCGACGTCCACTACTCCTCGGGCCCGGCGAACCACTTCTTCTACCTGCTCTCCGAGGGCAGCGGTGCCAAGACGGTCAACGGGGTCTCGTACAACTCCCCGACCTCCGACGGGCTGCCGGTGACCGGCATCGGCCGGGACAAGGCCGAGCAGATCTGGTTCAAGGCGCTCTCCACGAAGTTCACCTCCACGACCAACTACGCGGCGGCCCGCACCGGCACGCTCGCGGTCGCCGGTGAGCTGTACGGCACCACGAGCGCCGAGTACACGGCCGTGCAGAACGCGTGGGCCGGTATCGCGGTCGGCCCCCGCCCGGGTGGCGGCGGTACGGGCCAGGCGTTCGAGTCCACGACGACGGTCGCCATCCCGGACAACGGCGCGGCGGTCACCTCGCCGCTCGTCGTCTCGGGCGTCACGGGCAACGCCCCGTCCACCCTCCAGGTCGACGTGAACATCACGCACACCTGGCGCGGTGACCTGGTCATCGACCTGGTGGGCCCGAGCGGCACGTCGTACCGGCTGAAGGCGTCGAGCAGCGGCGACTCGGCGGACAACGTGATCGAGACGTACTACGTCAACGCCTCGTCCGAGGTGGCCAACGGCACCTGGACGCTGAAGGTCCAGGATGTCGCGTCGCAGGACACGGGCCGGCTCAACAGCTTCAAGCTCACTTTCTGAACCGTCGTCCCACCGGAAGCCGCCCGGGGTGTCCCTGCCCCGGGCGGCTTTCCGCCGTCCCGGGCGGCGTACGGTTCACGGTGTCCATCGGTCCCACCGAGCGTCCCATCGGCAGGAGCAGCACATGTCCGGACTCACCTACGACGACGTCAAGCAGGCGGCGGACCGTGTCGCCGGGCAGGTACGCCCCGTCTCCCTGGCGCCGATGGACCCCGCCCCCGCGTCCGGCATCGACAACGGCATCGACAACGGCTCCGGCTCCGGTGCGGAGACGTGGCTGGCGCTGGAGTACCTCCAGTACACCGGCAGCTTCAAGGCCCGCGGCGCCCAGAACTTCCTCCGCGCCCACCGCGCCTCCGGCACCCTGCCGGACGCGGGCGTGACCATCGCCTCGGGCGGCAACGCGGGGCTCGCCTGCGCGTGGGCGGCGCGGCAGCAGGGCGTACGGGCGACGGTCTTCCTGCCGGAGACGGCCCCGCCGGTGAAGGTCGGCCGTCTGCGGTCGTACGGCGCGGACGTGCGGCTGGTCGGGGCCACCTACGGCGAGGCGCTGGCGGCGTGCGCGGAGTTCGCCGCCACGAGCGGCGCGCTGGCCTCGCACGCGTACGACCATCCGCTGATCGCCGCCGGCGCCGGCACCCTGATGGAGGAGATCCACGCCCGGCTCCCCGAACTGGACACGGTGGTGGTGTCGGTGGGCGGCGGCGGCCTGTTCACGGGTGTGGCCACCGCCGCCCTCCACCACGGCGTACGGGTCGTCGCGGTCGAGCCGGAGAACTGCCGCGCCCTGAACGCGGCGCTGGAGGCGGGCCGCGTGGTGGACGTCCCGGTCGACTCGGTCGCCGCCGACTCGCTGGGCGCGTCCCGCGCCTCCGCGATGGCCCTCCACACCGCCGGTCAGGAGGGGGTGCGTTCGGTCCTGGTCACGGACACCGCGATCACGGCGGCCCGCCGGACGCTCTGGGAGGACCACCGCATCGCCGTGGAGCACGCGGCGTCGACCGCGCTGGCGGCGCTCGTCTCCGGTCAGGAGGACGGGGGGTACGGCTACCGGCCCGCCCCGGGCGAGCGGGTCTGTGTGGTGCTGTGCGGCGCCAACACCGACCTCGGCTCCCTGACTTCGGCGCCTGTGGCTCCGTAATCCTCTAGTGAGGGTTGCTCGCGTTGGTGAGCGTCTCCCAGGCCACGAACAGGTTGTTGGTGCCCGCCGGGCGCTGCTGTTCCGTCAGGCGCTGCGTGTTGGTCATCGCGTAACCCAGCCGGGTGTTCAGCGCGTTGAAGCCGACCTCGGTGATCGGCCCGAGCCCCCGGGTCACACTGCCGCCGCAGAGTGAGGACGGTACGGACTCGGCCTGGATCTCGTACTTCGACTGGAACCCCAGCGCCTGCCGCAGCCGCTCGCCGACCTGCGGGAACAGGTCCTGGCCCTGGAGGCGTGCCGTCTCGTAGACATGGGCGACGGACGAGATGCCGTAGCCGGTGTGGACGAAGTCGCGGCAGGTCTCCTGGGTGAGGCCGGTGACGAAGGTGCCCTGGCCCTGCCAGTAACTGACGATCTTGGCGCGGGTGTTGAGGTTCTGGCTCGGTACGGTCCTGGGCAGATCGCCGTCCGAGGACAGGTAGATGTACGCGGGCACCCGGACCAGGTAGGTGTTGACCGCCTTGTCGTAACTCGCCTTGTCGTCCAGGAAGACGGCGATGGAGACCGCCGCCTCCATCATCGTGAGCTCCCAGTTCCCGTTGGAGTTCGAGCCGTTGATGATCTCGGGCAGGTAGACGGTACGGAGCATCGTCGCGAACCGCCCGGAGTTGGGCCAGTTGCCGTACACATGCTTGATGATCTCGGCGGCCTTGGGCCAGGAGGACCCGGCCCATCCCGTCTGGAGCGGGGCGTTGCTGTTGGTGTGGTCCTGGATCGTGGCGGACCAGGCGTCCATGAGCTGGATCGCCTTCTGGGCGTAGCGGTCGTCGCGGGTGATGTACCAGGTGAGGGCGGCGGTGTAGGCGGCGATCGCGTCCTCGCGCTCGTCCGTGCAGCCGTTGTTGGGGTTGGAGTACGAGCCGCACTCGACGACCGCGCGGGGCTTGGCGGTCCGGGAGAGGGAGGCGTACCGGCTCGCCGCCATCGCGTCGTACGCGCTCTTCCAGGGCTGCGCCCCGGCCTGCACCTTGCCGCGTACGAAGTCGAGTTGGGCGGTGTTGAGGTTCACGCCGGGGTGGGTGAAGTTCGCGGGCGCGGCGGCGACGGGGGCCGTGGCCGCCGCCGTGACCGCCTCGGGGGCCTGCTGGGCGGAGGCCGGTGTCACGAGGGCCGCGGCGGTGAGCGCGGCGAGTGCGGTGGAGAGCCCGAGGACGCGGGCGATGGATCCGGGGCGCATGTGGGGGTGCCTTCCGGTCGGTGACGGTCTGTCACGTTCGGTGAGGAATGGCGCTGCGATCCCCCGTTCCGATCACCCACATGAACACCGGGTGGGTTTGTGAACCGGGGAGCTGACCGTGGAACCTAGAACCATCACCTGGGTGCGTCAAGGTCTGGACCAATCCCCGTCGTGGGGCCCGGTCCTGGGCCGGACCGGCCCAGGGCCCGGAACCCCCACGGCGTTCAGCGCAGCAGGACCCCCGCGCCCTCCCCCGTCGCCTCCGTCGGCAGCGCCACCAGCCCCAGGTCCGCGCTGGTGGCGAGCAGCGGGTGGGCGGGCAGGACGCGGACGGTGTAGCCGTACGGGCCCGTACGGTCCAGGGCGAGCGGGCCCTCGTACACCCAGCGGCCCTCCAGGTCGGGGCCGCCCGCCGGTTTGAGCGGGAAGGGCCGGGCGTCCACGAGCGCGTCGTCCGAGCCGACCCGGCCCGCGACGGCCTGCACCTCGACGTCGTCGGGCCGCAGTTCGCCGAGACCGACACCGACCCGGAGGGTGAGTGTGGAGCCCAGCTCCGTGCTGCCACCGGCGCCGGTGGCCGCCACCGCCTCCACGTGGTCGACGGAGACGTACGGCCACAGCGTGCGCGTCCGGTACTTCCAGGCGGCCAGCTCCGCCGCGCGGCCGGGGTCGAGCGAGCGGTGGGCGCGGGCGGCCGGGGCGTAGAGCCGTTCCACGTACTCGCGCACCATGCGTCCCGCGAGCACCTTCGGTCCCAGGGTGACCAGGGTGCGCCGGACCATCTCGATCCAGCGGTCCGGCAGCCCGTCCGCTCCCCGGTCGTAGAAGCGCGGCGCGACCCGGTCCTCGATGAGTTCGTAGAGGGCGTTCGCCTCCAGGTCGTCCCTGCGGTTCTCGTCGGCGGTCCCGGTGTCGGCGGTGGGGATCGCCCAGCCGAAGTCGGGCTCGAACCACTCGTCCCACCAGCCGTCCAGGACCGACAGGTTGAGACAGCCGTTGAGCGCGGCCTTCATCCCGCTGGTGCCGCACGCCTCCAGCGGGCGCAGCGGGTTGTTCAGCCAGACGTCGCAGCCGGGGTAGAGCTTCTGCGCCATGCCCATGCCGTAGTCGGGCAGGAAGACGATGCGGTGGCGTACGCGCGGGTCGTCGGAGAACCGCACCAGCTCCCGCACCAGCCGCTTCCCGCCGTCGTCGGCCGGGTGCGCCTTGCCCGCGACGACGATCTGGACCGGCCGCTCGGGGTGGAGCAGCAGCTCCGTGAGCCGGTCGCGGTCGCGGAGCATCAGCGTGAGGCGCTTGTACGAGGGGACGCGGCGGGCGAAGCCGATGGTCAGGACGTCCGGGTCGAGGACGCCGTCGATCCACCCCAGTTCGGCGTCCTCGGCGCCGCGCAGCCGCCAGGAGGCGTGCAGCCGCCCGCGTACCTCGCTCACGAGCTGGGCGCGCAGCGCGCGCCGTACGTCCCAGAGCGCGGCGGCGGGGGTGGCGGCGAAGTCGGGCGGGTCGGCGAGGTCCCGGGCGCCGGGGTCCTGGCGGGCGCCGAGGCGGGCCATCTCGGGCGCGGTCCAGGTCGGTGCGTGCACCCCGTTGGTCACGGAGACGATGGGCACCTCCTCCGGGTCGAAGCCCGGCCAGAGCCCGGCGAACATCTTCCGGCTGACGGCGCCGTGCAGGGTGGAGACGCCGTTGGCGCGCTGGGCGAGCCGCAGCCCCATGACCGCCATGTTGAACAGGTGGGGCTCGCCGCCGGGGTAGCTCTCCCTGCCGAGGCCGAGGACCCGCTCGGCGGGTACCCCGGGCAGTTCGCCGTCGTCGCCGAAGTGGCGGGCGACCAGGTCGCGGTCGAAGCGGTCGATCCCGGCCGGGACGGGGGTGTGCGTGGTGAAGACCGTACCGGCGCGGACCGCCTCCAGCGCGGCCTCGAACCCCATCGCCGTACCGGATTCCGTACCGGACAGGGCGTCGGCCGGTGTGCTGACGAGTTCGCGGATGCGTTCCAGGCCGAGGAAGCCCGCGTGCCCCTCGTTGGTGTGGAACACCTCGGGCGCGGGGTGGCCGGTGAGCCGGCAGTACGTGCGGAGCGCGCGGACGCCGCCGATGCCGAGCAACATCTCCTGGAGGAGGCGGTGTTCGCTGCCGCCGCCGTAGAGCCGGTCGGTGACGTCGCGTTCGCCGGGGCCGTTCTCCTCGACGTCGGAGTCGAGCAGCAGCAGGGGTACGCGGCCGACGTGGGCCTGCCAGACGCAGGCGTGCAGGGTGCGGTGGCCGGGCAGGGCGAGGGTGACCCGGGCCGCGGTGCCGTCGGGCTCGCGCAGCAGGGTCAGGGGCAGTTCGTTGGGGTCGAGGACCGGGTACTGCTCCTGCTGCCAGCCGTCCCGCGAGAGCGACTGGCGGAAGTAGCCGTGCCGGTAGAGCAGGCCGACGCCGATGAGCGGTACGCCGAGGTCGCTGGCGGCCTTGAGATGGTCGCCTGCGAGGATGCCGAGGCCGCCGGAGTACTGGGGCAGGGCGGCCGTGACCCCGAACTCCGGCGAGAAGTAGCCAATGGCGGCGGGCAGCTCCGCGCCCCCGCTCGCGCCCCCGTCCGCGCCGCCCGTGTCCCCGTCGCGCTCCTGGTACCACCGCGCACCGCGCAGATAGGTGTCGAGATCGGCGGCGGCGGCCGTGAGCCGGTCGAGGAAGGCGCGGTCGGCCGCCAGTTCCGTGAGGCGCGCCGCGGAGACACCGCCCAGCAGCCGTACGGGGTCGGCGCCCGCGGCACGCCACCCGGCGGGGTCGACGGCCTCGAAGAGTTCGCGGGTCTCGGTATGCCAGGACCAGCGCAGATTGCGGGCGAGGTCGCTGAGCGGTTGGAGTGGTTCGGGCAGGACGGGGCGGACGGTGAACCGACGGATTGCCTTCACGTGTTCCACCTTCGCAACCGGGAGGGGCGGACAGCCGGACAGCAGAAGAGCCGGGGCGGGCACACCACACGGTGCGCCCGCCTCTCCTCGAAGGTAGCCCTACCCCGACGCGCGGGGCCACGGCGCACTCGTGGGGGTGAATGCACTCCATTCGCTCCCTCCCCGGTGGTTTCCCCGGTTGTTCCGTCGGTGATACCGGGGACGTGGTGGCGACGTCGCCTTACGGACACCCATGGGGTCCAGGGTCGCGACACGCGCCACCGCCCGTATCGGCCGAAACCCACCCCCTCGCGGCAGGCATGCCCCGACCCGGCCGGAGTAGGAGGAGTTAACACACCGCTGGATTACCGCCCCGAAACGAGTGGGAAGGCTCCAGCGGTACCTACCGCACACGAGCGCGTCTCGTCCCGATTTCCAGCGCTATTCGAGTGAACGCGGACAGGAGCGGCCATGCTCGCAGCCTCGCAGTCGCCCATAGAGCAGCTACAAAGAGCATCAAAACCACGAAAATCGCGCAAACCTTCTCTCTCCACGGCACTGCAGCAGCTCCACCCGCGCCACCCGCTTCACCCGCCCTGCCTGTCAAGCCCGCACAGCCCTCAGGTGATCCCGTGAAACCGCTGATCGGACGCATTCCCGTCCTGGACGTACGCCCACTCGTCGACTGCGGAAGACGCCCCGCGAAGGCGGTGACCGGTGAGTCCTTCCAGGTCACCGCGACCGTCTTCCGCGAAGGCCATGACGCCGTCGCCGCCAATGTCGTTCTCGTGGACCCGGGCGGACGCCCCGGCCCGTGGACCCCGATGCGTGAACTCGCCCCCGGCACCGACCGCTGGGGCGCGGAGGTCACCCCCACCGAGGAAGGCCGGTGGACGTATACCGTCGAGGCGTGGAGCGACCCCGTCGCGACCTGGCGCCACGCCGCGGGCATCAAGATCCCGGCCGGCACCGACGCGACCGACATCGCCCTGGTCCTCGCGGAGGGTGCCGAACTGTACGAGCGCGCCGCCGCCGGTGTGCCCAAGCGGGACGGCCGGGAGGCCGTGCTCGCCGCCGCCGACTCCCTGCGGGACACCGCGCTGCCGGCCGCCGCCCGGCTGGCCGCCGCGCTCTCCCCCGAGGCGACCGCAGCCCTCGACCGTCATCCGCTGCGGGATCTGGTCAGCTCATCGCGCCCCGTGCCGCTGCTCGTCGAGCGCCGGCGTGCGCTGTACGGATCGTGGTACGAACTCTTCCCGCGCTCCGAGGGCGCGGTCGTCAGGAAGGGCGAGCCGCCGGTGAGCGGCACCTTCAGGACGGCGGCCGGGCGGCTGCCCGCCGTGGCCGCGATGGGGTTCGACGTCGTCTACCTGCCGCCGATCCACCCCATCGGCACCACGTTCCGCAAGGGCCCCAACAACAGTCTGACCCCCGGCCCCGAGGATGTCGGGGTGCCCTGGGCGATCGGCTCGGCCGAGGGCGGCCACGACGAGATCCACCCGGACCTGGGGACGATCGAGGACTTCGACCACTTCGTGGAGACGGCCCGCACCCTGCGGATGGAGATCGCGCTCGACTTCGCGCTCCAGTGCTCGCCGGACCACCCGTGGGTCGAGAAGCACCCGGAGTGGTTCCACCACCGCGCGGACGGCTCGATCGCGTACGCGGAGAACCCGCCGAAGAAGTACCAGGACATCTACCCGATCGCCTTCGACACCGATCTGCGCGGACTGGTCCGGGAGACCACCCGCGTGCTGCGGTACTGGATGGCGCACGGCGTACGGATCTTCCGCGTCGACAATCCGCACACCAAGCCGGTGCTCTTCTGGGAGAAGGTCATCGCGAACATCAACCGCACGGATCCGGACGTCATCTTCCTGGCCGAGGCGTTCACCCGGCCCGCCATGATGCGTACGCTCGGCGCGGTCGGCTTCCAGCAGTCGTACACGTACTTCACGTGGCGCAACAGCAAGCAGGAGCTGACCGAGTACCTGACGGAGCTGTCAGGCGAGTCGGCCTGGTCCATGCGGCCCAACTTCTTCGTCAACACCCCGGACATCCTGCACGCCTACCTCCAGCACGGCGGCCGGCCCGCCTTCGAGGCGCGGGCGGTGCTCGCGGCGACGATGGCGCCTTCCTGGGGCGTGTACGCCGGCTTCGAACTCTGCGAGAACACCCCGGCCAAACAAGGGAGCGAGGAGTACCTCGACTCGGAGAAGTACCAGCTCAGGCCCCGGGACTGGGAGGCCGCCGAGCGGGAGGGCCGGACGATCGCGCCGCTGATCACGGCGCTCAACCGGATCAGACGGCGCCACCCCGCCCTCCAGCAGCTCCGTGACATCCACTTCCACCACGCGGACAACGACGCGGTCATCGCGTACAGCAAGAGGTCGGGCACGGACATCGTTCTGGTGGTCGTCAACCTCGACCCTCACCACACCCAGGAGGCGACGGTCTCGTTGGACATGGCACGGCTCGGCCTCGCATCGATGCGGGGGCACGAGACCGTGCCGGTGCGCGACGAGCTCACCGGCGAGACCTATCACTGGGGCAGCTCCACCTATGTGCGCCTAGAGCCGGGTGTCACGCCCGCGCACATCGTGGTTCTGCGACCGTCCCCGCCGATCGGAGGGTCACCCACATCATGATCGTCAATGAGCCGGTCCACGACACGTTCGAGGACACCCCGGCCAAGGACCGCGATCCCGACTGGTTCAAGCGCGCCGTCTTCTACGAGGTCCTGGTGCGTTCGTTCCAGGACAGCAACGGCGACGGCATCGGTGACCTCAAGGGCATCACCGCCAAGCTGGACTATCTGCAATGGCTCGGGGTCGACTGCCTCTGGCTGCCGCCGTTCTTCAAGTCGCCGCTGCGCGACGGCGGCTACGACGTCTCCGACTACACGGCGGTGCTCCCCGAGTTCGGCGACCTCGCCGACTTCGTGGAGTTCGTCGACGCCGCGCACCAGCGCGGCATGCGCGTGATCATCGACTTCGTCATGAACCACACGAGCGATCAGCACGACTGGTTCCAGGAGTCCCGCAAGGACCCCGACGGGCCGTACGGCGACTACTACGTCTGGGCCGACGACGACAAGGCGTTCCAGGACGCCCGGATCATCTTCGTCGACACGGAGACGTCGAACTGGACCTTCGACCCGGTCCGCAAGCAGTACTACTGGCACCGCTTCTTCTCCCACCAGCCCGATCTCAACTACGAGAACCCGAAGGTGCAGGAGGAGATCGTCTCCGCGCTGCGCTTCTGGCTGGACCTGGGCATCGACGGCTTCCGGCTGGACGCCGTGCCGTACCTGTACCAGCAGGAGAACACCAACTGCGAGAACCTGCCGGCCACCCACGAGTTCCTGAAGCGGGTCCGGGCGGAGATCGACGCGAACTACCCCGACACCGTGATCCTCGCCGAGGCCAACCAGTGGCCGGAGGACGTCGTCGACTACTTCGGCGACTACGCGAAGGGGGGCGACGAATGCCACATGGCGTTCCACTTCCCCGTGATGCCGCGGATCTTCATGGCCGTACGGCGCGAGTCCCGCTACCCGGTCTCGGAAATCCTGGCGAAGACCCCGGCGATCCCGAGTAGCTGCCAGTGGGGCATCTTCCTGCGCAACCATGACGAGCTGACCCTCGAAATGGTCACGGACGAAGAGCGCGACTACATGTACGCGGAGTACGCGAAGGATCCGCGGATGCGCGCCAACATCGGCATCCGGCGCCGCCTCGCCCCGCTGCTGGACAACGACCGCAACCAGATCGAGCTGTTCACGGCGCTGCTGCTGTCGCTGCCCGGCTCCCCGATCCTCTACTACGGGGACGAGATCGGGATGGGTGACAACATCTGGCTGGGCGACCGGGACGCCGTACGGACGCCGATGCAGTGGACCCCGGACCGGAACGCGGGCTTCTCGTCCAGCGACCCCGGGCGGCTCTATCTGCCGACGATCATGGACCCGGTCTACGGGTACCAGGTCACCAACGTGGAGGCGGCGATGGCGTCGCCGTCCTCGCTGCTGCACTGGACCCGGCGGATGATCGAGATCCGGAAGCAGAACCCGGCCTTCGGGCTCGGCTCGTACACGGAGCTGCCGTCGTCCAACCCGGCGGTGCTGGCCTTCCTGCGCGAGGCGCCCTCCCAGGAGGGCGAGGGCGACGACCTGGTGCTGTGCGTGCACAACTTCTCGCGCTTCGCGCAGCCGACGGAGCTGGACCTGAAGACGTTCAGCGGCCGGCATCCGGTGGAGCTGATCGGCGGGGTGCGGTTCCCGGCGATCGGGGAGTGGCCGTATCTGCTGACGCTGGCGGGACACGGCTTCTACTGGTTCAGGCTGCGGAAGGACACCGCCGCCACCGCGCCTCCCGCGTGATCCGCGCACCTCTCCTGTCCGCCGGATCCGAGGGGCCCTTGTGACACGGAGTTAACCCGTGTCGTGGTGCGGGGCGGTTTCCACCGCCTCGCACGGGGCACTCTCCTCCACATCCAGTTCGATCGATTCGATCAAATTCGTATTGAGTTCGTACGGAATCGATCCGTACGGATCATCCTCACCCGACACGTCCCGCACAGACGGACAGCCGTTGCCGCAATCCGGGACACTCTGCGCATCCTGTGGTGTGCCCGGGGAAAGGACGCGATGCCATGTCGAAGGCTGCATCCACCCGGTTTACTCCGGGTCTCGCCGACAGAAGCAACCCTCCGCAGGACCCCGTCACGTCCCCGGCCCAGGACGCCCGCCCCGACCACGGCGTCCCGCGAATCAGGAGTGCCCTGTCCCCCGCGCAGTCCCCCGCCCCCGCTCTCTCCGACGCCGAGGCACGGGCCCTGGTCGGCTCCCTCGCGCCGCTGCTCCATGAGTGGCTGCCCCGCCAGCGCTGGTTCGCGGGCAAGGGCCGCCCCGTCACCGGCTTCGTACCGGTCGCCGTCACGGAACTGCTGCCCCAGAGCGCCGGCGGGCCCGGCCTGTTCCATCTGCTCGTACGGGTGGAACAGCGCGGCGCCGCGAGCCCGGCCCCCGCGAGCAGCCGCTACCAGGACTGCTACCAGCTCCTCCTCGGCGTACGCCACTCCCTGCCCGCCCCGCTCGCCGCCGCCGCGATCGGCCGCGTGGAGCAGGGGCCGCTGGCCGGCCGTACCGTCTACGAGGGCCTGCACGACCCGCGCGTCGCCGACCTGCTGCTGGAGCGGCTGCGCACCCCCGACACCCGGGGACCGCTGCGGTTCTGCCGCGCGGCGCCCCTGCCCGCCGGGCTCACCGGCCGGCTGCTCGACGCGGAGCAGTCGAACTCCTCGCTGGTGTACGGGTCAGGCGGCTCGGACGCGTACATCCTGAAGATCCTGCGCCGGGTCTTCCCCGGCCCCCACCCCGATCTGGAACTGCCGCTCGCCCTGGCCGCCGAGGGATGCGAGCGGGTCCCCGCGCCGGTCGGCTGGATCGAGGCGGCCGACCCGTCCGGCGGCGGACTGCCGGGCAGCGGGGAGACCCTGACCCTCGGTGTGCTCCAGCCGTATCTGCGCGACTCCCGGGACGGCTGGTGCCTGGCGCTGGCCGCGCTCACCGGCGACCGGGAGTTCACCGCGGAGGCGCGGGCGCTGGGCCGGGCCACCGCCGAGGTGCACACCGCGCTCGCCGCCGCGCTGCCGACCGTGACACTGGGCCGCCGGCAGACCGCGCAACTCGCCGACGGGATGACCGAACGCCTCGAAGCCGCGGCGCGCGCGGTGCCCGCGCTGCTCCCGTACGTCCCCGGGCTGCGCACCGCGTTCGACGCGCTCGCCGCGCCGGCCGGGGCGGGACGGGGCAGGCTCGCGCAGCGGGTGCACGGCGACCTCCATCTCGGCCAGGCCCTGCGGACACCGGACGGCCGCTGGTCGGTCATCGACTTCGAGGGCGAGCCCGCGAGGCCGCTCGCGGAACGGCGCCGTCCGCAGCCACCGGTCCGCGATGTCGCGGGCATGCTCAGGTCCTTCGACTACGCGGCGCGCTCCCACGAGCCGTGGCGCCCCGACTGGGCCACGCGCTGCCGTGCGGCGTACTGCGAGGGGTACGCCGCGGCGGCGGGCACCGATCCGCGCGCGGAGCCGGAGCTGCTGCGCGCGTACGAGACGGACAAGGCGGTCTACGAGGTCCTGTACGAGGCGAGGCACCGCCCCGACTGGCTCCCGGTCCCGATGGCGGCGATCCGCCGACTGGCCGCGGGCACCTGACCGGCGCGCGGCCCGCCCGTCCACCCGCACGTCCCTCCTTCCTCCCTTCCCCCTTCTCCTCCCCTCTCCCCTCCCCCGTTCGACAACGAAGCCCCTTCACCGAAGCCCCTTCGAGGAGGCAGCCCCCGTGACCGCCCGCACGCCGTCCGACCGGACTCCCCAACCCACGTCGAAGTCCACGTCGAAGTCGAAGCCCAAGGCCAGGCCCAAGGCGAAGCCGAAGGCCGCGTCGTCCGCCGCCGCGCTCCCGATCCCCGCCCCCGCGACGGCGCCCGTCCCCACCGGGGGCCTTGCCGCGGCGGCGCCCCGGGTGCGCGTCGCGCCGCCGCTGGACGCGGGCGACCGGGACCGGCTGCTCAGCGGGACCCACCACGATCCGCACGGGCTGCTGGGGGCGCACCCCGTGCCGGACGGTGTGGTGTTCCGGGTGCTGCGGCCGTACGCGCGGGCCGTCACCGTACGCGCCGAGAACCTGCGGGCGGAGCTGACCGACGACGGTGACGGCTTCTTCTCCGGTGTCCTGCCGCTGCGCACGGTGCCCGCGTACACCCTGCTCGTCCGCTACAGCGACGCCGACTCCGCCGCTGAGCCGGACGAGGTGGAGGTGCGGGACCCGTACGGTTTCCTGCCGGCGCTCGGGGATCTCGATCTGCATCTGATCGGCGAGGGCCGCCACGAGGAGCTGTGGAAGGCGCTCGGCGCGCTCCCGATGACCCACCAGGGGGTGACCGGGACCCGGTTCACCGTCTGGGCGCCGAACGCGCGCGGGGTGCGGATCGCCGGTGACTTCAACTACTGGGACGGTACGAGCCTGCCGATGCGCTCGCTCGGCTCCACGGGGGTGTGGGAGCTGTTCGTGCCGGGGATCGGCGAGGGCGCGCTCTACAAGTTCGACATCGCCCGCCCCGACGGTTCGCACACCCTGCGTGCCGACCCGATGGCCCGGCGTACGGAGGTGCCGCCCGCGACCGCGTCGATCGTCACCGAGTCCCACCATGTGTGGCGTGACGGGGAGTGGCTCGCGCGGCGCGGTGAACGCCCGGTGCACGAGGCGCCGTTCTCCGTCTACGAGGTCCATCTCGCCTCCTGGCGACCGGGGTTGACGTACCGTCAGCTAGCGGCGCAGCTTCCCGCGTACGTGAAGGACCTGGGCTTCACGCACGTCGAGCTGATGCCGGTCGCCGAGCATCCGTTCGGCGGTTCGTGGGGGTATCAGGTCACCGGGTTCTACGCGCCGACGTCCCGCATGGGCACGCCCGACGACTTCCGGTACCTGGTGGACGCCCTGCACCGGGCGGGCATCGGGGTGCTCGTCGACTGGGTGCCCGCGCACTTCCCGAAGGACGAGTGGGCGCTGGCCCGCTTCGACGGCCGGCCGCTGTACGAGCACGCGGATCCGCAGCGGGCCGAGCACCCGGACTGGGGGACGCTGGAGTTCGACTACGGGCGTACGGAGGTCCGCAACTTCCTGGTCGCCAACGCGGTGTACTGGTGCGAGGAGTTCCACATCGACGGGCTGCGCGTGGACGCGGTCGCCTCGATGCTCTACCTCGACTACTCGCGCGAGGCGGGCCAGTGGTCCCCGAACGAGCACGGCGGCCGGGAGAATCTGGACGCGGTGGCGTTCCTCCAGGAGATGAACGCGACGGTCTACCGCCGCTGTCCCGGCGTCGTGACGATCGCCGAGGAGTCCACCGCCTGGAACGGGGTCACCCGCCCCACCCACCATGTGGGTCCCGACGGGCTCGGCGGGCTGGGCTTCGGGCTGAAGTGGAACATGGGGTGGATGCACGACTCGCTGGACTACGTCTCCAAGGAGCCGGTGCACCGCAAGTACCACCACGGGGAGATGACGTTCTCCATGGTGTACGCGTACAGCGAGAACTACGTGCTGCCGATCTCGCACGACGAGGTCGTGCACGGCAAGGGCGCCCTGGTCGCCAAGATGCCCGGCGACTGGTGGCAGCAGCGCGCCAACGAGCGCGCGTACCTCGGCTTCATGTGGGCCCACCCCGGAAAGCAACTCTTGTTCATGGGGCAGGAGTTCGCCCAGGGCGCGGAGTGGTCGGAGGGCCACGGCCCGGATTGGTGGCTGCTGGACCCGTCGTACGAGGCGGAGGCGGACCACCGGGGCGTGCGCGATCTGGTCCGCGACCTGAACACGGTGTACGGCGTGACGCCCGCGCTCTGGGAGCGGGACACCGTCCCGGAGGGCTTCGCCTGGGTGGACGGCGACGCGGGCGAGGACAACGTCTTCGCCTTCCTCCGCTTCGACGCGCAGGGCGCGCCGCTGCTGGCGGTCTCGCACTTCTCACCGGTGGTCCGCCACCAGTACCGGCTGGGCGTCCCCGAGGAGTTCACGGCCTGGACCGAGGTCCTGAACACGGACGCGGCGCGGTACGGCGGCGGTGACGTCCTCAACCCGGACCCGCTGAAGCCGGAGTCGGTGGCCGCGCACGGCAGACCGGCGAGCGTCCAGCTCACCCTGCCCCCGCTCGCGACGGTCTGGCTGCGGCCGGTCTGACCCGCCGGTCCGGCATACCATCAGGGAGACGTGGCCCCGCCGGATCCGCTCGCCGGCGGGGCCACCACGTCGTACGGACGGGTTCCTCAGCCGCAGGGGAACACGTACGAGGACTTGTAGTTGATGGACAGGCTGGACGAGCTCGTGCCCATCTTCGCGGTCACCGGGGCGCACGCGAAGCTGCTGATGTAGACGGGGCCGGCGTACTGGCTGAAGTTGCCGGAGTCGGTGTCACAGGCCGTGCCGCCCACCTTGCAGACCTGCACGTACATGTACCGTGACGCGCCGACGTTGTTGTCGAGGATGGCGCAGCCCCCGGCGCTGCCCTCATAGGCGAACAGCATCGCCAGACGCATGTTCGGGTCGGTTCCCAGGGGCAGCGGGGTGGCCGACCTCAGGCTGTAGCTGCTGCCGCAGACGTTGGCGGCGGCCACGGCCTCCGCGGCGGCCTTGGGGTCGGTCCGGACGAGGGCCTTCGTGGCGGCGTCGGCCTCGCTCGACACGCGCACGGAGGGCGTGTCCACGGCGACGGCCTGCGGGGCGGACACGGCGGCGGCGAACAGGGCGGTCGCCGCTACGGCGACACGCATGGGTATGGATCTCAGCATGAGTCAGAGGCTCTTTTCTGCGGGAGGTTCCCGCGGGAGACACTCCTGCCCGGGCAGCACCTTCGCCGTACCGGTCATGAGTCCGTTCGAATCGGCGCGCAATGGGCCGACGGTGGCTTCGTGCTGTGAACGCCAGGTCACTCTAGGTGCGGCGAGAACGGGCGCGCAACGGGAATCCAACCTTGGCCACCTCGGTTGACCAGCGGAAACAGCGAGAGCGGCCCTCAAGCGGAATCCCGCGACAGCCACCACGAGCGACGCGGGAACGGACGGACCCCCTCCTCGACGGGGCGAACCGGAAGGACGAGGGGGAGGTTCCGCTTCACCGGGAGACGGCTGAATCAACTCACTGTCGATCACATCACAGGCCGGAGCGGCGCCGGTGGATTCCCTTCAAAAGGAGCATTTTCCCGGAAACAGAGCCGGTCGACAGCGATTCGGCGACGAGTTGGCAATGAGTTAGCGACGAGAATAAGCCATTCCGTTTATGCCGCTTCTGCTGCCGCTCCAGCCCGTAGGGCCGGACGGCGCAGGGATGCGCGGGTGAACTCCGTACACCGCGCCCCTTCCGGCACCGTGCCTCTTTCGCGCCACCGCCGTACAGACCGAAAGATATTCCTGGCGCTGCTTCTCCTTCCGCGCCTAGGGTGACCAGCAGCGCGAGGCCGCTGTGACCAGGCTGCCCGCACGCACGCCGGCGAACGGCGCGGGGGGAATTTCATTCACGGGGGATCTGTCGGCATGCCGCGATGCCGGCCGTCCGCCCCCGCGTGCCTTCTCCGTCGCGTCCGACGCCGTCATGTTCCGCCTGACCGCGACTGACAGGGGATCCACATGGCCGACGAGATGGTGCGTAAAGCCCAGCAGTTCATCAACGGTGTCTACGGAGGAAAGCTCGGCATCGATCGTGTCCCCGAGACCGGGGCGACCGGATGGACGACGATGTTCGCCCTCACCCGTGCCCTCCAGTACGAACTCGGCATCACCAGCCTGTCGGACACCTTCGGGCCCACCACGCTCAACACCCTCCAGTCCAAGTACCCGACGCTCAACGGCGCCACGGTCCCGTCCCAGAACTTCGCCAAGATCATCCAGTCCGCCCTCTACTGCAAGGGCTACGACGGCGGCGACATCGACGGGACGTACAACTCCCGTGTGGCCGCGTCGGTCACCAAGCTGAAGCAGGACATGGGCGTGGACTTCGTCCACCCCGGCGGCAATCTGGTGCCGAAGGTCTTCAAGGGCCTGCTCAACATGGACGCCTACATCACCGTCAACGGCGGCTCCGACACCATCCGGGCCGTGCAGAGATGGCTGAACGGGTCGTACGTCAACCGAAGAGACTTCTTCGTCATCCCGGCCGACGGCCATCACTCGCGTGACGTCGCCAAGTCCATGCTGTTCGCCGTGCAGTACGAACTCGGCATGGCCGACGGTACGGCCAACGGCGTCTTCGGACCCGGCACCCAGAGCGGACTGAGGTCCCACACCGTCTCCAGCGGCAGCTCCGGCCCGTGGGTACAGCTCTTCTCGGCCGGCATGGTCCTCAACCAGCGGCCCGTGGCCTTCACCTCCACCTTCACCAGCGCCCTCGCCTCGGCGGTCTCCGCCTTCCAGTCGTTCGTGAAGCTCCCCGTCAACGGCACCGGGGACTTCGCGACCTGGGCCTCCCTCCTGGTCTCCTACGGCGACCAGTCGCGCAGCGGTGAAGCCTGTGACGGCGTCACCCTCATCACCCCGGCGCGCGCGGCGACGCTGAAGGCCCAGGGCATCACGTACATCGGCCGCTACCTCACCAACCCGATCCCCGACGACCCGGACCTGCCGGAGAAGGCGATCCAGCCCGGCGAACTCCGGACCATCGCCGACAACGGACTGCGCTGCTTCCCGATCTACCAGACCTTCGGGCGCGCCGCCGACAACTTCAGCTACCCGCAGGGGCGCGCGGCCGGGCAGGCCGCGATCAACGCGGCGCTGGACCACGGCTTCAAGTCGGGCACCCGGATCTTCTTCGCCGTGGACTTCGACGCCCTCGACGAGGACGTCACCAGCAGTGTCCTGCCGCACTTCAAGGGCATCGTGGACGCGGTCGCCGACGACGGCAACCGGTTCGGGATCGGGGTCTACGGTCCGCGCAACGTATGCACCCGGGTCTCCGCGGCCGGTCACGCCACCGCGTCGTTCGTCTCCGACATGTCCTCCGGGTTCTCCGGGAACTTCGGCTACCCGCTGCCCGAGAACTGGGCCTACGACCAGATCGTCACCCGTACCGTCGGCTCCGGTGCCGGATCGATCAACATCGACATCAACATCGCCTCCGGGCGGGACACCGGACAGGGATCGTTCAACGCTCCCCGTACCCCTCTCCCGGACACCCGGCTCGACTCCTCCGTCATCAGCTCCATGCAGACGGACGTCGGCAAGTACATGGAGTCGATCGGCTTCCCCAACGACGGCGGATTCAGGTCGCACACGCACGAGACGTGCTTCCGGACGGTCGTGGTCGAGTACGACACCGTCATCACCCAGCTCGCCTACCGGTACAAGATGCGCAAGGCCCTCATCCAGACGTCCGCGTACTGGGAGATGCGGCACATCGACGCGATCGACGTGGGCAAGGACCTCGAAGTCATAGCGGAGTTCAACACCACGGGATCGTTCAGGGACAGCTCCACGGGCATCTGCCAGATCTTCGGAAGGACCGCCGTTCTGGCCTGGAACCACTGCATCGGCAGGGGCTACACCGAGGGCACCATCCGCAATGTCAACAGCAACCAGGACAAGTACAACGTCTGGCGCGACTGCATGGACGACGACCAGTTCGCCATATCCACCGTCCCCCTGATCCACCTGTGGAACGCGGACGGGGCTCCGGGGAACGTCATCGAGGAGACCGCTCTCCGCTCCATGCGCCTCGACTACACGGAGAGCGAGATATTCCAGATACTGCGCCGCTACCAGGGGTCGGCCGAGTCCGAGGCGACCCCGCACGCCAGGCAGCGGATGGCGCTGTACCAGGTCATGGAGAAGTACAACTCCATCTCCCGCAACGTCTGACAGGCTTCGCCCCATGCTGGTGACAGACACGTCCGACGACCTCTCCATCGGCCTCGTGCTCCTGCTGAACGTGATCGGCCTCGGTGTCACGCCCTGGCTCGCCGTCCGCGGAGTGCGGTTGCTGACCCGGAGGAAGAACCGCGACACGCACACGGTCGTCAGAGGAACCGCCGCACTGGCGTGGGCCTGTGCGATCGGTATGTACACCTGGGGTGTGCTGCACTTTCTGCTCCTGGACGAGAGCAGCCAGACCCAGGCATGTCAGGAGCGGGTGGGATCGGAGCGGGCCAGGTCCGTCAGCGGCCACGAGTACTCCTTCCTCCCCCTGCGTTTCAGGTGTCAGGTCACCACCGGGGAGACGTACGACGCCGTCGTGCCCGGATATGTGAATCCCGCGGCAGGAGCCTTCGGGCTCGCCGCCGCCGCGTTGACCTTTGTCGCACGCCCCAAGTACTGGTACGAGGAGGAAAAGAAGTGACGGTGCACATTTCTCGCCGCACAGCCCTGCGACGGGCCGCGTTCGTCGCGGCCGGCGTCGCCGTCGGCTCCCATCTGCTGTCCCTTCCCGCCCACGCCGCGGGCAGGACCCCGGACCCCGCGAAGATCCGTCAGGAGATACGGAAGGCGCAGGAGCGCAACAAGCGGGTCCTGACCGGCGTTCCGTCGAAGAACGGGTGGGAGATGGAGAAGACCGTGGACGACCACGGTCACATCTACACCAGACCGCTCCCCGGACTCCCGCTCGACGGTGTCCAGATGCGGATGGCCGAGGTCGAGACGGTGCTGGTCCACGTGGTCAGCCGGTTCCACTACGAGATCGACGCCCTGCGCGCGGGCGAGGTCGTCGGCTGGCAGCGGCCCGGCTCCGTACGGAAGGGGCTGGCGGAGTCCAACCTGGCCTCCGGTACGGCGGTACGGATCCGGCCCGGCTCGTACCCGTCCGGGGCGCGCGGCGGCTTCTACCCGCTGGAGGAACTGGTCCTGAGGGACATCCTCGCCGACTGCGAAGGCGTGGTCCGCTGGGGCGGCGACGACCGTACTCCGGACGAGTCGCTGTTCTCCATCGACGTGCCCCCGGGTGACGAGCGGCTCACCGAGGTCGCCGCGAAGATCCGTGGCTGGACCCACACCCCCGGTCAGGGCTCCGGCGTCCTCGTCGACCCCCGCAGGCCCGAGCGCCGCAAGGCCGCCGAGCGGCTCGCCGCCCAGCAGGGCTGAGGCCGGGCCCCGGTGGTGAGGCGGACGGGCCGGTCCTCCTCACCACCGCTCAGGGGGCCATGACGCGGCGCGGGGGCGGCGTGCGGGAGACGCGGGTGGGCACGCCGCCCTTCTACAGCGTCGTCTTGAGCCGGGAGGGGACCGCCCTGTCCCTGACGATGCCGAGCCGCTGCGTCGCCCGGGTCAGCGCCACGTACAGGTCGTTCGTGCCGCGCGGTGAGCCGTCCATGATGGCCTCCGGGTCCACGACGATCACCGTGTCGAACTCCAGCCCCTTCGCCTGGCGGGGGTCGAGGAGGACCACCGGCCGGGTCAGGTCGGGGGTGACGCCCCAGGACGCTTCCGGGATTTCGGCCGCCAGGGCGGGGAGCAGAGCCGTCGGGGCGATCACCGCGAGACGGCCGGAGCCGGGGTCCGTGTCCGGGCGTTCGGTTGTCAGTTGTGCGGCGGTGCGGGCCAGTTCGGATTGGTCGACGGCACGTACGACCGGGCCGTGGCCCGTGGACCGTACGGACCTCGGCGGTTCGAAGAGCGGGTCCGTCAGCCGTCGTACCTCGGCCGCGACCTCCATGATCTCGGTCGGCGTACGGTAGTTGACGCCGAGCTTCGTCAGCTCCCAGCGCTGCTGGACGTACGGCTCCAGGATCTGGCTCCAGGAGTCGCAGCCCGCCGCGTCGCCCGTCTGGGCCGGGTCCCCGACCAGGGTCATGGACCGGCTCGGGCAGCGGCGCATCAGCAACCGCCAGGCCATCGCGGAGAGTTCCTGCGCCTCGTCCACGACGATGTGACCGAAGGCCCAGGTGCGGTCGGCGGCGGCCCGCTCGGCGGCGCTGCGGGTGTCGGTCTCCTCGTGGCGCTCCGCGAACCGTTCGGCGTCGATGATGTCGTGCGCCGCCAGGACCTCCGAGTCCTCGTCGGCCTGGTCCTCGAACTCCTGGGTACGGGAGCCGTACGACAGCTCCAGCACGCCCTGCGCGTAGGCGATGCGCTCCTGGCGCTCCAGTGCCGCCGTGGCGCGGGCCGCCGCGTCGTCCTCGCCGAGGAGCTCCGCCGCCTCGTCGAGCAGCGGCACATCGGCCGGGGTCCAGTCGATCCGCGCGTCGGCGCCGGTGCGGGGTCCCGGGCGGCGTACGGCGGCGGCGTCGGCCGTGTCGAGCCGTACCGGCGCCGCCAGGACGTCGGCGACGAACCGCTCCGGGGTCAGGCTCGGCCAGAGCGTGTCGATCGCGGCCTGGACGTCGCGGCTGGTGGCGACCTCCTTGCCGAGCTGGGCGACGTCCGCCGGTTCGAGGAGGTTGTCGCCGCCGAGCGGGTCGGCGCCGAGCCGGTCCACGAGCTGGGCCGTGAGCGCGTCGATGATCCGGAAGGCGAAGGTGGGCCGCGCCAGGTTGTGCGGCAGGCCGGTGTCGCGGGCGCGCTGCCTGGCCTCGTACGCCGTGGCGCGGTCCAGCAGCAGGGTGCCGTACTCCTCGTGCGGGATCTCCAGGACGGGGTCGGGCAGGGTCTGCCGGTCCCGCAGCTCCTCGGCCAGGACGCGCGCCATGTCGGCCCGGCCCTTGACCTCGGCGGCCTCCGGGGTGTCCGTACCGGTGGCGTGCACCCCGGGGAACAGCTCCCCGGTGGTCGACAGCAGCACGCCGGTCTCGCCGAGCGAGGGCAGCACCTCGCCGATGTAGCCGAGGAAGGCCGGGTTCGGGCCGACGATCAGCACGGCGCGGCGGGCGAGCTGCTCGCGGTAGGCGTAGAGGAGGTACGCGGCACGGTGCAGCGCGACGGCGGTCTTGCCGGTGCCGGGGCCGCCCTCGACGACCAGGACGCCGCGGTACGGGGCGCGGATGATGCGGTCCTGCTCGGCCTGGATGGTCTGGACGATGTCGCTCATCCGGCCCGTGCGCGCGGAGTTGAGCGCGGAGAGGAGGACGGCGTCGCCGTCCGGGTCCTCGTACCCGGTGCGGGTGGTGTCGCTGAGGTCCATGATCTCGTCGTGGAGCGCGGTGACCGTGCGCCCCTGGGTGGTGATGTGACGCCGGCGGCGCAGCCCCATCGGGGTGTGGCCGGTGGCGAGGTAGAAGGGGCGCGCCACGGGGGCCCGCCAGTCGATCAGCAGCGGGGTCCGGTCGGGGTCGTCGCGGCGCATTCCGATACGTCCGATGTGGTGGGTCACGGTGGCCCCGGGTGCGATGTCCTCGGGGCCGATGTCCGCCCCGGGCACGGTGTCCTCGGACGCACGGTCGTGGAGGTCGATACGGCCGAAGCACAGGCCGGACTCCACGGCGTTGAGGGTGGACATGCGGCCGGCGTGCTCCGCGACGCTGACGTCCCGCTCGACCCTGGCCTGCCGCACGGTGCTGACCTGGCCGATCGACGCGTCCATCGCCGACTCGGCCTGCTCCCTCAGAGTGTCGAGCCGGTCATAGAGGAGGGAGACGAATTGCTGCTCGTTCCGCAATTCCTCGAATGATTCCTCGGTTGACAATTCAGCCCCTGTCCGATACGCTGATTCTTGATGTACTGAGCTCCCGTTCTCCGCCAACTAATCGGCGCGAGACATGGAAACAATCAATATACCCAGACCCGCACCCCGGCCGTCAATTCGGTACCGGGGCATTTTTGTGCGGAATTCCGCGCCCTCCCGGCTCCCCCGCGCGCCGCTTCCCAGCCCGCTCCTACGTCGGGCCCAGCCCGCACACAGACTCGCGGGCGAGGCTGGGGCGCATGCACACCACCGCCCGGATCCTGGTCGTGGACGACGAACGCGCGGTGCGCGACACCCTGGAGCGGGCGCTGACGTCCGAGGGGTACGCCGTCGGCACCGCGGCGAACGGCCTGGAAGCGCTCCGGGCCGCCCAGGAGCTGCCGTACGACCTGATCCTCCTCGATGTCGCCATGCCGGGCCTCGACGGGCTGGCCGCCGCGCGCCGTATCCGCGCGAGCGGCGACACCGTCCCCATCATGATGATCACCGCGCGGGGCTCCGTCGGCGACCGTATCGTCGGGCTCGACAACGGCGCCGACGACTATCTGACGAAGCCGTTCGCACCGGAGGAACTGCTCGCGCGGGTCAGGGCGCTGCTGCGGCGGCGCGCGTACGACACGTACGACATGTGCGGCACGTACGGCAGCGGCGGGGAGGCGAGCGCCGCCGGGCCCACCGCCGCCGAGCGGCTCCTGTACGAGGACCTCACCCTCGACGCGCGCGTCCGGCACGCCACCCGCGCCGGACGCCGGCTGGACCTCACCAGGACCGAGTACGCGCTGCTGAAGCTCTTCGTCTCCCACCCGCGCCAGGTGCTCCCCCGGCCGGCCATCCTGCGCGCCGTGTGGGGGCTCGGCTTCGAGCCCGCCTCCAACACGCTCGACGTGTACGTGATGTACCTGCGCCGCAAGACGGAGGCGGGCGGCCTGCCCCGGCTGCTGCACACGGTGCGCGGCGTGGGGTACGTCCTGCGGGCGGGGACGCCGGCGACCCGGCGCTGACCGGTCGGTGCCGGTCCGGCGGAAGCGCCGGTCCAGCGGGAGCGCCGGCCCTGCTGGAGCGCCTGACCGACGGCCGACGCCGCATGCTGTTACATCTCCCGGAGCGGATGATTCCGCGCGTTTCCACGCCGATTCCCCGCGCTTCCCACCCAGCTCCCCCCGTTCTCACCCCTACGAGAGGCGGCCCCCTTGTCCAGCGTCTCCGTCCCTCGCCCTCCCCGGCGCCGCGCAGAGCCCCTGCAACGGCTGCTGTTCGGCGGGGTGTACGGGACCGTGCTCGCCAGCGTGCTGGTGGCGGCCCTGGATCACGACAGCGGGCGGCCGGATCCCGGGTACGACGCGGTGTGGGTGCTGCTGGCGGCCCTCGCCTCGGCGGCGGCGCACGGTTACGCGCACGCCATCGCGCACCGTACGGCCGGGGAGACCACGGTCACCACCAGCACCGTACGGTCGGTGCTGACCGAATGGCCGCTGGTGGCCGCCGTGGTGCCGACCGTGGCCGTGCTGCTCGGCGCGTACGGGGGATGGTGGAGCGAGGACGCCGCGATCGATGTCGCGCTGCTCATCAACACGGTCGCCCTGTTCGGGTGGGGGCTGTGGGCGGCGCGGGCCGCGGGACGGGGGTGGGCCTCGTCCTGCCGGGCCGGCGGGGTGGACATGCTGCTCGGGTTCTTCATCGTGGGCGCGAACGTACTGAGCAAGTAGCCGCCACGCGCCGCGCGGGGAGGCACTTGGGGAGGCACTTCAGGAAGGTGATCTCGCACCGGCTCGGGCACCGGCTCGGGAATTCTCCCGCTGGCGGCTGTGGAGCCGTGAGCGAATTTCAGGGAAATCCGGGAACCGAATTCACAGTCCGATCCGTACGGGCCCGTTCTTCGGGTCGATACCGCGCAGCACATTCCACGGCACGCGGAACACCCGTCCCGGCGCCGCCGGCCACGGCACCATCCGCCGGTTGAGGACCCGGGAGCCCTGACGGACCGTCACCCGGGGCGCGCGGACCAGCCGGTCCGTCCAGAGCAGCAGGCGTCCGCGCGGCGGCGCCGGGTCGCCGACCCGCAGCAGCCCGGGCGCCACCCAGCGGAACGGCTCGTCGGCGACGATCGGCACGGTGACGGCCGCCGGGACGAGCCCGTCCAGCCAGAGCCGTACCTGCCGCGCGACATGGCGCCCGTCCAGCGCGGCGATGTCGGCCGTGTCGACCGGGTGCAGCAGGTTCCCGGCGGCGAACACCCCGGAGCGGCTGGTCCGCAGCGCGGTGTCCACCAGCGGTCCCTTCGTCCCCGGGTCGATGTCGAGCCCTGCGGAGCGCGCGAGTTCGTGGTCGGGGATCCAGTCGCCGGTGAGGACGAGGGTGTCGCACTCGACGGTGCGGCGCCGGCCCGTGGCGATCTCCTCGATCTCGACGGCCCGCAGCCTGCCGTGTCCGATGATCCGGATCACCCGGGTGCCGGTCGCCACCGGGACCCCCATCAGCGCCCGCCCCGGCAGGTGGAACGCGGCGTACGAGTCGGGCGTCGGGTGGGCGGTGGTCATCAGCTCCGTACGGCATCCCGCCTCGCGCAGGGTGAGTACGGCGGACCAGCTCACCAGTTCCGCGCCGACGACGACGGCGCGCCGTCCGACCTCGCGGTGGTGCAGGTGGACGAGGTTCTGGAGCTGCCCGGTCGTGTACACGCCGGCGGGCCGGTCGCCGGGGATGAGCCGCGCGGGGCGGGGCCGCTCCCGGGCGCCGGTGGCCAGGACGACGGCGCGGGCGTCGACCCGTACCCGCCCCTGGGGCGTGGTCACGTCGAGCGAACGGTCCCCCGCCCAGCCGGTGACGGTGGCCTCGGTACGGATCGTCGCCCCGGCCAGATGGGCCCGGCCGACGAGGGTACGGGCGTACGCGGGGCCGGTGACACACCGCTTGAGGTCGCGGACGCCGTAACCGGTGTGGTCGCTGTGGCGGGGGATGCCGCCGGCCGACGGTTCGCGGTCCAGGACGAGGACGCCGCCCCGGAGGTGCGGGGCGAGGTCGGCGGCGGCGGTGAGGCCGGCCGGGCCCGCGCCGACGATCACGACGTCGGGGGTGAGCACGTCGGGGGCGGCGGCGGGCGAGGCCGCGAGGGAGGCCGTGAGCGCGCCGGTGCCGGTCCCTGTGCCGGTGCCGGGAAGGGGCGTGGTCATGTGGATGCCTCCTGGTCCTGCGCCGACTCGTTCTTCGCCGACTGGTCCTGCGCCGGTTCGTTCTTCGCCGGTCCGTCCGTCGCCAACTGTCCCTGCGCGCACTCGTCCTGCGCCGAGTGGGCCGGTGGCCGCGGCCCCGACGCGTGCCGCGTGCCGCATCCCGCGCCCGGCGCCGCGGTGCCGTGCTCGGCGAGCAGGGCTTCCGTCCGTGCCCCGCAGTAGAAGCCCTGGCAGCGGCCGTTCATCACGCGGGTGCGGCGGCGCAGCCCGTCGAGTCCGGCGGGCGGCAGCGGGGAGCGGAAGGCGTCCCTGATCTCGCCCTCGGTGACCCGCTCGCAGAAGCAGACGACGCGTCCGTAGGCGCCGTCCTCGGCGATGAGCGCGGCGTCCTGGTACGGCCGGGTGAACGCCTCGCCCAGGTTGGGCATCGCGGGCGGCTCCGGCAGGTCGGCGCGCGGCTCCAGGGCCGGGCCGGCCCCGGCGAGGACGTCCCGTACGTACTCCGCGATGGCGAGCGAGGCCGTGAGGCCGGTGGAGCGGATCCCGCCGACCAGCAGGTAGCGCCGGTCGTGGTCGGGCTCGATCAGGTAGTCGCCGTGGTCGATGGCGGCGCGCAGCCCCGCGTACGAGGCGGTCACCTCCTCCTCCAGGAGCGTGGGCATCAGCCGGGCGCCCTTGTCGAGGAGGAAGGCGAAGCCGGACTCGGAGGTGCCGGTGTCGGTGCGGTCGGTCAGGTCCTCGGCGGTGGGGCCGAGCATGACGTTGCCGTAGATGGTGGGGCTGATCAGTACGCCCTTGCCGGCCTTGCTGGGCACCGGCAGCACGATGCGGTCCGCGAGCGGCCTGGCCAGCTTGTCGTAGACGAGGAGTTCGCCGCGGCGCGGGGTGACGGTGAACCGCCGGTGGCCGAAGAGGGCGTCCAGGACGTCGGCGCCCAGACCGGCCGCGTTGACCACCCAGCGGGCGGTGACAGGGCCGCGGGAGGTGAGCAGGGTGGTCGTGGGACCCGTACCGCCGTCGGTGCCGTGGGCGTCGTCGGCGGCGTTCCGCCGTACCGACTCCACCCGGTGGCCGAGGAGCACGCGCGCGCCGCGCGCCTGGGCGTCGGTGGCCAGCGCCAGGGTGGTGGTCCACGTACAGATGATCGACTCGTCGGGGACGGTGAGGCCGCCGAGCGCGCCGGGGCCGAGCGCCGGGACCTGGCGGTAGACCTCCTCGGCGGTGACGGGCTCGCAGTGCTCGTACCCGTTGGCGACGGCCTTCTCGCGCAGCCCGGGGAGGGCGTCCAGCTCCTCCCGCGTCCAGGCGACGAGGAGCGCCCCGGTGCGTTCGACGGGGATGCCGGTGGCTTCGGCGTACGCGGACAGCAGGGTGTAGCCGCGCCGGACCAGCCGGGATTCGAGGGTGCCCGGCTTGGCGTCGAACCCGGTGTGCAGGATGGCGGTGTTGGCCTTGCTGGTGCCGTCGCCGACGTCGTCGCGGGCGTCGAGCAGCGCCACGGAGAGCGCGTGGCCCGCCAGTTCGCGGGCGATGGCGGAGCCCACGACGCCGGCGCCGATGACGGCGACGTCGTAGGGGGCCGCGGCCGGTGGGCTGTTGTCGTCGGTCATACGGTTCCTCCTGCGGCCGGCGGCACAGTCGCGTCCACCGCCGCCAGCCAGCGGGCGCGGAACTCCTGTGCCCGGTCCTCGGACCAGCGGGGTTCGTAGGTGGTGCCGGGTGTCCACTCCGGTACCGCCTGTTCGAGGGTCAGACCGGGCTCGACCGCCAGTCGTGCCATCGCCGCCGCGCCGAGCGCCGTGGCGTGCGGCGACGAGTAGACGTCGACGGGCATCCGGGCGAGGTCGGCCTGTGCCTGCATCAGTGTCCCGCACCGGGTGAGGCCGCCGTCCGCGCGCAGCCGGGTCAGCGGGGCGCCCAGGTCGGCGGCGACCAGCCCGGCCACCTCAGCGACCTGGGCGGCGATGCCCTGGAGCACGGCGGTGACGAGGTGTTCCCGCCGGGTCGAGAGTGTCATACCGGTGAGCGACGCGGTGGCGTCGGGGCGCCACCAGGGCGCGGCGAGCCCGGCGAGGGCCGGTACGCACAGGACGCCCCCGGCGTCGCTCGCCGCCACCTGGTCGAGATCGGCGGCGGTCTCGACGAAGCCCAGGTCCTGGAGCCAGCGCACCGCGGAGGCGGCGGTGTAGACCTGCCCGTCCACGCAGTACGGGGTCTCGCCGCGGGCCCGCCACGCCACGGACGAGGTGAGGCCGGAGGCGGAGCGGAGCGCGGTGTCGCCGGTGTGGGCGAGGAGGAAGGCGCCGGTGCCGTACGTGCACTTGGCGGTGGCGGGGGTGAGGCAGCCCTCCGCGAAGAGGGCGGCCTGCTGGTCGACGATCAGCCCGGCGAGCGGCAGCCGCTGCCCGCCGAACGCGTCCGTCGTCCCGACGATCTCGTCGCAGGCGACGATACGGGGCAGCTCCTCCCCGTCGAGCCCGAACAGCGCGGTGAGCTCCGGGTCCCAGTCGACGGCGTCGATGCCCAGCAGCAGCGAGCGGCTGGCGGTCGACGCGTCGGTGACGAAGGCCCCGGTGAGCTGGTGCACCAGCCAGGTGTCGGTGGTGGTGACCACGCCGTCCCTGGTCAGGTTCGCGCGCAGCCAGGCCATCTTGGGGGCGGAGAAGTACGGGTCGAGGACCAGCCCCGTGCGCTCGGCCACCCACTCCCTGGCGTCGGCGCGGTCCGTGCAGAGCTGCTCCGACCTGCGGTCCTGCCAGACGACGGCCGGGGAGAGGGGCCGGCCGGTGCGCCGGTCCCAGGCGAGGACCGTCTCGCCCTGGTTGGCGAGGGCGACGGCCCGCAGGGGGCGGCCCCCGGCCTGGTCGACGGCCTGGCGGCCGGCTTCCAGGACGGAGGCCAGAAGCTGCTCGGGGTCCTGCTCCACGCCGCCACCGGGCAGATGGACGGGGGTGACGGGCACCTCGGCGACGGCGACGACACCGTCCGCCGGGTCGACGACGAGGGCCTTGGTCCCCGACGTCCCCTGATCGATGGCGAGCACGGTCACAGCGAGTCGGCCTCCGTGGCGCGCTTCGCGTCGCCCTCGGCGGGCAGTTCGTCGCCGATCAGCCCCTCGCCGTCCAGGCTGGGCTGCTGCACCAGCTTCTCGCGGCGGGTGAACCAGACGGAGGCGAAGAGCAGACCGCCGACCACCAGGGTGGCCAGGGCGTACTGCTGGGCGCCGCGGAAGTCGGACGGGATCATGAAGATGCAGAGTTCCAGCACGAGCCAGAGCACCGCGCCCGCCACGACGGGCTTCTCCCACTTGCCGAGCTGGAAGTCGTCCGGGCCGGGGGTGTACTTGCGGCGGGTGAAGATGAAGAGGGTGACCGTTCCCGCGTACAGGATGGCGGGCATCAGCGTGCCGGCGCCGAGGAGCTGCGGCAGCGCGTCGGCGTTGCCGGAGAAGACCGCGACGATGGCGATGGACGCGAGGGCGACGGTCAGGGTGGCCCAGGTCGGGCCGCCGGTGGGGCGCGGCACCTGGCTGAGCGTCTCGGAGAACGGCAGGCGTCCGTCACGGGCCATGGAGTGCACGAGGCGGCTGTTGCTCACCATGATGACCAGGCCGCAGGCGAAGATGGCGATGCAGACGACGACCAGCATGGCGGTGGCGACGGCGCTGCCGACGGTCGACTCGATGATGGAGGCGACGGGCGCCGAGTCGGCGGTGAGCGCGGCGACGTCGTCGCCGACGCCCGCGGTGATCACGATGAGGAAGAGCATGCCGATGCCGCCGCTGAGCAGGATGGCGCGGACCATGGCCTGCGGGACGACCTTCTTCGGGTTGTGCGTCTCCTCGGCGAGGTTGGCCGCGGACTCCCAGCCGACGAGGGTGAAGGCACCGAGCAGCGCGGAGAGCATGAACGGGCCGAGGAAGCCGTAGTACCCGTCCGCCGGGATCGTGCCGTACGAGCCGAGGTTGCTCCAGTCGCCCTTGCCGAAGAAGAGGACGGCGCCCGCGATCAGCACGGTCAGGCCGACCATGGCGATCACCTCGGCGCCCACCGCCAGGTTGTTGACCTTGGTGGTGATGGGCGTCGACCAGATGATCAGCGACATCTGGAGGAGCAGGACGATGACGGTGCCGATGGCGCCGCCGGTCGCGGTGTACGTGATGTCGAGCAGCGGGAAGAGCGCGACCTGCGTCAGCCCGTAGTCGACGGCGACGACGACGATCGCGAGGAACGCGAACGACACCCAGCCGAACCACCAGCCCAGCACGGGCGAGGCGAGGCGGCTGGCCCACTGGTAGCTGTAGCCGGAGATCGGGATACGGCTGGCGAGCATCCCGTACACGAGGGCGACGAGGACCGTGCCGAGGGTGACCAGCGGCCAGGTCCAGATACCGGCGGGGCCCGCCGAGCCCAGCACCGTGCCGTAGGTGGTGAAGAGGCCGGTGGTGATGGAGATGAAGGAGAAGGCGACGGCGAACGACTCGAAGCGGCTGAGCGTACGGGCGAACTGCGGCTTGTAGCCGGTGGCATGGCCGTCAGCGGCGGACGCGGCGGCGACCGCGGCGGCGGTGGCCGGGTCGGCGGTACCGGTGCCCGTGGCCGGGGTGACCGGGGTGGCCGCAGGGGCTGCCGACGCAACCGACGCGGCGCCGTTTCCGTCTGTTCTTGTGGGTGTGCCGGGGGCGAGAGGGGAAACCGCCGCATTTTCCGCTGGTGTGGAAGACTGGGACACGATCGACTCCTTTACGTTGATAGGTGGGGATTTCGGTCATGGTCAGGTGACGTAGCCGCGTCACCTGACCGCTTTTCTTCACGTACGCGCGCTTCCGCGTTCCGCCCTAGGCGACGACGACCACACCACCGGAGCGCTCCATGCCCGCTTCCAGCGTCGGGGAGGGGCGGGCGTCGGTGATCAGCCCGTCGACGTCCTCCAGACCGCAGACGCGGTACGGCGCCACCCGGCCGAACTTGCTGGAGTCCGCGAGGATGTACGAGCGGACGGTGTTGGCGAGCATCACCCGCCGGGTGGCCACCTCGTCGAGGTGGAAGTCGGTCAGCCCGGCCGAGGCGTCCACCCCGCCGGAGCCCAGGAACGCCACATCGGCGCGGATGTCCGCGAAGAACGCCAGCGCCTGCGCGTTGGAACAGGCCAGATCGCCCGCGCGCAACCGGCCGCCGCTGACCAGGACTTCGACATGCGGGCGCCCGGCCAGTTCGGCGGCGACCAGCAGCGAGCAGGTGGCGACGATGCCGCGGTGGTCGGAGGGCAGCGCGCGGGCGACCTCCACCGCCGTCGTACCGATGTCGATCACCACGGTCTGGCCGGGGCGCACCAGCGCCGCCGCGGCGGCCCCGATGGCCACCTTGGCCTGCCGCTCCATCCCGGACCGCTCGTCGAACGGCGCTTCCTCGCCGAACCCGCCCGCGGTATTGGTCGCCCCGCCGTGCACCCGCACCAGCAGGCCCCGGCGTTCGAGGGTGACCAGGTCCCGGCGGACCGTCTCCTGGGAGACGTCCAGCATGCGGGAGAAGTCCTCCGTGGAGACGATCCGCTGCGCGCGAAGCGCCTCACAGATACGGCGATGTCGTTCAGCGGGCAGCACGGCGAATGCCCGTTCCTGTGGATTCCTGACCGTTCACGAGGAAGAGTGTGGAGGGTGCCGTCGACACGCGTCAAGGCTCGTACACCCCAACTGCGGCCTCGTAACCATGAATTAATCTCGGTGCGATCGCAGCACCCCGGCGCGGGGGAGGGAAGCGTCCTTTCGGGCAGATCGGTTGCCCTCGGGGAGGTACGGGCGACCGTTCCCCCGGGCGCCACCCGTCGGTAAGGGTGTGGCGGGATGAGAGCGCCGAGGCACACCCGCGAAGAAGTACAGGGCGACGGAAGGCACGGAGGGCGTGCACCTGGCCGGCCTCCCGCCCGCGCCCTGTCCCCGGAACCGCTGTCCGGCCCGCGGACGGTGCCGTCCGATCCGGCCACGCTGTCCTACGTCCAGTCCACCGCCGGCAACGCCGTCGCGGTACAGATGCTGCGCGGCGACGGACGGAACTCCACCGAGGAGCCGGCCGTCCAGCGCGTACCCACGGACACGGCGGCGGCGTCCACTCAGGCTCCTGCTCCTGAGCCGCGCTCGGTGTTCCACTTCGATTCGGACTCCGAGACGGAATCGGAGACGGAGGCCCCGGCGAAGCCCGCCGCGGACGCCCCGACCCCCGAGCAGGAAGCCCGACTGCCGTACCACAAGAGCCTGCGGGCGCTGCGGACGGTGATCAGGAAGGGCATGATCGCGCCGGAGGCACAGGACAAGAAGTGGACCGTCAAGGCGAAGATCGACCCCGGGGCGCCCTGGACGAGCAGCGAGTTCCGCGACGAGGGCGAGGTGGGCCACGTCTGGCTCGAAATCACCTCCCCGCTCGGTGACTCGACGGAGTTCGGGTTCTATCCGCAGACGCCCTCCCCGCTCCTCAGCGTTCCCGGGGAGATCATCTGCCCCGACGGGCACGGCGGCGACAAGGAGCAGAAGACCGCGAGCGTCGGGCTCGAACAGGTGCTGCACGGCTACCAGGCGGCGTTCGCCAGGAAGGACGCCAAGTACAACCTCACCCTGTACAACTGCGCCAGCTTCGCCTCCGACGTCTGGGAGGCCATGACCGGCAGGCCGCTGCCGAAGGGCCTGATCATCTCCAACCCGGCGTCCGCCTCGGACTCGATCAAATCCGAACGCGAGCTGCGCAAGGCGTACGGCGACAAGCAGAACGACGACACAGAAGACCTGATCGAGATGCTGACCTCCGGGCACATCCCGCCGGCCATGTGAGACCGGCGGGCCGACCACCGGCCCGGCGGTCGGCCCCGCCGACTCCGGCTCCCGTCAGCTCCGGCTCCCGTCAGACCTGGTGGGCGGTCGCCGGGAGTACGTCCTCCAACTCCCGCAGCAGCGTGCGCTTCGCGCGGGCGCCGACCATCGATTTCACCGGCTCACCCGCCTGGAACACCATCAGCGTCGGCATCGCCAGGACGCCGTACCGCGCTGTGGTCGCCGGATTGGTGTCCACATCGAGCTGGACGATCCTGATCCGGCCGCGCTCCTCCTCGGCCACGGCGGCCAGGACCGGCGCGATCTGGCGGCACGGCGGGCACCAGTCGGCGGTGAACTCCACCAGGACCGGCAGGCTCCCCTCCGCCAGGACCTTCTCGTCGAAGTCCGCGTCGGTCACGGAGTCGACGCCCTTGATCTCGATCATCTCTCATCCCTTCGTTCGTCCACGGGTACGGCCGTCATCGCGCACAGCGGATCCGTCTCCGCCCGGAACGCCTCGGCGCGCGCGAGCTGTTCGCCCACCTGGGCCCGTACGGAGACGAGCTGGTCGATCAGACCGTCCAGCTCGGTCAGCTTGCGCCGGTACACGTCGAGCGAGGCGGGGCAGGAGTCCCCGGCCGGATGCCCGGCGCGCAGGCACTCGACGAACGGCCGCGTCTCCTCCAGGTCGAACCCGAAGTCCTGGAGGGTCCTGATCTGCCGGAGGAGGCGCAGATCGCTCTCGTCGTACGCGCGGTAGCCGTTCACCGCACGCCGCGCGGGCAGCAGCCCGCGCGATTCGTAGTACCGCAGGGCCCGGGTGGTGGTCCCGGCCCGCCTCGCCAGCTCACCGATGCGCATGACACCGACCGTAATCCTTGACGCCGACGTCAAGGCAAAGCCCGGGACGGGAAAGGGAGAGGGACGGGGAGAAGGAGAGGGCGAGCACGGGGGCGGGGACGGGGGCGGTCCGATCCATTGACGACCGGCCGGGGCGCCGCTACAAGACGTACTGACAGCACTGAGAGCGCTCTCATCCCTCGTGGCGACCTCGCCTGCACCATCCCCGCGCACCATCCGTACCGGAGGTGTTCCTTGAGCACGAGCCACGTAAGACGCACGCCCCGCACGCCCGTCCTCGCCGCGCTCATCGCCCTGGTCGTCGCCCTGGCGGGCTTCGTCGGCGTCACCGGCGCGGGCACCGCCCAGGGCGCCATCCCGCCCGCGCCCGGCTGGACGCTCCAATGGAGCGACGACTTCAACGGCGCGGCCGGAGCCTCGCCCTCCGCCGCGAACTGGCAGATCGACACCGGTCACGGCTACCCCGGCGGGCCCGGCAACTGGGGCACCGGCGAGATCCAGAACTACACCGCGAACGCGAACAACCTCAGCCTCGACGGCAACGGCAACCTCCGGATCACCCCGCTGAGGGACGGCGCGGGCAACTGGACCTCGGCCCGGATCGAGACCCAGCGCGCCGACTTCAAGGCTCCGGCGGGCGGCACGCTCCGCATGGAGGGCCGTATCCAGATGCCGAACGTGACGGGCAGCGCCGCGCTCGGCTACTGGCCCGCGTTCTGGGCGCTCGGCTCCCCGTACCGGGGCAACTACTGGAACTGGCCGGCCACCGGCGAGTTCGACATCATGGAGAACGTCAACGGCCTCAACTCGGTCTGGGGCGTGCTGCATTGCGGCGTGAACCCGGGCGGCCCCTGCAACGAGACGACCGGCCTCGGCGCCAGCAGGGCCTGCCCCGGGTCGAGTTGCCAGTCCGCCTTCCACACCTACCGCTTCGAGTGGGACCGCACGGCCACCCCGAACCAACTGCGCTGGTACGTGGACGACCAGCTCTTCCACTCCGTCAGCCAGAACCAGATGGACGCCACGACCTGGTCCAACATGACCGACCACGCCGGGTACTTCATCCTGCTCAACGTCGCGATCGGCGGCGCGTTCCCCGACGCGCTCGGCGGCCAGACCCCGACCGCCGCCACCGTCCCCGGCCACCCGATGCTCGTCGACTACGTGGCCGTCTGGACCAGCGGCGGCAGCACGCCGCCCACCGACCCGCCCACCGATCCGCCGACCGGCTCCTCCACGCTGTACGCGCGGGCGGGCGGCGGCCTCGGCGACTCCACCGGCTCCGCCGCGACGGCGACGATCGCCTCGGCGGGCGGCGTCAACCACGACGGCACGGTGAACAGCCCGCAGGTCTTCACCTCCGGCGCCATCACCCGGACGTACAACGGCGGCGCCACGCAGTTCGACCTCTCCGTGGACGCGGGCACGACGGTCGGCAACGGCCAGCAGGTGCGGGTGAGTTACGACCGTACGGGCGACGGCACCTGGGACCGTACGGAGACGTACCAGTACTTCGCGACCGACCCCGTCGCCGGGTACGAGCACTACACGCAGGCGAGGGGGCTGAAGTCGGCCACCGGATCCCACGGAAACCTGGTCAACGGCAAGGTCCGTATCGAGGTCTGGAACGCCATCGGCAACGGCGCGAGCACGCTCGGCATCGGCAACCAGTCGGTGGTACGGATCCCGTTCGGCTGAGACAGCGGACAGGCAGGCCGCGCGTCAGCGGACGCCGCTGAGAGCAGAACGACCTCGGCACCGCCGGCCCGCACCCCGGCGACCGGTACGGCGCAGCTCGCGGCGACGGCGTCGACCAGGCTCACCCCGTCGCCCGACGTGAAGACCCGCAAGGCGCCGGTGCGCGTGTCCACCGCCGGTACCCACAACGCCCGGTCCGGCCACCGGTCCGGCCAGCCGTCCGGCCCCTCCCTCAGCAGGGCCCGGACGGCCCGGAGGACCTCCTCCTCGGGGACCGTACGGGCACGCAGCGCCGCCCGTCCGAGCCGGCCGGCCGATCCCTCCGGGCTCCGGGAACCGTAGGCCGCGCGGAGGAAGGCGAGGATCCCCCGGAGCGTGACCGTCCAGTCGGGCGTGTACGCCGAGCCGTCGAGCTGACCCCTGTACAGCTCGTCCGCCCCTCCCACCATCCCTCCGGGCCGCCGCCGGAGCACCACCCGTGCAGCAAATGGGGAGTGCTCCCCATTTGCCTCGGCCCAGACGGTAGCAGGCGACCCGAGGGTTCAGGAACGGGGCCGGGCAACGGCGCTCAGGACATCGCGGGGTTCACCTTCGTGACGTTGCCCTTACTGTCGGCCTCCAGATAGCCGCTGCCGTACGCGTTCGTCAGATAGAGCGTCAGGCCCGGCGACGAGCCGAGGAGCGCGTTCGGCTGCCTGATCAGGAGATAGCGCGAGGTCGGCTTGTCGATGTTCAGGTCCTTCGCGGCCCGCTTCAGCAGCGCGGGGACCGCGTCCCAGTCGAACACGTCGATACTCACCGGCAGTTGACCGCCTATGAGCGTCCCGCCCGCCGGGCCCTTGGTCACGCCCTCGCCCGGACGGTAAGTGTACGTGTCGTACCGCTTGTCGCTGCCCTTGACCATGCCCTGCGCGGAGACGAAGTCCGCGTACACGGAGAAGCTGCCCACCTGGTCGGTGCCCATCGTCGCCTTGAGCTCCTTGACCGCCGTACGGATACCGGTCGGCGTCAGCAGACCCTTGACGGCCTCCGTCGACCGCGACGACGACGGTGAAGACCCGGGCTGCCCGGTCGAGTCGGGCGCGTTCGGCCAGGTCAGGTCGCCCATGTCGGGCAGCAGCGTCCACAGGAGCACGCCCGTCAGCGCCGTCCCGGCGAGCGAGGACCCGATCGCGACCCTGCGGGCCACCCGGGACCGCCCGTTCCCCGGCGTCAGCACGGCCGGTCGCGGAACATCGCCGTACGGCACGGTGGTACGCGGGCCCGCCTCCGCCGGAACGGCGTCCTGCGGCGTCACCGCCGAGGGGGTCACCGGAGGAGCCAGGCGGTACGACGTCGTCCCGGGCTTCCCGGACTCCGGCTCCGCCGCCTCGCGCACCACGGCCGCCAGCATGCGGTCCACGGCCTCGGCGTCCGGCCGCCCGGCCGGATCCCGTACGAGCACGGCGTTGAGGACGGCGGTCAGCGGCCCGGCCTTGACGGGCGGCGGCAGCGGCTCCTTGAGGACGGCGGCGAGCGTGGCCAGGGTCGAGCCCTTCCGCAGCGGATGCCGGCCCTCCACGGCCACGTACAGCATCATCGCCAGCGACCACAGATCCGAGCCGGGCCCGCCGTCGTCCCCACTGATCCGCTCGGGGGCCATGTAGTCGGGGGTGCCGATGATGGCCCCGGTCGCGGTCAGCGCGGTCGCCTCCCGGATGGCGGCGATACCGAAGTCGGTGAGCACGGGCCGGCCGTCCGGCCGCAGCAGCACATTCGCCGGCTTCACGTCACGGTGCTGAATGCCCGCACCGTGCGCCGCCCGCAGCGCGGCCAGCACCTCCCGCCCCAACTCGGCCGCCTCGACCGGCTCCATCGGCCCCCGGGCCAGCCGGTCATGGAGCGTCCCGCCGGTGACCAGCTCCATCACGATCCAGGGGTACGGGTACGCGTCACTGTCCACGACATGGTGAATGGTCACGACATTGGGATGGTTGACCCGCGCCAGCGCACGGGCCTCCCGCAACACCCGGGCCCGCAGCAGATGCGCGGCCTCCGGGTCGTACTCGGCGAGCACCGGATCGACCAGGCGCATCTCCTTCAACGCGACGACCCGGTCCAGCACGACATCCCGGGCCCGCCACACCGTCCCCATCCCGCCCCCGCCGAGCCGCGCCTCCAACTCGAACCGGCCGTCGACGACCCGTCTGCCGCTCTCCCCGTCACTCATGGCCGGGAGCATACGAGACGTAGACACCCGGCCGACGGGTGGCCGGGCCCTACAACTGGGCGCCCACGGCCTGGACGAAGGCGGTCCACGCGGGGCCGGTGAAGACAAAGGCGGGGCCGTGGGGGGTTTTGGAGTCGCGCACGGCTATGCGGCCACCGGGGAGGTGGGCGCTTTCGACGCACATGCCGTTGTTGTCGTTGCTGTAGCTCGCAGTGAACCACTCCACACCAGTCAGCGCGTCTGACGTGGTTGTCGTCGGTATCAAAGCTCCTCCATTGCTTTCTTGATCAGGCTCAAGGACTCCTGCGGCCCCGGAGACAAGGCTCGCAGTTCATTGAACGCCTCGTCGTACAGCTCCACATCAGCCTCCCGCCGTAGAACCCAGTGATCGGCCAGGTGCTCCAGGTACGTGATCGGCTTCAGAGCGAAGCCGTCCGGGAACCGCAGGATCGTGAACGGTCCGTTCATCGCCCTGTGGACACCAGCCTTGAACGGAACGACCTGGACGTTTACATGGGGCGCGGAAGCAGCCTCCATGATCTGGGCGAGCTGCGCCCTCATGACCGATGGACCGCCCACCTGCCGAAGGAGTACCGCCTCATTTATGACGACGGCGCACTTCAGTGGTGGATCGCGGCGAAGCACCTCCTGCCTCTTCAGCCGCAGTTCGACCATGAGGTCGATGTCCTCGTCGGAGCAGTGGCCATGGGCATGCCGATGCAGCACACGAATGTAGTCTGCCGTCTGGAACAGACCAGGCACGTACTCGGAGTTGTAGCTGTGCACCGCAGAAGCTGAAGACTCCAAGCCAAGGAACGCCTTGGGAGCGGGGCCGATGACCGGACGGTACTCAGGCGATTGCCACCAGTCCCGCTTCGTCTTGGTGACCGCCGCATACTCCTTGAGCTGGTCGGCGGCCTCCTGTTCGACCCCGTAGATCTGGCAGAGCGCCATGACGTCGGCCGGCTCGACGGTTACGTTCTCCCCCGTTTCCAGTCGGGTCAGCTTGGACGGGCTCCAAATGAGCTTCTTGACCACCTGAGTTGACGTCAGCCCCCTCTTGAGCCGGATTTGCCGCAGCTCACTGCCCAGTTGCAGTCGACACAGAGTGGGCGTTGCCGCCTGTGTGTCCGTCATTGCCTGCCGTCCTCTCCGCACACTGCCCAGTGGAACGTTCTGCGCCACAGCGGGAGTCACCAACGCCAGGTGAACGACTCGTGCGCAAGAGGAAATTCACGACACAACTTGCTCGCGCACTTTCGCCGGACCACTTCCGGGAGCTACCGCCACGATGCGAGGCTATACCCGCTACTCACGCAGCGCAGCCGTTTCACTCCATAACGTGAGCATGCTCGGCGCCTGCGACGGCAACCCCAAGGTTCGACCGTAAGGACTCTCGATGCCCCCCTCGACACAGAGCGCAACTCCCCTTCCCGTCACGTCCGTCGAGATACGGGACGCTCTGCGGCTGAGCCTCACCTTCCGCGCCCACCCCCACCGCGTCGCACACATGCGGCGCATCGCCGGCACGGTGCTCCGCCAGGACGACATCGGCGGCGACGCGGTCGCGACCGTACAACTCCTGGTCAGCGAGATCGTCACCAACGCCGTGGTGCACGGGAAGGCCGAGCGGGTGCGGTTCTCGCTGTCGTACGACCGGAACGGCATCGTGCTGATCGAGGTGGACGACCACTCCCCCGCCCCCGTCGCCGTGCGGCTGCCCGGCCCCGACGAGGAGAGCGGGCGAGGGATGTTCCTGGTGTCAGAGCTGGCACGGGCATGGGGCAGGCGCGGGTCGTGTACGTGGTGCACCGTCGCCACGCGGGAGGTGGCGGCCGGATGACGCTCACGCCCCGCACTCCTGGCACCCATTGGCGCGACCGGGTCGGCCCGTCGTTCGTGTCCGACGCGGACACACTGCGTCGGCTGCGTGCCGCGCTGAGCCGGTGGCGCCTCCAGGAACGGCCGGTCACCGCAGGCGACCCGGCGCCCCCGATCGACGTGGCAACCATCTCCCGCACCGTGGACGAGGCCCTTGACCAGCGGACCGCCCTCCCCGAGCGGGAGTGGGTCGACGTCACCGTATTCCTTCTGCGCGACCACCTCGAACTGCTCGTACGCGAGTACCGAGGCACCACCGACACACCTGCCGTACGGCAACTGCACCGCGACGCCTACGCATTGCTCGAACTCGGCCGACGGTTCACCGCCGACACACCGCCCCTCCACCTCTACGAGCTGATGCTCGCCCTGGCCACCACCGCACACGCATTCCTCGCCCTGCATCAAAAGGGCCGGGCCTGAGGTGTGGTGCGGGGGGAGTGGGTGCGGGTCGGCCTGTCGGGGCGGGCCGGTGGTGAGTTGGGCGCCGCAGCCCGCCCCCTCGAACCCGGCCCACCCCGACAAGCCAACCCGCACCCCCGCCCCCGCCCCCTCAAAGCTCCAGCACCGCCCGGTACCGCGCGCGTCCGTTTCGTACATGGGCGAGCGCTTCGTCCATGCGCGTGACCGGGAACGTCTCGACCTCGGGTCGGATGTCGTGGCGTGCCGCGAAGTCGAGCATCTGGCGGTTCTCGATGGGCGAGCCGGGGATGCCGCCCACGAGTTTCTTCTCGCCCAGCAGCAGGCTCAGCGCGGGGACGCTCATCGCCTCGTGCGGGAGGCCGACGACGCACAGCGTCCCGTGCGGGCGCAGCGTCGCGAGGTAGGCGTCCCACGGCAGATCGGCGGTGGCCGTCGAGAGGACGAAGTCGAAGGAGTCGGCGATCGGGTCGAGTCCGTCGCTCGCCGCGTGGAACGCGTGCGCGCCGAAGCGGCGGGCGTCCGCCTCCTTCTCCGGGGTCGAGGAGATGGCCGTCACGTGGCAGCCCCACTTCGCGAGGAACTGGATCGCCAGGTGGCCGAGGCCGCCCACGCCGACCACGGCGACGCGGTCCGTCGGGCGGACTCCGTGCCGCAGCAGTGGTGCGAACACCGTCGCGCCGGCGCACAGCAGGGGCCCGGCCTGTTCGGGGCTGATGGCGTCGGGGAGGGGGTAGACGTGCCGCCAGTCGCTCGCGCGTACCTGGGTGGCGAACCCGCCGCCTTCGCCGCGGAACACGGTCCGGTCCTTGTCGGGGCACAGGTACTGCCGTCCACTGAGGCACCATTCGCAGGCGAAGCACGACCCCGCGATGGCGCCGACGCCCACGCGCTGCCCGACCGCCAGCCGCGTACCGTCGACCGCGCTGCCCAGGGCCCGGAGGACGCCGACCGCCTCGTGGCCCGCGACGATCGGGTATCCGGTGATGCCGTGCACGTCGTCCAGCATGTCCACGTCCGTACGGCAGATGCCGCAGTGGGTCACGTCGACCGCGACCTCCAGGGGGCCCAGGGGTCCGGGCTCGTACTCCCGCACGCGTACAGGGCCGCCGGGCCGTTCCATCGCGTACGCGCGCACTGTTGTCACCGTCATCGGGTGCCGCCTCCCACCAGAAAAACTAACTAGTTGGTTTTAGGTGGACAGTAGACGCCGTCGGCCCCTGACCGCAACTAACCGGTTGGTAAGCTGCTCCGCGTGTCCCCCGCCAAAGCTGACGCCACCCGCCGCCGTCTCCTCGACGCCGCCACGGCCGACTTCGCCGCCCACGGCATCGCGGGCGCCCGGGTCGACCGCATCTCGGCCGCAGCGGGTGTCAACAAGGCGCAGCTCTACGCCTACTTCGGCGACAAGCTCTCCCTCTTCGACGCCGTCTTCGGCGTGCACGCGGACGCCGTCGTCGACGCCGCGCCGTTCACGGCCGACGATCTCCCCGGCTACGCCCTGGGGCTGTACGACGCCTGTGTCCAGCGGCCCGAGCTGGTCAGGCTGGTCACGTGGGCGCGGCTCGAAGGCGTGAGCACCGCGAACCGGGGGGTCGACACGGCGGCGGGCGCCGCCAAGCTGCGGGCGATCGGCGAGGCGCAGCGCGACGGCCTCGTCCGCGCCTCGATCGCCCCGCAGGATGTGCTCGCGCTGCTGATGTCCATGGCGATGACCTGGTCGTCCGCCGGCCTGTCCGGCGCGGCGGCGGAGGACGCGCCGCCTGCCGAGCACGCGCGGCGCAGGCAGGCGCTGGCCGAGGCGGTGTCCAGGGCCTTCGTCCTGTGAAGCCCTACCCGGCGGTGTACGGGGCGGTGTGCGGGGTGATGACGGTGATGCCCGCGGCCGAGCCGTCGCTCAGCGCGGCCAGGGCGGCGGGGGCCGCGTCCAGGGGGATGGTCGTGGACACCAGCAGGTCGGGGCGGAGCGTGCCCGCGTCGATCTGGCGCATCATCTCCGGGTAGGCGTGGGCGGCCATGCCGTGGCTGCCCAGGATTTCGAGTTCGCGGGCGACGACGTGGGCCATCGGTACGGGCGTACGGTCCCCGGGGAGCAGCCCGACCTGTACGTGCCGGCCCCGGGTCCGCAGGCCCTTCACGGACGCCGCGCAGGTCGCCGCCGAGCCGAGGGTGTCGAGGGAGACGTGCGCGCCGCCGCCCGTGGCCGTCCGTACGGCGGCGGCCGTGTCGGGGACCGCCCCGGCGTTCACGCACACCGCCGCGCCGAACTTCCTGGCCAGTTCCAGGGCGCCCGGGGTGACATCGACGGCGACCACGCGCGCGCCCGCGGCCACCGCGATCATCACGGCGGAGAGGCCGACCCCGCCGCAGCCGTGGACCGCGACCCACTCGCCGGGGCGGGTGCGGCCCTGGGCGACGACGGCGCGGTAGGCGGTGGCGAAGCGGCAGCCGAGGGCCGCCGCGGTGGCGAACGAGAGGGTGTCGGGGACGGCGACGAGGTTGGTGTCGGCGCGGGGCACGGTGACGTACTCCGCGAACGATCCCCAGTAGGTGAACCCGGGCTGCTCCTGACGCTCGCAGACCTGCTGGTCACCGGCGACGCACGCCGGGCACGTACCGCAGGCGCAGACGAAGGGGACCGTGACCCGGTCCCCCACGCGCCAGTTCGCGACGGCGTCCCCCACCGCCACCACGCGCCCGGCGAGTTCATGGCCGGGCACGTGCGGCAGGGAGATCCCTTCGTCGTGGCCCATCCAGCCGTGCCAGTCGCTGCAGCACAGGCCGGTCGCCTCGACCCGTACGACCACACCGGCCGGGGCGGGCTCCGGGTCGGGAACGTTCCGTACCTCGGGCAGCCGCCCGAACTCCTCGAACACCACGGCCCGCACGCGCACCACTCACCTTTCCCGATGGTCCCGGACCCCCATTGGACCACCCGGGGCTTCCTCCCCCGCCGCTCCACCGCTTCTGTCACTCGGCGGTGGCGCTGACCCCCTGGTCGGCGAGCTGGGCGAGGAGGGCCGGCTGCCGGCGGGCCGTCTCGGCGGGGTCGGTGAAGTCCGCGCCGAGCATGCCCAGACGGTCGACCAGCTTCTCGACCACCCTGTTCCGGGCCGCGGAGCGGTCGGGCAGCAGGGGCGAGTCGTACGCGTGCTGCCAGACGCGGGCGATGGCCCGGTCGTTCTTCCAGCGCACGTCCCGCAGGGTGTCGAGCCGCAGCCGGTGGGCCGTGTCGCTGTCCATCCCGTGGTGGGTCCACCGCTCGGACTCGCCCTCGGGGTCGAAGACCTCAAGGCCGAAGCGCTCCGCGTCCTGCCAGACGGGCATGGTCTCGTCGTTGAGCATGAACGGATAGAGGCCGAACTCCCCCTCGTACTCCGAGACCAGGAACTGGCGGGTGTCCTCGTACAGTTCGGGGGTCTCGCCGGGATATCCGACGATGAAGGAGATCCAGTGGTGGATCGAGCTGCCGGAGAGGAGTTCGAAGGCCGTCCGGTTGGCGCGCGCCGTGACCTTCTTGTTCATGTAGCCGAGTGTGGTGTCGTTCATCGACTCGAACCCGATGGACAGGGCCCGGCAGTGTGCCGCCTCCAACGCGTCGACGACACTCCGGTCGCGCAGTGAGTTGGCGCGGGTGTACGCCTCCCATTCGAGCTTGGTCTCCGCGAGCATCGGCAGCAGGGCGCGCAGCCGGGTGGGCGGGACGGTGAAGGTCGAGTCGAGGGCCTTGATGTACTGGGCGCCGTTGTCGTCGCGGTAGCGGGCCCAGTCGTCCGCTATCTTCCGCGCCGACTTGTAGCGCCACTTGGGGGACGCGGCCGGGAACGAGCAGTACTTGCAACTGAACGGGCAGCCGCGCATGGACTCGTAGGGCACCACGGGATAGGCGCCGTCGAGGGTGGGCGAGGGCAACCCCTCCAGGTCGGCGTACTTGACGGGGCTCAGCCGGATCCGTCCCGTATCGCCGTCGCGCCACACGAGGTTGGGGATCGCGCCGATGTCACCACCGGTCCGCAGGGCGCGCAGCAGCGCGGGCAGCGACTCCTCGGCGTCGCCGCGGACGATGAAGCGGACGCCGGGGTGGTCGGCCAGGATCTGCTGGAACTTGAGGTTGCTGTACTGCCCGCCCAGCACGAGAGGGGTGTCGGGGAAGCGCAGGGACGCCCAGGTGACGGCGCGGCCCAGGGTGCGGCGGTCCCAGATGAAGGTGGTGGACAGGAGTATCGCGTCGAAGTCGCCGCCGGGTTCCGGTGGTTCCCGTACGGTCGCGGGGTCCTCGCCCGCCCCTTCGCCCCTCCCGTCTCCCGGCCCGCCGCTCCGCCAGATCCGTTCGATGGGGTAGGTGACGCAGTCGATCCCGGCCCGGTCGAGGATGGCCTGCAAGGTGAACGTGGTCAGATGCGGGGCCGCGGGCGGGGCGGTCGACGCACCGGCATCCGCGCCGTTGGCCAGGCGCACCGCGCTCACCGGTCGGGCCCCGCTCCCGTTACGTCGTGGCCTCAGCAGGGGGAGGTACGCGCCGTCGCCGCCGGCCACCCGAAGCCGCGACAGATCGAACGGGCGCCCCCGCGTCCTCCCGGTGCCGTCGTCCGTGCGTGTGTCGAAGGAAGAACCCGCCAGGAGTCTCCGGTTCGGAAACTCCGGCCCCATTCCTGAAATCAGCAGGGTGTTCACACATCACCGTCCGCATAGTTGGCACTGCTTCTCTGCGAGGTTAGAAGCCGGTCGATGACACGAGTCAAGTTAAGGCCGCGTCAAAGGGGAACTCTTTGCCTACTTTCCCGTTCGATGACGTTGTAAATACTTCAACTAGTGACTCCCTAGGGGCACTTCGACCTATCGTGAGTGATCGTCAGATGACCGGCCGAAGGAGTTTCCCGTGCCCATCAGCTCTGCCGTCAGCGGTGCCGTCACACATACGGAGAACACTCGACTCATCCATGTCGTCGCGGGCCCCACAGGGGTGGGCAAGAGCGCCGCCGCCACCGGTCTCGCCCGTATCACGGGAGCCCCCATCGTGGTGGCCGACCGGATCCAGTGCTTCACCGACCTGGCCACCACCAGCGCCCGCGCCGGCGACGAGGTGACCGACGTCCAGCGGTTCTGGCTCGGCGACCGAACCGTGGCCGAGGGGGACTACACGGCGGCGGAAGCGGTGGAGAGACTGGTCAGCACCTTGCTCACGCTCGGCGATGACCACCCGTTCATGATCGTCGAGGGCGGTTCCATCTCGGTGCTGTGGGACTTCGCGGAACGCCTCCCCGAGCTCCCGTTCCGCACGACCGTACGGCTCTTCCACATCGCCGACCGCCGGCGGCATGTGGAGAACCTGACCCGCAGAGCACGGACCATGCTGGTTCCCGACGGCCCGGAGAAAAGCACGCTGGAGGAACTGGCCACCGCGTGGAAGAATCCGGACCAAAGGTCCTTTCTCGCATCCGTCAACGGATTCGAGGCGATTCTGGAATGGTGCGCCACGCATTCCGTCGCGGTGGAATCACTCTCACCCGCGAGCCTGTCCGACGAACAGATGGAGACACTCGCCGGAATGATAGCCGTTCGACATGCCGAACACGGCTTCCTTCAGGACCGGATATTCTCCAGGATTTTCAACACGAGTACGAGTACGAGTACGACGATGACAACGGCCGCATGACCGCGGTCACCGCATTCTGTGGAGCGTTCTCCGGCTGCCGCCCCGTCCATCTGGCGGCAGCCGCCGCGTTCGGCCGGGCGGTGGCCGACGCCGGTCTGGACCTGGTGTACGGCGGGGCCTCGGTGGGCCTGATGGGCGCCATGGCGGACGCGGCCCTCCGGGGCGGGGCCCGGGTGGTGGGCGTCATCCCGCAGCACCTGGCCGACCACGAGATCGCCCACACCGGACTCACCGAACTGCGAATCGTGGCGGACATGCACGCGCGGAAGGCCATGATGGCCGAACTGGGCGACGCCTTCGTGGCGCTGCCCGGCGGACTCGGCACCGCGGAGGAGTTCTTCGAGGCCCTGACGTGGGCCCAACTCGGCATCCACCGCAAGCCCTGCGCGCTCCTCGACACGGACGGGTTCTACCGGCCGCTCCTGACGTTCCTCTCCCACGCGGCGGACGAGGGGTTCGTGGCGCGCCAGGACATCGAGAACATCATCGTCGAGGCGCGCCCCGGCGGCCTTCTCGCCCAACTCACCGCCCGGCTGACCTACGAGTACGGCTGAGCCGGGTCGGTCTTCACAGAACGGCCATGAGCACGAACGTCGGCGCCAGGGTCAGCAGCGCACCGGCCGGCCAGTACAGCCGGGAGTCCAGCGGGACCCTGCGCCGGACGGGGTAGTTGGCCAGCCACCAGAGCAGCGCGAACCCGACCGTCACCGGTGCCCCGAGCAGGAACCAGGGCAGCATGCCGTCGTTCTCCGTCGGCTCCCCCCGCGTCCAGCCGAGGGCCGCGAGCGGCCAGTTCGAGGCGAAGTACCAGCACAGAAAGATCGGTACGACCGCGGGAACGCCCAGCAGCAGGTTCACCGCCACGGACGTCAACGACCACTTCCACATGGGGTCAGTATGGATCAGCCGTCCGGTCCGCCGGGAAATGAACTGGACGGGGCGTACGCGTGCTGGTTACGGTGCCGTCATGTCCAGCCCTGAGGCGTCAAGACTCTAGCCACCGGCCGTCCGGTGGCGAGTCCGCGTGTGCCCGGCCGTAGCGCCGGCACGTCTCCATGTACCCCCGTGACGTACTCACGTGACGTACCCACATGACGCATCCCCGTGATGTGTCCATGTGCGGTCCCCACGTGCTGTCTCCATGCGTACATGCGCTGTCGCGACTCCCGCTCCTCCCCACCTCACCGGATCCGCCGGGCCCGCGCGCACCTGCCGTTCTTCGGCCGGTGCGCGATGACATGCGGTCATTTCCATGCTTTCCACGATGTGGTGACGGAGTCTCGCTGTGCCTTTCGCTCTCTACCTGCTCGGACTGGCGGTTTTCGCCCAAGGGACGTCCGAGTTCATGCTCTCCGGCCTCGGGCCGGACATCGCGCGCGATCTACAGGTGTCCATTCCGGCCGCCGGCTCACTGACCTCGGCGTTCGCCGTGGGGATGGTGGTCGGCGCGCCGTTGATGGCGGTGGTGAGCCGCCGCTGGTCGCGGCGGCGCGCGCTGCTGCTCTTCCTGGTGACGTTCCTGGTGGTCCATGTCGTCGGGGCGCTCACCACGAGCTACGCCGTACTGCTCGTCACCCGGGTCGTCGGGGCGCTGGCCAATGCCGGGTTCCTGGCGGTGGCGCTGGTGACGGCGGTCGCGATGGTCGACCGTACGAAGACAGGACGGGCCACCTCCGCCCTGCTCGGCGGTGTGACCATGGCGTGTGTCGTGGGTGTGCCCGCCGGTGCGGTGCTGGGGCAGGTCTGGGGGTGGCGCTCGGCGTTCTGGGCGGTGGCCCTGGTGTCGGTGCCGGCCGTCTTCGCGATCCTGCGGGCCGTACCGTCGTCGAGCGCCGCTCCGAGCGCGGGCGCGGCCGGGGGTGTGCGTGCGCGGGCGGAGTTCCGGGCGCTGCGCGAGCCGCGACTGCTGGTCACACTGGTGCTGGGCGCCCTGGTGAACGGCGCGACGTTCTGCACGTTCACCTATCTGTCCCCGCTGGTCACCTCCGTCACCGGTCTCAACACGGTGTGGGTGCCCGTGATGCTGGCGCTGTTCGGGGTGGGCTCGTTCGTCGGGGTCACCGCCGGGGGCCGGATCGCCGACGTACGCCCCGTGCCGCTCCTGGTGGTGGGCGGCCTCGCGCTGGTGGCCGGCTGGGTCGTGCTCGCGGTGACGGCGGGCAGCCCGGCGGCGGTGACGGTGCTCGTCCTGGTCCAGGGGGCACTGTCGTTCGCCGTCGGGTCCACCCTGATCTCGCAGGCGCTGTACGCGGCGACGGGCGCGCCGACCCTGGCGGGCGGGTTCGCGACGGCGGCCCTCAACGTGGGCGCCGCCGCCGGGCCGTGGTGCGGCGGGCTCGCCCTCGCGGCCGGGCACGGTTTCCGCGCGCCGGTGTGGGTGAGCGCCGCGCTGGTGGCCCTGGCGCTCACCACGGCGGGGGCGGCGGCGACCACGGCGACGGTCAGGCGCGCGAACGTCGCAGCTTGAGGGCGTTGTCCGTACGGGTGACCTGCTCGCCGTCCGGGGCGGTCTGGAGGCGTTCGTGCTCCGCGTTGAGCAGTACCTCCCATTGGCCTTCCGGGAGTTCGAGGGAGGCCAGCACCTCCTCGGGGGTGGGGAGGTGCACGTTCGGCGGGTTCGGGTCCCAGGACGGGAAGCCCGCGTGGCCGACGATCAGCAGGGTGCCGCCCGGGGCCACGGACGCGGCGGCGGCGCGCAGGATCCTTTCGCGGGGGAACTCCTCGCTGGGCGAGTGCAGGAAGTGGGCCGAGACGAGGTCGAATCCGCCCGTCGGGAACGTGGCCGTGAGGTCGTGCCACTGCCAGTCGATACGGTCGGCCACCCCCGCGTCCGCCGCGTGCCGGGCCGCGCGGCCCAGGGCGACGCGGGAGATGTCGGTGGCCGTGACGTGCCAGCCGCGCTCCGCGAGCCAGACCGCGTCGGCCCCCTCGCCGCAGCCCAGGTCCAGGGCGCGGCCGGGCGGCAGGCCGGTGGTCTCGCGGACGAGGACGGTGTTGGGCTCGCCGCTCCAGATCCGCTCGCTGACTCCGTAGCGGCCGTCCCAGAACTCCTCGTGGGACTCGCCAGGGGCGATGGTGTGGTGGTCCTGCATGCGTGTGGGCTCCCTAGTTCTTCTTAGTTCTTCGCGTTGTCCGTCACGGACGGGAAAGGGGAAAGACGGGAAAGACCGGAAAGGGGCAAGGGGAAAGGGGGAAGCGGACGACGGGGTGGCCGGTCATGCCGCGCCGACGAGGGCCCGTCGCCCGGCGACGGCGCGGGCCGTCTCCTCGGTGATCAGGTCGGCGTTGATCATCGAAGCGGCGCGTACGGCGGCCGCGGCGGCCCCGATGACGGTCTCCGCCATGCCGGTGACGTTGCCGGCCACCCACACGCCCGGTACCGATGTGGCGCCGGACGCGTCGGACGGCACGGTGGCGCCGATGACCTCTCCGGCCATCTCCTGGTCGGCGACGTCCAGGCCGAGCCCCTTGAGGAAGCCCGCGCGTGCGGTGAAGCGCGGCCCCGTCACCAGGGCGCCGCGGGGGATCACCCGGCCGCCGGCCAGGGTCACACCGGTGAGGCGGTCGTCGGTCACCTCCAGGGCGACCACTTCACCCTCGACCACGGCGACGCCCCGGGCCGCGAGCCGCTCGTACTCCTCGTCGGCGAGTTCGGGCCTGGTGTGCGTGAACAGGGTGACGTCGTCGGTCCACTGCCGCCACATCAGCGCCTGGTGGACGGCGAGCGGGCCGGTCGCGAGGACGCCGACGGGCTGGTCGCGGACCTCCCAGCCGTGGCAGTACGGGCAGTGCAGGACGTCGCGTCCCCAGCGCTCGGCCAGCCCGGGGACGGGGGGCAGCTCGTCCACCAGGCCGGTGGTCACCAGCAGCCGGTCCGCCTCGACCGCGGTGCCGTCGGTGAGGACGACGCGGAAGCCTCCCGGGGCGGCCGAGTCCGGGGCGCCTGGGGCGTCCGGGGCCTGCGCGGCCGGATTCGAGGGGTCCGGGGCCGGGGCGGCCGGGGCGTCCGGGGCCGGGAGGCGTTCCGCCGTGGCCACCTCGCCCTGAAGGATCTCGGCGCCGTACGCCGTCGCCTCCTCCCGGCCCAGGGCCAGCAGCCGCGCCGGGGCGGTCCCCTCGCGTCCCAGGTAGTTGTGGATGTGGTCCGCGGGGGCGTTGCGCGGGTGCCCCGCGTCGATCACCAGCACCGAGCGGCGCGCCCTGGCCAGGGTCAGGGCTCCGCTGAGTCCCGCCGCTCCTCCGCCGATGACCACGACCTCGTAGCGCCGTGCCCGCCGGGTCCCGTCCGTCTGTCCTTGTGGCTCAGTCATGTGCAGTACCTCCGTTGACGGAGATGGTGCGCCCGTACCCGGCGCGACGGCAAACACACTTGCTGATACCGCAAATATTCGAGGACGGCGACTCGTAGCCATTTGCCCGATAGCAGGCATATCCCCGATATGAGAGAGGTACGTATCCCTCGTTCCGTGACACCCGTTCAGAACACCGACGCGCCCGTGCTGGAGTACGCGATGACCGAGACCGGTACGACCGGTACGACCCCCACCTGCCCGTTCGACTTCAGCGAGGGCCTGGAGTTCGATCCCTCGCTCGCGGAGCTGATGAGCCGGGGGCCCGTCACCCGGATCCGGCTGCCGTACGGCGACGACGAGACCTGGCTCGTCACCGACTTCGACGAGGTACGGCAGGTGACGATCGATCAGCGGCTCAGCCGGGCCGGTGTCGTGGGGCACGACTATCCGCGGATGACCCCGGAGCCGATGGTCTTCGCCGAATCGCTCAACGTACTGGACCCGCCCCACTCCACCCGGCTGCGCCGGCTGGCCTCGCAGGCGTTCACGAAGAGCCAGGTGGACCGGATGCGGCCCGCCGTCGAGGGGGTCGTGGACGAACTGCTCGACGCCATGGCCGAGCAGGGGTCGCCCGCCGATCTGGTGCGCCACCTGTCGGACGAGCTGCCGCAGCGGACGATCTGCTCGCTGCTCGGGATCGCGCCCGCCGACCGGCCGACCATGCAGCGTCACGCCCACAGCCTGCTGTCGACGGCGCCGGAGAAGGGGCAGGACGCCGCCGTCGCCAAGCGGGAGCTGCGCGCGTACTTCAGCACCCTGGTCACCGAGCGGCGGCGGGCCCCGGGGGACGATCTGATCAGCACCCTGGCCGCCGCGAAGGACGGCGACGACGTCTTCGACGACCAGGATCTGGCGGTCATGTCGTTGACCCTGATGCTGAGCGGCCACGACACGGCGACGTGCCAGATCAGCAACATCGCCTATCTGCTGCTCACCCGGCCGGAGCTGATGGAGCGGGCGCGCGGCGGCGCGGAGAACCTGTCCCGACTCCTGGACGAGCTGCTCCGCTACATCCCGTTCCGCAAGGGGGTCGGCCTGCCGCGCATCGCCCTGGAGGACGTGGAGCTGGGCGGGGTGACGATCAAGGCGGGCGACTACGTCCAGGTCGCGTATCTGACGGCCAACCGCGATCCGAAGCGGTTCGCGGAGCCCGACGTCATCGATCCGGACCGCCCGCCGACCCCGCACATGACGTTCGGCTGGGGCGGCCACCGCTGTATCGCCGCCCCCCTGGCGATGGTGGAGCTGGAGGCGACGTTCGCGGGGCTGCTGGCGCGCTTCCCCGACCTGCGGCTGGCGGTGCCGGCCGAGGATCTGACCTGGGACACGGAGACCATCCGGCGCTTCCCGCACACCCTGCCGGTGGCCTGGTAGCCGGGCCACCGGCACGAGGGCCGCGGGGCCTACGCGCCCCGCCCCGCGGCCCTCAGTGAGCGCAGGATCAGCTCCAGCCCGTAGTCGAAGCGCTCGTCGAACGTCGCCTCCGTCAGGTGCGGCACGCCCCGGCTCAGCTCGGGGTACTCCCCCGCGGCGAGCGCCCGCGCGAGGCGGTCGCCGACCGCGTCCGGGGCCGCCTGCTCCTCCTGCGTCAGCCCGAGCACGTAGTAGACGAGGGTGAAGCAGGCCCACGCGGCCTCGCGCTCCCCGAGCCCGCCCGCGCGCAGCGCCGCGACCATCGCCTCGGCGCTGCGCAGCGTCGCGGGCTCGGCGGCGTACGTGCCCGCCACGATCGCGGCCCCGTCGCGGTGGGCGAGCAGCGCGCGGCGGTAGCGGGCGGTCAGCTCGCGCACCCGCTCGTCCCAGGGCTCCGGCAGTCCGTCCAGGGGCATGGCGGCGACGATCGCGTCCGCCATCAGGTCCAGCAGCCCGGCCTTGGTCTTCACGTGCCAGAGCACGGTGTTCATCCGGACGCCCAGCCGGTCCGCGACCGCGCGTACCGACACCGCGTCGGCACCTTTCTCCGCGAGCAGGTCCAGCGCCGCGCGCGCCACGGCGGCGGGGTCGAGCCGGGTCCTGCCGGGGTCGCCCGGTTGCTTTTTGGTCACTGACCTAGTCTACTCGTCCCGAGGCTATTGGTCAGTGACCAGGAAGCGAGGGGAACCCATGGGGAACCGAGTACGGACCAGGGAAGAGGTGGTCGTCGTCGGCGGCGGCCCGGTCGGGCTGTGGCTGGCGGCGGAGCTGCGGCTCGGCGGCGTGTCCGTCACCGTCCTGGAGGCGCGGGTGGCCAGGGGCCCGCACTCCAGGGCGCTCACCGTCCATCCGCGCACCATCGAGAACCTGGCCTTCCGCGGGGTCGCCGAGCCGTTCCTCGCGGAAGGGGTACGCATCCCGGAGGGCCATTTCGGCGGGCTGGCGGAGCGGATGGACTTCGCGGCGCTGGACACGCCGTTCCCGTTCACCCTCGCGCTCCCCCAGGCCCGTACGGAGGAGCTGCTGGAGGCGCACGCGCGGGCGGCCGGTGCGCGGGTCCTGCGCGGCCACCGGGTGACCGGGCTCGCCCAGGGGGCGGACGGGGCGGAGACGGGCCCGGAGGCCACCTCAGAGGCCGCAGCGGGCTCAGGGGCCGGGGCGGGCTCGGTGACCGTACAGGTGGAGGGGCCCGACGGTCCGTACGCCCTGGAGGCGGCGTACGTCGTCGGCTGCGACGGCACCCGCAGTACGGTGCGCGCCGCCGCGGGCATCGACTTCCCCGGCACCGACGCCACCATCTGGGGATGGCTCGGCGATGTCGTGCTGGACGACCCGCCCGCGGAGGTGGGGCTCACCGTGTGGGGTCCCCGGGGCGGGCTGCTCGCCGTACGGATCCCCGGCGGCCTGCACCGCTTCGTCGGGGCCACCCCGGAGGACTTCGGGGCCGCCCCGGCCGGTGACCCCACCCTGGAGGAGCTGCGGACCAAGGTCGCCGGGATCACCGGCCGGGACTTCGGCATGCGCGACCCGGTCTGGCTCTCCCGGTTCGGCAACGCGACCCGGCAGGCCGCGCGCTACCGCGCGGGGCGGGTGCTGCTCGCGGGCGACGCCGCGCACATGCACTTCCCGTCCGGCGGCGTCGGCCTCAACGTGGGCATCCAGGACGCCACCAACCTGGGGTGGAAGCTGGCCGCCACCGTGCGGGGCACGGCGCCCGCGGCCCTGTTGGACAGCTACCACGACGAGCGGCACCCGGTCGGGGCCGAGCTGCTGGAGAGCACGCGGGCACAGACCGCCCTCATGACGGGCTTCTCGACGGAGGGGCTGGCGCTGCGCGCGTTCATCGGCGGGCGGATCGCGTCCGTACCGGCCTTCTCGCAGGACCTCGCCGAGCGGCTGTCCGGGCTGGCCGTGGCCTATCCGCCCGCGCCGGGCGACCCCGTGCACCCGCTGACCGGGCGGCGCGCCCCCGATCTGGCGCTCGACCCGGCCGGTGCGGGCGGCGCGGGCGGCGCGGGCGCCGAGGGGCCGGCGGACGGCCCGTACCGGCTGTTCGATCTGCTGCGCGACGGCCGGCACGTCCTGCTCGACCTCGCCGGAAGCCCCGACCTCGCCGAAGGCGGAGGCGGGCGCGGCGAGGGCACACCGGAGACCCCGCCCGGCACCGTCCCGTACCGCGCCCGCCTCACCTCCGCGCACCCCGGCTGGTCCGGGGTGGGCGCGGTGCTCGTACGCCCCGACGGCCATGTCGCCTGGGCGGCCGACGCCGCCGACGCGGCCCCGCCCACGCGCTGAACAGCACCACCCGCTGAAACAGCGGACCGGCCCGTACGGAAGGCGTCTCCGTACGGGCCGGTCTTTCGCGGGGCCGGGGTCGGGGGGAAGTGGGGGGTGCCCCGGCCGGGGTTCCTCGTGGTTCCTCGTGGGTCCGCGCGGCTCTCGGCGGACCCACGCGGCCTACTGCGTCGGGGTCAGACGCCGGCCTTCTCGCCGTCGCGCGGCGCGGGCGCCGACTCCTTGGGTGCGGCGTCCGCGGCCGTACCGTCGTCGTCCGCGTCGTCGTGACCGCCGCCGTGGCCGTCGTCCACGAGCGTCTTCTCGTCGAACGGCCGGTTGCCCGCGAGGACCTCGGCGACCTGATCCTTGTCGATCTCCTTCGTCCACGTACCGATCAGTACGGTGGCGACCGCGTTGCCCGCGAAGTTCGTCATCGCGCGCGCCTCGCTCATGAAGCGGTCGATGCCGACGATCAGGCCGACACCGTCGACCAGCTCGGGGCGGTGCGACTGGAGCCCGCCGGCCAGGGTCGCCAGACCCGCTCCGGTGACACCCGCCGCGCCCTTCGAGGCGATGATCATGAAGAGAAGCAGCGAGATCTGCTCACCGATCGACAGCGGGTTGCCCATCGCCTCGGCGATGAACAGCGAGGACATCGTCAGGTAGATGGCGGTGCCGTCGAGGTTGAAGGAGTAGCCGGTCGGCACGGTGATGCCGACGACGGGCTTGCTGACACCCAGGTGCTCCATCTTCGCGATGAGACGCGGCAGCGCCGACTCGGAGGAGGAGGTGGAGAGGATCAGCAGGAACTCGCGGCCCAGGTACTTCAGCAGCGAGAAGATGTTCATGCCCGCGACCAGGCGCAGCAGTGCGCCGAGGACCAGGAAGACGAAGAGCGCGCAGGTGACGTAGAACCCGATCATGATCATCGCGAGCGACTTCAGCGCGTCGATGCCCGTCTCGCCGACCACGGCGGCGATGGCGCCGAAGGCACCGACCGGAGCGGCCCACATGATCATCGCGAGGATGCGGAAGACCAGGCGCTGGATGTGCCCGATCCCGCGCAGGATCGGCTCGCCCGACTTGCCCATCGCCTGGATCGCGAAGCCCGCGAGCAGGGCGATCAGCAGGGTCTGGAGGACCGAGCCCTCGGTGAAGGACGAGACCATCGTCTTCGGGATGATGCTGAGGAGGAAGTCCGAGGTGGACTCGCTCGCGCCTTCGGCCTGGGCCGCGCCGACGCCCTTGCTGGCCTCCGTGATGTGGAGACCCGCACCGGGCTGGAGAATGTTGCCGACGAGCAGGCCGATACCGAGCGCGGCGGTCGACATCAGCATGAAGTAGCCGAGGGCGAGGCCGCCGACCGCGCCGACCTTGGCGGCCTTCCTGACGGATCCGACGCCCAGCACGATGGTGCAGAAGATGACTGGCGAGATCATCATCTTGATGAGGTTGACGAAGCCGGTACCGAGCGGCTTCAGCTCGACGGCCACCCCGGGAGCCGCGAAGCCCACCGTGATGCCGAGTACTACGGCTGCGATCACCGCTATGTACAGAAAGTGGGTACGGTCCCGCTTTGCTGCGGCCACGGGTCCTCCTTGACTCGTCCCTGCGTTCCCCCGTCCCTGTCCGAGGGGTCCCGGTGACTATCCACCACGGTTGTGACGCCGGTCACCCTTACGTTCATTTCGTTCATATGAATCAGGCCAGGCATTCTTGTTTCATGCATCTGCCCCGACCCCGCAGTCTCGCCGCGCAGCTCTTCGCGATGCAGGTCGTCCTGGTCGCGGCCGTCGTCGTGGGGTGCTCGGTCTTCGCCTACGTGACCAGCCGTACCCACGCGGACGAGACCGCACGCAAGCAGGTTCTGGCCACCGCGCACGCGCTGGCCGACTCACCGTCGGTGCGGGAGGCCATCCGTACGCCGGATCCGAGCGCCACGCTCCAGCCGTACGCGGAGCGGGTCCGGCACGACACCGGCATCGACTTCATCACGATCATGAACCCGCGGGGCATCCGCTGGACCCACCCCGACCCCGGGCAGATCGGGCAGCGCTTCCTGGGCCGTACGGCGCCCGCGCTGCACGGCCGGGCGTTCACGGAGACGTACACGGGCACGCTCGGCCCCTCCGTGCGGGCGGTGGTCCCGGTCCGGGACGGCAGCCGGATCACCGGACTGGTCGCCGTCGGGATCACCGTGCAGCGGATCTCCAGCGAGGTGACGCAGCAGGTGAGGGTCCTGGCGCTGGCGGCGGGCGCGGCGCTGGCGCTCGGCGGGCTCGGTACGTACGTGATCAACGCGCGGCTGCGCCGGCACACCCACGGGATGAACGCGGCGGAGCTGAGCGCGATGCACGACTACCACCAGGCCGCGCTGCACGCGGTGAGCGAGGGGCTGCTGATGCTGGACGGCGGGCGCAGGATCGCGCTGGTGAACGACGGCGGGCGGGAGCTGCTGGGGCTCGACGAGTCCGCCGTGGGCCGCCCGGTCGCGGAGCTGGGGCTGCCCGCGCCGCTGACGGGCGCACTGCTCGCCTCGGAGCCGCGTGTGGACGAAGTGCACATGACCGCCGACCGAATCGTGGTGGTCAACACGCGACCGGTGGTCGGCGGGGAGCAGCGCGGTACGGTGATCACCTTGCGCGATCACACGGAACTTCAGGCGCTGTCGGGTGAGTTGGACTCGGAGCGCGGGTTCACCCAGGCGCTGCGTTCGCAGGCGCACGAGGCGGCCAACCGGCTGCACACGGTGGTCTCGCTGATCGAGCTGGGACGGGTGGAGCAGGCGGTGGAGTTCGCCACGGCGGAGCTGGAGCTGGCCCAGGAGCTGACGGACAAGGTCGTCGGGGCGGTCGCCGAGCCGGTGCTCGCCGCGCTGCTGCTGGGCAAGGCGGCGCAGGCGAACGAGCGCGGTGTGGAGCTGGTGCTCGCCGACGACAGCCGGATCGACGACGGGGTGCTGCCGCCGACGCTGCCTCCCCGTGACCTGGTGACCATCCTGGGCAATCTGATCGACAACGCGGTGGACGCGGCGCAGGGCGGCGAGGGCGCGCGGGTGACGGTGACGGCACTGGTGGACGGAGACGAGCTGCTGCTCGGGGTACGGGACACCGGGGCGGGGGTCGATCCGCACGACCGGGACGAGGTGTTCCTGCGCGGCTGGTCCACCCGGGGCCCCGGTCGCGGGCTGGGGCTCGGTCTCGTACGGCAGGCGGTGCACCGCGCGCGCGGGACGGTGGAGCTGGCGCGGGGCGCGGAGGGCGGCGCGGAGTTCACCGTACGGCTGCCGCTGGGCCCGCGGCCGGACACCTCGGACGGCTCGACGGCTGTTCGTCGGCCGGACGGGTCGACGGCTGCTCCTCGGCCGGACGGCGGCTCCTCGCAGGCGCCCACCACCACGGAGGCGGACCGGTGAGCGCGCTGCCGCCCACGGGCCCGGCGGGAACGGCGATCCGGGTGCTGGTCGTCGAGGACGACCCGGTCGCGGCCGACGCCCACCAGCTCTACGTGGGCCGTGTGCCCGGCTTCGCGGTCGCGGGCGTCGCCCACTCGCGCGCCGAGGCGGGGCGGCTGCTGGACCGTACGGAGATCGATCTGATCCTGCTCGACCTGTACCTCCCCGACGGGCACGGCCTCCAGTTGCTGCGCAGCCTGCGCGCCGCCGGCCACCACGCGGATGTCATCGCGGTCACCTCGGCGCGCGATCTCACGGTGGTGCGGGAGGGCGTCTCGCTCGGTGTCGTCCAGTACGTCCTGAAGCCCTTCACGTTCGCGACGCTGCGTGACCGGCTCACCCGGTACGCCGAGTTCCGCGCGGCGGCGGGCGAGGCCAGCGGACAGGAGGAGGTGGACCGGGCGCTGGGCGCGCTGCGGGCGCCGCAGCCGTCCTCGCTGCCGAAAGGGCTGAGCGCGCCGACGCTGGAGGCGGTGACCCGTTCGCTCCGCGCGTCCGCGACCGGGCTGACCGCCAGCGAGCTAGGCACCGAGGTGGGCATCTCGCGGATCACCGCGCGCCGCTATCTGGAACATCTGGTGACCAACGGGCGGGCGGTCCGCAGTCCGCAGTACGGACAGGTGGGGCGGCCCGAGCTCCAGTACCGCTGGCTGCCCGCGTCCCACTGAGCGCGCGCCCCGCACCGTCATGCGCCGGGGCTCACGCCGGGGGGAGCCAACTACTGGCCCCTGCACGGGGATTGACCCTGCGATTGAGCCGGTCCTACGGTCGCCGGGCAGCCCCCCGTGGCTCATGAGGAGGTCGTGCCCGTGCGCCCCACCGCCCCGCTCATCCTCGCCTCTGTCCTCGCCACCGTCCTCGCGGCCGGTTCGCTCACCGCGTGCGGCGGCGGTTCCGGCAGCGATCCGGACACCGTGAAGGTCGCGTACAACCGCTCCACCGACAACAAGATCCGCTTCAAGGACCAGCATCTGGAGTCCGTGAAGCGGGAGTTCGAGAAGGCCCACCCGGGCAAGCGGGTCAAGCTGATCCCGATCCAGGCACCGGACAACGACTACGCGACCAAGGCGCAGCAGATGATGCGCTCCGCGAAGACCGCCCCGGATCTGGTCTACGAGGACACCTTCCTGATCAACTCCGACATCAAGGCGGGCTATCTGCGCCCGCTGGACCCGTACGTGGCGAAGTGGGACGCCTGGGACCAGTTCGTCGACACGGCGAAGGCGGCGGCCCGGGCCGAGGACGGCAAGACGTACGGCATCCCGGACGGCACCGACACCCGTGGCCTCTGGTTCAACAAGAAGATCTTCGCGCGGGCCGGGCTGCCCGCCGACTGGGCGCCGAAGAACTGGGCGGAGGTCCTGGACGCGGCCCGTACCGTCAAGGAGAAGGTCCCCGGGGTCGTCCCGCTGAACGTCTACACGGGCAAGGCCCCCGGCGAGGCGGCGGTGATGCAGGGCTTCGAGATGCTGCTGTACGGGACGGGCGCGGACCCGCTCTACGACCCGGCCGCCAAGAAGTGGGTGACCGGCGGGCAGGGGTTCCGGGACGCGCTGGGCTTCGTCCGCACGGTGTACGCGGAGAAGCTGGGCCCGGACCTCTCGGACGCGCTGGACCCGAACATCGGCACGCGGGTCGCGACGGAACTCCTCCCGGAGGGGAAGCTGGCGATCTCGCTGGACGGCTCCTGGATGGGCCAGAACTGGATCAACGCGGGGCCGAAGGAGTGGTCCGCGTGGTCGCGGGATCTGGCGCAGACGCCGATGCCCACCCAGCGCGGCCAGGCGCCGGGCGCGGTGTCGATGTCCGGCGGCTGGACCTGGGCGATTCCGCGGAAGGCCAACAACCCTGATCTGGCCTGGGAGTTCATCAAGACCTTGCAGACGGCGGAGAACGCGGTGGCGTGGGACGTCGCCGCCGCGCAGATCGCCGTACGGAAGGACGTGGCGGCCGATCCGCGCTATCTGAAGTCCATGCCGGGCATCCGGTTCTTCACCAAGCTGGTCGAGTTCACCCACTACCGGCCCGCGCTGCCGGTCTATCCGCAGGTGTCGACGGCGATCGGCGAGGCGATGGAGACGGTGACGACGGGGGACGGCACCCCCGCCGAGGCGGCGAAGGCGTACGACGAGCAGCTACGGACCATCGTCGACGGCGCGGTGACCGGCGAGTGAGTACGGCGGGGCTCCGGGCCGGGACACCGGACGGGGTGCCGGGCGGTGCGGCGAGCGGTGCGGCGGAGGGGATGCCGGGCGACGGGCCGAACGGGTCCGGATCCGGATCCGGATCCGGGCGGTGGCGCTCCGGGCTCCGGAAGGGGCGGCGTCAGAGCGGGGTGTGGCGGTGGCTGCCGATCGCCCCGGCCACCGCCCTCCTGCTGCTCTTCCTGGCCGGGCCGATCGGCTACTGCGCCTGGATCGCCTTCACGGACACGCAGTTGACGGGCTCGTCGTCCTCGGACTTCGTCGGTCTGGCGAACTTCCGCCGGGCCTTCGCCGACGAGGCGTTCCGCAACGCGGTGTGGCTCACGCTCGTCTTCACGGTCGTCTCGGCCGTGCTCGGCCAGAACACCCTGGGGCTGGCGCTCGCCGGACTGATGCGCGCGGCCTCGCGCCCGGTCCGTACCCTCACCGGCGCGCTGGTGATCGCGGCATGGGTGCTGCCCGAGATCGTCGCCGCGTTTCTGCTCTACGCCTTCTTCCGCCGCGAGGGCACCCTCAACGCGATCCTGGAGACGCTCCATCTCCCCTCCCAGAACTGGCTGTTCACCCTGCCGATCCTGGCGGTGTCGTTCGCCAACGTCTGGCGCGGCACGGCCTTCTCGATGCTGATCTACTCGGCGGCGCTCGCCGAGATCCCCCAGGACGTGACGGAGGCGGCACAGGTCGACGGCGCGAGCGGGGTACGGCGGCTGTGGCACATCACCCTGCCGATGATCCGCCGCTCCATCGGCACCAACCTGATGCTCAACACCCTCTCCACCCTCTCCGTCTTCGGGCTGATCTGGGCGATGACCCGCGGCGGCCCCGGCAACCGCAGCCAGACGTTGCCGGTGTTCATGTACGACCAGGCGTTCCTGAAGAGCCTGATCGGCTACGGCACGGCGGTCGCGCTGCTCCTGCTGCTGGTCGGGGCGCTCTTCTCGGTGGTCTATCTGCGGCTGATGAAGGTGGAGGTGTGATGCGGCGCCGACTGGCCGCGGACGCGGCCCTGTTGCTGACGGGCGCGGCGTTCGCCCTCCCCCTCGTCTGGCTGCTCCTGGCGTCCGTCGACACGGAAGCCGATCTGCGGGTACGGCTGCCCTCCGCGGCCACGACGGAGAACTTCGACGCGGTCCTCACCGACGAGATCACCTTCACCCCGATGATCAACAGCGTGCTGCTGTGCGGGAGCGCCACCCTGCTGACGGTGGTCTGCGCGGCGCTCGCCGCGTACCCGCTCTCCCGCTACCGCTCGCGCTTCAACCGCCCGTTTCTGCTGACGATCCTGTTCACGACGTGCCTGCCGATCACCGCGATCATGGTCCCGGTGTACGGGCTCTTCGTGCAGGTCGACCTGATCGACACCCTGCACGGCACCGCGCTCTTCCTGGCCACCTCCCAACTGCCGTTCTCCATCTGGCTGATGAAGAACTTCATGGACGGTGTCCCGGTCGTCCTGGAGGAGGCCGCGTGGACGGACGGGGCGTCGAACCTCCAGACGCTGACCCGGGTGGTGCTGCCCCTGATGGGCCAGGGGCTGACCGTGGTGACGATCTACACCTTCATCCAGCTCTGGGGGAACTTCTTCGTCCCGTTCATGCTGCTGCTCACCCCGGAGCAACTGCCCGCCTCCGTATCCATCTTCACCTTCTTCGGCAACTACGGCTCGGTGATCTACGGGCAGCTCGCGGCGTTCTCGATCCTCTACTCGGTGCCGGTGCTGGCGCTCTACCTCCTGATCTCGCGCAAGCTGGGCGGCGGCTTCGCCCTCGGCGGCGCGGTGAAGGGCTAGGCCGTCCTGTTAACACCGACCCCGCCGTCCACGAGTTCGTACCGCAACGCGCCCGATGGACAGCGACGCATCACTCCGGCCAGGCGCCCGGCCTCGGCACCGTCGGGCCCGGCCGCTCAGTCGCTGACATTGCTGCGGGACTGGTACAGCAGGTCCTGGTAGTCGGGATGCCGTGCGATCCACCCCGAGACGAACGGACAGGTGGCCAGCACCCGCAGGTTCGCGGCCCGCGCCTCGTCGAGGGCGGTGCGGGCCAGTGCTGCCCCGACTCCCCTGCCCTCGTACTCCGGCGAGACCTCGGTGTGTACGAACGCGATCAGCTCCGTGGTGCGGATGTACTCCGCGACGCCCGCGACCTCGGCCTTTCCGTCGACCCGGGCCTCGTACCGCTTGGCTCCGGGAACGTCGCTCACTTCCACCGCCATGTGTCCTCCCTCAAGTCCACCGTGCGCGTCTCGATCCACACTAACCCAATTCGGTTGACGTATCACCTACAGGGGTGGCCTCGATGATCGGCAGATCGGGATCGACCGTCAGGTCGAGCAGGGCGCCCGGTCAGTCGGACTGCTTCTCCATATGGGCGAGGACGCGGCTCGAGATCCGGCCGAGCGTGTCGAGTTCTTCCGGGGTGAGGGCGTCGATGAACAGTCGTCGGACGTGTTCGACATGCAGGGGCGCGGCCTCCTCGATCGCCCGGTAGCCGGCCGGGGTGGCGACGACGAACGCTCCGCGTCCGTCATCGGGACAGTCCTCCCTGGCCACCAGTCCACGCGTCGTCATCCGCCGGACCTGGTGGGACATGCGGCTCTTCTCCCACTCCACCAGCTTGGCCAGGTCCAGGAAACGCATCCGCCCGCCGCCTCTTTCGGTGAGACTCACCAACACGACGTAGTCGGAGGCGGACATCTGGGAGTCGGCCTGAAGCAGACGGGAGAGTCGCCCGATGAGCGTCTCCTGCATGCGGATGAAACTGTCCCAGGCGACCTTCTGCTCCGAGGTCAGCCAGTGAGGCGTTGCGTTCATTGAGGGAGTGTAACGACAACGTTGACAGCTCATCTATCCCGTTGACGTGGCCGATTCCGATCGATGCGTCCTTGAGCGTCACGGCTGGGTGGCCGGTCGGGGAAGGTGTCCTCGGTCGATACGGTCCTGGCCGCGGCACGCGCCTGCACACGCGTACACGTCACAACCAGTCGTGTTCGCGGGCGTACCGCGCCGCTTCGTGCCGGGTCTGGGTCTGGGTCTTCCGCATCGCTTGGGAGAGGTAGTTGCGGACGGTGCCCTCGGCGAGGTGGAGCTGACCGGCGATGTCGACGGCGGAGTAGCCGTCGGCCGTGGCGCGCAGGACGTCGACCTCGCGGTCGGTGAGGGGGCAGTCGTCGATGAGGGCGAGCGCGGAGACGTCCGGGTCGATCCAGCGCCGCCCCTCGTGCAGGGTCGCGATGACGGACGCGATGTCCGCCGGGTCGGCGGACTTGCTGGCGAATCCCTGGACACCGAGCTTCAGTGCCCGGCGCAGTACCCCGGGCCGGGCGTGCCTGGTCAGCATGAGGATCACCTGGTCCGGCCGGACGCCGCGGATCGCCGAGACGGCGCTGAGCCCGTCGACGCCGGGCATCTCCAGGTCGATGACGAGCACGTCGGGCCGGTACCGCAGGGTGGCGCGGACGGCGTCCTCGCCGTCCGCGGCTTCGGCGAGCACAACGATGTCGCCCTCCAGCGGCAGCAGCGCGGCGAGCGCCTTGCGCAGGAGTGCCTCGTCGTCGGCGATGACGATGGTGGTCATCGGGCCTCCTGTGCCTCGGGGCCGGGCGACGGGAAGTCGGCGGTGGTCAGGAAACGCCCGTTCTTCTGTTCCACCGTGAGCTTTCCCCCGTTGTCTGCCACACGTTGTTCGAGAACGGCGAGACCGCTGAGTTCCGGGAGCGGCTTGTCCGGTACGCCGTCGTTCACGATGGTGATGCCCGACTCGGACAACCTGATCCGGACTTCCCTGGCCTGGGCGTGCCGCAGGATGTTGGTCGTCGTCTCGCGCAGGACCTGGCCGAGCAGCTCGCCCGCCCGGCTGTCCACGTCCGCGACGCGGCGGATGTGCACCGTGATGCCGGCGGCCTCGAACAGGTTCTTCGCGTTCTCCAGCTCGGCGGGGAGGTTGAGCCGACGCTGTGCGTAGACGAGCTCCTTGGTCTGGGCGATGGTGTCGCCGACGAGCGAGCGGATCTCGCGCAACTCCTGCTCCGCCCGGCCTGGGTCGCGGTGCAGCAGCTTCTGTGCGAGGGCGACCTTGAGCTTCACCACGTGCAGGGTGTGCCCCTGGATGTCGTGCAGGTCGCTGGCGAACCGCATGCGCTCACGCACCACGGCCAGCTCCGCCTCATGCCGACGCGACTCCTCCAACTCGTGGACGACGTCGTAGAACTGCTTGTTGGGGAACATCAACCCCGTCACGATGGCGGTGACGCCCGCGGGGACGATGACGTACCCGATCAGCACCTGACGCGGGTCGACATCCGTCAGCAGGAAGCGTGCCGCGCCCACGACGGCGACGTAGGCGACCAGGGTGACGGCGGCCGCGCCACGGTGGCGGCGCAGCCGCGGCACGACCAGCGGGCCCACGATGGTCAGGCCGAAGACCGCCTTCCCGCTCCCGGCCACCAGCGCGCCGAAGAGCCAGACGCCCGCGGCGAGGACCAGGCACGGCACGGCGACCCGGGCGGTCAGTGTGCCTGCCGCCCAGGACACGAAGGCCACCAGCGCCGCGACCACACCCAGGCTCAGGACCACGGCGTCCGACCAGGACCCGGCGTCCAGTGCCACCAGGTACACCCCGCTGACCGCGATCACCGGGAGCAGCATGATCAGGTTGAGCCGGCGCAGCCGTCCCTGTGTCGTCGCCTCGGTGATTTCAGACATCGTTCAGCCAGTATCCGTGCGGAGCTTCCGGTGCACCAGTGACACTGCGTCATGCCTGGCTGCCAGGAACGTCATGGCGCGGACGTGATACGACGCCACTACCGGGACCGCGTCAGGGTCGGTGGAATCGAGCCATGTCCACCACAACAGTCATCGAGGTCACGAAGCTCAACGTCCGCTACGGCGATTTCCATGCCGTGAAGGACCTGTCGTTCCACGTGCGGCGTGGCGAGCTCTACGCACTGCTCGGCACGAACGGCGCGGGCAAGACCTCGACCCTTGAGGTCATCGAGGGACACCGGCCGGCAGAGTCGGGCACCGTCCGCGTCTTGGGGCAGAGCCCGCGCGACCGTGCTGCCGTGCACCCGCGGATGGGCATCATGCTGCAAGAGAGCGGCTTCTCCCCGGATCTCACGGTGAAGGAGTCGGTCCGGCTGATCGGCACGCTTTCCCGGCGGCACGACGACGTCGACCGCGTTCTGGGCGTCGTGGGTCTGACCCACAAGGCGGGCACCAGGGTTTCGCAGCTCTCCGGCGGCGAGAAACGCCGTCTGGACTTCGCCACCGCCGCGTACGGCGGGCCCGAGCTGGTCATCCTGGACGAGCCGACGACCGGCCTGGACATCCAGTCCCGCGACGCGCTCTGGGCCGCCGTGGACAGGCTGCGCGACGAGGGATCCACGGTCGTGCTCACCACGCACTACCTGGAGGAGGCGCAGCAACGCGCCGATCGCATCGGGCTCATGCACCAGGGGACCTTCCACCGTGAAGGGACCGTCGTCGAGCTGACGCAGACCCTGCCGTCGGTGATCACCTTCGCCCTCCCGGCCGGCGCTCCCGAGCCGCCGAAGGGGGCTGTGCACGTGGACGGGGCCTTCCGCGTGGAGACCTTCAGCCTGCAGGAGGACCTCTACCGCCTGCTGGGCTGGGCTCACGACGCCGGGGTGGACTTCCGGGAACTGCAGGCCGGTCCGACCCGCCTCGATGACGTCTTCCGCGCCATCACCGGCGGCTGAACCCACCAACGCTCTGCCACGAAGGGACCCAACCCCATGCTCGCGATCGCTCGCAGTGAGCTGATCCAGATTTTCCGGAACCGGCTCGTTCTGGTCACCGGTCTTGTCGTGCCGGTCGCCGTCAGCGCGTCCTTCGTCTACCAGCACGAGATCTTCGAGGATCTGGCCGGCCTCGGCTACATCGCGGCGATCGTGATGTTCACCGTGATGGCCTTCGGGCTCTACACCACGGCCGTGACCACGCTGGCCTCGCGTCGGCAGAACCTCTTCCTCAAACGGCTGCGCTCCACCGCCGCGGGCGACGTCGGCATCCTCACGGGGCTGCTCCTGCCGGTCACCGTCATCGCGCTGGTCCAGGTGGTCGTGATCCTGATCGTGCTGGGCGTGGTCGCCACCGAACCGTCCCGGATCCCGCTCCTCGCGGTCGCGGTCCTGGCCACGCTGACCATGATGGTCGGCCTGGCACTCGCCACGGCGGGGCTCACCAACTCGCCGGAGCACGCTCAGGTGACCACGCTGCCCGTCAGCCTGTCGGTGATCGCGGTCACCAGTTGGGTGGGCCTCACCGGCACCGAGGACCTCGCCCTGCTCAAGCGGCTGCTTCCCGGCGGCGCCGCCACCGAACTGGTCGTCCATGCCTGGGACGGCGACGTACCCGTCGCGGACTCCCTGATCCTGCTGGTCCCCACACTGGGCTGGGTCGTCGTCGCCGTCGGGCTGGCCTCCCGCCTCTTTCGCTGGGAACCACGCCGGTGATCCCGGCCGGGCGCCGCCCACGGCGCCCGGCAGCGGTCGGCAGCCGTTGTCGGATGCACGGTGGATCGTCGTGGTCAGCCCGCCGCGGGACCGGCCGATCGGCTGATCCGAACGAAACGGCCCAGCCCCTTTCAGCGGGCTAGAACACCGACTCCGCCTCGAACATCCGGTCCGTCGGCACGGTCTTGAGCTGCGTGACCGCCTCCGCCAGCGGCACCATCTCGATCGTCGTGCCGCGCAGCGCCGTCATCCGGCCGAACTCGCCGCGGTGCGCCGCCTCCACCGCGTGCCAGCCGAACCGCGTCGCGAGCACCCTGTCGTACGCCGTCGGGGTGCCGCCACGCTGGACATGGCCGAGGATGACCGGCCTGGCCTCCTTGCCCAGCCGGCGCTCCAGCTCCGACGCGAGGACGTTGCCGATACCGCGGAACCGCTCGTGCCCGAACTGGTCGATCTCGCCCTTGCCGTACTCCATCGAGCCCTCCGCCGGGTGCGCGCCCTCGGCGACACAGATCACCGCGAACTTCTTGCCCCGGGAGAAGCGCTCCTCGACCATCTTCACCAGGCTGTCGACCTCGAAGGGCCGCTCCGGCAGACAGATCCCGTGCGCGCCGCCCGCCATCCCGGACTCCAGCGCGATCCACCCCGCGTGCCGCCCCATGACCTCGACGACCATCACCCGCTGGTGGGACTCGGCGGTGGTCTTGAGGCGGTCGATGGCCTCCGTGGCGACGGTGACGGCGGTGTCGAAGCCGAAGGTGCGGTCCGTGGAGTGGATGTCGTTGTCGATGGTCTTCGGTACGCCGACGACCGGCATACCCGCGTCGGAGAGCAGCCGGGCCGCGGTCAGCGTGCCCTCGCCGCCGATCGGGATGAGGGCGTCTATGCCGTACTGGCGGGCCAGCTCGGCACAGTTCTCGGCGGCCTCGCGCAGCCGGCCGCGCTCCAGCCGGGCCGAGCCGAGGATGGTGCCGCCGCGCGCGAGGATGCCGCTGACCTCGTTGAGGTCGAGGGGGCGGTAGTGGCCGTCGAGCAGCCCCTTGAAGCCGTCCTCGAAGCCGATGACCTCGTCGCCGTGGCCGGTCATGGCGCGGTGCACGACCGAACGGATCACTGCGTTCAGGCCGGGGCAGTCGCCGCCTGCGGTGAGAACTCCGATACGCATCGTGCTGTGTCTCCTGCTCGCTCGTGGTGCCGTCAATCCGCGTCGCGCGCATCCTCGTACGCGGCCCCGTGCGCGTCCGATCCTCCCACGGGTGATCGGGGCCACGTACCGGCCATCGGTCTTGTTGACCGCGTCACTGTTCGTTTCGTACGAGGGCTCCGGGGTAGCCGCCCGGCACGCGTCCAGCGGCTTGAAGAAACGTTCTGACCTGGGCTTTCTCCCGCCGCCATGGTCGCTTTACGCCTGGGGCTTGCCCGGGTGCGTTAACGATCCCCGGAGGTATTGTCAAGAGGACATGGCCACCCCAACGGGATCGCGCCATTCATGCGCCACTCACCGGGGGCGCGAACTCCCCTGGTGGTCCACACGAACCGGGACCCATCCCGCGGGGCCACGGGGACGATCCCCCGGCCGGCGCGCCGCGGAACGGGCCATGAGCAGGAACGGGAGAGCACGCGTGACGCGCAGCGTGTACGTGACCGGGATCGATCGCGGGGACGGCCGGCAGGTCGTCGAGCTGGGAGTCATGGAGCTCCTGACCCGCCAGGTGGACCGGGTGGGGGTCTTCCGGCCGCTGGTCCACGACGGCCCCGACCGCCTCTTCGACCTGCTGCGCGCCCGCTACCGGCTGTCGCAGGACCCCTCCTCCGTCTACGGCCTCGACTACCACGAGGCCGCCGCCCTCCAGGCCGAACGGGGCACCGACGAACTGGTCCAACGGCTGGTGGAGCGGTTCCACGGGGTGGCGCGGGGGTACGAGGTCGTCCTCGTCCTGGGCACGGACTTCGCCGCCACCCAGCTCCCCGACGAGCTGTCGCTCAACGCCCGGCTGGCCAACGAGTTCGGCGCCTCCGTGATCGCCGTCGTCGGCGGCAAGGGCCAGAGCGCCGAGTCCGTACGCGCCGAGGCGCGCAACGCACACCGCGCCTACGAGGTGCTCGGCTGCGACGTCCTGACCATGGTCGTCAACCGGGTCGCCGCCGAGGACCGTACCGCCATCGCCGAGGGCCTGGCCGCGCAGCTCCCCGTCCCCTGCCATGTGCTGCCCGACGAGCCCGCGCTCGCCGCCCCGACCGTCGCCCAGATCACCCAGGCGCTGGGCGGCACCGTGCTGCTCGGCGACGACTCCGGGCTCGCCAGGAACGCGCTGGACTTCGTCTTCGGCGGCGCCATGCTGCCCAACTTCCTGGGCGCCCTCACCCCCGGCTGCATGGTGGTCACCCCCGGCGACCGGGCCGATCTGGTGGTCGGCGCGCTCGCCGCGCACTCGGCCGGCACCCCGCCCATCGCGGGCGTCCTGCTCACCCTCGACGAGCGGCCCGACGACACCGTCCTCACCCTGGCCGCCCGGCTCGCGCCCGGCACCCCGGTGGTCTCCGTACCGGGCCGCTCCTTCCCCACCGCCACCGAACTCTTCGGCATGGAGGGGAAGCTGAACGCGGCGACGCCCCGCAAGGCGGAGACCGCGCTCGGCCTCTTCGAGCGCCATGTCGACACCGCCGATCTGCTGGCGCGGATGTCGGTGGCCCGCAGCGGCCATGTCACGCCGATGATGTTCGAGCACGACCTGCTGGAGCAGGCGCGCTCCCTGCGCCGCCGGGTCGTGCTGCCCGAGGGCACCGAGGAGCGCGTGCTGCGCGCCGCCGACGTACTGCTGCGCCGCGACGTCTGCGACCTGACGCTGCTCGGCGACCTCGACGTGCTGCGCAAGAAGGCCGCCGACCTCGGCATCGACCTGTCGGCCACCCAGCTCATCGACCCGGCCACCTCCGACCTGCGCCAGGACTTCGCGGAGCGGTACGCGGAGCTGCGCAAGCACAAGGGCGTCACGGTGGAGCTGGCGTACGACGTGGTGGCCGACCCGAACTACTTCGGCACGCTCATGGTCCAGCAGGGCCTCGCCGACGGCATGGTCTCGGGCTCGGTGCACTCGACGGCCGCGACGATCCGCCCCGCCTTCGAGATCATCAAGACCAAGCCGGACGCGTCGATCGTCTCGTCGGTCTTCTTCATGTGCCTCGCCGACAAGGTGCTGGTGTACGGCGACTGCGCGGTCAACCCGGACCCGAACGCGGAGCAACTCGCGGACATCGCCGTCCAGTCCGCCGTCACCGCCGCCCGGTTCGGGGTCGAGCCGCGGATCGCGATGCTCTCGTACTCGACGGGCACCTCGGGCTCCGGCGCGGACGTCGACAAGGTGCGCGAGGCGACGAAGCTGGTGCGCGAGGCCCGGCCGGAGCTGCGCATCGAGGGCCCGATCCAGTACGACGCGGCGGTCGAGCCGTCCGTCGCCGCGACCAAGCTGCCGGACTCGGAGGTGGCCGGGCAGGCGACGGTGCTGATCTTCCCGGACCTGAACACCGGCAACAACACCTACAAGGCCGTGCAGCGCTCGGCGGGCGCCGTGGCCGTGGGCCCGGTGCTCCAGGGGCTGCGCAAGCCGGTCAACGACCTGTCGCGCGGCGCGCTGGTGCAGGACATCGTGAACACCGTCGCCATCACCGCGATACAGGCGCAGGACGCGCCCGTATGACCGGGCCCCTCCCCCGTACGAGCACGTCCCCCTCCGTTCCCCCTCCAGCAGAAGGCCAGCAGCCAGTGACTCCCCGCGCCACCCGTGTCCTCGTCCTCAACTCCGGTTCCTCGTCCGTGAAGTACCAGCTCCTGGACATGGCGGACAGCTCCCGGCTCGCCGTCGGACTGGTCGAGCGCATCGGCGAGGAGAGCTCCCGCCTGGTGCACACCCCGCTGGTGTCCGGCCCCGGCGGGAAGCGCGAACGTACGGGCGGGATCGCCGACCACACGGCGGCGCTGGAGGCCGTCGCGGCGGAGCTGGCGCACGACGGGCTCGGTCTCGACTCCCCCGAGCTGGCGGCGATCGGCCACCGGGTGGTGCACGGCGGGCTGAAGTTCAGCGCGCCGACGGTCGTGGACGACGCCGTACTGGCGGAGATCGAGCGGCTGGTGCCGGTCGCGCCGCTGCACAACCCAGCCAACCTCACCGGGATCCGTACCGCCCAGCGGCTCCGCCCCGACCTGCCGCAGGTCGCCGTCTTCGACACCGCGTTCCACACGACGATGCCGGAGCACGCCGCGCGGTACGCGATCGACACGGCGACGGCCGACGCGCACCGTATCCGCCGCTACGGCTTCCACGGCACGTCGCACGCGTACGTCTCGCGCAGGACGGCCGAGCTGCTGGGCAAGGACCCGTCCGAGGTCAATGTCATCGTGCTGCACCTCGGCAACGGCGCCTCCGCGTCGGCCGTCGAGGGGGGCCGCTGCGTGGACACGTCGATGGGGCTGACGCCGCTGGAGGGGCTGGTGATGGGGACGCGCTCCGGGGACGTCGATCCGGCGGTCACCTTCCATCTCAAGCGGGTGGCGGGCATGTCCGTGGACGAGATCGATGAACTTCTGAACAAGAAGAGCGGTCTGGTCGGCCTCTGCGGGGACAACGACATGCGCGAGATCCGCCGCCGGGTGGAGGAGGGCGACGAGCTGGCACGGCTCGCCTTCGACGTCTACATCCACCGGTTGAAGAAGTACATCGGCGCGTACACCGCGGTACTCGGCCGGGTGGACGCGGTGGCGTTCACGGCGGGTGTGGGGGAAAACGCGGCGGCGGTACGGGAAGCTGCGGTGGCGGGCCTGGAGAACCTGGGCCTGGCGGTGGACGCCGAGCGCAATACCGTACGTTCCGACGAACCGCGGGTCATCTCGCCGGACGGTGCCCGGGTGGTGGTGGCCGTGGTGCCGACCGACGAGGAGCTGGAGATCGCGCGGCAGACCTTCGCCCTGGTGGAGCGGACGGACGACGACGCGTCGCCAGCCCTTCGCACATCTATCGCCTGAGCGCACACCCGCCCATTTGTACTTTCCACCAGACGGAATATTCCGCATCGAAACAAACCGATAGGATCCGCCTCATGCGCCGTTCCAAAATCGTCTGCACCCTGGGCCCAGCCGTCGACTCGTACGAGCAGTTGAAGTCGCTCATCGAGGCCGGCATGAATGTGGCCCGTCTGAACATGAGCCACGGGAGCCACCCGGAGCACGAGGAGCGGTACCACCGCGTCCGCAAGGCCGCGGAGGACACCGGTCGCGCGGTCGGCGTGCTCGTCGACCTCCAGGGCCCCAAGATCCGCCTGGAGACCTTCGCCGAGGGACCGGTCGAGCTGGTGCGCGGTGACGAGTTCACCATCACCACCGAGGACGTCGCCGGCGACAAGTCGATCTGCGGCACCACCTACAAGGGCCTGCCCGGCGACGTCTCCAAGGGCGACCAGATCCTCATCAACGACGGCAACGTCGAGCTGCGGGTCGTCGAGGTCGAGGGCCCCGAGGTCAAGTCCATCGTCATCGAGGGCGGTGTGATCTCCGACCACAAGGGCATCAACCTGCCCGGCGCGGCGGTCAACGTCCCGGCCCTCTCCGAGAAGGACATCGACGACCTGCGCTTCGGGCTGCGGATGGGCTGCGACATGGTCGCGCTGTCGTTCGTCCGCGACGCGCACGACGTGCTGGACGTCCACAAGATCATGGACGAGGAGGGCCGCCGGGTCCCCGTCATCGCCAAGGTCGAGAAGCCGCAGGCCGTCGCCAACATGGAGGCCGTCGTCGCGGCGTTCGACAGCGTCATGGTGGCCCGTGGTGACCTGGCCGTCGAGTACCCGCTCGAAAAGGTCCCGATGGTGCAGAAGCGCCTCATCGAGCTGTGCCGCCGCAACGCCAAGCCGGTGATCGTGGCGACCCAGATGATGGAGTCGATGATCACCAACTCCCGTCCGACGCGCGCCGAGGCGTCCGACGTCGCGAACGCGATCCTGGACGGCGCGGACGCGGTCATGCTCTCCGCCGAGTCGTCGGTGGGCGCGTACCCGATCGAGACCGTCAAGACGATGTCGAAGATCGTGGTCGCGGCGGAGGAGGAGCTGCTCTCCAAGGGCCTCCAGCCGCTGGTCCCCGGCAAGAAGCCCCGTACGCAGGGCGGTTCCGTGGCCCGCGCGGCGTGCGAGATCGCGGACTTCCTGGGCGGCAAGGCGCTGGTCGCCTTCACCCAGTCCGGCGACACGGCCCGCCGGCTCTCCCGCTACCGCGCGGAGCAGCCGATCCTGGCCTTCACGACGGACGAGTCGACCCGCAACCAGCTCGCGCTGAGCTGGGGCGTGGAGTCCTTCATCGTCCGCTGGGTGCACAGCACGGACGAGATGGTCGACCTGGTCGACGAGGAGCTGCTGAAGCTCCAGCGTTACAGCGAGGGCGACTCCATGATCATCACCGCGGGCTCGCCCCCCGGTGTCCCCGGCACGACGAACATGGTCCGCGTCCACCACCTGGGCGGCGCCTCCGCCTGACGCACCCGCTTGTCCCCGCGGCCCCGCCGGCGCTCCCGCTGCCGGCGGGGCCGCTGCGCGAGCCGGACCGGGGGAGCCGGCTCAACGGCTGCTCAACGGCTGCTCAACCGGCTCAACCGACTCAGCCGGTGATGTAGTTGTGGAGCCCCGGGATGGTCAGGGTGCCGCCGAACTGGCCCGCCTGGGTGACCTTGACGTCCGTGAAGAAGGCGAACGGGACGTTCAGCGGGGGTGGGGTCTCCGGGCTGAAGGTGATCGGGATCAGGCCGAAGAGATTGCCCTTCAGCTCCTCCGTGTACATCGTCACCTCGCCGTCGCGGATGGTCGACGTGGAGCCCGCGCGTGCCTCCACATGGGCCGTCCGGCCCTGGGGGTAGACGACGGTCTGGTCCAGGTCCCTGATGTCCAGGGACGCGGCCGTGAACTTCAGGACCTTCTTGATCTTGCCGCTGTAGGTCCGTACCTCGACGATGCCCTTGTAGTCGAGGCCGTTCAGCGTCAGCAGCGAACTGTGCAGTGTCCAGGGGTCGTCGGGGAGCAGCGGAAGGCCCTGCTCCTCCGTGGCCGCGGCGAGGGCATCGGGGTCGGCCGTCGGGCAGGGGTACGGCTCCTTGCCCTGCGCGCCCGCCGGGATGTCGTCGTCCTCGCGGGCCTTGAGCCCCTTGGCGTCGTCGTCGAGTTCCTCGACCTCGGCGCCGGCCTTCCGGGCCGCCTCCTTGATCGCGTCCTTGGCCTTCTCGGCGGCCGGGTCGTCCTTCGTACCCTCGTCCGCGCCCTCGCCCTCGCCCGTACCCTCGTCGTCCGAGTCGTCGTCCGAGGCCGCCCCGTCGTCCGACGATCCGGCGGCCGGCTTCCCGGCGGGCTTCTCCTCGTCGTCCTTCCCCGCCCCGTCCGGCTTCGCGGTGGCGGAGGTGCTCGGCGCGGGGCTGTCCGTCGCGTCCTTGTCCGGTACGCCGAAGAAGTCACCCAGCGCGTCACCGAGCCCCAGCGGGTCCAGTGGGTTCGTGGACTCCGTAGGGGTGGGGGTGGGGCTGGGGCTGGAGGTGGCCGTGGGGTCCGGGTCGACGGGCTTCTGCGCATCGCCCGCCCCGGAGCCGGATCCGGAGCCGGAGCCGGAGTCCGACCCCGCGCCGGACCCCGAGGGCTCCGGCCGCGCGGTGTCCGAGGCCGAGGGCGACGGGGAAGCTCCGGGCTCCTCCGCCTCCGGGTCCGTGCCCGGTTTCGTCGCGGACGCCGAGGGCGAGGGCGACTCCGAGGCCGACGCGGACGGTTCGTCCGAGCGGGTCACACAGGGGCCCGGCGCGAAGGGGATGTCGTCGCTGCCCTCGGCCATCGCGAGCCGGGGCGTGAGCCCCATGCCCACGAAGACCGCGGTGGGCATCGCCGCCAGGGCCATCGCCTTGCCGGCGGGTATCTGGAGCTTCGTCAGAAGGGACTTCTTCGGGGCCGCGTGCCGCGGCCCTTTTCTCACCCTGGGGCCATCGCCACCCGCCGCGATGCGCTGTGCGTCGTCACCCCGCACTGTTCCTCCCGCCGTTGGCGTGGGCAGTCGTATCCGTCACGTTCGGGTCCTCCCCGTCCCGTGAACCGGGGAAGGGGAGGCGGTCACCGGCGCCGTCGGGCCCCGGAGCCTCGTGCGGGGTGCGGCCCTCGGCGCCGGGCGCGGCCGGTACGCCAGGGGCCCAGGAGATCGAGAGTGCGCCGCCGATCAGGGCGAACAGGAAGCCGATGAAGAAGCCGCCGATGTTGGAGACCGGGATCGACACCAGCGACAGCATGATCGTGGCGACGCCCGCGAACACTCTGACGATCGAGTGGAACCACATCGTCAGACCGAGGGTGACCAGCAGGACGCCGATGATCAGCGATCCGGCTCCGGCCGTGGTCGCCATCGCCATCGTGAGGTTCCCGATCTTCAACTCCGCATAGGGGAAGTACGCGATCGGGAACCCGCTGAACAGCGTGAACAGCCCCGCCCAGAACGGCCGGGTACCGCGCCAGCCGCGGAACCGCAGACGCCAGTAAGTGAATCGGCCGGGGGAATCCGAGGAGCCTCGGGGACCTGAAGACTCGGCGCTCATGGAAAACAGCTCCCTGGTACCGGTGTTGCTGTGAGAATGTTCGGAGCGGGCGGACGGGCCCGTGCAGTGACGAACCCGCCCGCCCGGGCGGGTGCTTAGTAACACTCCTTGGCGTCCTTGTGCAGCTTCAGGCTCAGGTTGTTCAGCGTGAAGGTGCCGGCCGTGGTCGCCCATGCCGTCTGCTCCACTTTGGTGAGCGTGACCTTCTCCGCACGCTGCGCGAAGCCGTTCGGGTTGGCCCGGTCACCGGGGTTGATGCCGGTCTTGTTGCTCTTGTCGCCGGCCGCCACACCGATGTCGATCTTCGAGAACTCGGCGTCGGCTTTCAACTGGGCGATGTCGATGTAGATGTTGGTCGCCCTGACCGGCTTGTCCGCGTCCGTACCGGCCCGCAGTTCCAGGCTGATGGAACCGAAGACCGGCACGTTCGGGGTGACCACCGACTGGCACATGTTGGTGATGGTCGCGCTGCTGAACCCGGAGACGGCGACCGGGTTCTCGGTCTTGTTCCCCTTGAGGTCCGTGCCGGCGTCCATGCTGCCGTACTGGATGAAGTCGTAACCGACCAACCGGTCCGCGCTGACCTTGAAGCTCTGGCCGGACACGCTGAACGAGGCCGCGAGCGCGCCCTGTGCCAGCGCGACACCTATCGCTGCCGTCGCGGCCACACTCGGCACCATGACGACAGCGAACCGCCTCCATCTGGTCCCGCCACGAACTTGGGACTCCATGAATGTCCTCCTTCTCGGACGTACATCTCCGGATCGGGTGGGAGCCCGTCCTGGGATGGGAGAAGTGCTACGTCCTCGGGAAGGAGAGCGCCTGCCTCCGGAGGCGCCAACCGCGTCCCGGAACCACCGGCGATCACCCCCGAGCGACAACCACTGGCCACGCGTTCGCGCAACCTCTGGACAGGCCCTGCCGGGTGGGCAGGAACCCCCCTGTCCGGGCCGGCGGCAGTGCCGCCGGACCGCTCGGTGGGGACCCATGGACCGAGGGCGCGACTGGCTGCCGTGCTGATACGGAAATGGACCGAGCGTCGCCGATCGTGGTGCATTCGCGCTGTTGACACAAGGGGTTCATTACTGGCTAGTAACGGCCAGATAACCGGTACACGACCAGGTGATATCGCGCGACCACACAGGGTGCCGCGTACCGATGCGTCAGAAGCGGGTATTGCCCCCCATAGCGGGACAGATCAAGGGAGTTGATTTACTACGGGTAACAGTAATCGCTTTTACCAAGTTTTGGTAAAGAGCGACATCTGTTGGCGTCGACTCGCCAAATCCGGGGCGAGGCCGCGGAGTCGGCCGTGCCGGCTCACCCGCCCAGCGGATCAGCGGGGCGCCGGCACGACGGACGCCTCGTCAACACCCCGGAATCAGAAGAGGACCCGGGCCAGCGACGACCGCGCCGCGGTCACCCTCGGGTCGTCCCCGCCGATCACCTCGAACAGCTCCAGCAGCCGGACCCGCGCCGCCTCCCTGTCGTCACCGGCGGTACGGCGTACGGCTTCCACGAGCCGGCCGAACGCGTCCTCCACATGCCCGCCGACCAGATCCAGGTCGGCCGCGGCGATCTGCGCCGCCACATCGGCCGGCCGGTCCGCCGCGTCCTTGCGCACCTGCGCCTGGTCCATCCCCTGGACCCGCGCGAGGAGTTCCGCCTGGGCGAGGCCGAGCTTGGCCTCGGTGTTGCCGGGGTCGTCGGAGAGCACGCTGCGGTACGCCTCGGCGGCGGCGGGGAAGTCATTGGCGTCCAGCGCCTGTACGGCCGCTTCCAGCAGGGCGTCGTACGGACCCTCCGGTACGGCGGCCTCCTGCTCCGCGGAGTCGTCGTCCTCGCCGTCGGTCGCGTCGACCGCGATCCCGGTGAGCCCGAAGCGCTCCTCACCGACCTGGATGAGCTGATCGAGCGTCTGGCGGATCTGGGTCTCGGGGGCCGCGCCCTGGAAGAGCGGCAGCGCCTGCCCGGCCACCACCGCGAAGACCGCGGGGATGCCCTGGATCCCGAACTGCTGCATCAGCATCTGGTTGGCGTCGACATCGATCTTGGCGAGAACGAACCGGCCGTTGTACTCACGGGCCAACCGTTCCAGTACGGGGCTCAACTGCTTGCACGGCTCGCACCACTCGGCCCAGAAGTCGATGACGACCGGTACCTCGGTGGAACGCTGGAGGACATCGCGCTCGAAGCCGGCTTCGTCGACGTCGATCACCAGGCTGGACGGGGGTACGGCGCCGGTGCCGCCCTGCCGGGCGGACTCGGCACGGGCCTGCTCCGCCTTCGCCTTGGCCTCACCGGCCGCCTTCACCGCGGCGAGGTCGACGACGCCGCTCATGGACATGTTCCTAGGCTGCATGAGTACATCCTCCCCCCTCGGCGCGCACTTGAGAAAAGCGGTGGGCCCACTCCGTCCGCACACCGCTTCCGCTACGGGTCGTAGCGTAACTGTCGCGTCAGCGACGTGTACAGACTCCCCTTGACTCCCCCGGTGAGCCGGCTCACACCCCTACCGGCCGGTATGGTCGCTGGCATGCCCAGCGACAGCCGCCCCGGCCCCCGTGACAGCCGCTCCGGGCCGCGCGGACGCCCCCGCAGCGCCGAGGCCGACGCCGCGATCCTGGAGGCGACCCGGGCGGCCCTGGGTGAGCTCGGGTGGACGAAGTTGACGATGGGCGACGTGGCGGCCCGCGCGGGCGTCGCCAAGACGACGCTCTACCGGCGCTGGCCGTCCAAGAGCGAGCTGGTCGTGGACGCCGTCGCGGCCCCGTTCGACTCGATGGAACTCGCCGACCTGGGCAGTCTGGCGGCCGACGTCGAGAACGCCGTCCTCCAGTTCGCCGCGCTGCTGGAGCGGCCGGAGACCAAGACCGCGCTCATGGCGGTGATCGCGGAGTCCACCCGGGACGAGGCGCTGCGGCGGCGGATCAGGGTTTCCATCGTCGAACGGCAGAAACGGCTGGTGCTGCTGGGCCGCGAGCGCGCCCAGGCCCGCGGTGAACTCCCGTACGAACCGGACGCCGCGGCGGCGGCCCGTACCGCGGACCTGATCTTCGACGTGATCGCCGGCGCCGTGGTCAACCGCACCATGGTGAGCGCGGAGCCGGTGGACGAGGTGTGGGCCCGTACGTTCACGGAACTGCTGCTGGGCGGCCTGACCCCGAGATGACCCGGCGCGGTCCGGTTCTCCTCCCCGGGTGTCGTCCCGGGGGCATCTCAGGCCGTCACCTCGCCAGCCGGCCCAGCAGCGAGGAGGCCGCCGCGATCCCCAGCACGGCCGCCCCCAGCAGCACCCCGTAGTCCAGCGCGAGATGCGACGGCGTACCGAGCAGCAGCCCGCGCAACGCGTCCACCTGGTAGCTCAGCGGGTTGATCCGGCTGACCGTCTGGAGCCAGCCGGGCATGATCGCCACCGGGTAGAGGGCGTTCGAGGCGAAGAACAGCGGCATCGTGATGGCCTGGCCGATGCCCATCAGCCGGTCGCGGGTGAGCACGATGCCCGCGATCGTCATGGACAGGCAGGAGAAGAAGGCCGAGCCGAGGATCACCGCGACGGCCACACCGAGCAGCCGCAGCGGGTTCCAGGTCAGCCCCACCCCGAGGGCCGCCGCGATGACGATCACCACGACCGCCTGGATCAGCGCCTTCACCCCGGAAGCGAATGCCTTGCCGCTGATCAGCGCGGCTCTCGGGGTGGGTGTGACCAGCAGTTTGGTCAGGATGCCCGCATCACGTTCCCAGATGATCATGATGCCGTAGAAGATCGCGATGAACATCGCGGACTGGGCGATGATGCCGGGCGCCAGATAGTCGATGTACGGGATGCCACCGGTCGGGATGGCCTTGATACGGGTGAACGTCTCGCCGAAGATCAGCAGCCAGAGGGCGGGCTGCACGGCCCGGGTGTACAGCTCGGTGCGGTCGTGGCGCAGCTTCTGGAGCTCCACGACGCACATCGCGAGGACCCGGGCGGGCAGCACACGCCAGCCGGTGCGGGCGCGCGGCGGGGACAGCAGCAGGGCGAACCGCCCGGGGTCGGGGCCCGGCCCCGTACCCCCGCCCCCGACCGTCTCGGCCGACGCCTCGGCCGACGCCTCGGCCGACGTCTCAGCCGACCCGGGACGCGGTGCGGCGGGTGGACCTGACATCACGGAAGTCGCCTCCCTCTTCGTCCAGACCGCTGCCGGCGACGTCCCTGAAGACGTCCTCCAGCGTCGGTACGGGGTCCCCCGGACCGGCGAGGGCCCCGGCGACCCGGCGGTCGCGCAGCTCGGCCCGCAGCTCGTCGGGCGTGCCGAGGGCGTGGACGCGCCCGCGGTGCATCAGCGCGACGCGGTCGCAGTACTGGTCGGCCTCGTCCATGTAGTGCGTGGTGACGAGGACCGTCATGCCCGTGGCGTTGCGTACGGCGTTGATGTGCTCCCACACGCTGGTGCGGGCGATCGGGTCGAGGCCGATCGTCGGCTCGTCCAGCATGAGCAGCCGGGGCGCGCTGACCAGGGCCTGCGCGAGTTCGAGGCGGCGGATCATGCCGCCGGAGTACGTCTTGGTCATCCGGTCGGCGGAGCCGGTCAGATCGACGGCCGCCAGCGCCTGCGCGACGCGCTCGGACCGCTCGCGGCGCGGTACGTCGAAGACGCGGGCGAACAGCGTCACGTTCTCGCGGCCCGTCAGCGCGGCGTCCGCGGAGAGTTGCTGCGGTACGTACCCCAGCAGTCTGCGGACGGCCATCTTCTCCTTCGCCGCGTCGTGCCCGAAGACCCGGACCATGCCCGCCGGAACGGGCAGGAGGGTGGTGATGCAGCGGATCGCGGTGGTCTTGCCCGCGCCGTTCGGCCCGAGCAGTCCGAAGACCTCGCCCGCGTCGACGGAGAGGTCGAGGGCGGCGACGGCCTTGGTCTCGCCGAAGGAGTAGGTGAGCCCGGAGCACCGCACGGCGGGCACGGCGTCGGGTCCCCCGGTGGGATCTGGGGCGGATCGGGGGGCGGATTCGGGGGTGCGGGTCATACGCCCTCCCCTTCCTCGTGTTCTTCTTCGTGTTCCTCGTCGTGGAGGTGGTGCGCGAGTCTGCGCAGCGCCGGCAGGGCCGCCGCCAGGGCCTCGCGGTCCTCGTCCGTCAGCCGCGCCACCTGCTCGCGTACGAGAGCGGACCGGCGCGCCCGCCAGTCACTCAGCCGGGCCTCACCGGCCGGGGTGGGCGACAGCAGCGTGGAGCGCCGGTCGGCCGGATCGGTCTCCCGGCGCAGACAGCCGGCCAGGACGAGCTGGTTGACCAGGGTGGAGACGGAGTTGCCGGCGAGCCACAGCTCCTCGGCGGCGTCCGACACCCGGATCCCGGGGCGCGCCGCGACCAGCCGCAACAGCTCGACCTGGGTTCCGCGCAGCGGCGCGGCGGTCATACCGCCGCGCAGCCGTCGCCGGATCGTGCGCTGCACGCCTGCCAGCGCGTCCGCGAGCGAGTCCGGGAACTCCTCGGTGGACATACCACCCATTTTACCTCTCACTCCGAGGTAATTCACTCGGACGAGTGACCGCGGAAAGGTCGCTCCAAGGAGCCGAGGTCTAGAACCCGGGCGGTTCCGTGTACGTCCCCCACTCGTCCCGCAGCGCGTCGCAGATCTCGCCGAGCGTCGCCTCCGCCCGTACCGCCTCCAGCATCGGGGCGATCATGTTCGAGCCGTCGCGGGCCGCCGCCAGCATGGCTTCCAGCGCCGTACGCACCCGGGCGTCGTCGCGCGCGGCCCGGCGCTCCGCCAGGACCTGGACCTGGTCCCGCTCGACCTCGTGGCTGACCCGCAGGATCTCCAGGTCGCCGGTGACCGAGCCGTGGTGGACGTTGACGCCCACGACCCGCTTGTCGCCCTTCTCCAGCGCCCGCTGGTACTGGAACGCGGACTCGGCGATCTCGCCGGTGAACCAGCCGTCCTCTATGCCGCGCAGGATGCCCGAGGTGACGGGCCCGATCGGATGGCGCCCGTCCGGATGGGCGCGCAGACCGCGCTCCTTGATCTGCTCGAAGATCTTCTCGGCGTCGGCCTCCATCCGGTCGGTGAGCTGCTCGACGTACCAGGAGCCGCCGAGCGGATCCGCCACGTTGACGACACCGGTCTCCTCCATCAGCACCTGCTGCGTGCGCAGCGCGATCTCGGCGGCCTGCTCGCTCGGCAGGGCGAGGGTCTCGTCGAGCGCGTTGGTGTGCAGGGAGTTCGTCCCGCCGAGGACGGCCGCCAGCGCCTGGGCCGCCGTCCGTACGACGTTGTTGTACGGCTGCTGCGCGGTCAGCGAGACACCGGCGGTCTGGGTGTGGAAGCGCAGCCACTGGGCCTTGTCGGTGCGCGCCCCGTACACCTCCTTCATCCAGCGCGCCCAGATCCGCCGGGCCGCGCGGAACTTGGCGATCTCCTCGAAGAAGTCGAGATGGGCGTCGAAGAAGAAGGAGAGTCCGGGCGCGAAGGTGTCCACGTCCATCCCCCGGCTGAGCCCCAGCTCCACGTAGCCGAAGCCGTCCGCGAGGGTGTACGCCAGCTCCTGCGCGGCCGTCGCGCCCGCCTCACGGATGTGGTAGCCGGAGACGGAGAGCGGCTTGTACGCGGGGATGGCGGCGGCGCAGTGCTCCATCAGGTCGCCGATCAGCCGCAGATGCGGCTCGGGCTGGAACAGCCACTCCTTCTGGGCGATGTACTCCTTGAAGATGTCGGTCTGGAGGGTGCCGTTGAGGACGCCCGGGTCGATGCCCTGGCGCTCCGCCGCCACCAGGTACATGCAGAAGACGGGGACGGCGGGGCCGCTGATCGTCATCGAGGTGGTGACGTCACCGAGCGGGATGTCCGCGAAGAGGATCTCCATGTCGGCGGCCGAGTCGATGGCGACCCCGCAGTGGCCGACCTCGCCGAGCGAGCGGGGGTCGTCCGAGTCGCGGCCCATGAGCGTGGGCATGTCGAAGGCGACGGAGAGCCCGCCGCCGCCCGCCGCCAGGATCATTTTGTAGCGCTCGTTGGTCTGCCGGGCGTTGCCGAAGCCGGCGAACTGCCGGATGGTCCAGGTCCGGCCCCGGTAGCCGGTCGGGTGCAGACCACGGGTGTACGGGTACTCCCCGGGCCAGCCGATCCGCTCGAAGCCCTCATAGGTGTCGCCGGGCCGGGGCCCGTAGACCGGCTCCACGGGGTCCCCGGAGAGCGTCGTGAAGTCCGCGTCACGCTTGCGGGCCTTGTCGTACCGGGCCTGCCAGCGCCGGCGGCCCTCCTCGATGGCGTCAGCGTTCATAGGACCAATTTACTAGGACGTCCAAGTAAATGTCGATGGCCGTAGTGGCGCGACCGGGTGGCCCCACTGGACGAAACGGCCGCCCGCAGAAGGATGCGGGCGGCGGATGAGGAAAGCCGTGAAGCCTTGAAAGCTTTGAGGGCCCTACGCCTGGGCGGTTTCCGGGGCGCGGTCCGTGAGCAGCGACTGGACCTCACGGGTGATCTTCGGCTCGACGAAGAACGACGCGACGGGGATACAGCCGGCGGCCAGCACCCACAGCAGCTTCCCGAAGGACCACTTCGCCTTGGAGCCCAGGTCGAAGGCGAAGACCACGTAGATGATGAAGAGCACACCGTGGATCTGCGAGATCACCATCGTGTTGCCGGTATCGAACCCGTACTTCAGGATGATCGCCACGGTGAAGACCAGCAGCCATACGGCGGTGACGTACGCCATCACCCGGTAGCGGGACAGCACATTCGACTTCATGCGCTGAGCCTAACCGGGCACAAGGGGCGATCTTCGCCCGCCCCTCCCCCGGGCCTCCCTCGGGCCTCCGGGCCTCCGGGCCTCCGGGGCGGGCTCAGCCCTCGAAGTCCTGGGCGGCCACCCGCAGCGGGCGCAGCATCGCGAAGATCTCGCCGCACTCCTCCGCGTCGTAGACCCCGAGCCCGAAGTCCATCTCCATCAGGTCACGGGTGGCGGCCTCCACCACCTCGCGCCCTTTGTCGGTGATGGAGGCGAGCGTGCCGCGCCCGTCGTTGGGGTTGGGCCGTTTGTCGACCAGTCCGGAGGTCACCAGCCGGTCCACCGTGTTGGTGACGGAGGTCGGATGGACCATCAGCCGCTCGCCGATCTTGGACATCGGCAGCTCGCCGGCCTTGGAGAAGGTGAGCAGCACCAGCGCCTCGTACCGGGCGAAGGTGAGACCGTACGGCTTGACGACGGCGTCCACCCCGGCGAGCAGGATCTGGTGCGCGCGCATGATCGACGTGATGGCCCCCATGGAGGGGACGGGCCCCCAGCGCTGCTGCCAGAGTTCGTCGGCGCGGGCGATGGGGTCGAAGGGCAGGCTGAGCGGCTTGGACACGCCACCGACCTTACCCACTGGTCACTTGCGGGTCAGCCTCGTCTCGCACTTCGGTCGCACGGTCCGCCCCCGGCTCCCGGTATCGCGCTGTCGGTGTCGCAGAGCACTACCGGCTGAACGTTATGTAACGATATGCCGGTCTTGCCATTCCCATCGTCGCCCAGTCCGTCGCGCCCAGTCGACTTCCGAGGGGGCTGGATGTCCGGCCGCAGACCACACCCGTCATCGCCGTCACCGTCGCCGTCGCACCGTAGGCGCGCCACACCGACGGCCGTCGCCGCGGTCCTGCTCGCGCTCGCCGCGGCGGTGAGCTGCGCCCCGTCCGGGTCCGGGGGCGACGCGCCCGCCGCGCCCCGCGCGCGGACGACCCCGGCGGTCCAGGGCGAGGCGGCCCCGTCGGCGGCGTCGCCGTTCTGGATCGACCCGGACAGTGACGCGGTCCAGCAGGTCAAGGAGTGGGAGAAGCAGGGGCGTTCGGACGACGCGAAGCTCCTCAAGCGGATCGCGGACCGCGCGGTCGCCGTCTGGCCGGCCGGCGACAATCCCGAGCCGCAGATCCGCCGGGCGGTGCGGGGCGCGACCGCCGACAAGCGGACCGCGGTCTTCGTCGCGTACAACATCCCGCACCGTGACTGCGGGCTCTACTCGGCGGGCGGCGCCCCCGACGGGCAGTCCTACCGCGACTGGATCGACACCTTCGCGAACGCGATCGGCGACGCCAAGGCCGTCGTCGTCCTGGAGCCCGACGCGGTCCCGCACCTCACGGACGGCTGCACCCCCGCCGAGCACCACACCGAGCGGTACGAGCTCCTCTCCCACGCGGTCGGCCGTCTGAAGCGGCAGCCGCACACCCGTGTGTACGTGGACGCCGGCAACCCGGACTGGATCTCCGACCCGGCCAAGATCGCGGGCCCGCTCCAGCGGGCGGGTGTCGGCGCGGCGGACGGCTTCTCGCTCAACGTGTCCAACTTCCAGACGAACGACACGGTCAAGACGTACGGCACCCAGCTCGCCGGCCTGCTCGGCGAGACCCACTTCACGGTGGACACCAGCAGAAACGGCGGAGGCCCGCTCCCCGGCAACCGCGACCAGGCATGGTGCAACCCCCCGGGCCGCGCCCTGGGCACCCCGCCGACCACGAACACCGGCAACGAACTGGTCGACGCGTTCCTCTGGATCAAACGCCCCGGCGAATCGGACGGCCCCTGCCGCGGCGGCCCGGCGGCGGGCACCTGGTGGCCGGAGTACGCACTGGGCCTGGCGCGCCGGGCGAAGGGCTGATCCGGCGCGCGGACAGGGAGCGCGCGCCCCGACTTGACGCCCCGACCTCAGCGACGGAATCCCGCCACTCGCTCTGCGGCCCGGGAGCCGCCCGGGGTGGCGTCAGGACCACCCCTACGGGTGGAGGTTGTGTGCAGTGCGTCCTCTTCCGCGTTCCGTGAGCGGTAACGTGTCGAATTCCTCTGCTGGGGCATCGTTACACCAGTCGAGCGTCATTCGAACACGGTTTCAACGGGGAGATCATGACACCCGTATTCGAGAACGCCAACAAGGTCTTCGAGCTGCTGGCCACCCTTGTACGCAGGCCGAGAAAAGGTGAGTTACCCGCGGAACTCGCGGACCGTAACGGAATTCCCGTGGTCTGTCTGGTCGGTGACGACCTGGCGGAGCTGACCGACGGAATCAAGGCTTCACTCGGTGAGGCCACGCCGCACCGGATCCCGCACGAGTTCATCTCCATGTCCGCGATTCGGGACGAAGTCGCTCAGGAATCGGACCCTTTGCCTGCCGAATGGCAGCCGGTCGAGGTGTACCGGCGGGCGCTGGTGGCGCTCGCGCAGGAGTTCTCCTCGTTACGGAACGGGCGCGACGAGCGGGTACGGTTCCGGCGGTTCGGGCTGGTCAACTGGTTGCTGGAGTCGGATTACCCGGCCCGGGAGCCGGATCCCCAGCAGGACCGGGAGCTGCTGCGCAGGCTGCGTGAGCGGGAGTTCCAGCGCCGGCGGCTGTTCGGTGTGCTGCGGAGTCCGGACACCGAGGTGTCGATGCAGGGAAGCGTTCCCTGGTGGGTCCTGGTCCTCGGACTTCATCTCTTTCCGCTCGCCTGGTTCCGGGCCTGGCGCGGAGTGGGGGCCGAGTACCGATGGCTCGTGCGGCAGCCGTACATGGCGCCGCGCGACCCGGGGACATTCGCCGGGTTCGCCATGCGGCTGACGCGGCCCCGGCGGGGGCGGGAAAACCCCGAGCAGGTCGGCAAGTTGATGATCAACGCCTTTCTGGAAGATCTCCGGGTGGCATACCGGCGCCGATTCCGGCGACGCAGGGCGGCGCGCCGTACCGCGTATTGCGTGGCGTTTCTGACGGACGTGAACGACGCCAACCACGGCACGGCACTGATCCGTTCGCTGGTGGACGTACGCAACGAGACCGGGGTCTTCGATCCGCTGGCCGTCCTCTGCACCGGAACGGGGCTCGGGGGCGAACTTCTCGGCCACGAACTGCGCGGGCAGGGGCCGCTGTCGGAGGATCTGTACGGGATCTGGCGGCACAACTTCGAGGCCGCCGGGCGGAGCCGTTCGGCCGGGGTCTGGTACCTGCCGGTCGACGTGCCCGCGCCGCTGGCCCCGGACGCGCCCACGTACCAGCAGCAGAAGAACCGGGTGGAACTGGTCAGACAGCTCACGGTGGACCCGCCGCCGGGGTGGGCGCGGCGCAGGGTGACGGCGCTGGCCGGGGTGGTCGCGGTCGCGGTGCTCGCGGGCGGGTTCGCCCGGGCCTTCGACCCCGGGCCCGCGCTGAAGTGGCGGGAGCTGCACTGCGGGCTGAGCCGCTCGGACCCCGACGCGGCGACGCTGGAGCGCCGGTCGACCGGGGAGTGCGTCGGGGTCGCGCCGAACGGCTACGCCTTCGGCTCCAAGGACCCGGCGCTCAAGGAGACCCTGAGCACGATCGCCCGCCAGAACCGCGAGGCCGACAAGATCCACCGGGCGTTCGGGGAGCGGCCGGTGGTGACGCTGGTCCATCTCTCCGCGCTGCTCAGCAGCTCCGGACAGCCGCCCAGCTCACTCACGTACGTACGAGAGGCCCTGCAAGGTGCGGCGAGCGCGCAGCGGCGTCAACTGGACAAGCGGGGGGCCACCGATCCGGTGCTGCGGATCTTTCCGGCGAGTGCCGGCTCCGGGATGCGGTTCGGCGCCGACGTGGCCCGCACGGTGGAGCGGATGATGCGGAGCGACCCGTCCATCGTCGGTGTCACCGGGCTCGACCAGAGCCGTACGGCCACCATCAGGACGATAGAGGAGCTGACCCGGATCGGCCTGCCGATGGTGGCGACGTCGCTGTCGGCGGACACCCTCGACGACCACTCGCCCATGTACTACCAGGTGTCGCCGCAGAACCGGCGCCAGGCGACGGTCGCCGCGGCGTACGCGGCGCACCTGGCCACGGAGAAGAGCATTCCCCAGCGCAGCGTACGGATCGTCTACTCGGCGGACCGGACCGACGAGTACAGCGAGAACCTGCGGGCCGACGCGGCGACGAGCTTCGACTCCACCGGCTTCACCGTCGAGCAGCAGGGGTACAAGCCGTCGCCCGCGTCGTCCACGCCCTCCGGATATCCGGGGCCGCGGACCGTGGGCGAGCAGTTGTGCGGGTACGACGGGCTGGTGTTCTTCACCGGGCGGCCGGAGGACTTCGAGACGCTGCTGGCGGGGGTGAACGCGGCGTGCGGTTCGAGCCCGCCGGTCCTGCTCGGGGGTGACGACGTGGCGCGGATGGCGGCGGACCCGGTCCGGCGGACGGCGTACCCCAAAGTGCCCTTCGATTTCCTGGACTTCACCCTGGGGTCCACGTCGTGCACGACCAGGAGCGATCTTTACAGCACCCTGCGGAAGCTGTTCCCCACGGAGTGCGAGCAGTTGGCGAACACGTCGCTGGACGGCCATGCCTCGCTGGCCTTCGACGCGGTCAACCTTTACCTCAAGGCGGTGGGGCAGCTCCAGGACGCGCCGTCGCGGCTGCCGCTCTCCTCGCTGACCGTGTGGCACTCGCTCAGCAGCATCCACGGGACGGCGGCGCTGGACGGGGAGAGCGGGCGGATCGACTTCGGCGGGGTGGTGGACCGTCAGATTCCGCTCGACAAGATCATATCGGTGCAGCGGGTCGACGGGGTGAAGCGTCCCGCGCAGGTCGGGTTCTGCGGGCGGTGGGGGACGCTGAGCCAGAGCGCGTGGTGTCCGCCGCCTGAGCAGCGCGGAGGGACCAGGTAGAGCTGGGGGCGCGTAGTGGGGAAGCTGCGGGACGCGCGTACGCGGGGCGCCGCAGAGGGGCGCGTACGCGGGGTTCCCGCTTCCCGCGTACGCGCGTCCCGCTGCCCGCGGTCGCTACTCGACCTGGATCCACTTCGCCTCGGAGGGGATGCCCGCCGCGTCCGTGACGAAGAGCATGTACCAGCCGGGCGGTACCAGGGCGCGGTCCTTCGGGACCTCCACCGTCAGTGAGCCCTTGCCCTTCTCCATCGTGAGGTCGACCGAGCGCTGCTCGACGTCCGTCGTGTGGGTGACCGCGCTCGGGCGCATCAGCCGCGCCTTGGCGATGGCCTCGGGGTGGTCCGTACGGAACGTGGCCCGGCCGTTCGCGCCGACCCGCTGCGGGCCCGCGCCCAGCTTCGGGCGCTTCTCCTGGGCCTTGTCGCCCTGGAGGTACGGCGGGGTGTAGATCTCCACGCGCTGCTCGAAGGTGCCGAGCTTGGTGTTGTCCGCGTCGTCGAAGAGCGGGTCGGAGCCGAAGGTCACCACGCGGCCGTCCGGCAGCAGCAGCGCCTCCGAGTGGTAGTTGCGGCCCACGGTCGGGTCGGCGGCGCGGCGGAAGGTGTTGGACTTCGGGTCGTAGAACTGCGCCTTCAGGATGTCGCTGGCGCTGCGGCCCCGGTAGTCCGAGGAACCGCCGGTGGTGAACACCGAGTCGTCCGGCAGCAGCACACTGCTCAGGTACCGGGTGCCCTGCGGCAGCTTCGGGCCCTCCTGGAAGGCCGGGTTGTCCGCCTTCAGGTCGACGACGGCCGTACGGGCGGTGGCCCTGGAGGACTCGCCGACCCCGCCGCCGCCCAGCAGCATCACCCGCTGGTCCTGTACGGGCGGCAGCATCAGGGAGGCGGAGGTCTCGGTCTGGTCGAGGTCGGTGAGCCCGCCGATCCCGGTGAACGTGTTGGTCTTCACGTCCCACAGCCCCGGCTCGCGGCCCTTGTCGGCGGGGCCGTACCCGGCGTTGGAGCCGGAGTAGAAGAGCTTGCCGCCCTTGGTGAGGAAGAGCGCGGGGTAGGTCGGGAAGTAGCGGGTGGGGCCCTTGGACCACTTCTTGGTCGCCGGGTCGTACAGCTCGTTGTCCCCGGTGAGTACGGCGCCCACGTCGTCCAGGCCGGAGACGGCGAGCACCTTCCCGTCCTCCAGGGTGACGAGCGTGGGGTACCAGCGGGCCTCCTTCATCGGGTCGACGGGGATGTACTTCTCGGCCCTGGGGTCGAACTCGTACGCGGCCTTGATGCCCTGGAAGTCCTGCTTCTCCGTGGTGATCTTCTGGGCGAGGCCGTAGAGGTTGTCGGCGTCCTTGCCCTTGAGGCCGAGGATCTCGTACTGCGCCGCCTGCGTCGTCAGCGCCTGTGGGCCCGTCTTCGCCGCCTCCACGAAGACGCGCGCCTCGCCGGCCGTGACCTTGGTCTTCCAGGGCAGCATCCGGCCGCTGGACGCGTACGCGACCTTGAACTCGCGCTTCGCCTTGGGGACGGTGACATCGAACTTGCTAAGGTACTCGACGCCGGACGGGGAGCGGAAGCGCGTCCCCTTCTTGAAGGTGTGCGCCTTGTCGGGGTTCTCGTTCTTGACCCGCATCCCGCCGCCCGCGCGGTCGATCTTGCCGTCGAGCACCTCGTAGCGCGCCGTGCCGCCCGCGACCAGCAGCCGGCCGTCGGGGAGCTGGGAGTGGCCCGAGCAGAAGAAGTCCTCGGGGGTGGGGATCTTCTTGAAGGAGTTGTCGGCCGGGTTCCACAGGATGGTGTCGAAGGAGCCCTTGTCGAACTTCTTCTGGTTGTTGCCGGAGCCCGCGATGATCAGCACCTTGCCGCTGTGCAGCAGGGCCGCGTGGATCGCGTTCGTACGGTACTCCTCGGGCACGGCGAGGGTGCTCCAGGAGCCGAACTGCCGCTTGTAGCCGGGCTGGGCGATCTTGTACGCGTGGTACTTCTCCTGGGCGAAGGAGACGGCGGCGGGGGCGTTGAGGCCCACGAGCACCACCACCGCTCCCCCGCCCATCAGCGTCTTCCTGAGCTTGTTCGACGGCCGGCGTCGGGGCCGGTACGGCTCGGGCATCGGTCAGTTCCCTCCGGTCGTCGTCGACACGGGCGTCGCGCGGTCCGCCCGCTGTTCGTCCGGTGCCATGGGCTGGGGCGGTGCCGCCGGCTTGGGCGGGAAGGCCGGCTTCGGCGGGATCGCGGGCCGCGGCTCGGGGGAGGCGGGGGCGAGTGCCGGGGTGGGGGCGAGGGCCGCCCTCCGCTCGGCGCGCTCCTGGCGGAGCGTCCAGCCCCAGACCGCGACCGGGGCCAGCGCGATCGCCAGGGCCAGGACGGCCCAAGTGCGCATCGCCACATGGGAGTGGCCGAGGAACACGGACGCCATGAGCGAGCTGATCAGTACGGCGGCCCAGTAGAGGTGCACCCGGAACGTCAGCAGCCGGTCGGGGCTGGCCTCCCCGCCCTTGGGGGTGACGACGAAGCGGCCACGGGTACGCAGCACCGCCGAACCCAGGGACTTGAGGTAGATCGGCGCGGAGAGCGCGGACATCGCCATCCCCGCGAGTCCGCCGGAGCCCTCGGGCTCGTGCGGCGAGACGTTGTGGCGCCGGTTCCAGAGGTAGAGCCCTATCTGGAGGGCGGCGGCGTCGCTGTAGAGCATCAGCAGGACCGAGGACGAGACCTGGGTGCCGGAGGCGCCGAGCCACAGGAACAGGACGCAGCTCAGGATGCCCAGGAACCAGTTGACCGCGGTCATCGGGTAGTAGACGAGCATCATCGTGTAGCTGAGGAGCCGCCCGGGCGGCACCCGGAAGGGCGCCTTCCAGTACTGCTTGAGGAGGGTCTCGTACGTGCCCCTGGACCAGCGGAGCTGCTGGGTGAAGAAATCCGTCCAGGAGGCGGGCCCCTCGCCGACGGCCAGCACGTCGGGGGTGTACACGGAGCGCCAGAACCGGCCGGTGAGCGGGTTCCTGCGGCGGTGCAGCTCGAAGCCGGTGGCCATGTCCTCGGTGATCGAGTCGTACAACCCGCCGACCTGCTTGAGCGCGGTGATCCGTACGACGTTGTTGGTGCCGACGAACATGGGCGCGCGGTAGCGGTTGCCGGCCCGCTGGATCAGCGCGTGGAAGAGGAATTGCTGGGACTCGGCGGCCTTGGTGACCGGTGAGGTGTAGTTGCCGTACACCTGGGGGCCGACGACGAAGGCGACGTCCGGGTCGCGGAAGTAACCGAGCATCCGCTCCAGGAAGTTGGGGAGCGGTATGTGGTCGGTGTCGACGGAGGCGAAGAAGTCGTAGTCGTCGCCGTGCATCGCGACCCAGGCGTTGTAGTTGCCGTGCTTCGTCCTGGCCTTGTGGACACCGCGCTGACGGTTCCACTCGGGCACCCCGCGGCGGGTGAAGTGGCGCACGCCCAGCTCGGCGCAGAGCGCGCGGGCGGCGGGGCTGTCGCCCTCGTCGAGCAGCCAGATGTCGAGCGGGCCGCTGTGGCGCAGTCGTACGGCGCCTTCGAGCGTGTCCCGCACCATGGCGAGGGGTTCCTTGCCGGGGACGTACGTGGTGAGGAACGCGACCCGGGTGCCCGTCTCGGCGCGTACCGGTACGGGGTCCTGGGCGACCATCGTGGCGTGGGCCACGGAGACCACGTTGACCAGCATGAAGAGGGCTATGAGCCCGATCGAGCCGAGCATCACGTGGTCGAAGACGATGAGCCAGCGGTCGCCGCCCTCGCGCTCGGTGCGGTGGCTGGGCCAGACCAGGTAGACGAGCAGGGCCCCGGAGAGGAGCGGCGCCAGGGCCATCAGCGCGACGGCACGTATTCGGCGGGGTTCCCGCGAGAGCAGACTCCGGTACTGCACCCGGTAGGCGGCCGTCCGGTCCGGCTCCATGAGGGGGCCGGCCAGGCAGCTATGGATGTCGTAGTCGTACTCGAAGCTCTCCGGGCGCACGGTGCCACCAGCTTTCTCACGAGGTCGATGTCCCCACAAAAAGGGACATTGACCGGCGTGTCGACTGGAGGGGTCCGTGCGGGGGGCTTTACCTTCGAGGGTTCGCCCGTACGGAGGCCCCGGACCGAGGCCCCGTACGGAGGCCCGGGACCGAGGCCCGTACGGAGGCGGCCCCGGACATCGAAGCGGGGACCCGCGTGAAGAGCGCGCGGGTCCCCGGAAGCTCGCGTCCGGTTCAGGCGGAAGCGGGGCGTTCCGCGGAGAGGTGACGTTCCACCGTCTCGACCTTCGAGGTCAGGCCGTCGGTGACGCCGGGCCTGATGTCGGCCTTGAGGACGAGCGAGACGCGCCCCGCACGGGCCTCCACGGCGGCGACGGCGCGCTTGACCACGTCCATCACCTCGTCCCACTCCCCCTCGATCGAGGTGAACATGGCGTCCGTACGGTTCGGCAGTCCGGAGTCGCGGACGACGCGGACGGCGTCGGCGACGTACTCGCCGACATCCTCCCCGACGCCGAGGGGCGACACGGAGAAGGCGACGATCACGCGCTCACCGTGCCTTCGCGGCGGGCGCGGGAGGCGATGACCTCGTCGTCGGCGGCGCGCTTGAGCTTGCGCTCGGCGAAGAAGCCGCCGGCGGGCAGGACGGAGAGCACGAAGTAGAGGGCGGCCGTGCCGAAGGACCACTTGGTGCGGTTCCAGGCGTCCAGCCAGAAGAGCACGTACAGGACGAAGAGCAGACCGTGGACGGCGCCCATCACGGGGACCGCGTTGAACTCCGTCGTCCGCTTGAGGACCGAGCAGACGAGGAGCAGGAGGAAGGACACGGCCTCCGGGGCGGAGACCAGGCGGAGGCGGTGGAGGGAGGAGGCGGTCTTGATGTCCACGGGGCAGGCACCTTCGTCATCGGGGGCAGCGTGAGGGCAGGTCGACACGCGGCTTCACGCACGCGATCTTGTGAAAGCGCGCACAAGCGCTTCCTCATTGTGGCAGGACCATTTGACCCGACCGTTATCAGGGTCCGGGTCGGGGCCCGGCTCCGGGAAGAGTCGGGGCCGTGTCGGGGCCGTGACCCCTGTTCCGTGTCGGCGGCGCCGGATACCTTCGATCCGTGGCTCAGTTCCGACTGCAAGGCAGCAAGGTGCTCGCCGTCGACCTGACCGGCGACGCCGTCAAAGCGAAGAACGGCTCGATGGTCGCGTACGACGGGCGGATGACCTTCAAGAAGATGACCGGGGGCGGTGACGGACTGCGCGGGATGGTGACGCGCCGCCTCACCGGCGAGCAGATGACCGTGATGGAGGTGAAAGGCCAGGGCACGTGTTACTTCGCCGACCGGGCGAGCGAGATCAACCTCGTCTCGCTCCACGGCGAGAAGTTCTACGTCGAGTCGAGCAATCTGCTCTGCACGGACGCCGGGCTGCGTACGGGCACGGCCTTCACCGGGCTGCGGGGCGGCGCGACCGGAAATGGCTTGTTCACGACCACGGTCGAGGGCACGGGGCAGGCGGCGGTCATGTCGGACGGTGAGGCGGTGGTCCTCCGGGTGGCGCCGCAGTACCCGCTGTACGTCGACCCCGGCGCGTACATCGCGCATCAGGGCAACCTCCAGCAGAAGTTCCAGTCCGGGGTGAACTTCAGAACGTTCATGGGCGAGGGCTCGGGCGAGTCCTTCCAGATCCGCTTCGAGGGCGACGGTCTGGTCTATGTGCAGCCGAGCGAACGGAACACGATCGGGGGCGATGTCTGATGCCGTTCCGCGAGCTCAACTCACGGATGGTCGAGGCGACGGTGGCGCCCGGCCAGAAGCTGTTCAGCCAGCGCGGCGCGATGCTCGCGTACCGGGGCGAGGTCAGCTTCACGCCGAACATCCAGGGCGGCCAGGGCGGGCTGATGTCGATGATCGGCCGGCGGGTGGCCAACGAGGCGACGCCCCTGATGACGGTCGAGGGCAGCGGCACGGTGATGTTCGGCCACGGCGGCCACCACATCCAGGTGGTCAATCTGGCGGGCGACACCCTGTACGTGGAGGCGGACCGGCTGCTCGCCTTCGACGGCACCCTCCAGCAGGGCACGATGTTCATGGGCTCGCAGGGCGGTGTGATGGGCATGGTGCGCGGCCAGGTGACCGGCCAGGGGCTGTTCACGACCACGCTCAAGGGCCACGGCGCGGTCGCGGTGATGGCGCACGGCGGGGTGATCGAGGTGCCGATCACCCCGGGGCGGGACATCCATGTGGACCCGCAGGCGTATGTCGCCCACCACGGCGACGTACGGAACAAGCTCTCCACGGCGCTCGGCTGGCGCGACATGGTGGGGCGCGGCTCGGGTGAGGCGTTCCAGTTGGAGCTGAGCGGCAGCGGTGCGGTGTTCGTCCAGGCGTCGGAGGAGAAGCTGTGAGCGGAGGAGTCATGAGCGCGCCGGTGATCCACGATCCGGTGACGCTGCCGAGCGACGACAACGTCAACGCGTACACCTTCTGTGTGGAGTTGAAGGGGAGCCGGTGGTTCCTCCAGAAGGGCAAGATGATCGCCTACTACGGGCAGATCAACTTCGACGGGATCGGCCACGGCCGCTTCGAGGGGCTGGTGCGCAGCAGCTTCCACTCGCCGCTGCACGCGGCGGACTGGGTGGTCGCGGAGGGCAGCGGCAAGATGCTCCTCGCCGACCGCGCCTTCGACGTCAACTCCTTCGACCTGGAGGAGGGCAATCTGACGATCCGGTCGGGGAATCTGCTGGCGTACCAGCCCTCGCTGGCGCTGAAGCAGTCGATCGTGCCGGGTTTTCTGACCCTGATCGGGACGGGGAAGTTCGTCGCGGCGTCCAACGGGCCTGTGGTCTTCATGGAGCCGCCGCTGCGGGTGGACCCGCAGGCGCTGGTCGGCTGGGCGGACTGCCCCTCCCCCTGCCACCATTACGATCATGGCTATATGTCCGGTGTGCTCGGCGGTCTCCGGTCGCTGACGGGGATCGGGGGCGTCTCGGGCGAGGAGCACCAATTCGAGTTCGTCGGCGCCGGTACGGTGCTGCTGCAGTCGACGGAGACGCTGATGGCCGAGCAGCCGACGGGCGCGGCGGCCCCGGAGGCGGGGGTGCCGGGCGGCGGGGGCGGTCCGTCCTCCGGTCCGTCCTCCGGACAGGGAGGACTTGGCGATCTCCAGCGCCGCTTCGGGCTGTGAGCGGTAGTCTGCGGAGTGTGACGTCGAACGCGTGCGCCTTTCCCGTGGCGTGTCCGCTCTCCGTGGCACGTCCGCGTGCCGGGCGTCACACGTATCACCCCTCCCACATTTCGTCCAGAATTCAACTTCTTAGGTAGAATCGATTACATGGAGACCGAGACGGCCACCCGCTGGCTGAGCGATGCGGAGCAGTGCGCCTGGCGCACCCACCTGGATGTCAGCAAGCTGCTGACTCACCAGTTGGAGAAGGACCTCCAGCCGTTCGGGCTGACCATGAACGACTACGAGATCCTGGTCAATCTGTCGGAGTCGGCGGAGCGGCGCATGCGGATGAGTGATCTCGCCACCACGACGCTCCAGTCCAAGAGCCGGCTCTCGCACCAGATCACCCGCATGGAGACCGCGGGCCTGGTGCGCAGGGAGAACTGCGAGTCCGACCGGCGCGGGCTCTTCGCGGTCCTGACCGACCAGGGCATGGAGACGATGCAGCGGGTCGCCCCGCACCATGTCGAGTCCGTACGACGGCACTTCATCGATCTGCTCTCGCCCGAGGCGCTGGCGGAGCTGCGGGCGTCGCTGACCCCGGTCGCCGAGCAGCTCCGCGGACGGCGCGGCAAGGTCTGATCCCGGCGCGGCCCGCACGCCCCGCCCGCCGGGCCTTACGCGCCGGGCGCCCGCACGCCGGGCTTACCGCCGGGCCCCGCACCCAGGGCCCTACGCGCCCGCCTCGGCGTCGCCGGTCGCCGCGGGAAGCCGCAGTTCGAAGAGGGCGCCGCCGGACGGCGCCCCGCCGACCGTGAGCGTGCCGCCGTGGCGCTCCGCCACATCGCGCGCGATGGCCAGCCCGAGCCCGGCCCCGCCGTCGTCACGGCTGCGGGCGTCGTCGAGCCGGACGAACCGCTCGAAGATCCGCTCGCGCTCCGCCTCCGGCACCCCGGCCCCGTCGTCGGCGACCGCGAGCACCACCCAGGCGCCCACCCTGCGTACCGACGCCTCGACCGAACCGGCCGCGTGCCGCTGCGCGTTGTCGAGGAGGTTGCCGAGCACCCGGGCGAGCTGACCGCGCGAACCGTCCACGTCGAACCCCTCCCGGGCGCGCACCGCGACCGGGATACGGTCCGTGGCCCGCTGCGAGACCTCCTCGCGGACCAGCGCGCCCAGATCGGTCCTGGTACGCCCCGGCCGCTCCCCCGCGTCCAGCCGCGCCAGCAGCAGCAGGTCCCCGGCGAGCTGCTGGAGCCGTACGGTGTCCGCGACCGCGCCCGGCACGTCCAGCAGCCCCGGGTGGGCGTGGCCCACTTCGAGCTGGGTGCGCAACGAGGCGATGGGGCTGCGCAGTTCGTGCGAGGCGTCGGCGACGAAGCGGCGCTGCCGTTCGACGGCGGCCTCCAGCGCGGTCAGCGTCTCGTTGGTGGTCCTGGCCAGCCTGGCCACCTCGTCGTGCGTGGCGGGCTCCGGCACCCGCCGGGACAGGTCCTCGGAGGCGGTGATGGCCGCCATCTCGCTCCGGATGCCCTCCACCGGCCGGAGCGCGCGCCGCGTGACCAGCCAGGTCACTCCCCCGACGATCAGCAGCAGGACCGGCAGGCCCAGCAGCATCGCGGCGGCGGTGGTGTTGACCGCGCTCTGCCGGTCGGCGAGGCTCGCGCCCGCGTGGACGAGGACGGTCCTGCCGGTGCGGTCGGTGGCCTCGACGGTCGCGAAGCGGTACTGCTCCGCCCGGCCGTCGACCGTCGCGCTCCCGTCGCTGTACGCGGTGGTGTCGTCGATCTCCCCGACGGCGGGGTCGTCGTCCCCGTCGTTCCCGCCGTCGTCATCGCCGTCGTCGTCATCGTCGTCGCCGGAGACGCCCGTGCCGGAGACGCCCGTGCCGGAGCTGGCCGTGGGCCGCGGTGCCGCGCTCCCCGCCCTGTCGACCGTGGCGACACCGGAGCCGCTGATCCGCTCCAGCCCCTCGCTGAGGGCGAGCAGCCGCCCGCCCTCGTCGGTCACCTGCACCGGATGGTCCTCGGCGTCCGGCAGCTCCAGCTTCGCGTACGGGATCCGGTCGGGGGCCTGTGCGGCGATCTCCAGGGCCACCTCGCGCGCCGCCCGGTCCGCCGCGCGCTCCGCCTGTCCGGTGAGGTTCCCGCGCAGCGAGAGCAGGACCGCGATCCCGGCGGCCACCAGCGCCACCGCGACGACCGCCGTCGCGCCGAGCGACGCCTTGGCCCGTACGGACGAGAAGCGCCCCCTCACAGCGCGACCAGCCGGTAGCCGGCGCCGCGCACCGTCTGGATGGACGCGGCGCCGATCTTGCGGCGCAGCGCGCTGACGTACACCTCGATGATGTTGGGGTCGCCCTCGTAGGCGAAGTCCCAGACGTGCTCCAGGATCTCCGGCTTGCCGACGACCTGCCCGGCCCGTACCGCCAACTGTTCCAGTACGGCGAACTCCTTGGCCGTGAGCGCCACTTCCGTACCGTCGCGGAAGACGCGCCGGGCGGCGGTGTCGACGGTGAGCGCGCCGATGCGCAGTACGGGCGAGGCGCCGGCCGAACCGCGGCGGCGCAGCAGGGCCTTCACCCGGGCGACGAGGACGACGTACGAGAACGGCTTGGTCAGATAGTCGTCGGCGCCCGTGTCGAGCCCCTCCGCCTCGTCGTACTCGCCGTCCTTGGCGGTGAGCATCAGGATCGGTACGTCATGGCCGGCGGCGCGCAGGGCGGCGCAGACCCGGTAGCCGTTCATGCCGGGCAGCATGATGTCGAGGACGACCAGGTCGTACACTCCTTCACCGGCGCGGTGGAGCCCTTCGAGGCCGTCGTGGACGACATCGACGGCGAACCCCTCGGCGGTCAGGCCCTTGGCGAGCGACACCGCGAGCCGCTTCTCGTCCTCCACGATCAACAGGCGCATGCGTACAGCTTCGCAAACGGAACCTGAAGATCACTTCAGGTGACTTCAGCCTGGCTTCAGCTTCGGTACGGCAGATTGAAGGCGTTCGACACGGACCGACTCGGGAGGCCCTCCTCATGAAGCGCAACTTCGTCATCGCAGCGATCACCGCGGCGGCCCTGATCGGCGGCGGCACCTACACGGCCGCTGTCGCGCTGAGCAGCGACCACGGGCAGGACGGCACGGACGCGGCGCCGGTGGTGCCGGTCGTCACCGCGACGCCCACGGCCTCGGACGGCGCCTCGGACGACAACGGTGGCGACCGCGACGACCGGGACGGCAAGGACGACGACGCGGGCGACGACACCACCGTCGCGCCGGCCCCGCCCCGGACGACCGACCCGACGCCGAGCACGCCGAGCGCGCCCCGGGGCAACCTCTCGGCGGCCCAGGCCGTCGCTGCGGCGCTCGCGGCGCACCCGGGGGCGGTGTCGTCGATCGAGCGGGACGACGACAGTGCCGCCGACCGCTGGGAGATCGATCTGCTCGGCAAGGACAACCGCTGGGTGGAGCTGCGGGTCGACGCGGCGAGCGGCACGGTCCGGGTGGTCCCGGACGACGACGGTACGGACGACGACGCCGACGACCGCGCCGCCCTGCGCGCCGCCACGGTCGACGTCCGGCGGGCGATGTCCGCCGCCCTCGCCTCCGTACCCGGGACGGTGACCTCCGCCGAGCTGGACGACGACCGGGGCGGGCCCTGGGAGGTCGAGGTGCGCGGCAAGGACGGCCGTACGCACGAGCTGAACGTCCACGCGAAGACCGCCACGGTGACGGTGGACCGCGACGACGACAGCGACGACGGTGACGACGACTGACGGCGGCCGGCAGCGGCCGACAGCGGCCGACACGCTGACGCGCTGACACCCTGGCGACACGAGCCGGACGGGCCGGGAACGGCGGCCCGTCCGGCGGACTCAGACGGCGGACGGGCCGGTCGTGATCCCCGCGACCAGCTCGTCCGCCGCCGTGTACGGGTCCAGCTCCCCCGCCACGATGCGCTCGGCCAGCGCGTCCAGACGGCGGTCGCCGTGCAGGTTCCCGATGCGTTCGCGCAGGGTCGTGACGGCGATGGTCTCCACCTCGTGGGCCGCGCGGCGGGCCCGGCGCTCGGCGAGGACGCCGTGCTCCTCCATCCAGGCGCGGTGCTTCTCCAGCGCCTCCACCACCTCGTCGGTGCCCTCGCCCCGCGCGGCGACGGTCTTCACGATCGGCGGGCGCCAGTCGCCAGGGCCCCGGGACTCGCCGAGGCCGAGCATGTGGTTCAGCTCGCGGGCCGTGGCGTCGGCGCCGTCACGGTCCGCCTTGTTGACCACGTACACGTCACCGATCTCCAGGATGCCCGCCTTGGCCGCCTGGATGCCGTCGCCCATGCCGGGCGCCAGCAGCACCACCGAGGTGTCGGCCTGGGAGGCGATCTCGACCTCCGACTGGCCGACCCCGACGGTCTCCACGATGATCACGTCGCACCCCGCGGCGTCCAGCACCCGGATCGCCTGCGGGGCCGCCCAGGCCAGGCCGCCGAGATGGCCGCGGGTCGCCATCGAGCGGATGTAGACGCCCGGGTCGGAGGCGTGCTCGGACATCCGGACCCGGTCGCCGAGGAGCGCGCCGCCGGAGAACGGGGACGAGGGGTCGACCGCCAGTACGGCGACCCGCCGGCCCGCCCGGCGGTACGCGGAGACCAGCGCGGAGGTCGAGGTCGACTTGCCGACACCGGGCGATCCGGTCAGGCCGACGACGTACGCGTTGCCCGCGAGCGGGGCCAGCGCCGCCATCACCTCACGGAGCTGCGGGGACGCCCCCTCGACCAGGGAGATCAGCCGGGCCACGGCCCGCGGCCGGCCCTCGCGTGCCTGAGCGACCAGCTCGGGGACGTCCTGCATCACAGCTCCGTTCCTGTCGCTCTCCCGTACGTCATATATGGCTGATTTCCTGTCACCGCGCGGGCACGCGGACGATCAGCGCGTCGCCCTGGCCGCCGCCCCCGCAGAGTGCCGCCGCGCCGGTCCCGCCGCCGCGCCGCTTCAGCTCCAGCGCGAGATGGAGCACGAGCCGGGCGCCGGACATCCCGATCGGGTGGCCGAGAGCGATCGCACCCCCGTTCACGTTCACCTTTTCCGGCGACACCCCGAGGTCCTTCATCGACTGCACGGCGACCGCCGCGAACGCCTCGTTGATCTCGATGAGGTCCAGCTCTTCGACGTCGAGGCCGTCCTTCTCCAGGGCGTGCAGAATCGCGTTCGAGGGCTGGGACTGGAGGGAGTTGTCCGGGCCCGCCACATTGCCGTGCGCGCCGATCTCGGCCAGCCACTCCAGGCCCAGCTCCTCGGCCTTCGCCCTGCTCATGACGACGACCGCCGCCGCGCCGTCGGAGATCTGCGAGGAGGTGCCCGCCGTGATCGTGCCGTCCCCGGCGAACGCGGGGCGCAACCGGGCCAGCGACTCCACGGTGGTCTCGGGGCGGATCCCCTCGTCCTCCGAGAAGAGCACGGGCTCGCCCTTGCGCTGCGGGATCTCCACTGGGGTGATCTCCTCCTCGAAGATCCCGTTCTTCCGGGCGGCGGCGGCCCGCTGGTGGGAGAGCGCGCCGAACTCGTCCTGCGGGGCGCGGGCGATGCCGAGGCGGGCGTTGTGCTTCTCCGTGGAGGCGCCCATGGCGATGGACTCGAAGGAGTCGGTCAGCCCGTCGTACGCCATGGAGTCCAGCATCTCGATCGCGCCGTACTTGTGGCCCTCGCGGGACTTGGGCAGCAGATGTGGGGCGTTCGTCATCGATTCCTGGCCACCGGCGACGACGATGTCGAACTCGCCCGCGCGGATGAGCTGGTCCGCCAGGGCGATGGCGTCGAGCCCGGAGAGACAGACCTTGTTGACGGTGAGGGCGGGCACGCTCATCGGGATGCCGCCCTTGACGGCGGCCTGGCGCGCCGGGATCTGCCCCGCCCCGGCCTGGAGCACCTGGCCCATGATCACGTACTGCACCTGATCGCCGCCGATACCGGCCCGCTCCAGGGCGGCCTTGATGGCGAAGCCGCCCAGGTCGGCGCCGGAGAAGGTCTTGAGCGAGCCGAGGAGCCGCCCCATGGGGGTACGGGCGCCGGCGACGATCACGGACGTGGTGGTGTTCGTTCCAGACATGGGACGCGATCCCCTTTGTGTGCGACTGCGTGCGGCTGAGTGCGGCTGCGTGCTGCGTGAGGAGTGGACAGTGGCGGAGTGGACAGTGGTGGACAGTCGTGGACAGTCGTGTGAACGACGGTTCACTTCAAATGTACTGAGCGGTACGGCTCCGGGTCACCCGGCGGCACGTGTGACGGCGCGCACGTTGCGTAATCACCTCCCTACCGCTGCACTGTCAGCATGCTGACGAGAATCGACCACATCGGAATCGCCTGTTTCGACCTCGATACGACCGTCGAGTTCTACCGGGCCACGTACGGCTTCGAGGTGTTCCACACCGAGGTCAACGAGGAGCAGGGCGTCCGCGAGGCCATGCTCAAGATCAACGAGACGTCCGACGGCGGGGCCTCGTACCTCCAGCTCCTCGAACCCACCCGGGAGGATTCGGCCGTCGGCAAGTGGCTGGCCAAGAACGGGGAGGGCGTCCATCACATCGCGTTCGGGACCGCGGACGTGGACGGGGACGCCCAGGCCGTACGTGACAAGGGCGTACGGGTCCTCTACGACGAGCCGCGCACCGGCTCGATGGGGTCGCGCATCACGTTCCTCCACCCCAAGGACTGCCACGGCGTACTCACAGAACTGGTCACCTCCCGCCCGGAGCACTGACCTTAAGGATTCCCGGCCCGGTAGAGTGGCGCTTCCGGGCCGGGGCCGGGCCGGGGCCGCGCCCCTGTCGTTAATCTGTCACCATTCCCCCGGGGGTCCGTTCGCCGAGAACGGTGCCCAATAGGGCAGTTGCGACCAGGGGACGGATGGGACCGCGCAGTGCGGGGCTACGAAAGCCAGCAGAGCCACCGAGCTGAGGACGACCACCTCTCGCGGTTCGAAGCCGAGATGGACCGGCTGAAGACCGCGCGGGAGAAGGCCGTCCAGCACGCCGAGGACCTCGGTTACCAGGTCGAGGTGTTGCGCGCCAAGCTCCACGAGGCACGGCGCGCTCTGGCGACCCGTCCTTCTTCCTCGTACGACAGCGGCGACCTCGGCTACCAGGCCGAACAGCATCTGCGGAACGCCCAGATGCAGGCCGAGCAGATGCGCCAGGACGCCGAGCGCGAGCTGCGCGACGCGCGCGCCCAGACGCAGCGCATCCTCCAGGAGCACGCCGAGCACCAGGCGCGGCTCCAGGCGGAGCTGCACACGGAGGCCGTCCAGCGCCGCCAGCGGCTCGACCAGGAGCTGGCGGAGCGCCGGCAGACCGTCGAGTCCCACGTCAACGAGAACGTCGCCTGGGCAGAGCAGCTCCGTGCCCGTACGGAGGCCCAGGCCAGGCGGCTGATGGACGAGTCGCGCGCCGAGGCGGAGCAGGCGCTCGCCGCCGCCCGCGCGGAGGCCGCCCGGGTCGCCGACGAGGCGCGGCGCCGGCTGGGCTCCGAGACCGAGTCGGCCAGGGCCGAGGCCGAGGCGCTGCTGCTGCGGGCCCGCAGGGACGCCGAGCGGATGCTGAACGCCGCGTCGTCGCAGGCCCAGGAGGCCACCAGCCACGCCGAGCAGCTCCGTACCTCCACCACCGCCGAGGCCGACCAGGCCCGCCAGCAGGCCACCGAGCTGAGCCGCGCCGCCGAGCAGCGGATGCAGTCCGCCGAGGAGCGGATGCGGGAGGCCAGGGCCGAGGCCGAGAAGGTCGTCACGGAGGCGAAGGAGACCGCGGCCAAGCGGCTCGCCGGCGCCGAGTCGCAGAACGAACAGCGCACCCGTACGGCCAAGTCGGAGATCGCCCGGCTCGTCAACGAGGCGACCAAGGAGGCCGAGGCCACCAAGGCGGAGGCCGAGCAGGCCCTCGCCGACGCCCGCGCCGAGGGCGAGAAGCTGGTAGCGGAGGCCGCGGAGAAGGCCCGCGCGGTCGCCGCCGAGGACACCGCGGCCCAGCTCGCCAAGGCGGCCCGTACCGCCGAAGAGGTCCTGACGAAGGCGTCCGACGACGCCCAGGCCACCACCCGCTCCGCGAGCGAGGAGGCCGACCGGATCCGCCACGAGGCCGAGGCCGAGGCGGACCGGCTGCGCGGCGAGGCGGCCGAGCAGGCCGACCAGCTCAAGGGCGCCGCCAAGGACGACACGAAGGAGTACCGCGCCAAGACGGTCGAGCTCCAGGAGGAGGCGCGCCGGCTGCGCGGCGAGGCCGAGCAGCTCAGGGCCGAGGCGGTCGCGGAGGGCGAGCGGATCCGCGGCGAGGCCCGCAGGGAGGCCGTCCAGCAGATCGAGGAGGCGGCCAGGTCCGCCGAGGAACTGCTGACGAAGGCGAAGGCCGACGCCGACGAGCTGCGCAACAGCGCGACGACCGAGAGCGAGCGGGTACGCACCGAGGCCATCGAGCGCGCCACGACGCTGCGCCGGCAGGCCGAGGAGACCCTGGAGCGCACCCGCGCGGAGGCCGAGCGGCTGCGCGAGGAGGGCGAGGACCTCGCCGAGGTCATGCGGGTCGCCGCCGAGCAGGCCGCCACGGAGCTGCGCGAGGAGGCCGAGCGGGGCGTCGAGGCCCGCAAGGCCGAGGCGGCCGGTGAGCTGACCCGGCTGCACTCGGAGGCGGAGGCGCGCTTCGCGTCCGCCGAGGAGGCGCTGACGGATGCGCGCGCCGAGGGCGAGCGGATCCGCCGCGAGGCGGCCGAGGAGGCCGAGCGGCTGCGCACGGAGACCGCGGAGCGCAGCCGTACGCTCCAGGCGCAGGCCGAGGAGGAGGCGGAGCGGCTGCGCACGGAGGCGGCCCAGGACGCCTCGGAGTCCCGCGCGGAGGCGGAGAACGCGGCGGTACGGCTGCGTACGGACGCCGCCACCGAGGCGGAGCGGCTCAAGACCGAGGCGCAGGAGACCGCCGACCGGATCAGGGCGGAGGCCGGTGCCGCCGCCGAGCGGGTCGGCACGGAGGCCGCCGAGGCGCTGGCCGCCGCGCAGGAGGAGGCGACGCGCCGCCGCCGCGAGGCCGAGGAGACCCTGACGGGCGCCCGTGCCGAGGCGGAGCAGGAGCGCGAGCGCGCCCGCGAGCAGAGCGAGGAACTGCTCGCGTCGGCCCGTAAACGCGTCGAGGACGCGCAGACCGAGGCGCAGCGGCTGGTCGGCGAGGCCGACTACCGCGCGACGGAGCTGGTGGCCGCCGCCGAACAGACCGCCCAGCAGGTACGGGACGCGGTCGCGGGCCTGCACGACCAGGCCGAGCAGGAGATCCTGGCGCAGCGGGTCGCCGCCGAGCAGGCCGCGGACCGGCTCCAGGCGGAGACGCGCGAGGAGACGGAGCGCGTACGGGCGGAGGCGCACGCGGAGCGGGAGCGGGCCACCACGGACGCGAACCGGCTCCGTACCCGCGTCCAGGAGGAGTCGGAGGCCGCGCAGGCCCTCGCCGAACGGACCGTCAACGACGCGATCGGGGAGGCGGAGCGGCTGCGCTCCGACACCGCGGAGTACGCGCAGCGGGTACGGACGGAGGCGTCGGACGCGCAGGCGGCGGCGGAGCAGGACGCGTCGCGCACCCGTGCCGAGGCCCGCGATGACGCCAACCGGATGCGGAGCGACGCCGCCGCGCAGGCCGACCGGCTCATCGGCGAGGCCGCGGGCGAGTCCGAGCGGATGCGTGCGGAGGCCGCGGAGACCGTGGGCTCCGCGCAGCAGGCGGCGGAGCGGGTACGCGCCGAGGCCGAGCAGCTCAAGCGGGAGAGCGAGGCCACGGCCGAGCGGGTCAGGACCGAGGCGCAGGAGGAGACGGACTGGCTGCTGGACGAGGCGCGCAAGGACGCGGCGAAGCGCCGCTCCGACGCCGCCGAGCAGGCGGACCAGCTCATCAACAAGGCCCAGGAGGAGGCGCTGCGCGCCGCCACCGAGGCCGAGAAGCAGGCCGACGCGCTGGTGGGCGCGGCCCGCAAGGAGGCGGCCCGGATCACCTCGGACGCGACGGTCGACGGGAACTCCCTCGTGGAGCAGGCCCGTTCGGACGCGAACGAGCTGCTGGTGGGGGCGCGCCGGGACGCGACGGCGATCCGGGAGCGGGGCGAGGAGCTGCGTACCCGTGTCGAGAACGAGATCGAGCAGCTCCACGAGCGGGCGCGGCGCGAGACGTCCGAGCAGCTTCGGACGGCCGGCGAGCGCGTCGACAAGCTGATGAAGGCCGCCGACGAACAGCGCGCCGAGGCCGAGCAGAAGGCCAAGGAGCTGGTCGCGGACGCCAATTCGGAGGCGAGTTCGGTCCGGATCTCCGCGGTGCGCAAGGCGGAGGGGCTGCTCAAGGAGGCCGAGCAGAAGAAGGCCACCCTGGTCAGGGAGGCCGAGCAACTGCGCGCCGAGGCGGCCGCCGAGGCGAAACAGATGGTCGACGAGGGCAAACGCGAGCTGGACGTCCTGGTGCGCAGGCGCGAGGACATCCAGGCCGAGATCTCCCGTGTCCAGGACGTACTGGAGGCGTTGGAGTCGTTCGAGGCGCCGTCAGGCGGCGCCAAGGACAATCCCGTCAAGGCGGGCGCAGTGGCCGGAACCACCCGTTCGAGTAGCAAGTCCTCCGACAGTTAGACCATCCGTCAGTTGGGGATGGGAGAGGGAACCGGGGGTAGGTGCGTGCAGGTGCGAGGCGGCGGCCCGAGTCGACGCGCGGCGTCGGTGACGGACGACAACGCCGCGGACGCGCATGCCCATCTCCGCGCCGCCGCCCCCCGGCTGACGCTCCGTCCGGGTGTCCCCGGAACCCGTCCGAGTGTCTCCGGAGCCCGTCCGGGTGTCTCCGGAGGGCGACTTGCCACTCAAAAGGCTGGACATTCTCCATATCAAAGCTGCATCGGCTCGATGACACGCCGCTTAGGCCCCTAGGATTCCCCCTATCACCTCACCGGTCTCATTCGACAGGAACCCCATGAGCGACACTTCCTCCCCATTCGGCTTCGAGCTCGTGCGGCGTGGTTACGACCGCGGTCAGGTGGACGACCGCATTACCAAACTCGTCGCCGACCGTGACAGTGCACTGGCCCGCATCACCGCTCTCGAAAAGCGCATCGAGGAACTGCACCTTGAGACGCAGAACGCCCAGGCCCAGGTAACCGACGCCGAGCCGTCGTACGCCGGCCTCGGCGCCCGCGTCGAGAAGATCCTCCGCCTCGCCGAGGAGGAGGCGAAGGACCTGCGCGAGGAGGCCCGTCGCGCGTCGGAGCAGCACCGTGAGCTCGCCGAGTCGGCGGCCCAGCAGGTGCGCAACGACGCCGAGGCGTTCGCCGTCGAGCGCAAGGCGAAGGCCGAGGACGAGGGCGTCCGTATCGTCGACAAGGCGAAGGGCGACGCGGCGACGCTGCGTTCGGACGCGCAGAAGGACGCGCAGTCCAAGCGTGAGGAGGCCGACGCGCTCTTCGAGGAGACCCGTGCCAAGGCCGCCCAGGCCGCCACGGACTTCGAGACGAACCTCGCCAAGCGGCGTGAGCAGTCGGAGCGCGACCTGGCGTCCCGTCAGGCGAAGGCCGAGAAGCGCCTGGCGGAGATCGAGCACCGCGCCGAGCAGCTCCGCCTGGAGGCGGAGAAGCTGCGTACGGACGCGGAGCGCAGGGCCCGTCAGACCGTGGAGACGGCGCAGCGTCAGTCCGAGGACATCGTGGCGGACGCGAACGCCAAGGCCGACCGGATCCGCAGCGAATCGGAGCGCGAGCTGGCGGCGCTCACGAACCGCCGCGACTCGATCAACGCCCAGCTCACCAACGTCCGCGAGATGCTGGCGACGCTGACGGGTGCCGCGGTGGCCGCCGCCGGTTCCCCGGCGGACGACGAGCCGATCTCCCGCGGGGTCCCGGCGCAGCAGTCCCGCTGAGACCCTCGGCCCTGCCCGATCGATCGATCGGGTAACGATCGCGCAGCCCCCTGTCACTCCGGTGGCGGGGGGCTTTGTGCGCGTTTAGGTTGGCCGCATGATCGAGGTAGAGGGGCTCACCAAACGCTTCGGCCGTAAGGTCGCGGTCGATCACCTCTCCTTCCAGGTGCGGCCCGGCGTGGTGACGGGGTTCCTCGGTCCCAACGGGGCGGGCAAGTCGACCACGATGCGGATGATGCTCGGTCTGGACCATCCGACGGGTGGCTCGGTCCGGATCGACGGAAAGCACTACCGGGACCTCGCGGAACCGCTCAAGCACATCGGGGCGCTGCTGGAGGCCAAGTCGGTGCACGGCGGGCGCACCGCGTACAACAACCTCCTCTGTCTGGCGCAGAGCAACCGGATCCCGGAGAGCCGGGTCGCTGACGTCCTCGACGTGGTCGGACTGACGGCGGTGGCGCGGAAGAAGTCGAAGGGATTCTCCCTCGGGATGGGGCAGCGGCTCGGTATCGCGGCGGCGTTGCTCGGCGATCCGGAGATCTTGATGTTCGACGAACCGGTGAATGGTCTGGACCCCGAGGGAATCCACTGGATCCGCAATCTCATGAAGGCACTCGCACACGAAGGCCGCACGATCTTCGTATCCAGTCATCTCATGAGTGAAATGGCCCTGACCGCCGATCACTTGATCGTGATCGGGCAGGGCCGGCTACTCGCGAACACGTCGATGGCCGACTTCATCCACGCGAATTCGCGGAGTTACGCGCGACTGCGTTCCCCACAGCGCGAGCAGGTGAAGGACGTGGTGCACGCGGCGGGTTTCACGGCGGTCGACGCGGCCGACGGGGTCCTGGAGATCGACGGGGCGACCACGGAGGAGCTGGGTGAGCTGGCCGCGCGCCACGGGATCGTGCTGCACGAGCTGAGCGCCCAGCGCGCCTCCCTCGAAGAAGCGTTCATGCGGATGACGGCGGAGTCGGTCGAGTACCACTCCCGCGGGTCCGGCGAGGGTGAGGGTGAGGGGGTCTGACCATGGCTTCGGTTCCGGCGGTCCTCCGCTCCGAGTGGACCAAGATCCGTACGGTCTCCTCCACGACCTGGACGCTGGTCAGCGCGCTGGTGGTGACGGTGGCCCTGGGCGGGGCGCTCTCGGCGGTGGTGAACTCCCAGTTCGGCACCCTCTCGGAGATCGACCGGGCGAGCTTCGACCCGACGTACACCAGCTTCTCGGGGATGGTCCTCGGGCAGCTCGCGATGGTGGTCTTCGGGGTGCTGGTGGTCGGCTCGGAGTACAGCTCGGGCATGATCCGCAGCTCGCTGGCGGCCGTACCACGGCGCGCCACGTTCCTCTTCGGCAAGATCCTGGTGGCCGGGGTGCTGGCGCTGGTGGTCGGGCTGATCACCGGCTTCCTGGCGTTCTTCCTCGGCCAGGCGCTGCTCGGCGACCACGGGACGAGCATCGGCGAGCCGAACGTGCTGCGCGCGGTGATCGGCAGCGGTCTCTACATGACGCTGATCGCGCTGTTCTCGATGGGCGTCACCGCGATGCTGCGCAGCTCGATCCTCTCGCTCGGCATCCTGATGCCGTTCTTCTTCCTCGTCTCGCAGATCCTGGCCGCCGTCCCCGGCGCCAAGGACGTCGCCCGCTACTTCCCCGACCAGGCGGGGCGCCAGATCACCCAGGTGGTGTCCGGGGCGCTGAACTCGACCCCGGCGCCGTACGGCCCGTGGCAGGGGCTGGGGATCATGGCGCTGTGGGTGGTGGCCGCGCTGGCGGGCGGGTACGCCGTACTGAAGAAGCGCGACGCGTAGGTCCGGCTGTCGCGCGTGGCTCGGCATGTGGGGCCGACTCCCCGCCGGAACGACTTGGCCGGAACCGTCAACGCGTGGATATCCTCCTTACTCTAACGGGGGCCTTAGGCCCGGACCGGCCACTGCCCCGAAAGACGTGACCTTGTCGATGGGGCTGGAGAATGATCGAGGCAGTCGGCCTGACGAAGCGCTACGGTGCCAAGACGGCCGTGTACAACCTTTCCTTCCAGGTGAGGCCCGGCCATGTCACCGGGTTCCTGGGCCCCAACGGCTCCGGCAAGTCCACGACGATGCGGATGATCCTCGGTCTCGACCGTCCCACCAGCGGCCATGTCACGGTCGGCGGCCACCCCTTCCGGCAGCTCCCGAACGCCCCGCGCCAGGTCGGCGCGCTCCTCGACGCCAAGGCCGTGCACGGCGGGCGGAGCGCGCGCAACCACCTCCTCTCGCTCGCCCAGCTCTCCGGCATCCCGGCCGCCAGGGTCGACGAGGTCCTCGGCGTCGTCGGCCTCCAGGACGTCGCCAAGCAGCGCTCCAAGGGCTACTCGCTCGGCATGGGGCAGCGGCTGGGCATCGCGGCGGCGCTCCTCGGGGATCCGCAGGTGCTGCTCTTCGACGAGCCCGTCAACGGGCTCGACCCCGAGGGCATCCTCTGGGTCCGCAATCTGATGAAGCAGCTCGCGGACGAGGGCCGTACGGTCTTCGTCTCCTCGCACCTCATGAGCGAGATGGCGGTGACCGCCGACCACCTCATCGTGATCGGCCGCGGCCGGCTCCTCTCCGACATGAGTGTCAAGGACTTCATTTCGGCCAACTCGGCCGACTTCGCCCGGGTCCGCACCCCGGGGGACGAGCCGGAGCTGCGGGAGAAGCTGCACGCGGCGCTGACCGGGGCGGGCGGCCAGGTGCTCTCCGAGCCGGACGGCGCGCTGCGCGTCACCGGCCTGCCGCTGCCCCGGATCAGCGAGCTGGCGCACGGCGCTGACGTACGGCTCTGGGAGCTGTCCCCGCACCAGGCGTCGCTGGAGGAGGCGTACATGCGGATGACGCAGTCCACCGTCGACTACCGCTCCACGGCCGACGCCCTCGCCGGCTTCACGCCGCCGCCCCAGCCGCCCGGCTACGGGCCCCCGCAGGGGTACGGGGCGGCCCCGCAGGGGTTCGCGCCGCCCGTGGTCCCCGAGGTGCCGCAGCAGGGCTGGTACCCCCCGCCGCCGCCCGGGGCCGGGGGTACCGGCCCCGGCCCGATCCAGCAGGACACCCCGGCGCCCGCGGCGGAGCCGACGAAGCGTGACAGCAGCGAGGACCCCCGATGAAGACCCCGCCGACCCCGTCCACCCCGTCCACCCCGCCGCCCCCGTATCAGCGGCCGGTCCCGTCCCAGCAGGCGCCGCACCCGTCGGCCGCGCCCCAGCAGGCGCCGTACGCCTCGCCGATCCCGGCCCGGCGGGCCCACCTCGGGGACGCCCTGGCCTCCGAGTGGACGAAGCTGCGCTCCGTACGGGCCACGATGTGGTCCCTCGGTGTGCTGGTCCTCCTGATCGTGGGCGTCGGGGTGATCGCGGCGCTGCTCATCGTCTCCGCCCGGGACACCAGCGACGTGGACGCCGAGGTCAGCGGGGAGTCCATGCTCGGCCTCGGCTTCTTCGGGGTGCTGCTGGGCTCGCTCTGCGTGATCACGCTCGGGGTGCTCACCATCACCTCGGAGTACGGCACGGGCATGATCCGTACGACGCTCACCGCCTGCCCCAGCCGTGCCCGGGTACTGGCCGCCAAGTCGCTGGTCTTCTTCGCCGTGGTCTTCACGGTCACGACCGTGACCACGATGATCGTCGCCGCGCTCCAGATCGCGATCCTCGACACGGACGCGCCCGGCACCACCGAATGGATCCGCGCGACGGTCGGTGTCAGCTTCTACCTGGCGATGCTCGGGCTGCTCTCGATGGCGGTCGGCGCGCTGGTCAGGCACTCGGCGGGGGCGATCACCGTGATGATCGGCCTGGTGCTGCTGCCGCTCGTCCTCGCGATCTTCATGATGGCCAGGTCGCTCCGCGGCGTCCAGGAGTTCCTGCTGACGTACTCGATCCCGAGCCAGCTCGTCCAGCTCTACGGGGACGCCTTCGGCACCGTGGGGCCGGGCGGGTGGGCGGCGCTGTGGATCATCACAGGGACGACCGCGGTCGCGATGGTGGGCGCGTTCTTCTCCCTGGACCAGCGCGACGTATGACAGGCGACGTATGACAGGCGGCGTGCGACATGTGACGGGCGGCGTGTGACGCGCGACGTGTGACGGGGCCGGGCAGGCCGGGCCGGGCTCAGTACCTCGGTGCGTTACGGGACCGCTGCACCCGCGAGGTGCGGCGGTCCTTCGCGTTCCAGCACGCCTGGTGCCAGTGGCGCCGGTCGTCCACCCCGCCGTACTCGGGCCACGCCACCACATGGGCCACCGCGGAGGGGATCTCCTGGTCGCATCCCGGGCACCGGTACCGCTTACCGGCGGCACTTGCCCCCGCCACGTGACGAACTGACCAGTTCTCGCCCTGCCATGTTTCCGATCGCTGGAAACCGCCGTACCGGTCGCCCGCCTCGGCGGCTCGGTCGGTCGGGTTCTCGCCGCCTCGGGGGCGGTTGCGACGCGGGGACACGGAACACCTCACGGGGCAGACAGCACGGACCGATTCCAGCCTACGGCCAGCGCCACAGGGCAGACGCCCCTCAGGGACGCGCGCACCCCGCCTCCGCAGGAGAGCCACGGACGGCACTCACCGGACAATCGCACGAGTTTTGCGCCCGGCCGTGCCTTTGGCACGTGTCAGACGTTGTTGCCAGTAGGGGGAGTCGCGTCGGCCGCGAGGAGGCAGAAGGCGATGCGTGTTGGAGCTTTTGTACTGGCCGCCCAGTTCCCGGGCCAGGGACAGGGGGAAGCGCTGCACCGGGCGGTGCGCACCACGGAGCTGGCCGAGGAGTCGGGACTCGACGCGGTCTGGCTGGCCGAGCACCACTTCGTGCCGTACGGAGTCTGCCCGTCGGCCGTGACCCTGGCCGCGCTGCTGCTCGGCCGTACGCGACACATCCGGGTGGGTACGGCGGTCAGCGTGTTGCCGAACGTACATCCGGTGGCGCTCGGCGAGCAGGCCGCGCTGCTCCATCTCGTCTCCGGCGGGCGGTTCACCCTCGGGGTGGGACGGGGCGGCCCCTGGGTCGACCTGGAGGTCTTCGGGACGGGCCTGAGCGCCTACGAGCGCGACTTCCCCGAGGCGCTGGAGCTGTTGCTGCGCTGGCTGCGCGGGTCACGGGTGGGGACCTCCGGCGACCGGTACCACTTCCGTGAGGTCGCCGTGGTCCCCCGCGCCGACGAGTTGACGTACCCCGGCGGCCGGCCCGAGACGATCATGGCTTGTACGTCACCCAGGAGCGTGCGGCTGGCGGCCCGGCACGGGCTGCCGATGCTGCTGGGCATGCACTGCGGTGACGAGGAGAAGGCGGAGATGGTCGCGCTGTGGCGTACGCACGCGCGCGCGGCGGGCCTGGCGCCCGCGGAGATCCAGAACGCCCCGCATGTGTCGGCCGGCGTGGTGCAGCTCGCGGACAGCCGCGCCGCCGCCTCGGAAACCCTGGTCAAGGCGATGCCCGGCTGGCTGCGCCAGGGGCTCGGCGCGCATGTGACGGTCGACGGCCGGTCACGCTCGATGCGCGACCCGGTGTCGTACACGGAACTGCTCTGCGCCCTGCACCCGGTGGGGCCGCCGAGGCTGGCGGCGGACCGGCTCGCGGCCACGGCGGAGCGTACGGGCATCACGCGCTTCGCCCTGCTCGTGGAGGGCTCCGGCGATCTGGCGGCCACGGAGGAGAACGTACGGCGCCTGGGGACGGAGGTGCTCCCCCTGCTCGCGTGAGCGAACAGGACCCGTGCCCACGGGCCCGTACCCACGGGCCCGTCAGGGACGCTGCCGCTCCGGCGCCGTGGCTCACCCACGGCGCGGGAGCGGCAGCCGAAACCGTCAGCAGTCCCGGAGCTCAGGGGACTGGTTGAGCAACTGGCCCCTCACCGAGGTGAAGCGGGCCAGCCGCTCGTCGACCGAGGGGTCCAACGGGAACACCGCGACGCGGTGGCAGTTCTGGAATGCGAGCCGCACTCCGAAGTGACGCTGGAGCGCACCGCGAATGGCATCACTCGCGAGCGCGCGCAGCAGTTGACCACGTGCCTGCTCGTCCGGCGGGGGCGTCTGGTTGTCGGCGAACTGTCCACCGTCCACCTTTAGCTGAGCCACCAGAGAACTGATCATCTCCCATGCGTAGGGCAGGGAGGTCCGGACGCAGTCGACGAAAGCCGCTTCGTCGACCTCGCCTCGCTCGGCCTGATCCAACAGTGCCGGTGAGACGTCGAGCGACATGGGTTCTCCTCTCGCGACCCCGCGGGGAACGGGGCCTTACGGGCAGGGAAGGAGGGCGACGACGACGCAGCGTGCACGACCGGCGACCTCACGCATCCACGTTAGGCGCGCCGACGGGAGGGCACCAGGAGAATGGGACCACAACCGGCCAATAACGAACGGGGGCTTCCAGGGCGAATCGCGCGCGGTGGCGGCAGTCGAGTAGCGTTGCCGACCATGCGTCTCGTCATTGCCCGCTGCTCCGTCGACTACGCGGGCCGGCTCACCGCCCACCTGCCCTCCGCCCCCCGTCTCATCCTGGTCAAGGCGGACGGCAGTGTGTCCATCCACGCCGACGACCGGGCGTACAAACCGCTCAACTGGATGTCGCCTCCTTGCACGTTGAAGGAGGGTACGGACGATGACACCGGCGTCTGGACAGTCATCAACAAAGCGGGCGAGAAATTGATCATCACGATGGAGGAAGTCCTCCACGACTCGTCGCATGAACTGGGCGTCGACCCCGGTCTCATCAAGGACGGCGTGGAAGCGCACCTCCAGGAGCTGCTCGCCGACCGTATCGAGACGCTGGGCGAGGGGTACAGCCTCATCCGCCGCGAGTACCCGACGGCGATCGGCCCGGTGGACATCCTCTGCCGGGACGCCGACGGCGGCACGGTCGCGGTGGAGATCAAGCGGCGTGGCGAGATCGACGGTGTGGAGCAGCTCACCCGCTATCTGGAGCTGCTCAACCGCGACCCCCATCTGGCGCCGGTGAAGGGTGTGTTCGCGGCACAGGAGATCAAGCCGCAGGCGCGGGTGCTGGCGACGGACCGGGGCATCGGGTGTGTGGTGCTGGACTACAACGGCATGCGCGGCATCGAGGACGACAAGCTGCGCCTCTTCTGACGTGAGCCTGTTCCGGCGGCGTAAGGCTGTGATGACGTAACTGCCCGGTCGTACAAGAAGAACCGGCGGGCCGCGCGATGTGCGCGGCCCGCCGGCTCTTCTTGTACGAAGCCGTCAGCCCGTCAGTCCGTCATACGACGCCCGGCTCGACCGTCCGCTCCTCGCTGAGGCTCGGGTCCGGGCCGCTCACCGAGGTCTGCGGGGTCGACGGCGCGGGCGCCGTGTCCGTGTCCGAGGGTTCGCCGGAGGGCTCCTCCGTGGGCGGTGTGACGGACGTCGAGGGCGACGGCGGCTCCGAGGAGCCGGTGGGGGTGTCCGACGGCTCGTCCGTGGGGTCCGTCGGCTGTCCCGAGGCGGACGGGGAGTCGCCAGGGGACGAGCTGGTGCCGTCCGACGGCGTGCCCGAGGACGAGGGCGAGTCGGAGGGTTCGGCGCTGTCCGTGGGGCCCGTGGGGCTCGGGGAATCGGGTCCTGCGGGGACGCCGCCCGGGTTGTACGTGGAGGTGTCGACCGGCTGCTCGGCGGGGTTGCCGTCGTCGCCGTTGTTGTCGTCCGGGTCCGTGGACTGTTCCGTACGGACCTTGTCCGGCGGCAGGGGGTCGCCGTCCGAGGTCGCGCCGAGGGTCACGACCGTACCGAGCACGGCCGCGAGTACGGCGCCCGCGCCCGCCGCGACCAGGTTGCGGCGGGCACCGCCGAGCGCCGGGCGGCGCGAGTGGCCCGGCGGCGCGGCCCGCGGCGCGGCGTGGGCGGGCCGGGCGCCGGAGCCGGGCGGGAGGGCGGGGGTGTCGCGCCGGGTCACCAGCGCCATGTTCTCGCCGGAGCCGGAGCCGGACCCCAAACCTGAACCTGAACCTGCGCCGGAGCCGACCCCGGAGCCGATCCCGGCCGCGGGGACGGCGCCGAGGCCGAGCCCGGCGCCGGCGGCCGAGCCGCCGCCCGTACCGGTCCCGTGCCCCGCGGCCTGCCCCGGTCCCGTACGGGACGGCTTCGACAGCCCCGGCAGTTCGGGCAGCCCGGCCGCCCGTGACAACGGCTCCGCGTACCGTACGGTCGGCGCCTCCGAGCCCGGCGGCTTCGGCCCCGCCAGCGCGGCCTCGCGGTCGGTGACCAGGGCGAGCGCCCTGCGTCCCGCGACCGTGCCGATCTTGTCGGCGAGGGCGCCGCGCATGCCGATGGACGCCTCCAGCTCGGCGCGCGCCCGGTCCAGGTTGCCGACGCAGAGCGCGAGAACGCCCAACTCGTGGTGGAAGTACGCCTCTTCCGCGACCTCTCCGGCCATCCTGGCCGCCTCGGAGCCGGCCCGCAGGGCCCGTTCCCAGGCGCCCCAGTGCAGTCCCGCGAGGAACGCGGGCGCGGCGCTGCGGGCCAGCAGCACGGCGGCGCTGGGGTGGCCGGCCTCCGTGCCGGGGACCAGCGGGCCCATCGCCGCGAGGATGGCGTCCGCCTCGGTGGCGGCCCGCTCGGGGGTGACCGAGGGGTGCCCCGACCACCAGGCGTAGTGCTGGGCGGCGGTGTGGGCGTGGGCCACGGCGTCGTCGCCGTACCCCCGCGCCTCCAGTTGCGCGGCCACGCCGGCCGCGAGCCGGTAGCGTCCGCCGACCGGGGTGAGCAGTCCGCAGCTCATCAGCTCGCCGAGGGCGGCGTCCGCGTGGGTGTCGCCCACCAGCGCGGGCAGGTGCGCCTGGTGCGGGACCTCACCGCCGAGCGCGACGGCGAAACGCAGGGTGGCGCGCGCGGCCTCGCTCAGCCGGGCGGCGAGCGGGGCGGCGGGCGCGGCGCCCTCGCCCAGCGTGGGCAGGGGTACGTCGTAGCCGCCGGGGACGGCCGGCGTGGCGGCCGTCGCGCCCTCGCCGGACGTGCGCTCGAAGGGGCGCACGAAGGGCTCGAACTCGTCGACGGCATCGGCTCCGGCGCGCGCCTGGTCGCGCTGGCGCAGCAGCGCACCGGCCTGGACGAAGCGCAGCGGCAGCCCCTCGGACTCGAACCAGAGGTCGCCCGCCCAGTTGGCCTCCTCGTCGGTGAGCGGCCGTTCGACGACGTGCTCCAGGAGTTCCAGCGAGGAGCCGCGGCCGAGACCGCCGAGGGTGACCTCTTCGAGGCGCGCGTCCGGCGAGGGCACGGCGGTGTCGGGGGTCGCTGCGCACAGGTAGGCGCACTCCGGGGTGGCGGTGAGGAGTTCGTCCAGCGCCTCCCCGCCCAGTTCCAGGTCGTCCAGGACGACGACCGCGCCGATGTCGCGGACCCGGTCGAGGAGTTCGGGCCGGTCGGGGCGGGCGAGCGGCGAGCGGTGGACGGCCGCGTACAGCTCGTACAGCAGCTCGGTGGCGGTGCGGCGGTATCCGGAGAGCCGGACGACGCCGTCGGGCGCGAGGTCCGCGCAGTCCGCGGCCACGGCCTCGATCAGCGCCGTACGCCCGGAGCCCGCGGGCCCCGTGAGGCGTACGGAACGGCCGCGCCCCAGCAGTTCCGCCAGCTTCGCGCGCTCCTCGCCCCGTTCCAGCAGCGGGAGCGCGGGCGCGGCGGGCCCCGCGGGTACGGGCGGGCGGCCGGCGCGCTGGACGGCGGTGCGCTCCTCGGCGGTGAGCCGGGCGGGCGCGGTGTGTTCCCGTCCGGGCGGGCGGCGTTCGATCTCGCTGCCGTCGACGGGGTTGACGGTCACCAGCAGGTCGCCCGAGACGAGCTGGACCGTACGGACGGGCTGCGCCGGTGTGATGGGGCCCGCGCCCTTGATGTGGGCGACGGCCGGGAGGGGTGCGGGCGCCGGGGTCGGAGCCGGCGCCGGGACGCCGGGCGTGATCGACACCCGGGGCGGGCGAGGCGGTTCGGCCGCCTCGCCGCCCGTCGCGGCGGGTTCGCCCTCGTGCACACTCACGACGGCGCGTTCGACGTCGTGCCCACGGTCGGGACGCGGCGCTTCGTACTCTCCGTCGGTGCGCGGCGCTTCGTACCCGCCGTCGGGGCGCGGCGCTTCGTGCCCGCTGTCGGGGCGCGCGTCGTACCCGCCGTCGGGACTCGCGTCGTACCGGCCGTCGGGGCGCGCGTCGTCACCGCGCGCGTCGTCGTCGCGCCGGCCGTGCTCCTCCGGCCCCCGGCTTATCGGGTCCATGGTGAAAAGCCCCCAGATCGTGGCGTGCCGTTGCCCCGGCCTCACACGCCCATCCGCCGCTTCTGGTCCGGTGCCTGCTCCTCAGGGTCCGTCGAGCCGCGTACGGCCGAACCCTGAACCTCCGCACAGTATCTACGAACAGCCGGGGCGACACCTCGTCCGGGACATCACGGTCTCGTGAGGATTGTGCGAGGTGGCCAGGTCAGGCCAGGTCAGACCCGAGGGAGCGATTCTGCGGCGATGCCGCCCTCGATGGCAAGGATGCGGTGCAGCCGGGTGGCCACCAGCAGACGTTGCATCTGCGGCGGGACACCCCTCAGCACAAGCCTCCGGCCACACCGCCCCGCGCGTCGGTGGGCTCCCATGATGACGCCGAGTCCGGTGGCGTCCCAGGAGTCCAGTTCGGTCAGGTCCAGCACCAGATCGCCGGCTCCGTCGTCGACGGCCGAGTGCAGGACCGTACGGGCGTCCGCCGCGCTGCGTACGTCGAGGCGGCCCCCGACGACCAGCTCGGCGTGGTCGCCCCTGATGTGCATATGCTCTCCCCGAGAGTGCTTCCGTGCTCCGGCCTGTTCTGTTCTGTTCTTGTCCTCAAACAACTGACTGCCGGACGGCCTGAGAAGTTGCCGTCTGTCGGCGAACCGATATCGAATTCACCCCGTGGGGTGAGGAAACGGCCGACACGGGCCGGCGCCGCGTGGGGCACCGGCCGGACCTCAGTGCTTGTAGAACCCCTGCCCGCTCTTGCGGCCGATGTCACCCGCGTCCACCATCCGGCGCATCAGCTCCGGCGGCGCGAACTTCTCGTCCTGGGTCTCGGCGTAGATGTTGTTCGCGGCGTGCAGCAGGATGTCGACACCGGTGAGGTCGGCGGTGGCGAGCGGGCCCATGGCGTGACCGAACCCCAGCTTGCAGGCGATGTCGATGTCCTCGGCGGACGCGACGCCCGACTCGTAGAGCTCCACGGCCTCCACGACGAGCGCGGAGATGAGCCGGGTGGTCACGAAGCCCGCGACGTCGCGGTTGACGACGACACAGGTCTTGCCCACCGACTCGGCGAACTCCCTCGCGGTGGCGAGGGTTTCGTCGCTGGTCTTGTAGCCGCGCACCAGTTCGCACAGGCGCATCATCGGTACCGGCGAGAAGAAGTGCGTACCGACGACACGCTCCGGACGCCCGGTGACCGCCGCGATCTTGGTGATCGGGATGGCCGAGGTGTTGGAGGCGAGGACGGCGTCCTCCCGTACGAGCTTGTCGAGCGTACGGAAGATCTCGTGCTTGACGTCGAGCTGTTCGAAGACGGCCTCGACGACGATGTCCGCGTCGGCCACGGCGTCCAGGTCGGTCGTCGTGGTGATCCGGGCGAGCGCGGCGTCGGCGTCGGCCTCCTCCAGCTTGCCCTTGGCGACGAACTTGCCGTACGAGGCCCTGATCCCGTCCACGCCCCTGGCCAGGGCCGCGTCGGTGACATCACGCAGCACGACGTCCCAGCCCGCATGGGCCGAGACCTGCGCGATTCCGGACCCCATGAGTCCGGCCCCGATGACGGCGAGCTTCCTGGCCACAACGCACCCCACGTTTCCCGATCGGCTTCTGTTCAGATTTAACGCATGTTTACTTCTGCTGCCTCTGCCGGAGGTTAGCGGTCGAGGCGCGCCGTGTAACGGTGAAGAGATGCGCGTCACGTCTCACATGACGGACATCACACCGCCGCGCCCCGCCCGCGCGCCCCCATCCGCCCCTCACGCCCCATCAGGCGCCGCGCGCGGCGCACTTGACCGCCCTCCTGGGGGCAGTGGCTGATTAGGGTGGCCGTATGGTCAATCTGACGCGCATCTACACCCGTACCGGCGACCAGGGCACGACGAGTCTGGGCGACATGAGCCGTACCGCCAAGACCGATCCGCGGATCGCCGCGTACGCCGACGCCAACGAGGCGAACGCCGTCATCGGCACGGCGATCGCCCTGGGGCAGCTCCCCGCGGAGATCGTGAAGGTCCTGGTCCGCGTCCAGAACGACCTCTTCGACGTGGGCGCCGACCTCTCCACCCCCGTCGTCGAGAAACCCGAGTTCCCGCCGCTGCGCGTCGAGCAGGCGTACATCGACAAACTGGAGGCGGACTGCGACCACTTCCTGGAGGGGCTGGAGAAGCTCCGCAGCTTCATCCTCCCCGGCGGTACGCCCGGCGCGGCGCTGCTGCACCAGTCCTGCACGGTCGTCCGGCGGGCCGAGCGCTCGACATGGGCGGCGCTGGAGGTGCACGGCGAGGTGATGAACGCGCTGACGGCGACGTATCTGAACCGCCTCTCCGACCTCCTGTTCATCCTGGCCCGCGCGGCCAACAAGGAGGTCGGGGACGTGCTCTGGGTCCCGGGCGGCGAACGCTGACGGCCGCCCGGGCGGGGCGGATCAGCGCTTCGTCAGCCGCCCGGGACGCTCCACCCGGGTGGGGACGGCGGTTCCCGCCTGCTCGGCCGGGGGCTTCTTCGGCCAGAGCGCGTACGTCAGGGCGATCACCCCGTGGATCCCGGCGACCCGCGCCGCCGTGAGCTGCCAGGCGGTCAGGGATCCGGTGTCGTTCGCGTCGCCCACGTACACGACGGCGAGCTGGAGCAGCCCGGCGGCGACCGCGGCGCCGAGCAGCGTACGCAGCCACAGCTTGGCCTCGTGGCGGGCGCGGGCGGCGCCGTAGCGCGGCGGCTTCGGCGGGGGCGGGGCGCCGGCGAGGCGGTGGGCGGCGTGGCCGTCGAGCCAGGTGATCGTGTAGTGGCCGTAGGCGACGGTGTAGCCGATGTAGAGCGCCGCGAGACCGTGTTTCCAGTCCGGCTCCGCACCGTTCCTGAGGTCGACGGCCGTGACGACCAGCAGCACGACCTCCAGCAGCGGCTCCAGCAGCAGGACCCCCGCGCCCAGGCGCCGCATCCCCGCCAGGTAGCGCAGCGCGAGACCGGCGGCCAGCAGCGCCCAGAAGCCGACCTCGCAGATGATGATCAGGGTGACGATCACGCGATCTCTCCTCTCTCTCCCTCCCAGCCTCCCGGCGCGGCCGGCGCCCCGCGTCGTCTCCGGTGACGAGAGGCGACTGCATCCTTCGGTGTACGTCGTTGTGTCGCGGGCTCGGCCGGTGTGTGGAGGACTGCGCGCGACGGGCGGTGTTGGATGGAGGGGTGATCGCCTCCCGCCTCGGCTCCCCCGGCCCGCGCACGCCGCGCGGCGTCCGGCCGCACCGTCATGACGTGATGATCGCCGCGGCCGGGCTCTGCGGCGGTCTCGTCCTGTGGGGCGTCGGTCTCGGCATGCGCACGGCGCAGGTGCTGCTGCTCGGGGCGTGGGTGCTGCTGCCGATGGTGGTGATGGCCGGGACGGAGCTGCTGCGCAGGACCGCGCCGCGCACCGCGCTGATCGTGGGTACGGTCGCCCTGATCGCGGACCAGTTCACCACGGGCAGTGTGGCGACGGTGCTGATGTACACGGACGTCATGTACGCGGCCGTGCTGTACGGGACCCCGGCCTCCGCCCGCCGTATCCCCCGGATCACCGGGTTCATCACGGTCGCGATGACCGTCGGGTTCTCCGCCTGGCTCCAGACGGTGGAGTCGCTGCTGATCGGGCTGGCCACCGGTCTGGTCGCCTTCGGCCCCGCCACCACGGGCGCCCTCGTACGCAACCACCGCGACGCCGCCGAGGCGGCCCGGCTCCGGGCGCGGCAGACCGCGCTGCTGGCGGAGATCGACCGGACGCAGGCGGTGACCGCCGAGCGTTCGCGGATGGCCCGCGAACTGCACGACATGGTCGCCAACCACCTCTCGGCGATCGCCATCCACTCGACGGCCGCGCTCTCGCTCGACGACGAGCGCACGAGCCGGGACGCTCTCGGCGTCATCCGGGAGAACAGCGTCGCGGGGCTCGCCGAGATGCGCCGGCTGATCGGGCTGCTGCGGGAGGGCGACACGGAGCGGGAACCGGCCGCCGCGCCGACGCTGGAGGCGCTGGACACCCTGGTGGACCAGGCCCGTACGAACGGCGCCTCCAGCGGGCTCGGCTTCACCCTGACCGACCGGCGCGCCACCGCGGCGGCGCAGGGCGCGGGCCCCGGTGGCGCGCTGCCCGCGCCGGTGGAGCTGGCCGCGTACCGCATCGTCCAGGAGTCGCTGACCAACGCGCTCAAGCACGCGGTGCCGGGCACGGTCGCCGTCGAGCTGGGGCTCACGGACCGCACGCTGGACGTACGGGTCACCAGCCCGTTCGGTGACCGGCCGGGGCCGCGCGCCCCCGGGTCCGGCGCCGGTCTGGTGGGGATGCGCGAGCGGATCGCGCTGCTGGACGGGGTGTTCGAGGCGGGCCCGGTCGCCTCCACCGGCGGGGCGGGCCGGGTCTGGGTGGTACGGGCGGAATTGCCGGTCGGAGCCGCGGCGCCGGCCGGGGAAGGGGACGGTACGCGATGACGATCCGGGTTCTGGTCGCCGAGGACCAGTCGGCGGTACGGGCGGGGCTGGTGCTGATCCTGCGCAGCGCGCCCGACATCGAGGTCGTCGGGGAGGCCGCGGACGGCGAGCGCGCGGTCGCGCTGGCGCGGGAGCTGCGCCCCGATCTGGTGCTGATGGATGTGCAGATGCCGCGCCTCGACGGGGTGTCGGCGACGCGGCTGGTGGTCGCTGAGGGGCTGGCGGACGTTCTCGTCCTGACCACGTTCGACCTGGACGAGTACGTCTTCGGGGCGCTGCGCGCGGGCGCCTCCGGCTTCCTGCTGAAGAACGCCGAGGCGGCGGAGTTGCTCACGGCGGTACGGACGGTGGCGCGCGGCGAGGGTCTGATCGCCCCGTCGGTGACCCGGCGGCTGATCGCGGAGTTCGCGGCGCCGCGGCCGGTGCGGACGGCCGGCGGGCCCGATGCCGCGGTCCTGGACGTGCTGACCCGCCGGGAGCGCGAGGTGCTCTCCCGGCTGGGCGAGGGGCTGTCGAACGCGGAGATCGCGGTGCGGCTCGACATGGCGGAGGCCACGGTGAAGACGCATGTGAGCCGGGTGCTCGGCAAGCTGGAGCTGCGCAGCCGGGTGCAGGCGGCCGTACTCGCCCAGGAGTTGGGCGTCTGACGTCCCGTCACCGAGGGGTTCGGGTCAGGCCCCGGCTTTGGTCTGGACCTATTGACGATTGGTCCAGACCTTCCTACTCTCACCGCACACACACTGCGGTGAGCCTCGCAGCGTGGACGCAACGCCGGTACGTACTCCGGTACTCACCCGAGGAGCGCGCCTTGACCACCCGACCCGTCCCCCACCCCCGCAGACGCAGACCCGGATCCCGCACCGTCGCGGCCCTGACCGCCCTGCTGCTCCCCCTCGCCGCCCTCGTCGGGCTGGCCACCCCCGCCCAGGCCGCCACCTCCGCCACCGCCACGTACACCAAGGTCTCCGACTGGGGTACGGGCTTCGAGGGCAAGTGGACGGTGAAGAACACCGGCACCACCGCCCTCGACTCCTGGACGGTGGAGTGGGACTTCCCCTCCGGCACCGCCGTCACCTCGGGCTGGGACGCCGACATCACCGGCTCGGGCACCCACTGGACCGCGAAGAACAAGTCCTGGAACGGCACGCTCGCCGCCGGTGCCTCGATCAGCTTCGGCTTCAACGGCAGCGGCGCCGGCGCGCCCTCCGGCTGCAAGCTCAACGGCGCCTCCTGCGACGGCGGTCCGGGCGTCCCGGGCGACAACCCGCCCTCCGCGCCCGGCACCCCGACCGCGAGCGACATCACCAACACCTCGGTCAAGCTGAGCTGGAGCGCGGCCACCGACGACAAGGGCGTCAAGAACTACGACGTGCTGCGCGGCGGCACCAAGGTCGCCACCGTCACCGGCACCACGTACACGGACACCGGGCTGAGCGCGGGCACGGACTACTCGTACACCGTCCAGGCGCGCGACACCGCCGACCGGACGGGCCCGGTCAGCGGCGCCCGCGCGGTCCGTACGACCGGCTCCACCGATCCGGGCACACCCGGTCCCGGCGCCAAGGTCAAGCTCGGCTACTTCACCGAGTGGGGCGTCTACGGGCGGAACTACCACGTCAAGAACCTGGTGACCTCGGGGTCCGCGTCGAAGATCACCCACATCAACTACTCGTTCGGCAATGTCACCGGCGGCAAGTGCACCATGGGCGACAGCTACGCCGCGATCGAGCGGGCGTACACCGCCGACCAGTCCGTCGACGGTGTCGCCGACACGTGGGACCAGCCGCTGCGCGGCAACTTCAACCAACTGCGCAAGCTCAAGGCCAAGAACCCGAACATCAAGGTGCTGTGGTCCTTCGGCGGCTGGACCTGGTCCGGCGGCTTCGGCCAGGCCATGCAGAACCCGGCCGCCTTCGCGCAGTCCTGTTACGACCTGGTGGAGGACCCGCGCTGGGCCGATGTCTTCGACGGCATCGACCTGGACTGGGAGTACCCCAACGCGTGCGGCCTGTCCTGCGACACCAGCGGCCCTGCCGTGTTCAAGAACATGATGCAGGCGATGCGCGCCAAGTTCGGCGCGAACAACCTGGTCACGGCGGCCGTCACGGCGGACGCCTCGGCCGGCGGAAAGATCGACAGCGTGGACTACGCGGGCGCCGCACCGTACATGGACTGGTTCAACGTCATGACGTACGACTTCTTCGGCGCCTTCTCCGCCCAGGGCCCGACGGCCCCGCACTCCCCGCTCACCTCGTACCCGGGCATCCCGAAGGCGGGCTTCAACTCCGCCGAGGCGATCGCCAAGTTCAAGGCGCAGGGCGTACCGGCCAAGAAGCTGCTCCTCGGCATCGGCTTCTACGGACGCGGCTGGACCGGCGTCACCCAGTCCGCCCCCGGCGGTACGGCGACCGGGGCCGCGCCCGGCACGTACGAGGCGGGCATCGAGGACTACAAGGTCCTGAAGAACACCTGCCCGGCGACCGGCACGGTCGGCGGCACGGCGTACGCGCACTGCGGCACCAACTGGTGGAGCTACGACACCCCGGCGACGATCGCGTCCAAGATGGCGTGGGCCAACCAGCAGAGCCTGGGCGGCGCGTTCTTCTGGGACTTCACCGGTGACACCACCAACGGCGAACTGGTGACGGCGATCAACAGCGGTCTCGGCTAGCCGCTCGCTCGCTGGTACGACGGAGGGGCGGCGCCGCGGAAGCGGTGCCGCCCCTCTCCTGTGCGCCGATGAAGGCGGTGCGAGGCAGTGTGAAACGGTGTGCTGGGCTCAGGCGACGTTCACACGCTGTCCCGGAGGCGCCGCCTCCAGCCAGGCCAGAAAGCCCGTGAGCGCGTCGTCGCTCATCGCCAGCTCCACCTTGACCCCGTGGTGCGTACAGCCCAGGATCACCGCGTCGGAGAGGAGCGCCAGCTCCTCCTCGCCCTCGGGGGCGCGGCGGGCCAGCACCTCGATCGCGGAACGCTCCAGCGTACGGCGGGGGCGCGGCGCGTACGAGAAGACCCGGAACCAGTTGATCCGGTCGCTGTTGTAGCGGGCGACCCCGTACACCCAGCCCTTGCCGGAGAGATCCGGCTCCTCGGGGACGTTCCACCGCAGACTGCAGTCGAACGTGCCACCGGAGCGCTGGATCAGCCGCCGGCGCAGGCCGAAGACGAAGAGCCCCACCGCAACCAGTACGACGACCAGTCCGCAGACAAGCAGAGCGAGGACCATCAACACCGACCTCCTCGCCTCATCCAGTCAACCGGAACAGGAACCGCATACCGCTGTACCGCACCCGCATCTGTACCGCACCCGCATCGCCTCAGCCGCGACCCGGTCCGGAAGGGTCCGGAACGAGCCGCGGCTGAGGGTGAATCCGTTGCGACGCCGCGCTAACGCGCCGCCACCGCACGCAGCCGGACGGCGGCGCGACGCTCGGCGGCGTCGTCCTCACCCGACTTCGCGCGCTCCAGCGCGTGCTCGGCGCGCTGGGTGTCGATCTCGTCCGCCAGCTCGGCGATCTCCGCGAGCAGCGAGAGCTTGTTGTCGGCGAACGACAGGAAACCGCCGTGGACAGCCGCCACGACCGTTCCGCCGTCACTCGTACGAATGGTCACCGGGCCCGACTCCAGCACACCGAGCAGCGGCTGGTGTCCGGGCATGACGCCGATGTCGCCGGAGGTGGTACGCGCGACGACCAGCGTGGCCTCGCCGGACCAGACACTGCGGTCCGCGGCGACCAGCTCGACATGCAGCTCAGCAGCCATGGGTGGCTCCTCGGGTCACCACCCGGCGGTGTCGCCGGGTGTTGGCTTCAATTCTATGGGGTGTCGATGACGGCGATCGGAGGGGGGCGGGAAACCCGCCCCCCTCCCTGAACCGGAGGCTCAGGAGACGCCGAGTTCCTTGGCCTTGGCCTTCAGGTCGTCCAGGCCACCGCACATGAAGAACGCCTGCTCGGGGAAGTGGTCGTACTCCCCTTCGCAGATCGCGTTGAACGCGGCGATCGACTCGTCGAGCGGCACGTCGGAACCGTCCAGGCCGGTGAACTGCTTGGCGGCGTGGGTGTTCTGCGACAGGAAGCGCTCGACGCGACGGGCACGGTGGACAACGAGCTTGTCCTCCTCGCCCAGCTCGTCGATACCGAGGATCGCGATGATGTCCTGGAGGTCCTTGTTCTTCTGCAGGATCCCCTTGACGCGGCTGGCCGCGTCGTAGTGCTCCTGCGAGATGTACCGCGGGTCCAGGATGCGGGACGTCGAGTCCAGCGGGTCCACCGCCGGGTAGATGCCCTTCTCCGAGATCGGACGCGACAGCACGGTCGTCGCGTCGAGGTGCGCGAAGGTCGTGGCCGGGGCCGGGTCGGTCAGGTCGTCCGCGGGCACGTAGATCGCCTGCATCGAGGTGATCGAGTGACCACGGGTCGACGTGATGCGCTCCTGGAGCACACCCATCTCGTCCGCCAGGGTCGGCTGGTACCCCACCGCGGACGGCATACGGCCGAGCAGCGTGGAGACCTCGGAACCGGCCTGGGTGAAGCGGAAGATGTTGTCGATGAAGAGCAGCACGTCCTGCTTCTGCACATCGCGGAAGTACTCCGCCATGGTCAGCGCGGAGAGCGCCACCCGCAGACGCGTGCCCGGCGGCTCGTCCATCTGGCCGAAGACCAGCGCGGTCTTGTCCAGCACGCCCGACTCGGTCATCTCGTCGATGAGGTCGTTGCCCTCACGGGTGCGCTCACCGACACCGGCGAACACGGAAACACCGTCGTGCAGCTTGGCCACACGCATGATCATTTCCTGGATGAGGACCGTCTTGCCGACGCCCGCACCACCGAACAGACCGATCTTGCCGCCCTTGACGTACGGGGTCAGCAGGTCGACGACCTTCAGGCCGGTCTCGAACATCTCGGTCTTGGACTCGAGCTGGTCGAAGGCCGGGGCCTTGCGGTGGATCGGCCAGCGCTCCGTGACCTGGGCCTCGGCCTCGTCGTCGTTCAGGATCTGGCCGAGGGTGTTGAACACCTTGCCCTTGGTGATGTCACCGACGGGCACGGTGATGCCGTTGCCCGTGTCGGTCACCGGGGCCTGGCGGACCAGACCGTCGGTCGGCTGCATCGAGACCGCGCGCACCACGCCTTCGCCCAGGTGCTGGGCGACTTCGAGGGTCAGGGTCTTGAGCTTGCCGTCCTCGGCCGGGTCGGCCACCTCGACGTGCAGCGCGTTGTAGATCTCCGGCATCGCGTCGACGGGGAACTCCACGTCGACGACCGGGCCGATGACCCGGGACACGCGGCCTGCGGCCGTGCTCCCCGGGGTGGCCGCCTCAACTGTGGTCGTCATTAATTTTCACTCCCCGCGGTCGCGTCGGCCAGGGCGCTCGCGCCACCGACGATCTCGCTGATTTCCTGGGTGATTTCGGCCTGGCGGGCCGCGTTGGCAGACCGGGAAAGGCTCTTGATGAGATCCCCGGCGTTGTCGGTCGCCGACTTCATCGCGCGGCGGGTGGCAGCGTGCTTGGAAGCGGCGGCCTGGAGCAGCGCGTTGTAGATACGGCTCTCGACGTAGCGCGGCAGCAGGGCGTCGAGGACGTCCTCCGCCGACGGCTCGAAGTCGAACAGCGGAAGGACCTCGCCACCCCGCTTGAGGACCTCGGCGGACTCCTCCGCGGTGCTCGGGGTGAGCGCCAGCGGCAGCAGCCGGTCCTCGATCGGGGTCTGCGTCATCATCGAGATGAACTCGGTGAAGACGATGTGGATCTCGTCCACCCCACCGTGCGTGGTGTCCTTGGTGATCGCCTCGATGAGCGGGGCGGCCACCGCCTTCGCGTCGGCGTAGGTGGGGTTGTCCGTGAAGCCCGTCCACGAGTCCTCGACCGGACGCTCACGGAAGCCGAAGTACGAGACTCCCTTGCGACCCACGATGTAGGTCACGACGTCCTTGCGCTCACTGCTGAGCCGGCTCGTCAGACGCTCGGCCGCCTTGATCGCGTTCGAGGAGTAGCCGCCGGCCAGTCCGCGGTCGCTCGTGATGAGCAGGACCGCGGCCCGGGTCGGCCGCTCGACCTCGGTGGTCAAGGGGTGCTTGGTCGTGGAGCCGGTCGCCACCGCGGTCACCGCGCGGGTGAGCTCGGTCGCGTACGGCGTCGATGCCGCCACCTGGCGCTGCGCCTTGACGATGCGCGAGGCGGCGATCATCTCCATCGCCTTGGTGATCTTCTTGGTCGCGGTGACGGATTTGATGCGACGCTTGTAGACCCGGAGCTGGGCTCCCATGAGTCAGGTCCCTTCCGTCGTCACTTGGAGACGTTGACGGCCGGCGCGTCGTCGCCGAGGAGCTGCCCGTCCGAGGTCTCGAACTGCCGCTTGAAGGCGGCGATGGCGTCCCCGACCGACTGCAGCGTGTCGTCGGACATCTTGCCGCCCTCGGCGATGCTGGTCAGCAGCTCCTTGCGCTCGCGGCGCAGGTGCTCCAGCAGCTCGCTCTCGAAGCGGCGGATGTCCTCGACCGGTACGTCGTCCATCTTGCCGGTGGTGCCGGCCCAGACGGAGACGACCTGCTCCTCCATCGGGTACGGCGCGTACTGGGGCTGCTTCAGCAGCTCGACCATGCGCTTGCCGCGCTCCAGCGAAGCCTTGGAGGCCGCGTCCAGGTCAGAACCGAAGGACGCGAACGCCTCCAGCTCACGGTACTGGGCGAGGTCCACACGGAGCCGGCCGGAAACCTGCTTCATGGCCTTGTGCTGGGCGGAGCCACCGACACGCGAGACCGAGATACCGACGTTCAGCGCGGGCCGCTGGCCGGCGTTGAACAGGTCGGACTCCAGGAAGCACTGGCCGTCGGTGATGGAGATGACGTTGGTCGGGATGAACGCGGAGACGTCGTTGGCCTTCGTCTCGACGATCGGCAGACCCGTCATCGAACCGGCGCCCAGCTCGTCGGAGAGCTTGGCGCAGCGCTCCAGCAGACGCGAGTGCAGGTAGAAGACGTCACCCGGGTACGCCTCACGGCCCGGCGGGCGGCGCAGCAGCAGGGACACGGCGCGGTAGGCGTCGGCCTGCTTCGAGAGGTCGTCGAAGATGATGAGGACGTGCTTGCCCTCGTACATCCAGTGCTGGCCGATGGCCGAACCGGTGTACGGCGCCAGGTACTTGAAGCCGGCCGGGTCGGACGCGGGGGCGGCGACGATGGTCGTGTACTCCAGCGCACCGGCCTCCTCCAGCGCACCGCGTACGGACGCGATGGTGGAGCCCTTCTGGCCGATGGCGACATAGATGCAGCGGACCTGCTTCTTCGTGTCGCCGGAGCGCCAGTTGTCACGCTGGTTGATGATCGTGTCGACGGCCAGGGCGGTCTTGCCGGTCTGGCGGTCGCCGATGATGAGCTGACGCTGGCCGCGGCCGATCGGCACCATGGCGTCGACAGCCTTGTAGCCGGTCTGCATCGGCTCGTGGACCGACTTGCGGACCATGACGCCGGGGGCCTGCAGTTCGAGGGCGCGGCGGCCCTCGGTCGCGATCTCGCCGAGACCGTCGATCGGGTTGCCGAGGGGGTCGACGACGCGACCCAGGTAACCCTCGCCGACCGCTACGGACAGGACCTCGCCGGTACGGGTGACCGGCTGTCCCTCCTCGACACCGCTGAACTCACCGAGGACGATCGCACCGATCTCGCGCTCCTCAAGGTTGAGGGCGAGACCGAGGGTGCCGTCCTCGAACTTCAGCAGCTCGTTCGCCATGGCCGAGGGCAGTCCCTCGATCTTGGCGATACCGTCGCCGGCCACGCTGACCGTACCGACCTCCTCGCGCGAGGCCGCGTCCGGCTTGTACGACTGGACAAAGTTCTCCAGCGCGTCCCGGATCTCCTCCGGCCGGATCGTGAGCTCCGCCATCTGGGTTCCCTGCTCTCCTTGTTGGGCCCGAAGTTTCTTGGGGGTCTGCGTTCTTGCCTCTGGGGGCGACCCCCAGGAATCTTCTGCAATTCTCTGCACGGCCCAACCGGGCCGCTGGTCCTGCTCTGTCGCTCTGTAACTCTGAAGACTGCCGGCGTCAGCCGGCCAGCCGCCGGGTCGCCTCGTCGAGACGCTCCGCGACCGTGCCGTTGACGACCTCGTCGCCGACGCGTACCGACACCCCGCCGAGGACCTCGGGGTCCACGTCGAGGTTCAGATGCATCGGGTGGCCGTACAGCTTGGCCAGGGCCGCGCCGAGGCGCTGCTTCTGTCCTTCGGTGAGCGGCACCGCCGAGGTGACGACGGCGACCATCCGCTCCCGGCGCGCCGCGGCGAGCCGGGAAAGGGTCTGGAGACCCGCTTCCAGGCTACGTCCCCGGGGCTCGGTCACAAGACGCACTACCAGGCGTTCGGTGGCCGGATTGGCCCGGCCGCCGAGCAGGCTGTGCAGCAGTGCGACCTTGGCGGGAACCGTCGCCGACCGGTCCGTGAGCGCGGCGCGCAGCGCGGGGCTGGACTCGACGATCCGGCCGAACCGGAACAGCTCGTCCTCGACGTCGTCCAGACCGCCGGTCCGCTGCGCCTGGGTCAGCTCGGCGAGAGAGGCGAGCTCCTCGACCGAGTCGACCAGGTCACGCGGCTGCGACCAGCGGCTGCGGACCATGCCGGTGACCAGGTCGGCGGTGGGACCGCCCACCTGGCCGCGCAGCAGCGACCCGGCCAGCTCGGCCTTGGACTCGCCGGTCCGCGCCGGGTCGGTCAGGACCCGGCGCAGCGACACCTCGCGCTGGAGCAGCGCGGTGACCGCCGCCAGCTCGTCCGCGAGCTTCGTGACGTCGACCGACGTGGAGTCGGTCAGCGCGTCGAGTCGCTCACGTGCGGCGGACTGCGCCTCGCGGCTCGCTCCGCGCACCGTCATCGGGTGGCCTCGGCCTTCGATGCGCCGTCCTCAAGCTCGTCGAGGAAGCGGTCGATGGTGCGGCTCTGCCGGGCGCTGTCCTCAAGGGACTCGCCGACGAGCTTGCCGGCCAGGTCGGTGGCGAGCTTGCCCACGTCCTGACGGAGCGCGGCGGCCGCGGCCTTGCGATCCGCCTCGATCTGGGCGTGCCCGGCGGCGATGATCTCTTCCCGCTGCCGCTGACCTTCCGCCTTCATCTCCTGGATGATGGCGGTGCCCTGCTCGGTCGCCTCCTGGCGGAGCCGGGCGGCCTCGTGGCGGGCTTCGGCGAGCTGGGCCTTGTACTGCTCCAGGACGCTCTCGGCCTCGGTCTTGGCGGCCTCCGCCTGCTCGATCCCGCCCTCGATGGCCTCGCGGCGCTCGTCCAGAACCTTGTTGATGTTCGGGAGAAGCTTCTTGGCGAGGAAGCCGAGGACGATGACAAAGGCGATCAGGCCGATGACGAGCTCGGGGATCGGCGGGATGAGCGGGTTTTCCGCTCCCTCCGCCGCGAGCTGAACCAGAGGGTTCACATCAGTGCCTTTCGTCTAATAAAGCTGGTGGTCGCGGTTCGTCTTACGGGTAGACGAAGGGCATGACCAGGCCGATGAGGGCCAGCGCCTCACAGAACGCGAAACCGAGGATCTGGTTGGCGCGGATGAGGCCGGCGGCCTCGGGCTGGCGGGCCAGGGCCTGCGTGCCGTTACCGAAGATGATGCCGACGCCGACGCCGGGGCCGATGGCGGCAAGACCGTAACCGACGGAGCTGAGGGAGCCGGTGACGGCGGCAAGGGTCTCAGTGGCAGCCATGCTGATTCTTCCTTCTCTTTCACGGACCGGTGGGGGTTGGCCACCGGACGTCTGCGGGATCTGAAGTGGTGGGCGTTCAGTGGCTCTCGGCGAGCGCGCCCTGGATGAAGCTGCACGTCAGGAGGACGAACACATAGGCCTGGACGGCCTGGATGAAGAGCTCGAAGGCGGTCATCACGAGCACCATCACGAACGAGACACCGGCGTAGGCGATGCCGATCCCGTTCAGCAGATACCAACTGGCGATCGTGAAGAGCAGCAGCAGCGTGTGGCCCGCGAACATGTTGGCGAACAGTCGCACCGCGTGGGTGAACGGCCGGACGAGCAGGTTCGAGAAGAGCTCGATGGTCATCGACAGCGGCAGGACCGCACCGAGCGACTTGTCGTAGCCGGTGAAGTTCTTGAAGGCGCCGACGAAGCCGTGTCGCTTGAAGGTCAGGGAGACCCACGTGACGTAGACGATGGCGGCCAGGCCGGCCGGGTACGCGATGATCGATGTCACCGGGAACTGGGCGAGCGGGATGATCGACCAGAGGTTCATCATCCAGATGAAGAAGAACAGCGAGACGACGAGCGGAACGTACTTCTCGCCTTCCTTCTTGCCGATCGTCTCGTAGACGACGCCGCGCCGGACGAAGTCGTAGCCGGCCTCGGCCACCATCTGGAGCTTGCCCGGGACGACCTTCGGCTTGCGGAAAGCGGCCCAGAAGAAGCCGACGATGATGATCGAGCCGAGCAGCGCCAGCAGCATCGTCTTGTTGAAGTACACGTTGCTGTCCGCGTCGCCGAAGATCGGCTGGAACAGGAACGAGTGCAGGCCGGGTGCCGGAAAGCCACAACCGTCGAAGATGTGGCAGTCGGTCTCGAAGGCGAGCACCTGCGTCGGGTCAGCACTCACCGCGGGCTCCTTCAGCATGGCGCATAGGTACGGCAACCTCGTTGTGTCGGCGCGGCGCGCAGCCGCGGTTCGGCACTGGACTGGTGTGACGGATGTGGGGACGGCGGTCGGGCGTTGAGCCTCGCGTAGGAACAGGCGTCAGCTCGGATGCCCGCGCCCGCAATGCCGCAGTTGGCACCGGACGATAGCAGGATTCCGAACGGGCACTTATCCCGGCCCTACCCCTCACGCCGAGGACCCTGACTTCTCGGCCTTTTCGGCCGTCGAGGACTCGGGTTCGACGTAGAGGATCTTGGCCTTCATGTGCGCACGCGCCTGTGCGGCGATCCAGACGAGGGTCGCCACGACGAGGGTGAAGGCGAACGCCTTCGGCTCGAACAGCGTGGTGTCCTTGAACAGACCCACGAAGATGATCATCAACAGCAGTTGCGCCGTGTAGAGCATCAGGCCCATCGCCTGGAAAAGGTGCGGAAGTGACTTGGCCGTGCGTTCGAGCACCACGAGCCCGATGCCCATGAAAACGATCACCACCACTGCACCGACAGCGGCCCCCAGGGCCCCCTTGCCGCCCGCGACCACGGCACCGACGGCCACGGCGATGGCGCCGACGGCCGCGGTGGGCACGGCGGTGTGAAGGAGGTTCCGGACGTCGTTGGACGGCATGGCGGCAGCTCCGCTGAATGGGTGGGGCAGGTGGTGTCGTCACAGACGAGCGTAGGCCCGGTCCGAGGATGAGTTTCTCGGGCCAACGGACCGTCGCACTACGGTCCTTCGGCTCTGTCGCCGGGTCTCGTGAACAGTATCACAAACTATTTGATGAGGTCTTTACCATGGGGGTGTGCTAACTGTCACACATGAGTGGGAGGCCGCGCGTGTGTGCGCGACAAGACGGTCCCGGTCTGCTATTGGGGCCCGGCGTGGAGAAGGGACGCCCGGTCACTGCCGGGAGCCTGCCTTCCTTCGATCGGGTAGACGCGAACGAGCGCCGAGGGCGGTCGCCCCGTTGACGCCGGCAGGAACGGGCGTACGAACCTCGGCGGCCGGCTCGTGCTCCTGTGCGTGGGCACAGGCCGCCCCGACCGCCGCACCGTCCGCGGTCTCCGTAACGCCCTCCGCGCCTTCCACGCCCTCGACCGCCTCCCGCGCCTCCGCCTCCGTACGCCTGCGGCGCCGGTAGCGCGGCGGTACGAACGCCTGCGCCCACAGCGGCGCACGCGGGGTGAAGCGCGGCAGCAGCAGAAGCACCAGGCCCACCGCGCTCAGCGCCACCACGACCAGCAGGATCCACATCGACGCCGAGTGCACCGAGTACGCGACCACACCGAACGCGATCAGCGCCGACCAGAAGTACATGATCAGCACCGACCTGCTGTGCGAGTGCCCGATCTCCAGCAGCCGGTGGTGCAGGTGGCCGCGGTCGGCGGCGAACGGCGACTTGCCGTTCCAGGTACGGCGTACGACCGCCAGCACCAGGTCAGCGAACGGGATCGCGATGATCGTCAGCGGCAGCAGCAGCGGGATGAAGACCGGCAGCGCCGCGTGGGTGGCCTGGCGGGTGGAGCCCTCGAAGATCTTCAGCGCGTCCGGGTCCACCTGGCCGGTCACCGAGATCGCGCCCGCCGCGAGCACCAGGCCGATCAGCATCGATCCCGAGTCGCCCATGAAGATCCGCGCCGGGTGCATGTTGTGCGGCAGGAACCCCACGCACATGCCCATCAGGATCGCCGCGAAGAGCGTCGCGGGGGCGGCTGCCTCGATGCCGTAGCCGTACCAGATCCGGTACGTGTACAGGAAGAACGCCGCGGCGGCGATGCAGACCATGCCGGCCGCGAGACCGTCGAGACCGTCCACGAAGTTGACCGCGTTGATGGTGATCACCACCAGCGCCACGGTCAGCAGGGTGCCCTGCCACGAGGTCAGCGCGACCGTGCCGACGCCGGGCACCGGGATCCACAGGATCGTCAGACCCTGCATGACCATCACACCCGCGGCGATCATCTGCGCGCCGAGCTTGATCAGGGCGTCGATCTCGAACTTGTCGTCCAGGACGCCGATCAGCCAGATCAGCGCGGCTCCGGAGAGCAGCGCGCGCGGCTCGTTCGACAGCTCGAAGACCCCGTTGAGGTTCTGCAGGTTGTCGGCGACGAGCAGTCCGGCGCACAGGCCGAAGAACATGGCGATGCCGCCGAGCCTCGGCGTCGGTTCTCGGTGCACGTCGCGGGCGCGGATCTCCGGCATCGCTCCGGTCGCGATGGCGAACTTCCGCACCGGCCCGGTCAGCAGATAGGTCACCGCGGCCGTCACGCAGAGCGTCAGCAGGTAATCACGCACGGGCTGCCCCACAGGAATCGCTGGCCATCTCAGCCCCACACACTAGCCCGCGCCGGAGCCCCTGATGGAAACCCGGCTGCCATATGAGCCAGGACATCGAGTGGAGCGGAATGGTTGCACGGCTTCCCCGTACGGAAAGTTCCATTCAGGAAACGGTCGCATACGGCGGGAAACGACCGACCAGCCCCTTCACCGTGTCGCGGAGCGCGCCGAGGGCCTCTGGGGCCCCTTCAGCGTCCTCGCGCAGCGCCGAGGTGATGATGGCTCCGATCCGCTCCATCTCGCCCTCACGCATGCCCTGAGTGGTCACGGCGGCCGTCCCCAGCCGTACGCCGCGCCCGTCCGCGTACGGCAGCGCGCAGGTGTCCACCACCAGGCCCGCCGCCGCGAGCCGCCCGCGCGCGGCTCTGCCGTCCACACCGAGCGGCGCGGGATCGACGATGAGCAGATGGGTGTCCGTGCCGTCCGTGGTGATCCCGAAGCCCCTCTCGGCCAGCGTCTCGGCCAGCGCCCGCGCGTTGGCGACGACCCGGTGCGCGTACGTGGCGTACGCGGGCGTGGCCGCCTCCCCGAAGGCGACGGCCTTGGCGGCGATCGTGTGCATCTGCGCGCCGCCCTGCGTGAACGGGAACACGGCGCGGTCCACACGCTCCGCGTACTCCGCGCCGCACAGGATCATCCCGCCGCGCGGCCCGCGCAGCACCTTGTGCGTCGTCGCGCACACGATGTCCGCGTACGGCACAGGGCTGGGCGCCGCGCCCCCGGCGACCAGCCCGATGGGGTGCGCGGCGTCGGCGATCAGATAGGCACCCACGTCGTCGGCGATCTCTCTGAAGGCCGCGTAGTCGACATGGCGCGGATAGGAGATCGAACCGCAGACCAGCGCCTTGGGGCGGTGCGTCCGGGCCAGATCGCGGACCTGCGCGTAGTCGATGAGCCCGGTCCGCGCGTCGACCCCGTACCCCACGAAGTCGAACCACCGTCCCGAGAAGTTGACGGGAGCGCCGTGCGTGAGGTGGCCGCCGTACGGCAACCCCATGGCGAGGACCGTGTCCCCGGGCCGCAGCAGCGCGGCGTACGCCGCGAGCACGGCGGACGACCCGGAGTGCGGCTGTACGTTGGCGTGCTCGGCCCCGAACAGCGCCCTGGCCCGCGCGACGGCGACCCGCTCGGCGGCGTCCACCAGCTCGCAGCCGCCGTGGTGACGGGCGCCGGGATAGCCCTCGGCGTACTTGTTGGCGAGCGGGGAGCCGAGGGCCGCGAGCACGGCGGGCGAGGTGAAGTTCTCGGCGGCGATGAGCTGCAGGCTGTCGGCCTGGCGGCGCGCCTCGCCGAGAATGATCTCGGCCATCTCGGGATCCTGCCGCCGCAGCGCGTCCAGCGCCGCTTCCGGCGCGCTCCGTGTCGCGTGGGGGCCCGCGTGAGGCTCCGTGTGGGGTTCGATGACGACCGGCATGACGGGCTCCGGGCCTCGGTGGGGCGTGACGCTTTCCAATGTAGGTCGCGGCAGCCCGGCCCGCCCGGCGCCAAGTCCTCCGCCCGCCTCCTCGCCCGGCCGGCGAGTGAGCCGAAGGGGTGCGCCGGCGCCGTAAGGGCGAGCGCGCGCAGGTTTGTGAGGAACGAGCAAACCGAGCACGGTCAACCGTCGGCGCCGGCTTAAAGCGCCCGGAGGCGAACCGAGCCTCAAAAAAAGAGGGTGGGCGAACCGAGCCTCTAAGAAGACTTCGCCGGCAGGCCGGTGAGCGCCGTTACCACCGGGTCCAGGGCCTGGTGGATCTCCTCGCCGATCGAGCGGAAGAACGTGATCGGCGCCCCGTACGGGTCGTACACCTCGTCCGCCTCCGCCGTCGGTGCGAGCAGCCAGCCGCGGAGCGCCGCCGCCGCGCGGACCAGGGCGCGGGCGCGTTCCACGACGCCCTCGTCCAGGGGGTCGGGGAGCGTCGCCGGGTCTATGGCGCGCACCAGGCGTGTGAACTCCTTCAGGGTGAACGTGCGCAGGCCCGCCGAGTGGCCCATCGAGATGACCTGGGCCCGGTGGTCGCGGGTCGCGGTGAGGACCAGGTCGGCGCGGATGACGTGCTCGTCGAGCAGTTCGCGGCCCACGAAGCCGGAGGCGTCCGCTCCGAAGTCGGCGAGGACGGCCTCCGCGTTGGCCTCCATGGGGGCGCCCTCGTGCCCCCAGGTGCCGGCGCTCTCCACGATGAGGCCGCCGGTCAGCCGCTCCCCCAGCCGGTCGCTCAGGGCATGCCGGTTGAGCCGCTCGGTGATGGGCGAGCGGCAGACATTGCCGGTGCTGACGTGGAGGATGCGGAAGGTGGTGCCGGTGGTGGAGGTCTCCGCTATGCCACGCCCCTCAGGGGCGGTCAATTGGCCACCTCAAGGTCGGGTACCACCTTGCGGAGCTCCTCCGCGTCGAGGGCGCCGGCCCGCAGCAGCACCGGGACCTTGCCGGTGACGTCGACGATCGACGACGGTACGTTCGCGGGGGTCGGGCCGCCGTCGAGGTAGACGGAGACGGAGTCCCCCAGCATCTCCTGGGCCGCGTCGCAGTTCTCGGGGGCCGGGTGTCCCGTGAGGTTGGCGCTGGAGACGGCCATCGGGCCGACCTCGGTGAGCAGTTCGATCGCCACGGGGTGCAGCGGCATCCGGATCGCGACCGTGCCCCGGGTGTCCCCGAGGTCCCACTGGAGGGACGGCTGGTGCTTGGCGACCAGGGTCAGGGCGCCCGGCCAGAACGCGTCGACCAGTTCCCACGCCTGTTCGGAGAAGTCCGTGACGAGGCCGTGCAGGGTGTTCGGGGAGCCGATCAGGACGGGGGTGGGCATGTTGCGGCCCCGGCCCTTGGCGTCCAGCAGGTCGGCGACGGCCTCGGAGCTGAAGGCGTCCGCACCGATCCCGTACACGGTGTCGGTGGGCAGCACGACCAGCTCACCGCGGCGCACGGCCGACGCGGCCTCGCGCAGACCCGTGGTGCGGTCGGTCGCGTCGTTGCAGTCGTATCGCCGGGCCATCTCAGGAATCCTCCTCGTGCGCGTACACGGTTTCAGTCATCGAAGCGGAAGGGGCGTGCGGAACGGAAGAGGTACGGGAAGCGGGCGCGGCGGCCCTGTGCGGGGTCCCGGCGTTCGCGGACGCGGTCACGGCATCGCCTTGCGTGCCGTGGCGAAGCGCGGGCGCTTGTTCAGGTCCGGGTGGTCCGCGGCGTCCGCCCAGCCGGACTCCTCGCTGAAGATCCACGGGACCTGTCCGCCCTGCGTGTCCGCGTGCTCGATGACGACGAGGCCGCCGGGCCGCAGCAGCCGGTGCGCGGTGCGTTCGATGCCGCGGATCGTGTCGAGGCCGTCCTCGCCGGAGAAGAGGGCCATCTCCGGGTCGTGGTCACGGGCCTCGGGGGCGACGTACTCCCACTCGGTCAGCGGGATGTACGGCGGGTTGGAGATGACCAGGTCGACCTGGCCGTCCAGCTCGGGAAGGGCGCTCAGGGCGTCCCCGCGGTGCACGGTGACCCTGGACCCCTCCGCGTTCTTCCGCGTCCAGGTCAGGGCGTCCTCGGACAGCTCCACGGCGTGCACGCGCGAGCGCGGCACCTCCTGCGCCATGGCGAGCGCGATCGCGCCGGAGCCCGAGCACAGGTCGACGACGACCGGCTCGACGACGTCCATCGCGCGTACGGCGTCTATCGCCCAGCCGACGACCGACTCGGTCTCGGGGCGGGGCACGAAGACACCGGGGCCCACCTGGAGCTCCAGGTAGCGGAAGAAGGCGCGTCCGGTGATGTGCTGGAGCGGTTCGCGGGCCTCACGGCGCGCCACGGCCTCCCAGTAGCGGGCGTCGAAGTCCGCGTCCTTGACGCGGTGCAGCTCTCCCCGCTTGACGGCGTGCACGTACGCGGCGAGTTCCTCCGCGTCGAAACGCGGCGAGGGCACGCCCGCGTCGGCCAGCCGCTGGGTGGCCTGGGCCACCTCCGCGAGCAGCAGGCTGCGCCGCTGGGAGTCGCTGGGCCCCCCAGAAAGTGGCTGCACGCTGGTTCCTCCGGACTGCGAGTGTGGTCACCGGGGGTGGTGGCCACAGATCTTTTTACTGGGCGGCTGCTAGCTTCGCGGCGGAGTCGGCGTCCACACATGCCTGGATCACGGCGTCCAGGTCCCCGTCGAGCACCTGGTCCAAGTTGTACGCCTTGAAACCGACACGGTGGTCCGAGATCCGGTTTTCCGGGAAGTTGTACGTACGGATCTTCTCGGACCGGTCGACGGTACGCACCTGGCTGCGCCGGGCGTCCGCCGCGTTCTTCTCGGCCTCCTCCTGGGCCGCGGCGAGCAGCCGCGACCGCAGGATACGCAGGGCCTGCTCCTTGTTCTGGAGCTGGCTCTTCTCGTTCTGGCAGGAGGCGACGACTCCGGTCGGCAGATGGGTGATGCGTACGGCGGAGTCGGTGGTGTTGACGGACTGACCGCCGGGGCCCGAGGAGCGGTAGACGTCGATACGGAGATCGTTGGCGTGGATCTCGACGTCGACCTCTTCTGCCTCGGGCGTGACGAGCACACCGGCGGCCGAGGTGTGGATGCGCCCCTGCGACTCGGTGGAGGGCACGCGCTGCACGCGGTGCACGCCGCCCTCGTACTTCAGCCGCGCCCAGACGCCCTGTCCCGGCTCGGTGGCGCCGTTGCCGCCCTTGGTCTTGACGGCGACCTGGACGTCCTTGTAGCCGCCCAGCTCGGACTCGGTGGCGTCGATGATCTCGGTCTTCCAGCCGACGCGCTCCGCGTACCGCAGGTACATGCGCAGGAGGTCACCGGCGAAGAGCGCGGACTCGTCGCCGCCAGCGCCGGCCTTGACCTCCAGGATGACGTCCTTGTCGTCGCTGGGGTCGCGCGGCACGAGGAGCAGGCGCAGCTTCTCGGTCAGCTCGTCGCGCTGCTTCTCCAGGGTCTTCGCCTCGGCGGCGAAGTCCGGGTCGTCGGCCGCGAACTCACGGGCGGTGGTGATGTCCTCGCCGGTCTGCTTCCAGGAGCGGTACGTCGCGACGATCGGGGTCAGCTCGGCGTAACGCTTGTTGAGCTTGCGCGCGTTGGCCTGGTCGGCGTGGACCGACGGGTCGGCGAGCTGCTTCTCCAGACCGGCGTGCTCGCCGATCAGTTCCTCGACCGCCTCGAACATTCGGGGGCTCCGTGTTTCTCGCGTGACGCGCGTAAAGAAGGTGCTGCCGTGCAGAAGGTGCTGCCTGAAGGGGACGCCGTCCGAAGAGGACGCTGCCTGAAGGTGCCGCGAAGGCGGGACGGCAGTGCTGCGGGACGCCAAAGCGCCGGTCCCGGCGCCCCGCGGGAACGGGGCGCCGAGGACCGGCGCAGGTGGCTCGCTACTTCTTGGCGGAGGCGGCGGCCTTGCCGAAGCGGGCCTCGAAGCGGGCCACACGGCCACCGGTGTCGAGGATCTTCTGCTTGCCCGTGTAGAACGGGTGGCACTCGGAGCACAGGTCGGCACGGATCGTGCCCGACTCGATGGTGCTGCGGGTGGTGAACGACGCACCGCAGGTGCAACTGACCTGGGTCTCGACGTACGCGGGGTGGATGTCGCGCTTCAAGGGGTTCTCCTAGTTTCGGGAGGGCGCCGGGTCGTACGCGCTGATTGCGTGGACGTGAACCGGGGCCGACGTACCAGTCTGCCAGGACCGGCCGTATCTCCCAAAACCGGGGGGCGGCCGGAAGTATTCCGGGGGCTCGCGGGGGCTCGTCCGGGACCTGGTGGAGGAGCCCCGGACGAGCCTCCGCGGGCCCCCGGTAATGCCCCCGGTAACCCCGGTAAGCGCCCGGTAAGCCCCCGCCCGCGTCAACCGCTGTTGACCACGCTGTGGGCCGAGCCCTTGTCGCCCGCCGAGTCCCTGGTGGCGGAGGCGGGGATCGGCCTGTCCTGCTTGAGGGCCGTCCAGACCTGCCGGCCGGCGGCCGGGAGGGGCAGGACGCGGTTCGGGTCCTGCGGGTCGTACCGGACCGGGAGCGTGACCATCTGGACGTCCTGGGCGCCGAGCTCCTTGAGCCCGCCGGCGAATCCGACCAGCTTGTTGACCGTGTCGAGCTGGGAGTCCGGGGTGATCGCGCGGGTGGCGGTGTCCGCGAGGTCGTAGAGCTTCTTCGGGTTGCTGAACACGCCGACGCTCTTGACCCGCTCGATCAGCGCCTTGATGAAGGACTGCTGGAGCTGTATGCGGCCGAGGTCGCTGCCGTCGCCGACGCTGTGGCGGGTCCGTACGAGACCGAGGGACTGCTCCCCGTTCAGGGTGTGCGTGCCGGGGGCGAGCTTGAGGTGGCTCTTGGGGTCGTCGATGTTCTGCGTGGTGGTGATCTTCACCCCGCCGAGGGTGTTGATGAGCTTCTTGAAGCCGGTGAAGTCGACCTCGATGTAGTGGTCCATCCGCAGACCGGACATCTGCTCGACGGTCTTGACCGCGCAGGCGGGGCCGCCGACCTCGTACGCCGTGTTGAACATGACGAGCTGCTGGCCTCCGACGGCGGCCCCGTCGGAGTCGGTGCAGGCGGGGCGGTCGATCAGGGTGTCCCTCGGTACGGAGACCACGCTGGCCTTCTTGTGGCCCTTGTAGATGTGGACGACCATCGCGGTGTCCGAGCGGGCGCCGCCGCCGTCGCGGCCGTACTCGGCGTTCGCGCCGGAGCGGGAGTCCGAGCCGAGGACCAGGATGTTCTGGGAACCGTCGCCGGAGTCGGCGGGGCGGTCACCGCCGAGCTGGGCGTTGATGTCGACGCCCTTGAGGTTGCCGTTGAGCTTGAAGTAGACGTAGCCGAGCCCGGAGCCGCCGATGAGGACCAGGGCCGCCGCGGACCACGCGGCGACGACGGTGGCGCGGCGGCGCCCGCCCGTCTTCCTGCGGCGTTTGCCGCGGCCCCGTATTCGGCTGCTGATCCCGTCGCCCATGATCTCCCTCTGTCCGTCGTGCGGGCCCCGCTACCTCCTGCCGTGCTGACGAGGCGCACTTTGTCGCCACTTGTACAGACAGTGAAGCACCAAGAAGGGTTGCACAGCATGCGGGGGAGATGTCCGGACAGCGGTGCGCGCGGGTGACGGACCCGCTCCTGGCCCGCTGTGGCGCCCTGCCCGCCGCAGCGCCCGTCACCTGCGCTTTCGGCCCGCGGAAGGCTCCACCGTACGTCCAGGGGCCCGCGTGGGGGGTGTGGGATTACTCTCCGGGGGCTCCGGAAGCTCCGAGGGGGGCGTCCGATGCCTGATACGCCACGAACCGCCCCGTCACCTGGGGTGACGGGGCGGTTCGTGTGGTGCGGGACGCTTCGGGGTCCGGTCAGTCGTTGCCGTTGGAGCCCGGGGTCGTCTTCTGGATCTGGAGCAGGAACTCCGCGTTGGACTTGGTCTTCTTCATCTTGTCCAGGAGCAGCTCGATCGCCTGCTGCTGGTCGAGCGCGTGCAGCACCCGCCGCAGCTTCCAGACGACGGCCAGTTCCTCGCCGCCGAGCAGGATCTCTTCCTTACGGGTGGAGGACGCGTCCACGTCGACCGCCGGGAAGATGCGCTTGTCGGAGAGCTTCCGGTCGAGCTTGAGCTCCATGTTGCCGGTGCCCTTGAACTCCTCGAAGATCACCTCGTCCATGCGCGAGCCGGTCTCGACGAGCGCGGTGGCCAGGATGGTCAGCGAGCCGCCGTCCTCGATGTTGCGCGCCGCGCCGAAGAAGCGCTTCGGCGGGTAGAGCGCGGTCGAGTCGACACCACCGGACAGGATGCGTCCGGAGGCGGGAGCCGCGAGGTTGTACGCACGGCCCAGACGGGTGATGGAGTCGAGCAGGACGACCACGTCGTGGCCCAGCTCCACGAGACGCTTGGCGCGCTCGATGGCCAGTTCGGCGACGGTGGTGTGGTCCTCGGCCGGACGGTCGAAGGTCGAGGAGATGACCTCGCCCTTGACCGACCGCTGCATGTCGGTGACCTCTTCGGGCCGCTCGTCGACGAGGACGACCATCAGGTGGCACTCGGGGCTGTTGACCGTGATCGCGTTGGCGATGGCCTGGAGGATCATGGTCTTGCCGGTCTTCGGCGGGGCCACGATCAGTCCGCGCTGGCCCTTGCCGATCGGTGCGACGAGGTCGATGATCCGCGTGGTCAGCACGCCCGGGTCGGTCTCCAGACGGAGCCGGTCCTGCGGGTAGAGCGGGGTCAGCTTCTGGAACTCCGGTCGGCCGCGGCCGGATTCGGCCCCCATGCCGTTGGCGGAGTCGAGGCGGACGAGCGCGTTGAACTTCTCGCGGCGCTCGCCGTCCTTGGGCTGGCGGACGGCTCCGGTGACGTGATCGCCCTTGCGCAGGCCGTTCTTGCGGACCTGGGCGAGCGAGACGTACACGTCGTTGGGGCCCGGCAGGTAGCCGGAGGTCCTGATGAACGCGTAGTTGTCGAGGATGTCGAGGATGCCCGCGACGGGGATCAGCACATCGTCGTCGGCGACCTGCGGCTCACCGGGGCCGAACTCGTCGCGCCCGCGGCGGCCACGGCGGTCGCGGTAGCGTCCGCGCCGGCCGCGCCGGCCGCCCGCCTCGTCGTCGAAGTCGTCCTGAGGGCCGTTGTTCTGGGGGCCGTTGTTCTGGCCCTGGCCGCCGCCGCGGTTGTCGCGGTCGCCCCGGCCGCCCTGCTGCTGGCGGTTGCCGCCGCCCTGCTGCTGGCCGCCCTGCTGGTCGTCGCCCTTGCCGCGGCGGTCGCGCTGCCGGTCGCGGCGTCCGTCGCGGTCACGGTCGCCGCGCTCACCGCGCTGGCCGCGGTCCTGGCGGTCGCCGCGCCGGCCGTCGCCGTCGCCCTGGGAGCCGGAGCCGCCGGAGGCCGCCTCGGTCTTCTCCTCGACCTTGACGTCGGACGGGGCGTCCGCCGCGGCCTCCGCCTTGGTCTCGGGGCTGCCGGCCTGTGCGGTGGCCCTGCGGCGGCGGCGCTCGCCCGTGGGCTGGTCGTCGCTGGCGGGCTGGCCGGGGATGTCGATCTGCTGCTGGGCCACGGCCTGCTCGGCCTGGCCCGCCTTGGTGACGTTCTCCTCGGCCGCCGGGGCGGCGTCGCCCGTACGGGCCTTGGAGGTCGCCCGGCGCTTGGGCTTGGTCTCTGCGTCGGCGCTGCCGTTGGCACCGGCGGCCTTGGCCGCGGAGCCGCCTCCGGCCTGCGCTTCCTTGATGACCTCGATCAACTGGCTCTTGCGCATCCGCGCGGTGCCCCTGATGCCGAGGCCCGACGCGACCTGCTGCAACTCGGCCAGGACCATGCCGTCAAGGCCGGTGCCGGAGCGGCGGCGCCGTGCGGTGGTGCCAGTGGCAGCACCTTCGGCGGGCGCGGTGGTGTCGACACTGCTGTCGGCAGTCACGCCCATCAGATCGGTGGTGTCGCTCACGAAGGGTCCTTCCCTGGAGCGGACGTCGGCCTTCTGGCTCGGCGACCGGTTGTGCTGCCGGCTGCGGTCCCATCGTGTGGACCGGGCCGGGGCGGTGGTCCCGCCGGGTATACGGCGGAGAAATCTGCAAACGTGCATACAAGCGATGGGTCCGGCCCGAGGTCCCCCTGCTCGGCCCACCGCTGGGAAAAACGGGGGGTGTCGTGCCGGTTCCGGTGCGTGCTCAAAACTGCTCAGGCAGGCTGCTCAGGCAGTTGGGGAGGCTCCCGGAAGAAGGGCGGTCCCGATGTGGGACACGAAGCACCGCGCCTGAAAGACGTCGGTTGCAGACTTGAGGTTAACACTACCGGCTCCAACAAACATTCCCCCTCTCCCTCACCGGCAATCTCCTGTGGCTGTTCTTGCCAAGAGCTCTGCGTGCCCTACGAGCCGAGCGGCAGAACGCTCGCCCCCGCGGCGTCGAGGGAGAGCCGGTTGGCCGCCCATCCCTCGCCCGCCAGCCGTGCGACCTTGTCGGCCGCACCGTCCTCGACCAGCGCGAGCACCGTGGGGCCAGCGCCGGACACAACTGCTGGGACGCCGTCCGCGCGCAGCCGGTTGACCAGAGCGATGCTCTCGGGCATCGCGGGGGCCCGGTAGTCCTGGTGGAGGCGGTCCTCCGTGGCGGGCAGCAGCAGCTCGGGGCGTCGGGTCATGGCCTCGACGAGGAGGGCCGCACGACCTGCGTTGGCCGCCGCGTCCACATGGGGGACCGTACGCGGCAGGAGGCCGCGGGCCGTCTCCGTCAGGACCGCCTTGGCGGGTACGAAAACCACCGGAACGATGGAACCGACCGGGTCCATCCTGATGGCGCGGGCCGCTCCCCCGTCCATCCAGGCGAGCGTGAAGCCGCCGAGCAGGCAGGCGGCGACATTGTCCGGGTGGCCCTCGATCTCGGTCGCCAGCTCCAGCAGCGCCGCGTCGTCGAGCCGGGCGTCCCCGCCTATGGTGACCGCGCGGGCGGCGACGATCCCGGCGCAGATGGCGGCCGACGAGGAGCCCAGGCCACGGCCGTGCGGGATCCGGTTGGCGCAGACGACCTCCAGGCCGCGCGGCTGTCCGCCGAGCAGGTCGAAGGCGGTACGCAGGGACCGTACGAGCAGATGGTTCTCGTCGCGGGGAAGCGTCTCGGCGCCCTCACCCGCGATGTCGACGTGCAGCCCCGAGTCGGCGACCCGGACCACCACGTCGTCGTAGAGCCCCAGCGACAGGCCCAGGGCGTCGAAGCCAGGGCCGAGGTTGGCGCTGGTGGCGGGGGTGCGCACCCGTACGGCGGCGGCGCGGAACGCGGGACCGGCCATCGCTCTGACGACTCTCCTTGTGACTGCGGTACTGGGTAACCTGGCTTGCTGGGGTGACGGCGAACTTGCGTGGCTGCGAGGGGTTCCGGGTGGTGCGGGAGGAGGTTTCGAGAAGGCCGTACGGAACGCCCGGGGCCACGGCGGCGGCAACACCACGGCATGTGCGGCGGGGCGGATTGGGTACAGCTTATCGAAGGATGGATCCGTGGCGACATAGGGCGCACAGGAGGCGCACGATGCGTGTCGCGTGCCTGCCTGTGCGCCTATGTCGGTCATGCCCACGGGCCGCCCCCGGAGCCGCCGGCCGGGCGGCGCGTCAGGGCCGGGAGGGCGTCAGACGAGGCCGAGGCGGGCCGCCGCGGCGACCGCGTCGACCGGCACGGTGACCGGCTGCGGAGCCCCGGCCACGGCCCAGTCGGGGTCCTTGAGGCCGTTCCCGGTGACCGTGCAGACGATGCGCTGGCCGGGGTCGACCTTGCCCTCGTCCGCGGCCTTGAGCAGACCGGCGACGGAGGCGGCCGAGGCGGGCTCGACGAAGACGCCCTCCTGGGAGGCCAACAGCCGGTAGGCGGCGAGGATCTGACGGTCCGTCACCTCGTCGATGAAGCCGCCGGACTCGTCGCGGGCGTCCAGCGCGTACTGCCAGGAGGCCGGGTTGCCGATCCGGATCGCGGTGGCGACGGTGTGCGGGTCCTTGACGATCTCGCCGCGCACGATCGGCGCGGAACCGGACGCCTGGAAGCCCCACATGCGCGGCTTGCGCCCCGCGACGCCGTCGGCGGCGTACTCGGTGTAGCCCTTCCAGTAGGCCGTGATGTTGCCGGCGTTCCCGACGGGCAGCACATGGATGTCCGGGGCGTCGCCGAGCGCGTCCACGATCTCGAACGCGGCGGTCTTCTGGCCCTGGATACGGACCGGATTGACCGAATTGACCAGCGCCACCGGGTAGTTGTCGGAGAGCGAGCGGGCCAGCGTCAGACAGTCGTCGAAGTTCCCCTCGACCTGGAGGATCTTCGCGCCGTGGACCAGCGCCTGCCCCATCTTGCCGATGGCGATCTTGCCCTGGGGCACCAGTACGGCGCAGACCATCCCGGCCCGTACGGCGTAGGCGGCGGCCGAGGCCGAGGTGTTGCCGGTGGAGGCGCAGATGACCGCCTGGGCGCCCTCCTCCTTGGCCCGGGTGATGGCCATGGTCATCCCCCGGTCCTTGAAGGACCCGGTGGGGTTCGCGCCCTCGACCTTGAGATGTACCTCACAGCCCGTACGCTCGGAGAGCACCTGGGCCGGAACGAGCGGCGTACCGCCCTCGCGGAGGGTGACGACAGGCGTCTTCTCCGTCACCGGGAGGCGGTGCCGGTACTCCTCGATGATGCCGCGCCACTGGTGGGCGCCCTCACGGCTGCCATTGCTGGTCAGGCCATTGCTGGTCATGGGTCCCTTACTCCCCTTCAACACGCATGATGCTGGCGACACCGCGCACGGTGTCGAGCTTGCGCAGCGCCGCGACGGTCCCCGAGAGGGCCGCGTCGGCCGCGCGGTGGGTGACGACGACGAGGGCGGCCTCGCCCGCACCGTCCTGACGGCCCTTCTGCCGGACCGTGTCGATGGACACGCCGTGCTCGGCGAACACCGTCGCGACCTGGGCGAGCACACCCGGTTTGTCGGCCACGTCGAGACTGATGTGGTAGCGCGTCACCACGTCGCCCATGGGGCTGACGGGAAGCTGGGTGTACGCGGACTCGCCGGGGCCGGTGGCTCCGGCGAGCTTGTTGCGGCACACGGCGACGAGGTCGCCGAGGACGGCGGAGGCGGTCGGTGAGCCGCCCGCGCCGGGGCCGTAGAACATGAGCTGCCCGGCCGCCTCGGCCTCGATGAAGACCGCGTTGTACGCCTCGCGCACGGAGGCGAGCGGGTGGCTGAGCGGGATCATCGCCGGGTGGACGCGGGCGGTGACGGAGCGGCCGTCGGCGGCGCGCTCGCAGATCGCGAGGAGCTTGACCGTACAGCCCATGCGCTTGGCGGAGGCGAGATCGGCGGAGGTGACCTCCGTGATGCCCTCGCGGTGCACGTCGTCGAGGCGTACGCGGGTGTGGAAGGCGATCCCGGCGAGGATGGCGGCCTTGGCGGCGGCGTCGAAGCCCTCGACGTCGGCGGTCGGGTCGGCCTCGGCGTACCCGAGGGCGGTGGCCTCGTCGAGCGCCTCGGAGTAGCCGGAGCCCGCGCTGTCCATCCGGTCGAGGATGAAGTTGGTCGTGCCGTTGACGATGCCGAGGACGCGGTTGACCTTGTCCCCCGCCAGCGACTCGCGGAGCGGCCTGACCAGCGGGATGGCGCCCGCGACGGCCGCCTCGAAGTACAGGTCGCGGCCGTGCCTGGCGGCGGCGTCGTAGAGCGTCGTGCCGTCCTCGGCGAGCAGCGCCTTGTTGGCGGAGACGACGGAGGCACCGTGCTCGAAGGCGGTGGTGATGAGCGTACGGGCGGGCTCGATGCCGCCGATCACCTCGACCACCACGTCGATGTCACCCCGTTTGACCAGAGCGGTCGCGTCGGTGGTGACGAGGGAGGGGTCGATGCCCGCGCGAACCTTGGAGGGGCGCCGGACGGCGACCCCGGCCAGCTCCACCGGGGCCCCGATCCGCGCGGCGAGGTCGTCGGCGTGCGTCGTCATGATGCGCGCCACCTCTGAGCCGACCACACCACAGCCCAGCAGCGCCACCTTCAGCGGACGCGTACGCATCATCCGACCTACGCCTTTCATCCAGTCCGTCGAGCGCGACCGCCGAGATCGGGCGGAAGCGTGATTGCCAACCAGTCTCACTCACCGGACGGGAGTTTCTGCCCCTCGTCCAGATTGCGAGACATGTATTTCAGTGACCGACATCGAGACGCAGCAGATCTTCCTCCGTCTCGCGCCGGACGATCACCCGGGCCTCGCCGTCCCTGACGGCGACGACGGGCGGCCGGAGCGCGTGGTTGTAGTTGCTCGCCATCGAGCGGCAGTACGCGCCGGTGGCGGGCACCGCGAGCAGGTCGCCGGGGGCCAGGTCGGCGGGGAGGAACGCGTCCCGTACGACGATGTCGCCGCTCTCGCAGTGCTTGCCGACGACGCGGGTCAGCATGGCCTCGGCGTCGGAGGCGCGGGAGACCAGCGCCACGCTGTACTCGGCGTCGTAGAGCGCCGTACGGATGTTGTCGGACATGCCACCGTCCACACTGACATAGGTGCGGAGCCCGTCGAGCGGCTTGATCGTGCCGACCTCGTACAGCGTGAAGGCCGTCGGGCCCACGATGGCGCGTCCCGGTTCGACGGAGATGCGCGGCGTACGGAGCCCGGCGGCCTCGCACTCGCGGGTGACGATGTCGCTGAGCGCCTTGGCGATGTCGTGCGGCTCGCGCGGGTCGTCCTCGGAGGTGTACGCGATGCCGAGGCCGCCGCCGAGGTCGATCTCCGGCAGTTCCACGCCGTGCTCGTCGCGCACCTCGGCGAGGAGCTGGACGACGCGGCGGGCGGAGACCTCGAAGCCGGCCATGTCGAAGATCTGCGAGCCGATGTGCGAGTGGATGCCGATCAGTTCGAGGCCGTCGAGCTTGAGGGCCCTGCGGACGGCCTCGGCGGCCTGTCCGCCGGCCAGGGCGATCCCGAACTTCTGGTCCTCGTGCGCGGTGGCGATGAACTCGTGCGTGTGCGCCTCCACGCCGACCGTGACCCGGATCTGCACGGGCTGGCGCCTGCCGAGGCGCTGCGCGACATGGGCGACCCGCACGATCTCCTGGAAGGAGTCGAGGACGATGCGGCCGACCCCGGCGGTGACGGCGCGCTCGATCTCCTCGGTGGACTTGTTGTTCCCGTGGAAGGCGATGCGCTCGGCGGGCATCCCGGCGGACAGGGCGGTGGCCAGCTCGCCGCCGGAGCACACGTCGAGGTTGAGCCCCTCCTCGTGCAGCCAGCGCACGACGGCGCGGGAGAGGAACGCCTTGCCGGCGTAGAAGACGTCCGCGTCCTTGCCGAAGGCGTCGGCCCAGGCACGGCAGCGGGCGCGGAAGTCGTCCTCGTCGAGGAAGTACGCCGGGGTGCCGAACTCCTCGGCCAGCTTGGTCACTTCGATCCCCGCGAGGGTCACCACGCCGTCCTCCCCGCGGCGTACCGTACGCGACCAGACCTTCTCGTCCAGGGCGTTGAGGTCGGCGGCGGGGGCGCTGTAGTGGCCCTCGGTGAGTACGTCGGCGTGGCGGGGGCCTGCGGGGTGTGCGGAACGGCTCATGTGCGTGGCTCTCTTGGCTTCTTCTCAGAGGTGTGCGGAACGTTCACGGATGCCCCGTTCACAGATGCTCCGGGGCGTCGACGCCGAGCAGGGACAGGCCGCCGGCCAGCACCGTCCCGGTGGCTTCGGCGAGCGCGAGCCGGGACCGGTGGGCGGCCGAGGGTTTCTCGTCGCCGAGGGGCAGCGGGTGGCAGGTCTCCTGGAAGCGCAGGAACGCGTCCGCGGTGTGTTCGAGGTGGCGGGCGAGCCGGTCGGGGGCGCGCAGCCGGGCGGCGGCCTCAAGGACGGCGGGGTGGTCGCCGAGGAGGGTGAGCAGGGCGGCGGCGGAGTCCTCGGGGACCGTGCCGCCGGTCTGCGCCGGGGTGTCGGTCCACGTCGGGGTGTCGGTCTCCGGGGTGAGGGAGAGCCGCGCGGCGCCGCGCGCGGTGGCGCGCGTGCGGGCGTACGCGTAGCGCACGAGGAAGAGGCCGTTGCTCTCGCGCTGGACGAGCAGCGCGCGGGCCGCCTCGCCGTCGGTGTACGGCCTGTCGTGCGCGGCGGGCCGCAGCAGCGCCCAGCGGGCGGCGTCGGGCCCGAGCCGGGCCTCCAGCTCGGCGGTGGTGGTGGGCGCGGGCACGGGGACCGGCCGCAGCGCCTCGGCGGCGCCGGGGACGACCGCGGCCTCGGCGCCCTGGGTGCGGAGCAGCGCCACGACCGTACGGGTCCACAGGGCGGCCCGTGGCTCCTCGGTGGACGCCAGGACAACGGTGGTCCCTTCGAGGGCGTCGCCGTGTCCGTAGCGCGTCCCGGTGCGCCGGATGGTGCGGAGCAGGGCGGCGCGGGCGTCGGCGCGGCTGCCGGAGGCCAGGGTGAAGTTCAGGAAGCCGGGTCCGGTGATCTCGACGTGGGCGATACCGGATCCGGGTGAGGTGCGCAGCAAGGCGGTGCGCAGGATCTCGGCGACCTCGCGGGGCGGGCGTCCGGCGGGGCCCGCGAGCCGGAGCGCGACGTTGGTGGCGTAGTCCCCCCGGCCGCCGGGGCGGGGCCGGTCGACGGCGACCCGTTCGGGCACGGGCCCCGGCAGTGCGTCGTCCTCGACCGCGCGGCACACGGCGTGCAGCACGGTTCGGGAAAGCTCTGCGGGGGTCACGGGGTCCAGCGTAGGCGAGAGTGGGGGGCTGCCCGCCAACCGGTTTCGCGATGCGGTCAGCCGAGGGTGCGGCCCGCGTGCCCGGCGCCGTGCCTGCCGTCCAGGGACGGCGGCCCCTCCTGGTGGCGCAGCCGGCGTACGAGGCGGACGAGGTCGGCCGGTTCGAAGGGCTTGGCGAGGAAGTCGTCCACCCCGGCGGCGCTGCCGGTGTCCATCTCGTACTGGGTGCAGGCGCTGACGATCGCGATGGGCACCCTGCTGGTGCGGGGGTCGGCGCGCAGCCGGGCGGCGGTGCGCAGGCCGTCGAGACGCGGCATGACCACATCGAGGGTGATGACGTCGGGGGCGACTTCGTGGACCACGTCCAGGCATTCGGCACCGTCGGCCGCGGTCACGACCTCGAAGCCCTCAAGTTCGAGATTGACCCTGATCAGTTGCCTGATGACCCTGTTGTCGTCGACAACGAGCACCCGGCCGGACGCTCCAGACACAACTCGAGAGTAGGTCCGAAGCCGGTGCCGCGTCCGGGTTTTGCCGACTTCCACACCGTCCCGCGCACGCGCCGCGGGGTGAACGGCGGTCAACCCGCGTACGCCCCCCATAGAGTCTGGTCCATGGAGCAGAACGAAGTCGTCCTCAGGGCCATCGGCATTCTCACGCAGTCCGCGGAGTGGATCCGCACGGCCGACCGTGACGCGGAGGCGGGCCCGGCGGCCGGTGCGGAGCCGGTGGCCGGCGCGGACTCCGGCGGCGACACCGGGGCGGGGCAGATCGGCTCGCTGCTCGCCGAGGTCTTCCCGTCCTTCACGGTCTCCTCGGAGGCCACCCCGCTGGAGGCGGCGCACTCGGTGACGGAGGCGGCGCTGCCCCCGATCATGCAGCTCATCGGGGCGTTCACCTTCGTCTTCACGGAGCTGGCCCGGGTCCATGACGCGGGGCGTACGGACATCACGTCGGAGGAGCTGCTGCGCGAGCTGGCGCTGCGGATGTCCCGGCCGAACGGCGAGGACTAGAGCGACGGGGACGAGAGCGACGCGGACTGGAGCGACGTGGACCGGTGACGCGGACCGGTGACGCGGGCCGGTGGCGTGGGCGCCTACGGCTTCCCGGCGCGCGGGAGCAGCGCCACCGCCGCCAGCGGGATCGCGGCGAGGACCAGCCACGGCACCGCCACCGGCAGGCCCGCGTCGAGGAGGGAGCCCGTCGCCGCGCTGCCGACCAGGACGATCAGGCCGGAGACGGACGACAGCGCGCCGACGTAGAGGCCCAGCCGGCCGGGGGCGGCGAGGTCGGGGACCCAGGCGCGGGCGGCCGGGGCTATCAGCATCTGGCCGAGGGTGAGCAGGGCGACGAAGCCCGCGACGGGCGCCAGTCCGCCGGTGCCCGTCAGGCCGGCGGGGCGGGCCGCCGCCACGACGGCGAAGCCGGCCGCCAGCAGGACCAGGCCCGCCGCCATGGAGCGGCGCGTGTCCAGCCGGTCGGCGGCCCAGCGGGTGACGGGGAGCTGCGTGGTGACGACGAGCAGCGAGGAGAGCGCGAAGAGCCAGGCCAGCGGCGCCTGGGAGCCCGCGGCGCGCTCCACCTCGGCCGGGACTGCCAGGTAGAGCTGGTTGTACGCGAGGAGGTACGTCCCGTACGCCAGGCAGAGCGCGAGGAAGCGCCGGTTGCCGAGCAGGCCGCGTACACCGCCGGGGCCCCTGGTGGGGGTACGGCCCGGTATGTGCTGCGGCAGCAGCCACCAGTGGCCCGCGAGGACGAGCAGGAAGATCACGGATCCGGCGAGGCAGACCGTACGGAAGTCCGCCTCCAGCAGCAGCGCGCCGAGCAGCGGTCCGACGAAGGCGCCCGCCTGTCCGGCCATGGTGAACAGCGCCAGTACGCCGGTACGGGGGCCGCCGCCCGCGTCCTCCCTGGCCACGGCCTGGCGGGCCACCTCGGACTCGACGGCGGGCGAGAACAGGGCGGCGGCGAAGCCGACGAGCAGGACGGCGCCGATGACGGACCAGGACCGTTCGGCGAGGCCGAGCCAGGTGAAACCGGCGATGCGCAGGACGCACCCGGCCAGCACCACGGGCCGTACGCCGTACCGGTCGGCCAGGGCGCCGCCGACCACGAACAGCCCCTGCTGGCTGAAGGTGCGCAGCCCCAGGACCAGGCCGACGAGCCAGCCCGCCATGCCGAGGGCCCCGCCGAGGTGGTCGGAGAGGAAGGGAAGGACGGCGAAGAAGCCTACGTTGAAGGCGAGTTGCGTGAGGATCAGCAGGCGGAGCAGCGGGGTGAGTCCGCGCCACAGGCCGAGGCCCGACCGGTGGGGTTCAGGGGTGGAACCGGGTATCGCCCCGGGCCTGGAGTGTGCCTCTGCCTCGGTCATCAGGCTTCCTTCGGGGCGGCGATCACATAGGCGTCGGTCCTGGCGGCCCCGGCCGCCTTGGACCCGCGCCGCCGGCCCCGTATCCCGCCCGCCGCCGACACCGCGAGCGCGCCCAGCAGGGCCAGCACGGCGGCGGGGGCGAAGACCGCCCAGGGCGCGCGCTCCGCGTACGGCAGGTTCTCGGCGAGGAGCAGGCCCCACTCGGGGGACGGCGGCTGCGCGCCGAGCCCGAGGAAGCCCAGCGAGGCCAGGGCGAGCGCGACGGCGGGCAGCCGGACCAGCGCGTGGCGGGCCACCGGCGGTACGACGGCGGGCAGCAGCTCGCGGCGGAGCAGGTGGAGCGGGCCCGCGCCGAGCGCGCGGGTGGCGGCCAGGTGGGTGGTGGCGCGTTCCTGGAGGAGCAGCGCGGAGGCGTGCGCGGCCAGCGGCGCCCAGGCGACGGCGGCCACCGCGAGCGCCGGGGTGGCCGGGCCGCTGCCCGCGACCCCGGCGACGAGGAGTCCGGCGAGGACGGGCGGCACGGCGTTGACGGTGTCGACGGCCGGCCCCGACACCTTCGGTACGAGCCCGAGGAGCACGCCGAGGAGGAGCGCCGCCGCGCTGACCGCCAGCGCGAGCGCGAGGGTGGTGAGCGCGCCGTGTCCGATCCGGGCCAGGACGTCGCGGCCGAGGGCGTCCGTGCCGAAGGGATGCGCCCATGACGGCGCCTGGAGCCGGGCGGCGGTGTCCAGGCGCAGCGGGTCGCGGGTGAGCCCGGCCCCGATGACGCCGAGCAGGAGCGCGCCGTACACCAGGGGCAGGGTACGGCCCGCCGGGGGCGTGGGCCGGTGCGTGGACTGGAGCGCGCCGTCCCGCAGCGCGGGGCCGATCATGAGGTGCGCCGCGGTGCGCGCGAGGCCGCCCGCCGCGGCGGCGAGCAGGAGCAGGGCGAGGGTGCCCGCCTGGAGTACGGGCAGGTCCTGGGCGATCGCGGCTTCCAGGGTGAGTCGGCCGAGGCCCGGGATGTCGAAGATCTGCTCCACGGCGACCGAGCCGCCGGTGAGGCCGACGACGAACAGGCCCAGGTTGGGCAGGAGTCCGGGGAGGCAGCGGCGCAGCGCCTGCCGGGCGATCCGGTGGCCCGGGATGCCGCGCGCCGCCGCCGCGCGCGCCCACGGTTCGGTGAAGGCGCCGGGCAGCGCGTCGTCCAGCATCCGGCCGAGCAGCGCCCCGGCGGGCAGGCCGAGGGCGAGCGCGGGCAGCACCAGCCACGGGGGTCCGTACCAGCCGAGCGCGGGGAGCCAGCCGAGCTGTACGCCGACCACGGTGGCCAGGACGGACGCCGTCAGGAACTCGGGGAGCGCGGCGAGCATCGCCGCCGCTCCCCCGGCGCGCGGGCGGCCGGTCCTGCCCCGCGCGCCGCGCCGGAGCGTACGGGCGCACACGGCGCCGCCGGTGGCGACGGCGACCGCCATCGCGGTGGCCATCAGCAGCAGGGAGGCGCCCATCGCCTGGCCGACGGCGGGCAGGACGGCGGATCCGGAGATCCAGGACTCGCCCGCGTCGCCGCGTGTCAGCCCGCCGAGCCACTGGCCGAGGAGGTGGCCGGGGCCCGCGCCGAGGCCGAGTTGGTCCCGTACGGCGTCGAGGGCCTCGGGGGTGGGGTCGCGCTCCGCTGAGCGCGCCTTGAGCACGGTCAGCGCGGGGTCGGTGCGCGAGAGCCAGGGCAGCAGGCCGATGGCGCAGAGCAGGGCGCCCGCGAGGGCGGCGCGCCAGAGGAGGGTGAGACCGGGGGGCGCGGTGAAGGGCGCGCGTCCGGCCGGGGGGCGGTTCATGCCGGTCCGTCCGCTCAGCGCCGGGTGCCGGGGGCGACGACGGCGCGCTCGTACAGGTCGAGGAGCACGCCCCGTACGGCGGTGGCGACGCCGAGGACATTGCGCTGGTGGACGAGCGGGACGACCGCGTCCGTACCGAGGATCCTCGCCTCGGCGGCCAGCACGGCGCGGCGCCGTCCCTCGGGGTCGGCGACCGCGTCGGCGGCGGTGACGGCCCGGTCCACGGCCCGGTCGCAGAGCAGCGCCAGGTTGTAGGTGCCGTCGCAGGTGTAGTCGGAGGCGAGGACGGAGACGGGGTCGCCGGTGTCGAGCATGGTGTTGCGGGCGCCGACGAACGCGTCGAACTTCCCGGCCAGCGCGTCGCTCTCGATCCGCGAGGACTCCCGCACGGTCAGCTTGACGGTGAAGCCGGCCTTCTCCAACTGCTGCTGGAGGACCTGGGCCACCTCGGGCAGCTCGGGCCGGTTGTCGTACGTGGCGAGGGTGACGGTGGTGCCCTTGACCGCCGCGGCGGAGGCGGGCTCGGCGCGCCCGGTGGGCTGCTTGCGCAGGCCGGCCGCCCAGTTCAGGGCGGGTCCGAAGACGCCCTGGCCGGGGTCGGCGTACCCCTCGTAGACGTTCTTGGCGAGGACGGAGGTGTCGACGGCCTGCCGGGCGGCGGCCCGTACCTTCGGGTCGGCGAAGGCGCCGGAGCGGGTGTTGAGGAAGAGGCTGGTGGTGCGGGCGGTGGGCACTTCGCGGGCGACGCCCTTCGGGAGGGAGGCGGCCTGCGAGACCGGTACGGCCTCGGCGATGTCCTCCTCACCGGTGCGCAGCGCGTTGGCGCGTGCGGTGCCGTCGGCGATGAACTTGGCGTCGATGCCGGACGCCTGGGCCCGGCCGCCCCAGTAGTCGTCGAAGCGGTCGAGGGTGGCGGAGGCGGAGCCGTTGACCTTGGTGATCGTGAACGGGCCTGTGGCGTGGCCGACCGGGTCGGGCGCACTGCCCTTCCCTGCCTCCTTCTTCCCGGCCGTCTCCGTCTTCTTCCCGTCCGCCTGCTTCCCGTCCGTCTTCTTCCCGTACGCCTTCGGGGAGAGGACGGCCAGGCTCGGTCCGGCCAGCCGCAGCGGCAGTACGGGGTCGGCGGTCGCGGTGGTGACGCGGACCGTACGGTCGCCGGACGCCCGTGCGGTGAGCTTCACGCCCGCGAGCGCGGTGGGCAGGGGGGTGGCTTCCGTGGCGTGGGTGAGGGCGGCGGCGACCGCGTCCGCGGTGACGGGCGCCCCGTCCTGGAAGGTGGCGTCGCGCAGGGTGAAGAGCCAACTGCGGCCGTTCTCGCGGCGCCAGGACTCGGCGAGGGCGGGCGAGGCCGCGCCGTTGCCGTCCAGCCTGGTCAGCCCCTCGGTGACGCCGAGCCGGCTGAGGAGGGTGGCGTCGGCGCCGTACGGGGAGAAGTTCTCGGACGGCGGGAAGGCCAGGGCGATCCGCAGCCGCGCGCCGTCCGACGAGCCGCCGGAGCCCGGCGCGCCGGTGGAGCCGCCGTCGGCGGCGAAGCAGCCGGTGAGCAGCGGGGCGAGCAGGGGAGCGAGCAGCAGACCGGCGACCGGACGGCGGCGGTGGGCAGGGCGCATGGTCCTCGTTCTCTACGCGATGAGCAGCCTTGTGCGGGGCCCTCGGGACAGGGCGAACGAAAGATTACATGACAATCGTTTTCACCAGGCGCGGGCGGTCGCGGGAGCTCCGCATCAGACCATGGGGACTTCGAAGTGGACGACGCTCCCCGTGCCACCCGTGCCACCGGGGGCCCCGGGGACCCCCTCCGCACCCTCCCGCTCGTCGCACACCACTTTCCCGAGCGACCGCCAGAACGGCTCGGCGCCGGTGACCGCCGGGTCGGTGTGCAGATAGACCGAGGAGTAGCCGCCGTCCGCCGCGGCGAAGTCCAGCAGCTCGCGCACGAGCGCGCGGGCGAGTCCCTGGCGGCGGTGGGCGGGACGTACGTACACCCGGCGGAGCTGAGCGGTCTCCCCGGAGGGGTAACGCTCCGCGAGCCAGCGGGGATTGGGGGGATGTGCCGGACCCCGGGAGTCGAGGGCCGCGGTGGCGACGACCGTCCCCGCACCGCCTCCCCCCTCACTACCGCCCTCTTCCACGGCGACCAGCAGGGTGTGGCGCGCGGGGGTGAGGTAGGCGGCCTCTATGTCGATGATGTCGCCGTGCCAGCGCGGCACATACCCCGAACGGAAGTCGTGGTAAACGGTGTCGAGCATCACCACGCGGGCGGCGTCGGCGTCCTCGGGGGTCGCTGTTCGAATGCGGTAGTTCGGCACTTGCGCATCATATGCAGTAAGCCTCGCCGGATTGTCACGCGGATATATATCGGCTCCCGATGTATCATCGGCGCCATGGCTTCCCGACCCCTCACCGAAGCGGGCTTCTTCGTCCTCCTTGCGCTGACGGACGAGCCACGTCACGGATACGGCATCAAGCAGGAGGCGGCCGAACTCTCCGGCCACCGCGTCGATCTGCGGGTGGGCACCCTGTACGGGGTGCTGGACCGGCTCACCGCCGACGGCCTCACGGAGCACGACCACGACGAGGTGCACCAGGGGCGGCTGCGCCGCTACTACCGGCTGACGCCCCAGGGCGAACGGGCGCTGGAGGCGGAACAGGCGCGGATGGCCGCCAACGTACGGGCCGCCGAGCGGCGCCTGACCGACCGCAGGCCGGGCACGGCCCCCGGGACGGGCCCCGGCACGGCCCCCGCCGGAGGTGCCGCATGAGCCGGGCGGCGGACCGGGCACGGAATCAGGCACGGAATCAGGCACCGGACCCGGCACAGCCGCCGCCACCGGCCGAGGGCCCAACGGACGGAGCTCCGACGGCCGAGGCTCCGACGTCGGCGCCGACGGCCGGGGCTCCGACGCTGCTGGAGACGCGCTTCCGGGCCGTGCTGCGCGTCCTGCCCGCCTACTACCGGCGGGAGCGCGAGGAGGAGATGGTCGACACCTTCCTCTCCGACTGCGAACCGCTCGACGAGGAGATCGCCTTCGGCCGCCCCGGCTTCCGCGAGGTGACCGGCGTGCTCGCGCTCGCCGTACGCAGCCGGCTCGCGGGCCCCGAGGCGCCCGGCCGCTACGCCGCCTACGGCCGTACGGCACGGCTGGTCGCGCTGTTCGGCGTGGTCGCGCTGGCCTCGGTGGTGCTGGTCGGCCTGCTGACCGACCTCGCGGTCCTTCTCGCCGGATCCCCGTTCGACCGGCGGCTGGTGCTCGACGCGCTCACCGGGGCGGCGGCCTCCGGGTACGGCGCGACGGCCTGGTCCGTCGCCACGTACGTCCTGCCGCTGGGCTGGATCGGCGCGTGCGTGGCGCTGCTCGCGGGACGGCCGCGCACGGCCGGGCCGCTGGCCGTGGGCGCCGCCCTGCCCCAGGTCGTGGCGGTGGTGCGGGGCCTCGACGGCTCGCCGCTGCTCGGGCTGACGGCGGCCTCCGCCGCGCTCCCCTGCCTGGTGGCGGCGGCGACGCTGAGCGCCTTCCCGCCGGGCGCGCCCCGTCCCGAGATCTCCGGGCGTGTGGTCGAGTGGCTGCCGCCCGCGTGCCTGCCCGTGGCCCTGGCCTCGTATCTGGTGGGCCGTCATACGCCGGTCTTCCAGGACTGGGCGTACGGCTGGACGTTCCTGACCGCCGGAGCGCTCTGGCTCGTGCTGCGCGCCCGCGCGGCGCGCCGCCCCGCCCGCCCCGCCCGCTCTGTGCCGCCGGACCCGGCGGTGCCCTCGGCGCTGGCCGTCCTCGGGCTGCCCGTACTGGCGCTCGGAGTGGTGAACCTGGCCTTCCTCGTCCCGGCCGGGGCCGGCGCCGAGGGTTCGCCGTTCGCCGGCGCGATCACCGTCAACGCCGTACAGACCGGGTCGATCGCCGTACTGGAAGCCGTCCTGCTGACGGCCGGCCTCCGCGCGCTGCGCCGCGAACCGCGCACCCGGCCCCCGCTCCCGGCGTAGGGACCGCACCACTCGGGCTCGGGCTCCCGGGCCCTTGAGCTGTCGGGTTCAGTCCCGCGGCACCGTACCGAGGAACCGCACATGGGGGCGGCCTCCGGCGGCGTCCCGGGTGACCGCCGCCCGTACGCGGTAGACGTCCGCGATCAGTTCCTCGGTGATGACGTCGCCCGGGGCGCCGCCCGCCACCGCGCGGCCCTCGCGCAGGACCACCACCTCGTCGCAGTACATCGCGGCGAGGTTCAGGTCGTGCAGGGCGATGACGGTGGTGACCGGGAGCGCGGCGACCAGGTTCAGCAACTCCAGTTGGTGCTGGATGTCGAGGTGGTTGGTCGGCTCGTCCAGGAGCAGTTCGCGGGGGTCCTGGGCGAGGGCGCGGGCGATCTGGACACGCTGGCGCTCACCGCCCGACAGGGTGTGCCAGGACTGCTCGGCGCGCTCCGTCAGTCCGCTGCGCTCCAGAGCCGTCCGTACGGCGATGTCGTCCTCGGCGGACGGCGCCGACCAGGCCCGGCGGTGCGGGACACGGCCGAGCCGTACGACCTCGCGGACGCTCAGCTCGACCTGCGTGTCGGTCTGCTGCTCGACCACGGCGACCCGGCGCGCGACCGCGCGGCGGCCCACCTCGCCCAGCGTCCTGCCGTCCAGGGTGACGACGCCCGCGGTGGGGGCGAGGACACCGGAGAGCAGCCGCAGCAGGGTGGACTTGCCCGAGCCGTTCGGGCCCAGCAGCCCCACCGTGGAACCGGCCGCGGGCGCGAGGGAGACCCCGTCGAGGATGAGGCGGCCCCCGGCGGTACGGGAGACCCGGGCGGCGTTGAGGCCCGGTGGCGCGGTCGTCGTCATCGGGTCCTCCGGGTGCGGTGGAGGACCAGCACGAACGCCGGTACCCCGATGAGCGAGGTCACCACGCCGACCGGCACCTCCTGCGGGTCGAGCACCGTACGGGCCAGGGTGTCGACCCACACCAGGAAGACCGCCCCGGTCAGCGCGGTGACCGGCAGCAGCCGGCTGTGCCCCGGGCCGACCAGGGCGCGGGCGGCGTGCGGCAGGACGAGCCCGACGAAGCCGATCGCGCCCGCCGAGGAGACCAGCGCGGCCGTCAGCAGCGCGGTGACACAGAGCAGCACGAGGCGCGTACGGGCCACGGAGACGCCGAGGTGCCCTGCCGCGTCCTGCCCGAAGGCGAACGCGTCGAGCGTGCGCGCGTACCCGCCGCACACCACCAGCGCCACCACGAGGACGGCGCCGCAGACCTGGACGTCGGTCCAGCCGGCGCCGCTGAGCGAGCCGAGCAGCCAGAACAGCACCCCGCGGGTGGTCTCCGCGTCGGCGGCCGTCATCACGACGAAGGAGGTGAGGGCCGAGAAGAGCTGCATCGCGGCGACCCCGGAGAGCACCACCCGGTCCGTCGTCCCGCCGAGCGTGTGACTGAGCACCAGCACCATCGCGAACGAGCACAGCGCGCCGAGGAACGCCCCGCCCGAGATGGACAGCGCCCCTCCCCCGGCCCCGAGCACGACCACCAGGACAGCGCCGGTGGACGCCCCCGAGGAGACGCCGAGGACGAAGGGGTCGGCGAGCGGGTTGCGCAGCAGGGACTGCATGATCGCGCCGCACACCGCGAGCCCGGCGCCGCACACGGCGGCGAGCAGGGTGCGCGGCAGCCGCAGGTTCCAGACGATGCCGTCGCGGATCGGGGTGAGGTGCGACTCGCCCCAGCCGAGATGCGCGGCGACGACCGACCAGACGTCGCCGACGCGGATGTCCGCGGGCCCGATGGTGATCGCCACGGCGACGGAGAGCGCGAGCAGGGCGAGGGCGCAGGCCCAGCCCACGGGGCGGGCCCAGGCCGCCGCCCGGACCCGGCGGAACCGGCCGGCGGGGGACGGGGCCGCGGGAGACGGGGCCGCGGGGGACGGGGCGCTCTCCGGCGCGGGCGACGTACGCGACGCCTGCTCCGTGGTCGTGGCCTGCTCGGGGGCGGTGGCCTGCTCGGGGGCGGTGGCCTGCTCGGGGGGCGTGGGCCGCTCCGTGGTCGTCACGCGGCGGGCGCGTACGCGCGCAGCGCCGCCGCCACCCGCTCGACGCCCTCCACGGTGCGGATGCTCGGATTCATCGCCTGGCCGCTGAGCCGGACGTACCGCTGGTGCTTCACCGCGTCCATGTTCTTGGTGACCTGGTTGGTCTCCAAGAACTCGATCTTCTTCGCCGCCGTCTCGGCCGTCTCCGACCTGCGCGAGAGATCGCCGATGACGAGGAAGGCGGGGTCGCGGTCGGCGACCGTCTCCCAGTTGATCTGGGGCCACTCGTCATGGGTGGAGTCGAAGACGTTCTTCGCGCCGACGGCGTTCGTGATGATGCCGGGCGCGCCGCAGCAGCCGCCCATGTAGGGGGCCTCGGAGTTGGCGAACCAGTAGAGGAAGGTGGTGTCCTTCGCCTTCTTGGCGTCGATCCCGGCGACCGCCTCGCTCATCCGGCCCTTCAGCTCGGCGATGAGCCGGTCGCCACGGTCCTCGACGTCGAACACCGTGGCCAGATCGCGGATCTCGCCGTAGATGTCCTCCATCGTCAGCGGTGTCGCGCGCGATCCGTCGGTGTCGCCGCTGTTGTCCTTGGCGCAGTCGGACGGGGAGACGTACGTCGGCACGCCCAGCTTCTCGAACTGCGCGCGTGTGGCCACGCCGCCCTTGCCCAGGGTGGACTCGAAGGAGGAGGCGACGAAGTCGGGCTCGGCGTCCAGGACCTTCTCGAAGGAGGGGTTGTTGTCGGCCAGCCGCTCGACCTTGGCGTTCTCCTTCTCCAGGCTCTTCGGCAGCGGGTCGGTCCAGGTGGCGGTGCCGGCCATCCGGTCGCCGAGGCCGAGGGAGAGCAGGATCTCCGTGGTGCCCTGGTTGAGCGAGACGGCGTGCTCGGGCGGCGCGTCGATCCGTACCTTCTGACCGCAGTTGGTGACGGTACGGGGATAACCGGCGGCCTTGCCGGAACCGGAGTCGGAACCGGAACCGGACCCTGAGTCGGTCCCCGCCCCGGAGGCGCCGTCCTGAGCGGTGGTCGTTCCCCCTCCGCCGCAGCCGGTCAGCAGCAAGGTGCCGGCGGCGAGGACAAGAGCGGTACGGCGGACAAGGCGTGCGATCGGCACGGAGTCGTTCCTCTGCGTCGAGGGCCCATGCGCGGAGCCCGGTCGTACGGTGCTCCCCCGCCACGGGACGCGGACGGAGGCCCGCCAGCAGGTCTTCGGACTCGGGGTCATCCGGACGGAAGCGCCTTCCCGGACTGCCGTCCAGTGGCCGATGCCCCGCCCGTCGCCCTCACCGCTGCGCGTCAGCTCCGGATTCGCACCGGATTCCCTGACCCACGTACATGGGTTCGACTGGCCTCGGCAAGCTATCACAGGCGGTTTTCCGCCCCACTGCGGCACTTTCCGGCGCTTTCCGCCCGGCGGCGCTCCGGGGCTGCGGACAATGGGGCATGCCGGAAACCGCGCCCGTGAGCGTCGCCCTGATCGACGACCATCCCGTGGTCCTCGCGGGCATCGAGTCCTGGTACGCGGCGTCGGAGCGGCCGATCGCGGTGACCGCCAAGGGGCCCGATCTGTCGGTGGCGACGAGCGGTCCCGGCCGGGACGCGGATGTGGTGGTGCTCGACCTCCAGCTCGCCCACGGGGTGCCCGCCTACCCCGAGCTGCGGCAACTCGTCGCACAGGAGCGGCAGGTCATCGTCTACACCATGCAGGACAGCCAGGAGACCGCCCTGACCTGCCTGGACCTGGGTGCGTTCACCTACCTCACCAAGGCCGAGGGGGAACGCCACCTCATGGCGGCGACCCTCGCGGCGGCCGACTGCCGCCCGTACACCCCGCCCGCGCTGGCCGGGGCGTTCGGCAGCGACGCGCGCAAGGGGCGGCCCGCGCTGACCCCGCGCGAGGTGGAGGTGCTGCTGGAGTGGTTCCAGTCGGAGTCCAAGGCGATGGTCGGGGCGAGCCTGGGGCTCTCGGTCCGTACGGTGAACACCTATCTGGAGCGGGTACGGATCAAGTACGCCAACGCGGGCCGGCCCGCGACCACCAAGGCGAACCTGGTCGCGCGGGCCATTCAGGACGGGCTGACGTCGCTGGACGAGCTGTGACCCCGGCCGGCCGGGACAGCGGCGAGCGCGCCCTCCGCGCCGGCCGCCATGCCAGCGTCCGCGCCGTCCGCCGGGGCCGTGCTCCCGGCCGGGGCGTCGAGGGTGCAGGACGCCTCCACCAGCAGCAGCCCCTCGCTGCGTACGGTACGGACCCGCACCCCGTGCTCGGCCGTCTCCGGGATCTCCGTCAGCGCCGTCAGCGGACTGTCCGTCACGACGCTCACCCGCACCAGGCCGCCGCCGCGCACGACCGTGGCGCGGGCGCTGCGCTCGGCGGTCGCGAGCGCGGCGAGCACCGGCTCGGTGAGCGCGCGGCGCAGCCGCCGGTCCACCGGGGCCGAGGCCCCCCGTACGGCGAGCTGTACGTCGACACCGTGCCGTTCGGCGACATCGATACCGGCCCGTAGTTCGTGGAGCAGCGGATCGTGCGCGTGGTCGCGCTCCGCGAAGAGCCGCCGCAGCCGGGCGGCCTCGACGGCGGAGCGGCGCCGTACGGTCCCGTCGCCGGGACGGAGCGAACCGTCGGCGAGCCCGGTCAGCAACGGCAGCACGGAGCGGCCGAGTTCGGCGTAGCGGGCCCGCTGGTCGGCGTGGACCTGGGCGGCGACGGCCGCCTCCGTACGCACGCGCTCCTGTTCGCGCCCCGTGGCGCTCGCGGCGGCGGCGCACTCCCCGAGCGACCGGGCGAGCATCGCGGCGGCGACCTGGAAGGTGCAGATGGCCAGGGCGCTGACGGCCATGCCGGAGGCGGCCTGCCGGGTCGGCACCCCGGCGAGCAGCAACTGCGTGAGCGTGAGCACGAGATGACCGCCGATGAAGACGAGCGTCGGCCCCAGTCCTGCGTCGAAGAGCAGCAGCACCCCGAACCAGCCGATCTCCAGGAACGTCCAGTGCGGGGTCCCGATGAAGTCCTCCACGGGCAGCCGGCTGGTGGCGACGGTCGACGCGACGAGGGCGCAGGTCAGGCCGAGCACCACCCAGGGTCGCGGCCGGCCGCGACCGTCGGCGCCGAGCAGCGCGTCCACCATGATGAGGAGGGTCAGCAGGGTGAACGCGAAGAGCTGGACCCAGGGCTGGTCGTAGTCGCGCAGGCTGGTGAGGAGCGCGGGCAGGGCGAGCCCGAGGTGCACGGCGGTGAGGATGAACAGCCCGGCCACGCGCAGCCCGGCGCGCATGTCGCGGGCGATCCGGTCGGTCAGCGGATCGGCGCCGATGCCGTCAACGGCGTTTTCCGTCAAGGAACTTGGCTGTGGATCAGACACGGGGCCACTCCAGCCGTACGGTCGTGCCCTCGCCGGGCCGTGAGGCGATCGTGGCCCGGCCTCCCGCCGACTCCATCCGTTCGACGATCGAGCGGGCCAGCCCCCGGCGGTGCGCCGGTACGCGCGCCCGGTCGAAGCCGGTGCCCTCGTCGCGGACGGTGACGGTGACGGTGTCCCCGTCCCGGGCCGCCGCCACCGTCGCGGAGCCGGTGCCCGCGTGCCGGTCCACATTGCGCAGGGCCTCCCCCAGCGCGCCGCGCAGTGCGACGGCGGCGGGGCGCGGGACCGGGCCCAGGGAGCCGGGCGTACGGTCGAACGCGGCGCGTACGGAGAGCGGGTGGCCGTCGAGTTCCGCGAGCAGCTCCCAGGTCAGATCGGTCAGGCCCGTCTCGTACGCCTCGTACGACTCGTGCGGGGCATGCGAGGCGTGCGGATCGCGCGGATCGTGCGGCTCCGGGGGGTGTGCGGGCGCGCGCTCCGCGGCGAGCCTGCGCAGGTCCTTGCCCGCCTGGGTGCGGACCACGTCCGGGTCGAGGGAGCCGCCGTGCGCCGAGACCATCAGCAGGGTGGCGCACGCGGTGTCGTGCAGCGTGGCGAGGTGTTCCCGCTCGGCAGACCGCTGGGCCTGCGCGACATCGTGCCGCCGCCGGGCCTCGGCAGCCCGCGCGCCCGCCGCGTCGGCGGCCCTGCTGCCGCGCAGGACGAGCCGGTACATCCCCTGGCAGAGCAGGGTCTGGACGAAGAGCCAGCCCACGTTGGGCAGCGCGTACGTCCAGCCGTCGGGGCGGTCGAGCACCGCGCCGGCCAGATCGACGGCGGCGAGCAGGGCGGCCACCGGCAGCGCGAGCCGCGCCGGGTGCGTGAGCTGGTAGGCGACGGCGACGATGCTGACGACGACCAGCACCCAGGTACTGCCGTACTGGGTCTGGGAGGCCGGAATGGTCAGCGCCTGGGTGAGGCAGAGCGCGGTCAGCACCGCGAGGTCGGCGACGAGGGTCCGGCGCGGATGACGGCCCGCCCGCGCGAGCCGGTAGTGCAGCAGGCTCCAGACGATGACCCCGGCGGAGACGGCCGAGGCGGCGGGCATGGCGTCCACCGGCATGGCCGGTACGGCGAGCAGGGCACCGGAGCAGACCACGACGACCCGGATCCGGTGGGCGTACCGGAACGCGAAGGCGACGAATTCACGTTCGGCCGGGCCGGGGGCGTGCGGGTCCGGCGGGGGCTTTGGGGCCTGTTGACGCCGGTGCTTCTCCGGAAGGCTCCCTAAGGGGCTGGTGTTCTTCCCATGCTTCCCATGCTTCTCATTCGCCTCATGCACCACTCGGCGCCTCACCCGTCACATTTTCCCGTGCCGATTGTCGGTCGATTGACCGTCACACGTCGGGGGCGTCCGGCGATAGCGTTTCTCCGGTCAGGGTCCTGACGTTTCGACCGCTCTCAGGGGGGAGCGGTCATTGTGGCCGCACGCACCCCTGCCTCATGGGGGTGGGCAGGGGTACGTGCGGGATTACCCTCAGGCGCCCGTACGGGTTCCGTACACATTTCCGTACGGGCGCGGTTCGGGCAGGCGTACGAGCAGGCGTACGGGCGCGGTTCAGGTCGCGCGGGCGCCGGTCAGCGGTCGGCGGAGGTCCGAGTCCCGCTGCACGGTCAGCGGATCCTCGGGCCTGGCCCGGGTCAGATACTGCGGCACCGGCGCCGAGTCGCGCCCCGTGTCCCGTACGAGCCCGTAGCGCGAGCGCGGTGCGTCCTGCCCGCCGTCCGGCGGGGTGGTGAGATCCGCGGAGACGGCGTCCCAGGACAGGGGCAGGATGTCGAGGTTGTAGTCGGCCTCCGTCTCGTTGAGGTGGAGGGTCACCTCGCCGTCGAGATGGAAGTACTCGTTCTTCCACATCTGCTGGGCGCCGGGCGGCAGGACGATCAGACCGTCCCGCTGATTGCCCATCCAGGTGCCCGTGGTACCGGCCTTGGGATCGTCCATCCGGTAGCCGCCGCCGGACGCCACATGGAAGAGCTTGCCCCGAAGGCCGGTCCAGGTGGGCATGGTCAGGCCGCCGGGGCGCTGGGCGAACATCACGTCCCAGCGGACGGTGAAGTAACCCTGCCCCCGTACGGTCACCCACTCGCCCCGGTGCACGATCTGGTACCCACCGCCGACGACCGTCTTTCCGGGGAAGCTGCTCAGGGCGACACCGCGCTCGCCCCGGCGCGGTAGCGGCCCGGGGCGGGCGGCCGGGTCGGGCGCGAGGTCGGGGGCGTCGACGGTGGCACCGTACGCGCCGGCCGCCGGGGTGGCGGCGGGCGTACGGGACGCCGAGACCGACGGTGTCGGTGTGGGGCTCGGGGACGGCGACGCGGACGCCGACGACGGGGTGGTGGACGGCGACGACGAGGCCGCGCCCCTCGGACCCGCGGCGGCGGGCGGAGCGGCGCGCCGTTCATGGTCCTCCCACGGGGCGCCGTACAGCAGGGCGGCGCCGCCGCCGATGGCGAGGATCCCGGCGGCGAGCAGGGCGGCCGGCTTGGCGGCGAACGCCGCGGTACCGGCGGGCGCGGCGCCGGTGGCCCCGGACGGGGTGGCCGTCGCCGTCGTACCGACCGCCCCCGGCAGCCAGGACCTGAAGGCGAGCGCCACCGGCAGTGGCAGCAGGGCGAGGGGGGCGAGCAGCCCCTCCGCCGGGAGCAGTTCCCGCTCCTGTACGTGGCAGCGCGGGCACTCCCGTACGTGCCGGGCGAGCCGTTTGCGCCACAGGGCGCCGGGCACGCCGTCCCAGGGGGCGGTCAGCAGCGTCAGCTCCTCGCAGGCGGGGCGCGCGCGGAGCGCCCGTACCACCAGGCGGGCGGCGTCCAGCCGGGCCTTCATCCGCTGGACGCGTACGGCGATGTGCGGGCCCGGCAGCCCCAGCGACTCCGTGGTCTCCGCGCGGGTGAGCTCGCCCGCGGTCTCCAGCCACCACAGGGAGAGCAGTTCCCGCTCCTCGTGCTCCAGCCAGCGGGTGGCCTCGGCGACCTCGCGCCGCTGGCCGGAGAGGCGCAGTTCCAGGATGGTCAGATCGACGAAGTCCGCGCCGGGGTCGGCCGTTTCGGGGGTGTCCTGGAGTGCGCCGGCCTCCGGCAGGGCGGTCCTGGTCCGCCACCGCTCCCGTATCTGGTTCATGGCGATGGCCACGGCCCAGGAGCGGAAGCGGCGGGGGTCGTCCAGGCCGTCCAGCCCCTGGAGGACGCGCAGCACGGTCTCCTGCACGACGTCGTCGACATCCGCGTGGCCGTCGAGGGCGCGTCCGACGATGTTGTAGATCAGCGGCAGATAACCGGTGACCAGAGCCTCGACGGCGCGCTGGTCCCCGGCGCGCGCCGCGGCCACCACATCGGCTCCCGGCCGCTCCCGCACGCTCATCCGTTCCTTCCCCCACTCGCCCTGGTCGGCTCACCCGCCGAACGGCAGTCCCGCGTAATTGTCAGCCAGTTCGGCGGCGGCGTGCGGCGAGGTCGCGACGCGGTCGAGCTGGGCGAGCTGGAGGCGGGTCTCGAAGGCGGACCGGGCCGGATCGGTGTGCAGGGTCGTGGTCATGAAGTACGAGAAGTGCTCGGCCCGCCACACCCGCCGCAGACAGGTGTCGGAGTACGCGTCGAGCAGGGCGGTGGAGCCGGTCCCGTACACCTCGGCCAGGGCGCGCGCGAGGACGATGACATCGGCCGCCGCCAGGTTGAGCCCCTTGGCGCCGGTCGGCGGGACGATGTGCGCGGCGTCCCCGGCCAGCAGCAGCCGGCCGTACCGCATCGGCTCCGTGACGGAACTGCGCATCGGCAGCACGGACTTGGCGGTGACGGGCCCGCGCTCCAGCAGCCGTCCGGGCGCCGAGCCCTGTCCGGGCTCCGGGCGGAGGGCGAGGCGGGCGTCCAGTTCGTCCCAGATCCGCGCGTCGGGCCAGTCGGCGGGGTCGGTGCCGTTCGGTACCTGGAGGTAGAGCCGGCTGACGGCCGGGGAGCGCATGCTGGCCAGGGCGAAGCCGCGCTCCGAGTGCGCGTAGATCAGCTCGTCGTACACGGGCGGCGCGTCGGCCAGGATGCCGAGCCAGGAGTACGGGTAGGTCCGCTCGTACGTCGTCCGCACGCCCTCCGGTACGGCGGTACGCGTGACGCCGTGGAAGCCGTCGCAGCCGACCACGTAGTCGCAGGTCAGAACCTGCTCGCGGCCCTCGTGCAGATAACGGACGGCGGGCGCGCCGGAGTCGACGCCCGTCACCGCGAGCGCCTGGGCGCCGAAGAGCAGCGGTCCGCCCTCGGCGAGCTGGAGGGCGATCAGGTCCTTGACCACCTCGGTCTGCGCGTACACCATCACGGCGCGCCCGCCGGTGAGGGCCGGGAAGTCGATACGGTGCGCCCGCCCGCCGAAACGCAGCTCGATGCCGTCGTGGACCAGGCCCTCGCGGTCCATCCGGGCCCCGGCCCCGGCGGCACGCAGGGCGTCCACGGTGGGCTGTTCCAGGATTCCGGCGCGCTGGCGCTGCTCGACGTAGGCGCGGTCACGGCTCTCCAGGACCACGCTGTCGATGCCCGCGTTGTGCAGCAGGCGTGCCAGCAGGAGACCGGCGGGGCCGCCTCCGACGATGCCGACCGTGGTGTGCATCCGCTTCTCCGCTCGTGGTCGCCCATTGACTGTGGTTCGCCTGGTGAACTATTGTCCACCTGAGATGAGCCATGAGTCTGCGTTCACCGGGGGCCCATGTCAACGCCCGATATCCGCGCCCCGTTCGACCGATGTCCCGGGGCCGGAGCCGGGAGACCGGAGAGCCGACCCGATGCCGTCCACGCCCCCTCCTCCTGCTGAGACGCCCGCCGAGACACCCGTCGAAACGCCCGCCGAGGCCGTGAAGCCCCTGATGCGCGGCGTCTCCGTACTGCGCGCGCTCAGCGACGCCGACGGCCGGGCGAGCATCGGCACCCTGGTCCGCACCACCGGTCTCGCCCGCGCCACGCTCGACCGGGTCGTCGCGACACTGGCCCGCATGGGGTACGTACGGCTGACCGGCCCCGACGCCGTGCTCGCCCCGCGCCTCATGGAGCTGGGCAACGCCTATCTGTCCGCGTCCCGGCTGCCGGGACGGCTCGGTCCGCTCGCGGAACGGCTCGCGGACGAGCTGGACGAGTCGGTGTCGCTGGCCGTCCCCGACGGTGACGGCATCCGCTTCGTCCACCAGAGCACCCGGCGCCGCGCCATGTCGCTGACCTTCCGCATCGGCGATCTGCTGCCCGCCGAACGCACCGCGCCGGGGCCGCTGATCGCCGCGGGCTGGTCCGGGGAGGAGTGGGCACGCTGGCGGGCGCGCCGGGCCGCCGACCCCGAGGACCGGGGCTTCCCCGCCGTACCGCCCCGGGACGACCGGGCGGCGTACGGCGGCAGGACCGGGCACGGCCGGCGCTTCGAGGAACTGGCGGCGCGGGCCAGGGAGGACGGCTGGGCGCTGGACGACCAGCTCATCGAACCGGGGCTGATCGCCCTCTCCGTACCGCTGGGGCACGGGGGCGAGGCGGGCCGGGCGCGGCAGCCGGTGTGTGTCGCGAGCGTGGTCAGCCACACCAGCCGGCACAGCGCCACGTCACTCCGGGAGACCCTGCTGCCCCGGCTGCGGGCGGCCGTGGCGGAGATGGAACGCGAACTGGCCCGCCCGGCCGGGGAATCCGCCGCCGGGTGGCCGCCCGGGGAAGGGCGTTCCGGGCTGGCCGACTGGACCGGCGCGTCCAAGCAGGAGCTGGGCCGGGAGTTCATCGAGTCCCTGGCCCGCGGGCTGACCGTACTGACCGCGTTCGGCGAGGGCCGGGACGCGCTCACGCTCAGCGCCGTCGCCGAGGCCACCGGCCTGGCCAGGGCCACCGCCCGGCGCGCCCTGATCACCCTGGAACATCTGGGCCACGTCACCGCGGCGCCCGACCGGACGTTCCGGCTCACCCCGCGGGTGCTGTCGCTCGGCTTCCCCGCCCTGTCCCGTACGACGCTCCCCCAGATCGCGGCGCCCCATCTCGCGGCGCTCGCGGGGCGCGTGCACGACTCGGCGTCCCTGGCGGTGCTGGTGGGAGACGACGTCCAGTACACGGCGCGGGTGGCCACACGGCGCATCATGAACGTCAACATCACCACCGGTACCCGTTTTCCCGCGTACGCGACGTCCATGGGCCGGGTCCTGCTGGCCGGGCTGATGGACGACCTCTCGTACGACGAACTCACCACCCGGCTCGCACGCGCCGAACCGAAGGCACTGACCCGGCACACGGTCACCCGCCCCACGGAACTGGCCACGATCCTCGACGGCGTACGCCGCGCGGGGTACGCCCTGGTGGACGAAGAGCTGGAGGAGGGGCTGCGCTCGATCGCGGTGCCGGTCGTGGACCGTACGGGCGCGGTCGTGGCGGCCGTGAACGTCGCCATGCACACGAGCCGCCGCGATGTCGGGGCGTGCCTCACGGAGGTGCTGCCGGAGCTGCGCGCGACGGCGGCGCGGGTGGCGGCGGACCTGGAGGTGGCGGGCCGCTTCACACGCGTACCAACGGTCTGACCGGCGCCGTACGACACGGCGGAAGGACCCCGCCGGTCGGCGGGATGCCTGACCGGGGGGTCCTTCTGAGAGGGCGACGCCAGGTCAGTGACCGTTGCCGTCGCCGTTGTCTCCGTTGCCCTGATTGCCGTTACCGACGTCACCGGCACCGTTACCGGCACCGGCGTCCGCGGCACCGTCGCCGGCCCCCGCGTCAGCCGCACCGTCACCCGCACCCGCGGCGGCGGCACCCTCGTCACCGGCGCCCGCGTTGGCGGCACCCGCGTCAGCGACGCCGTCACCCGCACCGGCATCAGCGGCACCATCACCCGCACCGGCATCGGCGGCACCGTCACCCGCACCGGCATCAGCAGCGCCGTCACCCGCGCCCGCGTCAGCCGCACCGTCACCAGCACCGGCGTCGGCAGCACCATCACCCGCACCGGCATCGGCGGCACCGTCACCGGCACCCGCGTCACCGGCGCCGATCTGGGCACCGACCGCCTCCAGCGCGGTGGTCACCGGCTGGAAGAAGGTCTCGCCACCGACGGTGCAGTCGCCGCTGCCGCCGGAGGTCAGGCCGATGGCGCCGCCGTCCGCGGTGAACAGCGGGCCGCCGCTGTCGCCCGGTTCGGCGCAGACGTCGGTCTGGATGAGGCCGTTGACGATGTCACCGTTGCCGTAGTTGACGGTGGCATCGAGACCGGTGACCGCGCCGTCGGCCAGCCCGGTGGTGCTGCCCATCCGGATGACTTCCTGGCCCACGGCGGCCTCGGCCGCCGCGGCGATGTCCACGATCTGGCCGTCACCCGTGTCGACCGTGCTGGCGACCTCGGTCGCGGGGTCGTCGTACGCGGCGAGGGCGAAGTCGCCGCCGCCCGCGAAGGTCGCGTCCTGGATGGTGGCGACCGGCTGCCCGTTCTGGTCGTCCGACCACTCCGCGGCGGCGACGCCGCAGTGCCCGGCCGTGAGGAAGCCGGGGGCGCCGTCCGCCGTCACGACGTTGAAGCCCAGGGAGCAGCGCGCGCCGCCACCGAAGATGGCGTCGCCACCCGCGGCCAGGGGCTTGAACTCCCCGGCGCTCCGCTTGATCCGGGCCACATCCGAGCCGAGCGACTTCACGGTCGACTCGATCTGGTTCCACTTCGCACCGGTCACGGTGCGGTCGGCGGTGACCTGGATCTGGTTCGTCTTGGGGTCGACGGACCAGGCCGTACCGGGGATGGTCGCCTGCGCCTTCAGCGTCTGCGAGGCGGCCTTGAGCTGGGCCGAACTGTTCTTGACGTTTCTGACGACGGCACCGGCCTGCTTGGCCTGGAGCTCGACCTTGTTGTTGTCACCGACGACGTTGATGACGATCTGCTGCTTCGCGGAGTCGTAGTACGACCCGGCGAAAGCGTCGCCCAACTGGGCGGCGATCTGCGAGGCGAGATCCCCGGCGGCTGCCGCGGTCACCTTCTTGGGCGTCGTCTCCGGCTCGCCGCCTTGTGAGGCATTGGCATTCGGCAGCAGAATCGCGGCCGCCGCAATGGCTACAGCGCCACCCCCGGCGAATACGATCTTCCGCTTGGGTATGCGTTTGTGGCTCAACTCAAGACCTCCTGTGGGGACGGAGTCCGCTCGCCGGCAGCAGACGAAGAACGCTCGGCCCTGTATACGGAGGTGACGCGAGGGGCGTTCAACACAACTTCCCCGCAACCGAGTTCACCCCCTCCGGAACGGCACCGGCCCCCACCCGGACCTCCCGGGCATAACCCTGCGAAGGACACCAATTCACCTGGCTACGATCAGCCGATGCGTCCCCTCAAATACGGCTATACCAATCGCCCCCTGGGCGACGGAACAACCGTCGAGAAAACTTTCGCTCGGCCTCGCCCCCGGCACACCTGCCCCACACGCACGTCCCACTTCACGCGTTAGCCTCTGTGAAGCGTCTGCCCACGGGGGCCGTTCGCATGAACGAGGGAGAAAGCGCCGCATGAGTACGGAACAGAGCGCCGGGAATCGGCACTGCACTTCATCGGCTACTACGACTGGCTGAAGTACGCGGAGATCGCGGACGGCCCGATGACGAGCGCCGTGAGCCAGACCGTCACATGGACCGAACGCATTTCGGGAAAGAGCCAGTGAGCACCGCACGCCCGAAGGACCGGATCAGGCCGATGGCCACCACCCTCGCGCTGGGCGCCGTCGCACTGATGTCGCTGACCGCCGGGTGCGCGGAGGGCCAGGGCCTGTGCGGACCCGCCCCGGCCGAGGACGTCTTCAGGAGCGACCTGTACGGCACCTACGCGGGCCCCCACAACGCCCGCCTCACGCTGCGCGACAACGGCGACAACACGGTGGGCTTCTCGGTCACCGACTGGCCCGACAGCAGCGATCCGGAGATCCTGGAGACGAAGCCCGCCGCCTTCGACGGCCACGGCACCTGGCGGATCGAAGCCGATCCGGACCAGGGCGACCGCATCGGCCTCCAGTTCGAGGACGACGACCAGGAGCACACGGGGCTACCCGTCAAGCAGCTTCGGGTCGGCACGAAGGACGGGCGCATCGTGCTGTTCGACCAGCTCGGCGACCCCGATGTGTGCCGGGTGTTCGAGCTGCCCCGTTCTTCGTGACCACCGGCCCCCGCGCGGTTGTCGAAATACCCTGCCGCGACGAGGGAGTGCGATGATCGCCGCGTGACCGTCATACGCATCGGACATGTCCTGACCCTCGCCGTGGCTGCCGTACTGGCTACCGGTTGCAGCAGCCTGGAGCGGGAGCTGGAGCGCGAGCGCAACCCCGCGAGGACCGCGACGCCGGAGCCCGCACCGCCGGTGGTGCCCACGGACCGGGCCCTGCCGACCGTCGCGCCGTCCGAGCCCGCCGCTCCTGCCACGGCCTGTCCCGAGTCGGGCGTGCGGATCGCGCCCGGGCTGGTCCAGGGTGCGATGGGGCTGCGTGCCATGACCGTGACGCTGACCAACTGCGGTACGCGCCCGTACGAGTTGAACGGTTACCCCTCCGTCCGGGTCCTGGACGAGGACCGCGATCCGTACGACATCACGGTCCACCAGGGAACGGACGCCATCCCGATGGCGGGGCCCGCCCCTGACCCCGCACCGCTGACCCTGAAGCCCGGCGAGTCGGCCTGGTCGGGGCTGAGCTGGCGCATGATGTCGCCCGACGCGTCGAGGACCTTTGTGGAGATCACCCCGGCCGCCGGGGAACGCCCCCAGACCGTGGAGACGATGGACGGCCCGCTCGACCTGACGGACACCGGCCAACTCGGGACGACACCCTGGCAGAAGTCCGACTGACACCCCCACGCACCGGACCGGACCGGACCGGTGCGGGCAAACGAGAAGAGCGGGAGTCAGTGGTAACTGACTCCCGCTCTCTCATGTCGGCATCCGCCCTGGTCACCTACCAGCTCTGGTAGGTGGTACGGCGAGTGCCCCCGGCAGGATTCGAACCTGCGCACACGGCTCCGGAGGCCGTTGCTCTATCCCCTGAGCTACGGGGGCGTACCGCCTGTGTTGCTTGGCGACGAAGGAAACCCTACCAGCTTCGACGGGGTGGCCGTGAACAGGTATTTCGGGGTCTCGTATCGGGGGTCCGGGGCGCCGGGCGGGGGTCAGGCCGAGGCTCGCTTGGTGGTGGTCGAGCGGGGCTTGGCCGTGGTCTTCTTCTGCGTGGCCTTCTTTGCCGTCGTCTTCTTCGCGGCTGTCTTCTTGGCTGCCGTCTTCTTGGCTGCCGTGTTCTTCGGCGCCGCTTCCTTCGTGGCGGCGTCCTTGGACGTCGCCGTCGCCTTGCGTCTTCTGGTCGGGAGGTCCGTCACCTCCGCGACCTGCTTGTCCTCCCCCCGCGCCTCCTTCGCCGCGCGCACGCTGTTCTCCAGCGCCGCCATCAGGTCGAGGACGCGCCCGCCCTGGGCCTCCGCCGGCTCGTGCTCGGGGGGCGGGCCGCCCTCCGACTTCGCGGCGATCATCTCCTCGACCGCCTCCCGGTAGTCGTCGTGCAGCGAGTCGAGGTCGACGGAGCCGAGGGTGTCCATCAGGGCGTCGGCCAGGTCGAGTTCGGCGTCGCGTACGGTGACCTCGGTCTCCGGGGCGACGCCCTCGGGTGTGCGGATCTCGTCCGGCCAGAGCAGGCCGTGCATGGCGATCACGTCACCGACCACGCGCAGCATCCCCAGCCGCTCCCGGCCCCGTAGCGCGAATTTGGCGACGGCCACCTTCTGGCTGCGCTTCAGCGCCTCGCGCAGCAGGGTGTACGGCTTGGCGGCCGGGACGCCGCTCGCGGAGAGGTAGTACGCCGTGTCCATCTGGAGCGGGTCGATCGAGGACGCCGGGACGAACGCGACGATCTCGATCGTCTTCGCCGTCGGCAGCGGCAGTCCGGCCAGGTCGGCGTCGGTGATCGGGATCATGGTGCCGGTCGCGTCCTCGTACGCCTTGCCGATGTCGGGGGTCGCCACCTCCTCCTGGTCCAGTTCGCAGACCTTCCGGTAGCGGATCCGGCCGCCGTCCGCCTTGTGGATCTGGCGGAAGGAGATGGAGTGGTTCTCGGTGGCGTTCACCAGCTTGATCGGGATGCTGACCAGCCCGAAGGAGATCGCGCCGTTCCATATGGATCGCAAGGTTCCGCACCTTTCATCCAGGAAGAAGAGGTAAGCGAGGTTCCTGATGAATGTATGGGATTCTCATCTTATGACGCCTGTCACCGAGGTGGAGGGGCGGCGCCTGGCCCTGAGCAATCTGGACAAGGTCCTGTACGCCGCCACCGGCACCACCAAGGGCGAGGTCCTGCACTATTACGCCCGTACGGCGGCCCCTCTGCTGGCCCATCTCAGCGACCGCCCCGTCTCCTTCCTCCGCTATCCGGACGGCCCCGACGGTCAGCTCTTCTTCACCAAGAACCCGCCGCCCGGTACCCCCTCCTGGGTACGCATCGCCGCCGTACCCCGCCGGACGGCCGACACCGGGAAACAGGTGGTGGTGGAGGGGCTGGCGGCGCTGATGTGGGCGGCGAACCTGGTCGTGGAGTTCCATACGCACCAGTGGCGGGCCGAGGCGCCCGAACGCGCCGACCGGCTGGTGTTCGACCTCGATCCCGGGGCGCCGGCGACCGCCGTCGAGTGCTGCGCGGTGGCGCTCTGGCTGCGCGGGCGGCTGGGCGACGACGGGCTCGCCGCGTATGTGAAGACCTCGGGGTCCAAAGGGCTCCATGTGCTCGTACCGCTGGTACGGACGCCTTCGGCGGAGGTCTCCGCCTATGCGAAGGGCCTCGCCGTCGAGGCCGAGGCCGCGCTGCCGGGGCTGGTGGTGCACCGGATGAGCCGGTCGCTGCGGCCGGGGAAGGTCTTCGTCGACCACAGCCAGAACGCCGCCGCGAAGACGACCGCGGCGCCGTACACCCTGCGGGCACGCCGGGAGCCGACCGTCTCCACGCCGCTGACCTGGGAAGAGGTCGAGGGTTGCACGGCCGCCTCGGAGCTGGTCTTCCGGCTGGACGACATCGCCGCGCGGCTGGAGCGGTACGGGGACCTGCTGGCGCCGCTCGCCGCCGGGGAGGGAGCGGGGGCGCTTCCGCCGCCCGCCTGATGTCGTCCGATGATCGCCTGATGCCCGTCTGATGCTCTCTTAAAGGCGGCACCTCCTGGGTCGGCCTTATACGCGTCGCCAGGTGTGGCGGTTCCTCGCCGTCGCGTACAGCGTCTCGATGTCCGCCGGCTTCAGTACGCCGCCGAGCGACGCCAGCGCCGGAATGTCCGTCTCGCTCAGGATCCGTACGTCCGGCGGGGCCGGCAGGGCGCGGGGCGGGTGCGCCTCCACCACGGCCAGTACGGGGCGTACGGCCGTGGCCAGCGCGAGCGAGGCGCGCTCCGCGTCGCGGCGGGCCCAGCGCAGGTGCGGCAGCGGTTCGCCGCGCCCCGTGGTGACCAGCGGGTCGTCCACCCGGACGCGCCGGCCACCGGCCGCGAGGGTCCGTACGGTCAGGACGCCCGCCGGGCCGATCGCCAGGTGGTCGATACGGGCGGCGCCGGGGAGCGGGATCGAGTGCAGGACCCGCCAGCCCGCGCCCTCCAGGGCGTCGAGCGCCGCGCCGAGGATCTGCTGGGCCGCCAGCTCCGCGCGGCGGGGGTCCTGGCGGCGCCAGAGGACGGAAAGGGCCGACAGGGCGGAAAGGGCCGGGAGCCGCTGCCCCTCGACGGGTTCCTCGTGGTCGTCCAGTACGGCGTGCAGCGCCTCGCCCGGACGGTTGGGCGCCAGGTCGTCGTCGGGGTGGAGCGAGAGCCGGTCGAGTTCGGCGGGGGTCGGCACGGGGGCCGGTCCCACGGTCACCTCGCCCGCGAGGTACGGCGCCAGCGCGGCCAGTACGTCCTCGCGGCCCGCGCCGGTGAGCAGATTGACCCGGCCGGTTCCCTTGTCGTACCAGGCGACGGCCGTGCCGTCCCGTCTGCTGACGTAGAGCCGGTCCCGGCCCCGCCGGTACCCCGGTGTGACGCGTAAGCCAGTCATGCCGCCCCCATCCCCCGCACCATGGGAACAGCAGTCCGACCGCGCGGGCAAGAGCGCCTGAGGGCGCCTGCCTGCCCGGACCGCCAGGACTGCCCGGACCGCCAGGACTGCCCGGACTGCCCGATACCGGCGGCGTACGGCACACTCTCCTCGAACACTCTCGGCCATTCCCAGGTAAGGAATCGACTCATGATCATCTTTGGCACCAAGGGGTACCTCTACCAACTGGCGATATTGACGCTGGTCTGCGGCCACTGCGGCAATCCCTCGGCGCACACCCTCAGGAAGCGCGTCACCAAGTTCACGCTCTTCTTCATCCCACTGTTCCCGTTCTCCACGAAGTTCGCGACACAGTGCACCTTCTGCGGCGTGGACCAGCAGATCTCCAAGGAGCAGGCCGACCAGCTCCTCGCCCAGAGCGCGGAGCACAGCGCCGGCGGCCAGCAGTACGGGCAGCCCGGCGGCGCCCCGGCGTACGGACAGTCGCAGCAGCCCGGACAGCCGGGGCAGCCCGGACAGCCCGGACAGGGGAATCCTTACCAGCGGTGAAACGGGGCCGTCGCCCCACGCCCCTCCGGCCCGGCCTGCCCTTCGTCACCCCTTGACCTGAACCTTTCTGACGGTTTGTACCGTATTGCGGACCCCGAGTGACGGCCCTAGCGTGATCACACGAGCACGAGCCACCTGCCGGAATCACCGGCTCCTCGCCCCTCAGGTTCGATCAGGTTCGATTCGGTTCGATCAGGTTCAAGGAGTCACCATGCCCCCGCGTTCCCTCCGCCGCACCGCCGCCGCCCTCGCCGTCGCCACCGTCACCGCCGCGACCCTCGCCACCGCCGTCGCACCCGCCGTCGCGCGAACGGCCGATGACGGGGCGCCGGCCACCGGAACGGCGCCCACCGGAACGGCAGCCACCGGCACCGCGGCGTCGGCGTCCACCGGAACGGCCGCCGCCGACTCCCCCCGCGCGGTCCCCGGCAGGTACCGGGGCGAGGTCGTCGCCAGGACCGGGCTCATCCTCCGCGACAAGCCGACCCGCGCCAGCCGGGACATCGGCGAGCTGCCCTACGGAGCCATCGTGCGGATCTTCTGCAAGGTGGAGGGCGGGTCCGTGGACGGCAACGACCACTGGTACCTCCTCGCCGACGGCAGCTACGCATGGGCGTCCGCCCGCTACATCCGCAGCCTCGACGAGATCCCGCACTGGTGCTGACGGACCGTCCATGAAGGAGGGCCGCCCGTGCGACGTGGCGCGCCCGTGAAGGCGGCGTGCCGCATGAATCCGCATAAGCGGACATAAGGCGCGCCGCCTTGCTACGTTGCGAGGCATGACCGCAACGAGGGCGGACGCTCCCCCACCCGAGCCACGTCTCCCCAAGCGCCGCGGCGTCGAACTCTCCCTGCTCCTCTGCGCCGTCCTCATCTCCGTCTTCGGTTACGTCGCCGTCGGCCTCGGCAAGGACCGCGCCGTACCGCCGGACGCGCTCGGTTACGGCGCCGGCCTCGGCGCGCTCGCGCTCCTCGCGCACCTCGCGGTCCGTCTGCGCGCCCCGTACGCGGATCCGCTGCTGCTCCCCATCGCGATCCTGCTCAACGGGCTGGGCCTCGTCCTGATCTACCGGCTCGACCTGGAGACCCCGGACGACCGGGCCGCGCCCACCCAACTCGTCTGGTCCACCCTGGGCGTGGCGCTGTTCATCGCCGCCGTCGTGTTCCTGCGCGATCACCGCGTGCTGGCGCGGTACGCGTATCTCTCCGTCGCCACCGCGCTCTTCCTGCTGGTCCTGCCGATCGCCTTCCCCGCCGTGAACGGGGCCAAGATCTGGATCAGGTTCGGCGGATTCTCGTTCCAGCCCGGCGAGTTCGCGAAGATCCTGCTCGCCGTCTTCTTCGCCGCGTATCTCGCCGCCAACCGCAACGCCCTGACGTACACGGGCCGGAGGTTCCAGTTGCCCATGGGGCGGGTCCTCGGTCCGCTGGTGGCGATCTGGCTGCTCAGCGTGCTGGTCCTGGTCCTCGAACGGGATCTGGGCACCTCGCTGCTCTTCTTCGGGCTGTTCGTGGTGATGCTGTACGTCGCGACGGGGCGCACCGGCTGGATCGCGGCCGGTCTGCTGCTCGCCGCGGTCGGCGCCTACGCGGTCGGCTCGCTCGAACCGCATGTCCACAGCCGCGTGGAGGACTGGCTCCACCCGTTCGCCTCCATCGCCGCGGGCCAGGGTCCCGGGCAGCTCGCCCAGTCGCTCTTCGCGTTCGCCGCGGGCGGGATGTTCGGTACGGGGCTCGGGCTCGGCCGGTCCATCCTGATCGGCTTCGCCGCCAAGTCGGACTTCATCCTGGCGACGGCGGGCGAGGAGCTGGGGCTGGTCGGGCTGACGGCCCTCTTCCTGCTGTACGCGCTGCTGGTGGCCCGTGGCTTCCGCGCCGGGCTCGCGCTGCGCGACCCGTTCGGCCGTCTGCTCGCCATCGGCCTCTCCTCGCTCCTGGGCCTCCAGGTCTTCGTCATCGCGGGCGGGGTGATGGGGCTGATCCCGCTGACGGGGATGGCGATGCCGTTCCTGGCGCAGGGCGGCTCGTCCGTCGTCACCAACTGGATCATCATCGCGCTGCTGATGCGGCTCAGCGACTCGGCCCGCAGCCCGGTGCCGAGTCCGGGGCCGGGCCCGGGGCCTGCACCCGCACCGGCCCCCGGCACGGCCTTCGAGGGGCCGCGATGACCCGCTGCATCCGGTGGACCGCCGGCTTCTTCCTCCTTCTCCTGGCCGCGCTGCTCGTCAACGCGGCCAGGATCCAGGTGCTCGACGCGGACGACCTCGACCACAACCCCGCCAACCGCCGTGACACCGTGGCCCGTTACTCCCAGAAGCGCGGCGACATCCTGGTCGACGGCAAGGCCGTCACCGGCTCCAGGGACACCGGGGAGCATCTGCGCTACGAGCGCACGTACCTCCACGGCCCGCTGTACGCGCCCGTCACCGGCTACGCCTCCCAGACGTACGGCACGACGCTCCTGGAGAACACCGAGGACCCGATCCTCTCCGGTACGGACCCGATGCTCGCCCCGTTCCCCTTCTGGAACGACATCACCCGCAGCCGGCAGCCCGGCGGCGACGTCGCCACCACGGTCAACGCGTCGATGCAGCGCGCCGCGTACGAGGGGCTCGCCGGGCGGCGGGGCGCGGTCGCGGCGGTCGAGCCGTTCAGCGGGCGGATCCTGGCGCTGGTCAGCAGCCCGTCGTACGACCCGGGGGCGCTCTCGGGCACGGGGAGCGGCGTGGCGGACGCGTGGGCGCGGCTGAACGGCGAGAGCGCGCAGCCGATGCTCAACCGGGCCATCCGGGGGACGTATCCGCCCGGCTCCACCTTCAAGATCGTGACGGCGGCGGCAGCGCTGGACTCCGGCACGGTCACGGACCCCGACGCGCCGACCGGCATCGCGGAGCCGTACGTCCTGCCGGGCACGGACACGACGCTGCCCAACGAGGCGGAGGGGTGCGACCGGGCCTCGCTGGCGTACGCGATCCAGTGGTCCTGCAACACGGTGATGGCCGGGCTCGGGGTGCGGACCGGGCAGTCCGACATGCTCGACACCGTACGGAAGTTCGGCTTCAACGACACCGGGATCAGGATCCCCTCCGGGGTCGCCGCCTCGCACTTCGACACCCGGATGAGCGACGACCAGCTCGCGCTGTCGTCGATCGGGCAGTTCGACACCCGGGCCACGCCGCTCCAGATGGCGATGGTCGCGTCGGCCGTCGCGAACGGCGGGGACCTCAAGTACCCGTACCTGGTGGACCGGACGCTCGCCTCGGACGGCGACATCGTCTCCCGTACGGGACAGCGCTCGTACGCCCGCGCGATGAACCCGCTCACGGCGCAGCGGCTGCGGACGATGATGATCGACGCGGTGGAGGACGGTACGGGGTCGAACGCGGCGATCGACGGGGCGACGGTCGGCGGGAAGACCGGGACGGCGCAGCACGGGGTGGACAACACCGGTACGCCGTACGCCTGGTTCATCGCCTGGGCCCAGTCGGGCACCTCGGGCCGGCCGGCGGTCGCGGTGGCGGTGGTCGTGGAGGACGCGGAGGCGAAGCGGACGGACATCAGCGGCGGGGGCGACGCGGCGCCGATCGCGCGGGCGGTGATGGAGGCGGCGCTGCGAGACTAGTGCCGTCCTGCCTGGCGGAGGCGGAACGGGGGGGTAACGGGGCGTAACGGGGGGGGATTCATGGGCGGATCACCGGAGGCTGTCGCGGCGGCGCTCGCGCGGATCGGGCGGCTGGACCCCGCGCTCCACGCCTTCCTCGACGTATGGGACGAGGAGGCCGGGCGGCGGGCGGCGCGGGTGGATCGCGCGCTGCCCCTCGCGGGGACGCCGTTCGCGGTGAAGGGGCCGTCCGGGATCCGGTCGTACGCGGCGGGGCGGCTGATCGCGGCGGGCGCCGTGCCGGTCGGTTCGACGGCGGTGCCGGGGCCGGGTACGTACTGGCAGACCTGGGGGCAGGGCCGGGGCGGCCGTACGGTCAACCCGTACCGCGCGGACCGTACCCCCGGCGGTTCCTCGGCCGGTGCGGCGGTGGCGGTCGCGGCGGGGATGGTCCCGCTGGCGACGGGGAGCGACGGCGCCGGTTCCGTGCGGATCCCGGCGGCGTGGTGCGGGGTCTTCGGGCTGAAGACGACGAACGGCCTGCTGCCCTCCCCCGACCGTACGGGGCTGGCCTCGGCGGGCATCCTCGCGCGTACGGCGGCGCAGGCGCGCGGGTATCTGCGGTGGGTCCTGGACGCCCCCGAGGACGCGCGGCTGGTCCCGCTGCCGGTCCCGCTGCCCGTCCCGGCGGTGTACTCGGCGGATCTGGGCTTCGCGGAGGTGGATCCGCAGGTCGCGGCGGTGGTACGGGCTGCGGTGGACCGGCTGGAGGCGGCGGGGGTGGTACGGCTCGACGCGCGCCGGCGGCCGTTCGCGCTGCTCGACCCGTGCGAGGCGTGGCAGGCGATACGGGGCGGCGCGCGGCCTGAGGCGGCGGAGGCGGTACGGGCGGCCGAGGTGCGGGCGGAGAACGACCGGCGGCTGGACGCCCTGTTCGCCCGTACGCCGCTGCTGCTCACCCCGGTCACCCCGAATCGCCCGCATGGTCACGAGGGCCCGGGTGAGCTGTACTCGACGGCGCTGACCTGGGCGTTCAATGTGAGCGGGCACCCTGCGGCCAGCATCCCCGCCGGGTTCACGGCGGACGGCTGCCCGGTGGGGCTGCACCTGGTGACGGAGCGGGGGACGGAGGCGGCGCTCCTCGACATCGCCGTCGCGGCCGAGACGGCCTAGGCGGTGGCCCTGGGGTCGGCCACGGCCCCGGCTACGACTACGGCAGCGGCTCGCACCGCTCCCGCCACCGCGCCGGTACCGAACCCGTCCCCGTACGGGCCGCGACGATGCCCCCGGTGATGGCGCAGGTCGTGTCGGTGTCGCCGAACCCCTCCACCGTGGACCAGAGCGCGGCCGTCAGGTCGTCGCGGTGGCGGGCCGCCGTCCAGACCGCGAAGGGGACGGTGTCGTCGGCGCGGATGCGCCGGCCGCTGCCGAGCAGGTCCGCCGCCTTGCGGGGCTCGGTGGTGAAGGGCAGCTCCGCCGCGCGGGCCAGGCCGTCCCGTACCGGGCCCTCCGGGGTGGCGCGGGCGACGGCCGCCACGGTGAGTTCGGACCGTACGGACAGGGCCGCCGCCACGGCGACCGCCACCGCGCCCGCGATGCCCTGCGGGTGGGCGTGGGTGACCTCGGCCGACAGGACGGCCTGACGCTCGACGTCCGCGAGGTCGCCCGCGAACCGGGCGCCGAGCGGCGCCACCCGCATCGCCGCGCCGTTGCCGAGGCTGCCGCCCTCGAAGAGGCCGGGCGCCAGCGCCCGCCAGTCCTGCGGCCGGTCGAGCAGGGCGGGGAGCAGCATGTGCATGCCGTGGCCGTAGCCGCGCCCCGGGCCAGACTCGTACGCGAGGGCGAACGCCGAGGCCAGCCGGTCCTGTTCGACGGTGCCGTGCTCGTCCAGGACGCGGTGGAGGGCGAGGGCCATGGCCGTGTCGTCCGTCCAGGGCCATTCCAGCTCCTGGGGCGTGACCCGGGCCTTGATCTCCTCGTACGCGCGGTCGTGGTCGCGGGAGAGGGGGAACCAGCGTTCACCGAAGGCGTCGCCCAGGGCGAGCCCCTCCAGGCTGCGGCGGGCGGCTTCGCGGTCAACACCTGTTCGTCGGGCGGTCATACACACCATGGTGCCGCGCGGCGCCGTTCCTTCTGGCTCTTATCCATTATGGGCTCATAGAAGGCCAGATTCCCTCGTTCCGGCGGATGATCTTCTCGTCCAACGGCCGTACTACCGTGATCCGCATGCCTCCTCCCTCTCTCTCCTCGCCCCTCCATGCCCATGACCACGGCGGCGAAGGACCGCCCCTCGTCCTGCTGCACGGCTCGGGCCGTTCGCTCGCCGACTGGGACGCCGTCGCACCGCTGCTCGTGCCGCACCACCGGGTGCTCGCCGTCGATCTGCCGGGGCACGGACGCTCCCCGGACGCGGGTGAACTGTCCGTCGGGGGCTGGTCGTTCGAGGCGGCCTGCGAGGCGATCGAGCGGACCGTGGCGGCGTACGGTCTCTCCGGCGCCCTGCCCGTGGGGCACTCCCTCGGCGGCATGATCGCCCTGCACCTCGCGGCCTCCGGGGCTGCTCCGAGCGCCGTCCCCGGCTCGGCTCCCGGCGCCGCTCCCGGTGCCGTGAACCTCGACGGCTTCTGGTGGAGCCGGCTCGCGCACTACCCGGGCCTCGACCCGGCCGCCGTCACCACGGGCCTCGACCGGATCGGCGCAATGGTGCGGTCGGCCGCCGGCCTGATCGCGCCCGCCGAGTACGTGGAGCAACAGGTGGCGTACGCGGGCACGTTCGGCATCCCGCGCGACCGCGCCGAGGCGACCATCCGCGCCTCGGTACGCGAACTGCCCGACGGCACCTTCCAGACGCTGCCCCTGCGGGAGACGGCGCTGGAGATGTTCGACGCGCTGGACGCCCTCGACCTGTTCGCGCTGGCGCGCCGCGTCCCGTGCCCGGTGCTCTGTGTACGGGGCCGGCGCGCGGGGCCCCCGACGCCGGGCATGGAGTGGTTCGAGGAGCTGACGGCCTCGCACGCGAAGGGCCTGGACGGGGACCTCGCGGCGCTCGCGGAGGAGCGTACGCACCCCACCTTTGTCGAGGACATCGACGCGACGCACGCGATGCTGCTGGAGGAGCCGGAGGCGGTCGCCGCGCTGCTGCTCGCCTTCACCCGCACGCTCTGACGCACCGCACAAGGGATCGGCACACAAGGGATTGACGACCTTACTGACAGGTAGTCTCATAAGAGGTGACCGCCGGTAACACCAGTCGTCCGCCCAGCCGTGACCGTGAGGTGCGCCCGCATGACACCAGCGACCCCAGCGACACCAGTGACCGAACGCGACGCGCAGCTCCTCCGCGACGCGCTCGGCCCGCTCCGCGACCGCGAGCAGGTCGCGGAGCGGCTCCTCGAATCCTCCGCCAAGCACTCCTTCGACCCCGACAGGGAACTCGACTGGGAGGCACCGCCCGAGGACGGGAAGTGGTACTGGCCGCCCGAACTGGTCTCGCTCTACGACACGCCCCTGTGGCACACGATGCCCGAGGAACAGCGGATGGACCTGGCCCGGCACGAGGCCGCGTCACTCGCCTCCCTCGGCATCTGGTTCGAGATCATCCTGATGCAGCTCCTGGTCAGGCACATCTACGACAAGCCCGTGACCAGCAGTCACGTCCGGTACGCCCTCACCGAGATCGCGGACGAGTGCCGGCACTCGATGATGTTCGCGCGGCTGATCCAGAAGGGCGGGGCGCCGACCTACCCCGTACCGGGCAGGTACCACAACATGGCGCGCGTCCTGAAGACGGTCTCCACCACACCGGGTTCCTTCGCGGCCACGCTCCTCGGCGAGGAGATCCTCGACTGGATGCAGCGGCTGACGTTCCCGGACGAGCGGATCCAGCCCCTCGTACGCGGAGTGACCCGGATCCATGTCATCGAGGAGGCACGCCATGTGCGGTACGCACGCGAGGAGTTGCGGCGCCAGATGGTGACCGCGCCGCGCTGGGAGCAGGAGTTCACCCGGCTGAGCTGCGGCCAGGCGGCCCGGGTCTTCTCGGTCTGCTTCGTCAACCCGCAGGCGTACGCGAACGTCGGACTCGACCAGCGCGCGGCCGTAGCCCAGGTCAGGGCGAGCGGCCACCGACGCGAGGTCATGCAAGCGGGCGCGAAACGCCTGACGGACTTCCTGGACGACATAGGCGTCCTACGCGGCCCAGGCCGCAAGCTGTGGCAAGCCTCGGGCCTGCTGCCCTGACCTGGGGCGGAGTGCGGCGGGGCCGGGTGCGGGTTCGGGCCGGGGCCTGTCGGGGCGGCCCGGTGGTGTTTTATGGCGGGCGGTCCGCCCCCTCCCTGGTCCGATGATCGCGGCTCCGGGGCGCGCGTCAAGGGCGCTCCTACGTCGCGTCGGCTTCGCCGATTCCGCTTCGCTCCACCCTTGACCCCCACCCCTCCACCGCTGAAAAAGGCGTGGGGAGGGGGCGGGGGGGAGGGGTCCCCTGGGAAACACCGATGTCGCGGGGGTGGGTCCCAGGCTGGCGGCCGGTTCGCCCTGCGGGGCACGCGGCAGTGGAGTGGGGCGGTGGCGCGCTTCGTCAAGCGGCTCTCCACCGGCCGTGCGTTGAGCTTCATGCCCCGCTGGTCACCCGCCGCGGGTGAGAGGGTCGGGTGGATTCGAGGCGGGGACGTGACGTGTGGGGCGGGAGTGGTGCGCAACGGGGGTGTGCGCGCCGGGAGTTCCGGATAGGGGTGCCGGGAGTACGCAGGAATGGAACAACGGATGGACAACCCTCCAGCCAGGTAGGGCACATTAGGGCATAACGCATGCTTTTTGGGTGGGGAAGCACCCGATCGGACCTCCCGGCACCGCACCCCGCCCCGGCACCGCACCCAGCTCCGCCAAGTCGGCCCTCCCCGCCAAGTCGCACCACCCCACGCCGCATTCACCACCGCCCCCACCCACGGCGAATGACCAGCGGGGCATGAAGCCCAGCGCACGACCGGTCGACGGACGCTTGACGAAACGCGCCACCACCCCACTCCACTACCGCGCGCCCCGCAGGGCGAACCGGCCGCAAGCCTGGGACCGAGCGAAGGCACATCGGTGTTCCCCAGGGGACCCTCCCCCCCCCGCCCCCTCCCCACGCCTTTTCCAGCGGCGCAGGGGTGTGAGTCAAGGGTGGCCGAAGGCCATCGGCGAAGCCGACGCGACAAAGGAGCGCCCTTGACGCACACCCCGAAGCCGCGATCATCGAACCAGGGAGGGGGCGGGCTGCGGCGCCCAACTCACCCCCGGCCCACCCCACCAGGCCCCCGGCCCCCCGCTCACGCCGCCGGGGCGCTCACCTCTGGTGCGAGCCACACCACTCGGGACGCGCACCCGTCACCGCGTCCGAAGTACCGCGCCACATTCTCCGGTGCCGCAAGCCGCAACCGACCGCCGCCGCCCACCCGCGTGACCTCGGCCCCGCCGTCCTCGTGTGCCAGCCCCCAGGCGACGACGGCGGCGTCCCGGTCCCACTCGCCCTCCCCGTCGCGGTACTCCACAACGACGGCGAAGAGCCGGGGCGCGGTATCGCGCACGAGTGCGTACAACTCCCTCTCGTAATCGAACGAGTTCAGGGCGGAGTCCTGCGGCGATACGGTCATGACGATCCCCTTCGGTAGACACACCCGTCCGCCCACCCGAGACGCAGCAGGGCGCAACGGAGCGAAGACGCCTCGCGGCGTGGCCACTTGCTGTGGCGTGCCTCACACCGTAACGGCGTCACTATGATTCATCTACCTGCCTAAGGAGAGAGCATCCAAATGAGTGAGGGAGAAAAATGCGCCCCAAGCACATTCCTGCCACCGTGCGGCAGCGTCGTCTCGGCGCTGAACTGCGCAGGCTCCGCCAGCAGGCCGAGCTGACAACCGCGCAGGCGGGCGCACTCGACGGCTCCTCACAGCCGCGCATCAGCAGCATCGAATCGGGGCGTTACGCGGTGGGCGCGGACCGGGTTCGGGCCCTGGCCCGGAGCTATAGCTGCACTGATGAGGCGTACATCGAGGCGCTGGCAGAAATGACGGGAGGGCGCACACGTGGATGGTGGGACGAGTACCGCACTCTGATGCCGCCAGGCGCCCTCGACCTGGCCGAACTCGAACACCACACCACCTCGATGCGGACCTCAGCTATGGGCCACATTCCCGGGCTGCTCCAGACCAGGGCCTACGCCCACGCCGTCATCAGCGATGTCGTGCCGCCGTTCGCACCCCATGAGGTGGAACACCGGGTCTCCTTCCGGATCAAACGGCAGGTGGCGGTGTACGGAGAGAACCCGAAGCCGATGACGACCGTCCTTCATGAGGTCGCCCTGCACATGGGGTTCGGTGGCCCTGAAGTGACCCGGGCGCAGCTCATGCACCTGCTCGAAGTGAGCGAACTGGAGCACATCACGATCTCGGTCGTCCCTTTCGGGGCAGGCACGTTCCCGAGCGCCGGAACCGGCATCTACTACATGGCCGGAGCGGTCCCGGCCCTGGACACCGTTCAGCTCGACACAGATCATGGACTGACGTTCCTCGACGCCCCGCCGCAGTTGGCAAGGTATCGGATCATCCTGGACCACATTGAGCGTTGTAGCCTCAAACCATCAGAGTCCCGGGACCTGATCCGCCGCGTCGCGGCAGCGTTGTAAGAAGGGAAAGGCGCATGGCCGCTCTCCACTGGCAGAAGTCCTCCTACAGCGGCGATGGCAACGGCTGTGTCCACGTCGCCGCCGCCCCCGACGGCACCGTCAAGCTCGTCGAGAGCGACGACCCCGGCCTCATCCTCACCACCACCCCCGACAAACTCCACGCCTTCATACTCGGCGTCAAAGCCGGAGAGTTCGACCACTTCGTCACGTAGGCCCACCGAGGAGAACTAGGCGTGTCCGCCCTCCACTGGCAGAAATCCTCGTACAGCGGCTCGGCGAACGGCTGCGTCCACCTAGCCGCTGCCCCCGACGGCACCATCAAGCTCGTCGAAAGCGACGACCCCGGCCTCATCCTCACCACCACCCCCGACAAACTCCACGCCTTCATACTCGGCGTCAAAGCCGGAGAGTTCGACCACTTCGTCACGTAGG
>NZ_JBIUYF010000010.1:31424-135899 GCF_044744405.1 Streptomyces sp. NPDC087310 | reverse complement strand
CGCACGTAGGCCCACCGAGGAGAACTAGGCGTGTCCGCCCTCCACTGGCAGAAATCCTCCTACAGCGGCGGCGGGAACGGCTGCGTCCACCTAGCCGCTGCCCCCGACGGCACCATCAAGCTCGTCGAAAGCGACGACCCCGACGTCATCGTCACCACCACCCCCGACAAACTCCACGCCTTCATACTCGGCGTCAAAGCCGGAGAGTTCGACCACTTCGTCTGAGACTGGGACCCGTGAGAAGCGAAAACACCCCCTTCACCGGCGGTCCGCTCGACGGGCGCGTCCTGCCCGTGCTGACCGGACCGACCGGGAATCCGCCGAAGTGGTACGAGGTCCCCGTACCGGCCGCCGACGGCGGGGCGCCCACCGTGTACGCGTATCTGCGTGAGCCCGCCGGGTACACCAAACGCCTCGGGATCCAGCGCGGCTGGAAGTACGTGTACGTCCCCGAGGGGCGCGGGGAGCGGGGTCCCAGGTGGCCGTGGTCGAAGCCACGGGGCTCTGTGGCGTCGCGGCAGGATCCTCCGGCGGAACCCCCGCAGGGGTGATGTCGTTGCGCCACCCCGCCCATTAGTCCGCTCTTCTCATCATCCGACGCCTCGTCATCTCTTAGTACTGGACGCCTCGTCCCGCAACCCGAGGTGATGACGTGTCAGGAAGACTGCTGCGATCCGTCTGTACGGCGGCGCTGGCCGCCGCGACCCTCCTCGTCGCGGTGCCGTTCCCCGCGTACGCCGCCCCGGAGCCCCCGCTCCCGCTCCCGCCCGTACCGTCGGCACCGAGCGCTTCGGCTCCGGCGGCCGGCGCCCTCGGCGCGCCGCCCGCCACCGTCTCCGGGCTGCTCGGCCGGCTCCAACTCCTCTACCGGCAGACCGAGCAGGCCACCGAGGCGTACAACGCCACCGAGGTCGAGCTGATCCGGCAGCGCGTCGAGGCCAAGAAGCTGGCGGCCGATCTCGCCCGGGCGCGGGCCGCGCTGGAGCGGAGCCGGGGGGACGCGGGGCTGCTGGCTCGCCGGCAGTACCAGGGGCAGTCCGACCTCTCCGACTACCTGCGGCTGCTCCTCTCCCCCGACGCCGCGCACATCCTGGACGACGGCCATCTGCTGGAGCGCGTGGCGCGCTCCCGGGCCCGCACGATGCGGGGGCTGACGGCCGGCGAGCAGCGCGCCGACGCCCTCGCGAGCGCGTCCCGTACGGCACTCGACCGGCAGCAGCAACTCGTCGCGCGGCAGAAGAAGCAGCGCGACACGGTCGGCGACCGGCTCCGGGAGGTCGAGAAGCTGCTCGCCTCCCTCAGCGGTACGGAGATCGCCTCGATCGCCGCGCTGGAGAAGTCCGGCACGGAGCGGGCCCAGCGCGAGCTGATCGGCTCCGGCGCCCTCGGGGACACCGTCGGTGCGGCCGGTGCGCCAGGGGCGCCGGGTGCCCCCGCCGGGGCGCGCGGCACGCCGTCCGCCGCGGGCGGCCGGGCGGTGGAGTTCGCCGCCGGGCAGATCGGCAAGCCGTACGAGTGGGGCGCGGAGGGGCCCGGTTCGTACGACTGCTCGGGGCTCACCTCGCAGGCATGGGCGCACGCCGGGCTCGCCATCCCCCGTACCAGCCAGGAGCAGTGGCGCGACCTCCCCCGGATCCCGCTGCGCGAGCTGCGCCCCGGCGACCTGGTGATCTACTTCCCGGAGGCCACGCATGTCGCGATCTACCTGGGCGACGGCATGGTGATCCAGGCGCCGCGCCCCGGGGCGTACGTCAAGGTCTCCCCCATCGCGGCCAACCCCCTGCTGGGCGCCGTACGCCCGGACCCGGGCGCTGCCGCCCTGGCCCCGGCGGCGTATGTGCCGCCTCTTCTGCCGGAGGGCGCGACGGAGGGGTCCGACGCCGGGTTCGGGGAGAGTTAGCGAACGAGTTCGGCCGTGGTCTCCCACAGGGAACGCTGCACAGCTTCGTCCCGCCCGATCTCGGGACAGCGCAGGGGCTTGGCAGTCCTGGCGGCGAAGTAGCCACCGGTACCGCGGGCGAACGCGGGGTCGGTCGCGAGCTTCACGATGATGTCGGCCCCGTGCCGGGGGTCGCCGATGTTCAGCGCGGTGAGGGCCCTCTCCAGGGCCCCGGCGAGCGGGAGTTCACGCCCCAGGCCGGTGGCGTTGAAGCCGGGGCAGCAGCAGGTCACCGCGACGCCCGTGTCCTGGAGCTGACGGCCGAGTTCCTGGGTGAACATGATGTCCATCAGCTTGGACAGGCCGTACCGCGGGCTCGACCCCCGACGCGTGAAGTCTGCCGTGTCGGTCAGGTCCTTCAGCGGGTCGACGGCGCCCGCCCGCAGCGAGGCCCGGGACGCGACGGTGACGATCCGGGCGGGTGCGGATGCCGTGATCCGTCCGCGCAGGGTGTCGGTGAGCACCCAGGGCGCGAGATAGTTCACGGCGGTCATCTCGGCATAGCCCTCGGAGGTGACCCGCTGGGAGAAGGCGTGCAGGCCCGCGTTGTTGATCAGCACATCGATCCGCGGGTAGTGCGCGGCGACCTCCTCGCCCGCCCGGCGGACCTCGGCGAGCAGGGACAGATCGGCCAGGAAGACGTCGATCGGGCTCCCCGGCGCGACCCGCTCGATCTCCTGCCGCAGCGCATCTGCCTTCGGCCGACTGCGGGCGACGATGCCGAGGCGGGCGCCGCGGCGGGCCAGGTCGAGAGCGGCGAGCCGGCCGATGCCGTTCGTCGCACCGGTCATGACGATGACGGGGCGCGCGTCCATGCGGATCTCCCTCTCGGGTAATGTTGAGGTACCTCATCAACATAACACTGAGGTACCTCAACAGTTGAGAGACCGGAGGAGCGGTGGCCGTGAGCGGTCGGAAGGTGACCCCCGTAGAGGTCGGACTGCGGTACCTGTCGCTCGGGTACCACCTGCGGAAGGTGGTCGACGGCGGCATGACGGCGGGCGGTCTCTCCCTTGCCCGTACGAAGGTTCTGCAGGTGCTCGACCGCCAGGGCGCCGTACGGCAGTCGGTGTTGGCACGGGAGCTCGGTCAAGCCCCTCGTTCCGTCACCCAGTCCGTTGAGGCACTGGAGCGTGGGGGGCTGGTCGAGCGGACGGCGGATCCTGCCGACGGGCGCTCCAAGCTGGTGCGCCTCACCCCGGAGGGAGCCGAGGCGCTCGCCGCGGGGACGGCGGCGGGGGAACAGGTGCTGCGAGAGGTGTTCGGGGCGATGGGACGCGAAGAGCTGGCGAACCTGGACCAGTTGCTCGACGCTCTCCAGGCGGGCCTGCCGGGAGCCGCCGGGGATCTTTGACGGCCGGGGTGTCCGAGCCGGCGGTACGGCGGAGTTCCGCGGGAAGCAGGTCGGTCAGTTCCCGAACTGTTCCGAGCGCCAGGAGAGGCCCGTCTCGTACGTCCTGTTCACTGCCGGGTGTCAGCACGGCTGGGCCGCGGGCAGGCGGCCCGCGTGGAAGGCATGGGGAGGGGCTCCCATCACGTCGTGGAAGTCGGCCGTCATGTGGGACTGGTCGTAGTAGCCGGATTCGGTGGCCAGTTGGGCCCATTGGCGCTGGCCGGGGCGGCGGGCGAGCACGCTGCGGACCCGTTCGATGCGGGCCAGGTGCTTGGGCGAGAGGCCGACGCCGTCGGTGAAGAGGGTGCGCAGGTGGCGTTCGCTGACGCCGAGTCGCTCCGCGAGGGCCGGTACGCGTTCGGGGCGCTGGTGGGCCCGGGTGGTCAGGGCCTGGGTCGCCGTGTGGAGGAGGTCGCTCCGTGACAGGTCGGCGGGTGTGCGGGTGGTGAGGCGGGCCAGCAGTTCCGCCTCCAGGTGTTCCAGGACGAGCGCGGGGTCGGGGCCGAGGCGGGCCAGTTCGTGGGCCAGGCGGTCGGCGGGTTCGCCCCACAGGTCGCCGAGCGGGACGACCCGGTCGGCGAGTTCACCGACGGGCACGCCGAGGAGGGGCCGGGCGCGGCCGGGCCGGATGCGGACCTTGAGGCAGAACGGCACGTCCTTGCCGGTGCGGTACGAGGCGCGGGTGCGTGGCCCCATGACGAGCAGGTCGCTGCGCCCGGCGGCGGTCGTACGGAACACCAGCGCAGTCGCCGGGTCCGGCAGGTGGGTGAAGGGCCGCTGCCCGAATCCGGCGACGGTCAGGACGCTGATGTCGGCGATCCACGGCCGCAGAGGTGCCGACGGAGTCGGTGCGCTCTCGTTGGTGACGGTCACCGCCCCACGGTAGTCGGCCCGGAGTGCGCGCCCCAGGCCGCGGGAGTGCCGAAACTTCCTAGAGGCCGGGGCGTCGCGCTGGCAGCGTGGCCGACATGATTCTGGTGACGGGTGCCACCGGCACCATCGGCAGTGAAGTGGTCCGGCTTCTGGCGGAGCGGGGTGAGCCGGTCCGCGCCCTGACCCGGGACCCGGCCCGGGCGAGCGTGCCGTACGGCGTCGAGGTGGTACGGGGCGACTTCGACGACCCCGCGTCCCTGGAACGGGCGGCGGCCGGGGCCGCGGCGCTCTTCCTGCTGAGCGCGCCGGGGCCCGCGGTGGCGCTCCACGACCGGGCGATGCTCGCCGCGGCGCGGGCGGCGGGCGTCGGCAGGGTGGTGAAGGTGTCGGCCATCGGGACCGGTGAGGCCGACCAGGCCGCGGTGGGGTCCTGGCATCTCCCGGGGGAGGAGGCCGTGCGGGCGAGCGGTATGGCGTGGACGCTGCTGCGCCCGTCGAGCTTCGCCTCGAACGCCTTGGCGTGGGCCCGGTCGGTGCGTACGGGAGAGCCGGTCCCGAACATGACGGGGACCGGCGCCGTGGGCGTCGTCGACCCGCGTGATGTGGCGGCGGTCGCGGTCGAGGCCCTGGTCTCGGCGGGGCACGACGGTCGGGCCTACACCCTGACCGGCCCCGAGTCGCTGAGCGTCCCGGAGCAGACCGCGCGGCTCGGCCGGATCCTCGGACGGGCGATCGGGACCGTGGACGTACCTCCCGATGTGGCCCGCGCGCAGTTGCTCGGCTCCGGAATGGACGCCTCCTTCGTCGAGGTCGTCATCGACGGCAACGCGTTCATCCGGTCAGGACGCGGCGCCGTCCTGACCGGTGAGGTGGAACGCGTCCTGGGGCGCCCGCCTCGCGCCTTCGACACCTGGGTGGACGACCACCGGGATGCCTTCAGCACCTGACCGGCGGGGCGGCGGCGGGCCCGGTCGCCGTCAGGCGGCGCCGGCCTCGGCCAGGTACGCGGCCGTCTTCTCCGGCTCGTAGAAGTAGTTCTCGAAGTCCGACGGGTCGTCGAAGCCGTTCGCGAACCGGTCCGCGACCGGCTGGAGCTGCCCCGCCGCGCCGATCAGGCCGAGGACGTGCTCCGGCGGCTCGCCCAGCATCGCGTTGGTCCACTTGGTGACGTGTCGCGCCACCTCCCAGTAGCGGTCGAACGCCGTGCGCATCCACGCCTCGTCGAAGGGCCGGTCGCCGTGTTCCACGATCGAGTCGAGGTACGAGGCGGCGCACTTGGCGGCCGCGTTGGAGCCCTGCCCGGTGACCGGGTCGTTGGCGACGACGACGTCCGCGACGCCGAGGACGAGCCCGCCGCTGGGCAGCCGGCCGACCGGGTTGCGTACGGTCGGCGCGTACCGTCCGGCGAGGGTGCCGCCGGCGTCCGTCAGCTCGACCTTCGTGGCGCGCGCGTACTCCCAGGGGATGTGGCGCTCCATCAGCTCCAGCGTGAGCGAGAGGTGTTCCGCCGGGTCCTTGACGCCCCGGAAGACGTCGAGCGGGCCGCCGGGTATCCCCTCCCAGAAGAGGATGTCCGCGCGGCCCGAGGTGGTGAGGGTCGGCATCACGAAGAGTTCGCCGACGCCCGGCACCAGGTTGCAGCGGACCGCGTCGAACTCGGGGTGCTCGGGGCGCGGCCCGAGCCCGTGGACGTAACTGACCGCCAGCGCGCGCTGCGGGGTGTCGTGCGGCGAGCGGGCCGCGTCGCGGCCGAACATCGAGACGAGCTCGCCCTTGCCCGCCGAGACCAGGACCAGGTCGTACGTACGGGAGAAGTAGTCCAGGTCGGAGACCGCGGCGCCGTGGATCACCAACTGGCCGCCGCGCTGCGCGAAGGTGTCCAGCCAGCCGGCCATCTTGACCCGCTGGTCGACGGATTGGGCGTAGCCGTCCAGCGTGCCGACCCAGTCGATGGGGCGCGAGGCGTCGGGGGCCGCGACGGAGACGCCGAGGCCCTCTATGCGCGGCGCGTGCGACTCCCAGAAGTTGAGCTGGAGGTCGCGTTCGTGCTGGAGCGCGGTGGCGAACATGACCTGGGTGGACATGATCCGGCCGGACCGTATCTCGTCCGCCGTACGGTTGGACATCAGGGTGACCTCGTACCCCCGTGACTGGAGTCCGAGGGCGAGCTGGAGCCCGGACTGACCGGCTCCGACGATGAGTATCTTCCGCATGGGCGGTTCTGTCTCCGTTGCGTGCGTGGTGCGGCGGCGTGCGGCGCGTGGTGCGGCGGCCCGGACGCGTGGCCGGCGCCGGCCGGCACTACTCGGGAGAGAACTCCAGGGCATGGCGTACCAGCGCGAGCAGCGAGTCGACGGCCGTGCTCCGGTCCCGCGCGTCCATGATCAGTACAGGGATGCCCGGCGGAATCGTCAAGGCGTCCCGTACATCGTCCGGGTCGAACGCGTCGGTGCCGTCGAAGCGGTTGACGGCCACGACGTACGGCAGCCCGCAGCTCTCGAAGTAGTCCAGCGCCGGGAAGCAGTCGGAGAGCCGGCGGGTGTCGGCCAGCACGATGGCGCCGATCGCGCCGCGCACCAGGTCGTCCCACATGAACCAGAAGCGCTGCTGGCCGGGCGTGCCGAAGAGGTACAGGACGAGGTCGTCGTCGAGGGTGATGCGCCCGTAGTCCATCGCCACGGTGGTGGTGAGCTTGTCGGGCGTCGCGCTGAGGTCGTCGATGCCGGCGCTGGCCTCGGTCATCAGCGCCTCGGTCTGGAGCGGGGCGATCTCCGAGACGGCGCTGACGAAGGTCGTCTTGCCGACGCCGAAGCCGCCCGCGATCACGATCTTGGTGGAGATCGGTGCGCGGGTACGGTCCAACTGCCAGGTCTGGACCTTCTCCTCGGGCTCGGGCTCTGGCTCCGCCTCGGGCTCCGGCTCCCGTACGGGGTCGAGCACGGTCTCCCGTACGGGATCGGGCCCGGTTTCCCGTACGGGCGCCGGTGCGGCCTCCTGTACGGAAGCGCGCCCGGAGGCGGCGGTGACGTCCGACACTTCGGAGACGTCGGAGTCGGCGACGTCAGAGACGGCGGAGTCCACTCAGCACCCTTTCCAGCAGCGTATGGTCCGGTTGGCCGGTGCCATGACCGGTTCCGTACACACGGATCTTTCCCTGATCGGCCAGGTCGCTGAGGAGCACCCGGACCACGCCCAGCGGTATCTTGAGCAGCGCCGAGACCTCGGCGACGGTACGCATCCGCCGGCACAGCTCGATGATGGCGAGCATCTCCGGCATGACGCGGGACGGGGCCCCGCCGTCCGTCAGTTCCCTGCGGACCTCGCCCGGTTCGAGCGCGGCGACGAACGTCTCCACCAGCAGGACGTGCCCGGAGCGGGTCCGTCCGCCGGTCAGCGAGTACGGGCGCACGCGGGAGGGCCTGCGGTCCGCCCCGCGCACGGGCAGCCGGGGCGCTCCATCGGCGGCCGGGGTCATCCGGTGCCCTCCACCGAGGCGCGTAGTTCGTCCCTCAGCTCCGGGGTCAGCTTGTGTCCGGCCCGGCCGACGAAGAGCGCCATGTGGTAGGCGACGACGCTCATGTCGCAGTCCGGGGTGGCGTGCACGCCGAGCAGCGAGCCGTCGCTGATGGCCATGACGAAGACGCTGCCCTCCTCCATGGCGATCATGGTCTGCTTGACCCCGCCGCCGTCCATCAGCTTGGCGGCGCCGAGGGTGAGGCTGCCGATGCCCGAGACGATGGTGGCGAGGTCGGCGCTGGAGCCACGCGGGCCTTCTCCGCGTTCGGTGGGGGCGGTGGCCGCCTCGGCGGTTCTGTCGGGGTCGGAGGAGAGCAGCAGCAGTCCGTCGGACGAGACGACGGCGACCGCGTGGACGCCAGGCACCTCCTCGACGAGGTTGCTCAAGAGCCAGTGCAGATTACGCGCTTCGTTGCTCAGCCCGTATGTGCCTGTGTCTGTGCCTGCGCCGGTCGCAGTCAACTGCGTGCCTCCTTGACTGTCTCCCCCGTGGTCTCTCCGGTGTCCAGCTCTGGGGTCCGCTCCGAGGGTGGGGTCTGCTCCGGTAGTTCCGCCGCGGCAGCCGGTGCCGCCTCGGCGCTCAGTTCCGCCTCGGCGTTCAGCTCCGCTCCCAGTTCCGCCTCGACATCGCGGCGGCCCTCGATCACTCCCTGCTGGAAGCCGCCGAGCCTGCGCCGCAGGTCTTCCGCGTCGACGCTGCCGGTGCGCGCGGTGGGCGCTGCGGCGGGCTTGACGATGCGGGGGGTGCGCTTCGGGAGCCCTTTGTCGGTGCGGGGTTCGGCGCCAGAGGTGGGAGCGGCGGGGCCGGTGGTGCCGGCGGCCGTTCCGGCCGGGTGCTGGGGCTGCGGCTGCGTGGGCTGCTGGGGCAGCCGCATCAGGAAGGTGTCCTGGTCGACGCCGGCGGTCCGGGGTGCGTCGTCGGGGACGCGCTCGTGGCGGTCGGGGCCGATGCCGTACGGGGCGGCGGGCTCGGCGGGGGCGGGCTGCGCCTGCGCCTGGGCCGCGGCCCGCTCGTCCTCGGCGCGCTTCGCCTCCTCCGCCCGGCGGATCGCGGCCTCGGCCGCGACCACCAGCGGATCGCGCTCCCCGTCCTGGTCCCTGCCCCGGCCCGTACGGGTCGGCAGGGCGGGCGCGCATGCCTCGGCCGGTGCGGCGTCGGGAGCGGGCTGGACCATGACCGGCGGTACGGGGGCGGGCGGCGCGGCCGGGAGCAGCGACTTCGGCAGGACGACGATCGCCGCGACCCCGCCCTGCTGGTGCTCCCGCAGCTCGACCTGTACGCCGTGGCGCGCCGCGAGCAGCGCGGCGACCCGCAGGCCCAGGCCCTCGTTCTCGGCGCCGCTCCCGCCGCCCCGCGCCGGGCGCGGCGGCTCTCCGGGGCTCTCCGGGTCCGCGAGGCGCTCGTTGAGCTCGGCGAGCCGGTCCACGGACATCCCGATGCCCTGGTCCTGCACGGAGAGCATCACCTCGCCGCTCTCCAGCATCCAGCCGGAGAGCCGTACCTCGGTCTCGGGCGGCGAGAACGACGCGGCGTTCTCCAGCAGTTCCGCGACGAGGTGGCTCAGGTCGTCCGCGGCGAAGCCGGCCACCTGGCTGTGCGAGGGCAGTTCCTGGATGATGACGCGCTCGTACCGCTCGATCTCGCTGACCGCCGCGCGCAGCACGTCCACGAGCGGGACGGGCCCGGTGGAGCCGTGGCCGTGGTCGTGGCCGGCGAGCACGAGCAGGTTCTCGCTGTGGCGGCGCATGACGGTCGCCATGTGGTCGAGCTTGAAGAGGGTGGCGAGACGTTCGGGGTCCTGCTCGCGGTCCTCCAGGCCCTCGATGACGCCGAGCTGACGCTCCACCAGGCCGAGGGTGCGCAGCGACAGGTTGACGAAGGTGTGGTGGACGGTGTGGCGCAGCCGCTGGAGCTGGGCGGCGAGTTCGGCCGTACGGTCCTGGAGTTCGGCGCGCTGCTCGGCGACCTTCTCGCGGGCGCCGAGCAGGTCGCTGCGGTCGCTGTCGAGCCGGTCGGCGCGGCCCGCGAGGTCGACCAGCTTGCCGTGCAGGGCGTTGACGGACCGTACGACCTGCGCGAACTCGTCGTTGCGGCCGGTGAAGCGGATGGGCTCCTCGGTGGCGGGCGCGGAGGAGAGCCGGGCGGCACCGATCCGTACGACCGCGAGCGGCCTGGTGAGCGTACGGGCGACGGCGGTGGAGACGCCGACCGCGATGATCAGGCAGCCGCCGAGAAGGGCGAGCTGGAGTTCCAGGCCGGTGACATCGTCGTCACGGAGCTGTTCGAGGCGCTCGATCTGGGCGGCGCCGAGGCTCGACTCGACGCCGCGCATCTGGTCGATCCTGGCGGAGAGCGCGGACTCGACCTCGTCCTGGTCGGCCTTGCGGTCGGCCGCGGAGAGTTCGGGCCGGTCGGTGAGGCGGGTGAGGTAGCCCTCGGCCGTCTTGACGTCGGGCCCGGTGACGGTGGAGGTGAGGGATTCGCGCGCCGCGGTGTCGGCGCTCTGGTCGAAGTCGGCCAGCGCGCCGAGTTCGCGGACGCGTGACTTCTGGGCGTCGGCGCTGAGTTCGTCGCGTACCTGGTCGTTCTTCTTGTTGCTCGCGTCGGCCGAGGACTCGACGGGCAGCCCGGTGACCGGGTCGTACTGGGGGGCCGAGGCGGTGGGGCCCGGCACGGCGAGCGCGGCCAGCAGCAGCCCGCGGGTGGCGGACGCCTGCTCGACGGCGCGGCCGAGCGCGCCGGGGGCGCGGGTGCCGTCGGCCGCCTCGGGCGGGGTGTTCTCGGCCAGCTCGTCGGCGAGGGCCTGGAGTTTGGCGATGACCTCGGAGTACGCGCGGTACGCCTCCATCGCCGAGCCCTTGCCCGTGAGGGCGGCGCGCCGGATGGAGGGGACGGTGGAGAGGTCGCGCAGCAGTCCGGGGGAGGCCGAGGCGGCGGCGTGGATCTCGTCGATCTGGCGGTCGACCCGGGCGCTGCGCGTCTCGGAGATCGTGTACTTGGCCTTCTCCGGGTCCGTACCGCCGGGCTGCGCGTCGCGTCCTGCGGCGATGTAGACGATGACCTCGTCGCGTTCGTCCGCGAGGGAGTGGCCGAGGGTGACGGCCTGCTGGTTCAGCTCGGCGAGGGTGACCAGGTTCTGGGCGTCCTTGAGCTCGGCGGACGCGCTCAGTACGGCGGGGGTGCCGGCCACGACGACCGTGACGCCCACGAAGGCGACCCCGGCGACGAGCCGGTTGCGTACCCGCACCCGGCGTCCTTCCTGAGGCTTCCCGCCTGCTGCGCCGGTGGCCGCGGTGGCCTCACCGGGCGTGCCGGTACCGGTAGGGGTCACAGCGCTGGTGGCCGTGCCGGTGGCCGTGACACTGTTGCCCCGAGGCCGCTTCTTCTGCACCGGTGCTCGCATTCTTGACTCGTCCGCCCATGAAGCAGAGGTGACGGCCGGTCCGGTCTGACAACGCGGTAACCCCACCCCCACCCCTGGTTTGGCTTTCGGCTGTCGACCATTCCAGCGCTCCGGGGGAGGAAGGCGCGCATCGGCCGCTCCGCCACCTGGACGAGTGAACATCACGAGGAGGGGGCGAACAACTCTTCCCCGCCGGGCGGCTGCTGGAACATGGCGTGCCAGGTGGACCTTCCGGGCGGGCTTTGGCAAGATGCCCGCCCGCAGCTCGCCGGGGCCGCCGGTGCGGCCGGCCGGGTCGGCTCGATCCGCTCCTCCGGCGCTCTCACGCGCGCTGATTCTGACCGAATCACAGCGGTTGACCTGGCGTGACGTGGAGACCGACATGACGTGTGGATCATGTGGAGAAACCCTGCGGGTGGTGCGGGGAGTCAGGCAGACTGGAGCGCATGCGCGTCGAACAGGCCACCGCCCCCGGTCACACCGCCCGCCCCAATGAGGACTGGGCAGGCGTGGTGCTGCCCGCGGCGGGCGAGGGCGGGGCGCTGGTGATGCTGGACGGGGTGACGCCGCCCACCGGCGAGGACGGTTGTGTGCACGGTGTGCCGTGGTTCACGTCCAGGCTGGGCGGGGCGCTCGCGGAACTGTCCGGTTCACGACGGGATATGACGCTGGCACAGGTTCTCGCCGCGTCGATCGGCCGCACGGCGGATGCCCACCGCGACACCTGTGACCTTTCTCACCCGCGCACTCCGCAGGCCACGGTCGTCCTGGCGCGCTGGGGCCGGGAGGCCGTCGAACATCTCGTACTCTCCGACTCCACGCTGCTGCTGGAGTCCCCGGACGGGGCGGTACGGGCGGTGCTGGACGACCGCCTCGACCGGGTCCCGCGCGAGGTGCTGCGCTCGGTCGCCGCGACGGACGCCCTGCGCAACGCGGAGGGCGGCTTCTTCACGGCGGCGGCGGACCCGTCGGTCGCGGAGCGCGCCGTGACGGGCCGCACCCCGGCGGCGGAGGTACGGTCCCTGCTCGCCCTGACGGACGGGGCGACCCGGTGGGTGGAGGTGTTCCGGGAGGGCGGCTGGGCGGACTGTCTGGCGCTGGTGCGCAAGAGCGGTCCGCAGGAGCTGCTCGACCGGGTGCGGGCGGCGGAGTCGGCGGATCCGGACGGTACGGCGTTCCGCAGGGGGAAGACGAGCGACGACGCGACGGTGACGTACGTGGAGCTGTGAGGCGGCGCCCGCCTGCCCCTGCTTCCGGTGGCTCGTGGTGCCCCAGCTCTGGACGGTCAGCTCTCGGCGGTCAGCTCTCGGCGGTGGCGTTGAGCTGGTGCAGCAGCCGGGCCAGTTCGGCGATCTCGGCACGGTCCCAGCCGGCGAGCTGCTGTACGTACCGCTCCCGGCGCGCTCCCCGGACCCGGCGGAAGCGGTTCCCGCCCTCGTCGGTGATCCGGATGAGCCAGGCGCGCCCGTCGGCGGGATCGGGCTCGCGGCTGACCAGGCCCAGTTCCTCCAGGGCGCGCAACTGGCGGCTCATGGTGGCCTTGCCGACGCCGAAGTACGCGGCGAGTTCGGTGGCGCGCTGGGGGCCGCCGAACTCCAGACGTACGAGGAGCCCATAAGCCGCCGGTTCCAGGTCCGGATGGACTTCGCGCGCCATTTCCCCGGAGTTGGCGCGGGCGCGGCGCAGAAAGACCGCCAGTTCCCGTTCGAGGGCGAGGAATTCCTGGTCCACACCACTCGTCACCGCGGGGTCCGGTTCCGGTTCCGTACCGCTTCCGTGCACGTCAGCAGCCATCGTGCGCTTTTCCACTCCTGAAAGTTTCTTTCGCCGACGGCCATTGCCGCAGCTTGTTCAGTATTTCAGGGGTTTATACCAACGGCACCGGCGTGGCACCCTTCCGCCGTCCGGGTCTACGTGCGTAGCTTCAATACTGACATGTTCACTCCACTGACATGTCGCCAGGTCATGATCTCCCCCCACCGAGGTCTTCGGAGGCACACCCATGCCCGTCCCCAGATCCCGCGTCCCAGGCCGCTCCAGGGTCGCCGCGGCCACCGCCCTCCTCTCCGCTCTCGCCCTGCTCCTCGCTCTCCCCGGTGCGGCGAGCGCGGCCCCCCACCCGGCGGGCCCGCCGGCGCCCATCCCCCCGCGCGGCTCGGCCCACATGGGCATGGGCGTCCTCGCGCACGACGGCCAGGGCCCGCTGCCCCAGGGCGACCGGGCCGCCCAGACGGAGGGCGTCGACGTCTCCAGCCACCAGGGGAACGTCGACTGGCCGGCCCTGTGGAGCAGCGGGGTGAAGTGGGCCTACGTCAAGGCCACGGAGGGGAACTACTACAAGAACACCTCCTTCACCCAGCAGTACAACGGCTCGTACAACGTCGGCATGATCCGCGGCACGTACCACTTCGGTACGCCCAACGACTCCAGCGGCGCCAACCAGGCCAACTACTTCGTGGACGGCGGGGGTGGCTGGTCGCCCGACGGCAGGACGCTGCCGGGCGTGCTCGACATCGAGTGGAACCCGTACGGGGCGACCTGCTACGGCAAGACGGCGTCGCAGATGGTCGACTGGATCCGCGACTTCGTGAACACCTACCGGGCGCGCACCGGCCGGGACGCCGTGATCTACACGGCGACGAGCTGGTGGAAGACGTGCACGGGCAACTACGCGGGCTTCGGCACCACCAACCCGCTCTGGATCGCCCGCTACGACTCGACCGTCGGTGAGCTGCCCGCGGGCTGGGGGTTCCAGACGATCTGGCAGTACACGTCGACGGGGCCGATCGTGGGCGACCACAACCGGTTCAACGGGGCCCTGGACCGGGTCCAGGCGCTGGCCAACGGCTGACGCGCCCCGCACGCACGAGACTGCCCGGCCCCCCTCCGCCGAGGGGCCGGGCAGTCCGGTGTCGCGGCCGGTGATGGATCAGGCCGCCGCGGGGACCCGTACGGGCTGCTCCGCGGGGGCGAGCGCCAGCTCCAGGACCTGGCGGACGTCCGTCACCGGGTGGACCTCCAGCTTGCCGAGGATCTCGGCCGGGACATCGTCCAGGTCGGCCTCGTTCCGCTTGGGGATCACGACCGTCGTGATGCCCGCGCGGTGGGCGGCCAGCAGCTTCTGCTTGAGGCCGCCGATGGGCAGGACACGGCCGGTCAGCGAGACCTCGCCGGTCATGGCCACATCCGTACGGACCTGACGGCCGCTCAGCAGCGAGGCCAGCGCCGTCGTCATCGTGATGCCCGCGCTCGGGCCGTCCTTCGGCACCGCGCCCGCCGGGAAGTGGATGTGCACGCCCCGGTCCTTCAGATCGGCCACCGGCAGTTCCAGCTCCGCGCCGCGCGAGCGCAGGAAGGAGAGCGCGATCTGTGCCGACTCCTTCATCACGTCCCCGAGCTGGCCGGTCAGGGTCAGCCCCGATCCGCCCGTCTCGGGGTCGGCGAGTGACGCCTCCACGAAGAGGACGTCGCCGCCCGCGCCCGTGACCGCGAGGCCGGTCGCCACCCCCGGGACCGCCGTACGGCGCTCCGCCGGGTCCTGCGCCGACTCCGGTACGTGGTGCGGACGCCCGATCAGGGCGCGCAGGTCGTCGGCGCCGAGGGTGAACGGCAGCTCCCGGTCGCCGAGTTCGTGTTCGGCCGCGACCTTGCGGAGCAGCCGGGCGATGGAGCGCTCCAGGTTCCGTACGCCCGCCTCGCGGGTGTACTCGCCCGCCAGCCTGCGCAGCGCTCCGTCCTCCAGGGTGACCTCGCCGGGCTCCAGGCCCGCGCGCTCCAACTGCCGGGGCAGCAGGTGGTCCCGGGCGATGACGACCTTCTCGTCCTCCGTGTAGCCGTCGAGCCGCACCAGCTCCATGCGGTCGAGGAGAGCCTCGGGGATGGCCTCCAGGACGTTGGCCGTGGCGAGGAAGACCACGTCGGAGAGGTCGAGTTCGACCTCCAGGTAGTGGTCGCGGAAGGTGTGGTTCTGCGCGGGGTCGAGGACTTCGAGCAGCGCCGCCGCGGGGTCGCCGCGGAAGTCGGAGCCGACCTTGTCGATCTCGTCCAGCAGGACGACCGGGTTCATCGAACCGGCCTCCTTGATGGCCCGCACGACACGCCCCGGCAGCGCGCCGACGTACGTACGCCGGTGGCCGCGGATCTCCGCCTCGTCGCGTACGCCGCCGAGCGCGACCCGGACGAACTTCCGCCCCATGGCGTGCGCGACGCTCTCGCCCAGCGAGGTCTTGCCGACCCCGGGCGGGCCCACGAGGGCCAGGACGGCGCCGCCGCGACGGCCGCCGACGACCCCGAGACCACGGTCGGCGCGGCGCTTGCGGACGGCCAGGTACTCGGTGATGCGCTCCTTCACGTCCTCCAGGCCCGCGTGTTCGGCGTCCAGGACGGACTGGGCGCCCTTGATGTCGTAACTGTCCTCGGTCCGCTCGTTCCACGGCAGTTCCAGGACGGTGTCGAGCCAGGTGCGGATCCAGGAGCCCTCGGGGCTCTGGTCGGAGGAGCGCTCCAGCTTCTCGACCTCCTTGAGCGCGGCCTCCCGTACCTTCTCGGGGAGGTCGGCGGCCTCGACGCGCGTCCGGTAGTCGTCGGACTCGTCCTCGCCCTCCTCGCCGTTCAGCCCACGCAGCTCCTTGCGTACGGCGTCGAGCTGACGCCGCAGCAGGAACTCGCGCTGCTGCTTGTCGACGCCCTCCTGGACGTCCTTGGCGATGGACTCGGCGACGTCCTGCTCCGCAAGGTGCTCACGGAGCTGCTGGGTGGCGAGCTTCAGCCGGGCGACCGGGTCGGTGGTCTCCAGCAGGGCGACCTTCTGGGCCGTGGAGAGGAACGGCGAGTAGCCGGAGTTGTCGGCGAGCGCCGACACGTCGTCGATCTGCTGCACCCGGTCGACGACCTGCCAGGCCCCGCGCTTCTTCAGCCAGTCGGTGGCCAGCGCCTTGTACTCGGTGACCAGCTCGGCCACGGCGCCGGGCAGCGGCTCGGGCGCGCTCTCGTCGACGCCGACCCCCTCCACCCACAGGGCGGCACCGGGCCCGCTCGTACCGGCCCCGATCCTCACCCGGCCACGGCCGCGGATCAGGGCACCGGGATCCCCGTCGGAGAGCCGGCCGACCTGCTCGACGGTCCCGAGCACACCGGTCCCGGCGTAACTCCCGTCGATACGCGGCACGAGCAGCACCCGGGGCTTGCCGCCGCCCCCGCCGCCCTCACCGTCATCGGCACGGACGGCCGCCTGCGCGGCCTCGACGGCGGCACGGACCTCGGCATCGGACAGATCGAGCGGCACGACCATGCCGGGCAGCACGACCTCGTCGTCGAGCGGCAGTACGGGAAGCGTGAGCGGTGTGGACGTGGAAGCCATGGTCTCCCCTTCGGCGTGAACAAGGCAGGTAAGGCAGGTAAGGCAGGTAAGGCAGATAAGGCGGTACAGCGGATGAGTCGGTGAGGTGGTGAGGTGGTGAGGTGGATCAAGCAAGTTGAGCTATACCGACTCAATGCTTATGAGCCTGGGATTGTTCCCCCACCTTTGTTCGCTCTGAGCGATCGCTCGGTGCTCGTCCGCACAGCGACAGCGCCTGTCCCCACAGCGCCTGTCCGTACGGCGGCATTCCCCGGGGGCACCGCGGTCCCCGGCGCGCGTGCGTGAACCGGTTCGGGCGCTGTCGGCGATAGAGGGGCGTGAGACTGTTCCGCCCCATGAGGGGAGACCGCGACGACGCCGCGCTGTTGCGTGCCGTCGCGAAAGGTGACGCGGCGGGGGCCGAGGCACTGGCCGAGTTGTACGACCGGCATTCCGGCTGGCTGCTCGCTCGGCTGACGCGGCGGTGTGCCGATCCCGAGACCGTGCGGGAGGTTCTTCAGGACACCTTCGTGACCGTATGGCGCTCGGCCGGGACGCATCGCGGTGGTGAGGCCGGCGGCTGGTTGTGGGTGATCGCGGCGCGGCGGCTGGTCGACGCGGTGCGGGCGAGTTCCCGGGCGGAGCGTGCCGCGTACGGGCGTCCCGGGTACGAGGCGCCGGCCGTCGCGCCCTCCGCCGAGGAGCGCGTGCTGGCCGGGCTGGAGTACGGCGATGTCGGCGCGGCCCTCGACCGGATCTCCCCCGAGCTGCGCGACGTGCTGCGCGCGACGGTCGTCGACGGGCTCACCACCCGCGAGACCGCGCGGCTCCTGGGCATACCGGAGGGCACCGTCAAGACCCGCGCGATGCGGGCGCGCAGGGAACTGCGTGCCGCGCTGGAGCGCATCGCGCCGCTGGGAGGCACCGCATGAGGGACAGAGCAGCCCGGTCGGCCGGGGCGTGGCACGTGGACGAGGCGCTGGCCGCCCGGTACGTGGCGGGCTCGGCCCCGGAGCCCGACGCCTGGTCGCTGGAGAAGCACATCGAGACGTGCGGCGCGTGCGCCGTCCGGGTGTCCGCGGCGGTACGGGGGACCGCCGCGGGCACCGTACTCGCCGACGTACGGGGAGCGGTGCTGGCCGCTGTGGCGCCACCGCCACCGCCCCCGGACGTCGGCCGGGCCCCGGCGATCGGGTTCACCGCGCGTGTCCTGTGGGCGGCGGGGCCCGCGCTGCGCGGGTCCTGGCTGGCGGCGCTGGTGCTGGTCGTGGTGGGGGCGGTCGGGCTGGCGTACGCCACCGGCTTCGCGGGCGCGCGCCCGCTGCTGCTGGCGCTGGCGCCGGTGCTGCCGCCCGCGGGGGTCGCCGTGTCGTACGGGCGGTACGCGGACCCGATGCACGAGATCGGCGCGGCCACCCCGGGCGGCGGGCTGCGGCTGCTGCTGATCAGGACCGCCGCCGTGCTCGCGGTGAGCCTGCCGCTGCTGACGGTGGCCGGGGCGCTGCTGCCGGACGACACGCTCGGCACACCGGGCGCGGCGGCCTGGCTGCTGCCGGGGCTGACGCTGACGCTGGCCGCGCTGGCGCTCGGCTCGTACGTGGGGTGCCGCGCGGCGGCCTGTGCGGTGGGCGCGCTCTGGGTGCTGGCCCTGGCCGTACCGCTGCTGACCTCGGCGTCCGCCGGGGCGGTCGGGGTGTCGCCGTCGGCGCTGACCGGACCGGCCGCGCCGGCCGAGCTGTCCGGGTATCTGGCCCGGTTCCTGTCCGGGGCGGCGGCGCAGGGCCTCTGGGCCGCGGGGGCGGCGGGGTGCGCGGCGTTGCTGGTGGCGCGGCGGCGCTCGTTCGACCGGCCCTCCTTCGGGGGCGGGGGATTCGCCCGATGAACGTACGTGAGGGAAAGCGTGTGGGAATGAGAGAGACCGACGTGACAGCGGTGGCGGTACACGGGTTGACGGTCAGGCATCGCAAGAAGGTCGCGCTCGACACCGTCGATCTCGGCTTCGGCGGTGGCGTGCACGGCCTGCTCGGCCCGAACGGGGCGGGCAAGACCTCCCTGATCCGGGTGCTGGCGACGGTCGCCGCGCCGGCCGGGGGCCGGTTGGAGCTGCTGGGCCGTGATGTCGCGGAGCACCGGGACCGCGCGGCGGTACGGCGGCGGCTCGGCTACCTGCCGCAGGAGTTCGGCTACTACCCGGGGTTCACGGTGCGCGAGTTCGTCGCGTACGTGGCGTGGCTCAAGGAGATGGACGCGGCGCGCGTGCCGGAGGCGGTGGAGCGGGCGGTCGAGCGGGTGGGGCTCGCGGACCGGATCGACGCGAAGGTGCGGACGCTGTCGGGGGGCATGGTGCGGCGGGTCGGCATCGCGCAGGCGATCGTCAACGAACCGGATCTGCTGCTGCTCGACGAGCCGACGGCCGGTCTGGACCCGGAGCAGCGCGTCGAGTTCAGGGCGCTGCTGCGGGAGGTGGGCACCGCGTCCACGGTGATCGTCTCGACGCACCTCGTGGAGGATGTCGCGGCGGCCTGTACGGAGGTGACGCTCCTGGAGGCGGGCCGGGTGGCGTTCCGGGGGACGACCGCGGAGCTGACGGCGCTGGGCGGGAACGCCGGGGACGGCGCGGCCGAGTTCGGTGACAACCCGATCGAGCGCGGGTACACGGCGGCGCTGCGCTCCCATCGGGCGACGGGCGCGGTACGGGGCCCTGCGGCGACCGCCCGCGCCGTCGCGGAGGGGGCCGAATGAGCGCCACCGGATCCATCGAATCCGCCGAATCCGCCGGGGCTTCCTCGGTCGAAACGGCGGACGCACCCGCGCCTGCCACGCCTCCCCCGCCCCCGCCTCCGCACCGGCGGCCCCGCCGCGTCCTGTGGACGGAGCTGCGCCGCGGGATCGGGCCCTGGTCCGCGGTCGCCGTGGTCGCGGTCTGCGGGGTGACGATGTACAGCAAGACGCCCCAGTGGCAGGGCCGCTGGACCGGGACCACCGATCTGCTGCGCGTCATGCTGCTGCTCTGCGGGCCGCTAGCCGTCGCCGTCGGCTGCTGGCAGGGCGGCCGGGAGCGGCGCCGCTCCACCGGGGATCTGCTCGCCTCGCTCCCCCGCGCCCCGCTGCGCCGGGCGCTGCTCGCCGTGGCGCCCGCCGCGCTGTGGCCGCCCGCCGGATATCTCGTCGCCGCGGCGGGGTGCGCGCTGGCGACCTGGCCGTACGCGGGCGGGGGACGGCCGTTCCTGTCGCAGACCGCCGCCGACGCGGTGGCCCTGGGGGCGCTCGGGGTGCTCGGTTTCGTGGCCGGCCGGCTGGTCCCCTGGCGGCTGGCGGCGCCGCTGCTCGCCGCCGTCAGCTACGTCGGGCTCGGCATCCCCGCGTACACGGACTCCCCGGCCCGCTGGCTCGGCCCGGCCTACGACCACGTGTACGAGTGGGACCGGCCGGTGTGGTGGTTCGGGCCCGCCTCGATGGTGTGGACGGCCGGGCTCGCCGGGGCCGCGCTGCTCGCGCTCGCCGCCCGGCGCCGTATCTCCGCGCTGCTGCCGCTCACGGCCGCCTGCGCCGCCGCCGTGGTGCTGACGCTGACCGGCGACGGGCTGTGGCGCCCCGACCCGGCGGCGGCCCGGCTGGTCTGCGACGACGGCACCCCGCAGGTGTGTGTCACCGCCGTCGACCGGAAGCTGCTGCCGTCGGTGTCCGCCGCGCTCGCCGACGTCAACGCCAGGCTGCGCGGCATCCCCGGCGCACCGGACCGCTGGGTCGACGGGCCCCACGTGTCCCAGCCCGGGAGGGAACAACTCGACGCCGCACCGGGCGTGATCGTCCGCAAGGTGGGGGAGCCTGTCCTGCTCGGATCCCGGGAGGCGCAGCTCCCCAACCCCTTCGGGCTCTCCGAGCGCGGGGTGGTCTCCGATCCGGTGCTGTACGCCAACTGGGCCGTCGGGTATCTCTTCTCGCAGGAGTGCTCGGGCACCGACTTCGACACGCCGGCCGCCCGGCGGGCCGCCGGCATCCACCTCGCCGTCAGCTACTGGCTCGCGCCGCCTCCGAACGCCGCCACCGTCCCGCCGTACCAGGGCGAGGCCCATCTCCGGCGGCTCCATGCCATGGACCCGGCGGAGGGGCGCGCCTATCTCGCGCGCTATCTGGCCGCGGATCGCTGCCTGGCCGACGAGGTGCCCGTCCCGTGAAACCCTCCACGCCCGTCTCCGCGCACCACTCCGCCCGCTCCCCCGTCCGCTCCCGGCGTCTCACGTCCTGGCGTCTCGTGCCGCTCGGGCTGTACGCCCGGTCGCGCGCCCTGCCCGCCACCCTCGGCACGCTGGCCGGGGTCGCGCTCACCGCCGCGTGGGCCGCGTGGTGGCTCCAGGCGCAACCGCGCTTCGACCATACCGCCCGGGTTCCGGTGGTGGTGCTCGCCCCGTTGCTCGTCTCGGCGGCGATCGGAACGGGCATGTACACGCACAGCGACGAGCTGGACCGTACGGCCGTACGCCCCTGGTGGCCCCGGCGGCTGGCCGTGCTCCTCGGTCTCACGGCGCTCGCCGCCGCGCTGCTCGCCCTCGGGGTGCCCGGGCACCCTGAGGCGTTCGGGGCTCCCGCGGCCGTACGGAACCTGCTCGGCGCCACCGGGATCACGGCGGGCGCCGCCGCGCTGCTGGGGGCGCGGCTGAGCTGGCTGCCGACGACGGCGTACCTGAGCACGGTCTATCTCGCGGCGCCCCGCGCGCACGGCGGCGCCGCCGCACTGTGGGCCTGGCCGGTCCAGCCGGGGCCGCAGGCGGGGGCGTGGGCGGCGGCGGTCGTGGCGTACGGCTGCGGCGCCGGTCTGTACGTGTGGCGCGGGGCCCGCCGGGAGGGCCGCTGACGGGGGTGGCCCGTACGACACGGGCCACCGCCGACGGCGGAAACCGGATTGTCCTGGTCCACCGCTCCCGACCAGGATGTTCCCAGCGTCCGTCAGCCGAGGGAGAGGCGCCAGCATGTCCGTACCCGTACCCGTACCCGTATCCGTCCCGGATTCCGGTCCCGTCACGCTCGACCGTCGCGAGGGGCCTTACGGCGAGGTCGTCCTGCGGCGGCGGGGCGAGGAGCTGGAGATCATCGCCAACGGCTGCTTCCTGATGGACACGTCGGACGGCCGTTCGGAGCGGCTGCTCATCGATGCCGCCTACGCCGCCCTCGCCCCGGCGGCTCTCGCTCAGACGGCCCTCGCCCCGGCGGCGACCTCCGCGGACCCGCGTCCCTCCGTACTCATCGGCGGTCTCGGCGTCGGTTTCTCGCTCGCGCACGCCGCCGCAGATCCGCGCTGGGGCGCCATCGCCGTCGTCGAGCGCGAGCAGGCCGTCATCGACTGGCACCGCGACGGCCCTCTTACGCGCATTTCGGGCGGAGCGTTCACCGATCCGCGCGTTGTGATCCATCACACCGATCTTGTGAAGTACGTACATACGACCACGGAGCGTTACGACGCGCTCTGCCTGGACATCGACAACGGACCCGAGTGGACCGTCACCGAGGACAACGAGAACCTCTACTCCCCGGCCGGACTCGCCGCGTGCCACGGCCGGTTGAAACCGGGCGGTGTCCTCGCCGTATGGTCGGCGAACCCCTCTCCGAGATTCGGTGAAGCGTTGCGGAATGCCGGATTCACCGGGGTAAGGGATGAAGAGATCCAAGTTGCCCGGGGAGTACCCGACGTGGTCCATCTCGCTGTTCGCACTGCGTAGCCGGAACCCTCCCGCTGCCTCTACGCTGCTCCCCACACACGGATGTGCATACTTCATGCACAGATCGCGGATCAAGGAACGCGTACCAGGGGCGGGGCGATGGAGCAGACACACACCAGCCACAACGGGGTCGCGGCGACGCCCGGCGCCCAGCGGCGGGTCCTCGTCGTCGAGGACGACGCGACGATCGTCGACGCCATCGCCGCCCGGCTGCGGGCGGAGGGCTTTCTCGTACAGACGGCGGTGGACGGACCCGCGGCGGTGGACGCGGCGGAGGCATGGCAGCCGGACCTGATGGTCCTCGACATCATGCTGCCCGGCTTCGACGGGCTGGAGGTCTGCCGTCGCGTGCAGGCGCAGCGCCCGGTGCCGGTGCTGATGCTGACGGCGCGGGACGACGAGACCGACATGCTGGTCGGCCTCGGGGTCGGCGCGGACGACTACATGACCAAGCCGTTCTCCATGCGGGAGCTGGCGGCGCGGGTGCATGTGCTGCTGCGCCGGGTGGAGCGCGCGGCGCTCGCCGCGGTGACCCCGCGCAGCGGCATCCTGCGCCTCGGCGAGCTGGAGATCGACCACGCGCAGCGCCGGGTGCGGGTGCGCGGTGACGACGTACACCTGACGCCCACCGAGTTCGACCTGCTGGTCTGCCTGGCGAACACACCGCGCGCCGTGCTCTCCCGGGAGCAGTTGCTCGCCGAGGTGTGGGACTGGGCGGACGCCTCGGGCACCCGTACGGTCGACAGCCACATCAAGGCGCTGCGCCGGAAGATCGGCGCCGAGCGGATCCGTACCGTCCACGGTGTCGGCTACGCCCTGGAGACCCCGGCGCCATGACCCGGCCGGGGGACACGGGGGGCCGGCGCGGTGACGGTCACGGCTCGCACGGGCGTGAGGGTTCCCGGAGTCCGCACGGGCGTGAGAGCTCCCGGAGTCCGCGCGGAGGTGAGGGCTCCCGGAGTCCGCGGGAGCGGCGGCGGGTGTTCGGTGCGGCCGACCGGTCCCTGCCGCTCTTCTCGATCAAGTCCAAGCTGGTCACCCTGGTCGTCGTCTCCGTCCTGATCACCACCGGTCTGCTGATCGTGGCGTCGCGCACGGAGACCGAGCTGCGCTTCATCACGGTCTTCTCGATGATCGCGACGCTGCTGATCACCCAGTTCGTGGCACACGGGCTGACCGCGCCGCTGGACGAGATGAACACCGTCGCCAAGGGGATCTCGCACGGCGACTACACGCGCCGGGTGCGCGCCGACCGCCGGGACGAGCTGGGGGACCTCGCCTCCACGATCAACCGGATGGCCGACGACCTGGAGGCCGAGGACCGGCACCGCAAGGAGCTGATCGCCAACGTCTCGCACGAGCTGCGCACGCCCATCGCGGCCCTGCGCGCGGTGCTGGAGAACGTGGTGGACGGGGTGTCCGCCGCCGATCCCGAGACGATGCTGACGGCGCTGCGGCAGACGGAGCGGCTGGGCCGGCTGACCGAGACGCTGCTCGACCTCTCCCGGCTGGACAACGGTGTCGTACCGCTGCGCGCGCGGCGCTTCGAGGTGTGGCCGTACCTGTCGGGCGTGCTCAAGGAGTCCAATCTGGCGTCCTCGCACCGCAGCCATGTCGCCGGTTCCGGGTCCGGGAACCACGCCCGTACGGACGTCCATCTGCATCTCGACGTCTCCCCGCCGGAGCTGACCGCGCACGCGGACGCGGAGCGGCTGCACCAGGTGGTCGCCAACCTCATCGACAACGCGGTCAAGCACAGCCCGCCGCACGGCCGGGTGACGGTGCGCGCCCGGCGCGGCACGGATCCCGAGTCACTGGACCTGGAGGTCCAGGACGAGGGGCCCGGCATCCCCGAGCAGGAGCGCCACAAGGTCTTCGAACGCTTCAACCGGGGCACGGTCCCCTCCCCGCACGGACCCGGCAGCGACGGCGGTACGGGGCTCGGTCTGGCGATCGCGCGCTGGGCGGTGGATCTGCACGGCGGACGGATCGGGGTGGCCGAATCGGCACGTGGCTGCCTGATACGGGTCACTCTGCCGGGGGCACCCCGAGCACACGCTTGACGTAGGGTTCGAGGGAAAGCGCATGATCTCCGGGTACGGAGTCGGGGACGAGTGGGCAACAGGGCCGTGGACCTGCCGTGGCTGGGGAGTGGCCGGTAAGTGATGTGTTCGGTCACATGCCCCTGGCACTGCGGAACCTGGCTTGTTTCCCGCCATTTCATACGCCGAAACCCGTCGTCGGATGTGACTTGCACGACGATGGCATGCCCGGCCTGCACCTCAGGGCCTGGTAGGCGTAGCCTTGATTCCCGCTGTCCATCACCTTGTGAAGCGGAAGAGGGCGGTTCACGCCGTGTCGTCTCAGTCCCCCAGTAACGCGAGCATCTCGACCGACGAAGCGGGCCAGGGCACCAACCCTGCGGCCGCCTTCGGAGCCAATGAGTGGCTTGTCGACGAGATCTACCAGCAGTACCTCCAGGATCCGAATTCGGTCGACCGTGCCTGGTGGGACTTCTTCGCCGACTACAAGCCAGGCACGCCCGGCGCGTCGGGCAGGTCCGAAGAGGCCACCACGGGAGCCCCGGTACCGGCCCCGCAGGCCGCGGCTCCGGCTCCGGTGAAGGCGGCCCCGGCCGCAGCGCCCGCCGCACCGGCTCAGGCCGCTCCGGCCTCGGCGCCCGCCCCGGCCGCGGCCGCGGCTCCGGCGAAGCCCGCCGCCGTACCGCCCGCCCCCGCGAAGGCGGCCCAGGCACCGGCGCCGGCTCCGGCGAAGCCCGCCGCCGCGCCCGCGAAGGCGGCCCCGGCCAAGGCGGCGCCCGCCACCGAGGCGCCCGCGGGACCTGAGTACGTGACGCTGCGCGGCCCGTCGGCCGCCGTCGCGAAGAACATGAACGCCTCGCTGGAGCTGCCCACGGCCACCTCCGTGCGCGCCGTCCCGGTGAAGCTGCTCTTCGACAACCGCATCGTCATCAACAACCACCTGAAGCGTGCGCGGGGCGGCAAGATCTCCTTCACGCACCTCATCGGGTACGCGATGGTGCAGGCCATCAAGGCCATGCCGTCGATGAACTACTCCTTCGCCGAGCGCGACGGCAAGCCGACGCTGGTCAAGCCGGAGCACGTCAACTTCGGTCTCGCCATCGACCTGGTGAAGCCCAACGGCGACCGCCAGCTCGTCGTCGCCGGCATCAAGAAGGCCGAGACGCTCAACTTCTTCGAGTTCTGGCAGGCGTACGAGGACATCGTCCGGCGCGCCCGCAACAACAAGCTGACGATGGACGACTTCACCGGTGTCACCGTCTCGCTGACCAACCCGGGCGGCCTCGGTACGGTGCACTCCGTGCCGCGTCTGATGCCCGGCCAGTCGGTCATCATGGGCGTCGGTTCGATGGACTACCCGGCCGAGTTCCAGGGCACGTCGCAGGACACCCTGAACAAGCTGGGCATCTCCAAGGTCATGACGCTGACGTCGACGTACGACCACCGCGTCATCCAGGGCGCCGCCTCCGGCGAGTTCCTGCGGATCGTCAGCCAGCTCCTCCTCGGCGAGAACGACTTCTACGACGAGATCTTCCAGGCGCTGCGCATCCCGTACGAGCCGGTCCGCTGGCTCAAGGACATCGACGCCTCGCACGACGAGGACGTCACGAAGCCCGCCCGGGTCTTCGAGCTGATCCACTCCTACCGCGTCCGCGGCCATGTCATGGCCGACACGGACCCGCTGGACTACCTCCAGCGCAAGCACCCCGACCTCGACATCACCGAGCACGGGCTGACGCTGTGGGACCTGGAGCGCGAGTTCGCCGTCGGCGGCTTCGCGGGCAAGTCCATGATGAAGCTCCGCGACATCCTCGGCGTGCTGCGCGACTCGTACTGCCGCACCACCGGCATCGAGTTCATGCACATCCAGGACCCGAAGCAGCGCAAGTGGCTCCAGGACCGGATCGAGCGCGGCGCGCACTCCAAGCCGGAGCGCGAGGAGCAGCTCAGGATCCTGCGCCGGCTCAACGCGGCCGAGGCGTTCGAGACGTTCCTCCAGACGAAGTACGTCGGCCAGAAGCGGTTCTCGCTGGAGGGCGGCGAGTCCGTCATCCCGCTGCTCGACGCGATCATCGACTCGGCCGCCGAGTCCCGCCTCGACGAGGTCGTCATCGGCATGGCCCACCGCGGCCGGCTCAACGTCCTCGCGAACATCGTCGGCAAGTCGTACGCGCAGATCTTCCGCGAGTTCGAGGGCAACCTCGACCCGAAGTCGATGCACGGCTCCGGCGACGTCAAGTACCACCTGGGCGCCGAGGGCACCTTCACTGGTCTGGACGGCGAGCAGATCAAGGTCTCGCTGGCCGCGAACCCCTCGCACCTGGAGGCGGTCGACCCGATCCTGGAGGGCATCGCCCGCGCCAAGCAGGACATCATCAACAAGGCCGGTACGGACTTCACGGTCCTGCCCCTCGCGCTCCACGGCGACGCGGCCTTCGCGGGCCAGGGCGTCGTCGCCGAGACGCTCAACATGTCGCAGCTCCGCGGCTACCGCACCGGCGGCACGGTCCACGTCGTGATCAACAACCAGGTCGGCTTCACCGCCGCCCCGGAGTCCTCGCGCTCGTCCATGTACGCGACGGACGTGGCCCGCATGATCGAGGCGCCGATCATCCATGTGAACGGTGACGACCCGGAGGCCGTCGTCCGCGTCGGACGGCTCGCCTTCGAGTTCCGCCAGACGTTCAACAAGGACGTCGTCATCGACCTGATCTGCTACCGCCGCCGCGGCCACAACGAGGGCGACAACCCGCAGTTCACCAACCCGCAGATGGTCCGCCTGATCGACAAGAAGCGCTCGGTGCGCAAGCTCTACACCGAGTCGCTGATCGGCCGCGGCGACATCACGCTGGAAGAGGCGGAGCAGGCGCTCCAGGACTTCCAGGGCCAGTTGGAGAAGGTGTTCGCGGAGGTCCGCGAGGCCACCTCGCACGCCGGTCCCGTCCAGGTCCCGGACGCGCAGGCCGAGTTCCCGGTGGCCGTGGAGACCGCGGTCTCCCAGGAGGTCGTCAAGCGGATCGCCGAGTCGCAGGTCAACATCCCGGACACGGTCACCGTCCACCCGCGCCTGATGCCGCAGATGCAGCGCCGCGCGGCCTCGGTGGAGGACGGCACGATCGACTGGGGCATGGGCGAGACCCTCGCCATCGGCTCGCTGCTGATGGAGGGCACCCCGGTCCGTCTCTCGGGCCAGGACACCCGCCGCGGCACGTTCGGCCAGCGCCACGCGGTCCTGGTCGACCAGGGCACCGGCGAGGACTACACCCCGCTCCAGTACCTGACCGCCGAGCAGGCCCGCTACAACGTCTACGACTCGCTGCTCAGCGAGTACGCGGCGATGGGCTTCGAGTACGGCTACTCCCTGGCCAGGCCGGACGCGCTGGTCATGTGGGAGGCGCAGTTCGGTGACTTCGTCAACGGCGCGCAGACCATCGTGGACGAGTTCATCTCGTCGGCCGAGCAGAAGTGGGGCCAGACCTCCGGCGTCACGCTGCTGCTGCCGCACGGCTACGAGGGCCAGGGCCCGGACCACTCGTCCGCCCGCCCCGAGCGCCTGCTCCAGATGTGCGCGCAGAACAACATGACGATCGCCATGCCGACGCTGCCGTCGAACTACTTCCACCTGCTGCGCTGGCAGGTCCACAACCCGCACCACAAGCCGCTCGTCGTCTTCACCCCGAAGTCGATGCTGCGTCTGAAGGCGGCGGCGTCCACGGCGGAGGAGTTCACCACCGGCGGCTTCCGCCCGGTGATCGGCGACGGCAGTGTGGACCCGGACGCGGTCCGCAAGGTCGTCTTCTGCACCGGCAAGGTCTACTACGACCTGGACGCCGAACGGCAGAAGCGCGGCGTCACGGACACCGCGATCCTGCGCCTGGAGCGCCTGTACCCGCTGCCGGGTGCCGAACTCCAGGCCGAGATCGCCAAGTTCCCGAACGCCGAGAAGTACCTGTGGGCCCAGGAGGAGCCGGCGAACCAGGGTGCGTGGCCGTTCATCGCGCTCAACCTGATCGACCACCTCGACCTGGCGGTCGGCGCGGACATCCCGCACGGCGAGCGGCTGCGGCGCATCTCGCGCCCGCACTCCTCGTCCCCGGCGGTCGGCTCGGCCAAGCGCCACCAGGCGGAGCAGCAGCAGCTCGTCAGTGAGGTCTTCGACGCCTGACGGCCCGCTCGGACATCGTACGAATCGAAGGGCCCGGCCCCGCGGTGACGCGGGACCGGGCCCTTCGGCATGCCCGGTGGCGGCAGGGCATGGACACGCGTCCCCGGTGGCTGGAAAGGTGTGAGTCAGGTGTGCGATGCCGCTGCCCGAAAGCCGATGGCGATCAGAAGTGATCGCAGATGTTGGCCAAGCGGAAAGAACCAGTGAGGATGCTGCACAACACCGGTATGTTGCAGGGAGATTGCTATCATCCTCAGATTACTTCCAGACAAAATCCCACCCGAGAGTGGGACGTGATGCCCTGGGCCGGACGCGGCTCCTGTGGGTTCGCGTGCACGCTGCAGGCGGTATGAGGGGGCCCGTACCTGTCGATGTCCCGATCTCGTCGCAGCAGCAGAAACCAGGCCGATCGGTCTGTCCCCCGTACCCGAGCACCGAGGGACCGCGGAATGTCAGTGCCAGCCCCCAGCCCGCACCGCACGCACCGGACCCGGGCGGTGCCGTGGGCCGTGCCGCTCTCCCTGCTGGTGGTGACCGCCGTGGCGGGCGGGGCAGCCGCCGCCGTCGCCCCCGGCCCCGCCCGCACCTGGGTGACGGCCACCGTCGCCGTCGCCTGGATCTGCCTGGCCGTCGTCCTCGTCGGCGCCTTCCTCCTCCTGCGCACCGCCCGGCGCCACACCGCCGCGGCCCTCGGTGAAAACGCCGACGCCCGGACCCAGTTGGGCCGGTACGCCTCGGACCTCGGCCACCTGGTGAACATCAGCCTGCCCGCCGCCGTCAACAGACTCCGCGAAGGCGCCGGCGCCCAGGAGGTCCTCACCACCGCACCGTCCCCCACGGACCCTCAGCTACGCCGCGTCCTCGACCTGTTCACCCGCGAGGTCGCCGACGCCCGGCAACGCGCCGCGACAGCCGCCGCCGACCGTGACGCGGCCCTGGGTCAACTCACCGAAGCCGCCGACGAACTGGCCCTCCTCGCCGGCACCACGCTGCCCGACGCGCTCACCGCACTGCGCTCCGGCCGGTCCGCCGACACCGTGCTCGCCACGCTCCCCGCCCCCGCCGATCCCCATCTGCGGGCCGTGCTCACCACCGTCGTCAGGGACTTCGCCACCAGCGAGCGCCGCGCCGCCGCCGCCCAGGCGGCCAGCGCCAAAGCGCTCACCCGTGTCCAGGCCAAGGCCGTCAGCATGCTCGCCGATCTGCGCGACATGCAGGACCGCCACGGCGAGGACGTCTTCGGGGACCTGCTCAAACTCGACCACAACACCTCCCAGATCGGCCTCCTCACCGACCGCCTCGCCCTGCTCATGGGCGGACGTGCCAGCCGCGCCTGGAACAAACCCATCCCCATGGAGTCCATCCTGCGCGGCGCCGTGGGACGTATCGCCGCCTACCAGCGCGTACGTCTCAACTGCTCCAGCAACGCCGCCATCGCCGGATTCGCCGCCGAGCCCGTCATGCACCTCCTCGCCGAACTCATGGACAACGCGGCCAACTTCTCGCCGCCCATCGACGAAGTCCATGTCTACGTCGAGGAACGCACCGCCGGCATCGTCGTCACCATCGAGGACAGCGGCCTCAAAATGGCCGGCGCGGCCATGCGCCGCGCCGAGGAGTCCGTCTCCGGGGACAACACCGACCTCGCCCTGCTCCAGGGCACCCGCCTCGGCCTCGCCGTCGTCGGACGTCTCGCCGCGAAGTACCACATCAGCGTCAACTACCGCCCCTCCTCCCGCGGCGGCACCGGCGTCGTCGCCCTCCTCCCCCCGCAGCTCATGGCCCAGCAACGCGATATCGCTCCCCGTCACACGCTTCGACGCCCCGTCCCCGAAACCGCCCCGCCCGTCACCGGCGCCCCCGTGGCCACCCAGGTCTCTCCAGCCGCGCCGCGCCCCACCCGCTCTCCTGCCCCGGTCACACCCCCGGCCGGCCCCGCGGCGGCCACCACGGCCACCGCTGCCACCACCGGCGGACTGCCCGTCCGCCCGCCCGGCCGCACCATGGCCGCCGCCGACCACGGCCGGACACGGCCCCCGGCCGAACCTCAGGAGAAAACCGCCTCCGGCCGCGACGCCGGCTCCCAGTTCGGAGCCTTCCACCGCGCCCGCCGCACCACCGACACCCCGGCTACCGACAGCCCGTCTGCCACCACCCCGGCTACCGACAGCCCGGCTACCAACACCCCATCCACCGACACCCCGTCCACCCCGCCACAGCCGTAAGAAACCCATCCCCCGTTCGGAACGCGAGAATGGAGGCACGGGCAGATGACCTGTTCTCAGGTCCATCCCGCCTCACCCACCCCATGCAGACCACAGACACCAGCCTGACCTGGCTCCTCGAAAACCTGCTGGAACGCACCCCCGGGACCCGGCACGCCCTCGTGCTCTCCCGCGACGGGCTCAAACTCTGCTGGAGCCGCCACCTCACCCTCGACCAGGCCGACCAGCTCTCCGCCATCTGCTCCGGCATCCAGGCGCTCGCCCAGGGCGCCTCGGTCGAATTCGGCAACGGCAGCGGCGGCGTACGCCACTCCATGACCGAATTCCACGGCGGGCTCCTCTTCATCGTCGACGCCGGTGACGGGGCGCACCTCGCCGTCATCGCCGGAGACGGTGCCGACCCCGGCGCGGTGGGCCATCAGATGACGGAGATGGTCGAGCAGATCGGTGAGCACCTGCGGGCCGAACCGCGCTCTCCCGCCCGGAACAGCTCTCCGTCATGAGCCGCAGGCCCGACGTCGGGGATCCCGACCGGCTGTACACCGTCACCGCCGGCCGCAGTCAGGCCGACAGCGACACCTTCGATCTGGTCACCCTGATCGTCGCCGAGTGCCGGCCGACCGCCGGCATGCAGTCGGAGCATGTCCGCATCCTCGATCTCTGCCGTCATCCCACCGCGGTCGTCGAGATATCCGCCGAGCTGAAACTGCCCGTCATGGTCGTACGGATCCTTCTCGGCGACCTCCTCTCCACCAGCCGCATCACGGCTCGGCACCCCACCGCGGCCCGCTCCGACGACCTGCCCGACTCCGCCCTCTTGAAGGAGGTGCTCCATGGACTCCGTAACCTCTGAGCTGCCCGCCCGGACCCCCCTGGCCGATGCTGCCGAGACCGGATTGAAGATCGTCGTCGTGGGTGGCTTCGGCGTCGGCAAGACCACCCTCGTCCGGTCCGTCAGCGAGATCCGGCCGCTCAACACCGAAGAAGTCATGACCGAGGCGGGGGTCGGGGTCGACGAAACCGCCGGACTGCCGCACAAGACGACCACCACCGTCGCCTTCGACTTCGGCCGTATCAGCCTCAACGAGCGCATGGTGCTCTACCTGTTCGGGGCGCCGGGACAGGAGCGGTTCTGGTTCCTGTGGGACCGGCTCTTCTCCGGCACGCTCGGCGCGGTCGTCCTGGTCGACACGCGGCGGATGAGCGATTCCTGGTACGCCATCGACCGGCTGGAACACCACCGGACGCCGTTCGTCGTCGCCGTCAACCGGTTCAACGACGACCCGTCCGAGTTCCCGCTGGACGAGATCAGGCAGGCGCTCTCCCTGCCGGAACACGTGCCGCTGATCGACTGCGACGCCCGCGTACGTTCGTCCGGCAAGAACGTCCTGATCACCCTCGTGGACCACCTCTACGAACTCGCCATCGCCCGGGAGACGACACCGTGACCGACCCCGCAGGACTCTCCGCAGGCCAGGACCCGCCGCCGGGCTGCCCGGCCCACGCCGGCGCGGTGCGACTGGCCGGTCTCGAGTACCGGCAGACCCCGGCGCAGCTCTACCGCTCCCTGCGCAAGGACCACGGCTCGATCGCCCCCGTCCTGCTGGACGGGGACATCCCCGCCTGGCTGGTACTCGGCTACAGCGAGGTCTCGTACATCACCAGCCATCACGAGCTGTTCGCCCGTGACTCCCGGCGCTGGAACCAGTGGCCGAACATCCCCGACGACTGGCCGCTGATGCCGTTCGTCGGCTACCAGCCCTCGGTCATGTTCACCGAGGGGGAGGAACACCAGCGCCGCGCCGGTGTCATCACCGACGCGCTGGAGGCCGTCGACCAGTTCGAACTCGCCCAGATCTGCCAGGACATCGCCGAAGGGCTCATCGACACCTTCGCGGGCAGCGGCCAGGCGGAGCTCGTCACCATGTACGCCCACGCGCTGCCGCTGCGGACCGCCCTCCATCTCTGCGGTCTGCCGTCCACCAGCACGGAAGCCGACGAGCTCGTACGGGACCTGCGGATCACCCTGGACACCGCCCCTGACGAGGACCAGGTCACCGCGTACGGGCGACTGGCCGAGCGCGTGGACCGGCTCATCAAGGACCAGCGCGACAACCACGGTCTCAACCTCACCTCCCGCATGCTCGCGCATCCGGCAGGGCTCACGGACGAGGAGATCCGCGCGGACCTGATCGCCATCCTCTCCGCCGTGCAGCAGCAGACGTCCAACTGGATATCCAACGGCCTGCGTCTGCTGCTGACCGACGACCGGTTCGCGCTGAACGTGGCCGGCGGACGGCTCAGCGTGGGGCAGGCGCTCAACGAGGTGCTGTGGCTGGACACCCCCCTGCAGAACTTCATCGGCCGCTGGGCGGTACGGGACACCCAGCTCGGCGGCCAGCACATCAAGGCGGGCGACTGTCTCGTCCTCGGCCTCGCCGCGGCCAACACGGACCTGAGCATCTGGCCCGAGGGGTACGTCGGCGCCGAGAACTCCGCGCACCTGTCCTTCGGCAACGGCGAGCACGGCTGCCCCTACCCGGCCCCCCTCCTCGCCGATGTCATCGCCCGCACCGCCATCGAGACGCTGCTGGAACGCCTGCCCGACATGATGCTGTCCGGGGAGCCCGAGGAACTGGTCTGGCGCACCTCCACCTGGTCGCGCGGGCTGCTCGCGCTCCCCGTGGACTTCACGCCCGTCGCCCAGTAGCCCCCGTACCCGAGCCGGTGGGGTGGAACAGCTCGGCCAGTACGGTGGTGACGCGGGCCAGGTTCTGGTCGAGCCGTTCGAGGAAGGCGTCGCGCCCCGCGTCGCTGTTGATCCAGTCGCGCAGCTCGGCGATGAAGACGCCCTGACACGCGCCGGCCGCCGCCATGGGAAGGGCGTCGCCGGGCGATCCGCCCGCGTGCCGCGCCAGATACTCGGCGATGACCCTCTTCCAGCGCTCCCAGTGTTCGTAGGCGCCGATGTACAGGGAAGGGCTGGTGTCCAGGATGTGGAAGCGTTCCAGCCAGACGTCGCTGCTGAACACGGCCGACCGGGTCGAGGAGACCACCGCCGCCCTGACCGCCCCCATGACGCCCGCGTCCGCGTCCCCGTCCGCCTCCGCGGGGGCGGCACGGAGTTCGGCTTCGAGCCAGACGATGGTCTCGTCGAAGGCGCACCAGATGACGCCCGGTTTCGTACCGAAGTAGCGGAAGAAGGTCGTACGGCCGATGCCCGCCGCCTCGACGATGGCATCCACGCTCACGCTCTCGTAGCCGTGGCGCTGCATCAGTTCGATCGCCACCGTCTCCACCTCCCCGCGGGTAGCGGCGCGCGGACGGCCACGCCCACGCCGGGCAGGTTGCGATGACATTCCAGGATTCTAGCCACTTCCCCGGTTGTGACTGAGCGCTTCATGTGGCCCCACGGCTCGGGGCCAGGTGGGCCGGGCGTCCCGACGTTGGCCGGCCCCTATTAGGTCGTGCTCCGCACCCGCCGGCGCCGGCCTGGCGGCCATCCGGACCGGCGGACCGGGGCGACGTCACGCAGGGATGCCGAGCGGCGGGTGCTCAAGCACGCGGGGCTTGTACTCGACCAGTTGGATGCGGCCGTCGAAGGTGCGGTGCTCGATCATCTCAAGGGCAACGTCCGGATAGCCGTCGTAGATGCGTTCCTCGCCCGTGGCCCCGGTGATCACCGGGAACATCACGACCCGGAAGCGGTCGACGAGTCCGGCTCGTAGCAGGGACCGGCACAGGCTGAGGCTGCCGATTGTGCTGAGAAGCCCCGAGCCACTCGACTTCATGGCGCGGACCGCCTCGACGGCGTCGTCGCGGACGAGCGTGGAGTTGGCCCACGTCAGCGGCGCCTCGAATGAGGAGGAGAACACCACCTTGGACGCTTGCGTGAGCTCGTCGACGGACGCCTCCTCTTCGGGCCTGAACTCGTCTTGGCCTTTCGGGACCTCCCCTGCGGCGAAGCCCGACATCAGGCGGTAGGTGTGAGCTCCCATCAGGTAGGTGACCTCGGGCTGCTCGCCGAGCCATGCGAGGTACTCCGGGCCTTCGAGGCCCCAGAACCCGGGCCACCCCTCTCCCGATGCGTAGCCGTCGAGGGAGGTGATGAAGTCGACGAGAAGCTCCGACATGGCGGTGTCCTTTCCTGGGGTGTCACGAGCTTGGACCGGCCGGGAGCCACAAACTCATCGGTCGCGCGGTGGAGTAACGAGAAACCCATGACGCTGCAGCCGATCAGATCGGCGGAGCGCCACCCGCGAACGTCCCGGGCCAACCGTCACGCTCAGCCAGCCGGGCCAAGTACAACGCTCAGGGGCCAACTGAAACGCTCAGTCACACCGGTCCGGTACGGGCGGCCGAGAATTCAGGCCATGGATTTCGGTACTCAGGCCCACTATTGTCTGAGGTCCGGCAGGCCCCGGACGGGGCCGCTCCGGCGGGACGCCCCTCAGGCGTTCCTCACCGGTCAGTACGTAGGGAAGGCGCACACGATGGGCAAGCTGGACGGCAAGGTCGCCATCATCACCGGGGCCGCACAGGGCATGGGCGAGTCACACGCCCGCAGGTTCGTCTCCGAAGGCGCCAAGATCGCGCTCACCGACCTCAACGAGGAGCGAGGACGGGAAATCGCCGCAGAGCTGGGCAAGAACGCACTCTTCCTGCGGCACGACGTCACATCGCTGGCCGACTGGGGCCGCGTACTCCGGGAGACCGAGGAAGCCTTCGGCACGGTGAACGTCCTGGTCAACAACGCGGGCGTCCTCGGCCCGGTGACCCCGACGGTCGAACTCGGCGAGGAGGAGTACCTCCACGTCTGCGCCGTCAACCAGCACTCGCAGTACTACGGCATGAAGACGGTCATCCCCTCCATGCAGCGGGCCGGCGGCGGCTCGATCGTCAACGTCTCCTCCATAGCGGGCATCGTCTCGATCGTCGGCTCGCCGAACCTCGCCTACGTCGGCAGCAAGTTCGCGTCCCGGGGCATGACCAAGCATGTCGCGGTGCAGTACGGCCCCGACAACATCCGCGCCAACTCGGTCCACCCGGGCTACATCAAGACCCCCATGATGGCCGCGGCGACCGATGAGAACGGCGGCGGAATCGCCGAAGCGGTTCCGCTGCGCCGCATGTCCGAGGCGGACGAGGTGTCCAGCCTCGTCCTCTTCCTCGCCTCCGACGACTCCTCGTACATCAGCGGCACCGAGCACATCATCGACGGCGGCCTGACCGCGCAGTGACGCCCCTGTCGGCACACCGACGAGGCCCCGGTCACCTCGGGGCCTCGTCGGAACGTCAGGCTATTTCAGGGAAGCCTCGCGGGCGCGTTCGTGCACGTGCCGCGCCATCGCGTTTCCGCGGTACGGGGCGAGGAGGGAAGGGATTCTCCGTACGTGCCCGTCGACCCTGCCTGAATGAATCCCGGGGTGCGCGTCCAGCACTTTCGTCCACGTGGCACAGGCTGCTTCGAGGTGACCGATCTCTAGCTGTCTTTCAGCAAGCAGAGAGCTGAAAATCACCCCTGATCTCTGCCGGTCGGTGGAGTCCCGCAAGCGAAAATGATCGTGGAGGGATTCGACGCTTCCCTTCACATCGCCGAGTGCGTGCCTGACCTCTGATGTGGAATACGCCAATGTCGCCGAGCTGAAACCACCGAACGTCCCGAGTTGGCTTTCCGCCTGATTCACCGCCCGTTCCGCCTCGCGGATACTGTTCCACGCATTTGTCCGCTCGCCTGCCAGCGCGTACGCGTGCGCCTGCTGCCCGGCCATGAAGGCCCTCATACGGGGAGTGGACTCGGGGGACGCCTCCGCGGCGGCGTTGGCGAGCCGCACTGCCGGTGTGCCGTGACCCAGATTCGCGGCTTGCACCGACATGCCCCGCAGAACGTGGCAATAGGTCATGTGGTCGCCACTCGCGCCCGCGAGCTCCAGGGCCTTTACGTAATACTCCTGCGCCCGGCCGTGCGCCCCCTCGTCCACCGCCATCCATCCGGTCAGGTAGCAGAGAAACGAGGCGGCGGACATCATCGCTTTGCGGGTTTCACTTGACGCGCTTGCATTCAAGTAAGGGGCAACCGTGTTGACCAGGAAAGCGGCAGCCATGGGGCGCGCATAGCGTCCACCGAAATCATCGTCGAGGTCCGACAGGCGATCGGTCATCGCCGATACGGCCCGAACCTCGGACGGCCCGATCCGCCGCTGCGGATCGGTCTTCATGGCCTCCATCCGGCCCACGACATCGGGCCAGCCCGGAATCGTGAGCGCCACGGAGAAAAGCCCCACGCCGAGGACGCTTCTGCGAGAACGGAGCGGTCGGCCTCGCTCGGAGCCGAGACCGCTCACTGCCTGGGTGAGTTGACGCAGCGTCAACTCGCTTTCCCGGTACAGCCGTTCCAGCCGTTCCAGCCCGACGTCCGGTAGGCGTGTCCCCATTCGCCAGCATCCTTCCCGCTGATCCCGCTTAACGCCTTTAACTCTTCGGCCTTCCGCAACGGTACCGCTCTGTGTAGCGGACCGGTTGCCCAGTGCGAGCAACGGCACTCGCGCAGGGCTACAGAAGGAGGCCACTCGATGAACCATCAGGCTGGTCAACCATGACGCGGATCGAGCGGCGCGGGTCGGGCACCCCGACGGGATCGGTTCGACCACTCCGCTGGAGTGTGCGCAACAGATCGCGGTGCACCCGCACAGACGGGCGGGTGATGCCACGTGACGCCCGAACCGCGCGACCGGACGATACCGAAGGCCGAGCGGGCGCTCGTGTCCGGCAAGCGCGGCGCCGCCACGACTGGGCTCCGCCGCGCTACTCGGCTGAGTTGGTGGTCAAGCCTGGAGTGGGTTCTACGATGAGCCGGTGACCGAAACACTGCCCCCCGTGGGCATTGATCTCTTCGACGTCGAACGGCTCCTGCTGACCGAAGCTCCGGAACCACCGCTGCCGCCCCATGACGCCGAGGCCCGGGACCGGGCGTGGGACATGGCGGTCCGAGCCAACCCCACCCTCTTCGACGGGCCTGTGGCGGCGTGTGGGGGACTGGAGCGGACCGGACCGCGCATCCTGCGCCTCTCCTGGGTGCGTGTGACCTACCGGCACTACGCGCTGCGTCGCGTTCCCGGCGCCACAGCGCTGCCCTCGTTGTTCGTGAACATCGTTCAGCCGACCAGCGACGGCCGTGTGCTGGCAGCAAGGATGTCGCCCTCTACGGCTGCCCCCGGCCGCTGGCAACTGCCGGGTGGGTCTGTGGAGCCTCCCCAGGACGGGGCGGTGCTGGACGAGTCGGCCCTGGCCGGCCAGGCCGCGCGAGAACTTGCCGAGGAGCTGGGGATCAGCACAACTGCCAAGGATCTGAGGCTGTGGGTCGTCACCCGCGGCGAGAACGGCAATGTCGGCCTGACCTACCTTGCACCTGCCCTTCCCGAGGCGACCTTGCGCGCGGACTTCACCTCTGCCGCGGCAGCCGAGCGTGTTCAGGGCCGTGAACCTGAACTCGACGACATCGCCCTGGTGCGTTCACCGGACGAACTGGCCACTCTGACAGGTCCACACGCGGACTACCTGAAACCGATCGTTCGCCGCTTCGCCGGGTGCCGCTGAGGTCAGGCGCCGGAGAGGAAGTCGCGTCCCCGTTCGTCGAGATCGGCCACGCACCGCAGGCCACGGGCCCGGAAGCGTCCGAGGTCACCTCGCATACGGGAGACCGCCTTCCGGGTGCGGACGGAGCGGACACCGTCCATGTGGTCGATGGCTCGGTGCCAGGTGGCGCACGCTTGCTCGATGCTGCCGCGCTTGAGGTGCATCTCCGCACCCGCGACCAGGTCCAGGGCGACGATCCGCGCATAGGTGTCCGCAGGGCGGGCCGTGGCGGCCAGTGCGTACTGCTCGGCGGCGGCCCGGTGGTCTCCTACGGTCTCGTGGACCTTGGCGGTGCGGGAGTACACCGACGCGGCCGGTGGGCCCCAGGCCAGCGCCCAGAACGGCACCTCATCGCCCGGGGCACCAGTCAGCAGGGTGCGGGCGTGTTCGGCCTCGGCGAGGGCCGCGCGGTGCTTGCCGCTCTTGGCCAGGGTGTGGGCGTGCACGACGCGGAAGAGCGCTTCGGTCTGGGCGTCCACCCGTCCCTTGGCCCGGTTCAGTCCGGTCTCGGCCAGGCCCAGGCAGTGCTCGGGGCGATGGAGCTTGAGGCCCTGCATGGCCATTGTGCGCATCACGAATCCGTCGTGCCCGCGCAGGCCGGATTCGGTGGCCAGAGCGTAGGACTGGAGATAATAGCGCTGGGCGAGTCCCTGCTGACCTGCGTCGTAGCTCTTCCAGCCCAGCAGGTGCACGCCTCGGCCGGCGGCGGACAGCATCTGTCGGCGGACTTCGTCGGTACGGAATCGGGCCCGGCACAGCGGGGCGACGTCGTCGCGGAGATAGGTGACCAGGGCGCTGCGGCCGTGTTGTCCGCCGTGGCGTTCGTCCATCTCGGAGAACGCGTGGATCATGTCACGGACGGCGGCGACTTCGGCCATGCCGATGGTGTAACCGGTGCGGGCGGCCTCAGTACGGGCGGCGATGTCCTGGACGTGGCTGAGGGGTAAGGCCGCGGAGGCCGCGGAGTAGGCGGAGGCCGTCAGGAAGCGGCGGCGGTCCAACTCGTACCTCCACATCGGCAGCAGAGCGTCCAGCGGGTCGCCCCCCAGGGACAGTCCGATGGTGTCATCCTCGGCCTTTGCTGGGGAGGGCAGGCCGAGATCGGCAGTAGTCAGAAGGCGGCCCAGGCGTCGGGAGAGTGCGACCGTGAGGTAGCGGGGTGTATCGCCGCGGGGCACGGATCCACTGAGCCAGTGCTCGACGTTGGACTTGTTCGTGCGTAAGTCTGCGCCGCACTCGGCGGCGACGGCGCGGACCGTCTTGGCCAGCGCCTCGTAGGTGAGGCCCGTTTCAGCGACAAGTGCGCTGAGCTGGACGTTCGGCGTGCGCGTGGTCATGAGCACCTGCCCCGTATATACGCGATATACCGCTTGCACTGCCCATCACCGTACCGCCGCGATGAGTGCGCCGGTTGACTGTTCATCAGGCCCGAACCCGGCGGCCGGCATCGTCAGGGCGCGCCGGATCTGCTCCCGTGCCCACGTCTGCGAATCGTATGTGATGCCTGATGCCCCGAGGAGGGATCGTCATGGACGAGCAGGATGATCGCTGGATCGCCGCTACGGCGTCGGCTCTGCTGGCGGCGGAGGACGAGCGAGTGCCGATCGACGCGCTGACCGTCCGCAGGCCGGAGCTGTCTTTGGAGACGGCCTACCGAGTGCAGGGGGCGGCGGTGGCCCGGCGGATCTCGGGCGGCGCCCGCGTCGTCGGCCACAAGGCCGGGGTGACCTCTCGGGCCATGCAGGAACAGATGGGCGTCGACGAGTCGGACTCGGGTGTCCTGCTGGACAACATGGTGCTGCCTACTGGCAGCACCATGGCCCGCTCCGTGCTGATGCAGCCGCGGGTGGAGGCGGAGATCGCTTTCCTGCTCGGCTGTGACCTGGCAGGTGAGAGCGTGAGTGTGGACGAGGCACGGGCGGCGGTGGAGAAGGTGTTCCTCGCCTTGGAGGTGATCGACACCCGGTTCACCAGCTGGCGCATCACGGTCGCGGACAGCATCGCCGACAACGCCTCCTGTGCCCGGGTGGTCACCGGGCCCATGGTGCCGCTCGGCGCGGACATGGACCTGGCCGCCGAGTTGCTGGTCGTCAGCGTCGACGGCACCGCGGTGGCCACCGGAGAGGGGCGCGCCGTCCTCGGAGACCCGCTCCGTGCCCTGGCCTGGCTCGCCGGGCGGATACATCGCGCCGACGACGAACTGCGCGCCGGGCAGCTGGTCCTGGCCGGGGCCGTGCACGCCAGCCTCCCGCTGGAGGTCCGGAGCACGGTGCGCGCCCGCTCGCTGCATCTCCCGCCGGTCGAGCTGCGCGTGCGCTGATCCGCAGCACCCTGCTGCCCCCGCACCTCTCACTCACGCACCACTCTCTCCGCGAATGAAGGAGCGGCCGATGGCTGCTGATGAACAGCGTCTGCGTGTCGCGGTACTCGGCGCGGGCCTGATCGGCGTCGACCTCGCCGACAAGATCCACCAGTCTCAGAAGCTGGAACTGGCCCTGGTGGCAGGGCGCGACCGGGACAGTCTGGGGCTGCGACGGGCCGCCGAGATGGGACACCCAACCACGCCCGGCGGAATCCACGCCGTAGTGGATGCCGGGCCCTTCCATGTGGTCTTCGACGCCACCAACGCCGACAGCCACGCCGAGCACTGGGCGGCGCTGCGCCCGACCGGCACCACTCTGATCGACCTGACCCCCACGGGACTTGGCACGGTCATCGTGCCGGGGGTCAACAGCCACCGGCCGACGGCCTACCGGCACGTGAACCTCGTCAGCTGCGGCGGGCAGGCGGCCATTCCGGTCCTGTACGCGATCTCCAAGGGCTGCACCCCCACCTACATCGAGGTGGTCTCCACCGGGGCGAGCGCGAGCGCCGGCCGGGCCACCCGCCTGAACCTCGACCAGTACATCGCCACCACCTCCACCGCGATCCGGACCTTCACCGGCACCCGGGACGTGAAGGTGATGGTCAACCTCAGCCCCGCCCGGCCCGCCCCGCCGTTCCGGGTGGCCATGACCGTCCTCGCGGACGGCATCCGCCCAGCACCGGTCCGTACGAGCATCGCGGGCGCCGCCCAAGCCGTGCGCGTCTACACGCCCGGGTTCAAGGTGACCTCGCTCGTCGTGGAACCGGGCCGCATCTCGGTCGCGGTGGAGGTGACCGCCTGCGGCAGCCGCCTGCCACCTCACGCAGGAAGCATCGACATCATCAACGCCGCCGCTGTCCTGCTCGCCGAACAGTCCCGATGAAGGGAACCCCACCCGTGAACTCACACCCGCACGAGCGGCCCCGGATCCTCCTGCACGACCCGACCCTGCGCGACGGCCACCACGCTGTCGGCCACCAGCTCGACGCAGACCAGCTCCGCGCCTACGCCATCGCCGCGAACGCCGCCGCAGTGCCGGTGGTCGAGGTCGGACACGGCAACGGCCTGGGCGCCTCCAGCCTCCAGATCGGCCGTTCCAGGCTCGACGACGTCACGATGCTCACCACCGTCCGCGAAGCCCTCACCTCGTCGCGGATGGGCGTCTTCATGGCCCCCGGCTGGGGCATCTCCGACGACCTGGAGGCCGCCGTCCGCCACGGCGCCGACATCGTACGGATCGCCGCGCACTGCACCGAGGCCGACGTCACCGAACGTCACCTCGGCGTCGTCCGCGGCCTCGGAGCCGAAGCCCAGGGCGTCCTGCTCATGAGCCACATGACCAGCCCCGGGAAGCTCGCCGAACAGTGCGCCTTGATGGTGAAGTTCGGTGCTCAGGCCGTCGGCATCATGGACTCCGCCGGGCACTACCTCCCGTCCGACCTCACCGAACGCGTACACGCAATCGCCGACGCCGTCGACGTACCGGTCATCTTCCACGGCCACAACAACCTGGGCCTGGCCGTGGCGAACAGCCTTGCCGCTGTGGACGCCGGGGCGACCGTCATCGACGCGACCGCCCGCGGGTTCGGCGCCGGAGCCGGCAACACCCAGCTCGAAGTCCTCGTGGCCGTCCTGGAGCGCCGCGGCGTCGAGACCGGGATCGGCCTGCGCGAGGTCCTGGCCGCCGCCGACGTCGCTGCCGACCGTCTGATGAAGGCCCCGCCGTCCATCGACTCGATCGCCGTGGCCGGCGGAATCGCCGGGGTGTTCTCCGGCTTCAGGCGGCCCGTCCTGGAGACCGCCCGCGCCGAAGGCGTCGACCCCATCGACCTGTTCCTCGCCCTCGGCGAGCGGCAGGTTGTCGCCGGGCAGGAAGACCTGATCGGCGACGTCGCCCGGCAGCTCAAGGCGGCCACCCGATGACCGTTGCATCCGTCACTGGAAGGGCTGCCGTGGTCTGCGGAGTCGGTGCGGCGCTGCCCCCGCGCATCGTCTCGAACGCCGACCTGACCGCACGTCTGGAGACCACGGACGAGTGGATCCGCTCGCGTACCGGCATCACCCAACGGCACGTTGCCGGGGCGGACCTGTCCACGACCGAACTCGCTGTACGGGCGGGCGCCCAGGCGCTCGCCGACCGCGAACCGGTCACAGTGGAGGCATTGGTGGTGGCCACGACCACCCCGGACCGCTGCTGTCCGGCCACCGCCCCCGCCGTTGCCACCCGGCTCGGCCTGACCGGCGTCCCCGCCTACGACCTGGCGGCCGGCTGCACCGGGTTCCTCTACGCCCTCGCGACCGCGGCCGGTCTCATCGCCGCCGGCACCGTACGGACCGTCCTGGTCATCGGCGCCGACCGCCTCGCCGCCCTTCCCGACCCCGAGGACCGCACGACCGTCCCCCTGTTCGGCGACGGTGCCGGGGCCGTGGTGCTGCGCCGCGGCAGCGCGGACGAGGCCGGGGCGCTCGGGCCGGTTGTGCTGGGCAGCGACGGCACCGGCGCCGGCCTGATCCTGGCCTCCCGCCCCCGCGCCCTGCACATGGACGGAGGTGAGGTGTTCCGGCATGCGGTCGACCGCATGTCCACCGCCTCCCGCCAGGCCGTCACCGCCGCCGGGTGGGAACTTGGCGACGTCGACCGCCTGGTCCCGCACCAGGCCAACAGCCGCATCACTGCCTTTGTCGCTCGTCGGCTCGGCGTCCCCGACGACCGCCAACTCAGCAATATCGCCGAGACCGGCAACACCGGCGCCGCGTCCATCCCCCTGCTCCTGGCCCGCTCCGCCGCCGACGGCGGTCTCAAGCCCGGCCACCGCACCCTGCTCACCGCCTTCGGCACCGGACTGACCTGGGGTGCCATCACCCTCACCTGGCCCAGCTTCTGCCGCAGCCACTCACCGGAAGGCGCCGGGCATGACCGGTGACCTCACCCGCATCCTGACCGACGACCTCAAACTGCCCGCCGACCGCCTCAGCGACGACGCCAGCCTCGACCACGCCGGATTCGACTCCCTCGCCGTCGTCGAACTGTCCGTCCTGCTGTCCGACCGCTACGGCATCGACATCAGCGACAGCGACATCAGGAACGCCGCCACCCTCGGCCGGCTCGACCTCCTCATCACCACCAAGCGCAACGGAAGGTGACCACTCCGTGACCAACAACAGCCGTCGGCCCGGACGGGCCTGGATCATCACCCCCGGCCTCCACGAAGGCCGCTTCGCCAACGCGCGGAGGTCAGGCGCCGCGGTCGCTGTCGTCGACATCGAGGACTCCGTCGCCCTCCCCGACAAGCAGACCGCCCGCACCACCTCTGAAGTGTTCTTCGCCCACCCCGACCCGCCGTGCACCCTCGGTATCCGGATGAACAGCCTCACGACGATCGACGGCATCAAAGACCTCGCCGCCCTCACCTGCTACACCGCCCGGCCCGACCTCATCGTGCTCCCCAAGGTGGAATCCCCCCGTGACATCGAACTCGTCGCCGCCGTACTCGACGCCGACGGCTACACCCCCGACATCTGGGCGCTGATCGAAAGCCCTCGGGCCTTCGACACTCTCCCCGCGATCATGCACGCACCCCGGCTCGGCGGCGTCATCTTCGGCTCTGCCGACTACGCCGCCTCCGTCCACTGCGGCCTGAGCTGGGAGGCCCTCCACTACGCCCGCTCGGCCCTCATCAACGCGGCGACCGCCGCGAACATCCCCGCCATCGACGCCCCCACTTGGGAACTCGACGACTCCGGCATCCTGCGCCGTGACGCCGAACGGGCCAAGGAAATCGGCTTCTACGGCAAGGGCTGCGTCCACCCCCGCCACGTACAGGTGATCAACGAGGTCTTCACCCCGACCACCGAGGAGATCGCACAGGCCCGCGCCATCGTCGCGGCCGCCGACGCCAGCGGCGGAACGGCGACCACCGTGAACGGGCAGATGCGCGGCACCCCCTTCTTCAACCGGGCTCGCGCGCTCGTCGCCGAAACGGACCGTACGTCATGAGCGCCGGCCCGCCTCACAGCTACCGACAGATCGGCGAGGACCGGATCCGCGAGAGCGTCGGCCTCTCCTACCCCGAACTCGCCCCCGGCCTGATCATCGAACACCGGCCCGGCCGGACCGTCACCGAACTCGACAACCTCCTCGGCGCCGCCTTGAGTGGCAATGTCGCGCCCATCCACACCGATGCCCACTACAGCAGCCAGACCCAGTGGGGCCGCATCCTGGTCTGCTCCGGCGTCACCCTCAATCTTGTGGCCGGCATGACCGTCCGCAGCATCAGCGGCCTGACCACCGCCAACCTGGCCGTCGACCACGTGCGCTTCACCACGCCCGTCCACATCGGCGACACCTTGTACGCCGAGACGAAGATCCTCACCCGCCGGGCCTCCGAGAGTCATCCCGACACCGGGGTCATCACCTGCCACACCACCGCACGCAACCAGCACCGCATCAGCGTCCTGACCTTCACCCGCACCTTCCTCGTGCCTCTGGACGCCGGCGCTGCCCGCGACGCCACCCACTACTGAGGGCGGACCATGAACCAGCAGCTGACCTTCGCCCCGGCCGACGACGGCCTGTGGGAGCAGTACGACCAGCTCGCCACCCGTGCCTACGGCCACCCGGTCGGGGACATCACCCACCTGCGCCGGCACGCCGACCTCCAGGTCGCCGTCCGCGCCGGCCGGGTTGTCGCCGGCGGACTGGGCCTCCTCGTCGATCAGTTCTTCGGCGGCGCTCCCGTCCCCAGCGCCTGCCTCGGCGACGGCTGCGTGGCCCCCGAGGAGCGGGGCGAGCACCTGGCCACCGACCTGGCCACCGAACGACTGCGCCCCCTGATCGAGCGTGGAGCGGTGATCTCCGCGATCGTGACTTCCTCCACCGGCTACGCTCGCCGCCTCGGATGGGAAGCTCCCACCTGCGTCTTCGCGTGGGCAGTGGCTACCGACGACCTCAAATACTCCTTCGCCAATGAGGACTTCGATGCCGAGCACGGACCAAGCGCCGAAGCCGAAGCCCTCCAACGCGACCTCGCCCGCCAGTGGAACGGCCCCGTCCACCGGCCCGCCTGGTGGACCCGGTGGAAACACGACAAGAGCAACCTCACCACCTACCGCTTCGCCCGACCCGGCCACCCCACCACCGGCCTGCTCAGCCTCACCACCAAACGGCACGAGCGCCACGGCATGAGCCTGGTCGTCCATGACTTCTGGGCTGCTGGCCAGCCCGCTGCCGCCGCCATGTTCGCTTTCCTCGGCCACCACAACACCCGCGCCCGCACCATCGAGTTCCGGCGCGGCGCCCTCCCGCCCTACCCCACCCTCCTCCACGGACTCCGCCACCACCGCGCAACCGCCGAAGCCTGGCACCCCTGGATGCTCCGCATCCTCAACATCTCCGAGGCCATCCGGCTCCGCGGGTGGCGCACCGACCTCACCACCGCCGTACCGATCGAGATCGAGAACGAGACCGGCGACTGGGCCCGGTGGATGCTTCGGGTCAGTGACGGAGCAGCCGAGATCATCCCCACCCACATCGAGGGACAGGTGGCCCTCACACGGCGCCAACTCGCTGTCTGGTACGCCGGCGGCTACCGATCCACCACCTCGGCCCGCATGGCCGGAGTCCACGCCACATCGGAAAAGGCCCTCAGGAACCTCGTCCACAGCACGGCACAGTTCGAGCCCTGGCTGCCCGACCATTTCTGACAGCCACGGGAGAGTCTCCCCCTTCTCACCTTGCCTGAGGGGCGCGAAAGCCTCCCGCCCCACTCGATCTCATCATGCAGCCGATGCGCGAGGGCGACACTGGTTGCAAGGACGCGGAACCGTCCGTCGACGCCATGACTGACCGGTCAACAGCGTTCTGCACGACGGGTGTTCGGCCAGCCGGTCCGTTTGTAGGGTGATGTCCCGCCCGACGAAGGCCATGTCGGTCGGGGCCGAAGACCTCGCCCGGCACAGACGCAGCGTGAAGGACGTCATGAAGATAGGTTTTGCCCTCCCGCAGTTCAACAACCAGGCCCACGGCGTCGCCCACACGGCCGCGTTCGCCTCCGCGATCGAGGAGGCCGGGGGTGCCAGTCTCTGGGTGGGGGACCGGAACCTGGCCGCGGTCCGGCCCGTCGTGGGTTATGGCGGGCAGGGCGACACCATCCCGCAGGAGCTCAACGCCGCCGCCGATCCCTTCGTGCTGCTCGGTGTGGCCGCCTCCGCGACCAGTCGGGTGCTGTTGGGCTCCCACGTTCTCATCGGCCCGCTCTACCCTCCTGTCCAGCTCGCCCGGTCGTTGACGACGATCGATCTGATCAGCGGCGGACGGCTGCTGCCCGGTTTCGGGATCGGCTGGTCGCCCGAGGAGTACCAGGCGGCCGGTGTGGACTTCACCCGGCGCGGGGCTCGTATGGACGAGTTGCTCGACGCCCTTGACGCCATCTGGACCACCGATCCGGCCCGGTACGAGGGCGCGCAGCTCTCCGTGCCCGAGCACCACTCGCCGCTGAAGCCGGTGCGCAAGCCGCGTCCGCCCTTCTACCTGGGGGCCATGTCCGAGCGCGCGCTGCGCCGTGTCGCCCGACGCGGCGACGGCTGGCTGCCGCTGGTCGTCGTGCCCAGTTACGTCGACGTCGACGGCCTCGTCCGGCAGCGCGCGCTGCTGGACGAACTGGCCCAGCAGGACGGCCGCGACCCCCGGGCGATCGACACCGTGCTGCGGGTCAACATCGACGCGGGGACGAGCACGGCGCGGGTCGCCGACACCGTCAAGGAGATCCACGAGCGGACGGGCATCGAGCACTTCATGATCGACTCGACGTACGAGGTGCACACCGTCGACGGCTCCGTCGAGCACGCCCGGGAGGTTCTCCGGCTGGTGACGAAGGGCTGAGCCCGCGGTGGGGCGCGGCGGTGTGCGCCCGGCTCAGATGATCTGTGGCTCGAAGTCCCAGTGTGTGCGGGCCCGGCTGCGGGCCCGTACCGTCGTCGGGTGGAGTGGGCCCAGGGTGGCCGACAGGCCGTCCAGGGCTTCTCCCTCCGCTTTCGCCGCGTTCTCGTGGCGGCCTTGTGCCCGGAGGCCCGCCGCGTAGCCCACCTGGCAGGCGAGGGTGAGGGGGTGGCGGGGGCCCAGGGTGCGGAGCGCTGTCGCGACCGTGGTGCGGCTCAGGGTGACGGCGTCGTCGTGGTCCCCTGTCAGGAGCCTCGCCGCCGAGGTGTTGAGCGCGCATCCCAGCGTCCAGGGGTGGTCGTCGCCGACCACGGCGCGCATGCCGGTGTGGGCCCGCTCGATCTCCGCGCGGCCCGGCTGCCGTTCGCCCAGGACCAGCAGGGTCAGGCCCCTGTTGCCGCGTACTCCGACGGTGAAGGGGTGGGCGGGGCCCAGCATGGCGGTGTAGCGCTCCTCCACCTCGGTGTGGCGGGCGAGTGCGTTGGCCGGGTCGCCCGTCTCGCGTTCCAGCCAGGCGCAGCTCGTCGCGATCATCTGGGTGAGCGGATCGTGGTCGCCGAGTACGCGTTCGCAGCGCGCCAGCATCTGTCCGAAGAGCGGTCGGGCACCGGCCGGGCCGGCGAGGTAGCGGCACAGTGCCAGATGGTGGCCGGCGCGCAGGGTCTGCGGGTGGTCGGGGCCGAGTTCCTGCCGGTGGCTGCGGAAGCTGTGGGCCTGGAGGGCCTCCGCCTGCTGGTAGTGGCCGAGCAGGCGCAGGTCGACGGCGTAGTTGATCTCGGAGTAGAGGCTGGAGGGGTGGGCCGGGCCCAGCACCTCACGGCGGGTCTCCAGGGTGCGCCGGTTGAGCTCCAGGGACTCCTCGTAGCGGCCGAGGAGTTGGAGCGAGACGGCCAGGTTGTTCTGCGCGTTGAGGGTACGGGTGTCGCCGGTCCCCAGGAGTTCCTGGTAGGAGGCGAGGATCCAGCGGGAGATCACCCGTGCCTCCTCGTACCGGCCGAGGCCGCGCAGGTCGGCGGCGAGCCCGCCGGAGGCCCGCAGGTGCTCCAGGTCCTGGGCGCCGCGCGCCTCTCGCAGGTGGTCGACGGCCGCGCGGTCGATGGCTTCCGTACCGGCGTAGTCGCCGACCGCGCGCAGCAGGTTGGCGTAGTGGTGGCTGAGGTCCCAGATCCTGGGGTGGGCCTCGCCGAGCAGTTCCCGCCAGGCGTCCAGGGTGCGCCGGCCGAGGTCGATGCCCTCGCCGTACTCGCCCGAGAGGTAGAGGTAGCGCAGGCAGTCCAGGACGAGGGTGTGCATCGCGGGGTCGGTGCTCCTGAGCACGTCGGCCCACTTGAGGTGCGGGGTGATCTCCGCGTACCGGGGCCAGTGGGCGGTCCGCGCCGGGTTTCCGGGGTTCGCCGTGGTGAGGGTACGGCGCGCGACGTCGATCAGTTCCGTGTGCTCAGGACCTGACATGCCGAGGTGGACGACCTGGTGGACCATCCGGTGCAGGGAGAGGATGTCGTCCGCCCTGCCGTACGGTCCGGGACCGGCGGTGCGGACGACCGCGTACTGCCGGAGCCTGTCGATCACCCGGTCCCAGCGGGCGGGGTCCGAGACGAGGGCGGCGATCGGGTACGGCAGGCCCTCCGGTGACAGGTTCCGCACCAGGTGTACGGGGACGGCGCCGGGCGCGAAGAAGGTGCAGAGGCGGAGCAGGTCGACCGCTTCGGGGACGGTCTCGCGGAGATTGTTGAGGAGAATCGCCCAGCCGGTCCGGAAGGTGAGCGGGAAGTCCGCGGAGAGTTTGACGACGTCCTGGTCGACACCGTGTCTGAGCAGCTCGATGTACTCCTCGACGGACAGGTCGGAGTCGTTGAGCCAGCCGGCCGTCTGGTCGAGCAGCAGCGGCAGGTCCTCCAGCGCCTCCGCGAGCCGGCCCGCCTCCTCGGGGGACAGCCGGGGCGCGCGGCGGCGGACGAACGCCACCGATTCGGTGCGGTCGTAGACGGGGACCTCCAGCAGGGTGCTGTCGCGCTCGCCCCACTGGGAGTTGCGTGCCGTGATGAGCACATGGCCCGGGCCGGTGGGCACGAGGTCCCCGATCCGGTCGGGTTCGTCGGCGCCGTCCAGGATGACCAGCCAGCGGCCGTACGGCTCCCCGCGGCGCAGCGCGTCCCGTGCCGCGCGCAGCCGCTCGCCGTACTCCACACCGGTGGACAGGCCGAGCGCCGGGGCGAGTTCGGCGAGTCCCTGGCGGCAGGGGACCCGGTCACCGGCGGAGACCCACCACACCACGTCGTACTCCGCCCCGAAGCGGTACGCGTACTCGGCGGCGAGCTGCGTCTTGCCGACGCCCGACATGCCGTACAGCGCGACGGCCCCGGTCGGCTGGTGGAGCGCGTGGTACACGGCGTCGAGCAGCGTGTCCCGGCCGGTGAAGCGGGTGTTGCGGCGGGGCACACCGCCCCATACGGCGGGGCTCTCGCCCGGGTAGCGGGCGCCGGTGAGCGGGACGGCGTGCGCGGGGGCCGGGTCCGGCGCGTCCAGGGTCTCCGGCGCGTCCGGGGTCTCCGGGGCGAAGAGGCCGAGCAGCCGGCGCGTGGCCTCCGGCGCGTCCAGTGCCGTAAGGGGGACCGGGGCGAGGAGCTCCGCCGCCCGGGGCAGCGCTCCGATGTGGTCGGGCAGGGTGACGGAGACGGCGCGGAGGCGGCCGGGGTGGCGGGCGAGCAGGTCGCTGAGCACGGCGTTCCACTCCGCGCCGTCGCGCGGGCTGCGGCGGAAGAACGCGGGGCTCAGGACGAGCAGGACGGGGCCCCGGTCCGGGGCGAGATCCCGTAGGCAGCGGTCGAGCGGGGTCTCGTCCGGCGGCTCCCAGGGGTACGGGGCCGCGCGCACCCCGTGCCGCTCCAGCGTGTCCGCGATCCAGGCGGCCCACAGGCGGTCGCGGTCCGCCCGGATGACCGGTACGGGGCGGTCGGCGGCCGGGTGCGGAGGAGGGGTCGGCGCTCCGCGACGCGTGGCGCGGGGCGGGCCGCCGCCGAGGTGCCCCTGGCCGCCGTACTCGCCGGCGCCGTACGCCGGGTCACCGCGCACGTACCCCACGACGGGCGCCCCGGTCTCCGCGCCGGTGCCCGGTTCCCTGATCCGGCAGGGCAGTTCGGCCTTGCGTACGGGCATCCCCCACTGGTTGCTGATGGTCAGCCACAGCCCGGCGGGCCCGGTCAGGGCGCCCGCCGTGACGACGAAGCGCGCGGGCCCGTACGTACCGCCGAAGCGGTGCAGGACGACGCTCGGGTCGTCCAGCACCTCGCAGACGAAGTGCGGGGCGCCGTCGAGCCCGACGGTGAAGGTCAACTCCTCCTCCTGGCAGGGCCAGGCGCGCTCCGGGTCGTCGGTGCCGTCGGGGGCGAGGGGGCCCCGGAGGTCGACCGTGACGAGATAGGTGCGGCCCGCCTCGGCCTCGCGCGGGCGGCTGACGACGGGCTCGATCAGCAGGGGCTGTTCGTCGCCGTTCATGGCGCACCCCTCTCCGCCTCGTCCGTGGGCCGGTGCGTGAGGAGCAGCGTGGTGTGGGGGTGTCCGTAGTACTGGAACATGAAGCTGTGGAGCAGCCGCAGCACCCGCTTCTGGCCCTCGCGGTCGACCTCCCCGTCATCATGACGGGCCCGGGGGATGTCCGACAGGGGGCCGAAGTCGTCCACCGCGCGGGCCCGGAAGGCGCGCAGCGCCTGGCTGACGGGCTGTCGCGGCCTCGCCATCACCTCCTGGACGAGCCGGCTGACGAGGGCGCGGGCCGCCAGGTCGCCGACCTCGCCCGCGGTGACGATGATGCCCGCCGCGCCCTTGCGGAGGAACAGTTCGGCGAAGCCGCGCAGCGCCTCCTCCCCGCCGCCGTCGTTCTCCACGAAGCGCGCCGAGTGGCAGGCGTTGAGGCAGACCAGCGCCTGGTCCCTGCCGAGCACGGCCATGGCGCGCTCGTCCAGCTCCGCCCAGGTCACCTCGGCGAGCGAGAGCGCGCTGATCCGCTCGTCGTAGGTGCCGTGACAGGCCATGTAGACGAGTCCGGTGCGCTCGGCGGTCTGCCGGTCCAGCGCGTCGAGGAAGCCGCTCATCTTCAGGTGGGGCTGGTGGGAGTAGGGGCGGAAGGCGGTGATGTCGTGGTGCATGCCGCGGTGGTAGTAGCCGAGCACCCGGCCCTCGCAGTCGCCGGGGGCGTGCGGCAGATCGCGGTGGACCTCGTGGAGGGTCGTCCAGCGGGACATCACCACCAGCGCGCCCAGCAGCCCGCCCGCCAGCCCCCGGTCCGGCTCGGCGGGCAGCCACAGGGTCTCCCAGGGCAGCTCGTAGCCGGTGTCGTCCCAGATCAGTACGTGCAGATCGGCGCCGTGCTCGGCGCGCGCCCGGTTGATCCAGTCGGCGAGCCCGCGCTGGTTGCCCGACCAGCGGCGGATGGCCCGCAGGATCTCGGACGGCGCCTCCCCGGCCCGCGCGTTGCCGAGGCCGACGGCGGCGGGGCGGAGCTGGGTGGGCCCCGTGGTGTACGGGAGCGGGGCGACGCCCTCGCAGCGGGCGCTGAACCCGAACGCCTCCCGGCCGCTCGTGTGCCGTCCCCGTACGACTCTGACCACGGCCATCCCGGCCGGCAGCCGCGCTTCCGGGTCGACGGGGGCGGCGCCGAGTCCTTCGGGTTCGCCGGGTTGCGCGTGCGCGGGGACGGGCGTGGTCCGGGGGCGCGCGCCGGGCCGGGTGGTGCGTATCCCGGTGGCGCCGGAGAGCCAGCGGGCGAGCCGGTGCGGTTCACCACCCACCGTCGGTCACCGCCTCCGCCGCATGCCCGTCGGCCTCTGGCCCGTCGGCCGGAGGCCCGTCGGCCGGGCGCGCCTCGATGACGGTGCCGCCGAGGGCGTCCGCGAGGAGGAAGGGCAGATCGGCGTAGGGCCGGCCGCCCGGGTCGACGACCACGCAGTGCAGCCGCGTACGGTCCATGGCGCTGATCCGGGCGGCGACGCCGAGCGCGTCGTCAACTCCCCTGCGGGCGACGGGTTCCGGGCCGTGGCGGTCGCGGCGGCTCGCGTCGAGCGGCACATTGCCCCGCCCGTCGGTGACCACGACGAGCCAGGCTTCCACCAGCCCGGCCCGGTGGTGCTGGAAGGCCCGGCGCAGCGCCTGACCCGCCTGTTCCAGGCCGTGGGCCAGGGGGGTGGCACGGCCGGGCGGCCGGGCGAGCGCGGCGGTGATCCGGGGGTCGAGGACGCTGCGGGCGGTGAACGACTCGGCGCGCAGCTCGCTCGCCGCGCCCGCGCCGCCCACCTCGACCACCTGGGCGGACGCCCGGTGGATGTAGGCCCATTGGAGGAACGGTTCGAGCACGGTGCGCCAGTTCAGATCGGCCCGGCAGGTGTGGTCGAGGACGAGGGTGAGCAGCCGTTCCGGCTCGGGGGCGCGTACGTAGCCGCGCAGATCGGCGGGGGCGACGGACAGCCGCTCGGAACGGCCGCGTACCGCCTGGTACTTGGCCGCCTCCATCGCCGTACGGACGAAGGCGAGGTCCCGCAGGTCGTGCGAGCGCCGTACGCCGATGACCGGGCCGCGCGCGGCGCCGGGACCCGCGGTGCGCCGCCAGGGGGTGCGCAGGGAGGCGAACTCGGGCAGGGGCGCGGCCTCGTCCTCCGGGTACGGGGTACGGGGCGCCGCCGCGCCCGGGGCGGCGGCCGGGCCGATCCGTTCGGCGGGCTCGGGCGCGAGCACCGGCCGGTCCGGCGGCGCGGGGCGGGGCGCGTCGGGGCCGCTCTCGCCGCGGTGCGGGGCGCGGCGGTCACCGGGGTCCTGCGGGGGCGGCGGGGCGGGCCCGGGTCCGGTGGGCCCGGCGGGTTCGGGCGCGGGGGACGGCGGCGCCGAGGCCAGCCCGATCAGCCGCGCGGCCTCGTCGGCGCGGGCGGCGGTGACCTCGGTGGCACCGTCGAGCCGGGTGAGGGCGCGGGCGATCCGGGCGAGCGCGAGGGCGCGGCGGTGGCCGGTGTCGGGGCCGAGGAGTTCGAGGACGCGCGGGGCGAGCGCCTCGGAGAGGGTGAGGGGCGGGTGCCCGGCCGCGGCCGACTCCAGCGCCGCCCGCCAGGCGTCCGGGAGCGGGCCATCCGGAAGCGGGCCGGCGGAGAGCTGGCCGACGGGAAACGGCCCGGCGGCGGGGAGCGTACGGAGTCCGGCGACGGAGAGCCGGACCGGGAAGCGGTCGAGGACGTGCGGCGAGACCCGCTCGGTGTCCTCGGCGCGGCAGACGGCCAGCCAGCGGGCGCGCGGGCGCCACCGGTGACGCAGCCCGGAGTGCTCGACGGTGGCCACGTCGGCGCCGAGCAACTGCACCACGGCCCGCATCCCGGTCACCCCCAGCCGGGCGAGATCGGGCACGACGGCGAGCGAGGGGCCGGGGGCCGGTTCGGTGAGCGGGCCGGGGGCGAGGGAGAAGGCGATGCCGTCGGGGCCGCGCCGCAGCCGGGGCCGTATCCACAGGTCCTCGTCGCGGGTGGCGGCGCCGAGGACCGTACGGACGGTGCGGGCGGCGGGCGCGGCCGGGGGCGTCCCGGCGTCCGCCGGGGGCGGGCCCGCGGCGGCCAGGTCGAGGAGGTGGGCGAACAGCTCCGTGACGGGGGCGACGAGTTCGGGCGGCAGGTCGAAGAGGAGCACGCCGGGCAGCCCGGGTTCGACGGCGGCGCAGACGAGCGCGGTCAGCAGCCGGCGCTCCAAACCGGCCGGGTCCAGGCCGGCCAGGTCCACGCCGGCCAGGTCCAGGCCGGCCGGGTGCAGGGCAGCCGGGTCCGGAGGGAGTGGGGAGGGTTCGGGTGCGGTCATGGCCGGGTCAGCCGAAGAGGTCGTCGACACGGGCGTCGTCGTCGGGCCCCCACTCGAAACTGCCGGCGTGCGTCGATTCGGGCCGCCGGTGGCGCAGCGCGAACGGCAGGACCCGCCGGACGTGCCGGGGCTCGGTCCGTACCGCGCCCTCCAGCGCGGCGAGGGCGCGGGCGGCCTGCGCGGTGACGAGTTCGCCCCGGTGCCCCACGGCGGAGAGCCGCCCCGCGCACTCGGCGCAGAGCCTGCCGACCGCGTCGGGCACCTCGACGCCGGGCAGCGCGCCCCTGGCCGCCAGCAGGGTGGTGCGCAGCGCGGCGCTCTCCCGGTCGGCCTCGGCCAGCCAGGGGGAACCGCTCCTGGCGAGCTCCTCCTCGAAGGTCAGCACCGTCATGATCATCCGGTGGCGGGCCTCGGTGTCCAGTTCGGCGGCGGTCACCATCAGGCCGAAGCGGTCGAGGAGTTGGGGGCGCAGCCCGCCCTCCTCTGGGTTCATCGTGCCGACGAGCCCGAAGGAGAGGTGCCGGGCCGCGGCGATGCCCTCGCGCTGGACGGAGAGCACACCGGTGGAGACCACGTCCAGGATGATGTTGACCAGGTGGTCGTCGAGCAGGTTGACCTCGTCGACGTACAACAGCCCTTTGTCGTGGGCCTCTTCGAGCAGCCCCGACTGTTCCCTGGCCTCGCCGCGCATCAGCGCGTCGAGTTCCCAGCCGCCGAGGACCCGGTCGTCGGTCGCGTTGATCGGCAGGGTGACGGGCAGTTCCCCGCGCGCCATCAGCGCGAAGGCGCGGACGACGGTGGACTTGGCGGTGCCGCGCTGGCCGGTGACGAGGACACCGCCGATGCTCGGCGCGACGAAGTTCAGCTCCAGCGCCAGCTTGAGGTCGTCCTGACCGACGACACGGCTGTACGGGAGGATCGGGATCGGCGGTACGGGCTCCCCCGAAGACACGGGGCCGGACGCGGGGCCGGACGCGGGGCCGGGCTCGGCTTCGGCTGTGGGGTCGGGCGCCGGGTCGGGTGCGGGTGCGGGTGTCACGGTCACCGGGCGGCCCCCGCCGCGACGCCCTGTGCGTCATCCGGTGCGTCGTCCGGATCGCCGGTGTCCCCCGGCTGCCAGCGGAAGGTGACCTGGAGGTGCGCCTCGGCGCCCGCCTTGACCACGGCGGGCAGGCCCGCGCCCGCGTCCAGGGTGATCGAGACCTGTAACTCGATCTCGTCGGGCCGTAACCCCTCCCCCAGGTCGCCCAGTCTCCGCATGGCCTGCGAGGCGCAGCGCCGGGCCAGGTCCAGCCCGTCGCCGTAGCTGTCCGCTGCGACCCGCAGGACGCGCCGCGCGGCGCCGTCCCGGGTCTCCTCGCCCTCGTAGACGGAGTCGAACTCGCCTGCCGAGCCCGCCGGTTGCCCGGCCGGACCCACCACGACGGGAATCGGCCCGTCCTCCCCCGGTGCCACCGGTCCCACGATGACCGTCATTGCCCCGTTCCCCCCTTCACCACCAGGACGGCGCGCTCATGCGTCCGTCCGCCGGCGGTGTCTGACAGTGTCTCCGCACTTTCCCCGGTACGGCCCGGCTCAATCGCGGGGCCGTACCCGGGGACGGGTGCAGGCGGGGCGTGGGCTCAGGTCAGCGACGGCTCGAAGTCCCAGTAGGGGCGGTTACGGGAGCGGGCCGCGACCGTGTGGACATGCTGGGCGCCCAGGGTGGTCACCAGGTCGTCCAGCGCCTCCTGTTCGGCCTTCTCGGCGCGCTGGGTGTCCCGCAGCCCGCGCAGATCGGCGGCGTGCGCGATCCGGGCCGAGAGGGTCAACGGGTGGGTGCGGCCGAGGGTTTCGGTGGCGCGGGCGATGGTGTCGCTGCTGAGCTGCGCCGCGCCCTGCGCGTCGCCGGTGATGTTGCGCAGCGCGGAGGCGTTGATGGCGCACCCCAGGGTCCAGGGGTGGGCCTCGCCGACGGCCCGGCCCATGTCCGCGAGCGCGTTCTCGGTGACGTCGAGCGCCTGGTCGCGTTCGCCGACGTTGCGCAGGATCAGCGCGTGGTTGGAGCGGGTGCCCGAGACGTACGGGTGGCCCTCGCCCAGCATCGTCACATAGCCGTCGACGACCCCTTCGCTTATGTCCCTGGCGCGGTCGATGTCGCCGTGTTCGCGGGCGAAGCAGCTCTGGCCCGCCGCGGCCATCATGGTCAGCGGGTTGGTCTCGCCGAGGACGCGTTCGCAGCTCTCCAGGACCTGGGTGAACAGCGCCCCGGCCCGGCCCCGTTCGCCCGAGCGGTACAGGCACAGGGCGAGGTTGAAGTCGGCGCGCAGCGTCTGCGGGTTGTCCCGGCCGAGGACGGTCCGCTGGATGCGGGCGCTCTGCGCCTGGAGCGATTCGGCCTCGCCGTAGCGGCCGAGGAGCCGCAGGTCCGTCGCGTAGTTGATCTCCGAGGAGAGGGTCCAGTTGTGGCGGGGACGGAGCAGCAGCCTGCGGGCGTCCAGGGTGCGCCGGTTGAGCTCCAGGGACTCCTCGTACCGGCCGAGCAGCCGGAGCGAGACGGCCAGGTTGTTCTGGGCGTTGAGGGTGCGGGAGTCCTGTTCGCCGAGGAGTTCGCGGAAGGAGGTGAGGAGGCCGCGGGAGATCTCGTACGCCTCCTCGTACCGGCCGAGGCCGCGCAGGTCGGCGGCGAGTCCGCCGGCCGCCCGCAGATGCTCCAGGTCCTGTTCGCCGCGCTCCTCGCGGAGGTGTTCCACCGCGGCGCGCTCGATGGCCTCCGTACCGGCGTAGTCGCCGACGGAGCGCATCAGGTTGGAGTAGTGGTAGCTGAGGTCCCAGATCCTCGGGTGGGTCTCGCCGAGGAGCCGCTGCCAGGACTCCAGGGCGCGCCTGCCGAGGTTGATGCCCGCCCGGTACTCGCCCGAAAGGTACATGTAGCGCAGGCAGTTGAGGACGAGGGTGTGCATCGCGGGGTCGGTGCTCTTGAGTACGTCGGCCCACTTCAGGTGCGGGGTGATCTCCGCGTACCGGGGCCACAGACGGGTGTCGGTGGGCCGCCCGGGGTCCGCCTCGATGAGCGCGCGGCGGACCACCTCGATGAACTCCTCGTGGTCCTGCGAGGGCATGTCCTGGTGGACGATCTGGTGGACCATGCGGTGCATGTAGAGGGAGTCGCCCGCCGCGCCCGCGAGGCCGGCGTCGCTCACCGAGTCGTGGACCTCGCGCTCGCCGACCCCGGCGGCGCGGACGACCGCGTACTGCCGCAGCTTGTTGATGGCGCGCGCCCACCGCACCGGGTCGTCGACCAGCCCGCGCAGCTTCTCGGGGAGGGTGTCGGGGGGCAGGTCGCGCACCAGTCGTACGGGGATGGCGCCGGGCGCGAAGAAGGTGCAGAGGCGGAGCAGGTCGACCGATTCGGGGACGGTCTCGCGGAGTTTGTTGAGGAGTATCGACCAGCCGGTCTGGAAGGCGAGCGGGAAGTCGCTGGAGACCCTCACGACGTCCTGGTCGACACCGTCCCTGAGGAGGTCGATGTACTCCTCGACGGACATGTCGGAGTCGTTGAGCCAGCCGGCCGTCTGGTCGAGCAGCAGCGGCAGGTCCTCCAGCGCCTCGGCGAGCCGGACCGCCTCGTCGTAGGTGAGGCGCGGGGCGCGGCGGCGGACGAACGCCACCGACTCCGTACGGTCGTAGACGGGGACTTCCAGCAGGGTGCTGTTGTGCTCGCCCCACTCCGGGTTGCGTGCCGTGATGAGCACATGGCCGGGGCCGGTGGGGACGAGGTCCCAGATCTGGTCGGGTTCGTCGGCGCCGTCCAGGATGAGCAGCCAGCGGCTGTACGGGTCGCCGCGGCGCAGCGCGTCCCGGGCCGCGCGCAGCCGCTCGCCGTACTCCACACCGGTGGACAGGCCGAGCGCCGGGGCGAGTTCGGCGAGCCGCTGGCGGCAGGTGACGCGCTTGTCGGCGGAGACCCACCACACCACGTCGTACTCCGCGCCGAAGCGGTGCGCGTACTCGGCGGCGAGCTGGGTCTTGCCGACGCCCGACATGCCGTTCAGCGTGACGACCCCGGCGCCGCTGGCGGCCTCCTGGAGCGCGTGGTGGGCGGCGTTGAGCAGGGCCTCGCGGCCGGTGAAGCGGGTGTTGCGGCGGGGCACCCCGTCCCAGATGTCGGGCGACTCGCCGGGGTAGCGGGGGCCGCGCCGGGAGCCTTCGGGGTCGGTGTCGCGGTCGCGCGGAGTGTCGGTGGGCAGGCCGAGCCGGGTCAGCAGCCGCCGCTCGGCCTCGCGTTCGCCGACGGTGTTCAGGCCGACGGCGGCGAAGACGGTGGAGGCGCTGGGCAGCGACTCCGCGTCGTTGGTGACGGAGACACCGACGAACCGCTCGCGCTCGGCGGCGACGACCTCGCGCAGCGCGCCGTTCCACTCGTCGTGGCCGCGCGGGCCGAGCTGGAAGTACCACTCGCTGACGACCACGAGCACCGGTCCCGGGGCGAGCAGCAGGTCCCGCAGGCACTCCGTCAGGGTCATCTCGTCCGGCGGGTCCCACCGCTGGTAGGAGACGGCCAGTCCGCGCCGTTCGAGGCGGTCTCCGATCCAGGCCGCCCAGGGGCGGTTGTACCCGGCGAAACTGATCGTGACAGACCGGGGCCCGGTTGCTCCAACTGACCTACGCGCTCCGGGCATTCGACCGTCTCCCTGCATCGTCATACGCCCTTTTAACATACCCCGGACCGGCTCGGATCCATCCTGGCGCGCGCCGCTTCACGTTGCGTTCCTTTGGCGCCAGATCATCCGTGCCGTACGGACGTAGGAGGCGGCCCGCGCGCGGTGTCCCGGTGGGGGCGGGCTGTCGGCCAGCCGGTGGTACATCGAGATCATCTCGTTGACGAGGACGCGGCCCTCCCGGGTGAGCGCCCCCGAACCGGCCAGTACGGGCAGGACCGCGCCGACCTGTTCGCTGGTGCGCGCGTGTTCGGCCCACGCCTGGTCACGGACGGCGAGCCGGTCGGCGCCGAGGGCGAGGCGCTGCCAGTAGTCGGCGAGCGCGATGTGCGAGTACGCGCCCTGGAGCAGCCCGTCGAAGGGGCGGGGGTCGGAGCGCCAGGGTGCGAAGTGCCGGGGCGCGCCGTCCTCGTGGTGCAGCGGGGTGAGGGCGGCGAGCGCGGCGAGCTTGGTGTGCTGGAGTTCGTGCACCAGGGTCGAGGCGAAGAAGGCGGGGGTGGCGGGGCGGCTGGTGAGGACCGCGCCGAACGCCTCGCGCCGGGTGCCGCTGCACTGCGCGGAGCCGTCACCGGCGGGGGCGGAGCCGGGCGGCGGCGCGAGCGGCACGAGGCAGCGCAGCAGGGTGGCGGTCTCCTCGGCGCGGTGCGCGCCGCCGATCCGCAGCAGGGGTTCCACCTCGGCCCAGGACCGCGCCCACGCCGTACGGTGGCGCGCGTCGAGCCGGGTGACGGCGGACAGCCCGGAGCGTGCCACTCCGGTGTCCGCGGTGCGGTACGGGTCGATGTCGTCCAGCGGTACGGGCGCGGCACCGGGCCGTACGGGAGGCAGCGCGAGGACGGGCAGCCAGCGCGGGTCCCCGCTCCCGGTCCCGCCGTGGGCGCCGTGGGCGCCGTGGGCGTCCGTCCGTACGGTGACGGGCGCGGCGCCCTCCTGCCGGAGCGTCAACTCGCTGTTTTTTAGGGTCACTTCCACCGGTACGGGTTCGTCACGGCCGGTGCTCAGGGCGCCCAGTGTGGGCAGCACGAGCAGACCGCCGTGGGCGGTGAGCCTGCTACGGAAGGGCAGATGGGCGCGGATCGCCGCGGCGGCGGCCAGGGCGCTGAAGTGGGCCAGATCGGCGGCGAGTTCGGGGGTGGGCGCCGGTCCCGCCGCGATCAGGCCGTGCAGACAGCGCTGCGCCCAGGGGCCGGCCAGCGGGTAGAGCAGCACGGTGCGCACCGCCGTACGGTCGGTCCGCTCGGCGGCCTCCAGCAGCGCCCAGTCGTCACGCAGCCGGGCCAGCGCGGCGGGCGGGCAGAGCGAGGCGGGGGCGTCGGCCGCCGCGTCGAGCAGGGCCCGCAGCAGGACGAGACGGCGGGTGTGCTGGTCGCGGACGAGCAGCCCCAGCGCCTCGGCGCCGCCTTCGGTGCGGCCGAGTTCGCGCAGGGCCCCATCGGGGACGGCGGCGCTCACCGGAGCACCCCGGGCGCGGAAGCGGGCGCGGACACCGGGGAGGACACGGGAACGGCCGACGCGGCGGCCTCGCTGAGCCGGGCGGCGACATGGCGGATCAGCTTGTCCAGGTCGGCGCAGTAGACGGAGCGCTGGGTGAAGCCGTGTCCCGCGCGGTAGCGGTGGGCGTAGTGGCCACCGCCGCAGACCGTGAGCAGCGGGCAGGCCCGGCACGCGGCGGCCAGGGCGGCGGCGCCCGCCTGCCGGGCGACGATGCCGGGGTGACGCAGGGCGTCGTCGAAGGAGTGGTTCCGTATGTCGAGCCCGGTGGCGGCGGCCGTGTCGTAGGCGGACTTGAGGGAGTCGACCTGTTCGATCGCCCCGTCCGTCTCCACGACGACGGCGTTGACCGGGTCGAGTCCCAGCGATTCGGTGGCGCCCGGCAGCCCCAGCAGCAGCGCCAGGCACTCCTCGAAGAGCCGCACCCGGGTCTCCCGCCGGCCGGCCCGCCACCAGCGGTCGAAGACGGCGGTCAGCCAGTCGCCGTACGGGGTGGGGCGGCCGGGATCCCCGGGCGCCGGGTCACCGCCCCCGGGTCCGGCGGCGGGCAGTCCGGGCGGCGGGGCGCTCCAGTTGCCGTGCGGCAGCAGCAGATCGAGCGCGGGCGGGCCCAGCTCCAGCAGCGATTCGTACAGCTCGACGGGGTCGGTGCGCGGGTCGACGACGGTCAGGACGCCCGCGTACGCCTCCGGGCGGTGCGCGGCGAGCAGCCGGGCGCCGCGCGCCGCGGCGGCGAAGGAGGGGCGCCCCGCGTGGTCGGTGCGCAGGGCGTTGTGCGCGGGCAGCCCCCCGTCGAGGCTGACGCCGATCCGTACGGAGTGCCGGGCGAGGGTGGTGATCGCGCGCTCGGTGAGCAGGGTGCCGTTGGTCTGGACGGTGGCGTGGACCGTACGGGAGGGGCCGGCCCGGTCGCGTACGGCGCCGGCGAAGGCCCCGAGCCGGGCGGCGCCCACGAGCAGCGGCTCCCCGCCGTGCAGCACGAGGGCCACCTCGGGCAGCGCGTGGGCGCGGGCGTGTTCCGCGATCCGGTCAGCGGCGCGGTCCAGGGTCCCGGGGGACGCGGCGGCGGGGCGGGTGCGCCAGGTGCGGTCGGGCCCCGCGTAGAGGTAGCAGTAGCGGCAGGCGAGGTTGCAGCGGCCGTGGACCTTCACGATGAACTGCGCGAAGGGCACGGGCCCGGAGCCCTCTGCGGAGCGTGCGCCCCGCGCGGGCTCGGCGCCGCGCGGCATCACCCGTCGAGACACTCCGCACCCCCCATGCTCAGAACGCCCGTCTCAGAACGCGTTGTTGAACCCCCAGAGCATTTCACGCGGCTGCTCGGCCCTGCCCCGCAGATCCGCCATCACCTCGCTGAGCACCGGGTGGTCGAGGGTGCGCAGGGCCGCCAGGTCGAGGCCCAGCAGATCCGGCAGTTCACCGGCCGCCGTACCCGCCGTACCCGCCGTACCGGCCATGCCCGCGGCGCCCGCCCCGTCCGGCGCCGCGTCGGATCCGGCGCCGTGCGCCTCGCCCGCGTACCCGCCGCCTTCATACCCCGCGCCCTCGTACCCCGCGCCTTCATACCCCGCGTCCGCGTACCCCCCGTCCGCGAACTCGCCGCTGTGCGCCCCGTCGATCATCACGCCTCCCCGTCAGGTCATAGGGCGCGCACCGCTCAGCGTTCCAGCTCGGCCAGCCGGTCCGCGGTCGAACGGGCCGTCTCGCCGCCGCCGTCCGGCAGCTTGCGCCACTCCGTGCGGGCCGACCGGTACGCCTCACGCGCTGCCCGGGGCCGACCCGCCTCCTCATAGGTCTTACCCCGCCAGTGGCCGGCCGCAGCACGCAACGCGACGGCTTCCAGCCGCAGTCGCGGATTCTCCATCTCCTCCTCGGCGGTCCTGGCCGCGTCCGCCGCGTCCCGGAACGCCTCGGCCGCGTCGTCCAGCCGGGCCGGGCGGTGCAGCGTGCGGTAGGCGTCGAAGTGGGAACGGCCCAGCTCCAGCCAGCAGCGCGCGGCCGTCAGCGGGTCGCGGGCCTCCTGCGCTGCGAGCCCGAAGAGGTGTTCCGCCTCGCGCAGATCCACCCGGTCGTCGTTGATCCGGTGGCGCAGCATCAGCGCCTGGCCCAGCATCAGCAGCCGCTCCGCCTGGCGCGCGGTGCCGGTCGCCGTCTCCGTACGGCAGTCGCGCAGCACCCGTACCGCCGCGCCGGTGTACGGCGCCCCGTCCGGCAGCCCCGCGCGCCGCAGCAGGGTGGCGCCCCACTCGGCGAGCAGGTCCGCGTGGGCCCGGGAGTCCCGTGCGGTGGAGCGGGCGGCGCGGGCGAAGAAGTCCGCGGCGTCATCGAGTTCGTCGGCGTCCTTCGGCTCCGCGGAACGTTCGTAGCGCGCCACCCTGACCCGTCCCGCGCGGATCCTCAGCGAGGCGAGCAGCCGCTCGTCCCGTACGGTCGCCAGCGACTGGTCGACCAGGGTCGCGGCCTCCTCCAGTCCCTCGCCGGAGCGGAGCAGCGCGTCCACCAGGTCGAGCAGGATCCGGGCCTGGGTGCCGACGGTGTGGCCGCCCGGCGTGAGCGCCTTGCGCAGCGAGCGGGCCGCCTGGGCCGCGTACACCTGGGCCTGTTCGGGGTCGGCGGTCGCGCCGGAGAGCCGCAGCAGGGTCCTGCCGTGGGCCAGCGGGAGCCCCGTCGGCCGGTTCTCCTGGTCGGGCCAGACGTCCGCGAACGCCTCCAGCATGCCGATCGCCCCCTGGAGCAGCGCGCTGTCACCGCCGAGCCGCCACTGCGCCTCCAGGGCGCGCACCCGGTCCAGCGTGAGCCGCAGCGCCTCGCCCGGTTCGAGTCCGGGCGCCGCGCAGGCGACGGTGTACTCGCGGTCGGCGCGGCGCAGCAGCTCCAGGGCGCCGGGCCGGTCGCCGCGCCGCCGCCGGTCGTCGGCGGCGGCGTGCAACACCTTGGCCAGGACGGCCCGTTCGCGCACCGCCCGGGGGTGCGCTGCGGCCCGTTCGGCGGCGCGCTCCGCCTCGCCGAGCAGTTCGCCACCGCCCTGGACCTCCCAGAGCCGCAGCAGACAGCGGGCGAACTCGCCCCACAGCTCGGGGTCGGAGCCGCCGGGCACCTCGCGTTCGGTGGCGCCGCGCAGGAGCTGTACGGCGTCGATCAGGTACTGGACCATGCTGTCCGACTCGAACTGCGCGGTCAGTTCGCGGGCGCTCTCGACGGCCGCGTTGACCGGCTGCGCAGCGGCGTCAGGACCGGCGCCGTTGAGGCCGTACGCCGCGAACTGCTCGGGCAGCGGCATGAACTGCTCCAGCACGCGGGCGGCGACCTCCGCGAACGGGTGCGGGACGCGCGGCTCACCGCCGCCCTCGCCGAAGGCGCCGCCGAACTCCCCGCCGAACTCGGGGTCCTCGTCCGGGTCGCCGCCCGGGTGGCGCGGGCCGTGGCGTTCGTTGCCGAGCTGCGCGAGGGCCAGCGCGGGGAAGTTGGGGCCGCCGCGGCCGAAGCGCTGCTCTATGTACTCGGAGCAGTGCTTCAGTACGAGGACGGCCTCGTCCCGGCCCAGCGGGCCGAGCAGCGCCTCCTGGACGCCGGGGGCGAACTCGTACCAGGGCCCGTCGTCCGCGCCGTCGCCCTTGCTGCGCGAGAGGAGCCCGCTGAGCAGCACCTCCGCGAGTTCGGAGGGGCCCGAGTCGGGCAGCATCGTGCGCTGGACGAGCTGCATCACCGGCAGGCAGAGCGGGGCCGCCGCGAGATAGACGGCGAGCTGTCCGGCGACCGGGGAGGCGGCCGAGCGGAAGCGGCTGACGAGCTGGAGCGAGGACATCCGGTCGCCGGGGCGCGGCGCCGGCGCCGGCGGCTGGTCGGCGCGCACCCAGCCGACCGCGCCGGAGATCCGGCCGGCTCCGGTGCCGGAGAGCAGCCGCGCCCAGGCGCCGAGGGCGCCCGCGACGGGCGGCAGTACGGGGACGGCGAGGGCGCCGGGCCGGGCGGCGGGCGCCGTGGCCGCGTCGCCGCCGACCTTCAGCACGGCGGCGCCGGCCGGTCCCTCGCCCCGGGAGAGGACCCCGTAGGTGACGGGCAGCCTGGTGCGGTTCCACATGCGCTGGGGCAGCGGCTGGAGGACGGCGGTGGGCGCCTGGCGGCCGAGCTGGTGCAGCAGCCGGTGGGCGCGCCCGTTGTGCCAGAGGGGGCCGGCGCAGTCGCTGACGACGACGGTGACGCGGCGCCCGGTCGGGTCGCTGAGCCGGTCGGCGGAGCTGAGCGGCGCTGCGGCCGGGTCGGGGCTTCTGCTGACGGCGGGCGCGCCGTCGGGCCCCTGGTGCAGATAGCGGGTCTGTACATCGCGGAAGGCGCCCAACTGGCCGAAGATCTGCTGGAGTTCGGCGAAGAGCCGTTCCCAGACACGCATCGACGACGAGGCGTCCATCACGAGCTGCAGAATCGCGTCCCCGCGCGAGACCCCACGGAACACCGGAATGATCAGCCCGCCGGCGCGGGCACTCAGCTCTACGGTCGCCACCTCGTCAAGGGTACGGCGCAGCGGAGGCGCGGCGGGCCGGTACCGCTGAAGCGGACGGAGGGCGCGCTGGAGTTCGAGGGGCGCGGGGAGCGCGGGGGCGGCCGGTACGCCCAGGGTGAGCGCGGCGGCGGCGCCTGACGACCACGGCCCGGAGGAGCGCGCTCCTCCGTGGCGCGGTACGTCGTGACGCGCCCCGTCGTGACGCGGTACGGGGTAGAGGGCGATGCGGGGGTCCTCCGGCGGGAGGCCGGGCGGGCGTTCGGGCGCGTCGTCGCCGGCCTGGGCCGTTCCCTCCGCGCCTTCGGGTCCTGGCCGGGCGGGGAGGTCCGCGCCCGGCTCCTGTCCCGGCACCCCGGCGCGGGAGCCCTCGCCGGGGTCGGCGCCGGGCGGCTCGGCGCGGTCGCGGCGGGTCTGCTGGGCGAGCCAGAGGGCGTCGCAGAGCTGCTCGGCGTCGGGGTCGAGACCGGCGCCGCGCAGCCGCGCGACCAGCGCGGTGAGCGAGGTGAGTGAGGTGAGCCGGGCACCGTCGTACGGGGACGCCTCCCGGGCGCCGGGCTCCCCCGCCTGCGCGGCAGGGTCGTACCCGTCTCCCGGTCCCGGCTCGTTCGCCGGGCCGTGCCGCACGGTGACGTCGGGCATCAGCGCATCACCTCGGCCGGTCGAGTCGCTGGATGAGCAGGTCGGCGAGGCGGTCACGGCCCGCGGGCGCGGCCGTGTCGGTGAGGTAGATCGCGTTCAGGAGCTGGTCGGTGGCGATCAGTTCGCTGCGTGAGCGCTCCAGGAAGTGCGCGATGAGGTCGTCGCCCGCGCGCGCCGCCTCGTCACCGAGGTGGGCCCGTACGAAGGTGGCGAGACGCTGGTGGTCGGGCCGGCCCAGCTCCAGATGGATGCAGCGGCGCATCAGGGGCGCCGGGAAGTCGCGCTCCCCGTTGCTGGTCAGGACGACGAAGGGAAAGGCGCGGCACTGCACCCGGCCGCCCTTGATCCGTACCTTTCTGCCGTCGTCGGTGAGGACCTCGGCCTCCCCGTCGGGCAGCCGGTCGGCGATCCGCTCCAGCTCCGGGATGCCGAACTCGCCCTCCTCCAGCACGTTGAGGAGGTCGTTGGGCAGGTCGATGTCGCTCTTGTCCAGCTCGTCGATGAGCAGGACGCGCGGCTGCTCGGAGGGGAGCAGCGCCGTGCCGAGCGGGCCGAGCCTGATGTAGCTGCCGATGTCCGCCGACGGGTCCTGACCCGGTGTCACCCCGCTCCCGGCGGCGGCGCTGTGCGCGGCGAGCTGGACGTCCTGGAGGCGGGCGATCGCGTCGTAGTGGTACAGCCCGTCCAGCAGCGTGGACCGGCTGACGATGGGCCAGCGCAGCACCCGGCCGAGCCCCAGTTCGTGGGCGACGGAGTGGGCCAGGGTGGACTTGCCCGCGCCGGGGCTGCCGGTGACGAGGAGCGGACGGCGCAGATAGAGCGCCGCGTTGATCATCTCCAGCTCCTCGGCGCCGGGGCGGTGCAGCTCCGCCTCGTGCCGGTACCCGCCGAGCCGCCGGTCGGCGGAGCCGTCGCCGCCGCCGCTGCCGTCACCACCGGAACCGCCGTCGCCACCGGAACCGCCCGCGAAGTCCCGCCAGGGCGGCGGCGGGGGCAGTTGGGCGATGCCGTCGTGCGGTTCGCCGGCCCCTCGGTAGATGAGCCACTCGCTGGGTTCACTCATGGTGATGTCCTCGTCCTCACTCGTCCGCCGGGGGCGGCAGCCGCCGAAGGTGCTTCACCGTAGCGATCCGGGCCGTACCCCGTAAGGGTCTTCCAGGAGCCGGGCCCCGGGCGGTGTGCCACGTCGGTCATGGCGCCTCCAGCAACTGGCCGGACCCGGGCAGCGGATGGTGCGGATCGTCGTAGAACAGCGCCACGCCGTCCGACCAGAACATCTCCGCACGGCCCGCGTGCACGCCCTGCCGCAGCTCCATCAGCATCCGCGGAAGCTGTTCCGCGCCGTCCGCCTCGGCCACGGTGTGCGCGGCCCGCCGGTGGAACTCCGCGCAGACCGCCTCGGGCCGGCTCTCGCCCCGCCGCAGCAGCGCGACATGGAAGCCGCCGCGCACGACCCTGCCCAGACCGGCCGCGGTCTCGCCGTCCGGCCGGGCCGCGTAACGGCAGAGCACGGGCACCGTCTCGTAGGCCAGGGAGCGCAGCCGCTCCTCCTGGGGTACGGGTACCCGTAATCCGTCCTCGCAGTCGATGACCTCGGCCCGTATCGCGGCGTCCGCCGTACGGCTCCAGCGCGACCGGTACTCCCTGGCCTCCTCCTCGGAGAGCGGCGGCTCCCGGTCCGAGCAGCGCACCACCACCGGGCGCAGCGCGCCGAGCGGCGGCTCGTCCGGCGCCAGCCGCCACCCCTCGACCTCCAGTCCGAGCTGCTGCCGTACGACGGCGACCTGGAGGACGGCCGGGCTGTCCGGCTCGTCGCACCGGCGGAACGCCTCCGCCAGCGATCCGGTCAGCCGGGCGGGCAGCGCGTTGCCGGGCGTGCCGCGGCTGTCCTCGGCGACCGGCAGCACCTCCCCGCTGTGCCGGGCGACCCCGACGCGCCAGTCGTAGCTGTCGCGCTCCCAGCCGCGCGGCTCCAGCTCCAGCAGGACGAAGGAGCGCTCGCCCGCACGGGGCCGCTCCCCGTACGCCGGGGCCGCGCGCCGCTGGGCGCGGTCCGTACGGTGCCGGGCCGCGGACCACAGCAGCGCGATCTCGTTGCGGAAGTCGCGGGAGAGCCGGTCGTCGGCGATGAACTTCACCCAGTCCCAGAGCGCCTCCTCGGCCGCCGCGGTCGCCCCCGTGACATACGGGCGCTCGGCGGCGATGGCGCTCATGCAGTAGCGCAGGACGAGTTCGAGCGCGGCGCCGCCGCCGCGCGTCTCGTACAGCACGCCCAGCCCGTCCCGCCAGCTCCGCGGCGCCGGATAGCGCTCCACGCGGTGCACGCCCGGCAGCCGGACCAGCAGATCGAGCAGGCTGTGCGTGGAGACCGGCGGCGGCAGCTCGGCGAGCTTGCCGAGCAGCAGGATCCGCTGCTGCGGGCTGAGCGCGCGGTCGGCGCCCGCGCCCAGCGAGGTCTGTACCTCCGCCCACGTCCAGCCGGTGTCCGCGCGGGTCAACTGCCGGTCCGCGTGGTAGCGGTCGTGGGCGTGGAAGACCGCCTGGTAGTCGTCGTCGGCCTCGGCCTCGGCCATCGCGGCGGGCACGGGCAGCGAGCGCAGCCGCTCGACGCCGATGGACGTCCCGCCCATGCCGCCGACGAGCTGGGACTTCAGTACACCGACCACCTCGCCGCGCGCCAGGTCGACCGCGGGCCCGCCGGAGACGCCGGGCGGGAGTACGTCCCCGCCGAGCCGTACCTGCTCGTCCTCCGGGTCCGACCAGCCGCCGACCGTCCCCTGGACCGCCAACTGCCCGCTGAGCCGCTTGATCCGGCCGCCCACCTCCGTCCAGCCGGAGTAGAGCACCGCGCCGCCGCCGAAGAACGCGGCGGGGCGCTCCGTGACGTACACACAGGCGTGCTCGACGGGGCGGCGGAGCCGGACGAGCGCGAGATCGGGGGCGGGCCAGCCGCCACCGCGCGGTCCCGCCGGCCCGGGCTCGCCGGGGTGTCCGGGGGCCGGCTCGGGCAGCGCGGCGACCACCGTGCCGGCCACGGAGGTCTCGCCGCTGCGGGGACCGGTTTCGAAGATCACTGTCACGTCCCGCCCCTCCCCCCGCAACGCCACGTGCGCGCATGTGAGAACCCAGCTCGGGGCGATGAAGAAGCCGCTCCCCAGGAAGCTTCCGCCCGACCCCTCAGGGACATACCCGCGCTCCGGGCCATGGATGCGCACGGTCGCCGCCATGACGAGGTCGCGCAGCGCACTGCGGGTGGCCGCGTCCTCGGCCGGCCCGCCCGGCTCGACCCGCCCGAGCCCGTCGATCATGTGCCGCTCCCGGCCGGAGGCGTGGATCCGTCGGGGTGCGCCGGTGCGCCGGGGGACGCGCCCCCGGGTGGCGGCGCGTGCGGCGGCGCGGCGGGCGGGGCCGCCGGCGGCATCGGCGGCGGTGGTACGGGGGGCCGCTGGGCCTGTGGCGGCACCAGCGGTGGTGCGGACAGGTCGGCGGGCGGTCCACCGCCGGTCCAGGTGAGCGTGACCTTGATCCCTCCCTTGGCCTCGCCGTCGGCGAGCAGCCCGACGACCTTCCCCGATTTCGCGGTGAGCTCGATCCCGAACTCGATGCTGACCTCGTCGGGCCTGACCGCGCGCAGCGGCCCGACGAGCGAACGCGCGACGCTGGTCACGACGCCTTGCAGACTCTCGACCCGGGCCTGTACCTGGTCGGCGAATCCGGTGTCCGAGTACGTCAGCCCCCCGGAAGGGCGGCTCAGCTCCTCGGCACCGGAGATCCGGGCCCATACGGGTGTGCCGTCCGGCATCTCGATGCGCGCGACACTGGCCTCTCCGTCACCCATGGCAACCCCATTTCCCCCAATTCCCCGCAGATTAGCGGCAGTACGCCGCCGATGCGAGGCACACGGATGAGGACGGCGGTTCCCACCCGAACGGTTCTGCGCCCCCTTCGCCGCCGATGACCGGCCAGGACCGGCCAGGACGACCAGGCATTAGGCTGATGGCCATGTACTTCACGGACCGCGGGATCGAGGAACTGGAGAAGCGGCGCGGCGAGGAGGAGGTCACTTTCGAGTGGCTGGCCGAGCAGTTGCGCACGTTCGTCGACCTCAACCCCGACTTCGAGGTGCCGGTCGAGCGGCTGGCGACCTGGCTGGCCCGGCTGGACGACGAGGACGAGGACGAGTAGAGGACGGGTGGCCGACTAGCGGGCGTCCGGATCACTCCTCGCCGGTACGGAGCCGGTCGTACGCCAGTCCCAGCACGCCCTGCGCGATCAGCAGCGCGCCCGCGAAGGCCCAGCCCGCGCTGCGGCGGCGTACCGCCCACACCGCCAGCGGGGCGCCCGCCGCGAGCTGCGCGGCGCCGAGCAGCCGGGCCCGCGGCCCGTGCAGCCAGGGGCCGAGCGGCCCCTCCTCGACCTCGTCCAGCTCGGCCCGTACCGCGTCGCGCCAGCCCGCCCACTCGATCTGTTCGGCGCCCGGCTGGATACGGGCCACCTCGCGGAGCCGGTCGGCCGGTTCGCCCGGGGTGAGTCCCGCCGGGAGGGTGAGGCCGGTGCGGGTGAGGAACGCGGCGAGCGCGAGCAGCCGGGCCCGGGAGTCGGCGTCCGGGTCACCGAGGGTGAGCGGCTCCAGCGCCTGGAGGTCCAGTACGGGGTCGAGGCCGAGCCGGGCCGCGAAGGTCCGCATCGCCTCGTCCTCACCGGCCGCGGTGCCGTCCGCCAGCCAGGTGTAGCCGACCGTACGGCGGAAGCCTGCGGCCAGGACGTACCCCGCCCGGTCCGGGTCCCACCACAGCGCGAGCACCGGCCAGTTGGTGCCTACGGCGAGCGCGGTGGCCCACCCGGCGACCACGCGGTCGACCGGCTCCGTACCGTCCAGCCACGGCTTTCCCTCCGGGACCAGCAGGCTCCAGCCCCGGCCGGCCGGGGCCAGCAGCAGCTTCTCGCGGAGCAGATGGGCGGCGGGCCGTACCGCCGCCGGTTCGGCCCGGCAGAGCAGCAGCGCACCTGTGGATGTCGCGTTCATGGCCCTTACGCTAGGGCACTTTGTCCCGGTACGGGCGTCCGGACGGGCCCGTACCGCCGTCCGGCCTTGACTTCCCGTAACCGCGATATATCGTGTTCCTCAAGAGACGCGATATGTTGCGTCAAGCCGTGCCTCGGGAGGTCAGCACCATGGCGGAGTCGACATGGCGAGTCGCCGAGTCCGAGCAGCTCACCTTCGACGACCGGGTGACCACGCTGGACGTGCGCCTCGTCAACGGCAGGGTGAACGTGGTCGGCACGGACGAGGCCCTGCCCCGCCGGCGGGGCGGCACCACGCTGGAGATCTCGGGCGTCGAGGGCCCGCCGCTGATCGTGACCCTGGACGGCTCGACCCTGACGGTCGCCTACGAGGACCTGACCTGGAAGAGCCTCCTGGACTGGCTCGACCCCAAGGGCAGGCGGCGCAGCGCGGTCGTCACGCTCGCCGTCCCCACCGGGACCGCGGTGGCGGTGGGCGCCGTCGGCGCCGAGACCGTGATCACCGGGATCCGGGGACGTACGGCGGTCCGCGGGGTCAGCGGGGACACCACGCTCGTCGGGCTGTCGGGCGAGGTGCACGCCGAGACGGTCTCCGGCGACCTGGAGGCCCAGGCGGTCACCGGCAGCCTGCACTACCACTCCGTGTCGGGCAGCCTGACGGTCGTCGAGGGCTCCGGGTCGCGGGTACGGGCGGACTCGGTCAGCGGCGACATGGTCATCGACCTCGCTCCCGACCCGGCGGGCGAGCCCACGGACATCAGCCTCAACACCGTCTCCGGCGAGGTCGCCATCCGGCTGCCGCACCCCACGGACGCGCAGGTCGAGGCGAACACGGCCAGCGGTTCGGTGACCAACGCGTTCGACGATCTGCGGGTCAGCGGCCGGTGGGGCGCCCACAAGATCACCGGCACCCTCGGTGCGGGCGCGGGGACGGTCAGGGCGAACACGGTCTCGGGCGCGATCACGCTGCTCGGAAAACCCCCGTCGGAGGACGCCCCCCACGACGGACCGCACGGCCCCGCCCCGGCCGGCGCGGCGCCCTCCCTGACGAAGGAGTTCTGACATGCCCCCGGTCTTCGCCCACGGCCGACTCCGCCTCTACCTGCTCAAGCTGCTGGACGAGGCGCCGCGCCACGGGTACGAGGTGATCCGGCTGCTGGAGGAGCGCTTCCAGGGCCTGTACGCGCCCTCCGCCGGCACGGTCTACCCCCGGCTGGCCAAACTGGAGGCCGAGGGCCTGGTCACGCACGCCACCGAGGGCGGCCGCAAGGTGTACTCGATCACCGAGGCGGGCCGCGCCGAGCTGGCCGGGCGCGGCGGCGAACTGGCCGATCTGGAGCTGGAGATCCGCGAGTCGGTCTCCGAACTGGCCGCGGAGATCCGTGAGGACGTACGGGGAGCGGCGGGCCGGCTCCGTAACGAGATGCGCGCGGCGGCCTCCCACACCCGCGCCTCCGCCGATTCCGCCGATTCCGCCGGATCCACCGGCTCCGCCGGTTCCGCTCCCCTGGGGGACACGGAGTCCTGGAGCGCGGCGAAGGAGGAGCTGAAGCGCGCGAAGCAGGAGTGGAAGGAGCAGGCCCGCCGCGCGAAGGACGAGTCCCGCCGGGCCCGCGAGGACGCCCAGCAGGCCCGCCGCCAGGCCAAGGAGGCCCAGGAGAACGCGCGTCAGGAGATGCAGCGCATCGCCAAGCAGGTCCAGGACCAGGTGCAGCACCACTTCGTACGGGGCGACTGGCCGACGGGCCTGCGGGAGGGCCTGTCCGAGCTGGCCGGCCAGCTCGGCGGCCTGACCGGGTCCGCGTGGCCCCCGTACACCACGAAGCCGGACGCGGCCGAGGCGCCGGACGCCCCGGAGTGGGCGAAGGACACCCCGGAGTCCGGCGACCCGGCCCGGGACCTGGACCGGCTGCTGGACCGCTTCCGCGACGAGATCCGCGACGCGGCCCGGGACCACGGCGTCACGTCCCCCCAACTCGACGAGGCCCGCCGCCACTTGTCGACGGCGGCGGCCCACATCGGCGCGCTGCTGCGCACCCCCGGGGAGTGACGGTCCCGGCGGGGACCGGCGTCGCCGTCACGCGCATGGAGCGGGCGTCACCTCACCCCGCCTCCGCCGGGCCCCCGCTCCCCTCCCCCTCCCCCTCCCCCTCACCGAACATCGCCCGCTCCAGCGCCGCGTAGGTCGCCCCGTGGTCCGCCAGGACCTCCGACACCACCCCCGGGCGCGCCGTCAGCGCCAGCAGGAGATGCTCGTCGCCGATGACACGGTCGCCACGGCCCTGGGCGATGCGCAGCGAGCGCTCCAGGGCCGCCTTGGCGCCGGGGGCGAACGGGCGGTGCTTCGGCCACCAGGTCCGCCCGGGCTTCACGGCGACGCGCAGCGCGCCCTCGCCGTGGGTCTCCTCGACGCGGGCGACGATCTCGTCCACGTCGATCCCGAGCCCCGCGAGCGCCTCCGTCTCCGCCTTCGACAGGCCGGCCCTGCGCCGGGCGTCCCGCAGGGCGTCCTCCACCGACGCGCGGCGGCCGGCCAGGCCCAGCACGGCGAAGGCGAAGGACGCCCGGGTGCCCTGCCGTTCGAAGAGCGCCAGCAGGAGGTGCTCCTCGGTGACGGTGGCCGCGCCGGTGCGGCCGGCGTGGCCGACCGCGTCCGTGACGACATCGCGCGCGCCCTCGGTGAACCGTTCGAACATCACTGCCTCCCGTGCTTCTTGTGCGCGGCCTGCCGGGTGACGCCCAGCTCGTCCGCGATCTCCTGCCACGACCAGCCCTGATTCCGGGCGCTGCGCACCTGTACGGATTCGAGCCGTTCCAGCAGCCGCCGCAGCGCGGCGACCGCCCTCAGCCCGACCCGGGGGTCGCGGTCGCCCGCCCGCTCGGCGAGATCCGTCGCTTCGGTCATACCTGTCAACCTACGTTGACACGACCCATGCGTCAACCCTGGTTGACATGGAGGGCGTGGAGGGCGCGGAGGGCGCGGAAGGCGTGGAGAGTACGGACGGAGACTTCAGACCGTCAGGACCACCTTCCCGAACAGGCCGCCCGCCGCCATCCGCTCGAAGCCCTCGCGCGCCCGGTCCAGCGGCAGCACCTCGTCGATCACCGGCCGCACCCCCGTGAGCGCGCAGAACGAGAGCAGGTCCTCCAGCTCGTCCCGCGACCCCATCGTCGAACCCACGACCCTCAGCTCCAGGAAGAAGATCCGGGTCAGCTCGGCGTGGTCGGGGCGGTCGCCGCTGGTCGCGCCCGAGATCACCAGGGTGCCGCCGCGCCGCAGGCACTTGACGGAGTGCGACCAGGTGGCCGCGCCGACCGTCTCGATGACGGCGTCCACGCGGTGCGGCAGCCGCGCGCCCGGCTCGTACGCCGCCACCGCGCCCAGCTCCACCGCACGCGCCCGCTTCGCCGCGTCACGGCTCGTCGCGTACACCCGGAGCCCCGCCGCGCCGCCCAGGACGATCGCCGCCGTGGCGACCCCGCCGCCCGCGCCCTGGACCAGGACCGAATCCCCGGGCCGCACACCGGCGTTGGTGAAGAGCATGCGGTACGCGGTCAGCCAGGCCGTCGGCAGACAGGCGGCCTCCTCGAAGGACAGCTCGGCGGGCTTGGGCAGGACGTTGGAGACCGGTACGGTGACGCGCTCGGCGAACGTGCCCTGGTAGTGCTCGGTGAGGATCGAGCGCGGCTCGGTGCCGTGGTCGCCCCCGCCGATGACGGAGTGGACGACGACCTCGTTGCCGTCCTCGTCGAGTCCGGCGGCGTCACAGCCGAGGATCATCGGCAGCTTGTCCTGGGAGAGGCCCACCCCCCGCAGCGACCACAGGTCGTGGTGGTTGAGGGAGGCGGCCTTCACCGTGACGGTGGTCCAGCCGGGGCGTGACTCGGGGGCCGGGCGCTCGCCCAGCTCCAGGCCGTCGAGGGGGTGGGCGAAGTCCGTGTGGGCTGCGTAGGCGGCAAACATGGCCCCGACGATAGGGCGGCGGGGCGCCGGACGGGACCGTACGGGCCGGTGACACGTACGACACGCGCCCCGGCCCGCCCCCGTCCACCCGGCTCCGGAGGGTCTCAGTCCCTGCGGTACTGCGCGGGCGAGTTCCTCGTCGCCGGGTCCTCGTACGCGCCCACCGTGCCCCGGTCGACATGGAAGGTGGTCAGGGTGGAGACGGGCGACACCGGGTCCCGGCGGTCCTCGATCACCCGCATGTGGGTGGAGAAGCGCTCCGGTGTCACCTCGTACACGTCGTACCCGTACCGGTTCCCCTCGAAGTACTGGAGGTGCGGGTTGGCGCGGCCCATGAGCGGGCCGTTGGCCGCGTTCCACCCCGCGTCGTACGCGCTGGAGGTCACCGAGTGCGCCGTGAACTCCGTGCCGATGACGGGTGATTCGGGGTTGTCGTAGTCCGGCCGGATGTCGTCCACGAAGGCCGAGTGCCAGTCCCCGGTGAGGACGACCAGGTCCTCCAGACCGCTCGTACGGACATGCTCCAGGACCTCCTTCCGCTCGGCGAGGAAGCCGTCCCACTGGTCGGTGAACATGTACCGGCCGCCGGGCGAGCCGCGCAGTTGGCTGAGCATGATCGAGTTGCCCCAGACGTGCCAGGAGTCCGGGGCCCGGTCGACGGTCCGCTTGAGCCACGCCTTCTGCTCCGCGCCGAGGATCGTGCCGTCGGCGAGGTTCTGCGCGGAGCGGTACTGGCGCAGGTCCAGCACCGCCAGCTCCAGCAGATCGCCCCAGCGGCGCACCCGGTGGATCTCCGGGTCGGGCAGCGCGGTCGAGGCGCCGTCGCCGTCACCCGCGTCGCGGTGCGGCAGGTGCTCGTACCACGCCTGGTAAGCGGCGGCCCGGCGCTGGAGGAACGGCGCGCCGCCGCCCGTACCGCTGTAGTCGTTGGCCACCTCGTGGTCATCCCAGGTCAGGAACCAGGGGTGGGCGGCGTGGGCGGCGCGCAGCGAGGGGTCGCCCTTGTAGAGCGCGTGGCGCTTGCGGTAGTCGGCGAGCGTCTGGATCATCGGGCCGTTGTTGTCACGTACGACGTCGCCGCCCTCGGGCCCGTACTCGTAGATGTAGTCGCCGAGGTGGAGGACGAAGTCCAGCCGCTCACGGGCGATCCCGCGCAGCGCCGCGTAGTAACCCTGCGGGTAGTTCTGGCAGTTGGCGGTGGCGAAGCGTACGGAGCCGACGCGTCCGGCGGGCGCGGTCCTGGTCCTGCCGGTGCGGCTGGTCCGGCCCAGCGCGCTGAACGCGTACCAGTACGTACGGCCGGGGCGCAGCCCGGTCACCGGTACGTGCACGCTGTGCGCGAGCGTCGCGGACGCCGGGACCGTGCCCCGGGCGACGACCCGGCGCAGCGCGCGGTCCTCGGCCACGACCCACCGCACCTCGGCGACCTCGGGCAGCGGCTGCTCGCCGGGCTCGGCGAAGGGCTCGGGGGCGAGCCGGGTCCACAGCACGACGCTCGTCGGCCGCGGGTCGCCGGAGGCGACGCCGAGGGTGAACGGCGCGGTGTCGTACGTCGAGCCGAGCGCGGCGGCGGCCTCGCGGGCCTGCGCGGGCGAGAGTCCGGCGCTCAGCGGCCAGACGGTGCCGAGCGCTCCGGCGGCTCCGGCGGCCTTGAGCAGGTCGCGCCGGTTCAGTCCCGTGGTGGCGTTCACGGCCGCACCCCTTCGGCGTGGAGGGTCAGGGAGATGGCGTCGGCGTAACCGTCGTTGGAGGTTCCGGAACCCGCCCTGGTGAACACCAGCAGCACCCGCGCCGACCGCGCGCCGGGCGGTACGGCGGCCCCGGCGGTCCGCTCCACGAGCGCCGTACGGCCGCCGCGTTCGGCGGCGGTGACCGGGCCGAGCACGGAGAGCGCGACCGGGGTGCCCCGGCCGTCGCGGAACTCCACGGAGAGCCTGGCGCCGTCCTCCTGCGCCGCGTACCCGCCGAGCCAGGCGGACACCGCGTACCGCACCCGCCCCGCGTCCACGGCGGCGCGGCCGGTGGCGCCCCGCGCGGGCAGCGGTACGTCCTGGACGAGCGCGGTGCGCGGGCTGTTCCCGCCGGAGAAGAACCGGCTGCCGCGGCGGGCGGGGCCGGGGTCGCCGGGGGCCGGGTAGCCGTTCCCGTAGGCGTACGCGACGAGGGCGGGCGTCCCCTGGCGCACGGACCAGCCGTCGACCGATGCCACCGGTTCGGCGTTCCCTCCCGGCCCGCTCTCGGCGTCCCCGTTCACAAGCAGGTTCACAAGCGCCTCCTGATGCCGTGGTCAACGCCAGGCATCCCAGCAGCCGCACATGAACCGGTAAAGGCCGCCTGCCGAACTTTCGCGCGCACGCGAGCGCCGGACGGTCCGACCGTGGTCGGCCCGTCCGGCGCTCATGCCTCTCCGGGAATCACCGGACGCGTATACGAGGACGCGTATACGAAGGCGCGTATACGAAGGCGGGCGTCAGCGGCGCGCGACGCCCTCCGCACGGGCCGCCGCGGCCACCGCCGCCGTCACCGCAGGGGCCACCCGCTCGTCGAACGGCGAGGGGATGACGTAGTCGGCGGCCAGCTCGTCGCCGACGACGTCCGCCAGCGCGTCCGCCGCCGCGATCTTCATGGCCTCGGTGATCCGGGAGGCCCGCACCTGGAGCGCGCCCGCGAAGATCCCGGGGAAGGCGAGCACGTTGTTGATCTGGTTCGGGTAGTCGCTGCGGCCCGTCGCCACGACCGCCGCGTACCGGTGCGCGATGTCCGGGTGCACCTCGGGGTTCGGGTTGGCCATCGCGAAGACGAACGCGCCGGGCGCCATCGAGGCGATCGCCGGCTCGGGGACCGTACCGCCGGAGACGCCGATGAAGACGTCGGCACCGGCGAGCGCGGCCTCCAGCGAGCCGGAGAGGCCCGCGCGGTTGGTCAGGGCCGCCAGCTCGCGCTTGACGTCCGTCAGGTCGTCGCGGTCGGCGCTGACGATGCCCTTGCGGTCGGCCACGGCGACGTCGCCGACGCCCGCCTCCAGCAGGAACTTGGCGATGGCGACGCCCGCCGCGCCCGCGCCGGAGATGACGGCGCGCAGCTCGCCGAGGGTGCGCCCGGTCAGTTTCGCCGCGTTCCGCAGGGCGGCGAGGGTGACGACGGCGGTGCCGTGCTGGTCGTCGTGGAAGACGGGGATGTCCAGCCGTTCCTGGAGCCGGCGCTCGATCTCGAAGCAGCGCGGCGCCGAGATGTCCTCCAGGTTGACCCCGCCGAAGGAGGGCGCGAGCCGGACGACGGTCTCGACGATCTCGTCCGTGTCGGTGGTGGCGAGCGCCAGCGGCACCGCGTCCACCCCGCCGAACTGCTTGAACAGGATCGCCTTGCCCTCCATCACGGGGAGGGATGCCTCCGGTCCGATGTCGCCGAGCCCGAGCACCGCCGTACCGTCCGTGACGACGGCGACGACCTGCGACTTCCAGGTGTAGTCGTGCACCAGCTCGGGCCGCTCGGCGATCGCGCTGCAGACCTTCGCCACACCGGGTGTGTACGCGAGGGACAGGTCGTCCCGGTCCCGCACCGGCACGGTGGCCTGGATGGCCATCTTGCCGCCGCGGTGCAGCGCGAAGGCCGGATCGAAGGGCTCCTCGGAGGAACCTTCCGCCCCGTCCACGCTGCCGTCGCGATGATTGACGATCTCCGCTGCCATGTAGGTGACCCCTTGTGTCTTCATCGGTTGAGGGTGTCCACTCCCCGGATGAGGAGGAGTGGGTGGGCACCGCATCCGTACCTGCACCGACGTGCGTTTGTACGGAGCGGGCGCGTCGCACACGCGCGCCGCGGCGGTGTCCGCGCGCGGTCCCCCACGGTGAGATGACTCATAGCCGCTTATGCCAGGCAATGCCGCATAATGCCGACACTTCCGGAAAGCAGATGAATCACGCCCGGTAAGGGATACGGACCGGAGATTCTACGGCCGCAAGAAGGTGTCTCGACAGAAGGTCCGGCTGTGATGGGCTGCCTCGTCGATGTCGCGGGGATCTCCCGTTACCCGATTTTGACATGCCCGGCGCTCTTGGGGGGACCGTCCGAATGGCAAGATGCCACTCATCACACTAGGTCGCGACACTCGAAGACGCGTGCTCGGCCATTGGCAGCTCCCTCATCCGCCGGAGGACCCTGATCATGACCGCAAGCACCACCTGTCGTACGACCACCGCGAAGTCCCGGATGGCCGCGGTTGGCGCGATCGCGGTCGCGGGCACCCTGCTGCTCACCGCCTGCGGTGACCAGACGAAGAGCGGCGCCGACTCGGGCGGGGCCTCCTCGTCCGCCGCCAAGGCCCCCCTCTTCGACAAGCTGCCGAAGGAGATCCAGAGCAAGGGGGTCGTCAAGGTCGGCTCCGACATCGCGTACGCGCCGGTGGAATTCAAGGACAAGAACGGCGCGATCGCCGGTATCGACCCGGACATCGCCGCCGCGCTCGGCAAGCAGCTCGGCGTGACGTTCGAATTCGAGAACGCCACCTTCGACACCCTGGTCACCGGCCTGCGCGCCAAGCGGTACGACATCGCCATGTCCGCGATGACCGACACCAAGGACCGGCAGGAAGGTGTCGAGGACGGCAAGAAGGTCGGCGAGGGCGTCGACTTCGTCGACTACTTCACCGCGGGCGTCTCGATCTACACGCCGAAGGGCAAGGACCAGGGGATCAAGACCTGGACCGACCTCTGCGGAAAGAAGATCGTCGTGCAGCGCGGCTCGGTCTCCGAGGACCTCGCCAAGAAGCAGGCGGGGGAGTGCCCGGCCGGCAAGAAGCTGACCATCGAGTCGTTCGACAACGACCAGCAGGCCCAGACCCGGCTGCGCGGCGGCGGCGCCGACGCCGGTTCCTCCGACTCCCCGATCGCCGCGTACGCCGTGAAGACCTCGGGCGGCGGCAACGACTTCCAGTTGGTCGGCGAGCCGGTCGAGGCCGCGCCGTACGGCATCGCGGTCTCCAAGGACAACAAGCAGCTCTCCGGCGCCATCCAGACGGCCATGAACGCGATCATCAAGAACGGTGAGTACGCGAAGGTCCTCGCGAAGTGGGGCGCGGACTCCGGCGCCGTCACCGAGGCCACGCTCAACGGCGGCTCGTGACCGTGAGGGAGGCTGGGCGCTGAGAGGCATACATCTGTGACTATCGACATCGACAAGGCGGACCCCGCCGGCCCCACGGGTCCGCCGACCGCCGGTCCCGCGGCCATCAAGGCCATCCCGGTCCGGCACTACGGGCGGTACGTGGCCGGCACGGTCGCCGTCGCCCTGCTCGCGACGCTCGTCTACGCCTTCTCGCAGGGCAAGGTGAACTGGGCGGCGATCCCCGACTTCTTCTTCGACGGCCGGATCATCTCCGGTGTCTGGCACACCCTGCTGCTCACCGTCCTCGCCATGCTGATGGGCGTGGTGCTGGGCGTGATCCTCTCGGTGATGCGCCTGTCGAAGAACCCGGTGACGTCCTCCGTCGCGTGGTTCTACATCTGGTTCTTCCGCGGGACGCCGGTCTACGTACAACTGCTGGTCTGGTTCAACCTCGGCCTGGTCTTCCAGTACATCAACCTCGGCCCGATCTACAAGGACTACTGGTCGTCGTTCATGACGCCGTTCCTGACGGCGCTGCTGGGGCTCGGCCTGAACGAGGCCGCGTACATGGCGGAGATCTGCCGGGCCGGTCTGCTCTCCGTCGACGAGGGCCAGAGCGAGGCGTCGCACGCGCTCGGCATGAGCCAGGGCAAGACGCTGCGGCGGGTCGTGATCCCGCAGGCGATGCGGGTCATCGTGCCGCCGACGGGCAACGAGGTCATCAACATGCTGAAGACCACCTCACTGGTCTCGGCGGTGCAGTATCCGGACTTGCTGAGAGCGGCGCTGGACATCGGGCAGACCTCGGGCGCGGCGGCGGAGATGCTGTTCCTCGCCGCGGCCTGGTACCTGATCCTGACCACGGTCTTCAGCATCGGCCAGTTCTATCTGGAGCGGTACTACGCGCGCGGCTCCAGCCGCTCGCTGCCGCTCACGCCCTGGCAGAAGGTCGTCAGGACCCTGTCCGCCGTGTCCCCCTCCTCAACGTTCCGTCGATCCCCTAAGGCGGTCTCATGAACGCCATGGTGCAGGCCCAGGCCGTACACAAGTCCTTCGGCGCCGCGCACATCCTCAAGGGCATCGACCTGGAGGTGGCGCCGCGCGAGGTGTTCTGTCTGATCGGCCCTTCGGGCTCGGGGAAGTCGACCTTCCTGCGGTGCATCAACCACCTGGAGAAGATCAACGCCGGGCGGCTGTACGTCGACGGCGAGCTGGTCGGCTACCGCCAGAAGGGCGACAAGCTGTACGAGCTGAAGGACAGCGAGGTCTCCAGGAAGCGCCGGGACATCGGCATGGTCTTCCAGCGCTTCAACCTCTTCCCGCACATGACGGCGATCGAGAACGTCATGGAGGCGCCCGTCCAGGTACGGGGCGAGGCGAAGGCCGTCGCCCGCGCCCGCGCGGAACGGCTGCTGGACCGGGTCGGTCTGGCCGACAAGGCGGCCAACTACCCGTCGCAGCTCTCCGGGGGCCAGCAGCAGCGGGTGGCGATCGCCCGCGCGCTGGCGATGGAGCCGAAGCTGATGCTCTTCGACGAGCCCACGTCGGCGCTCGACCCGGAGCTGGTCGGTGACGTCCTGGACGTGATGCGCGACCTCGCTGCGGACGGCATGACGATGATCGTGGTGACGCACGAGATGGGCTTCGCCCGCGAGGTGGGCGACGCGCTGGTCTTCATGGACGACGGCGTGGTGGTCGAGGCGGGCCATCCGCGCGACGTACTGACCCACCCGCAGCACGAGCGGACGAAGTCGTTCCTGTCGAAGGTCCTCTGAGGTCTTCCGAAGCCCTCGGAGGACCTTGAGTCCTCCGAGGCTCCGGGGCCCTCCGGAAGGTCCTCCGAGGCCCCCCGCGGCCTCCGAGATCCTCTGAGGTCCTCCGAGACCCTCCGATACGGAGAGGGTGCGCCGGGTCTTCCCCGGCGCACCCCCGCACCCCCTGTCGAAGCCTCTTCCCTCTTCCCTCTTCTCCCTCTTCCCTCTTCCACCTGTTCACTTCACCACCGACATCGACCAGGACGGCCGGCGATTCCCGCTATTTCAGCGCGAGGACGAGCGAGTCGGACGGCGAGGACCAGACGGCACGGGCCTCTCCGAAGCCGGCCTCGCGCAGGGTGCGCGTGTGCCACTCCACCGACGGGGTGTCCCCGTCCGCGTGCTCGCCGAAGATCCGGAAGCGCTCGGCGGTCGGCTCCGCGAGGACGGGGTCCTGGCCCGCCAGCTCCCACCACCGCGGCCAGTCGACCGCGCCCGCGGCCTTGGCCCGCTCCATGACGAGGTGCCGGTGGGCGCGCTCGGCCTCGTTGATCCGGGGTGTGGACGCGTCCGGCATATGGTCGGCGTTCATGAAGACGCCGCCCTCCCTGACGACCCCCGCGAGCTGCCCGTACAGCCCGGCCAGCGGCTCCGGGTCGAGCCAGTGCAGGGCGGTGGCGGTCAGGACGGCGTCGTACGTGCGGTACGGCAGCAGCCCCGTCCAGGCAGGGTCCTTGAGGTCGGCGGTGACGAAGGTGACCCGGGTGTCCCCGGCGAAGGTGCCGCGGGCGATGGTGAGCAGGGCGGGATCGAGATCGACCCCGGTACTGACGGCTCCGGGGAACCGATTCAGCAGTCTGTCCGTGATACTTCCCGTACCGCAGGCGAGGTCCAGCACCCGCGGTTCGGGGCCCACCGTGGCCTCGACCATGTCCAGCATCACCCGGAAGCGCTCCTCCCGGTCCGGGAGGTACCACTCCTGCTGGCGGTCCCAGCTCTCCTGCCAGGCCCGCCAGTCGGTCGCGGCGGCCCTTCCACTCCCCCTGGTCCCCGTCTCCGTCATGACACCCTCCCCACACCTCGGTAATACCCTGGAACCGTAAAGGGCTATTACTCCCCTCGCCCGCTCAGACCCTAGACCGCTTCCGTAAGGACTACAAGTGGAACTGGCCTCTTACTCGGACAATGCCGTACGCCTGGTGAACACCGAGGAACCGGCCCGCGGCACGGACACCCTCACCTCGGTCGAGGCCGTGCGTGCCCTCTTCGGACCCAACTCGCAGGCGGCCCGCCGCGCGACCGACGCCGACGTGACGCGCTTCCGTTCCGTACGGACACGGCTGCGGGCCGTCTTCACCGCCGCCGATTCGGGCGAGGCCACCCAGGCGGTGGACCTGCTCAACTCCCTGCTGCTGGAGTTCCCGGTCAGCCCGCAGATCTCCGGGCACGACCTCCTCGACGACGAGGGCCATCCCCGCTGGCACCTGCACCTCGCGGAGCACCCGTCGAACGCGACGGCCGGGTACGCGGCGACCGCGGCCATGGGCCTCGCCTTCCACCTCACGGAGTACGGCGTCGACCGGCTCGGCCTCTGCCAGGCGGCGCCGTGCCGCAACGCGTACCTCGACACCTCCACCAACCGCTCACGCCGCTACTGCTCCGACCGCTGCGCGACCCGCGCCAACGTCGCCGCCTACCGGGCCCGCAAACGCCTGGAGAACGAGCGCTCCGCGAGCACCGGACGCACCCCGCGGACCAGCCAGGAGACCACCGCGCGCGCCGAGCGCTGATCGCCCAGCGGCCGGTACCGCGCCCTGACCCGCCCCAGCAGCAGCTCCTCGGGCACCGCCCCGAACACCCGGCTGTCCCCCTCGGCGCCCGGATTGTCCCCGAGCACCCACCATCCGCCGTCGCGCCGCTCGGCCAGCCGCTTCACGATGAGCAGATCCTGCTGCAGCGGATGCCTCAGCACGGCCACGTCCCCGGCCCTGACCGGGGCGCCGTAGTGGACCAGAAGCTGATCGCCGTGTCTGAGCGTCGGATACATGGACGGCCCGGTCACCTCCGCGATCCCCCACGGCACCCGCGGCTCCCGCCCCGGCACCGGCTCGGGCCCCAGCCCCGGCACCTGCCCCAGTTCCGTCATACGGCACCTCCCGGTCCCACCGTACGTTCCGCCGCCGGTCCCCCACCGAACCGGACTTTTGTCCTAAGCCCTAGGGGGCACTCGCGAAATACCTCTTCTCACGGAGTAATGTCCCACCTGAGAAGACGATCACGAGGAAGGACCGCACCATGCTTTCCCGCCTGTTTGCCCCCAAGGTGAAGGTCAGCGCCCACTGCGACCTCCCCTGCGGCGTGTACGACCCCGCCCAGGCCCGCATCGAGGCCGAGTCCGTCAAGGCCGTCCAGGAAAAGATGGCCGGCAACGACGACCCCCACTTCCAGGCGCGCGCCACGGTCATCAAGGAGCAGCGCGCCGAGCTCGCCAAGCACCACGTCTCGGTGCTGTGGAGCGACTACTTCAAGCCCCCGCACTTCGAGAAGTACCCGGAGCTGCACCAGCTCGTCAACGACACCCTCAAGGCCCTCTCCACCGCCAAGGGTTCGACCGACCCGGCGACGGGCCAGAAGGCCCTGGACTACATCGCCCAGGTGGACAAGATCTTCTGGGAGACCAAGAAGGCCTGACGTTTGCCCAGGCTGTCCGACCTGCTGTCTCGCGGGTCGCACCGCCTACCTGTCCGCACCCGGTCCGCAGGCCGCCAGAACGGCGTCCATGACGGAGCGGGTGCGGTCTTCTTTGCCAGGCCACAGGTGCGCGTGGACCTTCTCTGAAGGTGAGCAGGATCTTGCGGTGAGTGGAGGGGGAATCAGGCGGCGATCGTGGCTTCGGGTTCGGCGTCCTTCGCCGACGTCCGTGTCCGGGGCAGGACGAGATAGGTGAGGGCCAGTCCGATGAGGCTCAGTACCGCGCCCGCCAGGCCGGTCCATCGCAGAGCGCCGGCGGCGACGAGCGCGCCGCCGATGACCGAGCCGGCTGCGGCCCCGAGGTTGAAGGCGCCCACGTTGACGGAGACCGCCAGGTTGGGGGCGGCGCCCGCGTGGTGCAGGATCAGTCCCTGCAGCGGGGCGATGGTCGCGGTGGCGAGCAGGCCGAGTACCAGGACCGCGGCCACGGCGGTGGGCTGCCACACCACGGTGAACGGGACGAGCAGGAGCGTCCCCGCCAACCCGCCGAAGACCCCGCGTACGGTGGCGCTCATCGACTTGTCGGTCAGCTTTCCGGCGGTGAGGTTGCCGAGGAAACTCCCCGCGCCGTAGGCGAGCAGCAGACCGGAGACCGCCGCGGCGGAGAAGCCGGAGACGCGGGTCAGCAGCGGGGCGATGTAGGTGAACACCGTGGCGACCCCGGAGAAGCCCACCGCGGTGGTGGCGATGGCGAGCATGACCGGCCGACGTGCCACTACACGTATCTCGTCACGCAATCGCGTGGACGGTGCCTCCTGCCGGGGCAGTACGGCGGCCAGGAGCACGGTGCCCACCAGGGACAGAACGGTCAGCACGGCGAACGGAGCCCGCCATCCGGCGCCCTGCCCGAGGAGTGCCCCCAGAGGCACTCCGAGGAGCGTGGCCACGGTGAAGCCGCTGGCCACCGTGGCGATGGCCGAACCCGTCCTCTCGGCCGGTACCACCCGGGTCGCCGTCACCAGCGCCAGGGCCAGGAACGCGGCGTGGCTGAGCGAGGACACCACGCGGCCCACCAGAAGCAGGCTGAACGACGGCGCCACGGCGCTGATCGCGCTGCCCGCCGCGAACAGCAGCATCAGGCCGATGGCGAGCCCCTTGCGTGGCAGACGCGCGGTCAGCAGCGCTATGACGGGCCCGCCGACCACCACTCCGAGCGCGTATGCGGTCACCGCCTGTCCGGCGGTTCCGACGGGGACGTCCAGATCAGCTCCGACCTGGGGCAGCAGCCCGGCGATCAGGTACTCCGAGGTACCCACGACGAAGACGTTCGCGCACAACGCAGCGAGCGTCGCGAAACCCTTGTTCACGGTCATGCCGCCGACGCTAAAGTCTCACATCGGTATGAGAGTCAAGGCGAGCGGGCCGTGCCCGGCCGGCCGTGAGGAGGTCGTTGTGCGCATCGGTGAGCTGTCCCGGCGGACCGGCGTGGCCGTGCACCTGCTGCGCTACTACGGGGAGCAGGGCCTGCTCCACCCGCAGCGGCGCCCCAGCGGTTACCGGGAATACGTCGAAGAGGACGTTGCCGTCGTCCGCCGCATCCGCAGCCTGCTGGCCGCCGGCCTGAGCACCTCGACGATCACCACGGTCCTGCCGTGTCTGCGGGACACCGGCGACCGCCTCGTCCCCACCTGCTCGGACCTGCTCACCGACCTCCACCAGGAGCGCGACCGCATCGCTCAGGTCATCAGCGACCTCCAGGCTTCCATGGACGCGCTCAATGACGTCATCGCCGCGGCCCCGGCCGACGTCACGCGCCGGGCACTGGCCTCACCCGGCGTATGAACGAATCGGCTCGCACGAACGGTCCTTTGCCCGAGCAGGATCAAACCGAGCCGGACGGAAATCAGCAGTCGGTACCCGAGATATCGGAGATATCCGAGGTGCCCGGGTTACCCGATCAGGGGATCTCCGCCACCGCCGTGATCTCCACGAGCTGGCCCGTGTAGCCCAGGCACGCCACCCCGACGAGTGTCGACGCGTGCGGGCCCAGGGTCAGGCCGCCCGCGCGGACCACCTCCCAGACGCGGCTGAGGTCCGCCGGGTCCTGGGTCGCCCCGTACACCGTGGTGGAGACGACGTCGGCGAGGCCGCAGCCGATGGCCGCCAGCGCGCTCTCCAGGTTGGCGAGGACCTGTTCCGTCTGGGCGACGAAGTCGTCCGGGCCGACCAGTTTGCCGTCGCTGTCGAGCGGGACCGCGCCGGCCAGGAAGGCCAGTCGGCGGTCCGTTTCGACGATCGCCGCGTGGGCGTAGTCCGGCGGCGGGAAGAGGCCGGGCACGGTCATGCGGTGGGCCATCTCAAATCTCTCCTCAAGTCGCCCCTGGGGTGTCCACCTGGGGATACGGCTGAACACCCCGGCCTGCTCAGTGTGATCGACCCTATTCGTACCGTCGAACGGTTTCCTCCGCCCCCCGGACGGGGGTACGGGGGTCAGGCCGCCGGGGCGTGGAGCAGGGGGCTCTTGTGGCGGGTGAGCCAGCGCCGGTAGTCCACCGCCCGTAGCGCCGCCTCCCGGTACGCCGCCTCCAGGTCCGCGAACACCGCGGCTTCGAGGGCGCGCCCGCCGAGGGCGCCGGCGTCGCCGAGCGCGCCGTCCGCGTGCGGGAACCGCGAGAAGAGCAGCAGCCGGACCGCCAGCGGGTCGTCCCGCAGCGGCCGGATCACCATGTCGTCGCGGGGGCCCGAGGTGGGCTGGCAGGGCGCGACCGCCTCGCCGACCGCGATCAGTGAGGCGGCGGTGAGGTAATCGCCCTGGAGGACCCGGGGGTTGAGACCGGCGGCGCCCAGTACCCGGCGCAGCCCGTCCCATTCGCCGTCCACCGTCGGGTCGACCATCCAGCGGTCCCCGGCGAGGTCGGCCAGTTCCACGATCTGGCGGGCCGCCGCCGGATGGTCCCGGGCCATGGAGACGAACTGCGGTTCCCGCTCGACCAGGACGCGCCGGGCGAGCCCGTCGGGGACGGCCAGCGGGCAGCCCTCCACCTCGTGCACGAAGGCCACGTCGAGGTGGCCCGCCGCGAGCATCCGCAGCAGCGCGCTGGGCGAGACGTCCATGTGGAGCGAGATGTCCGTGCCGGGCAGCCGGTGCCGGAGCCTGCGCAGCCAGCCCGCGAGGGCGCGGCTCGCGGTGGAGCCGACGCGCAGCCGGGGCCCGGCGCTGCGGTCGGCCGCCGCGCGCGCCTCGGCGACCAGGGTGGCCATCGCGGAGACGAGCGGCCTGGCCCGGCTCAGCACGGAGTGGCCCAGCGGGGTCGGCCGGCAGCCGGTGCGTTCGCGGGAGAACAGCTCGGCCCCCAACGCGTTCTCTATGCGCCGCAGTTGCGTCGTGAGGGACGGCTGGCTCATCCCCAACTGGCGGGCCGCTTTGTGCAGGCTGCCGGTGTCGGCGATGGCGCACAAGGCGCGCAGGTGTCTCACCTCCAGCTCCATGCCCAGAGAGTAGAGCGGAGGTCTGAGCCGCACCAGATGGTCAAATCGCAGTAATTCGAGTCTGATTCGAAGAAATACCGCCAGGATTCTACGCGGGGTGATGCGTCGGCGGGGAGGCACCAGGAGGCGGGGCGGGAGGTGGGGTGGGAGACCTGGCGGGAGACGCGTCGGGTGATGCGCTGGTGTTATCGGCGGCTGACATCATCCGCGCCGGGGCGAACTCATCGAGACTCTGCGGTACCCGAATCCGTTCACCGGACGAGCAGGAAGCAGGAGCCCCCCACATGCGACACCCCAAGTCCGCACTTTCGGCAGCCCTCTCCATCGGTATCGCCTTCGCGACCGCCTTCGCCTTCGCCCCCACCGCGTCGGCCTCCGCCACCGGCACCGAGGCCGCGCCGACCGCCTCGTACGCCGCGTACGAGGGCTCGAAGGAGGAGGCCGCGAACAACAAGGCGTTCTTCGACGCCGTCGTGAAGTCGGTCGCCGAGAAGCGCGCCGCGAACCCCGGCATCCAGGCCGTCACCGTCGTCTACAACGCCTCGGCGGCGCCGCGCTTCGCGAGCCAGATAGCCGCGAGCACCTCGATCTGGAACAGCGCCGTCTCCAACGTGAAGCTCCAGGCGGGCACCAGCGGTGTCGACTTCACCTACCGCGAGGGCAATGACTCGCGTGGCTCGTACGCGAGCACCAACGGCCACGGGTCCGGCTACATCTTCCTGGACTACGCGCAGAACCAGCAGTACAACTCCACCCGGGTCACCGCCCACGAGACCGGGCACGTCCTCGGTCTCCCCGACCACTACACGGGCCCGTGCAGCGAGCTGATGTCGGGCGGCGGCCCCGGCACGTCCTGCCAGAACGCCCAGCCGAACGCGGCGGAGCGCTCCCGGGTCAACACCCTCTGGGCGAACGGCCTCGCGGCCGCGCTGGCCAAGCTCTCCTGACCTCTCCCCCGCACCGCACGCGAAGGGGCGTCCCCGTATCCACCCCCCACGGGACGCCCCTTCCGTGTGCCCGCCTGTCCTGTGTCCTCCCGGACCGGGGCCTCTTCCGGACCGGGGCCTCCCGCCCCAGGGCATCCCCCGGCCCCGGAACTCAGCGGGTCAGGACGCCCCCACCAGCGGCCGGTCCGACAGCTCCGTGTTCGTCGGGAGCTGGCGCCTGATCCGGCCGAGCGCCTCCTCGAAGCCGCCCCCGGCGATCCCCGACGCGTACGCCGCCCCGCCGCAGTGCAGGGTCAGGCTCAGCTCCGCACGGCCGACCGGCCCCTCCTCGCCCCGCTCGCCGAGCGCGAGCAGACAGCTCAGCGTGGCCTGTTCGACCGTGCCGTCCGAACTGACGGGCAGTGGGATGTCCCACTCCATGACACAGGAGGACAGCACCCCGCCCGCCTCGGCTCCCACCGCTTCCAGTACGGCGAAATCCACCCCTTCGTACTCAACTCCCCTGATCTGCGTGCGCACTTGCTGCCCACCCGCGGTAAGGGTGATCGCTTCCGCCCCCTGGCGGTCCCGGTACCAACCCGCCCATGAATCCGTCGACTCCGCTGTCATGGCGCGGACTGTAGCGGTAGCAGATCTTCCGCCGCAGCACGGGTCTCCGCTTCCTTGCGTAGTTCCTGACGAGTACTCCGTTTTCGCAGGCGCGCACAGGCTCCGGGGTGATCACGGCGATGGCGGAATCCTTCCCGCGCATCGGCAGCTCCGAGCCGGTGACCAGCGGATACGCCGTGAGGGGCGACTCGCGGAACTTTCCGGCCACATCTTCGGCGTACGGTCGGCCGGCGGCTCAGCGGGCGCGCGGCTCGCGCCACATGGGCCACATGTGCGGTCCGTCCGGCAGGTCGACGGTGGTGCCCGTGAAGTCGAACCCGAGCCGCTCGTAGAGCCGCTTGCTCCGCGCGCTGCTCGCCTCCAGATACGCGGGCACGCCGTCCCGGTCGCACCGCTCCAGCACCGATTCGATCAACTTGCGGCCCAGTCCCCGGCCTTGGTGGTCCGGGGACACGGCTATCATCAGCAGATATTCGTGCGCGCGGTCGTGCGGGTGGACGGCGCCCGTCAGCCGGCCGACCAGCTCGGTCCGCTCGTTGTCCGGGTCGGTGACCGCCCGCATCCGCGCCGGGGTCTCGTCCTCCTCCTCGGGCAGTCCCGCCTCCTCCTGGAGCCAGAGGGCCATCGCCGTCCCGTCCTCCAGGAGGTCCACCCGGCCCTCGGCCAGGGCGACATCGGCGAACACACCGAAGAAGAGGCCGCTCAGCTTCTGCCGGTCGTCCGCCTCGGGGAACACCCACCGGGTGACCGGGTCGGCCTCGAACGCCTCCTCCAGCAGCCGGATCAGTGTCGGCCGGTCCGCCTCGGTCGCCCGTCTGATCCCGGGGGCTCTCCCTCTGGCCTCGTCGTCCGCACCGCCCGCGCCCTCCACCGTGCTCACGCTGCCCGCGTTGTCCACGCTCACGTTCCGGCCCTCCAGATCCGACGTCAACTTGCCGCCCTGATCTTAGAGTTGGGCCATATGCGCTACGTAAGGGACCGGAGGCTTTCCGCGATGACGAAGGTCAGCGGGTGCGGCGGGTGACGAACTCCGCGAGCGAGAGCAGGTCGCCCGCCGCCGCGAGGTCGGGCACCGCCCGGGAGAGCTGCTGGACGGCACGGGACATCCGCTCGGCCGCTTCCTGCTGCGCCCAGTCCCGGCCGCCGGCCCGTTCCACGGCGTCGGCGGCGCGCCGTACCCCCTCGGCGTCCAGCGGGCTCCGGTACAGCTCGGCCAGCTCCTCGGCGGCCGGGGTGCCGGAGGCCAGCGCCGCGACGACCGGCAGCGACTTCTTGTGGGCGGCCAGATCGGCGCCGGCCGGCTTGCCCGTACGGTCAGGGTCGCCCCAGATGCCGATCAGGTCGTCGATGAGCTGGAAGGCGAGCCCCGCCTCCCGGCCGAAGGCGTCCACGGCCTCGGCCTCCTCGGGGCCCGCGCCCGCGTAGAGCGCGCCCAGCGCGCACGAAGCACCCAGCAGGGCACCGGTCTTGGCGGTCGCCATGGCGACACACTCGTCGAGCGAGACCTCGTGCGGATCGCGGGACTCGAAGGCGCAGTCCGCCTGCTGGCCCGCGCACAGCTCGATCACACAGGACGTGAGCCACACCGAGGCGGCGGCCGACGCCGGGTGCGGATCCTCCGCGAGGAGCCGCAGCGCGAGGGCGAGCATGGCGTCGCCCGTGACAATGGCGTCCGGCGCCCCGAAGACCGTCCAGGCGGTGGCGCGGTGGCGCCGTACCGGGTCCTCGTCGATCACGTCGTCGTGGAGGAGCGTGAAGTTGTGGGCCAGCTCGACGGCGACGGCCGCCCGTACGGCCGGGCGCGGGTCCCCGCCGAGCGAGCGGGCGGCGGCGAGGACGAGCGCGGGCCTGATCGCCTTGCCCGTCCGCCCCGAACCCCCCTGCACCGGGATCCCGTCGGCGCCCGCCCAGCCGAAGTGGTACAGCGCGACCCCGCGCATGGCGGCGGGCAACGACTCGACGGCGGAGCGCAGTTCGGGATCGACCGCGGTGCGGGTGCGCTCCAGGAGGGCCACGGCCTCATGGCCCTCGGTGGCGGCACCGCTGCTGGTCATGGTCACGGGTCAACTTCCTCTTGACGGCTTCACGGCACTGCGCCATCGCGTGCGGCCACGGCGCTCACTTCGGTCACGTCCACGCGGCTGTACGGGGTACGGGCCCGGGCGGGGCGACGGTCGGCCCGCCCGGGCCCGTACCTCACGTCAGCACGTCGTACGTCACCTCAGTGCCAGCGGCCGACTTCCACGTTCTCCAGCACACCGAGCGCGTCCGGCACCAGGACGGCCGCCGAGTAGTACGCCGTGACCAGGTACGAGATGATCGCCTGCTCGTCGATGCCCATGAAGCGGACCGACATGCTCGGCTCGATCTCGTCCGGGATGCCGCTCTGCTGAAGGCCGACGACCCCCTGCTCGGTCTCGCCCGTACGCATGCAGATGATCGAGGTCGTCCTGGCATCCGAGACGGGGATCTTGTTGCACGGGAAGATCGGCACCCCGCGCCAGGCGGGCACATGGGTGCCCGCGACCTCCACACTGTCCGGATAGAGCCCGCGCTTGTTGCACTCACGGCCGAAGGCCGCGATGGCCCGCGGGTGCGCGAGGAACAGCTTCGAGCCACGGCGGCGCGACAGCAGCTCGTCCATGTCGTCCGGGCTCGGCCCGCCGTCGTGCGGCTGGAGCCGCTGGCCGTAGTCGCAGTTGTGGAGCAGACCGAACTCGCGGTTGTTGATCAGCTCGTGCTCCTGGCGCTCCCTGAGCGCCTCGACCGTGAGCCGCAACTGCTGCTCGGTCTGGTTCATCGGCTGGTTGTAGAGGTCGGCGACCCGGCTGTGGACCTTCAGCACGGTCTGCGCGACGCTCAGCTCGTACTCGCGCGGCGCCCCCTCGTAGTCCACGAACGTGTGCGGGAGGACCGCTTCGCCGACATGGCCGGCGGACAGCTCGATGGCGGCCTCGCCGTACTTGTTGGTCCGCTGTTCCGGTACGGAGTTCAGCGCCGCCAGATGGAGGCGCAGGGAGCTCTCGCGCTCCGCGAGGTTCCGTACCTCCCGCCGGGTCAGCACCAGCACCGTGCACGCCGTCGCCGCGCGTGCCGTGCAGGACCAGGTGGCCTCCCCGTCCACCAGGGCCTGGTCGCCGAAGTACGCGCCGTCGGCGAGCACTTCGAGCACCGTCTCGTCCCCGTAGGGACCCGTGCCCGTCTTCTCCACGCGGCCGTGCGCCAGCAGAAAGACCTCGTCCGCCACGTCACCGGAGGCCGCCAGTACCTGTCCGGCGTCGAACTGCCGCTGCTCGCAGCGGCGCGCCAGCTCGGCCAGCACCGCCTCGTCGCCGTACCCCCGCAGCGCGGGCAGCTCGCCCAGCTCGGCGGGGATGACCGCGACGCGGTCGCCCGTCTGGACGAACGTCACCCGCCCGTCGCCGACCGCGTAGCTGAGCCGGCGGTTCACCCGGTAGGTGCCGCCCTGCACCTGGACCCACGGCAGCATCCGCAGCAGCCACCGCGAGGTGATCTCCTGCATCTGCGGTGCCGACTTGGTGGTGGTCGCCAGGTTCCGGGCGGCATCCGTCCCCAGACTCTGCTGGGGCGGCGGCTCCACCGCGCGGACCTCGTCACCAACCGAAACCGACATGAAGGCTTCCTCTCAAACTTTCGATCATGTACGACCTGCGAGAAGAATGGTTCCATCACGTGGCGTGCGGGCGCCATTACACAAACGAGTGGGACTGAACAGCGCGATACGGGGCACAACACGCGGAAGTTCATCCCGACGGCGCACGCCGGGGGGCCGCACGGCTCCCCGGAAACGGCCCCCGTCCGACAATGGGAACGTGACCCCGCCCGGACCCCCCGACCTCGCCGCCCTGCGCCCGCTGCTCCCCTCGCCGCTCCACCCCGCCGAGGACGAGCGCTTCACCCGCCGGGGCGTGCGGCTGCTCCTCAAGCGCGACGACCTGATCCACCCCGAGCTGCCGGGCAACAAATGGCGGAAGCTGGCGCCCAATCTGCGGGCCGCCGCCGCCTCGGACCGGCGCACGCTGGTGACCTTCGGCGGCGCGTACTCCAACCACCTCCGCGCGACCGCTGCCGCCGGGCGTCTCCTCGGGTTCGCCACCGTCGGTGCCGTACGGGGCGAGGAGCTGGCGGACCGGCCCCTCAACCCGTCGCTCGCCCGGTGCGCCGCCGACGGGATGCGGCTGCTCTTCGTCGCACGCGCCGAGTACCGCCGCAAGGCGGAGCCCGCCGTCGTCGCCGCGCTGCTGGCGCGGGCGGGGCTGGACCCCGGCCGCGTGTACGTCGTACCGGAGGGCGGCAGCAACGCGCTCGCCGCGCGCGGCTGCGCCGAGCTGGGCCGGGAGCTGCGCGGCGCGGCCGATACCGTCGCGGTCGCCTGCGGCACCGGCGGCACGCTCGCGGGGCTCGCCGCCGGGCTGGGCGCGGGGCAGACGGCGCTCGGCTTCCCGGTGCTCAGGGGCGGCTTCCTGGACGGGGAGATACGGGGGCTCCAGCGCGCCGCGTTCACGGGGCCGGCCGGCGACTGGCGACTCGACGACCGCTTCCACTTCGGCGGCTTCGCCCGCACCCCTCCCGAGCTGGACGCCTTCGCACGGGACTTCGAGGACCGGCACGGGTTCGCCGTGGAACATCTCTATGTCGCCAAAATGCTGTACGGGATCACGACGCTGGCGGCGGAGGGCGCCTTCCCGCCCGGCACGGCGGTCGCGGCCGTCATCACCGGCGGCCCCGAACCTTCCGCGCCGTAGCGCCGTAGCCCCGTGGGGCCCGTCCGCCCCCGTAGACCCGTGGGGCACGTCCGCGCCGCTCAGTCCGCCCCGCTCAGTCCGAGCCGTCCTCCCGGTACGCCGCCGCCTCCTCCAGGTCCAGCCGGCGCAGCAGCGTCCGCAGCATCTCGTCGTCGATCCGCCGCCGGTCGCGCAGCTCGACGAAGACGGTGCGCTCCGCCTCGATCATCTCCGTGGAGAGCCGCCGGTAGGTGTCGTCCGCCGACTCCCCGGTGATCTCGTTGACGGCGCCGAGCCGCTCCCACACGGCGTTGCGGCGGCGCTCCAGCACCGTACGGAGCCGGTCGGCGAGCGGCGGCGGCAGCGCGTTGCGTTCGTCGGCCAGGAGCTCGTCCAGCCGCCGTTCCGCCGCCGCCGACGCCTCGCTCTGCGCCTGTGCCTCCGCGAGCGTCTCGGTCTGCCGGTCGCGGCCCTGGATCTTCAGCAGCCGGATGAGCGGCGGCAGCGTGAGCCCCTGCACGACGAGCGTGCCGATGACCGTCGTGAACGCCAGGAACAGCACGAGGTTGCGCCCGGGGAACGGTGTGCCGTCGTGGACGGTCAGCGGGATCGAGAAGGCGATGGCCAGCGACACCACCCCGCGCATCCCCGCCCAGCCGACGATCAGCGGCGCGGTCCAGGTCGTGTCGGGCTCGCGTTCCCTGATGCGCGGGAAGAGCGCGCGCGGCAGGAAGGTCGCCGGGTAGACCCACACGAACCGGACGACGACCACGGCCACGAAGACCCACAGGGCGTAGAACACGGCCTCGCCGACCCCGTACTCCCCGAGCCCGCCGAGGACGAAGGGCAACTGGAGCCCGATGAGCGCGAAGACCGCCGACTCCAGCACGAAGGCGACCATCTTCCACACCGCGGCCTCCTGGAGCCGCGTCGCGAAGTCCACCTGCCAGGAGCGGTGACCGAGATAGAGCGCCACCACCACGACGGCCAGCACACCGGAAGCGCCGACCTGTTCGGCCGCCGCGTAGGCCACGAAGGGGATGAGCAGCGAGAGTGTGTTCTGGAGCAGCGCCTCCTTGAGGTGGGTGCGCAGCCAGTGCAGTGGGACCATCAGGACGAGTCCGACACCGACACCGCCGAGCGAGGCGAGCGCGAACTCCCCCACGCCGCCCGCCCAGCTCGCGCCGGCGCCGACCGCCGCGGCCAGCGCCACCTTGAAGGCGGTGATGGCGGTCGCGTCGTTGAGCAGCGACTCACCCTGAAGGATGGTGGTGATCCGGCTCGGGAGCCCCAGTTTGCGGGCGATGGCGGTGGCCGCCACGGCGTCGGGCGGCGCGACGACCGCGCCCAGCACCAGCGCCGTGGTCGGGGGCAGGTCGGGGATGAGGAGGTGCGTGAGCCAGCCCACCGCGAGGGTCGCGAAGAGGACGTACCCGACCGAGAGCAGTGCCACGGGCCGGATGTTGGCCCGCAGGTCGAGGTACGAGCTGTCCACGGCAGCGGTGTAGAGCAGGGGCGGCAGGATCAGCGGGAGCACGATGTGCGGGTCGAGTGTGTAGTCCGGCACCCCAGGCACGTACGCGGCGCCCAGTCCGGCCGCCACCAGCAGCAGGGGCGCGGCGACCGGTGTCCTGCGGGCGGCCCCGGCGATCGCCGCGCTGGCCGCCACCAGTGCGATCAGCGGCAGTACATCCATCCCGGTTCCGTCTTTCCGTCGTGTCCGTACGTCCGTGTGTACGTCCGTGTGTGTACGTCCGCGTGTGTGTACGTCCGTGTGCGTGCGGTGTGCGCGCGTTCGTCGGGGCGCGCCTTCGTCCGTGTGCGCGTTCGCCCTTGTGTGCGCGGAGGTCGTAATCTCGCCATCATGAGCCAGTGCAGCCACATCGCGGAACTTCCCCGCCCCGAGCCCGCCCCGAGGGGTGACACCTGCGCCGAGTGTCTGGCCGCCGGCAGCCATCCCGTACAACTGCGGCTCTGTCTGGAGTGCGGGAACGTCGGGTGCTGTGATTCGTCGCCGTACCAGCACGCGACACTCCATTTCCAGCAGACGGGCCACGCCGTGATGCGAAGTTTCGAGCCGGGGGAGAGCTGGCGCTGGTGCTTCGTGGACGGTTCGATCGTCTGACGACTGGGTACGTCAACCCTCCGCCGGTTGTTCTGAATTGGATGCCGCAGACCCCTAGCCACTTTCCGTGGTCATATGCTTACCATGAGTGACGGTATCGGATAGGGGTCCCGGCGACACGGCACCATGGATCGCGATAGCGTCGCCACCCAGACCGGCTACGTAATGACACGTACCAGCAAGGCTCCGCGACATGTCCTGTCCGGAGCCCTGAAGAGCTTGTGCCACCTTGGAGGTGAGGGTGTCCCAGATCGCAGGCGAGCCCGGGACCCAGGACTTCGTGGAAGTCCGGCTGCCCGCTGCGGGTGCCTACCTGTCCGTGCTGCGTACGGCCACGGCCGGCCTCGCGGCGCGCTTGGACTTCACCCTCGACGAGATCGAGGACCTCCGCATCGCGGTGGACGAAGCCTGCGCGATCCTGCTCCAGCAGGCCGTACCGGGCTCCGTTCTCAGTTGTGTCTTCCGCCTTGTCGAGGACTCGCTCGAAGTGACCGTCTCGGCCCCCACCACCGACGGACGCGCCCCCGAGCGCGACACGTTCGCGTGGACGGTGCTCTCCGCACTGGCCGGCAAGGTCGAGTCGACGGTCGCCGAGGACCGTACGGTCACCATCAGCCTCTACAAACAGCGCGGCGCGGGACCCGGGCCGGCGTGAGGAACGGGGACGGTCCGGTGCGTGACGAGGGGCGCATCCCACCAGAGCCGCGGGGAGGGCACGAGGCTCCGGCGGAGCCGGTGCTCGCCCCCGCGGGGATCCCCGAGCAGCAGGCCCGTCCCCATCCGGAGGACGGACGTGAGGGCCAGACGGCCGCGGCGGAACAGGCGCGGACAGAGCGGGCGCAGGCAGAGCGGGCGGCCTTGATGAGCGAGCAGCACAGCGAGCAGGAGAGCGCGCCGCGGGTCGAACCGCGGAGCGAGCGGCCGAGTGAGCCGCGCGGCGAGTCGCGCGGTGAGCGGCAGCACCACGACCCACATGACCGCAGCGGCGCGCGGGCGATGTTCATCGAGCTGCGCGAACTGCCGGACGGCTCGCCCCAGAAGGCGGCCCTGCGCAATCAACTCGTCCGGATGCACCTGCCCCTGGTCGAGCATCTCGCGCGGCGGTTCCGCAACCGCGGCGAGCCGCTGGACGACCTCACACAGGTCGCGACCATCGGGCTGATCAAGTCGGTGGACCGCTTCGACCCGGAGCGCGGGGTCGAGTTCTCGACGTACGCGACACCGACGGTCGTCGGGGAGATCAAGCGGCACTTCCGGGACAAGGGCTGGGCGGTACGGGTGCCGCGCCGCCTCCAGGAACTGCGGCTGGCCCTGACGACCGCGACGGCCGAGCTGTCGCAGCAGCACGGCAGATCGCCGACGGTGCACGAGCTGGCGGAGCGGCTCGGGATCTCGGAGGAGGAGGTCCTGGAGGGCCTGGAGTCCGCCAACGCGTACTCCACGCTGTCGCTGGACGTCCCGGACACGGACGACGAGTCCCCGGCGGTGGCGGACACGCTGGGCGCCGAGGACGAGGCGCTGGAGGGCGTCGAGTACCGGGAGTCGCTCAAGCCGCTGCTGGAGGATCTGCCGCCCCGGGAGAAGCGGATTCTGCTGCTCCGGTTCTTCGGCAACATGACGCAGTCGCAGATCGCCCAGGAGGTCGGCATCTCGCAGATGCATGTCTCGCGGCTGCTGGCCCGCACGCTGGCGCAGTTGCGCGAGCGGCTGCTCGTCGAGGAGTGATCGAGGAGTAGCGGTACGGACAGGTCCCGCAGGTCCCGCAAGTCCCGCAGCCGTACGGACGCGGGACCTGACAGGACCTGAGCTGATCCGCCCGTCCACACATCCCTGCGCGTCCCTACCGCCGCTACGCGTCTCCGGCCGGGCTTCCGATCCCCAGGGCCTCGGTGGTCGTCGGGTTGACGAGCAGGACGAGCCCCGTCACGGCCACGGCCGCCAGCGCGATCCCGGCCGGGATGCCGGAGCCGACCGAGGTCAGCAGCGTGTAGGCGACCGGCAGCGCGAGGACGTGCGTGATCAGCGCGGGCCCCCTGCTCCAGCTACGGCGCAGCAGCAGCCCCCGGGCGGCGAGCAGCGGGATCACTCCGAGTGCGATCAGGGTCACCCCGCCCATCTCGGCCTGCTGCGGGGAGTCCGGGCGTCCCAGTACCCCCATCACCAGCAGATATCCGCCGCCGGCGATCAGCGCCAGGGCTTCCAGAGCGCTGACGACCGCGGCGGCGGTCAGCCGGGCGGGGCGCGGGATCGGCTCGGGGTCGGGCTGCGTCGCTGTACTCACCCTTGCAGGGTATCGGCCCCCGGCTCCGGGACCGGAGCCCCGCCCCGCCCCGCACGGGTTCCGCTCGGGGTTCCGCTCGGCGGTCCGCTCGGGGTCCTGCTCGGGGAAGACCCGTCCCGTAATGCCCGAGGACGCCCCGTCGTCCCTCGGCCGGTAATCTGCTGGGCATGCGCGCACTCCTCGTGGTCAATCCGGCAGCAACCACCACCAGTGCCCGCACGCGTGACGTACTGATCCACGCGCTGGCCAGCGAGATGAAGCTGGAGGCGGTGACGACGGAGTACCGCGGGCACGCCCGCGACCTGGGCCGGCGGGCCGCCGACTCCGAGGACATCGAGCTGGTCGTGGCCCTGGGCGGGGACGGCACGGTCAACGAGGTCGTGAACGGTCTGCTGCACAACGGCCCGGACCCCGAGCGGCTGCCGCGGCTCGCGGTCGTTCCCGGCGGCTCGACCAATGTCTTCGCCCGCGCGCTCGGGCTGCCCAACGACGCGGTGGAGGCGACCGGCGCGATTCTTCAGGCGCTGGACGAGAAGAGCGAACGTACGGTCGGTCTGGGACTGGCGGCCGGGACGCCGGGCTCGGAGGACGAGGCCGCGCCGTCCCGCTGGTTCACCTTCAACGCGGGGTTCGGATTCGACGCGGGGGTCGTCGGCCGGGTCGAACAGCACCGGGAACGCGGAAAGCGTTCGACGCACGCGCTCTATGTGCGACAGGTGATACGCCAGTTCCTTGAGGAACCTCACCGCCGCCATGGAATGATCACTTTGGAACGGCCCGGTGAGGATCCGGTCGAAGATCTCGTCCTGTCGATAATCTGCAACACCGCTCCCTACACTTACCTGGGGAATCGGCCGCTGTACTCGTCCCCCACGGCGTCCTTCGACTCGGCGCTCGATGTCCTCGGGCTGACCCGGATGTCGGCCTCTGCGGCGGCCGTATATGGGACGCAACTGCTCACTTCGACCCCGGACAAGGGCCCCCACGGGCGCCATGCGGTGTCCCTGCACGACCTGACCGACTTCACCTTGCATTCCAAGGCGCCCCTGCCTTTCCAGATGGACGGCGACCATCTCGGAGTGCGTACGAGCGTGACGTTCACAGGCGTTCGCCGTGCACTGCGTGTGATTGTGTGAGTGGAAGGGGCCAAACTCCTTTCACTCGAACGTTTAGGCTGGCATCCACCCCATGGAAGTACGGCTGTGACCTAGTCGACACCGAGGAATCAAAAAAAACTTTCCAGAAGGGGTTGTATCCGCCGCCGAGGTTTGCGAATCTCTACATGGCGATCGGGACGGCCCGCAACACCGGCCTCCCTGAGAGCCAGAACCCCTCCTCGATGCAAGGACCCCGTCAGTTCCGCTGGCGGTCGACCCTTCCCTTGTCGAGGGATTCGTGAAAGCGTTCACATTCACAAGCAACCTGCACGTAATACCAAGAGAGGTAGCAGCCATGGACTGGCGTCACAACGCCGTTTGCCGCGAGGAAGACCCCGAGCTGTTCTTCCCCATCGGCAACACCGGTCCTGCGCTGCTGCAGATCGAGGAAGCCAAGGCCGTCTGCCGTCGCTGCCCCGTCATGGAGCAGTGCCTGCAGTGGGCGCTTGAGTCCGGCCAGGACTCCGGCGTCTGGGGTGGACTCAGCGAGGACGAGCGCCGCGCGATGAAGCGTCGCGCCGCTCGTAACCGGGCGCGTAACGCGACCGCCTGAACCACCCTTGTAACAGCCTCAGCCGGCGGAGCGTACAGCGTGTACGCATAGCCCCGCCCCCGAAACGCAGCGCGCAGTACCCCCCGATGCGCATCGCACAGTGAGCTTCGAACCGAGCCCCGGACCGTAGAACGGTCCGGGGCTCGATGCTGTCGCAGGGGTACGCGCCGACGCGGCTACTTCTGCGGCTCCACCGGAATGTCCAGCAGGACGCGTGTGCCACGGACCGGCGCGGGCACCATGTCGAACGTGCCGCCCAACTCGCCCTCCACCAGCGTCCGTACGATCTGGAGCCCGAGATTCCCGGCCCGCTGCGGATCGAACCCCTCGGGCAGCCCGCGCCCGTCGTCCTGGACGGTGATCATCAGCCGGGTGTCCGAGGTGCCGGAGGTGCCCGTACGCCGCTGCTTCGTGGCCGGCGACTCCCCGCTGCGGACCGCGGAGACGTCCACCCGGCCCTCCTCCCCCGGCTCGAAGGCGTGCTCCAGCGCGTTCTGGAGGATTTCGGTGAGCACCATGGAGAGCGGGGTGGCCACCTCGGCGTCCAGGATGCCGAACCGTCCCGTACGCCGGCAGAGGATCTTGCCGGGCGAGATCTCGGCCACCATCGCCAGAACGCGGTCGGCGATCTCGTCGAACTCGACGCGCTCGTCCAGGTTCTGAGACAGCGTCTCATGGACGATCGCGATGGAACCGACGCGCCGCACGGCCTCGTTGAGCGCTTCCCTGCCCCGTACGGAGTCCATCCGCCGGGCCTGGAGGCGCAGCAGCGCGGCGACCGTCTGGAGGTTGTTCTTCACCCGGTGGTGGATCTCCCGGATGGTGGCGTCCTTGGTGATCAACTCGCGCTCGCGGCGACGGAGTTCCGTCACGTCGCGCAGGAGCACCAGGGAGCCGATCCGGATGCCCTTGGGCTTGAGCGGGATGGTGCGGAGCTGGATGACCCCGCCGTTGCCCTCGACCTCGGTCTCCCGGGGCGCGTATCCGCTGGCCAGTTTGACCATGGCCTCGTCCACCGGGCCACGGGCGGGCGCGAGATGGTCGGTGGCCTGGCCGAGGTGCTGTCCCACCAGGTCGGACGCGAGTCCCAGCCGGTGATACGCGGAGAGCGCGTTGGGGCTGGCGTACTGGACGATCCCGTCGGCGTCGAGCCGGATCAGCCCGTCCCCGACGCGCGGTGAGGCGTCCATGTCGACCTGCTGGCCGGGGAAGGGGAAGGACCCGGCGGCGATCATCTGCGCCAGGTCGGAGGCGGACTGGAGGTAGCTCAGCTCCAGCCGGCTCGGGGTGCGGACGGTGAGGAGGTTGGTGTTGCGGGCGATGACCCCGAGGACGCGGCCCTCACGCCGTACGGGGATGGACTCGACCCGTACGGGAACCTCCTCACGCCACTCGGGGTCGCCCTCGCGGACGATCCGCCCCTCGTCCAGCGCGGCGTCCAGCAGGGGCCGGCGCCCCCGGGGCACGAGGTGGCCGACCATGTCGTCCTGGTAGGAGGTGGGCCCGGTGTTGGGCCGCATCTGGGCCACGGAGACGTAGCGGGTGCCGTCCCGGGTGGGGACCCAGAGGACGAGGTCGGCGAAGGAGAGGTCGGAGAGCAGTTGCCACTCCGAGACCAGCAGATGCAGCCACTCCAGGTCGGATTCACCGAGGGCTGTGTGCTGGCGGACGAGATCGTTCATGGAGGGCACACGTGCGAGCGTACCCGTGGCACAGAAACCTCAGAAACCTCGGACGGCCCGCGGTCTGTACCGGAGGGTAGGGGCGGATTAGGCTCACCGTACGCACCGCGGGCATGGACACCCCCGAATGGTCTAGTCCACAATGGGTGCAACAGACTTCCGTCCTCCCCGCACAGGAGGGCGGAACGAGGTGCCGGCGCTCTCTGCCCTGACTGCGGCGGAACCTCTCCCCACGGCCGCCGGGACCGCACACCTGTCGGCCGTAGCAACTCCGGGCTGCGGTGCCGTACGGGTTGAGGGTCCCGTCGCGGCGCCGCGGCCCGCGGGTGTGCCCCGGGCCGGTCGCGCCCGCCCGCCCCTCAGCTCGACTCGGGGGTCTTGGCCATCGTCCGGGGGGCGTCCGGGTCGTAACCGCGGGCGAGGGCGATCTCGTAGGCCAGAAGGTGGAGCGGCAGGATCTCCAGGATCGGCTGAAGCTCCTCCCCCACCCCCTCCACCGGCAGGACGAAACCCGCCGAGGCCCGCCCCGTCTCCGCCGCCGGGCCCACCACGCACAGGTCGGCGCCCCGGCCGCGCAGCCGGTCCAGGACCGGGCGCAGCACCTCGCCGCCCTTGCCCTCGGGGACGACCGCGATCACCGGCGAGCGGTTGTCGATCATCGCGAGCGGGCCGTGCAGCAGGTCGGCGCCGGAGTACGCGAGCGCGGGGAGATAGCTGGTCTCCATGAGCTTCAGCGCCGCCTCCCTGGCCGTGGGATAGCCGTACCCCCGTGAGATCGCCACCATCCGCCCGGCGAAGCGGTAGCGGGTGGCGAGCGTCCGCACCTCCGCGCCCCGGGCGAGGACCCCGTCCGCGAGATCCGGCACGACGGACGCGGCCTCGGTGCCGTCGTCGCCGCCGAGCCCCTCGGTGAAGAGGTAGAGCGCGAGCAGGGAGGCGGTGTACGACTTGGTGGCGGGCAGCGCCAGTTCCGCGCCGGCCAGGACGTCGATATGGAACTCGGCGACGGCGGCGAGCGCCGAGTCGGGGTTGTTCGTCACGGCGAGCGTGATGGCGCCCGCCTCCCGCGCGGCCCAGGTCGCGGCCACCAGGTCCGGCGAGCCGCCCCACTGGCTGACGCTGATGAAGAGCACACCGGTCAGATCGGGGCGCGCGCCGTACGCCGTCATGGTGGACATGGAGGTGAGCCCGCAGGGCAGCCCGCGCCGGATCTCCAGCAGGTACTTCGCGTACAGCGCCGCATGGTCGGACGTGCCGCGCGCCGTGAGCAGGACGAAGCGCGGCTTCCGTGCCGCGATGGCGTCCGCCACCTCACGGATCCGGGGCGCCCCGTCGTCGAGGACCCGCCGCAGCACCGCGGGCTGTTCCAGCACCTCGGTGAACATGATCCGGCCCGGGTGCTCGCTCGGCCCGGCGGGAAACGCGGCAGACATGCTGGGTGCCCTCCAAGTCGCTCACGCCCCCGCCCACCCAGTCGAACACGCCCGGTGGAGCCCCCGCCACCGGGCTCGGCGGCTCCGCTCTCCTTTCCCTTCCCCGATCGAGGAATCGATCAGGGCCCCTCTGCTAGAAGGGCCCCTCTGCTAGAATTGGTCTATACCACAAGAGACTCACCCATCAGATCGGCAGGGCCCAGCGTGGAAGTGGTCATCGTCCAGGACGCCGCCGCGGGCGGCGCACTCATCGCCGACAGCATCGCCGCACTGCTGCGCCGCAAGCCCGACGCCCTGCTCGGCGTGGCCACCGGCTCCACCCCCCTGCCGATCTACCAGGCCCTGGCGGCCCAGGTCAGGGCGGGCATCGTGGACGCCTCGGGCGCCCGGATAGCCCAGCTCGACGAGTACGTGGGGCTTCCGCCGGGCCACCCCGAGTCGTACCGCTCCGTGGTCCTGCGCGAGGTCGTCGAACCGCTCGGCCTGGACCCGAGCGCCTTCCTCGGCCCCGACGGCAGCGCCGAGGACATCCAGGCCGCGTGCGAGGCGTACGACCGGGCACTCACCGAGGCGGGCGGGGTCGACCTCCAGCTCCTCGGCATCGGCACGGACGGCCACATCGGCTTCAACGAACCCTGCTCGTCCCTCGCCTCCCGCACCCGGATCAAGACCCTGACCCGCCGGACCCGCGAGGACAACGCCCGCTTCTTCACCAGCCCGGACGAGGTCCCGCACCACGTGATCACCCAGGGCATCGGCACCATCCTGGAAGCCCGCCACCTGGTCCTCCTCGCCACGGGCGAGGGCAAGGCGGACGCGGTGGCCCAGGCGGTCGAGGGCCCGGTCGCCGCCCTCGTCCCCGCGTCCGCGCTCCAACTCCACCCGCACGCGACAGTGGTCGTGGACGAGGCGGCGGCCTCCCGCCTGAAGCTGGCCGATTACTTCCGCGCGACGTTCGCGTCCAAGCCGGACTGGCAGGGCATCTGACAGGGGCGCGCCTACGGGAAGTGGGGGGGGGGGGGGGGGGGGGGGGGGGGGGCGCGCCCCCCCCCCCCGCGCCCCCCCCCCCCCCCCCCCCCCCCCCCCCCCCCCCCCGCCCCCCCCCCCCCCCCCCCCCCCCCCCCGCCGGGGGGGGGCCCCGCCCGGCGGGGGGGGGCCGGCCCCCCCCCCGGGGGCCGGCCCCCCCCCCCCCGGCCCCCCACCCGATGACCGTTG
>NZ_JBIUYF010000010.1:0-31414 GCF_044744405.1 Streptomyces sp. NPDC087310 | reverse complement strand
GTCCGGGGCTGAGCCCCGGACCCCGCCGCACTTCTGAGTCCCCCTCACCCCCGCCCCGCGATGACCTCCGCCGCCGCCTCGGCGCAGACGCGGGCCGCGCCGTGGGTGGCGATGTGGAGGGCTCCCCTCGGTGGGGCTTCGTTGAGGCCCATCTCGACCACCACCGTGTCCGGGCGGGCCGTGAGCAGGGCGTCCAGGGTGGCCGACATCCAGGGGTGGCGGTGGGCGTCGCGGACCACCGCTACCGGGGTGCGGTCGCCCGCCCCCGTGAGGATGCGGGTCGCCAGGGCGTCCGGGGACGGCGCGTTTCCGTACGTGGCCGTCTGCGTGCCCGGGAGGAGGCGGGAGAGTTCCGCCGCCGGGCCCCAGGGGGTTTCCTCGCCGACCGCGATGTTGGCCACCGGGGTGAGGGTCGCGACGTACGGGGCCCGGGTGAGCGGGGCGGCCGCGCCTGTGACGCGCAGTGCCCGGCGCGCCGCCAGCAGGCCGATCGCGGGGCCGGGCGCGGTCCCCTCCTGTGTGGCCGCGCCCGGCCCCGAAGCCGTCCTGGCCCGACGGGTCCAGTCGGCGAGTCCGCGCACCCGCGCGGCCGCGTCGGCCAGTCGCTCCTCGGGCAGTTCACCGCTGTGTACCGCGGCCACCAAGGCGTCCCGCAGTCGCAGTACGGTGCCCTCGTCCGCCAGGCCGCCGCCGACGCAGATGGCGTCGGCGCCCGCCGCGATCGCGAGGACGGAGCCGCGCTCGATCCCGTACACCTCGGCGATGGCCTGCATCTCTATGCCGTCGGTGATGATCGGGCCCTGGAAGCCCAGTTCCTCGCGCAGCAGTCCGGTCAGGATCCGCGGGCTCAAGGTCGCCGGGCGTTCGAGGTCGAGCGCGGGGAGCAGGATATGCGCGCTCATGACCGATTGGGAACCCGCCGCGACGGCCGCGCGGAAGGGCAGCAGGTCGCGGGCGTGCAGTGTGTCGAGGTCCACGTCGATGCGGGGCAGCGCGTGGTGCGAGTCGACGGCCGTGTCGCCGTGGCCCGGGAAGTGCTTGACGCAGGCGGCGACCCCGGCGGACTGGAGCCCCTCGACGTACGCGGCGGTGTGCCGGGCCACCAGTTCCGGGTCGGCGCCGAAGGACCGTACCCCGATGACCGGATTGTCCGGGTTGGAGTTGACGTCGGCGGAGGGCGCCCAGTTGAGGTTGACCCCGCACGCGGCGAGCCGCCGGCCGAGCTCGTGGGCGACGTCGCGGGTGAGGTCGGTGTCGTCGACGGCCCCGAGCGCGTGGTTGCCGGGGAAGGACGAGCCCTGCCGCACTTCGAGGCGGGTGACGTCGCCGCCCTCCTCGTCGATCGCGACGAGGAGGTCGTCCCGCTCCTCCCGCAGCCGTCGGGTGAGCGCGGTGAGTTGTTCGGGGGTGGCGATGTTACGGCCGAACAGCCCGACCGAGGTGAGGCCGGCGCCGATCGCCCGCAGCAGCCACTCCGGCGCCGTGGTGCCGGCGAAGCCCGGCTGGAGGACGGCGAGGGCGTCACGGGTGAGGGTGTCCGCACGGGACATGGTTGTGGTCATCGGTCGCTCTAACCCTTCACTGCGCCGGCTGTGAGACCCGCCGCCATCTTGCGCTGGACGAGCAGGAACAGAATCACGATGGGCACGGCCATCATCGTGGAGCCCGCCATCATCGGGGCGAACTCGGTTCCGTGTTTGGTGGAGAAGTTGGAGAGCCAGACGGTCGCGGTCTGGTTCTGCTGGCTCATCAGCATGAGCGCGTACAGGTACTCGTTCCATGCCTGGATGAAGCCGTACACCGAGGTGGCGACCATGCCGGGTGCGAGCAGCGGGAAGACCACCCGGATGAAGGCGCCGGTGCGGCTGCATCCGTCGACCATCGCCGCCTCCTCCAGCTCCTTCGGGATGTTGACGATGAAGCCGCGCAGGGTCCACACCGTGAAGGGGAGGATGAAGGTGAGGTACGTGATGACCAGGCCGGAGAGCTTGTCGTACTGGCCGAGGTCGTTCAGCAGCAGGAAGACCGGGATGATCATGGCGACCAGCGGGACCATCTGTACGGCGAGGATCCCGACGATCACGACCTTGCGGCCCCGGAACGCGAACCGGGAGATGGCGAGCGCGGCGAGCAGCCCGACCGCGACGCCGATGACGACCACGACGGACGAGACGAGCAGGGAGCGCCCGACCGGCCCCCAGAAGTCGGCGATGTCCAGCGCCCGGCGGAAGTTGTCCAGGGTGAACGTACGGGGGAAGAAGTGCGGGTCGGGGTCGATGGCGTCGCCGGCCGGTTTGAACGCCGTGTTCAGCATCCAGTAGACGGGGAAGCCGAGGACGACGAAGACGAGCACGCCGAGCACGTTCCAGCCGGCCTTGCTCCTGCCCTTGACCTTGCTCTTGCTCTTGCTGGGGGCCGTCTGCCGGGGGGTTCCCTCACGGGCTCCACCCGCCGTCATGGTGGCCGGGGCCGAAGCGCTCACTCCACCTCTCCGATCTTGAGCATCTGGCGCATGTAGACCGCGATCACACCGAGCAGGAGCAGGACCGTGAGCAGCGCGATCGCGGACCCCTGGGAGTAGTCGTTGACGACGAACGCCTTGTCGTACGAGTAGGTGGTGAGGAGCTGGAACTCCGCCTCGGGGTGGCCGTTGCGCATCACGAACACCTGCGGGAAGACGCCCATGTCCCAGATCACCGAGAGCGTCGCGAGCATCACGATGACGGGCTTGAGGATCGGTACGGTGACATGGCGGAAGACGCCCCAGGCGCCCGCCCCGTCGAGCCGCGCGGCCTCCTCCAGCTCCGCGGGTACCTGGGTGAGCCCGGCGGTGAGGGTGATGGCGACGAACGGTACGGCGCCCCAGACCACCAGCAGCATGATCACGGCGAGGCCCTGCGGGCCGCTGGCGAACCAGTTGTGGCCGATGAGGTCGACGCCGGGGATCCGGGACAGCACCCAGTTGAGGACGCCGTAATCGGTGTCGAACATCCACTTGAAGATGGTGACGGCGACCAGGATCGGCATGCCCCAGCTCGCCACCAGGGCGATGTTGATCAGGGCCTTCACCCAGCCGGAGACGCGCTGCTGGAGCAGGGCGATGAGCATGCCGAGCACCATGGTGAGGATGACGGCTCCGGCCGCGAAGACGATCGTACGGAGGACGACCGCCCAGAACTCCCCGTCGCCGAGGATCGCGGTGAAGTTGTCGAGGCCCGCGGACTCCGGGGCCTGGAACCCCCAGAGCTGGGGCTGCCCGAACTTCTGGAAGGAGAGGGTGACCAGCCGCGTCAGCGGGTAGCCGAGCACCAGCGCGAGCACGGCCAGGCAGGGCGCGAGGAGCAGCCAGGGTACGGAGCCCCCGCCGGCGCCTTGGCTCCGGCCCTTGCCGGGTCTCTTCCCTGGCCCGGCGCTCCCCGGCGGGTCGCGCCGTACCGGAGGTTCACCGGCCGTCGTCGGGGTCGTCGTCATCTCCATGGCACTGCCACCGGTACTCGTAGGGGCACTGGCACTGGCACTCATCGCGCGCTCCTCAGCGGGCCGGGCGGGGGCTCCCGTCCGGCAGATCGCCCGGACAGCGGCGGATCGTGCCGGACGGGAGCCCCCGCCCTCAGGTCACTTGGTGTTGATGACCTTGTCGATGGCGGCGTCCGCCTCCTTCGCGGCCTCCGCCACCGGCTGCTTCCCGGTGGCGATGGACTGCAGCATCTTCTGGAGCACCTGGGCCTTCTCGACCTGGCCCCAGCCCGGCGCCATCGGCACGAACCAGCTCGACTCGGCCGCCGTCGCCGGGACCGCGGTCGCCGGGTCGCTCTTCAGCGTCGCGAGGTCGGTCTTGTTGTTCGGCAGGTTGCCCTTGCCCATCAGGCCCTTCTGGCCCTGGGCGCCGGTGAAGGCGTTGATCCACTCGGCGGCGGTGGCCTGCGCCTTCGACTTGACCGGTACGGCCAGGTCGGAACCGCCCAGGAAGACAGGCATGTTGGAGCCGGACGGACCCGGCATCACGAAGTTCTCCAGGTTGCCCTTGAGCTTGCCGGTCTTGTCGCTCTTCGGGTCCTCGGCGGTGGCGCCCTCCCAGGCGGCTCCGAAGATCATGCCGGACTGGCCCTGGCCGTACACGATGTAACGGTCGGACTCGTCCTTGGTCTTGTCCGCGTGCATGTACGCGTCGAGGACCTTCTTGTACTCCGTCAGCCCCTTGAGGGACTCGGGCGAGGAGAGGTTCGCCTTGAACGTGCCGCCGCTGTCCTCGGCTATGGAGCCGCCGGCGTCGTACACGAAGGACATGGCCGCGTACCAGTCGCGCGAGGGCTGGTACCAGGCGCTGAACTTGTCGCCCTTCTTCGCCTGGATCTTGTCGAGTCCGGCGGTCAGTTCGGCGTACGTCTTCGGTACGGCGGTGACCCCGGCCTCCTTGGCGACGTCCTTGCGCCAGTTGGCGACGCGGCCACCGGCGTAGTACGGCACGCCGTAGGTCTTGCCGTTGTACGTCACCGACGACTTGAGGCCGTCGAGCCAGGTGTCCGCGTTGTCGAACTTCGCGGGGTCGAGCTCGGCGAAGGCGCCCTTCACCGTGTAGCCCAGCATCTCCGTGTTGCCCATCTCGACGACGTCGGGGGCCTTGTCGGTGGCGAGCACGGCGTCGAGCTTGGTGTTCTTGTCGGGCCAGCCGTAGTACTCGTGCTTGATCTTGATGCCCGGGTGCTTCTTGACCACGGCGGCGTCCGCGGCCTTGACCAGCTCCGGCCAGTTGTTCTGGGCGTCCACCGTCAGCCAGACGGTGAGTTCCTTCGCGGAATCTCCCCCGGCCGCCCCGCCCTTCGGGTCGTCGGAACCACAGGCCGCGAGGCCGATCACCATGCCTGCGACGCCGACCGCCGCGATGAGCTTGCGCTTCACGCCACCCTCCTCAGGGACACTGCAACCCCCCCTGGTCCAATTAATGGTTTAGACCAGTAGGGGGGAGCTTGGCCTAGACCTTTAGGGGTGTCAAGGGTGTATAAGAAGGGCAGTCGTGTCCGTTATCGGACCGACACCTGAGCGAGGGCGACGCCTCGTGGCAGGACCGTGCCACCATGTGAGCCGCGACAGACGGAGGAGCCGGTGACGGCAGCAGCGCAGGAGTCGGGAAGGCAGGCCATGGCCACGGACGGGGTCGGTACGGAGACCGAGGGCGGACCCGCCACCCGTACGGCCCGCGTACCCAAGTACTACCGCTTGAAGCGGCACTTGCTCGACATGACGGAGACGCTGCCGCCCGGGACACCCGTACCCCCGGAGCGCACCCTGGCCGCCGAGTTCGACACCTCGCGGACGACCGTGCGCCAGGCGCTCCAGGAACTGGTCGTCGAGGGCCGGCTCGAACGCATCCAGGGCAAGGGCACCTTCGTCGCCAAGCCCAAGGTCTCCCAGGCCCTCCAGCTCACCTCGTACACCGAGGACATGCGCGCCCAGGGCCTCGAACCGACCTCCCAACTCCTCGACATCGGCTACGTCACGGCCGACGACACCCTCGCGGGACTCCTCGACATCACCGCCGGCGGACGCGTACTGCGGATCGAGCGGCTGCGGCTGGCGAGCGGCGAGCCGATGGCCATCGAGACCACGCACCTCTCGGCGAAGCGCTTCCCCGCGCTGCGCCGCTCACTCGTCAAGTACACGTCCCTCTACACGGCGTTGGCGGAGGTGTACGACGTCCATCTCGCCGAGGCCGAGGAGACGATCGAGACGTCCCTCGCCAACCCGCGCGAGGCCGGGCTGCTCGGTACGGACGTGGGCCTGCCGATGCTGATGCTGTCGCGCCACTCGCTGGACGCGGCCGGCGAACCGGTGGAGTGGGTACGGTCGGTCTACCGCGGCGACCGCTACAAGTTCGTGGCGCGCCTCCAACGCCCGCGCCCGTGACGTAGGACCGGGCCGGGGGCCCGGTCCGGAACCCGTGACGAAAACCCGCCACCCCCGCATAAACCCACCGGGCGCGGGCACGTAACGTACCGGGATATGGGCTGGTGGTGGCGTGTCCCGGGATGGTCCCCTAGATTTCCTGCGCATTAAGCAGGTGACCAGTGAGGGGACGACTCGCCATGCCAGAGCCCGCACCGACCGAGGCGCCGTCGACGGACGACCGGCCGAAATCCATACGTGGTCTCACCCCGAGATCCATCCTCGTCTGGGCACTGGTCGCCCTGGTGGGCGCGGCGGGCTGGGCGGTGCTCGCCCTCTCCCGGGGCGAGGAGGTCTCTGCCGCCTGGATGCTGGCCGCCGCCCTCGGTTCGTACGCGATCGCCTACCGCTTCTACTCCCGTTTCATCGCGAACCGGGTCCTCAAGGTCGACAAGACCCGGGCCACCCCGGCCGAACGGCTCGACAACGGGGTCGACTTCCACCCCACCGACCGGCGCGTGCTGTTCGGCCACCACTTCGCGGCCATCGCGGGCGCCGGGCCCCTGGTCGGCCCCGTACTCGCCGCGCAGATGGGGTATCTGCCCGGCACCATCTGGATCGTCGCGGGCGTCATCTTCGCCGGCGCCGTCCAGGACATGGTGACGCTGTTCTTCTCCACCCGCCGCGACGGCCGTTCCCTCGGCCAGATCGCCCGGGACGAGATCGGCCCCTTCGGCGGCGCCGCCGCGCTGATCGCCGTCTTCATGATCATGATCATCCTGCTGGCCGTGCTGGCACTGGTCATCGTCAACGCGCTGGCGCACTCGCCGTGGGGCGTCTTCTCCATCGCCATGACCATCCCGATCGCCCTCTTCATGGGCGTGTACCTGCGGGTGCTGCGCCCCGGTCGGGTCACCGAGGTCTCGCTCATCGGGGTGGCGCTGCTGCTGCTCGCCATCGTGGCGGGCGGCTGGGTCGCCGAGTCCTCGCTCGCCGACACCTTCACGCTGGAAGCCGGCACCCTGGTCATCTGGATGATCGCGTACGGCTTCCTCGCCTCCGTACTCCCGGTGTGGATGCTGCTGGCGCCGCGCGACTACCTGTCGACCTTCATGAAGGTCGGCACGATCGTGCTGCTGGCGCTGGGCGTGGCGATCGCGCTCCCGACGCTGAAGATGGACGCCGTCACCGAGTTCGCGAGCCGCGGTGACGGTCCGGTCTTCGCCGGGTCCATGTTCCCGTTCGTCTTCATCACCATCGCGTGCGGCGCGCTCTCGGGCTTCCACTCCCTGATCTCCTCGGGCACGACGCCGAAGATGGTCCAGAAGGAGACCCAGATCCGGATGATCGGTTACGGCGCGATGCTGACCGAGTCGTTCGTCGCGATCATGGCGCTGATCGCCGCCTGCATCATCGACCCGGGCCTGTACTTCGCGGTCAACTCCCCGGCCGGTGTGATGGGCGGTACGGTCGAGTCCGCGTCGCAGGCGGTCGCCAACCTCGGTTTCACCATCTCGCCCGACCAGCTCGCCCAGGCGGCGAAGGACGTCGAGGAGACCAGTCTGCTGTCGCGCACCGGTGGCGCGCCGACCTTCGCCCTCGGTATGGCGGAGATCTTCTCGTCCGTCGTCGGCGGCACCGCCATGAAGGCGTTCTGGTACCACTTCGCGATCATGTTCGAGGCGCTGTTCATCCTCACCACGGTCGACGCGGGGACCCGTGTCGGGCGCTTCATGCTCCAGGACATGCTCGGCAACGTGTACAAGCCGATGCGCCAGGTGAGCTGGAAGCCGGGCGTCTGGTTCGCCAGCGCGGTCGTGGTCGGCGGCTGGGGCTACTTCCTCTGGGTCGGCGTCCATGACCCGCTGGGCGGCATCAACCAGCTCTTCCCGCTCTTCGGCATCGCCAACCAGCTCCTGGCGGCCGTGGCGCTCGCCGTCTGCACCACGCTGCTGGTCAAGTCCGGCCGTCTGAAGTGGGCCTGGGTGACAGCCGTGCCGCTGGCCTGGGACGCGGCCGTCACCCTCACCGCGAGCTGGCAGAAGATCTTCTCGGGCGACCCGAGGGTGGGCTTCTTCACCCAGCGCGACGTGTACCAGTCGGCCATCGACCGGGGCGAGGTGCTGGCCCCGGCCAAGACCATGGACGACATGCACACCGTCGTCACCAACTCCACGGTGGACGGGGTGCTCTCGGCCCTCTTCGCGGTCCTCATCCTCGTGGTCATCGCGGACGCGGGACGGGTCTGCTTCAAGGCGATCCGCGACCCGGAGTCCGTCCGGCTGGTGGAGGCCCCGTACACCGAGTCCAGGATCGTCGCCCCGGCCGGCATGATCCCCACCAAGGAGGAGAAGGCGGAGCTGGCCGCCGCCGAGGCCACGGCGCGGGAGAGCGTCCCGGCGGGGACGGGCCCGGCATGACCTGGCTCCGGAGCCAGGCCCGGAGTCGGAGTGGGAGCCGGGTGGAGCGGGTACGGCAGGTGGCCCGGCGGGTCCGCTGGTACGTGCGGGAGTTCACCGGCGAATCGGCGTACGAGCGTTACGTGGCCCACGCCACCGCCGGTGACCCGGCCGGCCAGGTCATGACCCGCCGCGCCTTCGAACGCAGCCGCACGGACGCCCGTGAGGCCGACCCGCGCGAGGGATTCCGCTGCTGCTGAGCGGTTGTTGAGCGGTTGCTGAACGCTCACGGAGTGCTCGCGGAGTGCTCGCCGGGCGCTCGCCGGGCCGCCGCTGATCTCGTACCGCGGCGACGTACGACACAACATCTGGGGGGTGGCGCACCGCGCGCCCCCCAGATGTATGCTCGACCTCGCTGTCGACGCAGGGGAATCCGGTGTAAATCCGGAACTGTCCCGCAACGGTGTGCTGTGGCGCGCTTTGTCGCGCCCTCCAGTCCGAACACCTGCCGACAGTGCGTCCGGCTCGACCGAACCGGACGCCCAGACGTCCGGGCCTCGCGGTTGGGCCGGTGGACGCGGCGCGGTGTGCCGCCCTGCGAGGGCGGGGTACGTCCGTGCGCGCGGACCCGTGCCTCCTCGTGGCCCAGAGCCGAGCGAGGGAGAGAACCACGTGACCATCGCGCCAGCGGATCCGGTTTCAGTTGTCTCGGAAGCACAGTCCGAGGCACAGTCCGAGCACGGGGCGGCGACCGCCGCCGGGCAGGCCGACGCCCCCGGCACCGCGCTGCTGCGGACCCTGACCGAGCTGACCGCCGATCTGCCCGACGCCGACCCGGGCAGGATCGCCGCCGCCGCGCTGCGTGGCCGCAACGCCCGTTCGGACGAGGCCGAGCTGCGCGAGCTGGCCACGGAGGCGGCGGCCGGGCAGATCTCGGAGGACCCGGCCTACTCCCGTCTCGCCGCCCGGCTGCTCACCCGTACGATCGCCGACGAGGCGGCCTCCCAGGGCGCCGTGTCGTTCTCCGCGTCCATCGCCGTCGGGCAGCGCGAGGGCCTGATCGCGGACCGTACGGCCGCCTTCGTGACGCGCCACGCCGACCGGCTCGACGCGCTGATCGACCAGGACGCCGACGACCGCTTCGGCTACTTCGGGCTGCGTACGCTCTACAGCCGCTATCTGCTCCGGCATCCGCTCACCCGTCAGGTGATCGAGACGCCCCAGTACTTCATGCTGCGGGTCGCCGCCGGGCTCGCCGAGGACGAGAGCGCGCACGCGCTGGACGAGGTCGCCGCGCTCTACCGGCTGATGAGCCGGCTGGACTACCTCCCCTCCTCCCCCACGCTCTTCAACTCCGGCACCCGCCACCCGCAGATGTCGTCCTGCTACCTGCTGGACTCGCCGCTGGACGAGCTGGACTCGATCTACGACCGCTACCACCAGGTGGCGCGGCTCTCGAAGCACGCGGGCGGGATCGGGCTCTCGTACTCCCGTATCCGTTCGCGCGGTTCACTGATCCGGGGGACGAACGGCCACTCCAACGGCATCGTCCCGTTCCTGCGGACCCTCGACTCCTCCGTCGCGGCCGTCAACCAGGGCGGCCGGCGCAAGGGCGCCGCCTGCGTCTACCTGGAGACCTGGCACGCGGACCTGGAGGAGTTCCTCGAACTGCGGGACAACACGGGCGAGGACGCGCGCCGTACGCACAACCTCAACCTCGCGCACTGGATCCCCGACGAGTTCATGCGCCGGGTCGAGTCGGACGGCGTGTGGTCGCTCTTCTCGCCGGTGGACGTGCCGGAGCTGGTCGACCTGTGGGGCGACGCGTTCGACACCGCGTACCGCAAGGCGGAGGCCGACGGTCTCGCACGTAAAACGATCAAGGCCCGTGAGCTGTACGGCCGGATGATGCGCACCCTCGCGCAGACCGGCAACGGCTGGATGACCTTCAAGGACGCGTCGAACCGTACGGCGAACCAGACCGCCGAGCCCGGCCACACCGTCCACTCCTCCAACCTCTGCACGGAGATCCTGGAGGTCACGGACGACGGCGAGACGGCCGTCTGCAACCTCGGCTCGGTCAACCTGGGCGCGTTCGTGGACGCGGCCACCGGCGAGATCGACTGGGAGCGGCTGGACGAGACCGTCGTCACGGCCGTGACCTTCCTCGACCGGGTCGTGGACATCAACTTCTACCCGACCGAGCAGGCGGGCCGTTCCAACGCCAAGTGGCGCCCGGTGGGCCTGGGCGCGATGGGGCTCCAGGACGTCTTCTTCAAGAAGCGGCTGCCCTTCGACTCCCCCGAGGCCGCCGCGCTCTCCACCCGGATCGCCGAGCGGATCATGCTCGCGGCGTACGAGGCGTCCTGCGCCCTCGCCGAGCGCAACGGCCCGCTCCCCGCCTGGTCGAAGACGCGCGCGGCGCGCGGGGTGCTCCACCCCGACCACTACGACGTGGAGCTGAACTGGCCGGAGCGCTGGGCGGCGCTGCGCGCCCGGGTGGCGAAGTCCGGCATGCGCAACTCGCTCCTCCTCGCCATCGCGCCGACGGCGACCATCGCGTCCATCGCGGGTGTGTACGAGTGCATCGAGCCGCAGGTTTCGAACCTGTTCAAGCGCGAGACGCTCTCCGGGGAGTTCCTCCAGGTCAACTCGTACCTGGTGGACGAGTTGAAGCGGCTCGGCGTCTGGGACGCGCAGACGCGCGAGGCGCTGCGCGAGTCGAGCGGCTCGGTGGCGGGCTTCACCTGGATCCCTGCGGAGGTACGGGAGCTGTTCCGTACGGCCTGGGAGATCCCGCAGCGCGGACTGATCGACATGGCGGCGGCGCGTACGCCGTTCCTGGACCAGAGCCAGTCGCTGAACCTGTTCCTGGAGACGCCGACCATCGGGAAGCTCAGCTCGATGTACGCGTACGCCTGGAAGAAGGGGCTGAAGACGACGTACTACCTGCGGTCCCGCCCGGCGACCCGGATCGCGCGGGCGGCCGGCGGGCAGTCGGCGCCGGCCCCCGCGGCCGCTCCCACCCCTGTCCCCGTCCCCGTCCCCGTACAGGCGACCCCGACCGACGAGGCGATCGCCTGCTCCCTGGAAAACCCCGAGTCCTGCGAGGCATGCCAGTAATGACGTCCACCGAATCAGCGGGGAAGAACCTCCTGGACCCGGGCTTCGAGCTGACGCTCCGCCCCATGCGCTACCCGGACTTCTACGAGCGCTACCGCGACGCGATCAAGAACACCTGGACGGTGGAGGAGGTCGACCTCCACTCCGACGTCGCCGACCTCGCCAAGCTGTCCCCCGGCGAGCAGCACATGATCGGCAGGCTGGTCGCGTTCTTCGCGACGGGCGACTCGATCGTCTCGAACAACCTGGTGCTGACGCTCTACAAGCACATCAACTCCCCGGAGGCGCGGCTCTATCTCTCGCGCCAGCTCTTCGAGGAGGCCGTGCACGTCCAGTTCTATCTGACCCTGCTGGACACGTACCTCCCGGACCCGGAGGACCGCGCGGCGGCCTTCGACGCGGTCGAGGAGATCCCGTCGATCCGTGAGAAGGCGCAGTTCTGCTTCCGCTGGATGGACTCGGTGGAGAAGATCGACCGCCTGGACTCGCAGGCGGACCGGCGCCGCTTCCTGCTGAATCTGATCTGCTTCGCGGCGTGCATCGAGGGCCTGTTCTTCTACGGGGCGTTCGCGTACGTCTACTGGTTCCGCTCGCGCGGCCTGCTGCACGGCCTGGCCACCGGCACGAACTGGGTCTTCCGTGACGAGACCATGCACATGAACTTCGCCTTCGAGGTCGTGGACACGGTCCGCAAGGAGGAGCCGGAGCTGTTCGACGACGCGCTCCAGCAGCAGGTCACGGACATGCTGAAGGAGGCGGTGGAGGCGGAGCTGCAGTTCGGCCGCGACCTGTGCGGCGACGGACTGCCGGGCATGAACACGGAGTCGATGCGCGCGTACCTGGAGTGCGTCGCGGACCAGCGGCTCCAGCGTCTCGGCTTCCCGCCGGTGTACGGATCGGAGAACCCGTTCGCGTTCATGGAGCTCCAGGGTGTCCAGGAGCTGACGAACTTCTTCGAGCGCCGCCCGTCGGCGTACCAGGTGGCGGTGGAGGGCACGGTCGGCTTCGACGACGACTTCTAGTCGTACGGTCAGGCGAGTTCAGGAGCGGGGCCGGGGCAGGGGGGTTTCCCCTTGTCCCGGCCCCGGTGCGTTCACCAGGGCAGCGGATGCTGGCTCAGGTCCTCGTCGGCGGTGACGGCCGTGCCCGTCGGGCCGCCGGGCGGCAGGGTCGCCATCCGGATGGGCAGCAGGGCCCCCTCCGCGGCGGTCAGCGCGCCCGCGTGCCCGTTCTGGTCGGTCGCCACGGATCCGGGGGAGACGGCGTTGACGAGAATCCGCTCGGCGCGCAGCTCGTTCGCGTACGTGACGGTGAGGGCGTTCAGCGCGGCCTTCGAGGAGTTGTAGGCCAGCAACTGGGGAAAGGCCCGGTTCGACGCGGCGAGGGACACCGAGCCGAGGTTGCTCGTGAGGTTCACGATGCGTGCGGCCTGGGACCGGCGGAGCAGCGGCAGCATCGCGTTGGTCACGGCCACGACGCCGAACACGTTGATCTCGTAGGTGGCGCGCATCTCGTCGACCGAGGTACGGCTCGGCTTGTGGATGGGCGTGGCGAGCACCCCGGCGTTGTTGACCAGGATGTCGAGCCCGCCGGCCTCGTGGGCGATCGCCTGGGCCGCCGCGTCGACCGACGCCTGGTCGGTGACGTCGAGCTGGACGAATCGCGCGTCGTATCCACGCGCGGCCAGGGTGGAGACGGCCGAGGTCCCGCGGTACGTGTCGCGGGCACCGAGGTAGACCGTCATCCCCATCCCGAGGAGCCCTTCGGCGACCGCGAACCCGATGCCCTTGTTGGCGCCGGTGACCAGGGCCAGCCGCTGCGTGGGACTGATATGAGTATCCATGATCTGCCCATACTGACCGAGCGGGGTCACCCTGGTTCGGCGGTTGACCGGAATCGTCCCGATGACCGGCCCTCGAACAGGTTCCCCAGGATCTTTACAAGGTTGAACGCAACCAACCGACGCGGTCAGCACGTTTTTCATGTAGGGGCCACTCACACCCCACGGGCCCCTTCAGCACGACAGTTCCACCACAAGCAATGCAGAGACGGAGCATTTCCTCTTGACTGCCAAGATACTGACCAAGCGCAGGGCCGCCGCCGTCGCCGGTGGCGCGCTGCTCGCGCTCTCCCCACTGGTCGCCCAGACCGCGACCGCCGCGCCGGCCGAGCCCACGGTCTCCGCCAAGGGCGCCGCCCTGCTGGACGGCGACAGCGGCGAGACGCTGTACGGCAAGGACGCGGACACCGTCCGCCCCATGGCCAGCACGGCGAAGATCATGACCGCGTACGTGGTGCTCGACAAGGGCGTGGACCTGGACCGCCAGGTGCCCGTCAAGCAGGAGTACCGCGACTACGTCACCGAGCACAGCACCAGCACGGCGGATCTCCAGACCGGTGACAAGCTCACCATCCGTCAGCTTCTCTACGCGTCGCTGCTTCCCTCCGGCGCCGACGCCGGCTACGCCCTCGCCGACACCTTCGGCACCGGCGACACCACCGAGGAGCGGGCCGAGTCCTTCGTCGCGCAGATGAACGCGAAGGCCGACGAGCTCTACCTGCCGAAGACCGAGTTCGACTCCTTCGACGGTGTGGGCACCGACTCCAGCACCCCCACCGAGCTGGCGAAGCTGGCCCAGCACGCGATGACGAACGACACCTTCCGTACGGTCGTCGCGACCAAGCAGTACAAGGGTGAGGCCCCGGCCGCCAACGGCCGTACGCGCTACTACACCTGGAACAACACGAACCAGTTGCTCGGTTCGTACGACGGCGTCATCGGCATCAAGACCGGTACGACGACCCCGGCGGGCGAATGCCTGGTCTTCGCGGCCACCCGTGGCGACAAGACCCTCGTCGGCACGGTCCTGAACAGCACCGACCGGTACGGCGACGCGGCGAAGATCCTGGACTACGGGTTCGGCTCGGACACCGCGGAGAACATGAAGCTCCGCAAGCTCCCGGCGAACACGCAGCGCGACTGATCACGCTCCGTTCCCCCGATCGCGCGGGACGGCCCGCCGGTTCTTCCGGCGGGCCGTCCCCGCGACTGGCCGAAAACACAGACCGATGACGAGAATCGGCCCATGACCAACAGCAGTGACGACGCGGACCGTGTCTTCGTACGCAGCAAGTGGGGCACCAGCCGCTACGTCTACAACCCGCACAACCCCATCGGCCGCGCCCTCATCGTGGGTTCCCTGCTCTTCGCGGCCGGCGGCATGTACCTCCTCTACCACCCGGACCTCCTCGGCTCCTCCGACGACTGGGGCGGGACCGACCTGCGGAACGCCGTGACAGCGGCGACCACCGAACTGTCGCGTGAGGCCCAGTTCGGCCCCGGGAGCGCGACCGGCCTGTACGACGGGATCCTGCGGGGCCGCATAGCGGAGGCGGGCCACCGTTCCGAGGACGGACTGACCGTCGCACTCGCCTCGGACCGTCCGGAGTCCGCCCTGTACGACGGCGGAGCCGAACAGGCCGACTACACCGTCACCGCCGAGGGCACCGACACCGCGCTCTGCCTCAACGTCTACGCCATGAAGGCCAAGCGGGCCATGGGCTACGACTTCGTGTCCATCTCCGTCGACGACGGCGCCTGCCCCGCTTCCTGACTGCCTCTCACTCCCCCTCCGGGGAGAAGAGGTACTCGGCCGCGCGATACCCCACCTCCGCCCAGACGATCTTGGTGTACGGATCCCGTACGCCCCACCCCCACCGGTCGGCATACGCGGCGACCAGCAACAGCCCCCGCCCACCGGTCGAGTCCGCGGCGGGCGGCGCGGAGATCCCCGGCACGCGGGGCAGCCGTTCGGGCCGGGTGTCGATCACCTCGACCCGCACCCGATCGGCACCGAGCCCGAGCCGCACCTCGAAGTCCCGTCCGGGGGTACGGCCGTGGGTCACGGCGTTGGCGGCCGGGACGCTGGCGGTGCTTCATCATCGGCGAATCGGCGCTGCCCAACATGGCGGGCAGCGTAGCCGTGAAGGGAGCGCAGGCAGAGCCGCGGCGTCCAGGCTTACTGGGCACGGCAGGTCCTGAGGTAGCTGAGGAACGATGCCTGTAGCCCCGTCACGTGCGTTTCGTGCATGACCGCGCTGGTGACGGATCCGCCGCGTGAGGTGAGGCGGTGAAGGAACGTGGCCGCGTTCGTCGCGAGATTCTGGTAGACCGCCAGGTCTCCGAGGATCTCTCGATCGTTGAAGGTCACGTGAAGCTTGGTAGCGGGCAGGGTGTCACCCATTGCTTGAAGCTGAGCGAAGACCTGACTGTCCGTACTGATGATGCCGGGGCTGCCCGCACCGATGCTGTCGAAGAACGTGCCGCTGTTGAGCCAGGCGTAGAGACCGAAGAGTCCGCCGTGGGAATAGCCGAAGAGACCGTGACCGCTCGGGGCTGTGCCGTATTCACGTTCGATCCGCGGGTGTAGTTCGGCGGTAAGGAAGTTCAGGAACACATCCCCGCGGGTGTCGTTCAGTTCAGCGAGGTAGGCGTCGGCTCGCTCGCGAGACGTCACGCCCGTCTGCACCCCCGTCTCCACCGCGTCGATGAACTCCTTCGCGAGGGGTTCGCCGGGGGGCAGGAGGTCTCGGCTGCGCAACCGCTCCCAGTGCTCCGCGTCCTCGCCCGCGTAACCCACGCTGACTTGGACGTAGGGCTGAATCGGCTGCATGAAGTCCAGTTGGGTGATGACGAGTGGGGCGGTCATGCCCACGGTCCAGTTGCCGTCGAGCACGTACACGACAGGCGCTTGCGCGGCGGCAGGGTCGTAGTTCGGTGGCGTGGTGACCCAGACGCCGTAGTCGTGCCCACCGCTGGAGCGCATCTCGAAGTAGTCGGTGTGGGCGAGGCAGCCCTGCCACATGGTGCTCATCTGAGGTCCTTCATAAGGTGGCCGCCCTGGATGACGCGGACGGCGTTGGTGGGGTCGGAGAACAGCCAGGGCAACCTGGCGAGCGCGCCATCAGGGTCGCTGTGGAATCGTCGAGGTGGCGCCGCGCTCGACAGTGATGTCGCCGAATTTCTTTTCCAATGGATAAACTGTGGGAGTGATCCTGTCAACCTCGGAACGCAAGGGCAGCGCGCGCGAGCGACTCCTGGCACGGCTTCTCGACGCCTTCGGCGAGGCCCTTCCCCCGCCGGAGATGTCACTCCGTGAGATCGCCGCCCGGATCGAGACCAGCCACGCCCTGTTGCGCTACCACTTCGGGTCGCTCCCGGGCGTCCTGGCCGCCCTGCTCAAGGCGCAGCGGTCCCGTGACAACGAGGCACTCTTGGAGGCCGCCCAGCAGGGCACCTTCGACGATTTCGTTGGGGCGGTCTGGCGTACTTACACCCGGCCTGAGCATCTGTCGCGTGTCCGCGGCTTCTTCTACGTCGTCGGACTGGCCGCGTACGGCCCTGAGGACTTCCGTGAGTTCGTGGAGTCGATCGGCGACCTGACCGTGATGCTGTCCTCACTCGCGGAACGCGAAGGTCTCGACACGAAGGAAGCGCGGGATGTGGCCACCGTCACCGTTGCCGCGATGCGCGGCCTCCTCTTGCAGGAAGTCCTGACTCCCGGAACCCGCCCGGAGGACGCGGTCACCTTGATCCTGCGCATGCGGGAGGGCCGATCCGTTCCACGGTCAGGTCCGGAGCGTTGAGCAGGCCCCCGGCCGCTGGGGCTTGGCGCCGCACCGGGGGCGAGTGGAGCCTGACGCACCGCACGCACGGCGTTCCAGGGCCCGCACTCGCCCGACCTCGGCCACAGCCCTCCCCGGACGCGTCAGCGCCCGTCCGCTTCCCGCGCCACGCGCTCCAGGTCGCGCCGGTACGACTCCCAATACGCCTCGTCGCCCGGTGGCATGGTGTCGCTGCCCTGACGCAGGCCGGCTGCCCCGTCGACGAGTTCCCGCACGATGTCGGCGTGGCCGGCGTGGCGTTGGGTTTCGGAGACCATGTGGACCAGGATGCGGTGCAGGGTCACCTCGCGGCGGCCCTCCGACCACCAGGGGACGTGACCGATCGCGTCGAGCGGGAGCGCCGCAATCGTGGCGTCGGCGTGCTCCCATGCCCGGTGGTAGAGGCCGATGATCTCCTCGCGTGACTCGTCGGCCGTCGCCCACATGTCGGCGTTGGCGGCGGCGTCCTCCGTGTACCACCAGGGCGGCGGCTCCGCCACGAAGAACGGACGTCCGAAGGTGTCGCCGAAGTAGCCCAGTTCCACACCGGCGACGTGCTTGACCAAGCCGAGCAGGTTGGTGCCGGTGGGGGTCAGGGGGCGGCGTATGTCGTACTCGGAGAGCCCGTCGAGCTTCCACAACAGCGCGTCACGGGCGGCTTGCAGGTAGCGGAGAAGGTCTGCCTTCGGGTCTGGTTCGGTCATGCCGGGCAGTCTCGCAGGCACCACTGACAATCGAGGCCGCGTGAGGCGACGAGGCAGGTCACGGGCGTTACGGGGCGCCCTGCCCGTAACTCAGCCGCGCGTCGGCCCATACGACGCGGGAGTCGATCAGGCGTCTGAGCTTGAACTGGGCCGGGATCATGCCCCGGCCACGCCAGAACGCGTCGCTGACCTGGTTCGCGGACGACCAATTGGTGCCGTACGTGGCGAAGCCGCGCCCCGCCGCCCACTTCTCGGCGGCGGCGACCAGCGCCGTTCCCACCCCCGTCGACCGGGACCGCGCTGTCACCGCCGCGATGCCGATCGTCGCCGCGCCGAGGTAGTGGGTGTCCGGCGCGGCCTGGATCAGGCCCGTCAGGTGGCCGTGCTCCTCTTCCTCGGCGACGAGGAGGAGTTGGCCTTCGTCGGACAGTGCCGCCCTCAGGCTGTCCCTGATCGGCCGGAGGTCGGGCGGCGCGGGGCGCAGGGCCGGGGGCCCGGCGTGGAAGCGCTGGAGTTCCACGGCCAGGTCGAACATCCGGTCCAGGTCTCCCGCGCGTGCCGTACGCAGCCGCGTCCCCCGTGGGGGCCCTGCCGGTGCCTCCGGGCGCGCGACCGGCCGGAAGCCCCTGATGTGGTCGATCCCGAAGCTCAGCTCGACGAAGCAGGAGATCGTGTCGTGGTCGTCCGCCGACACCTCCAGGGCGTGCTCGTACGCGCCGATGGAGACCAGTTGGCCGGAGAGCGCCGCGTACAGGCTCCGGTAGGTGGCGCGCCGGTCCTGGCTCCGTGCGCAGGCATGCTGGGGGAGGCGGACGCGCGCCCACTGCTCGCCGGGGGTGCACGGCAGGCCGGCCGCCATGAACCCGGTCAGCGCCCCGTCCCGTACGGCCGCCACCGCCGGCCCCGTCCCCTGCCACTGCGCCACCAGACGGCGGGCCACGTCCGCGTCCGCGAGATCCAGGGCGCCGGTGCCGGTGCCGACGTGGGTGTGTGTCTCGGCCAGCAGGTTCGCGGCCTGCGCCACGAAGCCGCTCTCGAACGGGACGATCTCTGTCCTCATGCTTTCGGCCACGGAGTCACCGCACCACCACACGGTCGAGCGTCGCCCGGCCCGCCGGCCCCCATGTGACCTTGCCGCCGGGAAGGCCCAGGTCACCGGCCCGGCCGACGCTGAGGAGCATCAGGCCGCGCAGGACCGCCCACCCCCGGGCCCGCCGGATCATCGCCTCGTCCGCGTGTGCGTAGGCGTGCAGGAACCGGGGGGCCGCGCCCTCGGGGAGGAGTACCCACGCGGCGGCGAGGTCCGTCGCCGGGTCACCGGCGCCGAGGTCGCCGAAGTCGACCACGCCCGCGAGGGTGCCGTCCGCGACGACGACGTTCGCGGGGTGGAGATCGCTGTGGATCCACATCGGGGGCCCCTGCCACACCGGGGCCGCGAGCGCGTCCTCCCAGACCTCCCGGACCTCGTCGCCCACCCCGTCGACGGACGCGAACATCGCGTCGACATCCGACCGCCTCCCTTCGAGCGGGCCCCCGCGCTCCGGCTTGACCGGCGCGTCGGCGGGCGCCTCCCGGTGGAGCCGCCCGAGGAAGCCCGCCAGGGCGTCGGCCGCGGGCCGGCCGCGCGTGACCGGGGTCCGGTCGGCCGGTTCGCCGGGCACCCAGGTCGTGACGGTCCACAGGCGCGGGAAACGCTCGGACGGTTCACCGACGCGTACGGGAACCGGCACCGGAAGCGGCAGGCGCGGGGCGAGTTCGGGCATCCACCGATGCTCGGTACGCAGCAGGGTCGGGGCCCGTTCCGTACGCGGCATGCGTACGGCCAGCTCGTCCCCGAGGCGCCACATCTGGTTGTCCCAGCCGCCGTCCACCGGACGCAGGTCCAGGTCGGCGAAGTCGGGGTGCTGCTCGCGGATCAGGGTGCGCACCAGGTCGTCGTCGATGTCGAAACCGTTCATGGGGTCAGAGTGTGGCAGTCGGACCGTCCGGCCGGTCGAGGCGTCCGGCGACCATCTCGCGGCTCAGGGCCTCCGTCTCCGGTTCGGGCAGCCGCTCGAAGCCGTCCTCCGTGATCACCGAGACGATGGGGTAGATGCCCCGTCCGATGTCCGGGCCGCCGGTGGCCGAGTCGTCGTCCGCCGCGTCGTACAGCGCCTGGAGGGCGGTCAGGGCCGCGTCGTGCCGGGACATGTCCTCGCGGTACAGCTTCTTCAACGCGCCCCGGGCGAAGGGGGATCCGGAGCCCTCCGCGTAGAAGTCCGTCTTCTCGTACGGGCCGCCGGTGACGTCGAAGCTGAAGATGCGTCCGCGCGCGCCGTCCGGCGCCGTCTCGTCGTAGCCGACGAGCAGCGGCACCACGGCGAGGCCCTGCATGGCCTGGCCGAGGTTCTCCCGGACCATCCCGGCCAGCCGGTTCGCCTTCGCGTTGAGGGTCATGGGGATGCCCTCCATCTTCTCGAAGTGCGTCAGCTCGACCTGGTAGAGCTTCACCATGTCCAGCGCGAGCCCGACGGTGCCCGCGAAGGCGACCGCGGTGTAGTCGTCCGTGGGATGCACCTTCTCCAGGTCGCGCTGCGCGATGAGGTTCCCCATGGTGGCCCGCCGGTCACCGGCGATCAGGACGCCGTCCCGGTAGGTGAGCGCCAGGATCGTGGTGCCGTGCGGGAATTGATCGGGTACGGCGCTGACGCCGTCCGCGAGGAAGCGGCGCGTGCCCAGCAGTTCCGGACGGTGGGCCGTCAGAAAGTCGGTGAAGGACGAGCTTCCCGGAACAAAGAACTCATCGCCCGGCATACCCCCGGTCGCACTGCTCGTCATGCGTCTTCCCCCTCATGTGTGTCCGCCCCCAGCACACTCCTACCATGGGCGCGCGGCGGGGAAACGCCCACGGAAGAGGGCGGGGAGCCATGCGGGAAGCCATGTGGTCGGCAGTGAAGTCCGTGCGTGCCGTCAACCGCGCGGGCCGTCGCATCCCGCGCGGCGGTACCCGCACATGAACGCCACCCCCGCCGACCCCGCCTCCCCCGCCGACGCCGCCTTCCCCGCCGTCCTCCGCGGGCTCGCCGTCAATCCGGCCACCCCCACCGCACTCCTCCTGCGCCTCCTGGAACCGGAGTACGCGGCGGCCTGGAGCGCGCTGGGCCGTGAGCGCCGGGCGTTCCCGCCCGAGGTGGCCGCCGCCGTCGTCGCCCACCCCGAGCCCCGGGTGCGCGGGGCGCTGGCCCGTAATCCGTACGTGGATCCGGAGGTGCGCGGGCTCCTCGTGGACGATCCGCACTGGCACGTACGGTCGCGCCTCGCGAGCCCGCCGGAGCGCGACGGGGTCGCCAGGGCGCTGCCGGAGTGGGTCATCGACCGCATGTACACGACGTACGACCACCAGGAGCTCCAGGAGCTCGTCTTCTCCCGCCAGGTCCCCTTCTCCGTACGCCTCGCGCACGCCACGCATCCGATGGCCTCGGTCCGGGCGAACGGCACGGGCATGTGGCAGCACCTGTCGCCGGAGCGGCGCGCTGCGCTGCTCGCGGACCCGCATCCGGCGGTCCGCCGCGCGGCCGAGAGGCGGTTACGGGAGGACGACGCGGTCGCGATGGAACGGGAGTTGGAGGGCATGCCCGCCTGTCACGCGCGCTCCCAGATCCTGGTGAACCACCGGCTCTCCCCCGCCGTGGTCGACTCGCTGCTCCGCGACCCGGACGCCGGCAACCAGTGGACCCTCGCCCACAACTACAGCACCCCGCCCGAGGTCCTCGCGCGCCTGACCTGCTCCCCCGACGCCAAGGTCCGGCTGGAGCTGGCCCGCCGCCCCTGCCTGCCGCGCCCTCTCGTCGACGCGCTCGCCCGGGACGCCGACCCCGGCGTCCGTACCGCCGTCTCCGTACGGCCCGAACTCACCGAGGACGAGCGGGCGTCGATCGACTACACGGTCGAGGCGGAGGAGAACTGCGGGCCGCGTGAGCATCACTGGCTGCCGCCTCTGGACCCGGCGGAGTCGGCCGCGTACGCCCGTTCCCGACACCCCCTGCTGCGCCGCCGCGCCGCCGTGGATCCGGCGCTCCCCTCCGAGCTGGTACGACGCCTCGCGGGGGACGAGGACGCCGGCGTACGGGTGCGGCTCGCCCAGAACCATCCGGGCGCGCCGCCGGAGCTGCTGCTGCGCTGCTACCAGGAGTACCGGGGCCCGCACCGGGACCTGCTGGCCGCGAACCCCCGCTTCCCCGTCGCCGGGCTCGCCGAGCGGTTCGCGGCGGCCGAGGAGCCCGAGCTGCGCCGGCTGGCGGTGCTGGATCCGGGGCTCTCCCCCGCGCTCGCCGACCGGCTCAGCCGCGACCAGGCGCCGGAGATCCGGGCCGGGGCTGCCCGGCACCCACGGCTGCCGGCCGGGCGGCTGATGGAACTCCTGGACGGCGACGAGGAGCAGGCGAGGAGCGCCGCCGCCAACCCCGCGCTGCCGGTGGCGGTGATGCGGCGGCTTCTGGGGGGTGCGGGGGCCGCCGCGTAGAGTCCGTCCTCATGACGACGAGTCCCCCTGCCGACGAAGTCCGCTCCATGAGGAGGCGGACGGCGCGGGGAACGCGCCTGGTGGCGTGTGGCGCCGCCGTGCTGACCGTCGCAGCCGGGCTGGGGCTCCGGTCCTTCGGCTCCGGCGACGTCGCGAAGTACGGGGGCGACGCGCTCTACACCGTGCTGGTGTACGTCCTGGTGGTGCTGGCCGTGCCGCGCGTACGGCCCCGTACCGCGGCCGGGGTCGCGCTCGCGTTCAGCGTCGCCGTCGAGCTGCTCCAGCTCACCGGGGTCCCCGCCGAGCTGGCCGCGCGCAGTACCGCCGCGCGGCTGGTGCTCGGCTCGACCTTCAACGCGCCTGACCTGCTGTGGTACGCGGTCGGTGCGGCAGCCGGATGGGGCGTGCACGCGGGGTGGGCGCGGGCGTCGCACCTGTCGGCGTCGCGGGGGCGGGATCGGTCGGAACCACGGTCGGCGGAGCCGCCCGTGGTTCCGCTGGTTCCGGATGCTCGGCGCGGCGTATCCGGCGGTCGACCGCCCGGTCCTTGAGGTGCCAGTACACCGGCGGCGCCAGAACCAGGACGAAGAGGACGATCAGGGCGAGAACGGTCAGGAAGTTGTCCATGTCCCCACTGTCGCCGTCCGGCGCCGGAGGCGGCAGTGGCAGGACTGTCATCGACCCTCGAATTACTGCCAACGCGCTGGCACACTGGAACCATGCTGACCAATGTGGCCGCCGTCCTCCTCGACGGAGTGCACCCCTTCGAGCTGGGGGTCCTCTGCGAGGTCTTCGGCCTCGACCGCAGCGACCAGGGCCTGCCCGTCCACGATTTCGCCGTCGTCTCGGCGGAGGGGCCCGTCCTGCGGACCCACGCCGGGTTCACCCTGAGCGACCTGCACGGCCTCGACCGGCTGGAGGAGGCCGATCTGATCGCCGTGCCCGCCGGGGACACGTACACCACCCGCAGCTACCCGCCCGAGCTGCTGGACGCCCTGCGCCGCGCCGTGGACCGGGGCTCCCGGGTGTTCAGCGTCTGCTCCGGGGTCTTCATCCTCGGCGCCGCCGGGCTGCTCGACGGCCGGCGCTGCGCCGGGCACTGGCGGCACGCGGAGGAGCTGGCCCGCACCTTCCCCCGGGCCGTGGTCGAGCCGGACGTGCTGTACGTGGACGAGGACCCGGTCATCACCTCGGCGGGCACGGCGGCCGGCATCGACGCCTGTCTCCACCTCGTACGCAAGGAGTACGGGCCCGAGGTCGCCAACGCGATCGCCCGCCGCATGGTCGTACCGCCGCACCGGGACGGCGGCCAGGCGCAGTTCATCGACCGCCCGCTGCCCGCCTCGCCCTGTGACACGGTGGGCGAGGTCCTCGGCTGGATGGAGCGGCACCTCGACCGGGAGATGACTGTCGAACAGCTCGCCGTACGGGCGCACATGTCGCCGCGTACGTTCGCGCGCCGCTTCCAGCAGGAGACGGGGACGACCCCGTACCGCTGGCTGCTGCGCCAACGGGTGCTGCTGGCACAGGAGTTGCTGGAGGGTACGGACGAGACGGTGGACAGCGTCGCGGGGCGGGCCGGGTTCGGGAACGCGGCGGGGCTGCGCCATCACTTCCTGCGGACGCTCGGGACGACGCCGAACGCGTACCGCCGTACCTTCCGGGGCCCTTCAAGCCCGTCCGGCCCTTCTGCCCCCTCTGCCTCCTCTGCCTCCTGGGGCCTCGAAGCGGTCCCCAAAGCAGACGTCCCGTCAGATAAACCCCTCCGCATGTGAAGATTCCGGCGCAGGAACAACGGCCTCCGCTTTCCGTACCTCTTCCCTCTCAAGTCCGAGCAACCACCTCCCCGCGGTGGGCTCTTGACCGATGAGGAGGTCCGCGCCGATGAGACTGCCCCACGCACTCCGGCCGCGACGCACCACACCCGCCCAGACGCAGGCCGAGTCCCCGGAAGGCCCGCACGCGGACCCGTCGGCCGCCCCGGCCGGCCGACGGTTCATCGACTTCCCCCGCCACGGCCGGCGCGGCCTGCGGCGCTGGACTCCGTCCTGGAAGCTCGTGTCCGGCCTCGCCACACTCTCCGCCGTGTCCCTGGGCGGGGCCTTCGCCGTCGTCTACACACAGGTCGAGATTCCCGGCGCACACGACTCCGCCCGCCGCCAGGCCACCGTCTACTACTGGGCCGACGGCAGCCGCATGGTGAGCGTCGGCGACGTCAACCGGCAGGACGTCACGCTCGCGCAGGTCCCCGTCTCCGTGCAGCGCGCCGTCATCGCGGCGGAGAACGCCGACTTCTACTCCGACACGGGTGTCTCCTTCACGGGCATCGCCCGCGCCGCCAAGAGCATCGTCGAGGGCAAGGAGACACAGGGCGGCTCGACCATCACCCAGCAGTACGTGAAGAACACGTACCTCACCCAGGACCAGACCGTCGGCCGCAAGGTCAAGGAACTCGTCCTCGCCCTGAAGATCAGCAACAGCAGGAGCAAGCGGGAGATCCTGGAGGGCTACCTCAACACCTCCTGGTTCGGCCGTGACTCGTACGGCGTCCAGGCCGCCGCGTACGCCTACTACGGCGTCCCCGCCGAGGACCTGAACCCCAGCCAGGCCGCGCTGCTCGCCACCCTCCTCAAGGGCGCCGACAGTTACGACCCCGCGCTCGGCCCCGCCAACCACCGGCGTGCCGTGGAACGCTGGAAGTGGGTGCTGGACCGGCAGGTCGAGACCGGGGTGATGAGCGCCGCCGAGCGCGCCCGCCACCAGGACTTCCCCGAACCGAAGAAGCCGGTCAAGCCGACCAGTCAGGCCGGGCAGACCGGCTATCTCGTCGACATCGCCAACAAGTACCTCAAGAGCCGCGGCGGCATCACCGGCAAGGACCTCGCTGACGGCGGCTACCGCATCCACACCACCTTCGACAAGGAGAAGGTGGACTCGCTGGCCAAGGCGGTCGAGAAGGTACGGAAGGACGGCCTCGACCCGAAGAAGCGCGCGGCCGACCGGCATGTGGAGGTGGGCGCGGCGTCCGTACGGCCCGAGGACGGCGCGGTCGTCGCGGTGTACGGCGGCGCCGACGCGATCACCCACTTCAGCAACAACGCGGACACCTCGGGCGTGCCCGCCGGGTCCGCCTTCAAGCCGTTCGTGTACGCCGCCACCCTGGAGCCCCTCTCCGCCAAGGTCCGGGCCGTGGAGGGGGCCGACCGGCGAGATCAGGGAGGGGCGGAGCTCTCGGTCGCCGTGCCCGTGCCCGCGTTCGCGGGGACGCCCCTGGTCGAGGCGATGACGGGCACGAGCCACGCCCCGTTCGTCGAGGCGGGCAAGGAGATCGGCCTGCGGAACGTCAAGCGGATGGCCGTCTCGGCCGGGCTGCGCGAGGAGTCCATGGCGAAGCTGGAGCCGACGTTCTCCATCGGCACCTCGACGCCCAGCGCCGTCCGGCTGGCCAGCGCCTACACGACCTTCGTCAACGAGGGCAACCAGACGGAGCCGTACTCGGTGACGAAGGTCGAGCGGGACGGCGTCCCCGTCGACGGCTTCGCCAAGCCCGAGCGGCGGCGCGCGATGAGCGGCGTGGTGGCCGCGCAGGTCTCCGGGGCGCTCCTGAACACGGGGTGGAGCGCCCTGAACACCAAGGGGTCCGACGGGGCGGACGGGGCCACGTCCGACGCACCCCGGGGGCCGGTCTGGGCGGGCGCCACCAACGCGGGCGACTACATGCGGTCCGCGTGGTTCATCGGCTCCACGGAGAAGCTCTCCACGGCGGTCGCGATGTTCCGTACCAAGCCGGACGCCCCGCAGCTCCTGGGCATGCAGGGCGTCGGCGGCCCGGACTCCGAGCGGGGCAACGTCTTCCCCGTACGGATCTGGGAGACGTACCACCGGACGGTCGACCCCGCGTCCTCGGACCGGCGGGCCGACCCCCTCCGGCCGGCGGAGGAGGCGGCGGCGGCGCCAGGAACCCGGGAGACCCAGGAGCCCGGGAACCCCAAGGAGACCCAGGAGCCCGGGGAGCCCAGGGGAAGGGCCTAGGAGTTCGGGACGACCTCGTAGCGCGGCGTGTTCTCCGCCATCTGCCGCAGCGCGTCCTTGCGGTCGCGCTTCGACAGCCGGTCGATGTACAGGTAGCCGTACAGGTGGTCCGTCTCGTGCTGGAGGCAGCGCGCGAAGTAGCCGGTGCCCGCGACCCTGATCGGGTTGCCCCGGGCGTCCTGGCCGCGGACCACCGCGTAGTCGGGGCGCGCCAGCGCGGCGTAGGCCGTCGGCACGGACAGGCAGCCCTCGTTGGAGTCGTCGAGATGACGCTCCGACGGGGGCAGCTCCTCCAGCACCGGGTTGCAGACGGCGCCCACGTGCCGTGCGCCGTCGTCGTCCGGACAGTCGTAGATGAAGACCTTCAGGTCCACACCGATCTGGTTGGCCGCCAGGCCCACGCCCTCGGCCGTGTGCTGGCTGGCGAACATGTCGTCGATCAGCGCGGCGAGCTCGTCGCCGAACTCCGTGACGTCCCGGCACTCCTTGTGGAGCACCGGGTTCCCGACGACGGTGATCGGGCGGGACGTGCCGCGCTCGCGGTGCGCCAGCTCACGGGCCGCCGCGTCCTCCGTGTCCACGACGAACCCGTCCCCCGGCTCCGCCACCGAGGTCCCGCTCTCGTATCCCTGGTCCGTCTCCTGCTGCGCCATGTCCGCAGTACGCCTTCCTCGGTACCGATGCTGCCCGCACGATCCGTCCGCGGTGACCGGTGTGCCGTGCGCGGAGTCTGCCGGGCCCGGCACCCCGTAGCGGTCCCGGTGTGCGCGTACAGCCTAAGGGCAGCCTTCAGGGGCGCGTCGCAGCGCTCGGACCCGACGGGTGGGCGGAGCGGCCCGCGTCGCGCACCCGTCCCCGTTCAGCACACTTCTTCGAGGTCGCGCCACTCCCGGGTGTCCGGGCTGTCGGCCACCCACCCGTCCAGCAACCCGCGCACCAGTCCCGGCGGCGCCGCGATCCCGCACTCGCGCTCCGGTGCCCACTGCTCGCCGGCCGTACGGTGGCCCAGCGGCCCCGGGTGGCCCGGCTCGCTGTGGTCGTGCGGGTCGAGGTGCTCGCCGTCGCCCTCGGCGCTCGGCATCGTGGACTCCGAGCAGGCGCGGCAGAGCAGCCGTACGGAGGAGGACCAGTCCTCGGCGGCGAAGCCGGCGTCGGCGGCCAGCCGCTCCAGGGCGTCCCTGTCCCCTTCCGTGGCCGCTTCGAGCAGTACGACCCAGGTCGGTACGGGCGAGGGCGCCCACAGCTCGATCTCGTCGAAGACGGGGTAGGCGCGGACGGTGCCGTCCGGGCTCGCCGCGGTGGTGCGCTCACCGTTGGGTACGCCGTCGTGCAGGACGACCTCGCCCCAGCGGCGGCCCGACGAGGGCAGCGGGATCGACAGGATCTCGATCCGCGCCGGGTCGAGCCTGCGCCCCCAGACCACCTCGGCCTCGCCCTCCGGGGAGAGCCGGACGGCCGCGCTGCCCAGCTCCATGCCCTCGGGCTCGCCGTTCGCCTCGACGCTGTGCGGGTTGCCCGGTACGCGCAGTCCGTACGCCTGCCAGGCGCGGCGGGCCAGCGGCCAGTCCTGGAGCGCGGTCGCCGCGATCCCGACGTTCCACCAGTCGGGCGCGCCGGTCTCCTTGTCGAGCAGGGCCACGGCGCGTAGCCCGGCGGCGCGCGCCTGCTCCCAGTCGTGCCGGAACTTGTGCAGCAGCGCCAGATTGAACCAGGACTCGGAGAGCCACGGTTCCAGATCGGCGGCGCGCGTCAGCAGCGCGCCCGCGTCCTCGTACCGGCCGTCACCGATCAGCGTGAACGCGCGGTCGGTGGCCTGCCGCCACGAGGCGGAGGGCCGATGCCGTACCTTCCCGAAGATCCTCACGATTCCCGCCTGCCGGTCGTTCGGGCAGTGCCCCCTGACACCCTCTTCTTCGCATCCAACCATGCCCGGTCGGACGCCCGCTCATTACCCATGGGTTACCCCGCCCCACCAGGGGTCGGGCCGCCCCGGGAGAGGACGCGCGCCAGGGATTCGACCACCTCGGGCTGGTAGTCGTGCCCCGTACCGAGCCGCAGCCGCTCCAGCGCGCTGAGCGGGCCGCTCGCACTGGCACTTTCCCCGGCCAGGTCGTCGTACGCATTCACGGCGCGGACAATCCGGGCCGACAGCGGCTGTTCGCGGTACGGGTCCGCCTGGCGCTCCACCACCATCGCGACGGCGGCGGGCACCCCGGTCTGGCGGACCACGGCGCCGCCGAGCAGCGCGATACGGCGCTGTTCCGCGACCGGGAGCAGTGCGGTGGCGCCCTCGGGGACCGGGTCGACCAGGGAGAGCTGGCCGATGTCGTGCATCAGCGCGGCGTACTCCAGGACGGTCAGCTCGGGCCCGGAGAGCCCGAGCTCGCGGCCGACGGCGCGGCTGAGGTCGGCGACCCTGCGGGCGTGCCCGTGCCGGGTGTATCCGGCGATCTCGGTGGCGCGGGCGAGCGAGGCGATGGTCTGGCGGTAGGTGGCGCGTACGGCGGCGTACCGGCGGAAGGAGAGCTGTGTGAGCAGCAGCGGTACGCAGAACACGGGCAGCGCCCAGAGCCCGGCGACGGCGACGCCGAGGGCGATGACGGCGCCGGTGGCACAGACGGCGGAGCCGATGTGCAGCAGGGCGCGCAGCTCGTCGCGGAGCAGCGGTCCGAAGGGGTGGCGGGTGCGGGCGCGCACGGTCAGGGCCGCCAGTACGGCGTCGCAGAGCGCGGTGAGGGCCAGCAGGACGAGGAGCAGGAACGCGTAGCCGGGACCGGCGCCGATGTGTTCGCGCAGTTCGCCGGAGTTGTAGAGCGGCTGGAAGCAGATGGCGGCGAAGCCGACGGTGAGGACGCGTCGGACCAGGTGGTCGAGGGTGGGGCCGTGGCCGCGCGCGACATGGGGGACCGCTCCGGCGAGCATGGCGGCGAGGACGACGGTGACGGTCTGGAACACGCCGTGGCTGGTCTGCTGCCCGGCGTTCTCTCCGAGGAGGGCGTAGGCGAGCGCCCCTGCGGCGCCGAGCGGGGCGGGCTCCCGTTCGCCGGGCAGCGCGCCCCAGCGGGCGAGTTCACCGACGGCGATGAGGACGCCGAAGGCGAGGGCGATCCGGGGTTCCGCGAGGCCGTGCCAGAGGGTCGAGGCGAGGCCGGCGGCGGTGAGCAGCCCGGCGGTGCCGTACACCGCGACGACGGTGAGGGGGACGGTACGGGCGTGCCCGGCCGGGGCCCGGACGGTGGTGGCGGTCACCGGGGACCGCCCCGGCTGCCCCGGCTGCCCTGTCCGCCCCGGGGCGTGGCGCCGCCGACCGTACGGGGGGCCGATGGGGTGGACGCGCCGGACGGGGCCGCCGCGCCCGGCTGGACGGTGCGGGCCGAAGGGACGTTTCCGCGCGGTCCCGGGGCGGACGGGGACGCTGCGGCAGGTGGGGACGCCGGGGCAGGCGGGGAAGCCTGGGGGGCCGGGGCGGGCGAGGCGGTCGGGGCGGTCCCCTCGTCCGCCGTGACCGCCGTGCGCCAGCCGTGCCGGTCCAGGGCCCGGACCAGCGCCCGTACCATCGCCGGGTCGAACTGTGTCCCCGCGCACCGCTCCAGCTCCGCCACCGCCGTGCCGACCGGCCGGCCGCGCCGGTACGAACGGGTCGAGGTCATCGCGTCGAAGGCGTCGGCCACCGCCACCACCCGCGCGAACTCGGGGATCCGGTCCCCGGCGAGCCCGTACGGGTAGCCGCTGCCGTCCAGCCGTTCATGGTGGTGGAGGATCGCGCCCCGCGCCTCGCCCAGGAAGGCGATGCCGCGCACCATCTCGTGCCCGTACTCGGGATGCAGTTCGATGACGCGGCGCTCCTCGGGCGTCAGAGGGCCGTCCTTGCGCAGCACCCGGGTCGGCACGCCGAGCTTGCCGACGTCGTGCAGGATCCCGGCGAACCGGAGGACTTCGATCCGCTCCCGCTCCATGCCCATCTCCTGGGCGATCAGCACGGAGGCGTGCCCGACGCGCTCACTGTGCCCCCGGGTGTACGTGTCCTTGATGTCGACCGCCTGGACGAGCGCCCTGATGGTGGCCTGGTGGGCGGCGCGCTCGCGGTGGTACTGGGCGAAGACCCAGCAGGAGATGTACATCGGCAGCAGGACCAGCAGCGCGGAGAGCGGCCCGTACGGGCTGCGCCACAGGACGGCCATCATCAGCCCGGCCAGCCCGTGCGCGGCGTGCGGGGCGAGGGAGCTCGCCAGCAGGCCGCGCCAGGCGGCGCGCGGCTCCCTCCGTTCCGCGACGACGAGGATCGAGCCGTCCAGCGCGGTGAGCACCAGGCAGAACGCGAGGGCGGCGGCGCCCGCCGGGAGCAGGACGTACGGGAGGTCGGGCACCGTGAGCCCGTACCCCCCGCCGCCGAGCGCGACGGGGCCGCCGAAGAGCACCTGGGCCCGGGAAGCCGCCCAGGTGGCGAGGGCGAGCTGAGCCGCCCGCCAGACCCGCCGGGCGCTGCGCGGGCGCTGCTCGATCCGCCCGAGCAGCGCGCCCGGCACGGCGACCAGCGCCGCGGCGGCGGGCGGCAGCAGCAGGGCGGCGCCGAGCAGCACGGGGAAGAACGACCCGGCCGCGACGGGTACGGAGCCGTTCAGCGAGCGCCCGAGGACGCGGCAGCGCGCGGGCAGCTCGCAGAGCGCGTAGAGCCCGGCGAGCATCCCGGCCGCGAGCCAGGGCGTGGAGCCGGGGTCGCGTACGGCGGGCTGGACACAGGCGGCGGCGCAGAGCGCGGTCAGCAGAATGTACGCGCGCGCCGCACCCGGTATGGCCCTCACGCGTCCCCGTCCCTCCCTCGGCTCCGCCCAAACAGAGGGTCAGGCTAGCGAGTTGGGGGACGCTCATCGGGAAATCGGCGTTGATTAGCACCTTCGGGTGAAAAAGGTGCTATGCACCGCGACGGGGGCGCACCGCACATCGTGCGATACGCCCCCGTCAGGGCACCGGCCCCGTCAGAGCAGAGCCGTGGGGGGGGGCGGGCCCCCCCGCCCCCCCCCCCGCGCGGGCCCCCCCCCCCCCCGGCGGGGCGCCCCCCCCGCCCAGCGCGGCCGGGGCGCGCGCGGCGCGGGGGGGGGGGGGGGGTG